>CAWHZH010000015.1:0-1157088 GCA_963833775.1 uncultured Actinomycetota bacterium | reverse complement strand
GGTCGAAGAACGCCAGATCCTGGCCCGGGGGGTTCGCCTTCACGTCGGTGGCGTTGAAGGCCCTGTCGTGCAGCTCCTGGCCGGCCGTGGAGCTCTGGTAGTTCGCGAACCGGAGCAGTGCGTTGTCGCCGAAGTTGCCGGTGTAGGGCGCGGCGATGCTGAAGCCCCAGAGGTGTGCGGCGTCGAGGCCGGCGCCCGCGTCCTGGTAGACCTTCCAGGTGACGCCGGCGTCCTGCAGCCGTTCGGGGTAGGTCCGCCAGTTGTAGACCGGCCCGAGGCTGGTGTGGATCTGGGGCCCGTTCCCCTTGCCGTCGTTGCCGGTCCATCCGCTCCACAGGTAGGCGCGGTTCGGGTCGGTCGGGCCGATCACGCTGCAGTGGTAGGCGTCGCACAGGGTGAACGCGTCGGCCAGGGCGTAGTGGAACGGGATGTCGTCGCGCCCGAGGTGGGCCATGGTGGCGGCGGTGCCCTTCGCCGGCACCCACCGGTCGTGGTGGCCCCCGGCGAACGCCTCGTGCTGGCTGTCCCACTCGTGGTCGACGTCCTGGAGGAACTGCAGGCCGAGGTTCTCGAGGTCGGGCCGGAACGGCAGCACCTCGTCCTTGAGCTTCGCGCCGGCGGGTTGGCGCCAGACCGGCTTCCCGTTGCGCAGCCGGGCCGGGTGGGGGTCGCCGTACCCGCGCACGCCGCGCATGGTGCCGAAGTAGTGGTCGAAGGAGCGGTTCTCCTGCATCAGGACGACGATGTGCTCGACGTCCTTGATGGAGCCGGTGGCCCTGAACGCCGGGATCGAAGCGGCGCGCGCGATCGACGGCGTGAGGACCGAGAGCGCGACGCTCCCGCCCGCGAGCTGCAGGAGTCTACGGCGGTCGACCTCGGGCATCTGGCGCTCCTTCGCGTGAGTCACGTTGACGTCGCTGGGCCGGATCCTCGCAGACCGGCCCTAGTCTCGACCATCGTGAGCTCGTACGCACTGCTCGTGTCGCCCTCCGCCAACCGCGTCTACGCGCGGAGCGCCGCCGCGCTGACCGTCGCCGAGCTCGGCGTCCTGGGCGAGACCGTGCTGTCCGACACCCTGGGCGAGGTGCGGTCCGAGGTGATCGCTGGCGTCGAGTACGTCGTCTTCGAGGGCGACCTCGACGAGCGGGCCCTCGCCCACGTCGCCAACGTCTCCACCGCTTTCGCCCTCTTCGAGCGCAGGAGCGACGCGATGCGGCCGGTGGAGCTCCACCGGCTCGACTGCCTCGACGACGACCTGCTGACGATCCTGAAGTACCAGGGCAAGACCAACGAGGTGTTCACCCAGCTGCTCCTCAACGTCACGGTCCTGGCGTCGCGCAGTGCGGACCGGATGCTCACCCAGCGGCTCCGGATCCTCGACCCGCTCTGCGGTCGGGGGACGACCCTCAACCAGACGCTGATGTACGGCTGGCACGCCGCCGGGGTCGACGTCGACGAACGGGACGTCGAGGCCTACGCCGCGTTCCTGCCGCGCTGGCTGAAGGACAAGCGGCTCAAGCACACCGCGTCCACGAGCCGGCTGCGCCGCGACGGACGCACCCTGGGCCGGCGCTTCGACGCCGAGCTCGCAGTCGACAAGGAGGCCTGGGCGGCCGGGGACACGTTCAGCGTCAGCGTCGCGCAGGCCGACACCCTCGAGACGCCCTCGATCTTCCGCGCCGCGAGCGTCGACGCCGTCGTCACCGATGCGCCGTACGGCGTCCAGCACGGCAGCCGCTCGGGGGGCGGACTGCACCGGAGTCCGCTCGACCTGCTCGCTGCGGCCGTGCCGGGCTGGGCCACGGTGCTCCGCCCGGGCGGAGCCATCGGGATCGCGGTCAACACCCGCACCAGCCCGCGAGCCGACACCCTGGCCGTCCTCGCGGACGCCGGCCTCGAGCCGGTCGACACCCCGGCCTACCGCGGCTTCCAGCACCGCGTGGACCAGGCGATCGTGCGCGACGTCGTGGTGGCCACGAAGGCCGACTGAGCAGCGATGGGCGCAGCGCGCCGGCGCGCAAGCCGACTACCCTGACCCCATGGACACGCCGGACCCGTCGCAGCTGCGGATCTCCGACCAGGACCGCCACCAGGTTGCCGAGGTTCTCCGCGAGGCCGCGGGCGAGGGTCGGATCGACCTCGACGAGCTCGACCAGCGGCTGGAGGCGACGTACGCCGCCCGCACCTACGCCGACCTGGTCCCGATCACCCTCGACCTGCCCACCACGCCGACCACCAACGTCCCCCTTCGACCCGCGGCGACGCCGTCACCGGTGGTGCCCGGGCCGGCCGAGGAGCGGCACCTCGCGATCCTCAGCGGTCTCTCCCGCAAGGGCGTCTGGGTGGTCCCGCAACACATGACCGTCGTGGCGTTCATGGGCGGTGCCGACCTCGACCTGCGCCGCGCGCAGTTCGCTGCGCGCGAGGTGACCATCACCATCAACGCGATCATGGGCGGCGCCGACATCAAGGTGAACCCCCACACCCACGTGATCATGGAGGGCGTCGGGATCATGGGTGGGTACGACGGCCCGTCCGAGCGCGTCCCTCCCGAGCTCGATGAGAACAGCCCCGTCGTCCGGATCCGGGGCTTCGCGCTCATGGGAGGCGTGAGCGTGAGCCGCAAGCCCGCGCCGGGAGAGCGGCGCGGGCTGCTGCGCAGGTCCGACTAGCTGGCGCCTTCCTGCTCGGCCGGCGTGGCCACCGCGTCCTGCTCCTCGGCCACGGCCTCCGTGGACGTGTCGCTCGGCACCGTGCCGGCCTTCCCGCTGTCGAGGGTGAGGTTCTCGCCCGTTGCCGGGTCGAACAGGTGCATGTGCGAGGAGTCGACGTAGATGTCTGCCTCGTCGCCCTCGGTGATCCGGCTCGCGCCGTCCAGGCCGATCACCAGCTGGGTCCGCATCGACTCGCCGTCGAGGTCGCGTTCGAGCTGGGTCAGCTGCTCCTGCACCTCTTGCGGGGCCTCGAACGGGATGTAGGCGTACGCCTCGTTGCCGAGCCACTCCACGACGTCCACCTTGGCCTTGAACGTCGAGCCCTGGGCGCGGCTCGAGTCGATGACCGAGGCGTCCTCGAAGTGCTCGGGTCGGATGCCGGCGATGAGGAGGCCCTTGCCCTGGGCCCGTGCGGCCTTCGCCTCGGGGATCGTGACGGTCCCGAACGGCAGCTTGACCTGGTTGCCCTCGACGGTCGCCGGCAGGAAGTTCATCGGCGGGCTGCCGATGAAGCCGGCGACGAAGAGGTTGCCCGGGTTGGTGTAGAGCTCGCGTGGCGTCGCGAGCTGCTGCAGGATCCCGCGCTTGAGGACGGCGACCCGGTCGCCGAGGGTCATCGCCTCGGTCTGGTCGTGGGTGACGTAGACGGTGGTGATCCCGAGCCGCTTCTGGAGGCGGGAGATCTCGGTCCGCATCTGGCCGCGGAGCTTGGCGTCGAGGTTGGACAGCGGCTCGTCGAAGAGGAACGCGTCCGCGTCCCGCACGATGGCCCTGCCCATGGCGACCCGTTGGCGCTGGCCGCCGGAGAGGTTCCCGGGCTTGCGCTCGAGGTGCTCGTCGAGCTCCAGGGTCTTCGAGGCGTCGCGCACCTTCCGGTCGACCTCGTCGTTGGAGGCGCCGGCCAACCGGAGTGGGAACGCGATGTTCTCGTAGACGGTCAGGTGGGGGTAGAGCGCGTAGTTCTGGAACACCATCGCGAGGTTGCGGTCGCGTGGGGCCAGGTCGTTGACGCGTCGGTCGCCGATCATCATGTCGCCCGAGGTGATGTCCTCGAGACCGACGATCATGCGGAGCAGCGTGGACTTCCCGCAGCCCGACGGGCCGACGAGGATCATGAACTCCCCGTCGGCGACGTCGATGCTGATGTCGTTCACGGCGGGGAAGCCGTCGCCGTACTGCTTGACGATGTTCTTCATCTCGATGGCGGCCATGTGATCAACCCTTCACTGCGCCGGAGGTGAGGCCGGCGACGATCTTGCGCTGGAACAGCAGGACGATGATGACGACGGGGACGGTGACGATGACGGATGCCGTCGCCAGTTGGGCGTACGGCGGGTTGAACGGATCCGGCCCCACGAAGAAGGCCATCTGGGCCGGCACGGTGCGCGAGGCGGTCGTCGACGTCAGGGACAGAGCGAGCACGAACTCGTTCCAGGCGAAGAAGAACGTCAGGATCGCCGCGGTGAACACACCCGGTGCTGCGAGCGGCACGATCACCTTGCGGAACGCCTGCCAGGAGGTGGCCCCGTCGACCTGGGCAGCCTGTTCCATCTCCCACGGGATCTCCCGGAAGAACGCCGAGAGCGTCCAGATCGCCAAGGGCAACGTGAACGTCATGTAGGGGATGATCAGACCGGGCCAGGTGTTGAACAGGTGGAGCGTGCGCCACATGTCGAACAGCGGGCCGACCAGCGCCACGACCGGGAACATCGCGATCGCGAGCGCCATCGAGAGCACCAGACGCTTGCCCTTGAAGTCGAGGCGAGCGATGGCGTACGCCGCCAGCGTGGCGATCGCGACCGCGAGCACGGTGGCGATGATCGAGATGCCGAACGAGTTGCGCAGCGACGCCAGGAAGTCCTGCGACGAGCTCTTGTCGGGCGTCATGCCCAGCAGGACCTTGTAGTTCTCCGTGGTCGGGTCCTTGGGGAGGAACTGCGGGCTCCCCACGGTGGTCTCAGCCAGGGACTTGAACGACAACGAGACGATCCACGCGACCGGCAGCAGGCACCAGATCATGATCAGCACGAAGCCGATCCAGGTGCCGATCGAGGACTTCCTCATCAGTTCTCTCCTCTCGCCGAGGCCAGGTCGACCCGGAAGGTCTTCACGATCAGGTAGGCCAGCAGCAGGACCGTCAGGAAGAGCAGGACGGAGAGCGCCGACCCCATCCCGAGCTGGAACTGTTCGATGGATTGTCGATAGGTGAGGAACGACGAGGACTCGGTGTTCTGGGCTCCTCTGGTCATCACGTAGATGTTGTCGAAGATCCGGAACGCGTCGAGGGCTCGGAACAGCACGGCGACCATGATCGCGGCCTTCATGTTGGGCAGGATCACCTTGAACAGCCGCTGGGTGGCCGTGGCGCCGTCCACCTTCGCGGCCTCGATCATGTCCTCCGAGATCTGCGACAGACCGGCCAGCAGCAGCAGTGCCATGAACGGCGTGGTCTTCCAGATCTCGCTGACCATGATCGCGAACATCGCGTGCCAGTGGTCGCCGTACCAGTTCGTCGAGGCGCTGATGCCCGGCAGCCACGAGAACCACGCGTTCACCCACCCGTTGTTGATGGAGAAGGTGAACTGCCAGGCGAACGCCGAGACCACCGTGATGATGCCGTAGGGGATCAGGATCGAGGTCCGCATCAGCCCGCGGGCGAAGATGATCCGGTGCATCACCATCGCGAAGGCGAAGCCGATGACCAGCTCGACCGCCACGGTGAGCACCATGATGACCACGGTGTTCCAGGTGTCTCTCCAGAACAGCGAGTCGGTCAGGATCGTGCCGTAGTTGCCCAGCCCGACGAATGACTTGTCGTCGGGTGCTGTCAGCCGGTAGCGGAACAGCGAGAGGTACAGCGCCCGGCACATCGGGTACGCCGTGACCAGCAGCATCATGATCACGGCAGGGGCGACCAGGCGTTGCCCCAGGCGGTTCTCGGCCTTGGCACGGTCGCTGTCGACGTGCTTCTGATGAGGTGCGGCGAGCTTCCCTTCCGGGACGGCGGTGGTCGTCACAGCAGGCTCTTTCCTTGGAGGACGTTCTCGATGAACGTCGACGACGTGGCCGGGGTCTGCGAGTTGACGGCTGTCGGCGGGTGCCAGGTGCTCTGGAGCGCCCCGGAGATGTCACTCCAGTACGGCGTGACCGTGCGAGGGGCAGCCGCGTCGAGGCTCTTCTGGAAGAGCGCCAGCAGGGCCGGTGGGTAGAGCTCCTTCAGCTTCGGGTCCTGGTAGCCGGCCTCGCTCGCCGGCATGTTGCCGGTGAGCTCGGCGTTCACGCCCTGGTTCTCCGGCTTGACGATGCAGGCCGCTGCCGCCGAGGCCTCGGGGATGTGGCTGGAGTAGGAGCTGACCCCGATCCCGATGCCGCCGTACGGCGGACGGGACGACTCGCCCTCGACGGTCTCCGGGTACATCGCGTAGCCGATGTCCTTGGCGACGTCCGGGGCGGTCGTGTCGTAGTTGTGCCAGATGTAGGTCCAGTTGACCATGAACGCTCCGCTGGGCGACCCGAACGTGCTGCCCGCCTGGCCCTCCTGGGAGACGGTCAGGTCGGGGGGCGCCGCCTTGGAGTGGGCCAGGTCGCTGATCACGGCCGCGGCGTCTTCGCCGGCCTTGCTGTTCACGTCGACCGTGGCGTCTGCTCCCTTGTCGGCGTCGACGACGATCGAGCCACCTGCGCCCGAGATCAGCGCGTTGATCCACACGACGTAGCCCTCGTACTTGTTGGCCTGGACCGCGACGGTCCCACCGTTGTCCGCGGCGGTCGTGGTGATCTGCTTCCAGGTGACCGGCTGGCTCATGTCGGGCCCGTTCTTCGCCACGAACCCCTTGCGGTACCAGAGCACCTGCGTGTTGGACCAGAACGGGTAGGCGACGACCTGGCCCTGCCACGTGGCAGCCGCGGTCGCGCCCTTGAACGACTGGTCGGTCAGGACCTTCTGCTCGTCCGCGGAGATCGGTGCCAGGAACCCGGCGTTCGCCATCTCGGCGGTGTACGGCGGGTCGATGCTCATCAGGTCGATGCCGTTGTCGTGCGCCGCCAGTCTGCGGGCGAGCTGCACCCGTTGCTGGTTCGCATCCTGCGGCAGCGTCTGGGTGACGATCTTGTAGGCGCCCTTGCTCGCGGACGTGCACGCCGCGGCCACCGCTGCCTGCCCGCCACTGTCGGGGTTGATGTACCAGGTCAAGGTCGGTACGCCGCCGCCCGAGCCTCCACACGCGGTGAGGACTCCTGCTGCCAGACTCACGGCAGCGAGCGAGCCCGCGATGCGACGCCCGGGCGCGGCGGAGGCCGCCTCCCGAGATCGCTTGAGGACAGACATGAGCGCTCCCTCCACGAAAGTGAACTGCCTCACGTCTAGTCCCATTCGGCGGCGGTGGCAAGACCTTGACTCTCCACCCCGCCTGTGCCGTGCGTGACCAGTGGGACTCGGGGGGGCGTCAGGGACAGGTACCGAAGGGCGACCCCCGCGGCCGCCCGGCAGGTGGGGCACTAGTGTGAGCGCCGTCACTTCACTACGGATCGTCCGGCACGTACCTGCCGGTGAAGGAGCTTCGTCATGGCAACAGTCACGTTCGAGAAGGCCCAACGCTGGTATCCCGGCACCGACAGCCCGGCTGTCCCCGGCCTCGACCTCGAGATCAACGACGGGGAGTTCATGGTCCTCGTCGGCCCCTCCGGGTGCGGCAAGTCCACGTCGCTGCGGATGCTCGCCGGCCTCGAGGAGGTCGACTCCGGCAGGGTCCTGATCGGCGACCGCGACGTCACCCACGTCCCTCCCAAGGACCGCGACATCGCGATGGTCTTCCAGAACTACGCGCTCTACCCCCACATGTCCGTGTCGGACAACATGGCCTTCGCGCTCAAGATGGCCAAGGTGTCGACCGCGGAGCGCGATCGGCGCGTCCACGAGGCGGCCCGGATCCTCGGGCTGGAGGAGTACCTCGAGCGCAAGCCCAAGGCTCTCTCCGGTGGCCAGCGCCAGCGGGTGGCGATGGGCCGCGCGATCGTGCGCAACCCGCAGGTCTTCTGCATGGACGAGCCGCTGTCCAACCTCGACGCCAAGATGCGGGTCCAGACCCGCACCGACATCGCCAAGCTCCAGGCCGACCTCGGGGTCACCACCGTCTACGTGACCCACGACCAGGTCGAGGCCATGACCATGGGTCACCGCGTGGCCGTGATGAAGCTCGGCGTGCTCCAGCAGGTCGACATCCCCCTGAAGCTCTACGACAAGCCGGTCAACCTGTTCGTCGCGGGCTTCATCGGCTCGCCCCAGATGAACCTGATCGAGGCCCAGGCGGTCGACGGCAAGGCCCGGATCGGCCGGTACGACGTACCGGTCGACCCGACGTCGGAGCACAAGATGAGCGGGAAGATCACCGTCGGCGTGCGGCCCGAGGCGTGGCGCCAGGTGTCCGCCGAGGACGGCGGTCTCCCGATCGACGTGACGGTGGTCGAGGAGCTCGGCGCCGACGGGTTCGTCTACGGCACCTGCGAGGCCGAGGGGACGCCGGCCCAGGTCATCGTCCGCGTCACCGCACGTGGCACGGTCAAGCCCGGAGACCGGATCCATGTGACCACGGACCCGCGCCAGGTCCACGTCTTCGACACCGAGACCGGGGAACGCATCTCCGACTGACGCGCCCGAGAGCCGGCCGCCGACGGCGGCCGGCTCTCGTGGCTCAGGCTCGTGCTGCGGTCCGGGTGATCGCCTCGACGAGCGTCTCGTAGACCTCGGGCGGGAGGTCGTGGCCCATCCCGTCGACGAGCAGGAGCTCGGCGCCGGGGATCGCGGCCGCGGTCGCTCGCCCTCCCGAGACGTGCACCATCGGGTCGGAGAGCCCGTGCACGACCAGCGTCGGCAGGTGCAGGCCGTGCAGGGCCGACGACCGGTTGGGCTGGGTCAGGACGGCCATCATGTGCCGGAGCGCGCCGTTGGCCGAGAGCCCGCGGTCGAACGCCTCGCCCGCCAGCTCGCGGGTGCGCTGCTCGTGACGCGGGAAGCCGGGGGAGCCGATCATCCGCCACATCCGCACGCTGCTCTCGGCGTACGCGTCGCGGCCGGCCTTGATCGGGCGCAGCATGGCGGGCATCAGCCGCGGGTGCTGCCAGCCGACGGAGCGCTTCCCCGTGGTCGACATGATGCTCGTGAGCGAGCGCACCCGGGCCGGCTGCTCGATCGCCATCGTCTGCGCGATCATCCCGCCCATCGAGATGCCGACGATGTGGGCCGACGCGATCCCGAGGTGGTCCAGCAGGCCGAAGGAGTCGTCGGCCAGGTCGTGCATCGAGTACGGCGCCCGGGTGCGGCGCCCGGCGAACGCCTCGACCAGCATCCGGCGGGTCACCCGGCCCCGCGACCGCGAGGAGCGCCCGACGTCGCGGTTGTCGAATCGGATCACGTAGTAGCCCCGACGGGCGAGCATCGTGCAGAGATCGGGGTCCCAGAAGATCATCTGGGTCGCGAGCCCCATCACCAGCAGGAGCGGTTCGTCGTCAGGGTCGCCGAAGGTCTGGTAGCACAGCTCCACCCCCGACGACACCGGTGCGAACAGCTCGGGCGACACGACGATCTCGGGGACGGGGGCTGGGGAACCGGCACTCACATACCCACCGTATCCGGGCCGGTGAGCGGAAAGTCGCGTGGATCCGATGGTGAATGCCGCGACAGACGGGGGAGGACGTCGTACCGTCGACCCTCGTGGCCAGCTTCAACGTCGCCGACTTCCTCCTCCCGGAGGGGTACGCCGCACCACGCAGGTCGGCGGTGCTGCGCGAGGCCAGGGTGGTCACCGAGGCCGGCCGATTGGCCTGGTCGCGGCTGGGCGCCAAGGTCGCCCACCACCGGCCGTACGCCGGTCAGGGAGCCGTCCGCGACCTCGACCCGGTGGTGCTGGTGCCGGGGTTCCTGGCCGGCGACGCGAGCTTGGCCCTGATGGCCCGCGCGCTGCGCGAGCAGGGCCACCGCACGTACCGCTCCCACATCCGTGCCAACGTCGGCTGCACCGTCCAGGCGGCCGACGCCCTCGAGTCGCGGATCGCGGCCGTCGCCGCCCGCCGGGGCCGCCGCGTCCGGATCGTGGGCCACAGCCTCGGTGGGATGATCGCCCGCGGTCTCGCCGTACGACGTCCCGACCTGGTCTCCGGCATCGTCACGCTGGGCAGCCCGATGCTCGCGCCTGGTGCCCACCACGCCTCGTTGACCCGCAGCCTGGACGCGCTGGTACGGCTGAGCCGCGCCGGGGTGCCCGGTCTGATGGCACTCGAGTGCGTCGCGGGCGACTGCGCGCGAGCGAGCTTCGACGAGAGCCGCCGCCCGCTGCCGCCGGAGGTGGCCTTCACCGCGGTCTACTCGCGCCGCGACGGCATCGTCGACTGGCGGGCGTGCATCGACCCGCTCGCCCACCCGGTGGAGGTGCGCTCCTCGCACCTGGGGATGGCGGTGGACCCGACCGTGGTCAGCGCCGTACGCCGGGCCCTGGCAGAGCGGGGGTGGCAGCAGGGCTGGCAGGAGGGCTCAGAGCACGGAGAAGGCGTCTAGCTTCTCGAACTGGTGCTCGCTGCTGACCAGCCGGACCGTGCCGCTGCGCGAGCGCATCACCAGCGACTGCGAGGTCGCCCCGTGGGCCCTGAAGTGCACGCCCTTCATCAGCTCGCCGTCGGTGATCCCGCTGGCCACGAAGAAGCAGTCGTCGCCGGTCACCAGGTCGTCGGTCGACAGCACGTGGTCGGGGTCGAGGTCGTGCCCCGCGTCGAGCGCTCGCTGCCGCTCCTCGTCGTCCTTCGGCCACAGCCGGCCCTGGATCACACCGCCGACGCACTTCATCGCGCAGGCCGCGATGATCCCCTCGGGCGTCCCGCCGATGCCCAGCAGGAGGTCGATGCCGGTGTCGGGACGCGCGGCCATGATGGCGCCGGCCACGTCACCGTCGACGATGAACTTGATCCGCGCGCCGGTCGCCCGCACCTCGTCGGCGAGCTTCTCGTGACGGGGCCGGTCGAGCATGACCACCGTGACGTCCTCGGGGTGGGAGCCCTTGGCCTTGGCGATCGCGTGGATGTTCTCGGCGACCGGGTTGCGGATGTCGACCACGTGGGCTGCCTGGGGGCCGGTGACCAGCTTCTCCATGTAGAACACGGCCGACGGGTCGTACATCGAGCCGCGTGGGGCGACCGCCAGCACCGACACGGCGTTGTTCATCCCCTTGGCGGCCAGCGTCGTACCGTCGATCGGGTCGACCGCGACGTCGCACTCGGGGCCGGTGCCGTCGCCGACCTCCTCCCCGTTGTAGAGCATCGGGGCGTTGTCCTTCTCCCCCTCGCCGATCACGACCACGCCGCGCATCTGGACCGTGGAGATCATGGTCCGCATCGCGTCGACGGCCACGCCGTCGGCGCCGTCCTTGTCACCGCGGCCCACCCAGCGCGCTGCGGCCAGGGCGGCGGCCTCGGTCACGCGGACGAGCTCGAGGGCGAGGTTGCGGTCCGGCGAGTCGGGCGCGGGTTCCAGGCTCTCGGTCATGGGTCGATGCTATCGGTCGGGTCGGGGCCCGACTGCGCTCACGGCGGGCCGAAGCCGTCCTTGAGGAGGATCGCCTGGCCGGGCTGGGTGGTGACGAAGTTGATGAACTGCTGGCTGAGCGAGGTGTTCTTCGACTGGGTCAGGGTCGCGATCGCGTAGGTCGAAGAGCCCTTGCTGGCGAAGAGCTGTGGTGAGTCGAACTGCACCTTCTGGGTGCTGTTCATGTCTGCCTGGTCGGCGGTCGTCAGCACGTCGCCGGGGTCGCCGGCGACCGCCTGTTGCGCCAGGGCGGCCGATGAGCCGAACGTGAAGTTCACGGTCTTGCCGGAGTTCTGAGCCTCGAACTGCGACCCGATCTGGGTGAACGCGTCCTTCAGCGTCGAGTCGGCCAGCACCGTGATCGAGCTCGGCGCGTTGCGCTGGCCGCCCGGGCCCGTGCTGTCGCTGCCGCCGCCACACGCGGAGAGCGGGATCAGGGCGAGCAGGGCGAGCAGGAGGACGAGGCGGTTCTTCTCGATGATCTTCACGGGCGCTCCACGACACTGTGGGTGGACAGGACGGACACGATGGCGCGCACGCGGGGCTCGAGACCCTCCGCGATCCGATACGACGCCACGGGGTGAGTATTGCCCACCTGGCGCGGGATCCGCCTCGCCTCACCCGGGTGATCCTCGAGGGCAGTTCAGCTGGTCAACCACAAGGTCACGGCCGCGGCCAGCAGCGCGGGGGGCGTCAGGACCAGCGAGACCCGGTGGTACGCCGCGCTGCCGGGCGCCGCGTCGTGCCGGGTGAGGGTGCGGCGCCACAGCAGGTTGGCCAGCGACCCGGTCCAGGTCAGCCCGCTGCCGATGTTGAGCCCGAGGAGGGAAGCCAGCACGGCGGTCGTCCCGAGCGGCGCGACCAGCGGGACGAGCAGCAGCGTGGCGGAGAGGTTGGTCACCAGGTTGGCCAGCAGCGTGGCGATCACTGCGATCAGCAGGATCCCTCCGAGGGACAGTGAGTCGGGGAGCAGGTCGGCGACCGCCTCACCGAGGAAGCCGACCGACATCCCGGCCACGACGACACCGAGGGCGAGCACCCAGATCGCGAAGCCCGGATGGGCCGAGCGGACCAGGTCGTGGACGCCGAGCAGGCCCTTGCGGTAGCCCCAGACGCCGAGCACGACGGCGGCCGTGGCCGAGACCCACCAGGGCTGGCCACCGAACGGCGAGACCGCCGCGAAGCCGACCAGCATCAGCCCGACGATGACCAGCGGGAACGCCGGGAGCGGTTGCTGGGCACTCCGGTCCGGCCGCGGGTCGCCGGCGAGCTCGCGCCGGAACAGCAGGCGCAGGCCGACGTACTCGACGACGAGCACCACACCCAGGACCGGCGCCATCCGGATCGCGAAGCCGGTGAAGGTCAGGTCGAGGTGTGGGAACGCCAGCAGGTTGGTCAGGTTGGAGACCGGCAGCAGGAGCGAGGCCGAGTTGGCCATCCGCAGGCAGGCGTAGGTGCCGGGCTCGGTGGGCACCGAGCGGGTCAGGCCGGCGGCGAGCACGACCGGCGTCAGCAGGACGACGGTCGCATCGAGGCTCAGCACCGCGGTGACGACGGCCGCGAGCACGAAGACCCCGGTGAACAGCAGCGCCGGCTTCCCACCGCTCCAGCGCCCGACGCGCTGCGCGGCGGCGGCGAAGAGGCCGGCTCGGCCGCAGACGTCGGAGACCACGAGGATCGTCACCAGGAAGGCCACCACCGGTGCGAGGCTCGACAGCGATGCGCGCACCTCGGCCGCGGTCAGCAGCCCGGTCGCCAGCGTGATGCAGGCACAGGCCAGGCCGACGAGGGCCTCGACCCCTCCCGACGGGTGCACGAACGCCACGGCGAGCATGCCGCCGAGGGCGAGCACGACGACGACGTCCGAGGGGGGTGGCACGCGCGCAGCCTAGGTCCAGGTGTGAGGATGACCCGGTCGCGGGCCAGGGTCGTGACCCAGGGGAGGACGTCGGTGAGCGAGCAGCCCGGCCGCTACCAGCGGTCGCCCTCGGGCATGGTCGGCGCGCTGCTCGTGACGGTGCTCGTGATCCTCGCCTTCGTGGTCTTCCGTGCTCTCATCCGCAGCGATCCCGAGGTGAAGCCGGACCACGTGGACTACCGCGCCGAGGTGGGGTTCGCCCAGCAGAGCGGCGCCGAGCTGGTCTACCCGGCGAGCCTGCCGAGCGGCTGGTACGCCACGAACGTCGACTACACCCCGGGGAAGCCGCCCACGCTCGGGATCTCGATGCTGACCGCCACGAACGAGTACGCCGGGTTCGAGCAGTCGCCGGCATCAGCGGCGGAGCTGCTCACGACGTACGTCGACCCGAACCCGACTGCGGGTGCGCCGGTCACCCTGGACAGCGGCATCGTCCGGCACTGGGACACCTGGACCGACTCCGGTGGCGACACCGCCCTGGTCGCGCCGTGGCACCACCAGACCCTCATGGTCTTCGGGTCGGCGAAGCAGTCGGAGCTCGAGACCCTCGCGAGCTCGCTGACCGACGAGCCTCTCTAGTCCTCCTCGAGGGCCGCGTCGAGCCGCTTCCGCGCGCCGTCGAGCCACTCCTGGCACAGGGTGGCGAGCTTCTCGCCGCGCTCCCACAGGGCGAGGCTCTCCTCGAGGGTGGTGCCACCGGCCTCGAGCGCGCGGACCACCTCGATCAGCTCGGCGCGCGCGGCCTCGTAGCCCAGCTTCTCCTCAGGCATGGTCCTCCTCCGGGGTGGGTGCGGGCTCGACCGCGGACGTCGTCGCCAAAACCCGTCCGTCGGTCAGCCGGATGCTCAGGTCGGCGCCGACCTCGGCCTGCGCGGTCGACGAGACGACGGAGCCGTCGGCGGCCTGGACGACGGCGTACCCGCGCTGGAGCGTGGCCAACGGTGACAGCGCCCGGGCGCGGGCGCGTTGGTGGGTGATGTCGTCGCCGGCGCGCTCGAGCGCGTGCGTGAGGACCCGCCGGGACCGGTCGCGCAGGTCGGCGATCTCGGCCCCCCGCACGTCGACCAGGGTGCGGGGGTCGGCCAGGACCGGACGCGACCGCAGGTCGGCCAGCGCTCGCGACTCGCGGTCGACCAGCTGACGGACCAGCGCCCGGATCCGCTCGGTGGCCCAGTCGACGCCGCGCAGCTCCTCGGCCATGTCGGGGACCAGCAGCTTGGCCGCGTCGGTCGGCGTCGAGGCGCGTACGTCGGCCACCAGGTCGAGCAGAGGCGCGTCGGGCTCGTGGCCGATGGCGGACACCACGGGCGTGCGCGTGCCGGCCACCGCACGGACCAGGGCCTCGTCGCTGAACGGCAGCAGGTCCTCGACGGAGCCACCCCCGCGGGCCACGACGATCACGTCGACGTCGCGATGGTGGTCGAGCCGGGCCAGGGCGTCGATCACGTCGTTGGCTGCGCGGGAGCCCTGCATCGCGGCGTACGCCGTCTCGAAGGTGACGCCGGGCCACCGCCGGCGGGCGTTCTCCACGATGTCGCGCTCCGCGGCGGAGCCCTGGGCCGTGATCAGCCCGACGCACCGGGGCAGGAAGGGGAGCGGCTTCTTCAGCTCGGGGTCGAACAACCCCTCGGCCGCCAGCAGCTGGCGGCGACGCTCGAGCCGCGCGAGCAGCTCGCCGAGCCCGACCATCCGGATCTCGCGAGCCACCAGGGAGAGGGTGCCGCGGTTGGCGTAGTAGTCGGGCTTGGCGTGGATCACCACGCTGGCCCCCTCGACCAGCGGCGGGTTGAGACTGTCGAAGAGGGTGCGGGCGCAGGTCACGGGGATCGAGATGTCGCCGGCCGAGTCTCGCATCGTCATGAACACCGTGCCGAGTCCGGGACGGCGGCTGATCTGCGCCATCTGTCCCTCTACCCACACCGGGCCGAGGCGGCCGACCCAGCCCGAGATGGCCAGGGCGATCTGTCGCACGGGCGCGGGCGCCGCGAGCGAGGTCTCCAGGGCCATGGCCGCGAGCGTAGGCCCTCCCGCCGACTGCGGGGCGGACCCGGCGTCCACCTAGACTCGCGGCATGAGTGTGGACCTCGGCATGCCGGTGCCTTCGGACCAAGGCGTGCGGCTCGCCGCCCCCCGTGGCTACTGCGCCGGCGTCGACCGCGCGGTGATCACCGTGGAGAAGGCGCTCGACCTGTACGGCGCGCCGGTCTACGTCCGCAAGCAGATCGTCCACAACAAGCACGTCGTCTCCGACCTCGAGTCGCGCGGCGCCGTCTTCGTCGAGGAGCTGGACGAGGTGCCCGAGGGTGCCACCGTCGTCTTCTCCGCGCACGGCGTCTCGCCCACGGTCCATGCGGAGGCCAAGGAGCGGGGACTCAAGACGATCGACGCGACCTGCCCGCTGGTGACCAAGGTGCACCACGAGGCCAAGCGGTTCGCCGGCGACGACTACGACATCCTGCTGATCGGGCACGCCGGCCACGAGGAGGTGGAGGGCACCTCGGGCGAGGCGCCCGAGCACATCCAGCTCGTCCAGGGGCCGGCCGACGTCGACTCGATCGTGGTCCGCGACCCGGCCAAGGTCGCCTGGCTCTCGCAGACGACGCTGTCGGTCGACGAGACGCTCGAGACCGTCGACGCGATCCGCAAGCGATTCCCCGACCTGCTCGACCCGCCCAGCGACGACATCTGCTACGCCACCCAGAACCGCCAGCTCGCGGTCAAGGAGATCGCCCACGACGCCGACCTGGTGATCGTGGTCGGGTCGGCGAACTCCTCGAACTCCGTACGGCTCGCCGAGGTCGCGCTCGAGGCGGGCGCCAAGGCCGCGCACCGCGTCGACGACGCCAGTGAGATCGACGAGGCCTGGCTCGAGGGCGTCGACCACGTGAGTGTGACCTCCGGCGCGAGCGTGCCGGAGGCCCTGGTGGACGGCGTCCTCTCCTACCTGACCGAGCGGGGCTACCCCGACGCCGAGGCGGTGCACAGCGCCGAGGAGTCGCTCATCTTCGCGCTGCCCCCGGAGCTACGCCGAGACCTGCGGGCTGCGGCGTCCGGCGCTTGAGGGACCCCCGCTGGTTGAGGAGGTCGCCCTGCGACCGTCTCGAAGCCGCGAGACCCCCGCTGGTTGAGGAGGTCGCCCTGCGACCGTCTCGAAACCAGGGAGGCTCCGTCACGGTGCTTTCGACTCGCCGTCAGGGCTTCGCGAGCTCGGCCCTGGGCTCGCTCAACCTGTCGGCGGTCACGCCGAGCCGTCCTTCGTCGGGGCCGGCTGCGCGGTCGGGCCATACGACGTAGCGGTAGAGCAGGAAGTTCGCGACGACGCTCCCGCCGAGCGCGATCACCTTGGCGACCATCAGGGGTACGGACACGACGTCGTGCACGGCGTGGATCAGCAGCGGCTGGAGCACCCACATCGTCGCGCCGTTCGACGCGACGAACAGGACGGCCTGGCGCAGCGTGACCCGAGCGGCGCCGAAGGTGTGGCGGCCGTTGACCAGGAAGCTGAAGGTCATCCCGGCCGAGGTCGACACGAAGTTGGCCAGCACGATCCCGAGCGGAGCGTGGAGCACCCAGAACAGCGCGAGGTCGATGAGGGTGTTGCAGACGCCCACGGCGAGGAAGCGGACGACCGTGCGCGAGATCATGCGCACGACGCTGCGAGGCCGACGACGGTCATACCGTTCACGGTGACATCCGCACGGGCCGCGTGTGCGCCGAATGGAAGAACTGGCGGGCAGGCATCCGACGTCATGCACCCAGAAGTACGGCGCGCACCTACGGCTCCGCTGCGACGGACCTGTGAGCACACTGCGAACGTCCCTAGACTCAGGCGCGTGGCCCGCTACGTCGACGTCCATCCGGACAACCCACAGCCTCGGCTGATCAAGCAGGTCGCGGACGCCGTGCGCGACGACGACGCGCTCATCGCCTACCCCACGGACTCCGGGTACGCGCTCGGAACCCGGATGGGCAACCGCGAGGGGCGCGAGCGGATCCTGGCCATCCGCGACCTCGACGACAAGCATCACTTCACGCTGATGTGCTCCGACTTCGCCCAGCTCGGGCAGTTCGCCCAGATCTCCAACAGCGTGTTCCGGGCGATCCGCGCCGCCACCCCCGGGCCCTACACGTTCATCCTCCCCGCGACCGGTGAGGTGCCCCGCCGGCTCCTGCACCCGAAGAAGCGCACGATCGGGGTGCGGATCCCCGACCATGCCGTCTGCCACGCCCTGCTCACCGAGCTCGGCGAGCCGTTGGTGACGAGCTCGCTGATCCTGCCGGGGGAGACCGAGCCTCGGGCGCTGGGCTGGGAGATCAAGGAGGAGCTCGACCAGGCTGTCGACGTGGTGGTGGAGGCCGGCGAGACGCTGGCCGAGCCGACCACCGTCGTGGACTGGTCGGAGGGCTACCCCGAGATCGTCCGACAGGGCGCCGGCGACGTCAGCCGCTTCGAGGAGTGAGCCGGGTCAGTGCGCCCGGTCGGTGGCGGGGCCGCGCTGACGCACGAGCAGGGTGAGCAGGCACACGGCGTACCCGGCGAAGAGGGCGAGGCTGTGGTGGGCGAGCCCGGTGATGACCGCCTGTACGACGCCGTCGTGAGCGGTGGCGATCACCTTGGGGCCGTTGATCGCCACGATCACCATGGTGCCGAACATCAGCAGGGGCGGGAGCACCCCGATCGTGAAGAAGTCGCGCGGGCGCACCATCAGCGCTGCACCGAGGCACACCACCACGAAGCAGAGGTCGAAGAACATCCGCAGGTGCCCGACCATCACGACCTCGGCCGCGGCCACCGTGAGCACCAGCGCGCTGGCCAGCGCCGTCACCTCACTGCCGCGGGTGTTGCCCTCCCACCGCGGCCGGGTCTCGGGACTGGGCCGCGAGACCGGGGGGTGACCGACGCGGGCGCGGGCGGCGATCACTCGTCGTCACCGTCCGCCCGGCGGTCGCGCGCCGCCGCGCGGACCGCGCAGCGATGGAGGCGGACGCGCGCTCGCACGTCGCGGTTCGGATGAGCCCGCGGCGCACGCGGCGTGTGGCGGTGCGCGCACAGTGGCAGACCGACGCGCGCTCTCGCTTCGCTCACGGGCCCACCGTATGCTCGGCCACCTCCTCGTCGCCCGCGGCGCGCCGAGGCAGCGGATGCACCGAACCCACGGCACGCACGGCCGTCGCGACCTGCGGGGGTGACTCGAGGACGTCGTCGGTGGCGTCGAGCTCCTCGAACCGGCGGGCCGCGACCAGGACCCGCGACTCCCACGACCCGACGGTCTGGTTGTAGGCGCCGACGGCCGTGTCGAGCGAGCGGCCGAGCTTCCCGAGGTGGGCGCCCATGGTGCGCAGGCGCTCGTGGAGGTCGCGTCCGGCGCGGTGGATCTCGCGCGCCTGGTCGGCCAGGGACTCGTGGCGCCAGCCGTGGGCGACCGTGCGGAGCAGGGCGATCAGCGTCGTCGGGCTGGCCAGCACGACACCCCGCTCGGCGGCGTACTCGATGAGGGAGCCGTCGGCGTCGAGTCCGGCCGCCAGGAACGACTCGGCCGGAAGGAAGAGCACGACGAACTCCGGCGTCTCGGGCAGCGAGCGCCAGTAGCGCTTGGAGCCCAGCAGCTCGATGTGTCCGCGCAGCTGGCGGGCGTGTCGGGCCAGGTGGAGCTCGCGCTGGTCGGGGTCGTCGCTCGACGTGGCGTCGAGGAAGGCGTCGAGCGGCACCTTGGCGTCGACCACGACGCTGCGTCCGCCGGCCAGCCGGACCACGAGGTCGGGGCGTTGGCTGCCGTCGGCGAGAGGGACCTGCTCCTCGAAGTCGCAGCGGTCGACGAGTCCGGCGAGCTCGACGGCGCGCCGCAGATGAAGCTCACCCCAGCGGCCGCGGACCTGCGGGCGCCGCAGCGCGGTGGAGAGGCTCTGCGTCTCGCGGCGTAGCCCGTCGGCGGTGTGGCGCATGTCGAGCACCTGCTGGTGGAGCTCGCCCTGCCAGGTCGCCCGTGCGTGCTCGAACCCCTGCAGCTGGTCACTGAGCCGGTCGAGGCCCTGCATGACCTCGGCCTGGTCGACCATGCCCTGCCCCAGCCCACCGACGTACGACGGTCGGGAGCGCGCCCAGAGCACGCCCACGAGCGCCCCCACCGCGAGCCCCACGAGCAGCATCATCAGCTCCGACATCACGTCCATAGGGCCACGGTCCCAGGGACCACCGACAACACTGGTTACCGTGTGCCCCATGAGGCACAGGTGGAGCGCGGGCGTGGTGGCGGTCGGGGCGTGTCTGCTCCTCTCGGGGTGCTTCGGCTCCAACTCGTCCGAGCCGACCGCGGCCCACACGCGCAGCCCCCAGCCGTCGGAGACGGGCTCGCCTTCGGAGGTGCCGTCGAGCGCGCCGACCAGCCCGGCGACGTCCGCGCCGACCACGGCTCCCACGTCGGGGTCGACCTCCGGCACCGCCGAGGTGCTCGGCTTCACCCCGAAGTCCGACGGCCGGCACTCCCACACCTGCTTCGCGATCACCGGCACCGACCCGGTCGACTACGTCTACTACCCGGTCATGGTCAAGGCGTCCTCACCGGTGACGCTCGACACCGCCGCGGTCACCTACGCCGACGGCGTCCAGGTGGCCGGGTCGTGGGTGGCGCCGGCGGCGTCGACGGGCGGCACCGGCGTCGTCGAGGGCTGGCCGGCCCCGGCGATCCTGACCCAGGGCAGCAGCATCCAGTGGAACAAGAAGGTCCCGGCCTCGGGAGCGACCCTGGATCCCGCGACCGGTTGGTACAACGTCTTCCTGCACCTGCGCGTGTACCCCGACGCCCTCCCCCTCCACACCGACGGCGTCGTCCTGACCTACCACGGGACCGGTAGTCAGCAGACGGCCACCTGGGTCGACCACCTCACGTTCCAGACGAAGTGCTGACCCCGGCACGCTGACCCGCCCGGGTCTCAGTCGCTGAGGTCGACCACGACCGGCGCGTGGTCGGAGGCGCCCTGCCCCGCCCGCTCCTCGCGGTCGATGAACGCTCCCGTGACGCGCGGCGCCAACGAGGGTGTCGCCAGCACGAAGTCGATCTTCAGGCCGCGATCGCGCTCGAAGCGCTGGCGGTAGTAGTCCCAGTAGGTGTAGCCGGGCGCGAAGGCGCGGGTCACCTCGGCGTACCCGTCGTCGAGGAAGGCCTGGAACGCAGCGCGCTCCTGCGGCGTGACGTGCGTGGAGTTCTTGAACTGTGCCGGGTCGAACACGTCGTCGTCGGTCGGGCAGATGTTCCAGTCGCCGACCAGGGCCGTCTCCGAGCCCATCCAGGCCCCGGCCGCCTCACGGAGCCGGGCCAGCCAGTCGAGCTTGTAGACGTAGTGCGGGTCGTCGGGCTTGCGGCCGTTGGGGACGTAGAGCGACCAGATCCGTACGCCGCCGCAGGTCGCGCCGATGGCCCGCGACTCGGCCGCCAGCGGCTCGCCGTACCCCGGCATCCCCTCGAAGCCCACGGTCACGTCGTCCAGCCCGACCCGGCTGACGATCGCGACGCCGTTCCACTGGTTGGTGCCGGCGGCAGCGACGTCGTAACCCGCTGCCTGGAGGCCCATCAGCGGCAGCTGGTCCTCGCGCGCCTTGGTCTCCTGGAGCGCCAGGACGTCGATGTGGTGCCGCTGCAGGAGCGCCTCGACCCGCTCGATGCGCGAGCGGAGGGAGTTGACGTTCCAGGTGGCGATCCGCATCCGCCCACCCTAGGGCCGCGGCGGGCGGTGCCCACGCGGTGCCGATGGTCGTAGCACCACCGTCCGATGGTTTCTCGGACCGCGGCTGCGACACGGTAGTGACGTACCGAAAAGCGTCCCCCACAAGCCATCTCCCAAGGAGAAGACCATGAAGCGCATCACCTACCTCGCCGCCGCGGGAGCCCTTGTTGCCACCTCGGGCCTCGGCGCCTGGGCGGCCAACGCCGCCTCCTCGGACACGCCGGCCGCGCATACGCAGACCACCTCCCGCCACGGCGCGGACGACCCGGCCGGTCACCACCGCCACCACGGCGCGGACGACCCGGCCGGCCACCACCGCCACCACGGCGCCGACGACCCCGCGGGGCACCACCGCGGTGCGGCCAACGAGCCCGGCGACGACAACGGCGGCCAGGGCGAGCTGGAGCCCGGCGACGACAACGGCGGCCAGGGCGAGCTGGAGCCCGGTGACGACAACGGCGGCCAGGGCGAGCTGGAGCCCGGCGACGACCACGGCAACCACGCGGAGCCCGGCGACGACCACGGCAACCACGCCGAGCCCGGTGACGACCACGGCAACCACGCCGAGCCCGGTGACGACCACGGCAACCACGCCGAGCCCGGCGACGACCACGGCAACCACGCCGAGCCCGGCGACGACCACGGCGGCGCACAACGAGCCCGGCGATGACAACGGCGGCGGCCACGGCGGCGACGACGACGGCGGCCACCACGGTGGCCACGGCAGCGACGACTGACCCCCTACCCCCCAACACGGCGACGCCCGGCTCCCCCCAACGAGCCGGGCGTCGTCATGTGCGCCTGCTTGGATCTCCCCATGAGACGCGCCGTGATGGTGATGCTGGTGGTCGCGATCGCCCTCGACGTGGCGTACTGGTCGATCTGGTTCACCCAGCGCGACTGGCTGGCCAGCGAGCACACGCGGGCCTACTACGACTTCGAGAACGCCTTTCCCCTCGCCGACCTCTGGCTGGGAGCGTCCTGCGTGCTGGCGCTCGTGACGTTGGTACGCCGGCGTCCGAGCGCCCTGCTCTGGCTGATCGCCACTGGCGCCGCCGGTCTGTATCTCGGGTGCATGGACCTGCTCTACGACGTCGAGCACGGGATCTTCGGCAAGGGCGGTGGCGGAGCCTTCGAGGCGGTGATCGTCGCGGTCACGTGGGTCTTCTCGATCACCGTGCTGCGCTACGCCTGGACCCGCCGCGCGGAGCTGCTCGCCGGCGCCGGCTGAGGCGGGACGCCAGGGATTCGTAGGGCCTGCCTCCCTCTCCGTAGACTCGCCGAACGTGGCTCTCACCATCGGCATCGTCGGTCTCCCCAACGCGGGCAAGTCCACGCTCTTCAACGCCCTGACCAAGAACGACGTACTCGCGGCGAACTATCCGTTCGCGACGATCGAGCCCAATGTCGGCGTCGTCGGTGTCCCCGACGAGCGCCTCCAGCCCCTGGCGGAGCTGTTCGCCTCGGCCAAGATCCTGCCGGCGACCGTGGAGTTCGTGGACATCGCCGGCATCGTCCGCGGCGCCTCCGAGGGCGAGGGGCTGGGCAACAAGTTCCTCTCCCACATTCGCGAGTCCGCCGCGATCTGCCAGGTCACCCGCGTCTTCCGTGACGAGGACGTCACCCACGTCGATGGCGAGGTGAACCCGGAGTCCGACCTCGGCACGATCCAGACCGAGCTGATCCTGGCCGACCTGCAGACCGTCGAGAAGGCGGTCCCTCGGCTGGAGAAGGAGGCGCGCGGCAACAAGGCGGCGGCCGCCAACCTCGACGCCGCCCGCGAGGCGCTCGCCGCGCTCGAGGCCGGGACCCCGGTGATCAACACGACGATCGACCGCACGCTGATCCGCGAGCTGTCGCTGCTGACCGCCAAGCCGTTCATCTACGTCTTCAACTGCGACGCGGACGAGCTCGCCGACGACGACCTCAAGAAGAAGATGCAGGACCTCGTCGCGCCCTCCGAGGCGATCTTCCTCGACGCGAAGTTCGAGTCCGAGCTGGTCGAGCTCGACGACGACGCCGAGGCCCACGAGATGCTCCACGAGATGGGCATCGAGGAGTCCGGTCTCGACCAGCTGGCTCGCGTCGGCTTCGACACCCTCGGCCTGCAGACCTACCTCACCGCCGGCCCCAAGGAGACGCGGGCCTGGACGATCAGGAAAGGGGCCACCGCCCCCGAGGCCGCCGGCGTCATCCACACCGACTTCCAGCGCGGCTTCATCAAGGCCGAGATCGTGTCGTACGACGACCTCCTCACCGCCGGCTCGATGCTGAAGGCCAAGGAGGCCGGTCGGGTCCGCATGGAGGGCAAGGACTACGTCATGCACGACGGCGACGTGGTCGAGTTCCGCTTCAACGTCTGACTCTTTGCGCCGATTCCGCTGGCGTAGAGCCCCGAACCTGGTGCTCTACGCTGCCGTGCATGGGCGGATCGGGGATGGACCCGGGGCGGGTGGCTGCGCTCAAGGAGCGCGAGGACGCCGCCTTCGTGCGGATGCGCCCGCGCAGCCAGGCGCTGTGGGCCTCCGCGCGGGAGGTGATGCCGAACGGCGTGCCGATGAGCTGGCTGCGCACGTCGTACGACCACCCGCCACTGTTCATCGAGTCGGCCTCCGGATCACGCCTGCGTGACGTCGACGGGCACGTGTACGCCGACTTCAACATCGCCGACATGTCCATGTTCACCGGCTACGGCCCGGCTGCCGTGGTCGAGGCGGTGAGCCGGCAGGTGAGCCTCGGATCGCAGTACCTGCTGCCGACCGAGGACTCGATCTGGGTCGCGGGCGAGCTCGCGCGGCGCTACGGCCTTCCGCTGTGGCAGTTCACCTTGGCGGCGACGAGCGCCAACACCGAGGTCATCCGGATCGCCCGGTCGTCGACCGGCCGCGAGAAGGTGCTGTTCTTCGACGGCAAGTACCACGGACACTTCGACGACGTGCTGGTCGAGCTCGAGGACGGCCGCCTGGTGCCGGAGGAGGACGGCCTCCCGCACGACGTCACCACGCGGACCCTCGTCGTACCGTTCAACGACCTCGGGACCCTGGAGCGTGCCCTCGAGAGCCGCGAGGTGGCGGTGGTGATCACCGAACCGGCGCTCACCAACAACGTGGGCCTGTTGATGCCGGACGACGGCTTCCACGCGGGGCTGCGCGAGGTGACCCGACGTACCGGCACCTTGCTGGCGTACGACGAGACGCACACCCAGGTCGTCGGCCCCGGCGGGCTCACCCGGCTCTGGGGGCTCGCGTCCGACTTCGTGACGGTCGGCAAGTCGATCGCCGCGGGCATCCCGTTGGGCGCCTACGGGATGACCGACGAGGTGGCGGCCGTGCTGGAGCGGCCCGGTGGTCGCGACGACGACAAGCCCCAGGTCGCCGTCGGCGGCACACTCTTCGGCAACCCGGTCTCGATGGCTGCCGCGCGGGCGACCATGAGTGAGGTGCTGACCGACGAGGCCTATGCGCACAGTCAGCGGCTCGGCACGCGGCTGGCCGACGGCCTGGCCCAGGTCGTGGCTCGCTCGGGGTTGGCGTGGACGACCCACCGGTTCTGGCCGCGCAGCGGGTTCTCGTTCAGCCCGGCCATGCCGCGCACGGCGACCGAGGCGATGGCGGACTTCGACGTTCCACTACGCAGGCTCCTGCGCGTCTACCTCGCGAACCGGGGAGTCTGGGACGCCATCGTCGGCGCCGGACCGACCTGCTCGATCGCCGCGACCGATGAGGACGTCGATGCCTACCTCGCCGCTTTCGCCGGCCTGATCGACGAGCTGGTCTGACCCCGCGGACGCTCAGAGCAGGTCGCGGAGGCGAGCGGCGAGCGAGTCCTTGACGGCCTGCGTGACCGCTGTGTCGATCTGTTCGTCGAGGTCCGACGGGTTGTCGACGTTGGCCAGGAGGGTGCGCAGATCGAGGTCGTCGATCGTGCGGCTGAGGACGTCGTCGGTCTTCAGCGCGGCGTCGACCACGGAGTCCGGAAGGGCGCGGATCGCGGCCTTGAGGAAGCCGTTGAGGTCCGTGGAGTCGAGCGCTTCGTCGACGAGCTCCGAGGCGGGGGGCAGCGAGCCGTCGTCCTGCATCCGCTGGACAGCCGTGAGCAGGCCGGCGCGCAGGGCGTCGATCTCGGCATCAGTGGGGGTGCCTGGTTGCGCAAGCTCGAGCGTGAGCTCCTCACGACTGACGTGCAGGCGGCAGGCGGCGCCGTCGATGCCGAGCAGCACCAGTCGCTCGGTGAGCCCGTCGATGCCGGTAGCGGTCGAGGTGACCGAACGCGTGGCGCACGGGTCCGCGGGCCGGAGTGGTCCGTTCGTCGCTCCTCCGTGGGCGAGCTGGAGGCCGAGCACAGCAGCCACGAGCACCAGCGCAACCGCCGGCAGGCTGCCGGGGTGAGGGCGGCGGTCGATCACGAGGAGGACCTCCTGCGGGGCGCGATCACCGTGACGAGAGCCAACAGCGCGAGCCCGGCGCCGACGAGGAACGAGTCGCGGAACGCTCGCGTCGCGGCGCGTTCCAGCTGTGTCTGGAGCTCGCGCTCGAGTCTCGCCGCGGCGGGACGCTCGCCGGGATCGAGCTCCAGCGTCTCGAAGGCGGGGCGGAGGTCGGGGACCCGGCCCTGCTGCTCCGACAGCTGGTGGCCGAGGGCTCGCGCCACCGCGATCTTGTCCTGGGGTGCCAGGGGAGCGTCGAGCACCAGGGAGGTGATCGCTTCCTGGGCCGGCGCCTGGGCATCGCGCAGGTCTGCGGTGAACACGGGCGTCAGGAGCGCCAGGCCCACGACCACACCGACATGGCGAGCGCTGATGGTCCAGCCCGCGTGCTCGACCCGAGGCAGGCGCATCTGCATCGCCTGAGCGGTGAGCCGGTCGATGGTCAGCCCCAGCCCGAGCCCCACGAGTGCCTGCGGCGCGATCGTCCACACGAGGTCGGCAGACGGCAGGATCGCGAGGCCGACCAGTCCGCCGGCGATGAGGAAACAGCCCACCGCGACCTCGACCTCATCGGGTGGTGCCAGGAGACGTGCGAGCGGTCGCGCCGCCAGCGCAGCTACCGGTACGACGGACACGGCCAGAGCCGCCGCCGCCGGTGAGCGCTGCCAGCCCTCGACCAGGAGCAGGACGAGCAGGAACAGCGCGGCCGTGAGTGCGGCCGACAGCAGGGCCAGGGTGAGGTTGGGGCGCAGCGCCGGACGATGGCGGTCGGGTGTGACCGCGGGTACGGCGCGCACGGCGAGCGCGGCTGGGACCGCCAGGACCGCCATCGGCACCTGCACCACGAAGATCGCCTGCCACGCGAACGCCTGCGTCAGGAGTCCACCCACCACCGGCCCGCTGGCCGTGCCGACCACGCCGGCGGTCACCCAGGCAGCGACGCCGCGACGCGCGCCGTACTCCGCGACCAGGAGCTCGAGGCAGCCGATCAGGGCCGCCGCGCCCCCCAGCGCCTGCAGGCAGCGGGCCGCGAGCAGCACCTCGATCGAGGCCGCCGACGCACACCAGGCGGACGAGCCCGCGAACACCGCGATGCCGACGGCACTGAAGATCTGCGGCCGCGCCCGGGTGTAGAGCAGTGCCATGGGCACGGCGACGAGCCCCAGCACGAGGTTGAACGAGATGAGCACCCAGGCCACCTGCGAGACCGAGGTGTGCAGGTTCCGCAGGATGTCGGGGAGGGCGAGCGTCACGACCGCGGAGTCCGCCAGCACCAGCGCCACCGTGACCGCGAGCAGAGGAGCCACGGCACGACGCACCCGGGCATCCTCGCACCGCCCTCGCGTCGTTCGGCCGGTCGGTCAAGATGGTCGGCGTGACGGTGCGTGATCGGCTCGCGGCCGAGGATCGACAGGCGCACGAGCGCTTGGCGAGGCTGACCCAGGACTTCGACGGAGTCGTGGCAGCCTCCCGCGACTCCAACGCCGACGACGAGCACGACCCCGAGGGGGCAACGGTCGCCTTCGAGCGGGCACAGATCGGAGCGCTGATCCGGGATGCCGAGCACCAGCTCGAGGAGATCGAGGCCGCGTTGAAGCGGCTCGACGCGGGGACCTACGGGATCTGCGAGCTGTGCGCGACCCGCATCGGTGAGGAACGGCTCGAAGCCAGACCGACGGCACGGGTCTGCATGGTGTGCGCGGTGTCGGCCCGACGCTGAGCGTCGGCCGGGATCAGGCGTCGGGCCATTCCTCACCTCCTGCTCACGTGTTTGGACCCGACTCCGTCGGGTAGGCCGGCCTCGAGGACCGCGCGGGGATGTCAGACTCAGGGCCCCGTCCGACACGAGGGGGACCGCCGAGATGATCGCTGTCACGACACCGACCGGCCATGTCGGCTCACACGTCGTACGCATGCTGGTGCGGGCCGGCGTGCGTCCTCGTCTGCTGCTGCGCAACCCGGGCGGGCTCGACACCGAGCTGCGCGACCACGTGGACCTGGCCGTCGGGGATCAGCGAGATGCGGGCTACGTGGCGGAGGCGACTCGCGACGTCGAGGCGATCTTCTGGGTGCACCCCGACGACTGGTCGTTGCCCGACCCCAACGCCGACGCTGAACGCACCGGTGCAGGGTTGGCCGCAGCGATGCGACAGAACCGGATCGCCCGGGTGGTGTTCCTGAGCAGCATCGGTGCCGAGATCCGCCACGGAGCGGGCTTCCTCGACGGTCTGGCGCGGATCGAGGAGCGCCTGGACACCGCCCGTGACGAGACGGGCGCCGCGCTGCTCCATCTGCGGTGCGGCTTCTTCATGACCAACCTTCTCCACGATCTCGACGGGCTGCGTGCCGGCCGACTGACCACGACGCGGCCCCTGGAGGACCCGATGCCGTGGGTCGACCCGGCCGACATCGCCGCCGTCGCGACCGTTCGCCTGCTCAGCGACGACTGGACCGGCCGGCAGATCCAAGCGGTCCACGGACCCGCGGACCTGACCTGGCCCGAAGCCGCGGCGGCCCTGTCAGCCGCAACGGGCCGCTCGATCGAAGCCCGGCAGATCACCGACGACGAGGAGGCATCAGCCCTGCGTGGCGCGGGCATGAGCGAGGTCGCCGTCGCGGGAGTCCTCGGCATGGCCGTGGGCAGGCGCGAGGGTTTCACGCCCGAACAGCCGCGCTCCGTGCTGACGACCACTCCCAGCACCGTCGCCGGATGGGCGATCACCCACCTACGCCCCGTGCTGTAGCTGGTCCGGAGACGGGTGGTCCCGACGGCTCCGAGGCATATCGTCGTGCTGGGACCGGGGTGAGTCATGTCGTCCAAGGTGGAGTGGCGCGCCGAAGGCGCGCGAGCCTTGCGGACCTTCGCGGCGGCGACCGCAGCCGGCGTGGCCAGCGGAATCGTCGTGGGTGGCATCGGCGGTCGGCTCGCGATGGGCCTGCTGGCCGCCCAGAACCCCGAGGACCACGGCAGGCTCACCGACGACGGGTTCGTGATGGGCCAGTTCACGGTCAGCGGGACGATCAACCTGATCGGCGCGACGTACTTCTTGGGGCTCTTCGCGTCGCTGGTGTACCTCGCGCTGCGAGGCCTGCTGATCGGGCCGTTGTGGTTCCAGGTGGCCTCGATGGCGCTGGGTGCCGGTGTCGTCGTCGGAGCGCTGCTGGTGAGCCCCGACGGCGTGGACTTCACGGTCCTCGACCCTCCGCTGCTCCCGATCGCGCTCTTCGTCGCGATCCCGGTCCTGTGCGTGGCGATGCTGGCTTCGCTGGCTCATTGGTTCCTGCGTCCCGACTCGTGGTGGGCCACCGGGGATCTTCGACTGGTCGTCGGGCTGACGGCTGCGCTGTGGATCGTCGGGTTCGCCTTGCTACCGGCGGTGGTGGTCCTCGCGGTGGCGTGGGCGGCGTGGCTGCGGCTCAGATCCACCGCCGTTGCCGCGGTCGTCCGCTCGCCCACGACCCAGTGGGCGGCCAGGGCTCTGCTCGCGGCCGTGTTCGGGGTGGCTCTGGTGAGCCTGAGCAGTGACGTCCAGACGCTCCTGTGAGGGTGCGTCGTCAGCTCGGTCCGGCCTCGGCCATCTCGTGGATCTCGCGATGGCGCATGATGCGCCAGGCGACGTAGGAGATGGCTCCGGTCACCAACGGCAGGCCCCAGGTCAGGGCCCGGTACACGAGCACCCCGGCCACCACGGTGTTCTGGGACGGCTCGCCGAGCACGGCCACGTAGACCGCCGTGTAGACGACCTCGGCGACGCCGACGGCGCCGGGGGTGATCGGGACGATGGTGAGCAACCGGCCGATGGAGTACAGGAGGAGCCCCAGCGACACCGGCATCACCTCGGCCTCGATGCCGCACGCCCACAGGCAGCCCACGAGCAGGAACCCGTTGAGCAGGTACGCCCCGCCGATGCAGCCGGCGAGGACGCTGGCGTTGCCGCGGACCAGGCTCAGCGTGGAGGTCCGCAGCTCGCGAGCGCGATCCGGCCAGGTGGTGACCGACCCCTTGCCGAGCGCCCGCCTCAACGGGTTGACGCAGCGCTGGCCCACGCGGCCGAGCCAGGCGGCCAGGCGCTCACTGCGCGCCACCGCGGCGACCAGGAACACGGTGATGGCCGCGACCACGACCGCGATCCCGCCGATCAGCCAGACGTGGTCGCTGCCCGCTTCGGCGGGTCGGCCGAGGGCCACCCAGAGGACGAAGAACAGTCCGGGCGCAGCGAACACCAACGCATCCGTGAGCACGCTGACACTGACCGTGGCCCCCGCGAACCGCTCGGTGCTGACGCCCCAGCTGCGCAGGACGACGTACTGGGTCGCGGTGCCCGAGGGGCCCGGCACGACGTTGCTGACGGCCGACGACGACTCGCGCGCGATCAGCGAGCGGACGAACGAGAGCCCGGGGATGACCGGTGGGTACGCCGCGGCCAGCAGAACCCGGATGACGAGCGCCGCCACCAGCAGCACCGTGAAGGTGAGCGGCGACATCGAGGTGATCGCCTCCCACACCCCGTCAAGGCTCCCCAGAGCGGGAACGATGACGGCGAACAGAAGGACCAGCAGTCCACCGGAGAGGGCGGCGCTCAGCACTTTCATCAGGACCGATGTCGGCCCCGGCCGGTCACCGAGCGCCTCACCCGGCAGCGCCGCGGAGACACCGGACGACGGGTGACCTTCCTGCTCTGACATGGAGGAAACGCTAGCGCCCCGTACGGCCGGGTGGGCGGATTCCGACCGTACGGCGCACCGCGATCAGGTGTGGTCGGCGCAGCAGGGTGTCGGGTTCGGCTGCTCGAACGGCACCAGCCCGGCCTGGTGCCCCGGACGTACGACGAGCACCAGCCGACCCTCCTCCACGACCGGGCGCACGAACTCCTGCGTGTCCAGGCGGTCGTCGAGGGCGGGGAACGTGCCGGCCAGGCCGCGCACCTCGTCGATCGCCGTGGTCCGCAGGACCTCGCGCACCGTGACGGTCCCGACCAGCCCCTCGTGCCCGGGGAACACGAAGAGCCTGGTCCGGTCGGGCAGATCCGCCAGGTGGTCGGCGAGCTGCACCACGACGCGGTGCACCGGGCCGAAGGTGGTGCCGACGTACGCCGGGCCCACGGCGGGGACGCCCTCCGCCTCGCGGTAGCCGTGCTCGGCGTCGCGGGTGGACGGCCATCCACCCACGACACGGACCGACGACGTCATCCGGGCAGCACCCAGATCGGGTTCGTGTAGAACCACAGGTCGTCCCACGGGTCGGCCTGTCCGAGGACGTCCACGGCGGGTCCGTGTGCGTCGACGCCGGCGCCGTTGATCCCGGTCTGCGTCCGCTTGCCGTCGCTGCCCCGCACCCGCACGTAGAACGGGTCGCTGATCTTGCCGAGGTCGAAGCTGAGCCTGATCGTCCCGCTGCGACCGGTGACGTCGTAGGTCTGGACGACCTTGGTGTCCGGGGTGTGGAAGGAGTCGCGGTCGGCCGAGGGTCCGGTCACGGCACCCCGGATGACGTCCACCTTGGCGAGCGCCGGGACGAACTGCGCCCAGTTCGGCGAGGTCGTGGTCTCGATCTCGATCGACAGCTCCAGGCGCTGGCCCCGCCGGGCCCGGACCACGCTGCCCAGCGCGAAGCCGGGGTCGCGCGATCCGGACTTGCGGACCCGGGCGTCCACCGACCCGACCAGCCCGCCGTGGTCGATCCACACCCGACCGGCGCGCAGCCCGTCCATCACGGCGGCGTAGGAGAAGTCCGTCGCCCCGACGTGGGTGCGGCTGTAGTAGCCGGGCCAGAAGTCGCCGTTGGCCGTTTTCCCGCCGGCATGTCCGTGGACGGGATCGCCGTACCGGCCGTTGGCGTTGAAGAAGTCGATCGTGTCCTGGCCGGCGGGACGAGCGGAGTCGTCGAGGTAGACGGTGTGCGAGTCGGAGTTGGCGGTGACCCACCAGGGCCGACCCTCGGCCAGCAGGCTGTCCCAGAGACCTCCCACGGTGGCGGTCATCCAGTCGTAGCCGCCCCAGGTCACGTAGCTCTCCGGCGGGTACGCCGCGAAGCTGTCCGCCGTGGGCGAGTTGTCGTAGGCGCCGCGGCCCGAGCCGGGACCGAAGGGCTGGGGGATGCCGGTCGCCTGGTGACCCGGGGCACCCTCCATCCCCAGTGCGATGTGGGGCTGACGCTCGCGCCAGGCGCGGATCTCGTGGGGTGAGTCCAGGCCCTTGCGGGCGGGGTGGTTGGCGAAGAACATCGCGTCGCGGACCCGGCCCTTGGTGACGCTGGCCGCGAGGAAGTCCAGCCCGCGCAGGGCGGCGTCCTCGTTGGCCGCGGTGCTGGCGGTGGTGTTGTTCACGACACCGTCGAAGGCGTTCTCGAACTCCTTCAGGACCGCGACCTCGTTCCGGCCGGGGTGCACGAACACCGTGCCGTGCTCCGCGGACGGGATGTTCCACTCCAGACCCTGGAACACCAGGGTCTCGTCCTCGAAGAGCTCGCGGGCCGCGACGATGTCGGGGTTGACCTTGTCCACGCCGATCTTGGCGTGCGCGACGCTGCCGTGATCGGTGATCACCATCCAGTCCAGGCCGTACGCCGAACCGTGCTGCACCTGGTCGGCCACGCGGTACATGGCGTCGTTGCTGGACTGGGTGTGGATGTGGTGGTCGCCGGCGAGCCAGGCGAAGCCCGACCGCGGGGACCGGCGACTGCGGTGTCCGGAGACTGCCTGGTCGGCGAGCGCGGGCGCCGCCGGCAGGACCGACGCCGTGGCGATGCCGGCACCCAGGAGCCCGGCTCCGCGGAGGAAGCCGCGGCGGCGCAGCTGTCCGGGCTCGAGCTCGGAGTCGGGCACCGCGAGGTCGAAGACCGGGTCGGAGTCACCCGACGCGTGCTCGTGCGTGTGGTCGTGGTCGTGGCTGTGGCTGTGGCCGTCGTGGGGTCCGTGGCTCACGTGATCTCCTCGGTGGTGGGCGGGTGGGGTCGCGCTGCGGGGACAGCGCCGTCGCCGTCAGCCAAGCGGCGCCGGGCCACGCGAGAACGAGGGAACGGTGAACGCCCGGTGAAGTCCTCAGCCGGCGGTAGGTCCGGACGGAGGGGTGACGTCGCGAGTGCAGCGTCGATCGTGCCTGTGCCACAGTGGGCCGGTGCGCGAGTCGTTGTACGACGCAGTCGGCGGCGCGGTCGGCGTCCTGGGCCTGGCGCACGCCTGGCACGAGCGGGTCCTGGCGGACCCCGTCGTGTCCCACGCCTTCGAGCACGGGTACCGGGCCGACCACACCGAGCGGCTGGCGGCGTACTGGGGCGAGCAGCTCGGTGGGCCCGCGGCGTACACCGCGACGATGGGCGACCAGAGCCACGTCGTGCGTCTCCACTCCGGCAACGGTGAGCACCACGAGATGGACGAGCGCGCCGTGGAGTGCTTCGTCGCCGCGCTGGACGACGCCGAGGTCGCCGACGACCCGGAGCTCCGGACGACGCTGGTCGCCTGGTTCCGCTGGGGGATCGGCCTGATGGACGCCCATCCCGACTCGGCCGACGACGTCCCCGACGGACTCCCCCTGCCGCAGTGGACCTGGGCGGGGCCCCGCTCGGGCTGATGCCTGCCCCTTGGCAGAACGCCTCTAAAGTGCTATCTATTTGATATCATTTTAATTGAGGAGCGGTCATGAGCACTGCCACGTCACCCGGACCCGTGGGCCAACACGGAGCCCTCGTCGAGATCGCCGAACGCCCGGCCTTGAGGGTGACCGGCTGGTGGGGGGTCGGGGCGGTAGCGGTGTGCGTGCTGATCACCAATGTCGCGCTGCGGCACAGCTCCATCTGGGCCTGGGTCCCGATCGTGATCGGCGTGATCATCGCCCTGTCGCTGGCCGTGGTCCCGCCGGGCCAGACGTCGGTCGTCCAGTTCTTCGGCAGCTACGTCGGCACCGTCCGGAGCGCGGGATTCTGGTGGGTCCTCCCCCTCACGGTCCGGCGCCGGGTCAGTCTCCGGGTGCGCAACTTCGAGACCAACCGGCTCAAGGTCAACGACGCGGAGGGCAACCCCGTGGACATCGCCGCGATCGTGGTCTGGCAGGTCGCTGACACGGCGCGCTCGACGTATGCCGTGGACGACTATCAGGACTTCGTCACGGTGCAGGCAGAGTCGGCCCTGCGGCACGTCGCCACCACCCACCCGTACGACGAGGCGGACGGCGAGGGACCGTCGCTGCGCGGCTCGACCGACCTCGTGGCTGGTGAGCTGGCCCACGAGGTCGCCGAGCGTGTCTCGCTCGCAGGCATCGAGATCGTCGAGGTCCGGATCTCCCACCTCGCCTACGCGGCGGAGATTGCCCAGGCGATGCTGCGCCGGCAGCAGGCCGATGCCGTCGTCGCCGCTCGGAGCCGGATCGTCGAGGGCGCGGTCGGCATGGTTGAGATGGCGCTCGACCGGCTGGCCGCCCACGAGGTGGTGGAGCTCGACGAGGAGCGGAAGGCCAGCATGGTGAGCAACCTGCTCGTGGTCCTCTGCGGGGACCAGCCGCCTTCACCGGTCGTGAACGCCGGATCGCTGTATACGTGAGCGACCGCAAGCAGGTCCTCCTGCGTGTCGACCCCGCGGTGCACGACGCGCTGATGCGCTGGGCGAACGACGAGCTCCGCAGCGTCAACGCCCAGATCGAGCTCCTCCTGCGCCGCGCCCTCACCGAGGCCGGGCGGATGCCGAGACACGCCGGCCCGCTGCCGAAGCGCGGACGACCGCGCGCGAGCGACGCCTGACCCGCAGGCCACGGCGGCCGTCCGGAGCCGGGAGAGCGACATCACAGCGCCCGGGATTGGATCGTTCCAAGAAAGTGGAGAACACTGGTACCCGAGAGAGAGACAACCATCGAAGGGAACCACGATGTCCCGCCTGACCGACGACCTCAACGCTCTGCACGACCACTACGTCGAGTCCGTCAACATGGCCGTCGGGGACAACGACCTCGACCGCGCCGACCGCCTCGCCTCGGAGTACGACGAGGAGGCGATCTTGATGATCGCGATCCACGAGGGACGCACCGACATGCTGCCGCTGCGCCGCCCCCGTGACGCCGACTCCGGCCTCCGCGCCATGATCCGCCGCCTCGCGCACCTCCACCGCGCCGCCTGACCCGAGCCGCCTGACCCGAGCCACCCGACCCACGGCAGGATGAGGGCGTGAGCCCCTCGTCCGACCCCGAGCTCGAGCGCGCGAAGGAGGCGGGCTGGCGTGAGCTGGCCGCCATCGACGCCGCGCTCGAGAGCGGCGAGATCGACGAGGAGGGCTGGCACGCCGCGATCCTCGCGATCGTCGAGCCGGCGTACCTCGGCGCCACCACGCCGCAGATGCAGTCCGGCCACAGCGGCGACGCCGCGGCGTGGGAGTTCTCCCGGCGCCTGGTCATGGACGCCGTCGACCGCGCCGGCACCTTCCTCGACATCGGCTGCGCCAACGGCCTGCTGATGGAGTCCGTCTCCCGCTGGGGCGACGAGGACGGCCACCGGATCGAGCCCTTCGGCGTCGACATCTCGGCCCGCCTGGCACACCTGGCCCGCGACCTCTGCCCGCAGTGGGCCGAGCGGATCTGGACCGCCAACGCGGCTGCCTGGCGTCCGCCTCGGCTCTTCACCTACGTCCGCACCGGGCTGGAGTACGTCCCCGACCGCAGCCGGCCGGCGTACGTCGACCACCTGCTGACCTTCCTCGAGCCCGGTGGGCGGCTGATCGTGGGCAAGCACAACGAGGAGACCGACCGCGACGACCTCGCCGCCGGGGTCGAGTCGTGGGGCCATCGGGTCGTCGGCCGCAGCACGCGGCCGCACCGGCACCCGGCGCTGTCCTACAAGGTGTTCTGGATCGAGGCCTGACCCTCAGAGCAGGATGATGACCAGCATCACGGCGACCAGGACGAGCGCCACCGTCATCACGATGCCCAGCCCGAACGGCGGCAGGGGCTCGTGCCGTCGCATCGCCCGCTCCACCCGAGCCCAGCGCACGAACGACCCTGCGCCGACCACCGCTCCGAGCACGATCAGACCCACGGCGAGAATCGTCCGGAGGTGGTCCGGGCCGGGCGTGGTGAGCGCATGGAGCGCGACGCCGCCGGCCAGCATCGCCAGCGACGTCCGGACCCAGGCCAGGAAGGTCCTCTCGTTGGCGAGGGTGAATCGCGGGTCTGGCTCGTCGCCCTCGTCGTAGACCCATCGCGGCTGCCGGTTCGTCACGCCCTCATCGTGCCGCAGGACGGGCTCACTCCGCTCGCAGGGGCGACCATGAGCAGCCGCGTCCCGATTCGGCCTGTTCACCGAAGTCCTCCCATACTTTGGCGTTACGCTTCCAGCGGTCCGTTCGCCAGGGCCAGGAGCAGCAGGGGGCACGCGAGATGGCCGGTCGGGGGCCACGGACGACGAGATACGGGCTCGCCTGTGTCCTCGCGGCGGCTGTCCTGCCCGTCGTGTCCCTGCCCGCGAGCGCAGCCGGGACACCCGACCCGGCCGGCACCGCACGGCGTACCAGTCCCCTCACCGTCGACATCCCGGCGTACGCCGGCGCCCGGCGCCTCGAGGCCCGCGTGCCCGACGGCGACCTGGTGACCTACCGACTCCCGCCGCTCACGGCGGGGAGCACGCGCCTGCTGGGTGACTGGAACGGTGACGGCGCCGAGACACCGGCGACCTTCGACCACGGCACCTGGCAGTTCTCGAACCAGGTGGTCCGCACGACCGCGAACGGTCCGACGGTGACCTTCGGCCAGGCCGGCGACCGTCCGGTCACCGGCGACTGGAACGGCGACGGCGTCACCGACCTCGGGGTCGTCCGTGGCACCGAGTGGCTGCTGACCCTGGGACCCGTGCGCGACGGCTCCGTTCCGTTCGTCTGGCGGGACCTCACCTTCGGTGACCCGGGCGGGGTCCCCGTGACCGGCGACTGGGACGGCGACGGGATCACCGGGCTCGGCATGGTGGACGGCCGGCAATGGCTGCTGGCCCCCTCCGCCGACGACCTGGCCGCCGCGCGATCCGCGTCGTTCGGCAGTCCCGGTGACGTACCCGTCGTCGGGGACTGGGACGGCGACGGCACCGACGGCATCGGAGTCGTGCGCGGCAGCACCTGGTACCTGAGCAACACCACGGTCCGGCCGCGGGCGGCCGTCACCTCGACGCTCGAGCGCACGAACGGCGACGCGCCGCTCAGCTGGCAGGTGCCGGTGTCCTCCGACGGCGCGACCTGCCCGACCCGGTTCCCCTCGACCACCCGCGGCGACGCGAGCTGGGTGGTGCCGAGCCCGCTGCTCGACCGCGGCGTCACGTCCACGCGCGACCGCACCACCCGCCGGGTGCGCGCCTCGCTGGAGCAGTCGGAGCGCTATCTCCTCGGCACCCGGTACCACGACCTCTGGCGGTCCACCCGCCTCCATTCCTTCCTCGGTCTCCTCGGCGTCCGGAACGACGAGCTCGCCATCCGGCTTCCCGCGATGTCGGCTCTCACCGTGGCCGTCGGCCTGCGGACCGGGGCGTACGACCCCGCGGTGGTGGGCCGGACCCCCGGCCGGGCCACGGGGTACATCAAGCAGCTGGTGCGGTCGATCGCCTGTCAGCACGCCGCCGTGACTCCCGGCGGCTGGGGCCTGGGCTGGGAGACGGCGCACTGGGCGATGCTCACGGGTGCTGCCGCCTGGTTGATGTGGGACCGGCTCACGCCCGACACCCGCTCCGACGTGGTCGCGATGGTCGTCGCCGAGGCCGACCGGCAGACCCAGCTCGCCGTTCCGTACTGGGCCCTTCCCGACGGCACGGTCGTCACGCCCGGCGACACGAAGGCCGAGGAGTGTGCCTGGAACGCCGGTCTCCTGTCGCTCGCGGCGGCGATGATGCCGTCCGCACCGCACGCGTCACTCTGGCGGGCGAAGGCCGCCGAGCTCGCGGTGGCGGCGTACTCCGTGCAGTCCGACGTGACGTCGTCGACCACGGTCAACGGGGTGCCGCTGGCGACCCGGCTGCAGGGCTACAACGCCTACCCCGACGGAACCGTCGAGAACCACCAGCGGATCCACCCCGACTACGCCGCGAACGTCCAGCTGCTCTGGCAAGCCGCGGACTTCGACCGGCTGGCCCGGCAAAGGGTGCCGGCGGCGATCTTCCACGACGGCGGGCTCGTCTACTCCGCCCTGAGCATCCGCAGCTTCCAGGCCGGTGCCCCGAGCCCGGCCGGCCCGCCCGGCGCCACGTTCGTCGCGCCTGGCGGGACGAGCTACGTGCCCGGCACCAACATCGTCTACTACCCGCAGGGTGACGACTGGGGTCTGGTCCGCCGGGCCCACTTCGTCAGTCTCGACGCCCATGCGATGGTCTACGGGAAGTACCTCGGCGCCACCGGCTGGCCCGCATCCGCGGCCTTGGCCCAGCACGAGCGCGGACAACGCGCCCTCATCGCGGCGAGCGGCACCGACGACGGCCGCACCTACTCGGTCGACCCCGTCGTCGCCGCCAAGCAGGACACCTACCCCGGCCGCGAGGAGTACGCCGCACAGAGCCTGGCCTCGGCCTGGCTGGCGCTCTACGTGCGGCAGCTCGGCGTACCCCTGCTCGACACCGGCACCCTGCCGGTACCGGCCGCCACGGCGAAGGCCCCGCGCGCGCCAGCCGCGTCCACGACGCTCGCTCCGTGACCGACGCCCCGACGCTCGTCGTCGGCGCGGCGGTCGTGCGCCGCGGTTGCCTCCTCGCGGCCCGGCGTACGACTCCTCCCGCCGTCGCCGGCCGGTGGGAGCTCCCGGGCGGCAAGGTCGAGATCGGAGAGTCGCCGGGTGACGCGCTGGTCCGCGAGGTCCGCGAGGAGCTCGGCTGCGCGATCGCGGTCGACGACTGGCTCGAGGGTGACCAGCCGATCGGGACCACCCACCTGCTCCGGGTCGCGATGTGCCGGCTGCTCGACGCCGAACCACGGCCGGGTGACGACCACGACGAGCTGCGCTGGCTCACCCCGGAGGGCCTCGCCGAGGTCGACTGGCTCGAGCCGGACCGCCCCTTCGTCGCCGCACTGCGCGACCGGCTCCTCGACGGCGAGGTGCTGGAGGGCGGCAACGTCGGCGGCGCGGTGCGCGTCGCAGACACCGTCCGCCGCCCGACGGGGCCCTGGACCCCGGCGGTGCACGCGCTGCTGCAGCACCTCGGGGAGCGAGGGCTGCGGGCGGTCCCGCGCGTCCACGGGTACGACGCGCGCGGGCGGGAGATCCTCGACTACCTGCCCGGTCGGATCATCGACGTCGATCGCGAGCTGCCCAATGACGCCCAGCTCCAGGAGATGGCCGCCTGGGCCCGCCTGCTGCACGACGCGCTCGAGGGCTTCCACCACCCCGGTCCCTGGCGGTTCTTCGACGTGCCCGGCGCTGACCTGATCGCCCACAACGATCTCGCTCCGTACAACGTCTGCTTCGTCGGGGACCGGCTCACCGGCGTCTTCGACTGGGACCTGGCCGGCCCCTCGACTCGCCTGTTCGAGCTCGCGCACCTCGCCTGGACCGCGGTGCCGCTCTACCGTCCCGTCCCCGACGACCTCGTCGCCTCGCGACTGCGACTCGTCGCCGAGGCGTACGGCGGTCCGTCGGCCACCGAGATCCTGAACGCGGTCACCCCGCTCAAGGAGGTCGGCGTGGCGGGCATCGCCGCCTGGATCTCCGCCGGCGACGAAGCGGGATCGGCCCAGGCTGCCATGGGCGAACCGGGACGCACGGAGCGGGCGATCGCCGACCTGCGGGCGCGGCTGCCGACCCTGCGGACGCTCTTGGGAGGCGTCTCCTAGGGTCGGAGGCATGAGCGACTCTCCCGCCCAGCGGCTGCTGCTGGTCCACGCCCACCCCGACGACGAGACGATCGGCACCGGCGCGACCATGGCGAAGTACGTCGCGGAGGGACGTGGCGTCACGCTGATCACCTGTACCGGGGGAGAGATGGGCGAGATCCTCGTGCCCGAGCTCGAGCACCTCGCTGCCGACCGCGACGACAAGCTCGCCGAGCACCGGCGGGGCGAGCTCGACGAGGCGATGCGGATCCTGGGCGTCACCGACCACCGCTTCCTCGGCGGCTTCGGCCACTTCCGCGACTCCGGGATGGAGTGGCACGAGGACGGGTACGCGATCCCCGGCCGCCACGTGCCGGAGAACGCGTTCTGGCACGCCGACCTCACGGCGGCCGCGAACCTCCTCGTGGAGGTGATCCGCGAGGTGCGGCCCCAGGTGCTGGTCACCTACGACCAGTTCGGGATGTACGGCCACCCCGACCACATCCAGGCCCACCGCGTCGCGATGTACGCCGCGCAGCTGGCCGCCGTCCCGTCGTACCGTCGCGACCTCGGCGAGCCCTGGGAGATCGCCAAGATCTACTGGAGCGCGATGTCGGAGAGCCGGATGCGCGAGAGCCTCCGAGCCCTCCGCGCGGCCGGTGACACCACGTCGTTCGAGGGCATGGACCCGGACGGTCCGCTGCCGATGACCACCCCCGACGCGGCCATCGCTGCCGCGGTCGACGGCAACGGCTACATCGAGAAGAAGCTCGACGCCCTCCGCGCGCATCGCACCCAGGTCACCGTCGACGGGCCGTTCTTCGCCTTGTCCAACAACGTGGGGAACCGGGCGTGGGGCACGGAGTTCTTCCGGATCGCGAAGGGCCACCCGGCCGACGTGGGCCCGGACGGCCTCGAGACGGATCTGTTCGCCGGTCTGTGAGACGCGGAGCCGATCGGCGCGTGCAGCCCACGCGGCAACCGGTTCGGTCCTACCATTTCGCCCGTGGCGTCCTCGACCCGGCGAGACCACCGACCGGACCCCGAGAGCGAGGGCGGTCGGGTCGTCGTGCTGCTCATCGTCGGGCTCGCCCTGCTCGTCGGCGGCTGCTACGCAGCGGCGTACCTCGCGGCCAGCGACAAGGTCCCGGTCGGCACCAGCGTCGGCGGCGTCGACATCGGGGGCCATCACCCGGTCGCGGCTGCGGCAGTGCTCAGGGACGGGCTCGACGGTCGGGCGCGTACGCCGTTCACGGTCGTCCTCAACGGCCGCACGATGCGCGTGCGTCCCCAGCAGGTCGGTCTCGACGTCGACTACACCGCCTCGGTGCACGCGGCCGGGGCCGCACGGAGCTGGTCGCCGGAGCGGCTGTGGGCCTACTACACCGGTGGCGCCAAGCTCGACCCCGTCAAGCAGCTCGACCAGTCGCGCCTGGCCACCCTGATCAACCGCCTCGACGGGTCCGACGGCAGCACACCGACCGACGGCGTGGTGACCTTCCACCGCGACGGCTTCATCGTCACCCCGCCGCAGGACGGCCTCGAGGTCGACCTGAGGGGCGCCGCTGCCGCCTTCCTCGACGCGTACCTCAGCGACGATCCGCGGGTGCAGCTACCGCTGGTGGCGACGGCGCCCGCCATCGACACCGCAGCGGTGCATCGCTTCGTCGCGGGCTTCGCCAACCCGGCGATGGCCTCCGCGGTGACCCTGCGTCTCGGACAGGACACGGTGCGGCTGCAGCCCTCGTCGTACGGGAATCTGCTCGGTGCCCAGAGGGTGGGGCAGCGGCTCCAGCCGACAGTCCGGGCCCAGGCGCTGGCGGCGGTGGTGACCGACCGGCTGGGCCGGCGACCCGCCGACGCCCCGCAGGACGCGACGGTGGCGCTGGTCAACGGCAGGCCGCATCTGGTGAAGGCCCGCGCCGGCATGGTGTTCGCCCCAGGGGACCTGGCGACGGCGCTCGTCGACGCGATCAGCGCGCCCGGCCGGACGGCCCGGGTGCGGGCGAGCCACGAGGCTGCCTCGTTCACCGACGCCGATGCGCGCGGGCTCGGCATCACCCACCAGATCTCGTCGGCGACCGTGCACCTGCCGCGCGGGTCGCACGTGGACGACGTGGTGTCCGCCGCCGCCCGGCTCGACGGGGCGGTGGTCAAGCCCGGCGACACCCTGTCGCTCCGGTCCCGGCTCGGCCGCGACGTCCCTGGTGACCAGGCGGCGACCCGGCTCGCGACCGCGACCTTCAACGCCGCCTGGCTCGGCGGACTGCAGCTCGGCTCCCACGCGAACCTGCCGGTCTACACAGGCGCCTACCCGATGGGGCGCGACGCGACCCTGGGCGACGGTCAGGACCTCGCCTTCACCGACACCACGTCGTACGGCGTGCTGGTCTCGGTGGCGACCGTGCCGCCGACCGCGTCGCACGGCGGCTCGCTCACCGTCAGCCTCTGGTCGACGCCACGGTGGACCGTCACCTCGAGCCACAGCACTCCCGACAACGTGGTCCCGTCCGGTCGCGTCGTGCACCGCGGCAAGGGGTGCCACGAGCGGGCCGGCCACGCCGGCTTCGACGTCACCGTCACCCGCACCTTCGCGCACTCCGGCTCGGGCGACGCCGACCACAGCTCGTCGTACGACGTGCACTACTCGCCGGTGGCCGCCGTCGTCTGTCGCCCGCACCGGCACTGAGCGGGCCAGCGTCAGCCCGACGTCTGGTCGAGCAGCTGCAGCAGGTCGTGCGCGGCGAGCTCGACCTCCTTGTGACGCCACTCCGAGGCGCGGTAGACGCAGGCGATGAGCGCCGTCCGGTGCACGCGGCGCAGGTCCCCGTAGACGAAGGCGTAGCGCGCTTTCGTCTCGTCGGTGGCGCCCTCGGTGAGCCCGAGGTGCCACGCGGCGTACTCCTCCCACGAGTGGCGCTCGAGGAAGGCGTTCTGTGCGTCGGCGTTGGGCTGGACGTTGCCCCAGTCGCTGTCGAGGACGTATTGCTTCTTCTCGATCAGAGCGCGGCAGTGGGCGACGGCATCGGCGTTCACGTCGTAGGAGGCCATCGCCCCATCCTGCGTCGGCCGGGCCTACGGCGCCAACCGATGCAGGTCGCGGGGGAAGAGCGTGACCTCGCGGATGTTGGGTGCCTCGACCAGCCGTCCGACCCAGCGCTCCAGCCCGATCGCGAAGCCACCGTGCGGCGGGATGCCCCGCCGGAACGCCTCGACGTACGACGCGTAGGGCTCGTACGGGTAGCCCCGCTCCTCGAGGGTGGCCACGTAGTCGGCGTACCGGTGCAGACGCTGGGCGCCACTGACCAGCTCGATGCCGCGGAAGATCAGGTCGAAGCCGCGCGACCAGTGCGGGTCCTCGGGGTCGTGGTGGGTGTAGAAGGCGCGGTCGGCGGTCGGGTAGCCCTCGACGACGACGAAGTCGGAGCCGTGCTCGGCCCGGCCCCACTCACCCAGGGCGCGCTCGTGGGCGGGGCTGAGGTCGGGCTCGTCGGCAGGCGCCCCGGCGATCTCGAGCGCGTCCCGGAAGTGCAGGATCGGGAACTCGGCGGGAACCTCCGGCAGGTCGAGCCCGAGTCGCTCGACGGCGGGCGCGGCGTACTCCCCGACACCGTCGACCATGCCGGCGATCACGTCGCGCAGGCAGGCGATCACCTCCCGGTGGTCCTCGATGAAGGCGAGCTCGACGTCGAGCGACACGTACTCCGCCAGATGGCGCACGGTGTCGTGGGGCTCGGCGCGGAAGACCGGCCCGACCTCGTAGACCCGCTCGAAGACGCCGACCAGCTGCTGCTTGTAGAACTGCGGGCTCTGGGCGAGGTACGCCGGCCGCCCGAAGTAGTCGACGGTGAAGACGTTGGCGCCGCTCTCGGTCGCGGACTCGACCAGCTTGGGGGAGTGCACCTCGGTGAAGCCGTCGGCGTCGAGGGTCTGGCGGAAGCCGCGCAAACTGGCAGCGGCCAGCTCCCATTTCGCCCTCTGTGCCGGGTGCCGCCAGGTCGTGGCGGCGTGGTCGAGCAGGGTGGGCAGTCCGGCGCTGAGGGAAGGACGCCAGAGCTCCACGGCCGGGGTGTCGGCCGGTTCGCCGAGTGCGGTCACCGTCGCGTCGGTCACCTCGACGCCGCCGGGTGCCTGCTCGTTCGGGGTTGCTGTACCGGTCACGGTGACCGGCGTCTCCTCCGGCGGGACCGGCGTACCGGCGGGCAGGACGACCTGGGCCAGACCGCTGCGGTCGCGGACGACCAGGAAGGTGATCTTCGCCAGCTCGCGCCGGCGATGGACCCAGCCGTCGAGCCGGACCTGCTCGCCCGGGGTCGCCCCGGGGAGCTCGGATGTGAGGGTGCGTCTCATGGGACCTCCATAGCTTCCAGGCCCTGGAGGTGTGGGCGGGGGCAAGGTCGCGGTGCCACCACACCTTCGCCGGGTCAGCCCGGCCTCAGTCCCCGTGCCTTCCGGTCGGGGCCGCAGTCTCGTCGTACGCACGGACTCCCGCTGCTCTCCCGGATCGGAGGGGGTTCGTCACACCCCGCGGTCGCCACCCGAAATCCTACGGACGAGCCGCCGGACCGCCAACTCGATATCCGCACCGCCCGGACAACCGGTGGTTTCGAGACGCTCGCCCAGGGGCTCGCTCCTCAACCACCGAGGTCGCGGTCCGCCACCGACGCGCCGAATGCGGTGACTCCGGTGGTTGAGGAGCGAGCGCCAGCGAGCGTCTCGAAACCACAGTGAAGGAGACTGAGAAGGTTGCAGCCCGACGTACGCCGAGCCGACGAGGAGGAGGGCTTCGCTGATGTCGAACAGCGATCGGCCCCCGCACGACGATCACGCCTTCGGTTCGCAGTGGTGGGAGCAGCACTACCAGGGAACAGAGCCCGGAGGGAGCGAGCCGAGCCCACACCTGGTGAGCGAGCTGGTCGACCTGCCCGTCGGAACGGCGCTCGACGCGGGCTGCGGCACCGGGGCCGATGCCGTCTGGCTCGCCCGGCAGGGGTGGGAGGTGACGGCGCTGGACGTCTCACCGACCGTCGTCGGTCATGCCCAACGGCTCGCGACGGAGGAGGCACCCGAGGTCGTGGGGCGTCTCTCCTGGGTCGTGGCCGACCTCACCGAGTGGCGGCGACCGCGCCAGTTCGACCTCGTCGTCAGCCAGTACGTCCACCCGGACGAGCCCTTCGCCGCGTTCGTGGCCCGCCTGGCGGACTCGGTTGCGCCCGGCGGCACGCTGTTCGTCGCCGGCCACGATCACGCCGACACTCATTCCGCGGCCCACGCCCCGGAGGACGCAGCGATCGGAGCCGACGACGTCGTCTCGGCCCTGAGCACCGATGTGTGGGAGGTCGACGTCGCGGAGACGCGCACCAGGCAGGTGACGCGTGGTGTGACGGAGCTGACCATGCACGATCTCGTGGTCAGGGCTCACCGCAAGGCGTCGCGCTGACGTCGTAGGGCGTCCCCATGCTGTGGCCGGCCGCCATCCTCAGTCGAGGCAGAGGCAGAAGGGGTGGCCGGCGGGGTCGAGGAAGACCCGGAACCGCGTGCCCGGCTGGTGGTCGTGCTTGGTCGCACCGAGGGCGATGACCGCCTGCTCGCCGGCGTCGAGGTCGTCGACGATGACGTCGAGGTGCATCTGCTGGGGCACGTCCTGGCCCGGCCAGTCGGGCGGGGTGTAGGAGTCGACGCGCTGGAAGGAGAGGCAGTGCCCGTACTCGGCGCGGACGTCGGCCCAGTCGGGGGAGCTCTCCACCTTCCAGTCCAGCATCGTGCCGTAGAAGGCGGCGAGGGCGACGGGATCGGGACAGTCGAGGACGAGGCTCGGGAAACGTGCGATGGCCATGCCGGCACCGTACCCACGCATGAGGACGAGTCACGTCCGGTATCGGCACGAGGATTGAGATGGGTCGCAGGTGGGTAGACGTCCAGGAAGGAGGGGATGTCGATGACCCGGCACCAGGTCTTGGAGCTGTTGATCACGCGCCGCATCCCGGGCGAGGTCGCCGCCATCGAGGCCACCATCCGCGCCATCGCCGGCCGTATCGATGCGGCCGAGAGCGGCGAGGAGTACGACCAGGTGCATCGCCGCCTCGACGAGCTGCTGACCGCCCGCGACCGCGCTCAGGCGGTGTCGCGGAGCGAGGTCCTCGTCTGACCTTCGACGGACAACCGGACCTCAGGCCGACGTGGCTGCCATCAGGTAGCGGCATGAGTGGTGGTGCCGGAAGCCGAGGCCGGCGTAGAGCCTGAGCGCCGGGTCGTTGTCGTCGGCCACCTCGAGCCACGCGGTGCCCGCTCCGGCCGAGGCGCCGGCCTCGAGCAGTCCCGCCATCAGCGCCCGGGCGTGGCCGCGGCGTCGGTGCTGCTCCGCGACCTGCAGGCCGTGGACCCCGAGCCACCCGCCGTTGAGCTCGCCCCGCACGCGCCCGACCTCGGCGCCTTCCACGCTCAGGACGGACAGCGCGCGGGTGCCGTCGACGCTGCTCACCACCGCGCCGGCCGAACCACAGCGGGCCAGGGCCTCGTCGAGGGGGGCGAGGTGGAACGACGCCCTCTCCGTGAGTACGCCGGCCCAGCCTGCCCCGCGGAACGCCCGCTCGATCTCCGACCCCGCCTCGACCCGCGCCATCGGTGTGCGTCCGAGCGAGCCGTAGAACGAGGCCACCGAATCGACAGCCGCGCGCAGGGGCAGCCCCGGATCGCCGATCGCCAGGCACGAGTTGGTCCGCGGCAGCCGCAGCCCCGGCGCCTCGGCCACCGTCCGCAGCACCCACTCACCGAGCGCCCGGCAGGAAGGGTCGACCCACAGCGTGAGTGCCTGCATCTCGGCGTCGCGGACCGACACCGAGACGGTCACGACGGAGCCCGCAGGTAGCGGTTCGAGTGATGGATCCGGAACCCGAGGCCGCCGTACAGCGCCAGGGCCGGCTCGTTGTCGGTCTCGACGTGCAGCCACACCGTGGACCCGCCCTGCTCGGCGCCCCACTCGAGCAAGGCCGCCATCATGGCCGTCGCGTGTCCCCGGCCACGGTGTTCCGGCTCGACCTCCAGCCCGTGGACCCCGAGCCAGTCGCCGTCGAGCGCCGCCAGGCCCGACCCGACCACCTGTCCCGCCACCCGGCGTACCACCCGGACCCGGGGGCCATCCTCCGAGACCTCGACGTCGAGGTCCGAACCCGCCAGCCGCGAGGCGTGCGCCACCGACGTCAGCAGGAAGTGCGCGTCGCCGCCGGGGACGGCCGTCCAGCCCAGCCCGGCGAACGCCGACTCCTCCGCGGACCCCTGCTCCACCTGGGCCAGCGCATCGCGGCCCCGGGCCGCATAGAAGTCGCGGACCGCCTCCGCGGCCAGCGGCAGCGGAAGCCCGGGATCACCGAAGGCGAGGCACGAGTTGGCGCGCTTCAGCAGCCGGCCGACCGGCGCCGGGTCGGTCCGCAGCTCCCACTCCCCGAGCGGGACCCGCTCGACGTGCGGCCACATCGGCAGCGAGTGCCGTTCCGCGTCGCGGGCCGGGACCCGCTGACGCACCGACGCCCGCGGCGGCACCGGCTTGCCGGTCACGATGTCGGCGACCGGGATCGTCACGGCCGGGCCCGACTCCGGTTGGACCGTGCAGACCCCGTCCCGCCACGAGGTGCAGACCCCGATCACGTCGGTCATCGCGGGACCACCCGACGGACCTGTCTCGCCCCGCACCACCCGGCGTACGACGACCCGCTGGCCGACGACATGGGGGCCCAGGCCGTGGGCGGTTCCGGGCTCGGGCACGGAGGGATACTAGGCTGCACGTCAACCGTTCAAACGTGTCCGTCAGGAGGACCAGGTGACCTACGTCATCGCCCAGCCGTGCGTCGATCTCAAGGACCGCGCCTGCGTCGACGAGTGTCCGGTCGACTGCATCTACGAGGGCAAGCGGATGCTGTACATCCACCCGGATGAATGCGTCGACTGCGGTGCGTGCGAACCGGTCTGTCCGGTCGAGGCCATCTTCTACGAGGACGACACCCCGGAGGAGTGGAAGGGCTACTACGACGCCAACGTCCACTTCTTCGACCAGCTCGGCTCGCCCGGCGGCGCGGCCAAGCTCGGCGAGATCGACCACGACCACGAGCTGGTCGCGGCGCTCCCGCCCCAAGAGCACGACGAGTGACCTCTCCCGACGTCGCTCGAGCTCGTCGAGACCACGTCGGCGTCGTCTCCCATCGGCTCCCGGACTTCCCCTGGGACCAGCTCACGGCGTACGCCGACCAGGCGCGCGCCCATCCCGACGGCATCGTCGACCTGTCGGTGGGCACTCCCGTCGACCCGACCCCTGACGTCGTACGTCGTGCCCTGGAGTCGGCGTCCGACTCGCCGGGCTACCCCACGACCATCGGCCGGCTCGAGACCCGGCAGGCCGCCGTCGACTGGCTGGCCCGCCGGCACGGCGTGACCGGGCTCGGCGTCGACGGCGTGCTGCCGGTGATCGGGACCAAGGAGCTGGTCGCCGCCCTGCCGACGCAGCTGGGCCTCGGGCCGGGCGACCTGGTGGTCCACCCCGAGCTGGCCTACCCGACGTACGCCGTGGGTGCCGCGCTGGCCGGGGCGGAGGCCCAGGGCGTGGAGTCGTTGACCAGCCTCGGTCCCGAGCGCCCCGCTCTGCTCTGGCTCAACTCCCCGTCGAACCCGACCGGCCGCGTGCTGCCGGCGGCTCACCTGCGCAAGGTCGTCGAGTGGTGCCGCGAGCGCGGCACGGTCCTGGTCAGCGATGAGTGCTATCTGGAGTGTGCGTGGGAGGCCGAGCCGGTCTCGGTGCTGCACCCCGACATCTGCGGCGGCAGCCACCACGGCATCCTCGCCGTCCACTCCCTCTCGAAGCGGTCCAACCTGGCCGGCTACCGCTGCGGCTTCGTCGCGGGCGATCCTGACCTGGTCGCCGAGCTGCTGGCGGTCCGCAAGAACCTCGGCCTCATGCAACCCGGTCCCCAACAGGTGGCCATGGCGGCTGCCCTCGCCGATGACACGCACGCGCAGGAGCAGCACGCGCGCTACGCGGCACGACGTACGACGCTGCGGTCAGCGCTCGAGTCCGCGGGCTTCCGGATCGACCACTCCGAGGCCTCCCTCTACCTCTGGGCCACCCGCGGCCAGGACTGCTGGGAGACCGTCGCCGATCTCGCCGCCCTGGGGCTCCTCGTCGCTCCCGGCACCTTCTACGGCCCCTCCGGGAGACGCCATGTCCGGGTCGCCCTGACCGCCACCGACGAGCGCGTTGCCGCGGCGGCCGGCCGGTTGGCGCCGGTGACCTGACAGAGCCCCCGCGTGCGGATGGTCGGCCACGTCGTCACACACGGGGCAGCGCAGGTGATGCCCCAGGTGCTCGAAGAGCATCGTGTCGAAGCGGAAGAGGCCGCGCACCGGCTGGCCGCACAGCGTCCGCTCGGCGCCCTGGTCGACCGCGTGGCCCCACTTCTCCGGCACCCGGTGCGCCCCCGGGGACACCTGGCTCCCGGCGCGGTAGGCGGCGGGCAGCACGATCCGCGACACCCGGTCCGACGCCACCACCCAGCCGCCCACGGGGTGGAAGGTCGCACGGAAACATGAACGCCAGGCGTCCTGAGCGTGTCAAGCAGGCGCGACAATCGAGCATCCCCTGGCCGGTGTGAACCAGAATCCCCAGTAGAGACAGGGGATTCGCGAAACGGCGCGCGGCTGTTCGCATGCCGTTCACCTGACCAGGCACTCCCGTTCGGGTGGCCTCCCAAGGCTGACCCCGTCACGGCCCACGGTGGGGCTGTACGACAACGAGAGCCCCCACAACGTTGACTACGATCCCTGCCCCTGCACCTCATGACGACCAGGTGCTACCGCGGAAGATCTCGCGCAAGGCCACTGGCGCCGACGCCGTGTTCGTGCACTCGTTCCGGATGGTCGGGGCCTCGGTGCTGGTCATCACCGGTGGCGTCGGCCTGTTCCTCGCCTGGCAGGCCTTCCCCACCCTCCGGCACTACGGCTGGTCCTTCCTCACGACTCAGCAGTGGTCGCCCGAGAGCGACGTCGTCGGCATCGCCGCCGTCCTGGTCGGCACCATCGAGGTCGCCTGCGTCGCGATGTTCTTCGCCTTCCCGCTCGCCCTGGTCACCGCCCTCTTCATCACCGAGTACTCCCCGCTGCGGACGCGGCCCTTCCTGGTCTCGATGGTCGACCTGATGGCCGCGGTGCCCTCGATCATCTGGGGTCTGTGGGGCTTCTTCCTGGTGATGCCGCATGCCGCGGCGCTCGCGCACTGGCTCCAGCAGCATGTCGGCTGGCTCCCGTTCTTCTCCGTGGACGCGGATGCGAACGCCCCCGTCTGGGACGCGTCCCGCTACGTGGCGAGCGCCTTCTGCGCCGGCATCGCCGTGGCGGGGATGGTGCTGCCGATGGCGTGTGCGGTGATGCGCCAGGTCTTCTCCCAGGCACCACCGGGGGAGCGTGAGGCGGCCCTGGCCCTCGGAGCGACCCGCTGGGGGGTGATCACCAGCGTCGTGCTCCCCTTCGGGCGGGGCGGCATCATCGGCGGCAGCATGCTCGGCCTGGGCCGGGCCCTCGGCGAGACCATCGCGGTGCTCCTGATCGTCTCGCCGGAGTTCGTGATCAAGCCCCGCGTCCTCGAGGTCGGCACCAACACGATCAGCGCCCTGATCGCCGGCCGATTCGGCGACGCCACCGACATCCAGCTCTCCGCCCTGCTGGCGGCCGGGTTCGTCCTGTTCCTGATCACGCTGGTCGTGAACACGATCGCCGCCGTCATCGTCAACCGCAGCCGCTCGGGCGTCGGGACGGAGACCTGATGAGCACCGTCACCGACGCCGGGCAGGCGACCGTCCTCCCGACGTACGACGACGACGCGCCGCCGCAGAGTCCGCGTTCGGCGGTCGGCCGGACCAGCGCCAGCGAACGCTTCGACCGGTACGGCGCGCTCCTGGGCGCGCTGGCCCTGGCCTGGGTGCTGTGCGAGCGGATCCTCCCCTTGCCCGGGGTGCCGTGGTTCCTCATCGTCTGGTTCCTGTCCGCGATCGGGCTGACCCTGGTCGTCACGCTCCTCTCGGGGACCCTCAACGACGCCAAGGACCGGATCGCGGCCATCGTGATCACGGTCGGGGCGGTGGTGGTCGGCGCAGCGCTCGTCTCGACGCTCGTCTTCGTGCTGGCACGTGGCTGGCACGTGCTCCTCCACCTCAACTTCTTCACCGAGGACATGGCCGGCGTCGGCCCCCGGGACTCCTACGACAAGGGCGGCATCCTCCACGCGATCGTCGGCTCGATGATCGAGATCACCCTCGCCCTGGTGGTCACCATCCCGCTCGGGATCGGGACGGCCATCTTCATGAGCGAGGTCGGCGGGCGCTTCGCGACGGTGGTCCGCACCGTGGTCGAGGCGATGACGGCGCTGCCGTCGATCGTCGCGGGCCTGTTCATCTACTCGGTCTTCATCGTCGCCTTCAACCTGCCCCCGTCCGGACTGGCCGCCTCGATGGCGATCGGTGTGATGATGCTGCCGATCATCGCCCGGGCGGCCGACGTCGTGCTGCGCCTGGTCCCCGGTGGCCTGCGTGAGGCGGGCTTCGCGCTCGGCTCGAGTCGCTGGCGCGTCGTCTGGCAGGTGATCCTGCCGACCGCCCGACCCGGCCTGGCGACCGCGGTGATCCTGGGCGTCGCCCGTGGCGTCGGCGAGACCAGCCCTGTGCTGCTCACCAGTGGCGCCTCGTCCTTCATGGTCACCAACCCCGCCAACGGGGTCATGAACTCGCTCCCGCTCTACATCTTCACCGCTGTCCGCAGCGGCGAGCCCGCCCTCATCGCGCGTGCCTTCGCCACGGCCACGGTGCTGCTCGTCTTCGTGCTCCTGCTCTTCGTCGCGGCGCGCCTGATCGCCCGCCCGAAACGCACGAAGCGACCCCGATCCCGGCCGGGCCCCGAGTCCACCGTCCGTGGGCCCGGCCGCCTGCCTTTCCGCTCCCGACCGACCGAGGACGTCCGATGACCCGCCTGCGCGCGTTCCTGCTGCTCCTGCTCAGCACCAGCGTCGTGCTGGGCTCGCCCGAAGCGGCGCACGCGACGGTCTACGCCCAGATCGAGGGCACCGGCTCCACGTGGTCGCAGCTGATCGTCGAGCAGTGGATCTCCGACGTGAACGCCAACGGCATGCAGGTGGTCTACACCGGCGGCGGCTCGTCGAAGGGTCGCCGCGACTTCGCGAACGACAGCACGGACTTCGCCATCTCGGAGATCCCCTACCAGGGCACCGACGAGCAGGGGAACGCCGACACCAGCAACGGCCGCGGGTACGCCTACCTGCCGATCGTGGCGGGTGGTACGGCGTTCACCTACCAGCTGAAGGTGGGCGGAACGATGGTCCGCAACCTGCGCCTGTCCGGGGAGACGCTGTCCAAGATCTTCACCAACAAGATCACCAACTGGGACGACCCTGCGATCACCAAGGACAACAACGGCCGCAGGTTCCCCGACCTGGCGATCACGCCGGTGGTCCGCTCCGACGGCTCCGGTACGACGGCCCAGCTCACCACCTGGATGGACAAGCAGTACCCGTCGATCTGGCGCCCCTACTACGGCCACTCCGGGCTGACGTCCTACTACCCGATCAAGCCGGGCTCCCGGATGGTCGGGCAGGCAGGCTCCGACCAGGTGATGAACACCGTGTCGAGCTTCGCCGGCAACGGCGACATCGGCTACGTCGAGTACTCCTACCCGGTCAACAAGAACTACCCGGTGGTGAAGGTGCTCAACAAGGCCGGCTACTACGTCGAGCCGACGCAGTTCAACACCGCGGTTGCGCTGACCAAGGCCAAGATCAACCAGGACAAGTCGTCGAACCTGTACCTCACCCAGATCCTCGACGGGGTCTACACGAACCCCGACCCGCGCGCGTACCCGATCTCGTCGTACTCCTACATGATCATCCCGACCGACGCGGACGACCCCCGGATGACCACGGCCAAACGTCAGACGCTGGCCGACTTCCTCTACTACTCGTTGTGCTCGGGGCAGACCAAGGCCGGGCCGTACGGGTACTCGCCGCTGCCGCTCAACCTGGTGCAAGCCGGCTTCCAGCAGGTGGCGAAGCTCAAGCAGGCGGACCCCAAGGTCAACCTGACCAACCGGAACGTCACGACGTGTCACAACCCGACGTTCGTGGCCGGCCACCTGTCGGAGAACCACCTCGCCCAGATCGCTCCCCAGCCCGCTGCGTGTGACAAGCAGGGCGCGGGACCGTGCGGCACCGACACCGGCACCAACGAGCCCTCCACCGACGGCGGCCAGCCGTCGGGCACCGACTCCAGCAACGGACCCGCGACCGGCTCCTCGTCCGGTGGGCCGGCGGGTTCGTCGCCGAACGGTTCTGCGAACGCTCCGCCGCCGGGATCCGCGCACGGTGTCGACCCGGCCACGGGGGCCGTCGTCGCCCAGGCGGACGGTGGCTCGACGGCGGTCTACGCCAACGCGACGACGCTGGTCTCGGACCGGCCCACCCAGGACCGGGCCTTCGGCTGGCTGGCCGCTCTCGAGCTGCTCGCCCTGGTGATGGTCCCCGGCATCTATGTCGTCGCGCGTTCGCGTCGCCAGCGGGGTGAGCGATGACGAGACACCGTCGGCGCACCGCTGCGGCAGCCCTCGCCGCCCTGGCCTGTGGCCTGGTCGGAGCCGCCCTGGTGGGATCGAGCGCCCAGGCGACCCCGTCGGGCGCGGGTCACGGCTCGTCGTGGACGGGCACGAAGGTGCTGACGCGCACCTTCACGAACGCCGACGGCTCCACCTTCGACTTCCCGTCGCGCAAGGTGACGGTCCACGTCGACCGGACGCACAACCTGCGGACCCGGGAGCGGGTACGCGTCAGCTGGAAGGGTGCGCAGCCGAGCGCCGGGCGTGCAGCCAACCCGTACGGCGAGAACGGACTCCAGCAGGAGTACCCGGTCGTCGTCATGGAGTGCCGCGGGCTCGACGACCCGAAGCTGCCGAAGTCCCAGCGGCTGGCCCCCGACACCTGCTGGACCGGGTCGGTCGCCGAGCGGTCCCAGGCGACGCGCTCCGAGGGCGAGGCGGCGTGGGTCCACGACCTGTACGCCGCGCCCGCCGACAAGCAGCGGCTCTCCGGGATGACGCCGTTCCCGAGCTCCCAGACCTGTGCGACCGCTGACGAGCCCGGCTTCTACACCCACCTCACGCCGTTCGTGAACACCAAGGGCAAGGCCTACGCCGCGTGCGACGCCACGCAGATGCCGCCCGAGGCCGCCGTCGGCTCGGCCTTCCCGCCCAACGAGATCGCGGCCTTCACCGACCAGGACGGCCGCGGGTCGGTCCAGTTCGAGGTGCGCACCGAGGTCGAGAACGACTCCCTCGGCTGCTCCCACCAGGTGCCGTGCTCGATCGTCGTCGTGCCGATCAACGGCCTCAGCTGCGATCAGCCGTCGTCGCCCCCCTCGGTGTCCGACCAGGCCTGCCGCAAGGGCGGTCAGTTCCCGGCGGGCAGCAGCAACTTCGCCGGCCTGGGCGTGGACCAGGCCGTGTCCCCGGTCCTGTGGTGGTCGGCGTCCAACTGGCGCAACCGGTTCTCGATCCCGATCTCGTTCGGGTTGCCTCCGAACGCGTGCGACCTGCTCGACCCGCGCGCGCCGACCGGTTTCTACGGCTCCGAGCTGCTGTCCGAGGCAGCACTGCAGTGGGCGCCGGCGTACTGCCTGAACAAGCAGCGGTTCAAGTTCCAGATGAACGCGATGTCCGACGAGGCCGGCTGGAACCTGATGGAGTCTGGTGGTGGAGTGGCGGCCGAGGTGTCGTCGGCGCACCCTCCCACCAGCAGCGACGCCGTCGGCTTCGCGCCCACGGCAGTCACCGGATTCGCGATCGGGTACGTCATCGACCGCCCCGGCAACAAGGGCGAGTACACGCACCTGCGGCTCAACGCCCGGCTCCTGGCGAAGCTGCTCACCGAGTCCTACCTGGGGTCCAACATCGCCGAGGGTCACCCCGGCATCACCCACAACCCGCTCTCGATCCTGACCGATCCGGAGTTCCGCAAGCTCAACCCCGGCCTCAGCACCAACGACGCCGAGGCCGCCGCCACGCTGCTGTCCCTGTCGATCCCGTCCGACGTCGTGCACCAGCTCACCGACTACATCGCGCACGACAAGACGGCGATGTCCTGGATGAACGGCAAGCCCGACCCGTGGGGGATGAAGGTCAACCCGTCGTACCGGGGCTTGAAGATGCCGCAGGCGGTGTGGCCGCTGCTGGACACCTACGTCCCCAAGACCGCAGACCTGTGCCGCAAGACCCACCCGGCGGTCTACCTCAACCAGATCGCGGCACCGGTCAGCACGATGTCGACCATCGCGCAGGCCCTGCTCGACGGCTGGCCCGAGGTGCAGACCCGGTGCGACTTCGACCAGTCCGCCCACAACTGGGTGCTCGGGCGGGTCTCGCGGCAGTCGTACGGCTCCCGCTTCATGCTCGGCGTGGTCAGCCTCGGCGACGTCGACCGCTACGGGCTCCGCAGCGCGGCGCTCGAGACCAAGCCTGGCCAGTACGTCGCCCCCAGCAGCGCCTCGCTGTCCGCCGCGGTCCGTCTCGCCCACCAGGCCGAGCCGATGCAGCCCTTCACCATGGACATGAAGGCGCTCCGTTCCTCCTCGCACGCCTACCCGGGCTCGATGGTGGTCTACACCGCGGCGAAGACCGAGCACCTCGACCCCGCCGACGCGGCCAAGGTGGCGCAGTTCATCCGGGTCTCGACGACCGAGGGTCAGCGCGCGGGCTCGGGCAACGGTCAGCTGCCGGACGGCTACCTGCCGATCCGCAACGAGGGAGTCACCCAGAAGCTCTATGTGTCCGCCCAGCACGTGGCCGCCGCCGTCGCCGCTCAGAAGTCGCCGGCTCCGCCGGCGACCCCGTCCACCGGTGGGAACCAGCCGGGCAACACCTCGGTGCCGCCGCCCGTGCAGCCGGGTGACGACCTGCCGAGCGACGCTCCGAACGGCGGCGGCCCGGGGACCGAGCCGGCGGTGAGCACCGACCCGGGCACGACGGCGGAGGTCGCCGCCTCGATGCCGCCGACCACCGGTGTCTCCTCGCGCATCTCCCAGGGGCTGATCCCGGCCCTGGTGCTGATCGGGCTGCTGGCCGTGGGCGTGACCGTCGGCGTGCGGTTCTTCGTGCGGCCGCCGCGGGCGGCGGCATGACGGTGACCGCTCCCCGTCCGTCGGAGGTCCAGCCGTCGGTGCGCCGCCTGACCGCGGTGACCGTGCGTCGTACGCCGAAGCCCGACGCGGCGCACGACACGGGCGTCGCGATCGCCACGGCCGCGACGATGGTCGCCCTGGTGTGCCTGTGGGTGGCGGCCCAGATGCTGTGGTTCGGAGGCATCTCGGAGAGCCGCGACCAACGGCTCCTCTACGACCAGTTCCGCACCGAGCTCGCCGCCGCGACCGCACCAGTCGGACCTGTGACGCCGCCCGGCGACCCGGTCGCCCTGCTCACGATCCCGCGCCTGGGGGTCCAGCAGGTCGTGGTGGAGGGCACGGCGTCGGGCGACCTGCTGGCCGGTCCCGGGCACCTGCGCGACACGGTGCTGCCCGGGCAGGTCGGGACCTCGGTCGTCTTCGGTCGCGCCGCGACCTACGGCGCACCGTTCCAGAACATCGCGAGCCTGCAGCGCGGCGACCAGATCTCGGTGATCATGGCGCAGGGCCAGCGGATGTTCCACGTGATCGGGGTCCGTCGCGCCGGGGACCCGCTGCCGCAGCCGCCGGCGTCCGGCCTGGCCCGACTGACGCTGGTCAGCGCGGAGGGTTCCGGCCGCTTCGGCGACATCGCCCCCGGGCGGGCGGTGTACGTCGACGCCGAGGCCATCAAGGGCTTCACGGCTCCAGCCGGTCTTCCGACCGCGGTGCCCACCTCCGAGACGGTGCTGGCCAACGAACCCGGGGCCCTTCCGCTCCTCGTGGTCTGCCTGGCACTGCTGCTCGCCCTGACCCTCGGAATCCTGGCCGCGCGACAGCGCTGGTCCGGCGTCCGAGTCTGGGTGATCGCTTCAGCTCCCGCGATCGCTCTCGCCTGGTTCACGACGGATGTGGTGATGCGGTTGCTGCCCAACCTGATGTGAGCCCCGACCCCTGAGTTCCCCGCAAGTCAACCAACAGAAAGAGAAGGACATGCGAGTACGCAGCATTGTCGCCGGCCTTGCCACCACAGCGGTGGCCGTGTCGACGGCGTCCCTGGTCGCGATGGCTCCGGCCAACGCGGATCCGTCGTTCACCCCGGACGCGAACGACATCGTGGGGGTTGGCTCGGACACCTCCGAGAACGTCATGGACAACCTGGCCGACGGCATCGTCGGAACCGCCGGCTACAACGGCGGCAAGACCGCAGCCGATGCTCGTCTGGTGTCGTGGGACACCGAGGGCACCGCCCAGATCACCCCGCGCTCCGGCGCGACCGCCATCAACCGCCCGGTCGGCTCGGGTGCCGGCAAGTCACTCCTGTTCGGCGCCTCCGACAACCCCGACATCACCTTCGCGCGCTCCTCGTCGGCGGAGAGCGCCACCGAGGTCGCGGGCGGCCTCCAGTCCTTCCCGTTCGCACTGGACACGCTGTCGATGGCGGTCTCCGGGACGGTGAAGTCGCACGCGCCGGCCGCGTTGACCGGAGCCCAGATCGTCAGCATCTTCAAGGGTGACGTCACCAACTGGAACCAGGTGGGCGGCAAGGCCGGGGTGATCAAGCCCTTCGTTCCGCAGGCCGGTTCCGGCACCCGCACGTTCTTCGAGGCGCAGCTGACGAACCTCAACGGCGGCACCCCGGTCGTCTACGGCCCCGGCGTCGACACCAACATGCACGAGAACACCGACACGCTGCTGGCGTCCGACCCGAACGCAGTCGCGCCGTTCTCGGTGGGCAAGGCGAACACGCTCTTCCCCACCTCGGTGCACCTCGAGGGTGGTTTCAACGCCCAGCGTGCCCTCTACAACGTGGTCCGCGGCGCCGATGTCGCCAACGCGACGATCACCGGGATCTTCGGCTCCGCCGGGTTCATCTGCTCTCCGGCTGCCACGAAGCTGATCGAGGCGGCTGGGTTCCTCCAGCTGGCGACGCCGGCTCATGGTGGGGTGTGTGGCGCCGCCACCCAGAACCCGACCTCCAACCTCACCACCAACAGCGTGCCCACGACCACCAAGCTGGTGGTCAGGAGCACGAAGGCCGATCACGCCGACCTCGTCGCGCGGGTGACGGGTTCCACGGCTCCCAGCGGCACGGTCTCGTTCTTCGAGGGCGCGACCCTGATCAAGTCCGGCATCCCGCTGATCTCGGGTCAAGCGACCCTGTCGCCCAAGGCGAGCCCCGGTGCGCACAGCTACAGCGCGCAGTTCACCCCCGACCTCGGGTCGGCGTGGCTCGCGTCCCAGGATGACGCCACCGGAACCGTCAAGACCTCCGCGAGCGTCAGTGAGTCCTTCCCGGCCAAGGTCGCCAAGGGAGGCCGCGCCACCGGCAAGGTCACCGTGGTGCTGAAGGGCGTGTCGAAGAAGGCCACCGGCACCGTCAAGGTGATGCAGGGCAAGAAGACCCTCGCCAAGGCCAAGCTCGTTCGCGGCAAGGTGGCGATCAAGCTGCCGAAGCTCACCAAGGGCAAGCACAGCCTGAAGGCCGCGTGGGCGGGAGACAGCCTCGGGGCTGCCGCCGTGAAGGCCTTCACGATCACCCAGAAGTAGCGGGCGATCCTCTCGGTGCGGGTGGCCACTCCCAGGCGGTCACCCGCACCACCACCTCGCAGACCAGAAGGACCAGGTATGGACACCACCCAGCTCCTCGCCGTCAACGATCCCGGACCCCGGGAGCGCAGCGGCGACCCGCAGCTCGCCCGTCTCGAGGGACGCGACATCACCGCGTGGTTCGGCGCCCACAAGGTGCTCGACCGGGTCTCGCTGGTCATGGAGCCGGGTGACATCACCGCCCTGATCGGACCCTCCGGCTGCGGCAAGTCGACCTTCCTGCGCATCCTCAACCGGATGCACGAGCTGGTTCCGAGCGCCCAGCTCGCCGGTGAGGTCCTGCTCGACGGCGAGGACATCTACGACGCCGACAAGCGCCTCATCGATGCCCGCAGGGCGATCGGGATGGTCTTCCAGAAGCCCAACCCCTTCCCCGCGATGTCCATCCGCGAGAACGTCCTGGCGGGGCTCCGGCTCACCGGCACCCGGGCCTCGCGCAGCGAGAAGGACGAGATCGTCGAGTCCTGCCTGGTCAAGGGTGGGCTCTGGAACGAGGTCAAGAACCGCCTCGACGAGCCCGGCGGTGGCCTCTCCGGCGGCCAGCAGCAGCGCTTGTGCATCGCCCGCTCGCTGGCGATCAAGCCCCGCGTACTCCTGATGGACGAGCCCTGCTCGGCCCTCGACCCGACGTCGACCCGGGTGATCGAGGAGACCATGCTCGACCTCGCCCGGGAGGTGACGATCGTGATCGTCACCCACAACATGCAGCAGGCGGCGCGGGTCTCCGACCAGTGCGCGTTCTTCCTCGCCTCGCAGGGCACTCCCGGCGTCATCGTCGAGCACGGCGAGACGAGCGCGATGTTCGACGACCCCCGGGACCAGCGCACACGCGACTACGTCCAAGGACGGTTCGGCTGACCGGCCGGCGCCGGGTGGACCTGGCCGTCGCCGCCGGCATCGTGCTCGTGGGGCTCGTCGGGGCGGTGGCCGCGCTGGGCGGCTCCGGCGCCCAGCCGCTGCAGGTCTCTCGGGTCGCGGTGGCACCGCCGGCGGAACGCCTCGTCCCGGTCGCCTCGCACGCCTCCACGTCGGCGCGGACCGTCAGCGCGGCCTGGGTCGCGCGGGTCACCTCGACCGCCGGCATCCCCGAGCCCGCGGTCCGGGCGTACGCCGCGGCGACGCTGAGCGAGAACCGGGACGACCCCGGGTGTCACCTGGGCTGGACGACCTTGGCCGGGATCGGCTGGGTCGAGTCACAGCACGGCACGATCGGCGGGAGGGTCCTGGGGAACGACGCCCGGCCCGACCGGCCGGTGTTCGGTCCGGAACTGGACGGGCGGGGCGATGTCGCCGCGATCGGGACGGAGACCGGCGGGTGGGAGAGAGCCACGGGGCCGCTCCAGTTCCTGCCGTCCACGTGGGAGCGCTGGGCCGTCGACGCCGACGGGGACGGGGTGGCCGACCCGCAGGACCTCGACGACGCGGCGCTCGCCGCGGCGCGCTACCTCTGTGCCGCCGGCGGCGACCTCGAGACCGGGGCCGGGTGGACGGCGGCCGTACGGGCCTACAACCACGCCGACGCCTATGTGCGGGCGGTCTACGACGCGGCGTCGGCCTACGCGACGCGGACGGACTCCGGCTGACCCGTCTGAGCCACGGGTCAGGCGGTGTCGATCACGCGTTGATGGGACCCGGCATCGCCCAGGCGTCCTCGTCGACGACCGCGACCGTCAGCTCGTGGCGGTCGTCGAACGTCTCGGCCACGGGTGCGTCCGGCATGTTCTCCGGGATGCGCACCGCGATGATCGACTCCAGGCGCACGACCGAGTGCTCGGAGTGCGTGCTGAGCACGAGGCCGTGGCCATCGAGCCCAGCGACCTTGCCGCTCAGCCAGTGGCCCCCGACGAGGACCTCCACCGGCAAGCTGTTGGTCTCGGCACGGCGTAAGGCCGTGCCGATGGTGAACAACGTCGTGCTGTGCATGATCAAAACCCCCCTCAGGGCCCCCCCGGGCTCTGCACTGATGACGCAAGGGTAAGGCCCAGGTGCGCCCAGGGTGCTGATTGGCGAGTCAAATGTTCGACACGGTTCGGGCACGTGGTCGAAACGGGCTACTCAGCCGACCATGACGGACGAACCGGACGCTGATCCGCCCCGCCGCCAGCCCCGCGCGCTGCCCACCGACCAGTCCCGCCCGTCGAAGCCCACCTGATGGAGCCCGAGGCCCGGCGCGTGGCTGACGAGGTACGACGCCATCGCCCAGCCCTGGGGACCGGAGGGAGCCACGATCTGCAGACGCGACCCCTCGGCCACGCGCACCTCCACCGTGCCGAAGGCGGGGGCGAGCGTGCGCCGCAGCGCGGCCGCCCGCCGGGCTGCCGGAGCCGGCGTACCGGTGGAGGCCTCGAGGTGGCAGGCGAACGCCGCGGGGGAGAAGCCGGTCAGGGCGGAGGCGAGGGCGCGCGCGTCCTGCTCGTAGACGGCGTACGCCGACGGGAAGCCGGAGCGCTGCACCCGCTGGGCCGCGACGGTCACCGGCAGGTCGGTGTAGCCGGGCACCCGGGCGAGCGCGTCGTAGAAGGCGTTGGTGGCGTGCACCGGGTCGAGGATCTCCTGTGGAGTGCCCCACCCCTGAGAGGGCCGTTGCTGGAAGAGACCGAGCGAGTCCCGGTCACCACCGTGCAGGTTGTAGAGCTTCGACTCCTGCAGGGCGGCGGCCAGTGCGATGGTGGCCGCGTGGGCCGGCATCCCACGGTGAACGGCGATCGCCGAGATCAGGCTGGCGTTCCGGGCCTGGGTGGCGGTGAGCACCACGCTCAGCCCGTTGACCTTGGTGGTGCACAGCCCGACGGAGTCGTCCTTCGAGGACCCGTTGTGCCGCGAGATGCCGTACCAGACGCCGCCCACCACCAGGGCGAGCGGCACCACGACCGCGGCAGTCCGCCGCACGATGCCCATCAGTTGGCGTGGAGGGCCTCGTTGAGAGCGACGCCCCCTGCCCGCCACGGCACGACCTCGACGGTGCCGGTCACCGAGTTGCGGCGGAACAGCAGATGGCTGCCACCGGACAGGTCCAGGGCCTTGACCACGCGGCCGTCGGGAAGCGTCACCTTCGTGCCGGCGGTGATGTAGCAGCCGGCCTCGACGACGCAGTCGTCGCCGAGGGAGATGCCGATGCCCGCGTTCGCGCCCAGCAGGCAGCGCTCGCCGATCGAGACGACCTGCGTGCCGCCGCCGGACAGGGTGCCCATGATCGAGGCGCCGCCGCCCACGTCGGAGCCGTCCCCGACCACGACGCCGGCGGTGATCCGGCCCTCGACCATGGAGGTCCCGAGGGTTCCCGCGTTGTAGTTGACGAAGCCCTCGTGCATGACCGACGTGCCCTCGGCCAGGTGGGCGCCGAGGCGGACCCGGTCGGCGTCGGCGATGCGTACGCCGGGTGGCACGACGTAGTCGGTCATCCGCGGGAACTTGTCGACGCCGAAGACCTGCAGCGTGCCCTGCGCTCGCAACCGCAGCCGCGTGGACTCGAAATCGTCGATCGGGCACGGGCCGGCGCTGGTCCAGGCCACGTTCGTCAGGACGCCGAAGATCCCGTCGACGTTCAGACCGTGCGGTCGCACCAGTCGGTGGGAGAGCAGGTGCAGGCGCAGATAGGCGTCGGGCACGTCCTGCGGCGGCTCGCCGAGGTCGATCGCGACGCGCACCACCTCGGTGCGGACGCGTCGCGCCGGGTGGTCGCCGGCCAGGTCCGCGAGGGCTGGGGGCACGCTCGCGTCGGCCACCGGCTCACCGAGCGCGGGCGCGGGGAACCAGGCCTCGAGGACGGTGCCCTCGCTGGCTCCGCTGGTCACGACGGTCGCCAGGCCCAGGCCGTGTGCCTTCTGCTCGCTCACGCGGGGAGTCTACGGAGCCACGGGCTACTGACCGGTGCGGCCGTCGATGCGCTCACGGAGGAAGTCGGCGTGCCCGAGGTGACGCGCGTACTCCTCGATCATGTGGACCACGATGTCGCGGACCTCGCCGCTGTCGTCACCGAGTCCGACCGTGGCACCGAGGTCGTCGAGGCCGGCGTACACCTCACGGGCATGCGCGACCTCGCGGTGCCACGACTCCCAGGCCTCGGCCACGACCGCGTCGTCGGCCACGGCGCCGTTGAAGTCGAGGTCGCGGTCCTCCTCGCTGCGGTACAGGCGCGGGAGGTCATCGTGTCCCTCGAGCCAGCGGCGGAACCAGTGGTGCTCCACCTTGGCCAGGTGACGGACCAGACCGAGCAGCGACATCGTCGACGGCGGCACCGAACGCTGGGCCATCTGCTCGGCGTCGAGACCCTCGCACTTCATCTCCAGGGTCATCCGGTAGCGGTCGAGATACTCGGCCAGCACCGCCTTCTCGCCCGCGGACGTCTCGATCGACTCACGCGGGTCGTCCTCGGGGTCGACCCACATGTCGGGGTACACGCGGGGTGCCTGCTCGTCCATGCGCCCACCCAACCGACTCGCGGCACGGAGCCGCAAATCGTTACGGCGTCAGCGGGGTGCTATGGCCCGCTGGGCGGCCCGCGCCCGGGCGAGCGCGGACGTGCCCGCCGCGCTGGTGAGGTACCAGGTCAGGCCGTGGTGGGTGCCGACCTTCCGGTAGTCCTGCGCCAGGACCGGGACCAGCCATGAGGGCGGCGCCGTGGAGGCGGCCACCGCGACGAACGTCGGTCGGTCCTCCCGCAGCCGGGCCGTCAGCCCGCGCAGGCCGCCGGGTTGGCTGTCCGCGAGGTAGCTCTCCATCCGGGGGTCGAACAGCTGCCAGGGCCAGATGTTCGTCCGACCTGCCAGTGCGAGCACCTCCGGCGCGTTCACCGACAGGATCGTCGCGTCGACCGGCTGGGTCCCGAGGACCGCCATCGCCTCGGCACGCTGCTGCACGATCCGGTCGCTCCGCGTGGCCACGGCCTCGGTGCCGGCCACCACGACGCCGGCGCAGACCAGCACGGCCACGGCCGGGATCGCGGCGGCGCGGTGCATGCGGGAGACCAGGAGCAGGACCGCGCCCGCGATGCCGAGGGCCGCGAACGGCAACAGCTCGAAGAGGTCGGGGCCACCGTTGATGACGAGCGTGGTCCAGACCGTGCCCGCCAGACACCCGGCGCCGAGGGAGACCAGGTGTGCCGCCGTCGGCGAGGCGCTGTCCGACCGACGTACGACGGTGAGAGAGCGTGCGGCGAGGACGAGCAGTGCCGCGATCCCGGCCAGGAACAGCAGGAGGGTCGCGTCGTAGTCGTGCCACAGCATCTGCCAGGTCCAGGCGGCGTTGTCGAAGGCCGAGGGTTGCGACGTGTAGAGCAGGTTGACGAGGACGAAACCCGCGAACGCCTGGTGGAGAGCGCCCTCGAGGGCGAACCAGGCGACGAACACCGCGGTCGTGGCGGCGCCGCCGAGAGCGAACCGGGTCAGTGCCCGCACCCGGTGGTCACCGCCGATGAGGACGGCCACCACGACGGCCGCGACGGCGACGAGCAGCGCCGGCTGCCAGGTCAAGGTGGCCAGCGCCGTGCAGACGCCGGCTGCCGCCCAGCGACGCCGCCCGGACAGGATCAGACCGGCGAGCAGGAACACGAGCATCGCGGTCTTCTCCCGCGGGCCGCTCGAGGCCAGCTGGATGAACCGCTCGAAGGTCAGGAAGACCGCCGGTGCCAGCAGGCCCGCGGCCCGCGATCCGAACGCGTCGCGGGCCAGGACGCACAGCAGGGCGCAGCACACCGCCGACAGCACCGTGAAGAGCAGGCGCGCGGACTGCACGGGGGCGACGCCCACGAGATGTCCCAGCCAGATGGCCAGGCCGGGGATCGCGTCCGCGAGCGGACCGACGCTGTTGAAGATGCCGACGTACGGCGGGGTGCCGTGCTGCAGCTGCTCACCGCCGTAGGTGAAGACACCGAGGTCGCGCGTCATCGCACCCTGGAAGCCGTGCAGGGCGTAGACGACGAGCGCCACCGACCCGACCAGCACGGGGTCGAGGGCGCCCGGGAGGCGCCGGGGGAGAGGTCCCCGCGCCGGGACAGCGGGGGGCGGCGTCTGGACGAGAGCCGAGCTCACCGGACCACCGTCCCGCCGTGGGTTGAGGAATGGATGAGGAAGGCGTGAGCAGGCGCTGATTCCTGGCGCGCAGCTCGATGCCCAGCCGCGCGAACCCGGTGGCCGTGCGCTGTGGCCGCACCGTACCCTGGTCCCACAGGCGTCTGAGCCGTTATCAGCGGCGAGCCTCCGGAAGAACGGCCGCACCTCGGTGCGACTCACTAGACCCGGACGGGTGGGCCCGTCACAGCCTTCCATGAGCGGTCATCCACCGTCGGTCGAGCTTCTCAGGCCGGGTGGGTGGCAAGCGAGGTGGTACCGCGGCAACCGTCGTCCTCGTGGTTTCGAGAAGGCTCAACCGACGAGGGCTACCGATGACGTATCCGAAGGTCTCCACCGAACCCGCAGCCGATCACGCCCAGGGCGGCGTCCCGGCGACTCCGCGCTTCCCCCGGATCGAGGAGGGGGTGCTCGCCTACTGGGAGGCCGACGACACCTTCCGGGCCAGTGTCGAGCAGCGCGACGCCGGCGAGGACGGCGACAACGAGTTCGTGTTCTACGACGGTCCGCCGTTCGCGAACGGCCTGCCCCACTACGGCCACCTGCTCACCGGCTACGTCAAGGACCTGATCCCGCGCTACCAGACGATGCGCGGTCGCCGGGTCGAGCGCCGCTTCGGCTGGGACACCCATGGCCTGCCCGCCGAGCTCGAGGCGATGCGCCAGCTCGGCATCAAGACCACCGACGAGATCCTCGAGATGGGGATCGAGGCGTTCAACGCCGAGTGCCGGAAGTCGGTCTTCGAGTACACCGACGAGTGGCGTGAGTACGTCACCCGGCAGGCGCGTTGGGTCGACTTCGCCCACGACTACAAGACCCTCGACCTCGACTACATGGAGTCGGTGATGTGGGCCTTCCAGCAGCTGTGGGAGAAGGGGCTCGCGTACGAGGGCTTCCGCGTCCTGCCCTACTGCTGGAACGACGAGACCCCGCTGTCCAACCACGAGCTGCGGATGGACGAGGACGTCTACCAGATGCGTCAGGACCCCGCGGTCACCGTGGGCATGCGGCTGACGAGCGGGCCGGCCGAGGGCGCCTTGGCGTTGATCTGGACGACGACGCCGTGGACCTTGTGCGCCAACCTCGCGATCATGGTCCACCCCGACCTCGAGTACGTCGTCGTCGAGTCGTCGTCCACCGGGTCACCCGAGCGCTACCTGATCGCGGCGGAGCGTCTCCGGGCCTATGACAAAGAGCTCGCTCCGGAAGCGGGTCCGCCGGAGATCGTCGCCCGGTTCACGGGTTCGGAGCTGCTCGACAGCACCTACGTCCCCCCGATGTCCTACTACCCCGGTCACGCGCGTGCGTACCGCCTCGTCGAGGCCGCGGACCTCGTCAGCGCCACCGAGGGGACCGGGCTGGTGCACACCGCGGGCGCCTTCGGTGAGGCGGACAAGGCGGTCACCGACCGCGAAGGGATCGAGCCGGTCGTGCCGGTCGCCAAGGACGGCCGCTTCACCCCGCCGGTCGACGACTACGCCGGCATGCACGTCTTCGACGCGAACGTCGCGATCATCGAGCACCTCAAGAACATGACCCGGGTCGGTTCGAGGCGGTCGAGCGAAGTCGAGACCTCGGCCACCGAACCCGCGGAGACCGGTGCCGTCACGCCGGGCACCGTCCTGCTCCGCCGCGAGTCCTACGAGCACTCCTACCCCCACTGCTGGCGCTGCCGCGAGCCCCTGATCTACATGGCGGTGTCGTCGTGGTTCGTCAGCACCACCAAGATCCGCGATCGCATGCTCGACCTCAACCAACAGATCCGCTGGGTGCCCGAGCACATCAAGGACGGCCAGTTCGGCAAGTGGCTGGAGAACACCCGCGACTGGTCGATCTCGCGCAACCGCTTCTGGGGCAGCCCGATCCCGGTCTGGAAGAGCGACGACCCGGCGTACCCGAGGATCGACGTCTACGGCTCCCTCGACGAGCTCGAGCGCGACTTCGGCGTACGCCCTGACGACCTGCACCGGCCGTTCATCGACGACCTGACCCGGCCCAACCCGGACGACCCCACCGGCAGGTCGACGATGCGCCGCGTCACCGACGTCATGGACTGCTGGTTCGAGTCCGGGTCGATGAGCTTCGCCCAGGTGCACTACCCGTTCGAGAACGCCGACTGGTTCGAGCACCACTTCCCCGGCGACTTCATCGTCGAGTACATCGGCCAGACCCGCGGCTGGTTCTACACGATGCACGTGCTGGCCTCGGCGATCTTCGAGCGGCCCGCCTTCGAGACCTGCCTCTCGCACGGCATCGTGCTGGGAAGCGACGGCCAGAAGATGTCCAAGTCGCTGCGCAACTACCCCGACGTGCGCGAGGTCTTCGACCGGGACGGCGCCGACGCGATGCGGTGGTTCCTGATGTCGTCGCCGATCCTGCGCGGCGGCAACCTGATCGTCACCGAGCGGTCGATCCGGGAGGGGGTCCGCCAGGTGCTGATCCCGCTCTGGAACTGCTGGTACTTCTTCGCGCTCTACGCCAACGCCGCGCGCGAGCAGGGGTACGACGCGAAGCGCTCCACGGCGTCCACGCACCCGATGGACCGCTACCTGCTGGCCAAGACCCGGCAGTACGTCGAGACCACGACCCGGCAGATGGACGACTACGAGGTCGCGAACGCCTGCGACACGACCCGGACCTTCCTCGAGGTGCTCTCGAACTGGTACATCCGCCGGTCCCGGGAGCGGTTCTGGGCGGCCGACTCGTCGCCGGTCGAGGAGGTTGCGCAGCAACCGTCTCGAAACCAAGGCTCCGAGGCTGCCTTCGACACGCTGTTCACCGTCCTCGAGACCGTCTGCCGGGTGGCCGCACCGCTGCTCCCGCTCACGACCGAGGAGGTCTGGCGGGGTCTCACCGGCGAGCGCTCGGTGCACCTGACCGACTGGCCGTCGGCGGACGACCTGCCGGTCGACGACGAGCTGGTCACGGCGATGGACCAGGTGCGTGAGGTGTGCTCGGCCGGCTCGGCCCTGCGCAAGGGCGCCGCGCTGCGCAACCGGCTGCCGCTGTCGACGCTGACCGTCGTCGTCGACGGGGCCGAGCGGCTGAAGGGCTTCGAGGAGATCGTCGCCGACGAGCTGAACGTCAAGGACGTCCGGCTGCTGGGGACCGACCACCCCGACGCGGCGTCGTACGGCGTGTCGCAGCGGCTCACGGTCAACGCCCGCGCCGCAGGCCCGAGGCTCGGCAAGGACGTGCAGACCGCGATCAAGGGCTCGAAGTCCGGCGACTGGTCGGTCTCGGAGAGTGGCGAGGTGACCGCCGGCGGCCTCGTGCTGCAGGACGGTGAGTTCACGCTCGAGACGGTCGCCGCGGGCGGCGCCGACTCCGCGACCGGGATGCTCCCCGGTGGTGGGTTCGTGGTGCTGGACACAGCGGTCACACCCGCGCTCGAGGCCGAGGGCGTCGCCCGCGACCTGGTGCGGGCCGTGCAGCAGGCCCGCCGCGACGCGGGGCTCGACGTCTCCGACCGGATCGCGCTCACCGTGGTCGCCGCGCCGGCCGTCGCGGACGCCGCGCGCACCCACGCCGCACTGATCGAGCGCGAGACGCTCGCGACCTCGTTCGACGTGAGCGAGGGCGCCGTCGAGTCGCCCGTGATCGAGCTCGAGCGGGCCTGAGGGGCTGGTTGGATGGGCTCCGTGGACCTGGACCTGAGCGCCGATGTCGTCACGCTCACCGAACAGCTCGTGGACATCGAGTCGGTGAGCCGCGACGAGCGGCCGATCGCCGATGCGGTGGAGGCTGCCCTGGCGCGCCTGCCGCACCTGACCCTGACCCGACGCGGGAACACCGTCCTCGCTCGCACCGACCTCGGCCGCGGCGAGCGGGTCGTCCTGGCCGGCCACCTCGATACCGTGCCGTTGAACGACAACCTGCCCAGCCGCAACGACGGCACGAACCTCCACGGCCTCGGCAGCTGCGACATGAAGGCCGGCGACGCCGTCATCCTGAGGCTCGCGGCCACGGTGCCGGAGCCGGTGCGCGACGTCACCTTCATCCTCTACGAGGCCGAGGAGATCGAGAGCGAGTTCAACGGGCTGAACCGGCTCACGGTCAGCGACCCCGACCTGATGCGCGCCGACTTCGCGATCCTGATGGAGCCGTCGGACGCCGTGGTCGAGGCCGGGTGCCAGGGCACCATCCGGGTCGAGGTGACCGTGCACGGCGAGCGCGCCCACAGCGCCCGCTCCTGGAAGGGCGTGAACGCGATCCACCGGGCCACCCCGGTCCTGGAGCGGCTCTCGGCGTACGACGCGCGGATGCCCGTCATCGACGGGCTGACCTACCACGAGGGCCTCAACGCCGTCGCGATCAGCGGTGGCGTCGCCGGCAACGTGCTGCCCGACGTCTGCACCGTCTCGGTCAACCACCGCTTCGCCCCCGACCGCAGCGAGGCCGAGGCCGAGGCGTTCCTGCGCGACTTCTTCGCGGGGTACGACGTGTCGGTCTCCGACAGCGCCCCCGGCGCCCTGCCCGGGCTCGACCGGCCCGCGGCGAAGGAGTTCATCGAGGCCGTCGGCGGCACGGTCAACCCGAAGTTCGGCTGGACCGACGTCTCCCGGTTCGCCGCCCTCGGCGTACCGGCGGTCAACTTCGGCCCCGGCGACCCGATGCTGGCCCACAAGCAGGAGGAGTTCGTGCCGCTCGAGCAGATCCGCCACTGCGAGCGGGCCCTGCGCACGTGGCTCGGAGGCGACGCGCGATGACCGACCCGCACGAGAAGTTCAAGGGTCCGGTGGTGATGCGCCGGAGCATGGTCGACGGGACCACCACCGACCAGCGGCTGCTCGACTCGCGCGGGGCGAGCGACTGGGTGCACACCGACCCCTGGCGGGTGCTGCGGATCCAGGCGGAGTTCGTCGAGGGCTTCGGCGCGCTGGCCGAGCTCGGGCCGGCGATCGCCTGCTTCGGCTCGGCCCGCACCAAGCCCGACGACCCGACGTACGCCAAGGGAGAAGAGGTCGGCCGCAAGCTGACCGCGGCAGGCTTCGCGGTGATCACCGGCGGCGGCCCGGGCGCGATGGAGGCGGTCAACAAGGGCGCCAGCGAAGCCGGGGGCACCAGCGTCGGCCTCGGCATCGAGCTGCCCTTCGAGTCGGGCCTCAACCGGTGGGTCGACATCGGCATCAACTTCCGCTACTTCTTCGCCCGCAAGACGATGTTCGTGAAGTACTCCCAGGGCTTCGTCGTGCTGCCGGGCGGCCTGGGCACCCTCGACGAGCTGTTCGAGGCGCTCACCCTCGTGCAGACGCAGAAGGTGACGAGCTTCCCGCTGGTGCTGCTCGGGACCGACTACTGGCAGGGCATGATCGCGTGGCTGCGTGACACTGCGTTGACGCACGGCACGATCAGCCAGTCCGACATCGACATGCTCCATCTGACCGACGACGTCGACGAGGCGGTCGCGATGATGGTGAGATCGCACGAGAGGGACACCCGCAAGTGATCTGGTTCTTCGCGATCCTGGTCGTGCTCGCGCTCGGCGGGGTCGCCGTGGTCGCCTCCGGACGCGGTCAGCCGATGGGGCCGTCGTACGACGACGCACCCGACTCGCTGGTGCCCTCCGACGGGCCCGTGACGGCCGACGACCTGCGCCGGATCCGGTTCCCCCTCGCGGTGCGCGGCTACCGGATGGCCGAGGTCGACGCCCTGCTCGAGCGGCTCGCCGAGGAGCGGGAGGAGGCCGACCGCCGGCTGGCCGACGACGTGGTGCCGCTACCCGGTCCCGAGACCGGAGATGACACCGACCCGTCCGCCTCGGCACACTGAGCGGCTGTGAAGCCTGAGTACATCGTCTACGTCCTCACCTTCCTCTCCGCCGTCGTCGTCGTCCTGACCCGGGTCCGGCTCTCACAGGCCCGGGCGGCGGGCCAGCACCAGGTGGGGATGCGGGCGGTGAACACGCACACCGCCTGCGGTGTGATCGGGCTGGTGCTGTGGGTGTACTTCCTCGCGACCGGCAACGACAGCTCCCTGGCCGGGATCGTTGCGCTCTTCTTCTACTGGCTGACCGCCCTGGTCGGCCTGATGATCCTGATGCGGTGGATGCCGAGCCGCGGCAAGCACGCGTCGGGCACCACCGACGACCGCTGGTCGGAGGGCCCGGGGTTGTCGGTGCTCGCTCATGTGGGGATGCTGGTGGGCGTGCTCGTGTTCACCTGGTACTTCGCGACCCACAACTGATGCGCCCGTCCCCTCGTGCGTCCCGACGCCGCCGCGGCCTGGCCGCGGCGGGCCTCGCACTCGCCCTGTTGCCGGCGCTGCTCGTTCTCCCCGTCCGGGCGGCCACGGAGGCCCAACCTGCGGTGATCGGGCACCGGGTGATCGGGCACTCGGTGCAGGGCCGGCCGATCGTGGCGTGGCACCTCGGAGAGCCGGGGAAGCCGAAGGTCGTACTGATCTCGCTGATGCACGGAAACGAGCCGGCGCCGCGGCGCATCCTGACCAACCTGCGTGACGGCGCCCCGGTGCACGACGTGGACCTGTGGGTCGTGCCGGTCTACAACCCCGACGGCCTGGCCCACCACACCCGCAAGAACGCCCACGGCGTCGACCCGAACCGGAACTACCCCTTCAAGTGGGTCCGCCTCACCGGCAACTACAACTCCGGGCCCAGGCCCAAGTCGGAGCCGGAGACTCGGGCGATGATGAGGTTCCTGTCGAAGGTGAAGCCGGCGTTCGTCCTCTCGTTCCACCAGCCGCTGCACGCCGTCGACATCACCGAGCGCCCGAAGTTCTCCCGCCGGGTCGCCCACGCACTCGACCTGCCGATGACGAAGCTGAACTGCGGCAGCAGCTGCCACGGCACGATGACGATGTGGTTCAACCACAAGTTCTCGGGCTTCGCTCTCACCGTGGAGTACGGCGCGTCGCCCCCCGCGTCGAAGCTGCGGACCGCCCCCGACCGGATCCTGCACCTCTTCGGTGCCTGGCGCGGCGGCGCCCAGGGCGTCCCGACCTCCTCCGGTCGCTGAAATACTGCCGTTTGGGACCAAACGACGCGTTTTCGGGGCGCCAGGTCGCCGTTTGGTCCCAAACGGCAGTACTTGAGCCACAGAACGGGCCGGCGGTAGGGGGCTCAGCGGCTCAGCGCCCCTCGAAGACCGGCTTCTCCTTGGCGACGAACGCGGCGACGGCGGCGGCGTGGTCGGCGGTGGCCCCGGTCTTCGTCATCTGGGTGGACTCGAACGCGACGGCCTCGGCGAAGTCGTGGCCCGCGGCGTACTCCACCGACTGCCGCATCGCGCCGAGCGCGACGGTCGGCCCGGCGGCCAGGCGGGCGGCGAGGTCGCCGACGACCCCACCCAGCTCGGCGGCGGGGACCACCTGCGTGGCCAGGCCGAGCGACAGCGCCTCGTCGGCCTTCACGGTGCGCGGGAAGTAGAGGAGCTCGATCGCCTTCGCCTTCCCCACCAGCCGCTGGAGGGTGAAGCTCGAGCCGGTGTCGCACGAGAGCGCGACGTTGGCGAAGGCCAGGTTGAAGCCGGCCGTGTCTGCCAGGATCCGCAGGTCGCAGGCGAACGCGAGGCTGGCGCCTGCCCCTGCGGCGACGCCGTTGACCGCCGCGATCACCGGCTTCTCCATCCCGACCAACGTCGTCACGATCGGGTTGTAGTGCTCGTCGACGGTGCGGAACAGCGAGTCGCTCGAGGAGCTGTGCAGGATCTGGATGTGCTCCTTGAGGTCCTGGCCGACGCAGAACGCCCGGCCGGAGCCGGTCAGCACCACGCACCGGACGGCGGGGTCGTCGGCCACCTGGCGTACGGCGGCGAGCAGCGCCTCCTTCGTCGCGACGTCGAGGCTGTTCATCGCGTCGGGGCGGTTGAGGGTGACGGTCGCGACGCCGGCGGCGACCTCGACCAGGACAGGGGAGACGTCAGCGGTCATGCGAGCAGGCTATTCACCCTCGCGGTCACACGCCCAGGCAGCGGGCGACGAACCGGTCGGAGGCCGGTTTGAGCCGCGCCGCCTCGCTGGTGAACAGGTCCGCCGCGGCCTGGCCCGGCCAGTCGCGGGGGAGCAGCGCCGCGGGGAGCCCGGGGTCGTCGAAGAGGAACTTGCGCCACTCGTGGACCAGCCGGAAGCGGGCCGCGAAGGCCGCCTGGTCCTCGTCGCCCGGGCGGTCCGTCTCGCCACGGACCAGGGTGTCCGCCAGGTCGGGCCACGCGGCGTACGACGTGGAGAGGCGCGCCAGGTCCCACGCCGCCACCGGGTCGGGGGCGAGCTCGACCGCGACGGCGTGGCGGGCACGGCCGCCGGCGCGGGCGACCACCTCGTCCACCTCGGGCCGCTCGAAGGGGCACAGCCACACGCCCGGCGCGTGCTCGGCGTACCCCAGGTAGTGGAGCTCCTCGCGCAGCCGCGCCCGCGCTCCGCGCTCGCGCGGCAGGTCCACGAAGACCAGCCGCCAGCGGCCGTCCCACGGCTCCGGCTCCGAGCGGTAGATCCGAGAGGCCGCCTCGCTGAGCCGCTCGATCGCGCGGCGGGTGGCGCGGTAGCCCGGAGCGGCGTCGACCCGGGTGGGCTCCAGCCAGCCCTGGGCCGACATCCGCGAGATCGCCGTCCGCACGGCCGGGGCCGCGATCCCGACCGGCTCGAGCAGCCGGATCAGCGCCGACACCGGGGCCTGGTGGCCGCGCGAGCGGAGGTGGTCGCCGTACACGTCGAACAGGGCCGAGCGTGCGCGCATGCGGTCACTGTGCCAGTTCCGCGCCGGGGTACGGCTCCGCCCCTCGCCGCGATAGGGGATAATGGTGTCCACATCGTCGTGTGGGGTCGCTGTCCCCGCGCGTCCTGGGTCCGACAAGAAGAATGAGGTGCGCGGATGGCGGCAATGAAGCCCCGGACGGGCGACGGTCCGCTCGAGGTCACCAAGGAGGGACGCGGCATCGTGATGCGCGTGCCCTTGGAGGGTGGTGGCCGGCTTGTCGTCGAGCTCAACGCTGAGGAGGCGGGCGCACTGGGAGACGCCTTGAAGGACGTCGTGGGCTGAGGTGCCTGCGACCGTCACCTCTCTTCCACCCCAGGTCTCTCCACCGGCATTCGCGCTGAGTGGGCTGCTACCGCACGAGCTCACGGGCGTCGAGGCCGTCGCCTACCCGTTCACCACCGACGACGGCGCCCTGGTCCTCGGACCCGGCGCGGAGGCCGCGGCCGACGTGCTGGGGATCGACCTGCTGGCCGTCCTCGAGTCCCGCCAGGCGCGGGGCACGGGCGGCGAGGTCGTCGCCGTTCCCGTGGGCGGGCTCGCCGGCAACGACTCGCTGCGCCTCGTGCTGCTCGTCGGGCTGGGCGACGAGAGCCCGCGTGACTTCCGGCGGGCCGGTGCCGCGCTGGCGCGGCACACCGTCGACCACGACACCCTCGCGACCACGGTCGCGGCGGCCGGTGACGGCGAGGCGCTGACGGCCTTCGTGGTCGGCGCCATGCTGGGCTCCTTCGGCTTCCATTGGCGCTCGCAGGGGCCCGAGCACCAGCCGGTACGCCGGATCGTGCTCGCGGCCGTCGATGACGACGTCTCGGCCCACCTCGAACGCGGTCTCGAGCTCGGTGGCGCCGGCTGGCGCGCCCGGATGCTGGCCACGGTGCCGTCCAACGTGAAGTCGCCCCAGTGGCTCGCCGAGCAGGCCGAGGCCCTGGCCGACGAGTACGGCCTGACCTGCAAGGTCTGGGACGAGAAGAAGCTGGCCGATGAGGGCTTCGGCGGAGTGCTGGCCGTCGGCCGGGCCTCGGCGACGCCGCCCCGGCTGATCCGCCTCGACTACGCGCCCCCTCGTGGCGCGCGCAAGGCACCCCGGGTGGTGCTCGTCGGCAAGGGCATCACCTTCGACACCGGCGGCCTCTCGATCAAGCCGGGCGAGGCGATGTCGACGATGAAGCGCGACATGACCGGGGGTGCCGTGGTGATGGCCGTGATGGCCGCACTCGGACGCGTGGGCTGCCCCTTCCGGGTGACCGGGCTGGTGCCCGCCGCCGAGAACGCCGTCGGTGGCAACGCCGTGCGCCCCGGAGACGTCGTCACCCAGTACGGCGGCCGCACCACCGAGGTCCTCAACACCGACGCCGAGGGCCGGCTGGTGCTCGCCGACGCGATGGCCTACGCCGTCGAGAAGCTGAACCCCGCGGTCCTGGTGGACGTCGCGACGCTCACCGGCGCGATCAAGGTCGCTCTCGGCCAGCGGGTCGGGGCGTTCTTCACCAACGACGAGGCGCTGGCCGCCCGGCTCTACGACGCGGGCGAGGACTCGGGCGAGCCGCTGTGGCGGATGCCCCTCGAGAGCGACTACGAGGACACCCTGTCGTCCACGATCGCGGATGCCAAGAACAACCCCGGTGGCCCGGGCGCGATCACGGCGGCGCTGTTCCTCCAGCACTTCGCCGGCGACGTGCCCTGGGCTCACCTCGACCTGGCCTCGGTCGGAGACTCGCCGTCGGACTCCTACGAGTGGACCGCCGGGCCCTCGGGCTTCGGGGCCCGCGTTCTGCTGACGTGGCTCACCGGCCCGGAGGCCATGGCCGGCTTCGTGCGGTGAGCGGGTTGCGCGGGCTCACCGTCCGGTGGTCGCTGAGCGACGCCCCCGCCGGCGCCGACCAGGCGCTCGCTGACTACGTCGCGGACACGTCGTACGACCGGTTCAGCGCGCTGCCCGACCTGGCCTACAAGACCTGGCGGACCGTGCCGGGCGAGTGGTTCGAGGGTTGCTACGTCTTCGTCGACGAGGCCGCCCGGGCAGCGTTCCAGGAGACGTTCACCGCCGGAGCGGCCGAGGCGCCCGGCTCGCAGATCATCGGCAGCCCGCCGGTCGTGATCGAGGCGTGCGCCGTCGTGGCGATCGCCGAGGGCGGCGCGGGCTTCCGGCCGGTACGCCGCGGCTAGGCGTCTTCGGGGGCCCATTCCTTCTTCGCGACGAGCAGACCGTCGCCGACCGGCAGCAGCACCGGCACCAGCGAGTCGTGGGCGGCGATCTCCCGGCCGAGGTCGCGGATCACCAGGGTCTCCTCGTCGCGCTGCGAGGGGTCGGCCACACGGTCGTGCCACAGCGCGTTGTCGAAGGCGACCAGGCCGCCCGGCCGCAGCAGGCGGAGCGCCTCCTTGAGGTAGGCGCCGTACTCCGCCTTGTCGCCGTCGCAGAACACCAGGTCGTAGTGGCCGTCGGTGAGCCGGGGCAGGACGTCGAGCGCCGCCCCCGCGATGGTGCGGGCGCGCTGCGGGGTGATGCCGCCCTCGTTGAAGGTCTCGCGCGCCAGTCGCTGGTGCTCGGCCTCGATGTCGACGGTGGTGAGGATCCCGTCGGATCGCATCCCGCGCAGGAGCCAGAGCCCGGAGACGCCGGTGCCGGTGCCGACCTCGACCACCGCTCGGGCCTCGATCACGGAGGCCAGGAACCGCAGGGCCGCACCACCCCCGGAGCCGATCGCCACCACGCCGACCTCGTCGGCCCGCGCGCGGGCAGCCGCGAGCACGTCGTCCTCGGCCACGAAGTGCTCGGCGTAGGACCAGCTGACGGACTTGGGCGGAGCAACGGGCATGGCGGTCGCGGCCTTCCGGGTCGGTGGGCAGCGCGGGCGGCGCTCGGGAACGGATCGGACACGGCGACCCTATCGCGCAGCGGGGCCTCCGGAACGCCGTCACACGGGGGCCGCGGTCGGGAACATCCGGCACCCTCCCGTTCGTTGCACCCACGACGTTCACATGCTGCGAGAGGCCCTTCTCACAGGTTTCTCTCAGCCTCGGAGACGAGAGTTCGGAGCCAGGAGATCGCACTGTTCGGGTCACCGGCGCGCAGGCGCCAGCAGGAGGAGTTCGTGGACACCGGGTCGCAGGAGCCGTACGACGTCGCGGGCGCGCCCGAGGCCGGCGTACCGACCTGGGAGGAGATCGTCGACCGGCACTCCGACCGCGTCTACCGCCTCGCGATGCGGCTGACCGGCAACCGGCACGACGCCGAGGACCTCACGCAGGAGGTCTTCGTCCGCGTCTTCCGCAGCCTCTCGACGTACACGCCGGGCACGTTCGAGGGCTGGATCCACCGGATCACCACCAACCTCTTCCTCGACCAGGCGCGCCGCAAGCAGCGGATCCGCTTCGACGCCCTCTCCGACGAGCGCGCGGACCGGCTGCGCAGCGACCTCCCGACGCCCGACACTGCCTATGCCGACCAGACCTTCGACGACGACATCGAACGCGCCCTCTCGACCCTGCCGCCGGAGTTCCGCGCCGCCGTCGTGCTGTGCGACGTCGAGGGCCTGTCCTATGAGGAGATCGCCGCGATCCTCGACGCCAAGCTCGGCACCGTCCGCTCCCGCATCCACCGCGGTCGCGCCATGCTCCGTACGGCGCTCGCCCACCGCGCTCCCGTCGACGGCCGCACCCGCTTCGGTGGGCCCGCGCCGCTACCCCAGGCGTCGAGCTCATGATCGGCCCCTCCATCGGCCACCTGGGCCCCCGGGTCAGCGCGCTCCTCGACGGGCAGATGTCTCCTGCCGAGGAGGAACGCGCCTGGGAGCACGTCCACTCCTGTCACCAGTGCCGCGACGCCGTCGAGCGCGAGGGCTGGGTCAAGACCCGCCTCGCCAGCATGCAGTACGCCGGCTCCACCGCGCCGTCGCACCTCAAGGGCTCGCTCCTCTTCCAGGGGATCGCAGCCGCCTGGGCCGACCCGCACGACGACCCGCTCGTCGACACGGGGGTGGGTCGGTCCCGGCGGCACCTCGGCATGACCGGCATCAGCAGCGGGGCCGTCGGCGCTGCTGTGATGGGCGTGCTGGCCCTCGGTGCTTCACCTGCGAACGCGCCCGGCGCGATCGTCCGCCCGAGTGGAGAGTCCTTCGGCACCTCGCTGACCAACGCCATCACCACGATCGTCGACCGTGAGCACCTGACCGGGCGCTCCGCGCCGGGCTCCGGCCGCCAGGACACCCCGCCGTTCATGCGGGACCTGCGTCGTACACTCGCGCAGTAGGGCCGCCACGGCACGGACGTCGATCACAGGCGGGCCGGATCCGGCGGCACCCCCGTGGAGAGTCAGGACGGCGTGAGCGACGAGTATCCCGGCAACACCGACGACACCGCGCCGCTGACCGGTCCCGACGGCGCGACCTGGCTCCCGCCGCGTGAGCAGCAACCGCCCCACCAGTGGACGCCTCCAGGCCCCGCACCCGCCGTCTCCTCCTACGACACCGTGTCCAGCGGTCGGCCCTATCCGCCGCCTGGCCCGACCCACCGCTTCTCCGCGGAACCGCAGTCGGCGTCGCGGGGTCGTGTGCCCGGCTGGCTGTGGCCCGTCGTCTCGGTCCTGGCGCTGATGGTCGGGGTCGTCGGCGGCGTGGTCGGCGGGGCGGCGTACGAGAACTGGCACACCAGCTCCCGTGAGGGCCAGGTCAGTGGCGGCCTGGGCGCGGCCGGCACCGTCTCACAGGCACCGCTCCCGGTCAGCAACCACTCGGTCGCGTCGGTGGCGCAGCAGATCCTGCCGAGCACGATCCAGGTGCTCGCGCAGTACCAGGGCAAGAAGGACGGCGCGACCGGCTCGGGCTTCGTCCTCGACCGGTCGGGGCACTACATCACCAACAACCACGTGGTCGCCGATGCGGTCAGCCACGACGGGCCGATCGAGATCATGGACCAGAACGGCGACCGTTACCCCGCCACCGTGGTGGGCCGGAGCCCGACGTACGACCTCGCCGTGCTCTACGTGAAGGGCGGCCCGAAGCTGCCCCCCGCCAGCCTCGGCACCGCGGGGGTCCTCCGCGTGGGTGACCAGGTGGTGGCGTTCGGCTCGCCGCTGGGGCTCAGCTCGACGGTGACGGCCGGGATCGTGAGCGCGCTGAACCGTCCCGTCACCACCAGCGGCGACACCGCGTCGGACGCGTCGTCGTACATCAACGCCGTGCAGACCGACGCCGCGATCAACCCGGGCAACTCCGGCGGCCCCCTGGTCGACCTCACCGGCCGCGTGGTCGGCGTCAACTCCGCGATCGCGACCACCGGCACCACCGGATCGGGCGAGGCGGGCAACATCGGCGTCGGCTTCGCGATCCCGATCGACCAGGTCAAGATCACCGCTGACCAGATCCTGCGCACCGGGCGGGCGCACTACCCGGTCATCGGCGCCAGCGTCGACACCGCCGACACGGCCGACACGGGGGCCAAGATCCTCGGGGTCACCTCCGGCAGCCCGGCGGGCAAGGGCGGGATGCGGAAGGGCGACCTCGTCACCGAGGTCGCCGGCGAGAAGGTCCCCGACGGGATCGCGCTGATCGTGGCGATCCGTTCTCATCAGCCGGGCGACACGGTGTCCTTCACCGTGCAGCGCGGCGGCACCGTGATGGAGCTGCGGATCACGCTGGGATCGCAGGTCGGCTGACGGGTGTGGATCGCCCTCTTACAGTGGCGAGGTGAGCAAGACATCTCGTCGTGAGGCAGAGTCCGCGAGGCGCCAGCGAGCGGCCGAGATCCAGCGTGCCCACCAGCGACGCGAACGTCGGCGGCTCATCGTCGCCGGTGTGGTCATCGCACTCGTGGTCGTCGGGATCGGTCTGGCCGTGTTCCAGAACCTGAACCACACCAAGCTGTCCGACACCGCCAACCAGATCCTGCCGGCGGCGGTCACAGGCCAGACGACCGTCCAGCCCCCGCCGGAGAAGGTGTCGAACCCGACCGACGTCCAAGGTGTCCTCGCGTGGAACACCGCCGGCTACCCGGCGCCCGGCGACGCGACCAGTGGCACCATCGGCCACGACCACGTCACCGGCCCGGTGACCTACGCGGTCACCCCGCCGGTCGGCGGCCCGCACAACCCGATCTGGATGAACGCCGGCGTCTACACCAAGCCGGTGCCCAGCGAGCGGGCGGTGCACAACCTCGAGCACGGCGCCGTCTGGATCACCTATCGGCCCGACCTGAAGGCCTCGGAGGTCTCCCAGCTGGTCGACCTCTTCAACAAGCAGTCGATGATCTCGGAGCCCTCGGACGGCGGCCGGTCCAACCGGTTCGTGGACCTGAGCCCCTGGGCGGACAACAGCCTGCCGAGCCCGATCGTGATCAGCTCGTGGGGCTACCAGCTCCAGGTGAGCAGCCCGACCGACCCGCGGCTGCAGCAGTTCATCGACACGTTCCGGCACAGCCAGACCTACAGCCCGGAGTACGGGTCGCCGGTGGACGGCGTTCCGGTGCAGACCGGCGGCCAGCCCGCGATCAACGGCTCGTCCAAGGCCAACCCGGTCGGCGGCGTCGGCTAGTCCGCCTGCGGCTCGGAGTCGCTGAACGGGTGGGCGTCGACGTAGGCCTTGGTGTCGTCGTACATCCGGGCGATGTAGGCCTCGAGCTGGGTCGACTCGACCCGCCACTGGCCGCGGCCACCGATCCGGATCGCCGGCAGGTCGCCGCGGCGCACCAACGCGTAGACCTGCGCGCTGGAGGTGCTGAGCACCTCGGCCACGTCGGCCAGCGTCAGGAACCGCGGCGTGGGGGGCATGGGGCCATCGTTGCACGAGTGACCGGGTGCCAGGCTGCGTGCCGAACCGGTCTGTGGAGGAGGCTGCCGCGGAGGCCGGTTCTGGGGTGATGATGGCTCGGTGAGCAGGAATCTCGGGATGACTGACACGCCCAGCGCACGCCGCGCCACGGCGCCCGGCTGGCGCGACCCACGGCTCTGGATCGGCGTCGCGGTGGTCGCGGCGTCGGTGCTGGTCGGGGCGCTCGTGCTCGGCACGTCCGACGACACGGTCGCGGTGTGGGCGGCGACCGACACGATGGGGCCGGGTCACGCGTTGACCGGCGACGACCTGACCGTTCGCCGGGTGAGCTTCGCCGACGCGGACGACGCGGCCCTCTACCTGGGGGCCGACGAGCAGCTGCCGTCGGGCGTCCGGCTGGTCCACGGCGTCGCCGCCGGCGAGCTGCTGCCGCGCGCCGCTGTGGGCGCGGCGGACGACGAGTCCCTCCGCCAGGTGCCGATCTCCGTCGCGTCGGACCAGGTGCCCGGCTCGGTCGGGGCGGGCGACGTGGTCGACGTCTACCTGCGGCCCTCCACCCGCAGCGGCTGCACCAACACCCGGGTCTGCAGCGGGCGGCCGGTCCTGGCCGGTGTGACGGTGCTCGACGCACCGCCTGCCGACGAGGCGTTCGGCGCCCAGGGAGGGCGGATGCTCGTGCTCGGGGTGCACGACACCGACACCCACCGGTTCTTCCGGCTGCTCGCCTCGACCGACGACCCGTCGCTCACCGTGGTCGGCCGGGGCTGAGCGTGGTTGTCGTCCTCGTCGTCGCCGCGGGCGCCGCGTGGGAGTCGCCGGTGCTGGAGCTGGTCGCCGGGCGCACCGGACTGGTCGTGCTCAAGCGCTGCGTCGACGTCGAGGACCTGCTGGCCGTCGGCAGCGCCGGTCAAGCGGACGCCGCCCTGGTCGCCCTCGACGCCCCGGGGCTCGACCAGGCCGCTGTCGACCTGCTCCACCGCCACCAGGTGCGGGTCGTCGCCGTCGCCGGCGGTGGAAGCCCCGACGCGGCCCGGGCCCGGGCCGCGCGGGTCGGGGTCGACGGCCTCGCCTCTGAGAGCGACCTGCCGCGCGTGCTCGACCTCCTCGAGTCCGACGACGAGCCGGTCGCGACCGCCGACGTACTGGCCGACGACGACGCGCCGGCCCCGGCGGGCTCCGGCCGGGTGGTCGTCGTGTGGGGGCCGGCCGGCGCCCCGGGTCGCACGCTCGTCGCCACCTCGCTCGCCGCGACGCTCGCCGGCCGAGGGCTACGGACGACGCTGGTGGACGCCGACCCCTACGCCGCCTCGGTCGCCCAGCAGCTCGGCGTCCTCGACGAGGTGTCCGGCCTCCTCAGTGCCGCGCGCCTGACGGGCGAGGGAGCATGGGCGACCGGGTTCGCGTCGGTGCAGCGCCGTGTGGGCGACCACCTCACGGTGGTGACCGGGCTGCCGCGTCCCGACCGGTGGGTCGAGGTGCGCGCCGGCGTCGTCGAGCACCTCCTCGAGGTCGCCCGGACCCACGGCCACGTGGTCGTCGACACCGGCTTCAGCCTCGAGGAGGACCCCGGCAGCGACCTGGTGACCCGGCCGGGACGCAACCAGCTGACTCTCGGCGCCCTCGATGTCGCCGACGAGGTCGTGGTCGTCGGGGCGGCCGACCCGGTCGGACTGGCCCGCCTCGCCCGCGGGCTGGTCGAGCTCCGCGAACGACGTGGGGGTGCTCCGGTGCGGGTCGTGGTCAACCGGATGCGGCCGACTCTGTGCTGGTCGGAGCGCGACATCACCGGCATGGTGGAGGGCTTCAGTCGGCTCGCCGGCGTCCATTTCCTGCCTGACGACCGCGCGACGGCCGATCGTGCGCTGGTGAGCGGCACCAGCGTCGCCGATCTCGGCGACACCGACTTGGGCAGGGCCTGCGCGGCCGTGGCCGAGGCGCTGGTGCCCTCCCCGTCACCCCACCGCGAGCGACGGTCCGGGCTCTTCCGCCGCTGACGGTGCGATCGGCTCAGGACGAGAACAGCAGGTAGAGCCCGCCGACGGTGAAGACGATCATCGCCAGCAGCAGCGGGATCTGGCCGGTCACCTGGTGCTTCTTCGGCAGGATCTTGATCGCGCGCTCGTGCGCGGCGATGACGCCGACGACGTGCCCGATCACGACCGCGACCACCTTGCTGTCCGCGAGGAACGTCGGGTGGTAGGAGAGCCAGTACGGCACCGCCAGGGTGCCGGTGCCGAAGAGGTTGCTGCCGTTGCTCAGCGGGTCGCTGGCCTGGATCAGGGTCTGGGTGCCGATCTCGACGAAGTAGCTCAGGTAGTGGGCCACGATGTAGCCGACGATGATCGGGATCACCGAGAAGGCGAACTGCGACGGCAGGTCGCGTCGCCGGAGGTCGGAGCCGACACCGGTCGCCATGCACCCCAGCGAGAGCACCACGCCGATGCCGACGCAGAAGCCGAGGAGGCCGAGGTTGTTCTGCAGGTACGTCGAGTAGCCGGTGTCCTGGATGAACGTCAGCCACCGCGTGGACTCGCGGAAGGCGTCGAACGCCGTACTGCCGAACAGCACCGAGACCACGGCGACCAGGCCAGGGGTGGCCGGTGTGGTGTCGAGGTTGGCCAACGGGCTGCGGATGACCAGCACCCCGTCGCGGCGGCCCCAGATCGACAGCTGGGCCACCAGGCTCGAGTAGACCTCGAACGGATCGGCCCGTTCGTAGAACGTGTTCCCGAACAGCGCACCACCGACGACCATGATCGCCAGATAGATCGCGCACCACAGCCGGACCGGGCCGAGGTCGACGTTGTGGGGGTAGACCAGCTCCATCCACACGAACGCGAACAGGCCGACGGACGCCGGCCACATGCCCAGCCGCTCGGGATAGGTGAGGAGGCCGTCCTCCGGGTCGCCGCCCGAGATCCGGGCCAGGCCGCCGTTGATCAGGCGGAACGGGCTGATCGCCTTCCAGACCCGGCCGAAGAGCAGGGAGGCGACGACCACGCCGACCCAGATCCAGACATAGAAGATGCCGAAGATCGGGTTGATCAGCAGGTCCTTGCCGCGGACCGCGACGACGACGAGGTAGAGCAGGGCGAGCAGGCCGACCAGACGGAGGAGGCCGCGGTAGACGACCGAGTCGACGATGCGCGCCAACCAGGCGGGGGCCGGGCGTCCGCTCGTGGCCGCGTCGTAGCGCGGGTTCCGCCAGGCGAGGACGAGTACGACGAACGAGACGGCGACCGCGGCCGCGGCGCCGAGGATGGCGAGCTCGCGAGAGATCGGCAGGTCCTGCGCGCCGCCCAGGCCGTGCTGCGGGAGCAGAGCCGGGAGGGGCGCGATCACGAGACCTGGAGCTGGAGAATCACCTTGTCGAGCGTGTGCGACTCGACGGTGATGATGCCCGGCGCCTCGATCGGCTTGACCTGGATGGTGCTGGAGCCCTTGTCGTACTCGAACTCCTGCTCCGGCGAGGAGTGGACGTGGATCTCGCCAGGCGCGTCCGCGGTCACGTCGAACTCGATCGGCTGCCCGACCGCGACGTCGTACCGCTGACCGTTGGGCGTCACGTCGTCACCGCTGAACGTGATGTCGATGACCTTGGGGGTCTCCCCGCCGGACGATGCCCCGGACGTTGCCGCGGACGAGCTGTCGCCGCCGCATCCCGCCAGGAGTACGGCGGCCAGCAGTGCGGACGCGATAGCCGCGACCAGTCGACGCATGTGGGTGTGTCCTTTCTCGCAGCGGACCGGGGAGGTCCGTCTCGGACGCTCTGCCAGAATCCCATGGCGGACAAGACTCGAGGCACAGGGGGGCGGATGAACGAGAGGCTGAGGGCACGCGACCTGTCGTTCCTGACCAGCGAGACGCCGACCACGCCGATGCACAACGCCACGGTGGAGATCTTCGACCCGGGGAGGTCGGGCTTCGACCATGACACGCTGGTGCAGCTGATCGCCGACCGGATCGCCTTCGTGCCGCGGTATCGCCAGCGCGTGCGCAGCGTCCCCGGGCACCTGGCGAACCCGGTGTGGGTGGACGACCCCCACTTCGACCTCGGCTACCACGTGCGACGTTCGGCGCTCCCGCGTCCGGGCACCATGGACCAGCTCCGTGAGCTGGTCGCACGGATCGCCGCGCGGCCGCTGGACCGGAACCGGCCGCTGTGGGAGGTCTACCTGGTCGAGGGTCTGGAGAACGGCCGGGTCGCCGTACTCTCCAAGGCGCACCAGGCCCTGGTGGACGGCGCCCAGGTGGTCGACCTCGCGCAGGTGCTTCTCGACCGGACCCCCGAGCGGCGCGAGCTCGGCGCCGACGACTGGCGGCCGGGACGGCCGGAGTCGTCGTCCAGCCTCCTGCTGGAGGCGGTCCGCGACACCGTGGCGACTCCGTACACCGCGCTCGACACCGTGCGCGGCGCCACCGACTCCCTCTGGCGAGTCGCCGATGCCACGACCCGTCGTGTCGGCAGCGTTGTCGACGCGCTCACGAACCGCCGCTCCGAGCAGGACACCCCGCTCAGCGGCACCCTGTCGCAGCAGCGCCGTTTCGTGACCGTACGCCGCTCGCTCGCCGAGCACCGCACCGTGCGCGACGCCCACGGCGGCACCGTCAACGACGTCATCCTGGCGACCGTCACCGGCGGGCTGCGGAGCTGGCTGATGACGCGTGCCGAGTCGCTCGGCGGGCTGCGGCAGGTGCGGGCCGTGGTGCCGGTCTCGGTCCACGACGCGGAGCTCGAGGCGACGTCGCTCGGCACCCAGATCGCCCCGCACTTCGTCGACCTTCCCGTGGGCGAGCCGAGCCCGGTGGTCCGGCTGCACCAGGTGTCGTACTCGTTCAAGGCGCACAAGGACACCGGCCGGGCGGTCGCGGCCAACCGGATCGCCGGCATCTCCGGCTTCGCCCCGTCGACCTTCCACGCGATCGGCTCCCGGGTCGCAGCGGCCGAGATCCGGCGCGGCTTCCAGCTCTCGGTGACCAACGTGCCCGGCCCGCAGTCGCCGCTCTACGCCGCCGGCGCGGTGATGGAGCAGACCTATCCCGTCCCACCGCTGCTGCCCGGCCACGCCCTGGCGATCGGCGTGACGTCGTACGACGGTTCGGTCTTCTACGGCGTGACCGCCGACCGCGACCTCGTACCTGACGCGGAGGTCTTCGCGGTCTGCCTCAACGAGGCCCTCGACGAGCTGCTCGACACCGCCGGCGACGCCCGGCCGAAGGTGCCCCGTGGCCGGACCCGGAAGCCGGCGCGCAAGCCAGGGAGCGCCACATGAGGCTCTACCTGCCGGCGACGATCGCGGCGCTGGCGGCGCTCCACAGCGACGGGACGATGGGCGTGGGCGACGACGTGGTCGTGGCGGGAGGCGAGTCCGAGGACGAGGAGTACGACGCGCTGATGACGGCGGCGGAGTCCGCGGCGGAGCTGGCTGCCGGGCTCGAGCCGGGTGAGCGGCGGCGCGTGGTCGTCGTGGCCGAGGTGGCGGGTGCCGGCCTGCCCACGACCGTGACCCTCGCCGACGTGGTGGCCGTGCACGCCGACCCGGACGACGTGCCCGCCGCCGGTGCCGACCCCGACGACGACCTCGGCTGGTACGCCACCCAGGAGATCACCGACCTCCTCCGTTGAACCGCGCCACATCGTCGGTCGAGACGCGCCCCATCGTCGGTTGAACCGGCACAGATGGTCGAAGCCGGCGATCTTGCCCGTCTCGATGAGCGATCTTCGGCGTCTCGACGAGCCATCTGCCGCGCCTCAACAGGAATTGAGCGGGGTCGGGTTGTCTGACAGCATCGCGGACATGGACGCCGTCACCCATCCGCCGCACCCGGTCAACGAGCCCAACCTGACGTACGCGCCGGGCAGCCCCGAGCGGGACGCCCTGCTCGCCGAGGTGGTCCGGCAGGAACGGCGCCAGGTCAGCCTGCGTGCCCACATCGGCGGTCGCCGGCGCAACGGCGGCGGGGCCGAGATCAAGGTCGTCCAGCCCCACGACCACCAGCACGTGCTCGGCGTGATGAGGAACTCCACGACCCGCGACGCGGAGGCTGCGGTCAAGGCCGCGCGGGACGCGGCCCCGGGGTGGCATGCGCTGTCCTTCGACGACCGGGCGGCGATCATCCTCAAGGCGGCGGACCTGCTCGCCGGCCCGTGGCGCCAACGGCTCAACGCCGCCACCATGCTCGGCCAGTCCAAGACGGCGTTCCAGGCCGAGATCGACGCGGCCTGCGAGCTGATCGACTTCTGGCGGTTCAACGTCCACTTCGCCCGGCAGATCCTCGCCGAGCAGCCGATCGCCAACAGCCCGGGCATCTGGAACCGCACCGACTACCGGCCGCTCGAGGGGTTCGTCTACGCGATCACGCCGTTCAACTTCACCGCCATCGCCGGCAACCTGCCGACCGCGCCGGCCCTGATGGGCAACACCGTGATCTGGAAGCCGAGCCCGACCCAGCAGGTCGCGGCGAGCCTCACCATGGAGCTGCTCGAGGAGGCCGGGCTGCCGCCGGGCGTCATCAACATGCTTCCCGGTGACGGCCTCGACGTCTCGAAGGTGGTGCTCCAGCACCCCGACCTGGCCGGCATCCACTTCACCGGTTCGACCCCGACCTTCCAGCACCTGTGGCGCACGATCGGCGAGAACCTCACGTCGTACCGCTCCTACCCGCGGATCGTCGGCGAGACCGGCGGCAAGGACTTCGTGGTCGCGCACCCGAGCGCCGACCCCGACGTGCTGCGTACGGCGTTGATCCGCGGCGCCTTCGAGTACCAGGGCCAGAAGTGCAGCGCCGCCTCCCGTGCGTACGTCGCGCGGTCGGTCTGGGCGAAGATGCGTGACCAGTTCGTGGCCGAGGTCGAAGGCCTGACGATGGGCGACGTCACGGACCTGTCGAACTTCATGGGCGCCGTGATCGACGACCGGGCGTTCGCCAAGCACAAGACGGCCATCACCCGCGCCAAGCGCAACAGCCACCTCTCGATCCTCGCCGGCGGCCAGGTCGACGACTCGGTCGGCTACTTCGTGCGGCCGACCATCGTGCAGTCGACCGACCCGAAGGACCAGATGTTCTCGACCGAGTACTTCGGCCCGATCCTCGCGGTCCACGTCTACGACGACAGCCGCTACGACCGGGTGCTCCAGCAGATGGAGTCGTTCGCGCCGTACGCGCTGACCGGCTCGATCATCGCCCAGGACCGCCGGGCGATCGCCGAGGCTCAGCACCTGCTCCGCTTCGCGGCCGGCAACTTCTACGTCAACGACAAGCCCACCGGCGCCGTCGTCGGGCAGCAGCCGTTCGGTGGCGCGCGGGCCTCCGGCACCAACGACAAGGCCGGCTCCGCGCAGAACCTGCTGCGCTGGACCAGCCCGCGGTCGATCAAGGAGACGTTCGTCCCGCCGAAGGACTACCGCTACCCGCACATGGGCTAGGGATCTCGCCTGGCGAGCCACTCCACGCCGACCCTGTTCTCGGCGTCGAAGGCCTTGCCGATGAAGTCGGCGATGAGGTCCTCGACCTTGCCGCCGACGAACGGGATCGACACCTTGATCGACAGCTCGATGGTCTGCACGACGTCGGAGCCGACCTGGGTGAGGGTCTCGGTCCCGTTCATCTCGCCGGGCTTGCCCGGGATCGTCACGTGCATGTCCGCCGACGCCGGCGACGACCAGGTCTCCTCCTGCACGAAGCGGATCTCGTCGCCGACCAGCTTCTGGGCGAAGCCCGGGATCCGGTCGGTGCCGTGGGCCTGCTCCACCCGGACGTCCATCCCGGCGTCCCGGGGGGTGATCTCGCAGGCGAAGTCGACCACGTGCTGGTAGTCCGACACAGCCTTCCGGAACGCCGGATCGGCGTACATGGCGAACACCTCGTGCACCGTGGTCCGGGGATAGCTCAGGGTCTGGCTCACGCGCTTCATGGGCACATCATGCCCTCGGAGGGGACGCCGCCGACCGACCGCCGTACGACGCTCCGACGCGCGGTTTGTCCGCGCGTGTCGGGAGTCCTAGTGTCGGGTTGTGTCAATGACGACCGACGTCGAGAAGACCCACCTGCTGACCCAGGCCATCGCCCTCGCAGAGCGCAGCTCCGGCACCGGCGGGCCGCCCCGAACCGACGTCGGACCACTCCTCCAGGCCTACTACCGCCACGTGTCCACCGACGACGTCGGCGACCGCTCCGCGGAGGAGCTGTACGGCGCGCTGGTCTCGCACTACCGCACCGCGGACACCCGGCCCCAGGGCACCGCCCGCGTCCACGTCTTCACGCCGACCCTGGCCGAGCACGGCTGGTCGGCCGGCGGTCACTCGGTGGTCGAGGTCGTCACCGACGACATGCCCTTCCTCGTGGACTCCGTCGTGATGGAGCTCGCACGCCAGCAGCGCGACGTCCACCTGGTCATCCACCCGCAGTTCGACGTGACGCGCGACGTGACCGGGCGGCTGGAGACCATCGCCAGCCCGGACAACGAGTCCGCGGAGCCGCCCGAGGGCGCGGAGCGCGAGTCGTGGATGCACGTCGAGATCAGCCGGATCGGCCACGACGAGGACGTCGACGAGATCGCCCTCGACGTCCAGCGGGTGCTCCGTGACGTCCGCGAGTCGGTCGAGGACTGGGGCCGGATGCGCCAGCAGGCGGGCGTGATCGTGGAGGAGCTGCGGGCCGACCCGCCCAGCTCGATCTCGGACGAGGAGCTCGAGCGGGGCCTCGCCTTCCTCGAGTGGCTGGGCGCCGACCACTTCACCTTCCTCGGCTACCGCGAGTACCACCTCGAGCGCGGCGAGGACGGCGACTACCTGCGCGGCGTGCCCGGCACCGGGTACGGCATCCTCCGCAACGACCCCGACATGTCCTCGGCGTCCGGGAAGCTGCCGGACAAGGTCGCCGAGATGGCCCGTGAGCACACGCTGCTGGTGCTGGCCAAGGCCAACTCGCGCTCCACCGTCCACCGCCCGGCGTACCTCGACTACGTCGGCGTGAAGATGTTCGACGAGGCCGGCGAGGTGATCGGCGAGCGTCGGTTCCTCGGACTCTTCTCGAGTGCGGCCTACACCGAGTCCGTCTGGCGGATCCCGCTGCTGCGCGAGCGGGCGAAGGACGTCCTCCACCAGGTCGGCCTCGACCCCCACAGCCATGCGGGCAAGGCCCTCATCGACACCCTCGAGACCTATCCCCGCGACGAGCTGTTCCACACGCCGGTCGACGAGCTGGCGACGATGGCCACGCGCGTCATGGAGACCCGCGGACGTCGGCAGCTGCGCATCTTCGTTCGTCGCGACACCTACGGGCGCTACGTCAGCGTCCTGGTCTTCCTGCCCCGCGACCGTTACAACACCAGCGTCCGCGAGCGGTTCTCCGACATCCTCAAGGCCAGCTTCGGCGGCGAGTCCGTCGAGTTCACGGTGCGGATGAGCGAGTCGACGACGGCGCGGGTGCACTTCGTGGTCCACCCGCCCAAGGGCGTCGACATCCCCGACATCGACGTCACGGAGCTCGAGCGCCGGCTCACGGAGGCCTCCCGCTCGTGGCGTGACGACTTCACCGCCGCCACCATCACCGAGTTCGGCGAGGACGTCGGGTCGCGCCTCGCCCGCACCTTCGAGTCGGCCTTCCCCGAGGCCTACAAGGAGGACTTCTCGGCCGCCACCGGCGCGCTCGACCTCGGCCGGCTCGAGGCCCTCGGCGAGGCAGGCACCGACCTGTCGCTGTTCTCCGCGCTCGACGCGGCCCGTGGCGAGGCGAGGCTGAAGGTCTTCCGGCGCGGTGCACCGATCTCGCTCTCCGAGGTGCTGCCCGCACTGTCGTCGATGGGAGTCGAGGTCGTCGACGAGCGGCCCTACCAGCTCGACCACGTCGACCGCCCGTCGTACATCTACGAGTTCGGGCTGCGCTACGCCCCCGGCCTTCCGGACCTCATGCGCGAGGCGTTCCAGGACACCATCCGCGCCGTGTGGGAGGGCTTCAACGAGATCGACGGGTTCAACGCCCTGGTGCTCGGGGCCCGGCTGACCTGGCGCCAGGCCACGGTGCTGCGCGCGTACGCCAAGTACATGAAGCAGGGCAACAGCCCGTTCGCCGTCGACTACATCGAGGAGGCGCTGCGTGGCAACACCGACATCACGCGCCTGCTCGTGCAGCTGTTCGAGGCGCGGTTCGACCCCGGACGCAACGGCGTCGCGGCCGACGCGGAGGCCAGGACCGCGCGGGTCGAGGAGATCGTCACCCGGATCGAGCGGGCGCTCGACGACGTCGCCAGCCTCGACCACGACCGGATCCTGCGCTCCTACCTGACCCACATCCGCGCGACGCTGCGGACCAACTACTTCCAGCTCGGCGAGGACCGCAAGCACCACGCCTACATGTCCTTCAAGCTCGAGCCGTCGGAGATCCCCGACCTGCCGCAGCCGAGGCCGCGCTTCGAGATCTTCGTGTACTCACCGCGGGTCGAGGGCGTGCACCTGCGCTTCGGTGCGGTCGCACGAGGCGGCCTGCGCTGGTCCGACCGCCGCGACGACTTCCGCACCGAGGTGCTCGGCCTGGTCAAGGCGCAGATGGTGAAGAACACCGTGATCGTGCCCGTCGGCGCCAAGGGCGGCTTCTTCTGCAAGCAGCTCCCCGACCCGGCCGACCGGGACGCCTGGCTGGCCGAGGGGGTCGCCTGCTACAAGACCTTCATCTGCGGGCTGCTCGACATCACCGACAACCTCGTCAACGGCGAGAACGTGCCGCCCGAGGGCGTCGTACGCCACGACTCCGACGACTCCTACCTGGTGGTCGCGGCCGACAAGGGCACCGCGACCTTCTCCGACATCGCCAACGGCGTCTCCCACGACTACGGCTTCTGGCTGGGCGATGCGTTCGCGTCGGGCGGCTCGGTGGGCTACGACCACAAGGCGATGGGGATCACCGCCCGCGGCGCCTGGGTCTCGGTGCAGCGGCACTTCCGGGAGCGCGGCATCGACTGCCAGACCCAGGACTTCACGTGCGTCGGCATCGGCGACATGTCGGGCGACGTCTTCGGCAACGGGCTGCTCTGCTCCGAGCACACGATGCTGGTCGCCGCGTTCGACCATCGCGACATCTTCCTCGACCCGAGCCCCGACCCGGCCGCGTCGTTCGCCGAGCGCAAGCGGATGTTCGGGCTGCCGCGGTCGAGCTGGCAGGACTACGACACCTCGCTGATCTCCGAGGGCGGCGGGGTCTACCCGCGTTCGCTGAAGTCGATCACGATCACCCCCCAGGTCCGCAAGGCTCTCGACCTCGGCTCCGACGTCACGGCGATGACGCCGGCCGAGCTGATGAAGGCGATCCTCCAGGCGCCGGTCGACCTCCTCTGGAACGGTGGGATCGGCACCTACGTGAAGTCGAGCAACGAGACCCATGCCGACGCCGGTGACAAGGCGAACGACGCGATCCGCATCGACGGCCGCCAGCTGCGCGCGCGGTGCGTGGGGGAGGGTGGCAACCTCGGCCTGACGCAGCTCGGCCGCATCGAGTACGCCGTCGACGGCGGCGGCCACCACGCCGACGGACGCGGTGGCGCCATCAACACCGACTTCATCGACAACTCCGCCGGGGTCGACACCTCCGACCACGAGGTCAACATCAAGATCCTGCTCGACCGCGTGGTCCGCGACGGCGACCTCACCGAGAAGCAGCGCAACCACCTGCTGGCCGAGATGACCGACGAGGTCGCTGCTCTGGTGCTTCGGGACAACTACGAGCAGAACCTCGCGCTCGCCAACGCCGCTGCCAACGCCCCGTCGCTGCTCCACGTCCACGAGGACTGGATGAAGACGCTCGAGCGGTCCGGTGTGCTCAACCGTGAGATCGAGGGCCTGCCGACCTCACGCGGCGTACGCCGTCGGGCCGAGCGCGGCGAAGGGCTCACCACCCCCGAGCTGTCGGTGCTCCTGGCCTGGACCAAGATCGTCCTCGCCGACAAGCTGATCGACTCCGACCTGCCCGACGACCCGTACTGCCACGTCGACCTGATGGCGTACTTCCCGACCCAGCTCCGGGAGGGCTTCGAGGCCGCGATCGCGAACCACCCGCTGCGCCGCGAGATCATCGTGACCCAGGTCGTCAACGACCTGGTGAACGGCGCCGGCATGACGTTCTGGCCGCGCCTGATGGGCGAGACCGGCGCCACGCCGGAGGAGCTGACCCGCGCGAACTTCGTGGCACGCGAGATCTTCGGCTCCCTCCCGATGCGGGAGGAGATCAAGACCTTCGACAACACCCTGGAGGCCAGCACCCAGACGCTGATGCGGGTCGAGATGCGGACGCTGGTCGAGCGGGCGTCGCGCTGGCTGGTCAACAACCGGCGGCCGCCCCTCGACAGCCAGGGCACGGTCGACTACTTCACCGAGCCGGTCGTCCAGCTGATGGGTGAGCTGCCGTCGCTGCTGACGGGACGAGAGCTCCGCGCCTACGAGAGCCGCAAGAAGACGCTGGTCGACCAGCAGGTGCCGGAGGACCTCGCCAGCCGCGTCGCGGTCCTCCACCCGGCGTACATGCTGCTCGGCGTCATCGAGATCGCCGACCGGATGTCGCTGGCCCCGGCGCAGGTCGCACGCCTGCACTTCGCGCTCGGCGAGCGGCTCGGCCTGCCCGACCTGGTCAACCGGATCCTGGCGCTGCCGCGCGAGGACCGCTGGCAGACGATGGCCCGGGCCGCCCTGCGCGACGACGTGTACGCCGTACACGCCCAGCTCACCGCGCAGGTCCTGCGCGACACCTCCGCCGAGGAGTCGGTGCCGGCCCGGATCGCGGAGTGGGAGGACGGCGACACCGTCGTCGTCCAGCGAGCGGCCTCGATCCTCCAGGAGATCTGTGCGGACGACAACGCCGACCTGGCGCGGATGTCGGTGGGTCTGCGCGTGGTGCGCGGGCTGCTCGCCAACTGAGCCGGGTGCGAGGTTCACGCCGAAGATCGTGTAAGACCCAATCAGGGTGTACGCGTCGTACAAAAGGATTCGTGGTCTGTCGGTTCCCAGCGTTAGAGTCGACCAACAATGCCAACCGATGCCCACAGCCACCCGCCCGCCAGCGTGCACTCGCTATGGCGCCTACGCGGGTACCTGAGGTCGCACATCCCGGCCCTGGTCATCATGCTCTTCACCTCGATGTCGGGCATCGCGGTCGCCATCTCGATCCCGCTCGTCATCAAGGCGCTCATCGACGGCCCGATCGAGGACCACGACGCCAGCGGCATCCTCCCGCTCGGCCTCCTGGTGCTCGGGCTCGGCATCCTCGAGGCGTTCCTGATCTGGTGGCGGCGCTGGGTCCAGAACAAGGCGGTCCTGGAGGTCGAGACCGAGATGCGTCACGACCTCTACGAGCGGCTGCAGGAGCTCCCGATGAGCTTCCACAGCGAGTGGCAGTCGGGGCAGCTGCTCTCCCGTGCGACCACGGATCTCTCGGCGATCCGGCGGTTCTTCGGCTTCGGGATGCTCTTCCTGGTCGTCAACATCACCCAGGTCGTGGTCACCACCCTCGTGCTGCTCCACCTCTACTGGCCGCTCGGCCTGGTGGTCGCCGCGACGTCGGCCCCGATCGTGTGGCTCTCGATGCGCTTCGAGAAGGGTTACGTCGTCGTCTCGCGCAACGTCCAGGACCAGCAGGGCGACCTCGCCACGCTGGCCGAGGAGGGTGCGGTCGGGATCCGCGTGATCAAGTCCTTCGGTCGGTCCCCGCACGTCTCCGGGCAGTACGACGTCGCGGCACGGCGCCTGCTCGACACCAGCATCGCGAAGGTCAGGCTGTCCGCGCGCTTCTGGACCTTCCTCGAGATGATCCCCAACCTCGCCGTGGTGGTGGTGCTGCTTCTCGGCGCGATCGGCGTGGGCCGCGGCGCGCTGACGCCCGGCGAGCTCGTCGCCTTCATCACCTTGATGCTGTCCCTGGTGTGGCCGGTCGCCTCGCTCGGAGTGATCCTGGCGATGGCCCAGGAGGCGATGACCGCTGCCGCGCGGGTGCTCGAGATCTACGACACCTATCCCGACATCGTCTCCGGCACCGCCACCGCTCCGCACGCGCAGGGCCACCTGCGCTTCGAGCACGTCGACTTCACCTATCCCGGGTCCGACACACCCGTCCTGCGTGACGTCAACCTCGACCTGGCACCCGGCGAGACGCTGGCCCTGGTCGGGTCGACCGGCTCGGGCAAGACCTCGCTCACCGCGCTGGTGCCGCGGCTCTACGACGTCAGCGGCGGCCGGGTGACCATCGACGGCGTCGACGTGCGCGACTACAACCTCGTCGAGCTCCGCTCGCTGGTGGCGACGGCGTTCGAGGAGCCCACGCTGTTCTCGATGAGCGCCCGCGAGAACCTCACGCTCGGCCGCTCCGACGCCACCGAGGACGAGATCGCCGAGGCGCTCGAGATCGCCCAGGCCGGTTTCGTCCACGACCTCCCGTGGGGTCTCGACACCCGGATCGGGGAGCAGGGGATGTCGCTCTCCGGCGGCCAGCGCCAGCGCCTCGCCCTCGCTCGTGCGGTCCTCGCCCAGCCGAAGGTGCTGGTGCTCGACGACACGCTGTCCGCGCTCGACATCCACACCGAGAAGCTCGTCGAGGAGGCGCTGCAGCGGGTCCTGGCCTCCACCACCGGCCTCGTCGTCGCTCACCGCGCCTCGACCGTGCTCCTCGCCGACCGGGTGGCGCTGCTCCAGGACGGCACGATCACCCATGTCGGCGACCACCGCCACCTGCTCGCGACCGTGCCGGCGTACCGCGAGCTGCTCGCGGCCGATGCCGAGGAGCTCGAGGAGCAGTCAGCATGACGACGACCACGCAACCTCAGCCGGCCGAGCAGGTGCCCGAGGGCCAGGAGTGGCGCGGCGTCGCCGCGGACGGCCGCGACGACCTCAGCGCCGAGACCACCGCGCGCCTCGCCGACCGGTCCCGTCGACTCCTGAAGGACCTGCTGACCCCCTACCGCAGCGAGGTCAAGCTCCTCGGCGTCGCTGTCGTGGTCGAGAACGCCGCACGCCTGTCGATCCCGCTGCTCGTGGCCCTGGGCATCGACAGGGGCATCCCGCCGATCCAGGAGGACAACAACCTCCAACCCCTGTTCGTGATCGTGGGGTGCGTGCTGGCGGCCACGCTGATCCAGGCGGTCTCCCGCAACATCTTCCTGGTCCGCTCGGGCCAGATCGGCCAGGACATCCTCTTCGAGATCCGGCAGCGGATCTACCGCCAGTTCCAGCGCCTCAGCCCGGCGTTCCACGACTCCTACACCTCGGGACGCGTGATCTCGCGCCAGACCTCCGACGTCGACGCCATCTACGAGATGCTCGAGACCGGCTTCGACGGCCTGATCACCGCGGCGCTCACCCTGGTCGGCACCGCGGTCCTGCTGCTCTACCTCGACGTGAAGCTCGGCCTGGTGGCGCTGCTCTGCGGGCCGTTCCTGGCCTGGGCCACCAACTGGTTCCGCAAGGAGTCGGCGAAGAGCTACCGGGTGACCCGCGAGAAGGTCGCGCTCGTGATCGTCCACTTCGTGGAGTCGATGAACGGCATCCGCGCCGTCCAGGCCTTCCGTCGCGAGCGCCGCAACCAGGAGATCTTCGACGACGTCAACGACCAGTACCGCGCTGCCAACCTGGTCGCGTTCCGGCTGGTCGCCTGGTTCATGCCCGAGATCCGCCTGATCGGCAACGTCACCATCGCCGTCGTCCTGATCTACGGCAGCTACCTCGCCTTCGACGGCCAGGTCACGGTCGGCGTGCTGGCCGCGTTCCTGCTCTACCTTCGGCAGTTCTTCGAGCCGATGATGGACATCTCGCAGTTCTACAACACCTTCCAGTCGGCCAACGCCGCGCTCGAGAAGATCTCCGGAGTGCTCGAGGAGGAGCCGGGCGTCCCCGAGCCGACCGCTCCGGTCGCGTTGCCCGAGGCCCGCGGCGACCTCCGCTTCGACCACGTCCGGTTCGAGTACGTCGACGGCGTTGCGGTGCTGCCCGGCCTCGACCTCGTCGTGCCGGCCGGCCAGACGGTGGCGCTGGTCGGTACCACCGGCGCCGGCAAGACCACGATGGCCAAGCTCGCCACCCGCTTCTACGACCCCGTCGACGGCGCGGTGACCCTCGACGGCATCGACCTGCGCTCGCTCACCTCGACCGACCTCCACCACGCAGCCGTGATGGTCACCCAGGAGAACTACCTGTTCTCCGGCACCATCTCCGACAACATCCGGTTCGGGCGTCCCGGCGCCACCCAGGACGACGTCGAGGCGGCGACCCGGGCCCTCGGAGCCCACGGGTTCATCTCCGCTCTGCCGCAGGGCTACGACACGGAGGTCTCCAACCGCGGTGGCCTGCTGAGTGCGGGTCAGCGCCAGCTGGTCGCCTTCTCCCGCGCGTTCCTGGCCGACCCGGCCGTGCTGATCCTCGACGAGGCGACGTCCTCGCTCGACATCCCGTCCGAGCGGCTGGTCCAGCGCGCGCTGCGCACGATCCTGTCGGGCCGCACCGCGGTGATCATCGCCCACCGGCTCTCCACCGTGGAGATCGCCGACCGGGTGCTCGTGCTCGAGCACGGCCGGATCGTCGAGGACGGCACCCCGGCCGACCTGATCGAGGGTGGCGACGGCCGGTTCTCCGACCTCCACGAGGCCTGGATCCAGTCGCTGGCGTGAGCGGGATGTCGCCTCAGGGTGTCGGTCGAGACCCGAACGCGGAGAGGAACCGGTCGCGGAAGTGATCCATCTGGATCGCCGGCAGGGTTGGGCTCGGACGCATCCCGGAGGTCCAGCCCCACGGCTGGATCCGGCGCAGGACACTCGGGTCGTGCGCGATCAACGAGACCGGAACGTCGTGCGAGACGCCGGTGCCGCTGACGCCCGAGTGCGGCTGGTGGTCGCCCAGCACGACCATGACCAGGTTCTTGTCGTGGGCGTGCCGCACGAAGCCGACCAGCGACCGCAGCGAGTAGCGGATCGAGCGAGCGTAGTGGCCCTGCTGAGCGTGGGAGTTGGCGAACGTCGACAGCGGGGAGAAGTTGGGGTCGTGCATGGTGTTGTAGATGTCGCCGTCGCCGAGCGCGTCCCACGGCACGGTCCGGGGCAGCGGGATCCAGGGCGCGTGGCTCGAGTCGAGGTCGATCTCGGCCATCAGGGGACGATGGTTCGGCGTGAGCTCCTTCTGCATGAAACCCGCCAGGGCGAACTGGTCGGGGACCCGTGCCCAGCCCATGCGTGGTCCGGCGTACCCCTGGTCGGCGAAGCCGTAGACCTGGTCGAAGTGGTAGAACTGCTGGCCCTCGGGCCAGGGCTGCGTGTTGGAGGGATCGTCCGCGACCGTCCGCCAGCCGGCCTTCTTGAAGGCCCAGGGGAGGGTGAGCCGGTCGCTGGTGATGGCCTGTTGGTAGCGCTGGTCGGAGTCGATCCAGAGGCCGGACTGGAACGTGGAGTGGGCGTACCAGCTGAATCCGCCGAAGGTGGACGACGTCAGCCAGCCGCTGCGCGCGCGGAAGCCGAGGCGGGCGAGGCGGCCGGTGGCGCTGGTGACGGTCCGGTCGACCGACGGCGCGAACCAGGAGTCCTCGAGCGCGACACGCCCGTAGCTCTCGACGAACACGACGAGCACGTCCTTGCCGCGTAGTCCCTTCAGCAGATCCCGTCCGGGTGTCGTGGCGTACGGGTCGTGGGTGAGGGCGCGTTCGAAGACGGCTCGGTCGGAGATCTCGTCCCGGATCTGGTCGACCTGGCCGGTGATCAGGGAAGCGGCGGGAGCGCTCGCGATCGGGATCCCGCCGACACGGGCGCCACCCATGCCGGCGACCGCCCACACCAGCGTGAGCGCGACGATCACCGGTGTCCACACCCGCGGTGCCGACCTGACCGAACGCTGCATGCGCAGCGCGGACCACAGGCAGGCTGCGGTGCCCAGGGCGAGCGCGAGCAGCAGACCCACGATCGCGAGGACCGCTCCGGCCCGGCCCAAGGTGGCGTGCAACAGGTCGAGTCCGCCGTTGAGGTAGCCGGGGTCGGCCACCGGGTTGAACGGCCGGTCGAGGCCCTCTTCGAAGCCGAGGTTGAGCACGCTCACGACGACGAGCACGGCCAGCACCAGTCCGCCCGCCACCGCCACGAACCTCCCCCAGGCCAGCGGCAGCACGAGCGCGATTCCCAAGAAGAGCATCAGCTCCACCGGGATGCCCAGCAGCACCGCAGCCGTCAGCTGGTCGGGACGCTGGGGGACCACCAGTGCCACCCAGATCACCGTCAGAGCCACGACGTCGAGCACCGGCCGGAGCCATCCCGGCCTCGCGACCGCCTCGTGGCGTCGACGGTGCAGTGCCACGACCGTGTGGGCGAAGGACTCCGCCAGCAGGGCCAGGGCCACGAACGCGATCACCTGGGCGGCCGGGCGCGGAAGCACGTCTGCCGCGATCACGACCAGGACGACGTCCTGCACCGCCGTGACGACCTTGGCCCACGGGCGCGGGGGAGGGGGCAGGGTCAGCCAGGGGCGGGCCAGGCCCGCGATCAGGAACAGGTAGCGGGCCAGACCGATCAACAGCACCCACGGACCCACGAGCGGGACGACGTACACGCAGAGGACGAGGATCAGCCAGGCGTCGGTCTCCTGGTCGAACAGGGCCCCGAGCCGGGTCACCACACCGCCTCGGCTGCGCGCCACCCGGCCGTCGACCAGGTCGAGGGTCAGCGCGATCGAGGCGAGCGCGACCACGAGCGTGCGCGGGACGGAGCCGGTCCACGACTCGACCACGAGCGCGCTGACGCCGGCCGCAAGGACCGCTCGGACCAGGGTCACCCGGTTGGCCCGACCGAGCGCGGTCAGCCCCTCGCGGCGCATCCCGGCCGACACCAGGATCCAGGTGGCCACGGCGACGAGCCCACCCGCCACCCAGGCGGCGGTCCCGAGGCTGATGGAAGCGTCGATCACGGCGAGCAGGAGGAGCGCTCCGGGCAGTACGGTCAGGGGACCGATCTGAACCCTGCTCTGAACCAAGCTCATCCCGCCTCCGTATTTCCGGCTAGGCCAGAACATACGAGGTCGGGTCGGTGTCGGTTCAGGATCGAACGCCGGACGTGGAGGGAGCCGACGTGTCACGAACGGCGGCCGCGGTGTGCTCGCGCGACGCGGGACGGCTCCGCCGGTGAGCTTCACGGTCCCAGACGGCGTACGCCGGGTCTGGCCGCGGCTGCGACTCCTCGGCGGACTGCTCGTGCTGGCCGTCCTGCTCTGGCTGTTCGGGACCGGTCCGTTCGCGGACGCGTGGCAGGTCACCACCTGGTCATCGGTGCTCGCCGCCCTGGTCATCAACGCGGGCTGCACGCTGGCCTCCGCGTGGCGGTGGCGCGTGGTCTCCCGTGGGCTGGGCGCGCCGCTCACGGTCCGTCAGTCGGTCACGGGCTACTACCGCTCCCAGTTCCTCAACACGATCCTGCCGGGGGGTGTGCTCGGCGACGCGCACCGCGGCGTGCACCACGGGAGACGCGCGGGGGACGTCGGGGTCGGCCTGCGGGCGACGACCTGGGACCGGATCTCCGGCCAGGTCGTCCAGATCGGCCTGACCGTGCTGGCGCTGGCACTCCTGGGAACCCCGTTGACCGGCCTGACCCCGGTTGCCCTGCTCCTCCTGACGGTGGTCGTGGTCGCGGGCTGGTTGCTGATGCGGTACCGGCGTACGGCGAACGTCTGGGTCGGAAGCGACCTGCGCACCCTCGTCCGGCCGCCGGCGGCGAGCCGCATCGCGATGGCCTCGCTCGGGTCGACCGCCGGGCACGTGGCGATCTTCCTGATCGCGGTGCATGCCGTCGGCGTCGACGCGTCCTGGAGCCTCCAGGTCACGGTCGCCCTGGTCGTCCTGGTGGGATCCGCGATCCCGCTGAACGTCGCCGGATGGGGTCCTCGTGAGGGCGTCACGACCTGGGTGTTCGCCTACGCCGGCCTCGGCGCGGCGACGGGACTCACCGTCAGCATCGAGTTCGGCGTGCTGAGCGCGATGGCCACCGCCCCGGGGCTCCTCGTCCTGGTCGCCGACGCCTTCCACCGCAGGTCGAGCCGTCAGCTCGGTGTCCAGGAGCGCTCGTTGGAGCGGGTGCCGCAGGGCTGACCGGCGACGCGCCGACCCCACCCTTCGCGGTGCCATGGCCGACGCCGGGTCACGTAGCTGCTGCGAAGGAACTAGCGGCTCGAGCGGCCCACGAAGTCGAGCTGGTGGGCGATGTACAGCAGGTCACCCGCGGCGACCTGGGCATGGCGATCGGCCAGCCAGTCGGCCAGCACCCCGGGGTCCACTCGGTCCTGCAGAGCGTCTCCGATCGTCTGCAGGATGCACGTCAGGAAGTAGGCCTCGTCCTGCGGATACGTTCCGTCCACGCCGGCGTGCACGAGCCAGTCGGACGGACCGGAGCAGACCGCCGGTGCGCCGGCGCAGCGCAGGTGGTGGAACAGATGCCGTCCGGTCCGGCTCTCCCCGGCCGGATAGCCGAGGGGATCCCGCTCGTCCATGTCGCGGTGGTAGGCCCGCATGATCTCGCCGTCGTGGCGGTGACCAGGTTCGAAGACGGTCTCGCCGTCGTAGTTGATCGTGAACCAGTAGACACCGCCCGGCCGCAACAGCCGCAACAGTCCGGGCAGGACAGTGGGCACGTCCACCAGGTCCAGGAAGGCGTTGGCGATCAACACATCGGCCGGTTCGTCGTGCTCGGCGTGGAGGTAGCGGCCCAGCTCGGCGTGCACGAGGTGCACTCGCAGATCACCCAGGCGCAGCCCGTCCGGCAAGGGCTCCGTTCGAAGACCGTGATCATCTGCCCAGTCCGAGAGCCACTGTCGGGAGGCGTCCAGCAGCTGAAGGTCGACGTCGAGCAGGGTGTAGTCGCCCGCAGCGATGATCCCCCGACCGAGCAGGCGAGCCACCATCGTCCCCAGACCCGCGCCGATCTCGAGCACACGAACCGGGCCGGACGGCAGGAGGTCGTCCAGCTCCTCCATCACCGTCCGGTTCAGCGCGCGGTCATCCACGCTCGTCTTCGCGGCGAGGTAGCGAGCGTATTCGTAGCTCATCGTCGCTGCGCCACCAGCGCGAACTTGCGCACTCGTCCGCTGCCCAGCCACTCGCTCCACAACTGGTGGGCGGCAATGAGCTCGGTCAAGGCCTGCGCCCCGATCTGGCCGGCTATGTGAGCCGAGTCGGCACAAAACGAGCGAAGCAGCGATGTCGCCATCTGGTGATGGGCTTCCGTGCACTCCTGCTGCCACGTCACACTCAGTCCCACGTCGCGAAGCTGAGCCTTCAGGTCTCGCAGTTCGACGAGCCACACGGTGTCGGCCTCGGGCATACGTTCCCGCTCCATCGGAGTCAGCGGTGCGCCCTCCTCGAGGGTGAAGGCGAAGCGGCCGCCCGGCTCGAGGACACGGGCGATCTCCCTGAGCAGCACCCGCTTGTCCGCGAAGGCCAGCATCGTCTCCAGCAGCATCACCACCTCGTGGCCACCGGTAGGCAGCGGCGGGATGCGAGCCTGCTCGAAGCGGCACGGGAGGTCACGAGCGAGCTCCTGAGCGATCTCCAACGCGTCGGTCGAGTAGTCGACACCCAGGTAGTCACAGCCGAACTCGGCGGTGATCAACCGGCCCGGGCCGGCGATCCCGCAACACAGGTCCAGGACGGTGCTGGCAGGGCCGATCCCGGCATGCCGCGCGAGCCGCCGGATCTCACCGGCTCTCATGAAGCTCTCCTGACCGACGTACTCACCGGCTGGATAGGCGGCCCGCCGCGCGCGTTCCAGTGCCGACACGAAGGGCGTGCGTCGGTCCTGCCTCATCCGTTTCCTCCCCCTGATCTGTGTACCGTAGAACGTTGGGCTGTGCTCACTGGTTCAGCGGCCGCTCGATGGGTTCCCGAGCAGGGGAGTGGTCCCCTCGGACCGAACCGAACGACCATCGTCGACGTATACCTGTGTGTGGGAGGTGTGATGGCCGACAGCCCGGATGTCGTGATGCAGCGTCTGCATGACGAGCACGGTGGCGCGCTCTGGGGTCACTGCCTGCGCTTGACGAACCACGACCGAGCCCGCGCCGAGGACGTCTGCCAGGAGACGCTGCTCCGCGCCTGGCGTAACGCGGCCCTGCTCGACGAGGGCCAGGGGTCCGTCCGGGCCTGGCTGTTCACGGTCGCGCGCAACATCGTGATCGACGAGTCGCGCACCAAGCGCGCCCGCTCGGAGTTCCCGGTGGAGGACGTCCCCGAGCCGGCCAACACCGACGACCGGAGCGACGAGCTGCTGATGACCTGGGTGGTCGCCGACGCGGTGACCCACCTCTCCACCGAGCACCGCGCCGTGCTCCAGGAGTGCTACTTCAACGGTCGCTCGGTCGCCGAGGCCGCCCGCCGTCTCGCGATCCCGGAGGGCACGGTGAAGTCGCGCACCCACTACGCCCTGCGCGCCCTGCGCCTTGCCCTCGAAGAGATGGGGGTGGTCTCATGACCTGCCTCTACACCACCTGGGACGGCGCCTACGTCCTGGGCTCGCTCTCGGCCTCCGACCGGCGCGAGTTCGAGGGCCACCTCGCCGGCTGCGACGCCTGCTCGCGGGCCGTGCGTGACTTCGCCGGGCTGCCGGGCCTGTTGGGGCGCCTGGAGCCCGAGGTGTTCGACGAGGGTGATCCCGAGCCGGTGCCCGACACGCTGCTCCCGCGTCTCGTCGACGCGATGCACCGCGGTCAGCGCCGGCGTACCTGGCTCACGGCCGGGCTGGCGGCCGCAGCCGCGGTCGTGGTGACCATCGGCGGCGTCGTGGTGCTCGACCACGCGGGGTCAGGCTCCCCGGAGGCCCTGCCCACCACCTCCGCCACGAGCGCGCCCGCGGCCGACGTGCTGTCCCTGAAGGCGGTCGGCACCGACCCGATGACCGCCAAGGTGGCGGTCACGTCGGTGGGTTGGGGCACGCGCATCGACCTGACCTGCACCTACCCCCACCCGTCGGGCGGATGGGAGGCCGGTGCCTACGCCCTGGTCATCCACACGACCGATGGGCGGACCCAGCGGCTCGCCACCTGGAACGGGCTCCCTGGCGCCACCATGCAGCTCCCGGCCGCTACTCACACCCGCGAGCGGAACATCCGGTCGGTCGAGGTGACCCGGATCGACGGCACCCCCGTCGGCTGGGCCCCTCTCTCGAACCTCTGAGGCTGCCGGCTCCAGACGTCACGCCCCCCGGCACCACGAAGGCCGACCCGCTCAGCGGGTCGGCCTTCGTCGTGGGACGGTCAGGAAGTTGCCTCAGGAGGACACGGTGGCGTGCTCGCGCACCGGCGTCGTACGGCGCTCCTGCGCCAGCAGGTAGAGACCGCCGATGATCGCGATGGCCTCGGTCACCGCGGCGGTCCAGACGTACGCGCCCTGCCATTTCTCGTGATCACCGAACAGACCCCAGGTCGCGGCGATGATGAAGCCGCCCAGGGTGGAGGCCCCGAACCCGAACGCGAGGAAGGGGGGCACCCAGCTGTGCCAGGTGAACAACAGGATCGCGATCACCACACCGGCGATCGCGTTGACGATGAACAGGGGTCCGATCACATCCACGTGTCGGAAACCGTCGAACCACTCCTTGAGGTGCACGTATGCCGAGATGAGAACGGCAGCCGCGGTGATCAGCCGGACGATCATGCGCTTTCTCCGATCCGGGCCCGTTGCGGGCCCTCATCTGGTGACACGAGCGAACCGGTGCTTCGGTTCGGATCCGCATCAGGTGCCGAGGCCGGCGGCTGTCGCGAGGATGGCGAACATGGCGGCGACGCCCGGCAGTACGGTCAGGGGACCCGTGAACCGCGCGCGCCGTACCTCCGTATGTTCGGTTACCAGTCATACGACGGGCCGGCGTCGGTTCACAACCAGCCGGACGTGGAGGGAGCCGACGTGTCACGAACGGCCCGTGCGTACTGGCTGAGTGAGCCCGGGTCCGGCGAGATCCGCCACGTGGATCTGCCGGACCCGGGCCCCGGCGACGTGCGGGTGCGCACGCTCGTCTCCGCCGTGAGCCGCGGCACCGAGGCGCTGGTCTTCCGGGGCGGCGTGCCCGAGAGCCAGTACGACGTGATGCGTGCGCCGTTCCAGGAGGGCGAGCTGCCCGGCCCCGTCAAGTACGGCTACCTCAACGTCGGTGTGGTCGAGGCGGGCTCCCCCGACCTGCTCGGCCACACCGTCTTCTGCCTCTACCCGCACCAGACGGCGTACGTCGTACCGGCCGGGGCCGTGACGCCGGTGCCCGGCGGTGTCCCATCCAGGCGTGCGGTGCTGGCCGGCACGCTGGAGACCGCGGTCAACGCGCTCTGGGACGCCCGCCCGCTGGTCGGCGACCGGGTCGCGGTGGTCGGGGCCGGCATGGTGGGCTGCTGCGTCGCCCGGCTGCTGGCGCGCATCCCCGGTGTGGAGGTGACCCTGGTCGACACCGACGACCGCGCCGAGGTGGCCGCCGCCCTGGGCGTCGGTTTCGCCGCTCCGGACGACGCCGCCGACGACCTCGACCTCGTGATCCACACCAGCGGCAGCGGCGCCGGGCTGCAGCTGTCGCTCGACCTGCTCGGTCCGGACGGCACCGTCACCGACCTCAGCTGGTACGGCGACAGCCCCGTCGAGCTGTCGCTCGGCGGCAGCTTCCACTCGGCCCGGCTTGGCATCCGGGCCAGCCAGGTGGGCGAGGTCGCCGCGGCGCGTCGCGGCCGGCGTACCCACGCCGACCGCCTGCGCCTCGCGCTGTCCCTGCTGACCGACCCCGCCTACGACGCGCTGCTGACCGGTGAGTCGCCGTTCGCTGAGCTGCCCGAGGTCATGGTCAAGCTCGCCTCCGGCTCGATGCCGGCGCTGTGCCACACGGTCACCTACGACGGCGCCGACGACGGGGAGGGTTGATGTTCGAGGTGACCGTCCGCGACCACATGATGGTCGCGCACAGCCTGCGTGGAGAGGTCTTCGGCCCTGCCCAGGCGCTGCACGGTGCGACGTACGTCGTCGACGCGGCGTTCGCGCGGGAGGACCTCGACGCCGACGGCATCGTCCTCGACATCGGCCGGGCCACCGAGGTGCTGCACTCGGTCCTGGCCGACCTGACCTACCGCAACCTCGACGAGGTCGAGTCGCTGGCGGGTCTCAACACGACCACGGAGGTGCTGGCGCGCGCGATCGCCGACCGCCTCGCCGCCCGCGTCCACGACGGCGGGCTCGGCGTGGCGGTCGGCGACCTGGCACGGATCCGGGTCACCCTCCACGAGACGCCCGACGCCTGGGCGAGCTACGAGCGCACGCCATGAGCTATCCGCCACGCACGGCGATCCACGCGGTTCTGCCCGCAGGGATCGACGACCCCGGTCGGCCGAGCGGCGGCAACGTCTACGACCGCCGTGCTCTCGACGGCCTGCGGGCCCTGGGCTGGTCCGTCGTGGAGCACGAGGTCGGCGGCGACTGGCCGCGGCCCGACCTGGCCGACCTGGCCCGGCTCTCCCTCCTGCTCGACGGCCTGCCCGACGGCTCCGTCCTGCTGGTCGACGGCCTGGTGGCGTCCGGAGCCGCCTCGGTCCTGCCCGCCGCCTCGACCCGCCTGTCGGTCGTGGTGCTGCTCCACATGCCGCTCGGTCCGGGCCCCGCCGAGGAGACCGTCCTCGCCTCAGCCGCCGCCGTGGTCACCACCAGCGAGTGGGCGCGCTCGCAGGTCCGCGCCTGGTACGGCCTCCGGCACGTGTACGCCGTACGGCCGGGCACCGACCCGGCGCCCCTCGCCGCCGGGTCCGGCACCGGTACCTCCCTCCTCTGCGTCGCTTCCGTCCACCCCGGCAAGGGCCATGACCTGCTGCTCGAGGCGCTGTACCGGCTGGGGGACCGGCCCTGGAGCCTGCTGTGCGCGGGCTCGCTCGACGTCGACCCCGGACACGTCACCGCCCTGCAGGCCCGGGTCTACGCCGAGCGGTGGGAGCGGCGGGTCACCTTCGCGGGCCCCCTGGTCGGCTCCGCCCTCAGGACGGCCTACGAGCGGGCCGACGTGGTCGTGCTGCCGTCGCGGAGCGAGAGCTTCGGGATGGTGGTGACCGAGGCCCTGGCGCACGGCCTCCCGGTCGTCGCGACCCGCGTGGGCGGCGTCCCCGAGGCGCTCGGCCGGGCACCGGGCGGAGCCCTGCCCGGGCTGCTCGTGGCCCCGGACGATCCGGCCGCCCTGGCCGACGGTCTCGCGCGCTGGATCGACGAGCGCTACCTGCGTGACCGGCTCCGGCGCGCGGCCGCCTCGCGACGACCGGCCCTGCCGGGCTGGGACCAGACCGCGGCCGAGCTCTCCGACGTCCTGACCCGGGTCGACGGCGGGGTCCGCACGGGTGCCGGGAGTGCCCGCCGATGAGCCCGCCGACCTTGCCTCACGCCGCCCGTCAGTGCCTCGCCCCGCTCGGCTCCGGCCGGCTCGCGGTCTTCTCGATCGCGGGCCGCGAAGGCGGGGATCGTGCCAAGGTGGACGTGCAGGAGCCCGCAGACGCCGGCGAGCTGGAGGGAGTGCGTCGTGGCTGAGCGTCCCTACACGCTGCTGAGCTGCAGCATGTCGATCGACGGCTACATCGACGGTGCCTCAGAGAGCCGGCTGCTGCTCTCCAACGAGCTCGACTTCGACCGCGTCGACCGCGTCCGCGCGGGCGTCGACGCGATCCTGGTGGGCGCCACCACGGTCCGCAACGACAACCCCCGGCTGCTGGTGCGCAACCCCGAGCGGCGCCGTCGGCGCCTCGAGCAGGGCCTCCCGGAGCATCCCACCAAGGTCACCGTCACCGAGCGCGGCCGCCTCGACCCGTCGTGGCGCTTCTTCGCCGACGACGGCACCGACAAGCTGGTCTACGGCAGCAGCCCGGTGGTCGACGTGCTGCAGCACCGGGTCGGCCACCTGACCAAGGTGGTCGACGGTGGCGAGCCGGTACGGATGCGTGACCTCGTCGAGGACCTGCACGCCCGCGGCGTACGTCGGCTGATGGTCGAGGGGGGTGGCGCGGTGCACACCCAGTTCCTGGCCGACGACCTGGTCGACGAGCTCCAGCTGGTGGTCGCACCGTTCTTCGTCGGGGAGCCAGGGGCGCGGCGCTTCGTCGGGGAGGCCCACTTCCCGTGGCATCCCGGCCGTCGCGCCCGACTGGCGTCGACCGAGCAGATCGGCGACGTCGTCCTGCTGCGCTACGCGCTCTCCGAGCGCTACGACGCGGGACCGGACGTCGCGGACTGAGGCGTGCCGGCCTTGCGGCGCCCGCCTCGCGGCGCCGTGGGCTCCGTCTCCGGGTCCTCGAGGAAGACGGCGAAGCCGGCCAGGACTGCGGTGATCTCGGCGATCGCCGCGCCCCACACGTAGAAGCCGGTCCAGTGCTCGTGGGTGCCGAACAGGCCGACCGTGGCGGCGAGCGTGAAGGCGCCCAGCGTCGCCATGCCGAAGCAGGCCGCCAGGACGCCCGGCAGCCAGTGGTGCCAGCGGAGCAGGAGGACCGCGATCACGACACCGGCGACCACGTTCACCAGGAAGGCCGGGCCGAGCACCGGGTCCTCGTGCATGAACTGGAACCACAAGATCAGGTGGATCGCCATCGAGGCGAGCACGGCCACGGCCGCGACGTAGCGCACGGTCATCAGGGGCGCCTCTCCGCTGCCCTCGCCGGCAGCTGAACGGTGACACGAACAAGGGGCCGCGCCCGGACCGGTCCGTGTCGAATCATCCCCCAACCGGGCCCTGGGTGCAGCGGAATCGGCGAGACGCCTAGCCTGCGGCCATGACGGACGCCCCGCCCGATGCAGCCGAGATCGTCCAGCGGATCGCCGCGGGGGAGACCTCACCCGTGGCGGTCGTCGACGAGGCATTGAACCGGATCCGGTCCCGCAATGCGGGACTCAACGCGTTCTCGGTCGTGCTGGACAACGAGGCGCGCGAGCAGGCGCGTTTCCTCGAGCTCGGCCAGGGCGAGACCCGCGGCCCGCTGTACGGCGTACCCGTGGCGATCAAGGAGGAGCTCGACGTCGCCGGCTGTGTCACCACCTTCGGCGGCCACGGCAACAGCACCCCGGCGGCCGCCGACGGTGAAGTCGTACGACGGCTCCGCGAGGCGGGCGCCGTGATCGTCGGCAAGACCCACATGCCGGAGTTCGGAGCCTGGCCCTACACCGAGTCCGTCGCCCACGGCTACACGCGCAACCCGTGGCGCACCGCGTTCACGCCGGGCGGCTCCAGCGGCGGTACCGCCGCTGCGGTCGCCTCGGGCATGGTCCCGATCGGGATGGGCGGCGACGGCGGTGGCTCGATCCGGATCCCGGCGGCTTTCTGCGGGCTCTTCGGCCTCAAGCCGCAGCGTGGCCGCGTCACCACCTCGCCGATGGAGCACCTCTGGTGGTCGCTCGGCACGGTCGGCCCGCTGACCCGCACGGTGCTCGACTCGGCGATCGTCTACGACGTGATCCGGGGCAACCTGCCCACCGACAGGTGGCGGGCCGGCGAGGTCGGCTCCTTCGTCGAGGCTGCCCGCCGCAAGCCGGGGCGGCTTCGGATCGGGTGGACCGTGAAGCCGGTGACCAGGGGTGTCCGGCCGCACGCGGAGCACGTCGCGGCCGTCCGGGAGACGGCGGCGCTGCTCACCGACCTCGGCCACGACGTCCGCGAGGTCGACCCCGGCTACCCCGACCCGACCATCGCGTTCGTGCCTCAGTTCTTCGCCGGCATCCGCACCGAGGCCGACGCGGTCGAGCACTATGACCGCCTGGAGCGGCGTACCCGCGAGACCTACCGGCTCGGCTCGTGGGTGACGCCGAAGGTCATCGAGCTCGCGCTGCGGCAGACCGAGAAGATCTCCGCGAAGGCCAACCGGGTCTTCGACCGGGTCGACGTCCTGCTGACGCCCACGACGGCCCACCGGCCGCGGCGCGTCGGCGTCCTCGACGGCACCGGCTCGGTGCGCGCCTCACTCAAGGCGATGCCAGCGATCGCCTACGTCGCGCTCTGGAACCTCGCCGGCAACCCCGCCTGCAACGTGCCCTCGGGGACCGGCTCCGACGGGCTGCCACTGGGTGTCCAGCTCGTCGGCCGCACCGACGGTGAGGAGACGCTCCTGAGCCTGGCGGCGCAGCTCGAGGCGGCCCGTCCGTGGCCCCTCGTCGCTCCCTGACCCGCCCGCCGGCGTCTCCACGCGTTCCCCCGCCCATCTCCTCGTGCTCTCCATGGACGGGCGGGCGACATCCGCGAGCCTGTGAGCGCTATCCAGACCACGGGGGTCTGGTGTCACTCACACCAGGAGATCAACCATGAGGATCAACCGACGAACATTGGCCGCCTGCGGTGCTGCCGCTCTGGCGACCGGCGCAGCGGTGGTGGGGGCCACCCATGCGGACGCGGCGGGCCCGAAGAACATCTTCCACATGCGCCCCTCGCCGGGGATCGTGGCGGCGGGCTGCCTGCCCCACGCCCACGCGCGGGTCGTGGTGCAGAACGACGGGCCCGTCGAGGTGATGAAGATCGATGCCGCCGGTCTGCCCAAGCGGACCGACTTCGACCTCTTCGTCATCCAGGTTCCCAACGCGCCCTTCGGCGTCGGGTGGTACCAGGGTGACCTCGAGACGAACCGCAAGGGCGAGGCGAGCGGGACCTTCGTGGGTCGCTTCAACGAGGAGACCTTCGCCGTGGCACCCGGTACGGCGCCCGCGCCCACGGTGCACGACGGGCCGTTCCCGGACGCCACCACCAACCCGCCGTTCGGTCCGATCCACACGTTCCACCTGGGGCTGTGGTTCAACTCGCCGACGGACGCCGGTAAGGCCGGCTGCCCCACGAACGTGACGCCGTTCAACGGCGAGCACAACGCGGGCGTCCAGGTGCTCAACACGGCACAGTTCGCCGACACGAGGGGCCCGCTGGGTCGCCTCAAGCCCTGACGCGGAGCACCACGAGACCCCTGTGGGGGTACGGAGGCACGGCCGCTCGCCACGGCCGTGCCTCCACAGGCGTCAGCCGGCTTCCTGGTTAGGACCCATGATCCGGAAGGCGACCCCGGCGGGGTCCTGGAGCTCGGCGACCCGCCCGTAGGGCGTGTCCTCGGCCTGGGAGGTGACCTGACCGCCCGCGGCCACGGCCTCGGCGACGGTCTCGTCGGTGTCCTCGACCTGGAGGTAGACGTTCCACCGCGACGACTCGTCGCCGAGGAAGGCCGAGCCGTCCATGATCCCGGCGCGGGCGTCCTGGTCGACGCCGAGCGTCGTGTAGCGGAACTCGGGGGTGTCGCTGACGACGTGGGTCTCCCACCCGAAGGCGTCCTCGTAGAAGGCCACAGCGTCTCCGTAGGAGGTGGTCAGGGTCTCGAACCAGCCGGGCGCACCGACGGTCGCCCGGGACTGGAACCCGGCAAAGCTGTCCGGCTGCCAGGCACCGATCAGCGCGCCGGCCGGGTCGACGAGGGTGGTCATCGAGCCGAGATCGGCGACCGCCATCACGTCGGTCACGACCGAGGCACCGCGCGCACGGGCGCGCTCGACCGTCGCTGCGATGTCGGGCGTCTGGAGGAAGATCTCCCACACGCTCGGGTTCGAGGTGTCGTTCGGCATCAACCCGGCGACGGGCTCGTCCCCGCGGAGGAACATCCGGTAGCCGCCGAACTCCTCGCTCGGCTCGCCGGCCGACCAGCCGAAGATGTCGCCGTAGAACGAGACGGCGGTGTCGACGTCGTCGGTGAAGAGGTGGATCCAACAGGGTTCGCCGGTGGTGGTCATGCCTTCTCCTTCAGTGGGTGCCGGTGGCGAGCAGGTGTGCGGAGACGACGGGTGCGGTCGCCTTGGCCTTGATCAGGTGGGTCTGGCCGGGCAGGACCTCGAGCCGGGCGTCGGGCACGGCGGCCGCGATCGCCGCCTGGGCGTTGCGCAGGTACGCCGGGCTCTTGCCGCCGGCGATCACGAGCGTCGGCTGCGAGACGTCGTCGTAGATCCCCTCCGGGAGCGGCCGGCCCTGCTCGTGGTCGATCACCATCGCCAGGTCGTAGGGCAGCGTGTGGGCCACGCCGGCGAGCTTCTTCCAGACCGGGGTCAGCCGCATGATCGCGACCATCGGTGCGGGAGCGCCGACGGTGCGGAGGAAGACCTTCACGGCGTCGCCCCGCTTGCCCTGCTCGACCAGCGAGCGCAAATGCTCCGGCAGGTCGGGGTCGTTCGGTGCGTGGGTGTCGTCGACGATGAACGGCGCCTCGTAGAGGGCGAGCCGGTCGATCGTGAGACCGCGGCGGGCCGCCTCGAGGGCGAGCACGGCGCCGGACGAGGAGGCGAAGACGTGGGCGTGGCCGCCCGCCGCAGCGATGACCGCGGCGAGGTCGTCGATCTCGCGCCCCACGTCGTACGCCGTCTCGCCGGATCCGCTCGCGCCGCGATCGCGCCGGTCGTAGGCGTGGACGGTGAACGACGGCGACAGCCGCTTGAGCCAGCGGCCGAGCCGGGCCCATGCTGCGCCGGCAGAGGGCGCCGTCGACCAGGACGAGCGCGGGGCCGGTGCCGCTGACCTCGTAGGCGATCCGGGTGCCGTCGGCGGACGTGACGAAGCGGGTGGTGCTCACGGAGTCCTCCGTGGAGGTGGTGGCGCTCATCGCAGCTCCTGGGTGAGGGTGTGTCACCCCTTCGTCGTACGACCGTGACAGTTTTCGACACGGAGCGGAAGGTCTTGCCGACCCGGGAGGAGCGTGCTCAGCGCCCCGACCGCGCCCGCTCGGCACGACCGAGCAGGAGGGTCCGTTCGCCGCCGTTGCCGGTCCGGTCGGCTGCCTGCGTGAAGGCAACCGCCGCCTCGTCGAAACGTCCGGCGCGCTCGAGCAGGTCGCCCCGGACACTCGGCTCGAGGTGGGACCCGGCGAGCGCCGGATGGCCGGCCACGGCGTCCAGCACGGCCAGACCGGCGTCGGGTCCGGCCGCGCGGCCGTGGGCGACGGCCCGGTTGACCTCGACCACCGGGTTGTCGCCCAGCCCGGCGAGCACGTCGTACCACCCGGCGATGGCGGCCCAGTCGGTCTCCTCGGCGGAGGCCGCCCGGGCGTGGCAGGCGGCGATCTGCGCCTGGAGGACGTAGGACCCGACCGGGCGGCCGATCAGCATCGCGCGGTCCAGGCTGGCCAGGCCGCGCCGGATCAGCAGCTGGTCCCAGGTCGCGCGGTCCTGGTCGTCGAGCAGCACCGGCCGGCCGTCGGCGTCTGAGCGGGCGTGCAGGCGGGACGCCTGGAGCTCCATCAGGGCCAGGAGGCCGTGGACGTCGGGCTCGAGGGGCGCCAGACCGGCGAGCATCCGGGCCAGCCGGATCCCCTCCGCGCAGAGGTCGGGCCGCATCCAGTCGTCCCCGGCGGTCGCGGCGTACCCCTCGTTGAAGATCAGGTAGAGCACGCCCATCACGTCGTCGAGCCGCTCCTCGCGCTCGGACCCGACCGGCAGGTCGAAGGACTCGCCGGCCAGCGTCTTCTTGGCCCGCGAGATGCGCTGGCCGATGGTGGCGTCCTTGGTGAGGAAGGCGCGCGCGATCTCGGGGACGGTGAGCCCGCCGACCAGCCGCAGGGTGAGGGCGGCCCGGCTCTCCGGCGACAGCGCGGGGTGGCAGGTGAGGAAGACCAGTCGTAGCACGTCGTCGTCGATGTGGTCGACGAAAGCGTCGAGGTCGGGCATGTCCACCTCCTCCCGCTCCTGCAGGGCGTGGCCGAGCTCCGTCGTACGACGGCGCAGGGTGTCGGCGCGCCGGAACTGGTCGATGGCACGACGCTTGGCGGTCTGCATCAGCCAGGCCGCCGGGTTGTCGGGGACGCCCTCGGTGGGCCACTGCTGGAGCGCCGCCACCAGGGCGTCCTGCGCGAGGTCCTCGGCGAGCGCGAGGTCCCGGGTCATCCGGGTGAGGGCGCCGACGAGCCGGGCAGACTCGTCGCGCCACACCCGCTGGATCGTGTCCTGAGTCGACTCGGTGCTCCCGCGCTCGCTCACATGAGGAGCCTAGGCGGGAGCGCCTGCCGGGTCAGGCGCCGGTCGGAGCCTCGTCCGGCTCCGCGATGCGGCGGATCTCGATCGCGCCCTCCCAGCCGGGCCAGTGCTCGAGGTGGAGGTCGGCCATCTTCAGCCCCTCGGCCCGGGCCTCCTCCTCGGAGTGGACCTTGATCATCGCCCAGCCGCCGATGACCTCCTTGGTCTCGGTGTACGGGCCGTCGGTGACGGTCAGGCTGCCGTCGCGGACGCGGAACTCGACCGCCTCCTTGGCGCCGTACAAGCCGCCGGCGTCGAGCAGCACGCCGCTCGCGAAGCCCGCCCCGACGTGCTCGCCCATCGCCTCCATCAGGGCTACGGGTGGATTGTCCAGGGCCTCGTCCATCGTGATGAAGCACAGGTAGCGCATCGTCGATCCTCTCGTCGGGGTGCCGTCCATCCGGTCGGTTCGTCCGTACGTCGAACGGCGTCGCCTGGATTCGACACGCCCCCGAGATCGTTTCAGCCGTCCAGGGCGGCCACCAGCGCGGCGTACGTCGCGTCGGGCGTGGTCGAGTCGAGACGGATCCAAAGGTCGTCGGCCATCTGGTCGAGGCGGTCGATCGTCGACCCGAGCTCGTCGGACCCGCCACCACCCCAGAACGCGCGGACGTACGTCGCCCAGCGATCATCCGGCGCGGCCGCGGATTCGCGCTCGCCGAACCGCCGCGCGACCTCCTCCGCCGTCGCCGAGAGCAGCACGCAGACGTACGACGCCCCTGCGTCGTCGGCCGCTCCCCGGAATCGCTCGAGCTGGTCGGGCCGGCCGACGTGCTGGGGGACCACCACGTCGTGACCGGTGCGGAGGTGGGCGGTGATGAGGGCCAGGCCGCCGGACCGGCTCAGCCCGGCGCTTTCGGCGTACGTCTCCCAGCCGCCGATCATCGTCCGCAGTGCATCGATGTCGCAGAGCAGCGTGCCCGGATGGTCGTCGGCCCAGCGTCGGGCGAGGGTCGACTTCCCCACCGCCGGCGGTCCGTTGAGGTGGATCAGTCGAGGCACCGGGACAACCTAGCGATCGATCCGACGTGGTGCCCGGACGAGAAGCCGCCCCACCCGTCGCCTTCCCACACGGTCCCATCCCTGACATATTCAAGCGGTGCGCATCCGCCACATCGCAGCGAGTCTCGTGCTCCTGCTGATCGCGGCCCTCGCCGTCATGGTCGGGGTCGGGACGCCTGCGGCCCAAGGGGCGGTGACCCCGGTGGCCAATCCGCCGATCGTGGAGCGGTGTGGAGTCGACATCACTCTGGTGCTCGATGCCTCCGGTTCCATCCAGTCGTCCAACGCGGTCAACGACGTGCGCGACGCTGCCGACGCGTTCCTCGACGCGCTGTCCAACACGGGCTCGACCGCCCGCGTGACCCAGTTCGCCACGCTTTCCGAGCAGCTAGCCCCTTCGACGGTCGTCGACGACAACTCGCTCGGGCCCAACGGGGTGCTGTTCGATGCGATCAAGGGCTACTACAACCCGAGGCCGCAGCGACCGGCCAACGTCAACTTCATCAACACCAACAACCAGGTCAGCAACAGCGAGAGCAACAACCAGTACACGAACTGGGACGGGTCCCTGAATCAGGCGGCCGCCACGAAGCCTGATCTGGTCGTGTATGTCACCGATGGTGACCCGACCGCCTACGACCTCGACAAGCCTGGTGACACCGGCGACGCTGGGCCGCCACCGGACGTCAAGTTCGGCACGAACAGCGGCGACGCCAAGACCAACGATCGCGCCATCGAGGAGGCCAACCGGGTCAAGAACAACAAGAGCCGCATGCTCGTCGTCGGAGTCGGCAACGCCCTGGGCAGTAGCGCAAGTCAGAACCGGCTCGTTGCCATCTCGGGCCCGCAGGTCGTGCGCGACGCCGACCTGAACACGATCACCAGCCTCAACCAGGTCGACGTCGCCCTCGTCACCCAGTTCGCCGACCTCGCCGCCTTCCTGCGCCATGTGGTGCTCCAGCTCTGCTCCCCGTCGTTGACGATCCAGAAGCTGGCACAGACGCCCCACAGTGCGGCGTACGCACCGGCCCAGGGCTGGGACATGACGGTGACCCCCCGCGCGCTTCCGCCCGGTACCGGCTTCAACTGGATCCTGCCGGACTCGACACCCGCCGTCTCCAAGACCGTCACGACGAACAGCAACGGATTCGCGCAGTTCCAGTGGGAGCCGATACCGCCGGAGGCGAACTCCGCCGCCACGGTGTCCGAGGCACTGCAACAGGGCTACACCCCGGGCAGACCGGGGCCGAACAACGACTTCTCGTGCGACTTCAAGGACGAGGACGGAAACGTCCGGACGGTCACCGGCGAGCTGAATCTGACTGACCCGGCCAACCCGACGTTCGACCTGAACCCGATCTTGCAGGAGGTGGGAACCTGCAAGGTCTGGAACTCCTTCAACTACCGTCCCGGCATCCACCTGGAGAAGGTGAACACCCCCACCGAGGTGCGAGGCGACCTCGCCGACAACCCCAACCCCGGTGACCCCCCGGCGACGGTGACGTCGAGCTACACCGTGACCAACACGGGCAACACCCCGTTGTCGAGCGTGAACGTGACCGACGACAAGTGCGCCACGGTGCTGCCCGTCCCGGCAACAGGGACCAACGTCGGCGACCTGAACGGGGACAGCCTGCTCGACCTGGACGAGGTGTGGAAGTTCACCTGCGACCACCAGATCGTGGCGGCCTCGTCGATCACCCGGGCGGGCCAGGTCATCACGAACACGGCAACGGCCGCGGGTACAGACCCCGTGGGCACGCGGGTCACCGATACGGCCGCTGACGACGTCGCCGTCTTCAACCCCGCGATCTCGATCGTCAAGCAGGTCAACGGCGTGGACACCGCCACGATCACCCCGGGCGGTGCCGCCAACTACACCTACGACGTCACCAACACCGGGAACACCCCGCTGCAGAACGTCTCGCTCGAGGACACGACAGTGCCTCCCTCCCCTCCCGCCTGCGCCCCGCAGCTGCGCGGTCCAGACGGCCCCGGCGACAACGACGACATCCTCGACGTCGGCGAGACGTGGCACTTCACCTGTTCCAACAACCCCGAGGAGGACGTCGTCGACACAGCGACGGTCAGCGGCGTCCCGGTCAACCCGGTGACCGGGAACCCCTTCGCGGGGCGCAACCCGCCGGTGGACGCGTCCGACAGTGCCGCGGTCCTCATCGTCAACCCGGCCATCCAGCTCACCAAGTCGGCCAGCCCGACGGAGGTCGTGGTCAGTCCTGGCGGCTCGGCGCAAGTCACCTACACGTTCACCGCGACGAACCCGGGCGACACCCCACTGAACCGACCTGGTGCGCCACCTGGCGGGACCGGGCCGAGCGCGACCGATCCGGGTTGGGTCGTGGACCCGCGCTGCGACCAGCCGACGACCTTCACCGGTGGCGATGCCAACGGCAACCAGCTCCTCGACACAACGGAGACGTGGACCTTCACCTGCACCAACCAGGTGTCGGACAGTCGCCCCTCCCACCAGGTGCTCAACGTCGCGGAGATCACGGGCCAGCCCTCCGACGGCAACGGCCAGCCGCTGCCCGGCGTCGGCCCGGTGCACGACGAGGCGGCCGCAGTCGTCCGGATCCTCACGCCCGGGATCGCCGTCGTCAAGACCGCGCTCCGAGACCCGGTGCTGGACCCGTCTGCGCCGGCCGTCTCGGGTCCGGACGTGCCGGACCCACGGCAGGCGGAGTACACCTACGACGTCTCCAACACCGGGACGGTTCCCCTTGACCTGGCACCGGATCCCCCGACCGACACCAAGTGCTCCCCCCTCGTCCCCGCGACTCCGTTGGGCGACGACAACGGCAACGGGCTCCTCGACCCCGGCGAGGTGTGGCACTACTCGTGTCAGACCACCCTCACCCTGGCGGACGCGAACGGCGCGGGCGACGTGGTCAACACGGTCACGGCGACCGGCGTGCCCGACGTCGACGGGACACAGTTCCCCGACCTGACCGTGACCGCGCAGGACACGGCCACCGTTCACGTGATCAAGCCCGGGATCTCGATCACCAAGACCGCGTCCCCCACGTCGGTCCGGGCAGGCCGAGACGTGACCTACACCTTCGTGGTCCGCAACACCGGCGACGCGGCGCTGTCCAACGTCGTCCCGATCGACGACAAGTGCGCCCCCCTCGTACTCACCGGCGGTGACGACAACAACAACGGTCTGCTCGACGGCACCGACTCGGGCAGCCCCGAGAGCTGGACCTACACCTGCACCAGAGCGGTTGACATTCCCCCGGCGCCCGACACCGTCGACACGAACCGGGTCACGGTCAACGGGACCGACCCGCTCGGCAACAACTACACCGACGCCGACACGGCCCAGGTGACCGTGCTCGACCCCGAGATCCACCTGGAGAAGTCGGTCAACAAGAGCCTGGTTCCCGCGGGCTCCAAGGTGACCTACACGTTCCTCGCCACCAACGTGGGCACCAGCCCGGTCGCGGCCGACGACGTCCTGGACAAGACAACTCTGCGCGATATCAGTCAGCCCTCCAACCCGGGCTGCCGCAAGCCGAAGCTGGTCGCCAAGGAGGGCGGCAACCAGGACAACTTCCTGGACCGGGTGCCTGCGGAGACCTGGCGGTACACCTGCAAGGCCACGATCACCAAGCCCACCGTCGATCTCGCGGCCGTCGGGGCACTGGGTGGCAGGACCGTCAACGCGAAGATCCCGGTCTCCGACTTCGCCACGGCGCAGGTCACGCCGTTCCACCCGGGTATCGAGGTGGAGAAGTCGGCGAGCCCGACCCACCTGGACGGACCTGGCAAGGTCACCTACACCTACCACGTACGCAACACCGGTGACGTGCCGCTGGCCGGCGTCAAGGAGGGGATCAGCGATGACACCTGTTCGCCGGTCACCTACGTCTCAGGCGACAAGGACGGGGACAACCTGCTCGATACACCCCACAGCATCCTCGAGGACGCCCTGGATGAGACCTGGGTGTTCACGTGCACGACCACGGTCGACCAGGACACCACCAACACCGTGATCGTGTCCGGCACCCCGACCGACTCTTCCGGGAACAACCTGTGTCATGCCCCGGCATCCGGTCAGGGCGCCTCCAGCTGCGACGTCGAGGGCACCGACAAGGCCACCGTCACGCTCGGACCGGCAGCCGTCGGCCCCACAGACATCGGACCGAGCCTGGCCGATACCGGGGCACCACGCGGGAGCCTGGGCCTGCTCGCCCTCGCGATCCTGCTGATCACGTCCGGTGCGGCGGTCCTCGGCGTACGGCGGGTGCGGTCCAGGACGGCGTGATCGGACCCAACACCGCCCCGAGGAGGTGTCGATGACGGTCGACGAGAGCCCCACCGGGACGGCCGTGCCGACGGTACGACGATCCCGGTCGCGCGTGACCCTGTGGGTCGGGCTCGGCCTGATCGGCTCGGGCCTGGCGATCCTGGGCTGGCTCGGCTGGGAGTTCTGGGGGACGAACTGGATCTCCCACCGCACCCAGGCCCGCGTCATCGAGACCCTGCACCACGACTGGGCGAACGGGAAGCCCGTGACGCGGGTGTCCGTGGGAGACGACCAGCCGGTCCGCGCGTTGGCCATCATCCACATCCCGCGTTTCGGAAGCGGTTACGCCGTACCCGTCCTCGAGGGGACGTCGGACGCCGTCCTGGCCGCCGGGTTCGGTCACTACTCCGACACCGCTCCACCCGGTGGCGTCGGCAACTTCGCCATCGCGGGACACCGGGTGACCCATGGCGAGCCGCTACGCGACATGCCGGACCTCGTGGTCGGCGACCGGGTCATCGTGGAGACCAGACGCCGGGTCTACACCTACGTCCTGGACACCGGCGGCGACGACCTCGTGGTGCCGTTCACGGCCTCGTGGGTGACCGCACCGCTCCCCACGAACCCGGACGGCGGTGTGCAGCCGCCCGACCGTTCGCCGGACCAGCACCTGCTCACCCTGACCACCTGCTCGGAGCTGTTCCACACCGACAACCGGCTGGTGGCGTTCGGGCACCTGGTCTCGTCGCGCGTCGTGCGCTGAGCGCGCGTCAGCTGGCCTTCTTGGCCGCCTTCTTCACGGTCTTCTTGGCGGTCTTCTTCGCGGCGGTCTTCTTGGCCGGCTTCTTCTTCGTCGAGGTGTCGTCTTCGTCGTCGGACTCGCCGCGTGCGGTCTTCGCCGCGTCGACCGACCGCTGCAGCGCGGCCAGCAGGTCGACGACCTCACCGGAGGACTTGGTGGAGGTCGGCGTCCGCTTGACCTCGCCGCCCTCGATCTTGTTCTTGACCATGGCCTCGACGGCCTCGGCGTAGTCGTCCTCGAACTCGCTGGGCTCGAAGTCACCGGCCAGCGTCTCGACGAGCATGTTGGCCATCTTCACCTCGGCCGGCTTCACCTCGCCCGCGTCGACGTTGAAGTCGGGGTTGCGGATCTCGTCGGGCCACATCATCGTCTGCATCACGATCACGTCGTCCTTGACGCGCAGCACGCCGACCGAGGTGCGCTGTCGGAGCGCGACGGTCACCACCGCCATCCGGTCGGCATCCAGCAGGGCCTGGCGCAGCAGCGCGTAGGGCTTGGCGCCGGTCTTCTCCGGCTCGAGGTAGTAGGACTTCTCGAAGAGCATCGGGTCGATCTGGTCGGACGGGACGAACTTCTCGACCGCGATCTCGCGCGACGACTCGCTCGGCAGGGACGCCATGTCGTCGTCGGTGAGGATGACCATCTCGCCGTCCTCGGTCTCGTAGCCCTTGGCGATGTCGGCGTACTCGACCTCCTCGCCGTCGATCGAGCACACGCGTTGGTACTTGATGCGGCCTCCGTCCTTGGCGTGCACCTGACGGAACGACACGTCGTGCGACTCCGTGGCGGAGTACAGCTTGACGGGCACGCTGACGAGCCCGAACGACACCGCACCCTTCCAGATCGCACGCATCCCATACCTCCGTGTAGTCGACGACGCGGTCCAGTATCGACCAGCGAGGCCGTGAACGCACGTGGGTCATCGGAGCCGGTCGGCCAGCCGCTGCATCGTCGAGAGTCCGCGGGAGGTGACCGGCCGACCGAGCAGGGACTCGAGCGCGGGAGTCGCGTACGACGTGTGCGGAACGTCGTTGACGGACACCGCGTGCCGACGGTCCGCCCGGACGACGGTCAGGCGCCCACGCGACGGGCGCCACGGCAGCGGCTCGGGGAAGTCGGCCCGCAGGTCGTACAGCGACACCTCGGCCCGGTCGCCTACGTCGGTCGACGCGGCGACGAGGTCGAGCACCCATCGGGCGGGCCGCACAGGGGCGACGTCGTGCCACTCGGTCTGGACGAACAGGTAGGACCGCACCACATCCATCGTGTGCACCGGCGCCGAGGCACGGAAGACGACCGTGCCGTTGACCTGGAACGACGTCACGTCGGTGGCCCGGGCGTCCTCGAAGGCGGCCAGCAGCTGGTCGCGGGTGGGGCTTCCCCGCTGCCCCAGGTTGAGGTTGCGGAAGAACGCCACGTGCCGCGCCATCGTCGCCTCCTCCTGTCGCTGACCCTAGCGAAGGCACTCGGGCACAATGCGGCCATGGACTGGGCGACCGTCGCGGAGATCGGGACGGCTGCAGGCACGCTCGTCCTCGCTGTCGCGACCTTCGCCGCGGTGCGGTCGTCGAACAGCTCGGCGCGACTGGCCGAGCGCACGTTGCAGTCGGCGATCAAGCCACTGCTGATCCCGTCCAAGGCCAGCGACGAGGAGCAGAAGATCGGGTTCGCCGACAGTCACTGGGTCCATGTCGCCGGCGGGCGAGGCACCGCCGAGGTGAGCGACGAAGCGATCTATCTGACGCTGTCGCTGCGCAACGTCGGCCCCGGGCTGGCCCTGCTGAACGCATGGAAGTTCTACGCCGACCGCCTGGTCGGCGAGGCCGAGCGCCCCGACCACCGCGACTTCCACCGACTCACCCGCGACCTCTACATCCCCAGCGGCGACCTCGGCTTCTGGCAGGGCGCCTTCCGTGACCCTGCAGATCCGGCCTTCGCGGAGGCGGCGTCGATGATCGGGAGGCGAGAGTCGTTCACGGTCGACCTGTTGTACGGCGACGTCGAGGGCGGACAGCGGACGATCTCGCGCTTCTCGTTCAGCCCTGCGCGCGACGAGGGATGGCTGCCGGCCGTCTCGCACCACTGGAACGTCGACCGCCCCGACCCGCGCTAGAACCGCTCGGTCAGGTGGGCACGGTCGGCCGGGGGCTCGTAGGGCTCCGGCCAGACGTCCTCGATGCGGTCGATCAGTCCGCCCTCGCCGAAGGTGAAGAACGAGATGCCGACCATCGGCTCGTCACCGACGGTGAAGTCGAGGACGCTCACGCCGCCCTCCTCGTCCGCGACCACGCGGCGGACCGTGAGGTGCCAGTCGCCGGGGAACTCCCCGAAGAACCGCAGGAACGCCGCGCGGCCCCGGACCCGCTCCCGGGTCTGCTCCATCTCGTAGACCAGCTCGGGCGACAGGACCTCGGCCAGGCCCTCCCAGTCGCGGGCCTCGGTGGTCTGCCAGAAACGGCGGATCGTCGCTGCGTGCTCGCTCATGCCGCCAGCCTGCCAGCCGTCACCGACATGCTCGACCTGCCCGAGCCCCCACAGCCCGCTCGTTCCTCGTGAGCTGCTGCTCGGGCAGGATGGCTGCATGCGTCCGATGCTCGCGACCCGCGGCAGCTTCGTGCCGTCGGGTGACGAGTGGCAGCACGAGGTGAAGTGGGACGGCATGCGTGTCCTCGTCGAGGTCCGCGACGGGCAGGCACGGCTGTGGAGCCGCAACGAGAACGACGCGACCGTCTCCTTCCCCGAGCTCGCCCGCGTCCCCGTGGGCGACGCGATGCTCGACGGCGAGGTGGTCGCCTTCGCCGAGGGTGCGCCGAGCTTCGCCGCGCTGGCCGAGAGGATGCACGTCTCGCGGGCCGATCGAGCCAGGGCGCTCGCCGAGCGACTGCCGGTGACCCTCCTCGTCTTCGACCTGCTCCGTCTCGACGACCGCGACCTCCTCGACGAGCCCCTCGTCACCCGCCGGCAGGTCCTGACCGACCTCGACCTGCACGACGACCGCTGGCAGACCCCGCCGACGTACGACGACGGGCAGATGCTCTTCGACGCCACCTTCGAGCAGGGACTGGAGGGGATCGTCAGCAAGCGCCTCACCAGCCGCTACCGGCCGGGCCTGCGCAGCAAGGACTGGCTGAAGTTCGCCCACCGCCGCCGTGAGTCCTACGTCGTCGGCGGCTGGCGCCGTGAGACCGACTCGCAGGACCGGCTCGGCGCGGTGCTCGTGGGCGAGCCGACCACGGCCGGCCTCCTCTACCGCGGCCGGGTGGGCAGCGGCCTCGCGGGGAAGAAGGCGCTGATGCTCCGCGACGTCCTCTCCGGTCTGGCCCGCACCACCAGCCCGTTCGCCGACGAGGTGCCGAGACCCGACTCCCTGGGTACGACGTGGGTCGAACCGGTCCTGGTCGTGGACGTCGAGTCACTCGGCCCTTCGGCCCAGGGCCGGCTCCGCCAGCCGTCGTACGTCGGCATCCGCACCGACCAGACCCCGGAGGACCTCTCGTGAAGACTCTCGTCGCCTCCGTCGCGATCGCGGCCGCTCTCACGGTGCTGACCCCGGGCGCGGCCCGCGCGGACGTCACGCACGTGACCCTGGGCGGAGTCCGCGTGACCCTCCACGCCGACACTCGCCAGGTGGTCACCGTCAACCACACGCGCGGGTACCACGCCCGGGTCGGGCTCTGGCAGCTGCGCGAGGGGCAGTGGCGCCGCGTGTACGACGTACGCGACGGCCGGATCGGGTACGGCGGCCTGGCGCGGCCGCAGCACCGCGTCCAGGGCAGCGGCACCACCCCGCTCGGCACCGTGAAGCTGATCTCGGCGTTCGGCCGCCACCCGCGCGGCGCCGGCTGGGACCTGCCCTACCGCCGGATCCACCGCGGCGACTACTGGGTCGAGGACAACGGCTCGCGCTTCTACAACCGCTACCGCAACAAGGCCCAGGGCGGCTTCCGCTGGTGGCTTCCCTCCAGTGCCGAGAACAGCTCGGAGCGGCTGCGCGACTTCCCGGTGCAGTACGAGTACTCCATCGTCACCAGCTACAACCGCGAGCAGGTCCGCCACCGCGGCGCGGGCATCTTCCTGCACGTCAACGGCAGCGGCGCCACGGCCGGCTGTGTCAGCGCACCGCGACCGTTCCTGCGGCAGCTGATGTGGCGACTCGTCCCGGCCCAGGTGCCCGTCCTCGCGGTGGGCCGGTGACGCACCGATGAGCCCCAAGGAGCAGGAGGTGCGCGTCGAGGTCGACGGCCGCACCCTCAGCCTGTCCAACCTCGACAAGGTGCTCTACCCGCGCACCGGCACCACCAAGGGCGAGGTGCTCAACTACTACGCGCAGATCTCGCCGGTGCTGCTTCCGCTGCTCCGCGACCGCCCGGTCACCCGGGTCCGCTGGCCGCACGGCGTGGAGCGCGACCGCTTCTTCGAGAAGAACGCCCCCGCCGGTACGCCGCGCTGGGTGCGCACCGCCGACGTACCCACGACCGGGTCCCGGGGCGAGAGCCGGCACGGCGACCGCCTCGTCTACCCGATCATCGACGACCTCGCGACCCTCACCTGGGCCGCCAACCTGGCCGCCCTCGAGCTCCATGTCCACCAGTGGACGGTCACCAAGCAGGGCAAGCCCCGCGGCGCGGACCGGCTCGTGATCGACCTCGACCCGGGCGACCCGGCCGGGCTGCACGAGTGCTGCCAGGTCGCGCTGCTCGTGCGCGACAAGCTCGCGGAGCGCAAGCTCGACGCCCGCGCGGTCACCAGCGGCAGCAAGGGGATGCATCTCTACGCGACCCTGCCGAGGCGCAAGGACTCCGACGCCGTCAGCGCGATGGCCAAGGAGCTCGCCGAGGAGCTCCAGGGCGAACAGCCCAAGCTGGTCACCGCCACGATGACCAAGTCCAAGCGCTCGGGGAAGATCTTCCTCGACTGGTCGCAGAACGCCGGCTCCAAGACCACGCTCTCGCCGTACTCCCTGCGCGGCCTCGAGTGGCCCACCGTCGCCACCCCGGTCACCTGGGAGGAGGTCGAGGAGGGCGCGGAGGACCCGCTCGCCCTCGAGCAGTTCCGGTACGACGAGGTGCTCGCACGGGTGGCGGAGCAGGGCGACGTGTTCACCGCGTGAGTCGGCACGGGTTAGCGGCTGTTTACCATCCCGTGCATCCCGCGTGGGTCAATCGTTGCTCTGCCTTACGTAGCGTGGCTGGTGCCCGGTGCACAGCGAGCTCCAAACCCGCGTGGTGGCGCCGGAGGCGGCCGACCTACCGGGGGGTGGGGTCGGTTACGCCCGTGGACCGCCCGTAGTCCCCGCTGCGGGCGGGACCACGGCTTCCCTCGTCCGGGGGGCAGCGACGGAACGTCGTTCGGTCGTCACAGTGCTCCGGATCGGTCACCTGGAAGTGCCCGAACGAACCCCTCGATCTCGGCTGGAGTCGGCTTATGCTCCGCACCATGGCCCCGCACCGTGTCCTCGTCGTCGAGGACGAGGAGGAGATCGCCTCTCCGTTGGTGCACACCCTGGAGCGCGAGGGGTACGTCGTCGACCGGGCGGCGACCGGGCGGAGCGCCATCGAGCAGGCGGCGGCCGGGAACCCCGACATCGTGGTCCTCGACCTGGGCCTGCCCGACATGGACGGCCTCGACGTGTGTCGTGAGCTGCGCGAGGCCGGCTACCAGGGAGCGGTCCTCATGCTCACCGCACGGTCCCGTGAGCTCGACCGGGTGGTCGGCCTCGACTCCGGCGCCGACGACTACCTCGCCAAGCCGTTCGGGCTCGCGGAGCTCCTGGCCCGCCTGCGCGCACTGCTCCGTCGTACCACCGTCCGGTCGGCCGGCCCGACCCAGTCCGAGCGCCGTCTGAGAGTCGACGTCGAGGCCCACCGCGTCTACGTCGGGGACGACGAGCTACCGCTGACCGGCAAGGAGTTCGGCGTGCTCACCGTGCTCGCCGCGCATCGCGACAAGGTGGTCTCGCGCGCGCAGCTGATGGCCGACGTGTGGAGCGATGGCTGGTACGGCTCGACCAAGACCCTCGACGTCACCATCGGCCGGCTGCGGCAGAAGCTGGAGAAGTCGGCCTCCGTCGAGCGGGTCGTCACGGTGCGTGGCATCGGCTTCCGCCTCGAGTCCACCTGAGCTTCGCTCGATCCACCGGGCGCCCAAGTGGCGCAATTGCGCCGTTGTGACATCCGAACGGCCCCGGCGGCTGTCGTTCTGGCGCAATTGCGCTGTTTCGACGCCGCCACGTCCGCTCACCCGAGCATCGTCGCGACGGTGCCCCGGGCGTACTGCTTCATCGCCGCGTCGACCCCGCGTCGATCGCCGGTGAGCAGGAGGTCGTGCAGCAACCCCCGCGCGACGGCGAGGTCGAGCCGCGCCTGCGCGCGTGCCCGCCGGGCCGGTACGCCGCGTGCTCGCCACATCGCGGTCAGCGCGTCCAGCCACGTGGTGACGAGCCGGCCACGGAGCTCGACGGCGTGGGGGAGGCCGAGCATCGCGTGGCTCGACAGCTCGAAGAACAAGGGACCGTAGACCAGCGCGTCGTCGGTGACGAGACGCCAGAAGCGCAGCCCGGCATCCAGCGGGTCGGGATCGGTGCGTGCCTCCTCCACCATCCGCGCCAAGGTCTGGCGCGCGCCCTCCTCGACCATGTCGACCACGGCGGCGAGCAGCCCTTCGCGCGAGCCGAAGTGGTAGATCAGCATCCGGTGGCTGGTGCCGATCGCCTCGGCCAGGGCGCGCAGGCTGGTGTCGCCGATGCCGTGCGCGGCGAAGTGCCCGATCGCGCGTTCGAGCAGCGCGTCGCGGCCGGTCGCGGCCTGCGTCACGCGGCCTCGGCCGCGGCCTTCAACGACTCGGCCTCGAGATCGACGTACTCCCGGACCTTGCGACCCAGCGCCATCGAGACGACCCCGCTCAGCCAGCCGGACTGCTCCAGCACGAGCGTCAACCGGGTCCGCCCGTCGTCGTCGGTGGAGACCGTATGGCGGCCGACGATCCGGACGCCTGGCTGGTGGCTGGCCCAGGTGAACGTCGTGTCCTCGACGAGCTCGCTGACCTCCCACTCACCGGCGGCCAGGCCCTTCTGCTTGACGTGGGCGCGGCTGCCGACCCGCAGGTCGCCGTCGTCGAGACGGCGTACCTCCTGGTACGTCGTGATCCGCTCCGGCCAGCGCTCGATGTCGCTGAGCACCTTCCAGACCCGCGCCGGGTCCGCCTCGACGGTGAGGCTCTTCTCGTACTCCATGGCGTGTCTCCTCTCGTGTACCGAATGGTACAGCGAGGCTCCCGGCGCTGCCACATGCGTTCTGATCGCGTGTGACCTCGATCCCAAACTGGCGGCGTTTCCCGCGTGGATTCAGGGGATTCTCAGTGTTCGCGGCCTCGAGGAGTCGTGGTTCGTCGATCTGCCTGGTTACCGTCACACAGCAGAAATTGCACCCAGCACAACCGGTCACCGGGTACGCCGAGTCCTGCCTCCCCGGGCGGCCGTCCACCGAACGACGTGCCCGATCCGGGTCGTCGACGGGGCAGGAGTGGGGGACCCACCTTCGGGATCCACGGATCCCTCGGGGTGAAGCCGCCCAACAGCGGCCGGGCAACCTTCTACGCCCGAACCCGACAGCTCACCTCACAGGCGTGGGAAGGAATCCGTATGTCCCACACCCTGTCCGAACTCCGTCCTGCCCAGCGCTCGACGGTCCACACCACCCCACGCCTGATCGCCGTGCGTCGGCCTGATGGCCGGCCTCGTGCTCGCCGTGCTGGCCGCTGCACCGTCGGCGCACGCGGCACCCGCGCGCGGTCACCACCGTCATCCCACCACGTCGTGCGGCACCACCAACGTCGTGCGGCACCACCATCACGCGGTGCGCCACCACCACGTGGTCCGCCACCACCGCCACCACGCGGTCCTCGGCGCGGCCGCCGGCCGGGTCGCGCACGCGATGGGGGTCGCGTCGGCCCAACGTGGCAAGCCCTACGTCTACGGCGCCGCCGGCCCGCGGGCGTTCGACTGCTCGGGTCTGACGTCGTTCGCCTTCCACCACGCCGGCTTCGGCGCGATGCCGCGCACCGCGGCCGCGCAGGCGCACTTCGCACGGCACATCGCGCGCGGCCAGATGCGACGCGGCGACCTGATCTTCTTCACCGGCGGTGGCGGGGTCTACCACGTCGGTCTGTACGCCGGCTTCTTCCACGGACACCGGATGGTGCTGCACGCGCCGTACCCGGGCCAGCGCGTACGCGTCCAGCCGCTGTGGACCAACGCGTGGTTCCCGGGGACGCTCCGCTTCCGCTGACGAAGGCCGCCGGGCGGGCTAGGGTGCCTCACAACCGAGGGGAGCCACCCATGAAGACCCGTCCGGCTTGCACGCCCACTCCACGTCGCGGTGGGCTCTGATGGCTGAGGTCAAGCCGGCCGAGACCAAGCAGCCCGAGAACCGGGTGTTCTGGTCGATCCTGGTGATCGGCGTCCCGTGGCTCCTCCTCCTGCTGATCGGAGCCCTGGGCGGCGGGTTCGCCGTGGGCCTGCCGGAGCTCTTGCTCGTGGCCACCATCTGGGTCGTGGGTCTGGCCGTGGTCTGGAGGCCGCGGCGGGCGTAGCGGCGGCGCACGCTGCTCCGCCACAGAAGTCTCCTCACGCACCACCCGTCGCAGGTCATCCACAGATTGGCGGGTGCCTCTTCACGCGACCGTGGGGAGCGTCGTACGTTGCTGGAACGGATCTCTTACTCGGGGAGGGATCGCCCTGTCGGTCGTTGCCGCGGACGCGCATGCAGACCTGGTCGAGTCGCTCGACCAGCGGGTGCGCGAGGCCGTGCGCCGTGAGGGTGTCGACCCTCAGCGTGACGCCGCCGTCGTACGCCGCCTGGCCGAGACCGTGGTCCGCGCCCATGACGACCGCAGCCTGACCGGGGCCGTGGCGCCGGTGGCCGACGTCGACTCGATGGTCGGCGAGCTGGTCGCCCGGGTCTCGGGCTTCGGTCCGCTGCAGCCCCTCCTCGACGACCCCACCGTCGAGGAGGTCTGGATCAACGACCCGAGCCGGGTGTTCGTGGCCCGGCGCGGGCGCCACGAGCTGACCAACCTGATCCTCACCGGCGCCCAGGTGCAGGAGCTGGTCGAGCGGATGCTCAAGAGCAGCGGCCGGCGGATCGACATCAGCCGCCCGTTCGTCGACGCGATGCTGCCGGAGGGCCATCGTCTGCACGTCGTCCTCGAAGGCATCAGCAGGGGCTGGTCGGCGGTCAACATCCGCAAGTTCATCCTCACCGCCGGCCGCCTCCACGAGCTGGTCGAGCTCGGCACGCTGACGCCCAGGGCCGCGGCCTTCCTCGAGGCGTCGGTGCGCGCCGGCCTCAACATCCTGGTCGCCGGCGCTACGCAGGCAGGAAAGACAACCCTGCTGAACTGCCTGGCCGCGGCCATCCCCGGCGGCGAGCGCGTGGTCAGTGCCGAGGAGGTCTTCGAGCTGCGGTTCCCGCATCCGGACTGGGTGGCGATGCAGACGCGCCAGAGCGGGCTGGAGGGCACCGGCGAGATCCGGCTCCGCGACCTCGTCAAGGAGAGCCTGCGGATGCGACCGAGCCGGATCATCGTGGGCGAGGTCAGGGCCGAGGAATGTCTTGACTTGCTGCTCGCGCTGAACGCCGGAGTCCCAGGCATGTGCACCCTCCATGCCAACTCCGCACGTGAAGCGTTGGTCAAGATGTGCACGCTGCCGTTGCTGGCGGGGGAGAACATCTCGGGGCGCTTCGTCGTGCCGACCGTGGCGGCCAGCGTCGATCTCGTCGTCCATCTCGGGATCGACCCGCAGGGCGTGCGCAGGGTCAACGAGATCGTCGGCGTCCCAGGTCGCGTCGAGAACGACGTGATCGAGATCGAACCGATCTTCGAGCGGGCGAGTGGTGAGCTCCGACGTGCGGCCGGCATGCCGCCGCGGCCCGCGCACTACGAGCGGGTCGGCATCGACGTGCTCACGATCCTCAACGGCGCGCACTGATGGGCGTCCTGGTCGGTCTCGGGGTCGGTGTGGGGCTGCTCCTGATGTGGTCGGCGTTCACGGTGCCGCGCGTCCCGCGCGTACGCCGTACCCGACGGCGCACCTCGGAGCTCCTGGCCGGCGCCGGCCTGGGCCAGGTGTCCGTGTCGGCCTTCATCGCGCTGTGCCTGGTCTGCGGCGTGGCGGCGACGCTGCTGATGCAGGCCGTGACCCGGACTCCGCCGGTGGCGGTGTTGTTCGGCGTGGGGGCGGGGTTCCTCCCGGTGGCCCTGGTCTCGTCGCGGCGGCGACGCCGGCAGCGAGAGTTCGCGGAGGTCTGGCCCGAAGCCGTCGACAATCTCGCCTCGGCCGTGCGGGCCGGGATGTCCCTGCCCGACGCCCTGGCCGCCCTTGCGGTCAGGGGCCCGGAGCCGCTGCGGCCGTCGTTCGACGCGTTCGCCCTCGACTACCAGGTGACCGGCCGGTTCGGTGAGTGCCTCGACCGCCTCAAGGACCGGCTCGCCGACCCGGTGGGCGACCGCGTCGTCGAGGGGTTGCGGATCGCCCGCGAGGTCGGCGGCGGTGAGCTCGGCCGGCTGCTGCGCAACCTGTCCGGCTACCTGCGCGACGAGGCCCGTACCCGCTCCGAGATGGAGGCGCGGCAGGCCTGGACGGTGAACGGCGCGCGACTCGCTGTGGCCGCACCCTGGCTGGTGCTGCTGATGATGAGCTTCCAGACCACCGTGATCCGCCGCTACGCGTCCCCGGCCGGCACCGTCGTGCTGCTCTTCGCGGCCGCCGCGTGCCTGGTGGCCTACCGGCTGATGATGCGCATCGGCCGCCTGCCCACCGAGCGCAGGATCCTGTCGTGAGCCCGGCCGTGACGGGCATGGTCCTCGGCGGTGTCGCCGGCCTCGGGCTGCTGCTGGTCGTGGTGCGGGTCCGGGTGATCCACCGCCCGACCCTCGAGCTCCGGGTCATCCCCTACCTGCGCGACGTACCCCGCCTCGGCCGGGCGCCCGGGCTCGAGCCGTCCCCGTCGCCGGTCGCCGCCGCGACCGGAGTGTTCGGGCCGCTCCTGCGGTCGATGGCCGCCGGGGTCGAGCGGGTGCTGGGCGGGTCGGCGTCCGTACGACGACGCCTGCAGCGCGCCGCCCTCGACACGACCGTGCACGACTTCCGGGTGGAGCAGGTGCTCTGGGGGTTGGGCGGGTTCGCCGTGGTCGCGGCCTCTTGCCTGCTCGACGCGTTGAGCGGTGGCGGCGGCACCCTGTCCTCGCTGCTCCTATGCGCGGTCGGCTTCGCCGCCGGGGTGCTCGCCCGCGACACCTACCTCACCTCGCAGGTGACTCATCGGGAGCGGCGAGTGCTGGCCGAGTTCCCGGTGATCGCCGAGATGCTCGCCCTCGCCGTCGCGGCCGGTGAGAGTCCGGTCGCCGCCCTCGACCGCGTCGTACGTCGCAGCGGCGGCGAGCTGTCGCGCGACCTCGGCACCGTCCTGGCGGCGGTGCGCACCGGCGAGCCCGTGAGCCGCGCGTTCGACGACCTCGCGCGCACGACGGGCCTGGCCTCCGTGGCGCGGTTCGCCCAGGGCGTCGCAATCGCCGTCGAGCGGGGTACGCCGCTCGCCGACGTCCTGCACGCCCAGGCCGCCGACGTGCGCGAGGCGGGCCGCCGCGAGCTGATCGAGGTAGCCGCCCGGAGGGAAATTTTCATGATGGTCCCGGTGGTCTTCCTGGTCCTGCCCGTGACCGTCCTGATCGCCTTCTGGCCCGGCGTGATCGGGCTCCATCTCACGACACCCTGACCCCGGAGAGAGAAGACCACGATGAACGCACCCACCCTCCTCGTCACCCGGCTGTTCCTGGCCCTCACCGCTCCGCGCTCCCGGGACGAACGCGGCGACGTGCCGGGCTGGGTCCTGGTCACGGTGATGACGGCCGGCCTGGTCGGCGCGCTCTGGAAGCTGGCCGGCCCGCAGCTCAACTCGATGCTCACCGCAGCGCTCGACAGCGTGCACGGCTGAGCCGTGGCCGACCGTCCGTCGCGCGGACCCGACCGGCAGCGCGGAGCCGCCGTCGTCGACTTCGTGCTGGTCCTGGTCGTGCTCGTGCCGGTCTTCCTCGGGATCCTGCAGGTCGGTCTGGTGCTGTTCGTCCGCAACACGCTGACCGCCGCTGCGTCCGAGGGTGCCAGGTACGCCGCGACCCTCGACCGTGGCCCCGACGAGGGCGCGGCACGCACGCGGACCCAGATCAGCGGAGCTCTGACCGGGCGCTACGCGCACGGGGTGTCCGCTCGCGAGGTGACGATCGACGGGGCGCCGGCGATCGAGGTGACAGTTCACGTGGTCGTCCCCGCGCTCGGCATCGGCGGTCCGGCGGTCGCGCTCGACGTCTCCGGCCACGCCATCGAGGAGCAGGACTGATGCGCGCGAACGAGCGGGGAAGCGCGCTGGTCGAGCTGTCCTGGCTCGGGATCCTGCTGGTCCTGCCGATGCTGTGGATCGTGATGTCGGTCTTCGAGGTCCAACGCGGCGCGTTCGGGGTCTCGGCCGCGGCCCGAGCCGCAGCGCGCGCCTACGCCCTGGCGCCGGACGACGCGACCGGCGTGGTCCGCGCCCGCGAGGCGGCCCGCGTCGCGCTCGACGACCAGGGCGTGCACGGGGTGACGCCCGCGGTCGACGTCAGCTGTACGCCGTACCCCGGCGACTGCCACCAGGGCACCTCGGTGATCACGGTCTCCGTGCACTCGCGGGTGGTCCTGCCGCTGATGCCGAGCGCGCTGGGAGGCAACCGGCCGAGCTTCGCCCTCGACGCGACGCAGACTGTGCCGATCGGGCAGTTCCAGGAGGTCGCCGATGCAGGATGAGGGCGGTACCGGCACGCTGATCATCGTCGGCCTCGCGCTGGTGCTGGCGATGATGGCGGCGGTGGTGACCGACGCGTCGGCGGCGTACCTCCAGCGTCAGGGCCTGGACACGATCGCCGACGGCGCCGCCCTCACCGCCGCCGATGCCGGCGCCTCCGGCCACGAGGCGTACGCCGGCGGGCTGAGCGCCGACCTCCACCTCGACGCCGATCTCGCCCGCGCCGCGGTCGCGGACTACCTCCACCGGGTCGGCGCCGTTCGCCCGATTCCCGGGTCTCACCACCGAGGTCTCGGTCGACCCGACCGCACAGCGGGTGCTGGTCGTCGTACGCGCTCCGGTCCGGCTGCCGCTCCATGTCCCCGGCTCGCCCGCCAGCGCGAACGTCGGTGCCACCAGCAGTGCCGAGGTCGGCGTCGACGACTGAGCGCCGGAACGCATGGAGCGGCCCGAGTCTCACTCGCCCGCCATCAGGTCCGCCAGGTCACCGATGGTCGCCACGCTGAGGTCGAACCGGTCGTCGTTCTCGGCGTCCGTGCCAGGTCGCCGGATCAGCACGGTCCGGTAGCCCTGCTCAGCTGCCGCATCCAGGTCCCACGGGTGTGCGGCGACGAAGAGCATCTGCTCCGTGGGGATCCTCAGGTGCGTGGGCGGGAGCCGGTACATCGCGGCGGCGGGCTTGAACGTCTGGACCAGGTCGGCGCTCAGCACCAGGGTCCAGCGCAACCCGGCGTGCACGAAGGTGTCGACCATCTGCGAGACGCTGCCGTTGGTGAGTGCCACGACGGGGCGCCGCCGCGACAGCCTCTCCAGAGCGGCGGGGGAGTCCGGCCACGGATCGAGTCGATGACCCACGGTGGCCAGTCGCTCCAAGGCGGCGTCCGGGACCTCCCACCCGCGGGACCGGACCAGGTCTCGAAGCGTGGTGCCGCGGATCGTGTCGCTGTCGGTCCAGGTCGCGCCGTCGGTGCGGATCGCGTCCATGCGGGCACCCTGCTCCGACTCCCAGTCGTCGAGGAACGACGTGAGCTCCTCCGGTGGCAGGCCGGTGGCCGTCACCATGTCCCGTGCCTCGCGCTGCACCATCCTGTTCTCGTCGACGACGGTCCCGAGGACGTCGAAGACCAAGGCGCGGATCCCGCTGATGTTCATCGAGTCTCCCTCCGAGTCGATGCGCCGGCCGGCTCCTGTGTGCGAGGCGCCGATCAAGGTTTCTTCAAGTACTGCCTGTCACTCTCTCGATCGCGAAGGGCTTCAGTCGGAGGCCCCCGTGTGGGGCGCACCGCACCATCTTGGGAAGGAAGCCCCATGAGCATCTCTACATCTTCACGCAGCTCGGTGAGACCGCGGATCGGACGCGCGAGACGTTACGTCGAGACCATCGAGTACTCGGTCGCGGACACCGTGCGACCCGCCACCCTGCCGGCCCTCCGCATCCTGCTGGGCGTCGTGTTCATCTGGTTCGGAGCCCTGAAGGTCGTGGGGGCCTCACCGGTGGCGGCGATCGTGTCGGGGACCCTGCCGTGGGCGGATCCTCGCGCCACGGTCATGGTGCTGGGGACGACCGAGGTCGTGTTCGGGATCGCGCTCGTCACGGGCTTCGCGCTGCGACTGGTGCTACCGCTGATGGTGGCGCACCTGGCCGGCACGTTCCTGACCTTCGTCATGCTCCCGCAGCTGATGTTCCGGGATGACGATCCGTTCCTGCTCACCGAGTCAGGCGAGTTCGTGGCCAAGAACCTGGTGCTGATCGCGGCCACCGTCGTGCTGCTCTGCCACATCGACAGCCGAACCGCCCGTCGGCCGGTGGACCGCAGCTGGAGCTGAGCTCGCGCCGACGAGACAGTCGTCGGCGAGCGACGTCACATCTCGACGGCGGTCTGGTCCACGGTGACGCCGTGGTCGTCGACGATGGTGGTGGTCGCGAGCATCCGCTGGTGGCCGTCGCGGACGAAGACCACGCTGACGACCGCACCGACCTTCACGAGGTCCCAGATCCGCTCGTAGGTGTCGTCGCCGTTCAGCCGGACGACCTTCACATGCTTCCCCGCCATCCGACATTCCTTCTCGAGGTAGTGCGCGATCACTGACAAGGGGAGGACCACATGGTAGGTCCGCACGGACCGGGTGGCGGGTAAAGAATTTCGGCCGCAGTCGGTGGTGGTCGGAGAGATCCCCAAACTTGTTGACGATCTCACCGAACCAAAGCAGCGACATGGCCATCGGAGCAGACGAGGACCCGCGGGGATGGGGTTCCAGACTCCGAGGAGAAACCATGCGCAAGCTCGTCATCGTCACCGCCCTGGCTCTGGGCACCGCCGGACTGGCCGCCGTCGCGGCCCCGGCCCAGGCGGGGGTCCCGTGGCTCGTCACGGTCAAGGCGGGAGCCACCCAGGTCACCCTGGGCCAGGCCGTCTCGTTCAGCGGCAAGGTCACCCCGGGCCGCCAGGCGGCCGGGCTGAAGGTGGTGCTGCAGGAGCACGCCGCCAAGGGCTGGAAGGACCAGGACACCGACCGGATCAACGCCCGCGGCCGCTACCACCTCTCGGACAAGCCGACCGCCAACACCTCGCGGCAGTACCGCGTGGTCATGCCGGCCACGGGTGCGCACGCGAAGGGGACGAGCGCGAAGGCCAAGGTCGCGGTCTACGGCTGGAGCGACCTCTACGACCACCCATCGGTCAACGAGAGCAACCTGGACCGGATAAGCCCGGTCAACCTGAACGCGGTCGCCTATCCGAAGTCGCTTGCCGCGGGGTGGACGGGCGCGACCTCCATCGAGTTCAACGTCAATCGACTGTGCATCGCACTCAAGGGCACCTTCGGCATCGACGACAACTCCCAGACGGGAGCCCAGTCCACGGTCAGCGCGCTCTCCGACGGCACGCAGGTCTACACCCACACCTTCGCGGTGGGGGAGAAGTCAGTGCAGCGGATCGACCTCGACTCGCCGCTGAAGCTGAAGTTCACGACGCTCTCCGTGGTCGCCGGCGTCAACGGCTTCGGCGCCATCGGCACCCCGCAGATCCTTTGCACCCGATGACCGCCATGCGTAGGACGGCGGCCGTGCTCGCGGCCTCCGCGGTGGCACTCGCCGGGCTGACATGGGGGTCCGGCGCCGCGCATGCCGCAGGGAAGCCGGCCTGGAAGGTGACGCTGCAGGCCGAGAAGAGCTCACTGACCCTCGGGCAGAAGGTCCGGATGTCGGGCCACGTCTCGAAGGGGTCCGCCGGACTGCTCGTGATGCTGCAGGAGCGCGGTGCCGTCGGCCAGCTCTGGAAGAACCAACGGCAGGCACGGGTGCACGCCGACGGCACCTTCACGACGTACGACGTGCCGTCGAGCAACACGAGGCGCTCCTACCGCGTGCTCATGCCCGGCACGAAGCACCGGCACCGCGGGATCAGCCCGGTCGTGACGGTCGGGGTCTACCAGTGGACGCAGCTCACCTCGCTCCCACCGGTGAACGAGAGCTTCCTGGACCCGAGGGCGTCGGTGTCGATGAACGGCGTCGACTACCCGGCCTCGCTGGAGGCGACGACGTTCCACCCGAAGGGCCCGACCACGCAGTCGGTGGAGTTCAACCTCGACCGGCTCTGCACGAAGTTCCGGGGGACCTTCGGCCTTTCGGACAACTCCATGGCGAGCAGCCAGGCGTCGGTGACAGCCAAGGCCGACGGCACGCCGTGGTTCAGCCAGACGTTCTCGGTCGGTGGCTCGACGCCCAACGACGTCACGTTCTCGACACCGCCGCTCAAGGTCAGCTTCAACACCGCGAGCCTGGTGACCGATCTCGACGGCTTCGGTGCCGTCGGTACGCCCGAGGTGTTCTGCACCCGGTAGCGGTCCTGGGGGAGGTCCGGTCGCGGTGAGCTCATGCTCGCCGCGACCGGCCCCGGTCGACCTACGCTGGCCGGGGAAGGGGGCCGGTCGGTGATCAGGTGGGCGCATGCGGTCGGCGTCGTCGCGGCGGCGGCGTTGCTCGCCGCGTGCGGCTCCGGGTCGTCGTCGACCACTGCGTCCGAGGGCGAGCCCAGCGCCGCCTCTACCCCACCGCATCACGACAACCTGCCCCCGCCGATGTACCCGGTGCCCCCGCCGCCGACGGAGCACACGCCGTCGCCCCAGCCGTCGTCGTCCACGGACGCGAGCCAGGCCGCAACGGGGACGCGGCCGACCAAGGTGCTCGTCTTCCTGGTCGAGAACCACACGCTCGATCAGATGCGGGCCCAGATGCCGTGGACGGCCGCGCTCGCCGACCGCTACGGCTACGCGACGACCTACCACGCGCTGACCCACCCGTCGCTGCCCAACTACCTCGCCATCGCAGGCGGCTCGACGTTCGGCATCACGGACGACCAGGACCCGAGCAGCCACCCGCTCAGCGGTCCGTCGGTGTTCGGGCGGGCGCTCGAGACCGGCACCACAGCCCGCCTGTACGCCGAGGACATGCCCGGCGACTGCGTGACCACCCCGGCCGGGGCGTACGTCGTCAAGCACAACCCGTGGGCCTACTTCCTCGACGAGCGCGCGGACTGCGATCGGTACGACGTACCCCTCGACCGCCTGGCCCCGGACGCCGCCGCGGGCACGTTGCCCGGCGCCGGCATGGTCATCGCCAACATGTGCCACATCGCCCACGACTGCCCGCTGTCGACCGCCGATGCCTGGCTGAAGACGGAGGTCGCGCCGGTGCTGGCCGGGCCGGACTTCCGGCAGGGCCGGCTGGTCGTGGTGATCACCGCCGACGAGGACGACCACTCCGGCGACAACCGGGTGCTGACGGTCGTGGCCACGAAGGACATGCCGGGCCACCAGGTCGTCGACACCCCGCTCACCCATCTCTCGCTGAGCCGGCTCTACGCGGAGGTGCTGCACTTCGCACCCCTGCGCGGGGCGGCCGGAGCGCCCTCGCTGGCCGACGCCTTCCACCTCGACGTCACCGCCCCCTGACGGCTCCCGAGCGGCACCGGTGGTTCCGCCCGGCCTGGCCCGGTGCCGTAACGTTGGCTCTCGTGGCCAGCATCGACTTCGACGTGGAGATCAAGCAGCTCCGGGCGACCATGAAGACGATCGGCCAGGTGCTCGACCTCGACGGCATGCGCGCCGAGATCGCCGACCTCGGCGAGCGGGTGGCCGCCCCCGACCTGTGGGACGACCAGGAGAACGCGACCCGGGTCACCGGCCGGCTCTCCGCCATCCAGGGGCAGCTCGACCGCTTCGTCGAGCTCGACCAGCGCATCGACGACGTCGAGATCATGATCCAGCTCGCGCAGGAGGAGAACGACGCCGGCACGCTGGCCGAGGCCGAGAGCGAGCTCGGCAAGATCCACAAGGCCGTCGAGAACCTCGAGGTCCGCACCCTGCTCTCCGGTGAGTACGACGTGCGCGAGGCCCTGCTGACGATCAGGTCGGGAGCCGGTGGCGTCGACGCTGCCGACTTCGCCGAGATGCTGATGCGGATGTACACGCGTTGGGCCGAGCGCAACAAGTACCCCGTCGAGGTCTACGACACCTCCTACGCCGAGGAGGCGGGCATCAAGTCGGCCACCTTCGCCATCCACGCGCCGTACGCCTACGGGACGCTCAGCGTCGAGGGCGGCACCCACCGCCTCGTGCGGATCAGCCCCTTCGACAACCAGGGCCGCCGGCAGACGTCGTTCGCCGCGGTCGAGGTGGTGCCGGTGCTCGAGCGGACCGACGAGATCGAGATCCCCGAGGAGGAGATCCGGGTCGACGTCTACCGCTCCAGCGGGCCCGGCGGACAGAGCGTCAACACCACCGACTCCGCAGTCCGGCTCACCCACATCCCCACCGGGATCGTGGTCAGCTGCCAGAACGAGAAGTCGCAGCTGCAGAACAAGGCCAGCGCGATGGTGATCCTCAAGGCGAAGCTCCTCGCGCTGAAGAAGGCCGAGGAACGAGCAGAGATCGACGCCCTGCGTGGTGACGCCAACGCCAGCTGGGGCGACCAGATGCGCAGCTACGTGCTGAACCCCTACCAGATGGTCAAGGACCTGCGGACCGAGTACGAGGTCGGCAACCCGCAGGCGGTCTTCGACGGCGACATCGACGGCTTCCTCGAGGCCGGCATCCGCTGGCGGATGGGCGCCGAGAACACCCCGCGCTGACCCCCGCTACGGCCCGAACGTCGGGGCGGCCGCGATTTCCTGCTGCATCCACGCCGCCACCGTGGTGTGCTTGTCCGGCGACATGGTCGTGGTCGCCGGTTGCTCGAGGACGTGCTCGAGCACGGCTCCGACCTTGAACGACACGTCGTCGGGCGGGGGAGTGTCGCCGGCCGGGACGGCCAGGACGAGGAGGTGAGAGGCGACCCGCGTGGCCCAGAAGATCTGAGGACCGACGCCGACCAGGATCGGTCGTCCGTCGGGCAGGTTCACGGTGTGGAGGGCGTACGGCGTGGCGCACGACTCCAGGTCCTGCTGGACCTGCTGGAGCGCATAGGTCGCGTCACTCTCGCTGTCGAACCACTGGACCCACTCGCGGCCGTTGCTCCCGACGTTGACCGTCTGGGAGGGGCCCGCCGCGTCCCCGAGGAACCCAGCCGAGCAGGCCGGCTCCGGTGGCGGGGAGCCTCCGCTGGGCAGACGGGGATCCCACGGGGTGCTCCAGCCGGCCAGCGCCGGCGTGAGGTCCTCGGCCCACACCTGGCCGAGCGTCTTGGTCGGATCGATCCGGTGGACGCCGTTCCGGGGCGGCGACGTCCCCTGCCCCTCGTACGACGAGGGCTCCTGCACAGCGGCCAACAGCGCGTCGGCCACGGGTCGGTCGTTGGCGGCCGGCAGCTCGTCGCTCTGACCGAAGACCTTGAGGGCCCCGATCGCCTGGCCCGTGCTCACGATCCACTCGTACTCGGGAGCCACCTCGGACTGCGTGGCAGCGATCCGGTAGATGTGCCCTTCGGCACCCGTGGGATCGCTGAACGAGCCGACCAGCTCGGCGCTCGGACAGGCGGCGACCTCACGCTCGACCCGGGCCCAGGCCTGCTGCTCCGCGGCTGCGTCCGTGCCGTAGTCGCTCATCACCGCGAGGGCCACGTCGTCGTGGGAGTCGCCCAGGACGACGATGCCGCCACGACCTCCCTGGGTGTTCGGCGTGCACGCGCCGCCGAAGGACTGAGCCAGCTTGAGCCGAGCCTGCTCCGAGGGCGACGTCCACGCAGGGGTCCACCCGGCCGTCGCCGCGCTCAGGTGCGGACCGTCGAGGGGAGCAGGCGCGGGAAGGTGATCGGCCGGCGCGATCGAGTCGTCGTGACCGGACAGGCCCTGGCCGACGGCCACGCCACCGACCGCGAGGACGGCCACCACGGCGACGGCGCCGGCTCGGGTACGCCGGCGTCTCCGGGCTCGGGCGACCGCGGCACCGGCCCCGGGGGCGGTGGAGAGAGTGGTGATGTCCTGCTCGAGGCGGGCGAAGGCCGCGTCGAGGTCGAAGGTCTCGTGCTCAGGCATGGGTGGTTTCTCCGTTCGGAGCGCCGTCCAGGAGCGGGACGAGCGCGGCGCGGCCCCGGGAGAGACGCGCCTTGACGGTGCCCTCGGGGCAGCGTTCCTGCGCGGCGATCTCGGCCACGGTGAAGCCGGCCAGGTGGTGGAGGACGAGCGCACGGCGCTGGGCCTCGGGAAGGGCTCGGAGCGCGGTCACCAGGGCGACGGTGTTCTCGTCGGGCGCGGGCGCGTTGTCCGGTGGTCGCGAGCGGGCCAGGAACCGGTGGGCCGTACGCCCGCGACGCCAGCGGCTGATCGCCTGTCGGGTGGCGACCTGACGCACCCAGGCGCCGGGGTCGTCGTACGTCGCGAGCTTGGACCAGCGCGGCCAGGCCCTGCTGTATGCCTCCTGGGCCGCCTCCTCGGCGGCGCCCACGTCGCCGGTCACGGCGTACGCACAGGCAACCGTCCGTGCCCACGTGGCGTCGTAGAACGCGGTGAACTCGTGCTCCACGTTGCCCATGGCTCCCTCGTCAGGACCGGACCGACCCGATGTCGACCCATTGCAACAGACACGCCCGGGCCACGTGTCCGGTTGCACGCAAATCTCTGGTCCTGGGCGCCGGGCGCGCCGCGCGAATGCCGGAACCGTTGGTGTCCTCGGCTAACCTCCCTTCAGTGATTCGCTTCGAAAAGGTCACCAAGACCTACCCCGGCGGGAGCCACCCGGCGCTCGACAACGTCTCGATCGACATCGAGAAGGGCGAGTTCGTCTTCCTGGTGGGCACCTCGGGCTCCGGCAAGTCGACCGCGCTGCGCCTGGTGCTGCGCGAGGCGCGCTGCACCTCGGGCCGGGTCTACGTCGCCGGCAAGGAGATCAACCGCCTCGCCGCCTGGAAGGTCCCGCGGCTGCGCCGCCAGATCGGCACGGTGTTCCAGGACTTCCGGCTGCTCCCCAACAAGACGGTGTCGGAGAACGTCGCCTTCGCGCTGCAGGTGATCGGCAAGTCGCGCAGCGACATCCGCGCCACCGTCCCCGAGACCCTCGAGCTGGTCGGTCTCGACGGCAAGGGCGACCGGATGCCCGACGAGCTGTCCGGTGGCGAGCAGCAGCGGGTCGCGATCGCCCGCGCGTTCGTCAACCGGCCGATGATCCTGATCGCCGACGAGCCCACCGGAAACCTCGACCCCGCGACGTCGGTCGGCATCATGAAGCTGCTCGACCGGATCAACCGCACCGGCACCACCGTCGTCATGGCCACCCACGACGCCGGTGTCGTCGACCAGATGCGCAAGCGCGTCGTCGAGCTGGCGGACGGGAGCGTCGTGCGAGACCAGGCGCAGGGCGTCTACGGCTTCCAGCACTGAACGACCGACTCCGGAGAGAGCCCCTTACATGCAGTTGCGTTACGTCTTCACCGAGCTGGGCAGCGGCCTGCGCCGCAACCTCTCGATGCACCTCGCGGTGATCCTCACCCTGTTCGTCTCCCTGTCCCTGGTGGGCGTCGGGGTCCTCCTCAACCAGGAGGCCCACCGCGTCGCCGACCGCTGGGGCAGCCAGCTCCAGATCACCGTCTACCTGTGCAGCCGCCAGGACACCAACCCTGCCTGCACCGGCGCGGTGACCGCGACCCAGAAGCAGGCGATCCAGAAGGTCGTCGACACCAACGCCCAGGTCTCGAGCTCCCACCAGGAGTCCCAGCAGGACGCGTTCGACAAGCTCCAGGAGCAGTTCCCGGGCAAGTACGACGGTCCGAACTCGCCGATCTCCGCGGCCGACATGCCGCAGTCGATCTGGATCACGCTGAAGAACCCGAACCAGTTCCGCGACGTCGAGAGCTCGGTGGTGGGCCTCGACGGCGTCTCGCGGGTGCAGGACGTCCACAAGATCCTGAAACCGATCTTCAACACGATCTCGTGGCTCAAGTGGGGCTCGTTCTGGACCGCTCTCGTGCTGGTCGTCGCGGCCCTGCTGCTGGTCGCCAACACGATCCGGCTGGCGGCCTTCGCGCGCCGGCGTGAGATAGGCATCATGCGGCTCGTCGGCGCCTCCACCCTCTACATCGCGCTCCCGTTCCTGCTCGAGGCGGTGGTGACCGCTGTCATCGGCGTGGCGCTCGCCGCGTGCGCGGTCGGGGCCTTCATGAAGTTCCAGGTGCAGGGCCATCTGAGCACCGATCTGAGCTTCATCCCGTGGGTCGGGATGCACGACTACTGGCTGTCCCTCCTCGTGATCGCGATCCTCGGCCCGCTGCTCACGCTGATCCCGACACTCATACTGACCCGCAAATACCTCAAAGTGTGAGGTCGGTCGGTTAGCGTCGCGGTGTTCACCTTCCCCGAACACCCGAAGGCTCACCGGTGCGATTCTTCCCCGTCACCGCTCGTCGACGCCTGGCCGTGGCCTGCACGGCTGGAGCGCTCGTCCTGGGCGCCGCCTCCACCCCGCTGGCTCAGGCCGACGTCAAGCATCTGCGTCACCAGCAGAGCCAGGCCCAGCACTCGGTCACGAGTGCGCAGGCCGACCTCGACGAGGCGAGCAGGCAGACCACCCGGGCCGCCGCCGCGCTGAGCCGGTCTCGCGGCGAGCTCCGATCGGCCCGCCACGGCCTCCAGGTCGCCCGTGCCCACGTCCACGCCGCGCGCGACCGGCTGCACCAGATCCAGGGTCAGCTGCAGCGGGCGCGGGTCCGGCTCGCAACCGCCGAGACCAACCTGGCTCGCGGCCAGCAGGCGGCGTCCGACCAGCGGACCACCTTGGTCCACACCGTCACCTCCTTCTACGAGCAGGGCGACCCCCAGCTGGTCGGGATGATGTCGCTGCTCCAGTCGGTGTCCCCGGCCGACCTCACCGCCCGCGACGCCAACAACACCTTCGTGCTCTCCTCCCAGGACCAGGCCCTCGACGGGCTCGAGGCGACCACGGTGCTGCTCAAGGTGCAGACCGACCAGCTCGCCAAGGCTCGTGACCAGGTCGCCCGCAAGCGCGCGCAGGCCGACGCGAAGCTCCTGCAGGAGAGGCAGTACAAGGAGCAGGCCGCGTCGGCCCGCGACCGGGTCGCCACGAGCGTGCGCCACAAGCAGCAGGCCTGGGCGATGGCCCACCGCGCCCGGGTGCACGACCAGCGCGTCCTGGCCGAGTCGAAGGCCCGCGCAGACCGCGTCCACCGGCAGCTGATGGCCGAGATCGCCCGCGAGCAGCACCGTGGCGGTGGCTTCACCGGCCCCACCGGTGGCCTCCTGATGCGCCCGGTGAACGGGCCGATCACCTCGCCGTACGGCTATCGGATCAACCCGGTCATGCACTACTACGGGCTCCACGACGGCGACGACTTCGGCGCCGCCTGCGGTACGCCGATCTGGGCGGCCGGCAACGGGCACATCATGTCGGAGTACTACTCCTCGGTCTGGGGTCACCGACTCTTCCTCAACCTCGGCCTGATCAACGGCAAGAACGTCACCGTGATCTACAACCACCTGTCGGCTTACCGCACCCACGTGGGCCAGGCGGTCGCCCGCGGCCAGGTGGTCGGGCTCATCGGCACCACGGGCTGGTCGACCGGCTGCCACACCCACATGACGGTGATGGTGAACGGCGTGGCCGTGAACCCCGCGCCCTGGATCGGCTGAGCCGCGGGGTTCGCTGGTCGAGCCTGGGTTCGTCGGTGGAGCCTGTCGAGACCAAGTGATTAACGCGCCTTCGCACCGCCCTGAAACAATGGTGGGATGCCGAAGGAGCAGGGCCGCAAGATGATCGCGCAGAACCGCAAGGCGCGACACGACTACCACGTGGAGGACACGTGGGAGGCCGGTCTCGTGCTGATGGGGACCGAGGTGAAGTCCCTGCGGCAGGGGCGGGCGACCCTGGTGGACGGCTTCGCCGAGGTCGACGGGCACGAGGTCTGGCTGCACGGTGTCCACATCCCGGAGTACACCCAGGGCACGTGGACCAACCACGCCGCCCGGCGCCGCCGCAAGCTCCTCCTCAACAAGTCCGAGATCGCCAAGATCGAGCGCAAGATCGGCGACAAGGGCTACACCCTCGTGCCGCTCGCGCTCTACTTCAAGGACGGCCGGGCCAAGGTCGAGATCGGGCTGGCGAGGGGCAAGAAGTCCTACGACAAGCGTCACGCGTTGGCCGACCGCCAGGCCGAGCGTGAGAAGCAGCAGGCCATCGGTCGCCGGCTCAAGGGCCTGCCCGACTGATGCCGGTCCAGGTCGTCCGGCGTGCCGACCCGCCGGGCGTGGCAGAGCTCCTGGCGAGCGTGCCGGAGTGGTTCGGGATCCCCGAGGCCAACGCCCAGTACGTCGCCGACGCGGGGCGGCTGCCGTCGTACCTCGCGGTCGACGGTGACGAGGTGGTCGGTGTCGCACTGCTGGCCGAGCACTTCCCGGAGTCGCGCGAGCTGCACCTGCTCGCCGTACGCCGGGACCGGCATCGCCAGGGGATCGGGCGGGCGCTCGTCGAGGCCGTCGGCTCCGACCTGCGCGAGGCCGGGGTGCGGCTGCTCGAGGTGCACACCGTCGGACCGTCGCACGAGGACGAGGGGTATGCCCGGACCCGCGAGTTCTACCTCGCGCTCGGGTTCGTGGCGATGAACGAGCTCCAGCGCATCGACTGGAGCGGCCCGACCCTGATCCTGGTCAGGCCGCTGTGAGCGTCGACCCGGTCGCGTTCGCGACCGAGCTCGGGCTGCCGGGGCTCTTCGACGTGCACACGCACTTCCTGCCGCCGCGGGTGATGGCCAAGGTGCGCGAGCAGTTCGACACGGCGGGCCCGCTGATCGGCCGGCCGTGGCCCCTGGCCTACCGGGGCGACGACGACGCGTTGGTCGAGACGCTGCGCGGCTTCGGCGTACGACGTTTCTCCGCGCTGCCCTACGCCCACCGGCCGGAGATGGCGGAGTTCCTCAACGACTGGGCGGCCGGGTTCGCCGCCCGAGTGCCCGACTGCCTCCACAGCGCGACCTTCTACCCGGAGCCCGGCGCGGCGGCGTACGTCGCGGCGCGCCTCGCCGGCGGCGCGGAGATCTTCAAGGTCCACGTGCAGGTGGGTGCGTTCGACGTCCGCGACCCCCTGCTGGCCGACGTCTGGGGCGCCCTCGAGGACACCGGCACGCCCGTCGTCATCCATGCGGGCTCCGGGCCGGTCGGTACGTCGTACACCGGGCCGGGGCCGGTCGGTGACCTGCTCCGCTCCTACCCGCGCCTGGCCCTGGTGATCGCACATCTCGGGGCGCCGGAGTACGCCGAGTTCGTGGAGCTCGCGGAGACCTACGAGCGGGTGTGCGTCGACACCACGATGGTGTTCACCGACTTCTTCGACGACCTGGGCGCGGTGTTCCCGTCGGCGCTCCTCCCGCGCCTGCGCGACCTCCAGCCGAAGGTCCTGCTCGGCACCGACTTCCCGAACATCCCCTACCCGTACCCCACCCAGCTGGCCGCCCTGGCCCGCCTCGACCTCGGAGACGACTGGCTCCGGGCCGTCTGCTGGGAGAACGCCGTCCGCCTCTTCGGCGAGCCCGGGTAGCCACCGGCTCGGTCCTGGTGGCTGCTGTCCGAACCGCGCAATTGAACGGTTGTGACAGCCAGAACGGCCGATCGGATGTCATACCGGCGCAATTGCGCCGTTTCGGCGGCCGACGTACGACGCAACCGGTTAGCGGGTGTCGGCCCCGCGCCCTAGACTGGGAATGTCCGCCGGTCACACGCGTTGTAGCCGGTGGACAACAACTCAAGAGGGGCTGATCGGTTTCGACTTGGGACGTCAGTTCCAGGGGAAGCGGGTCGAGAAGCCGACGTCATCTCGTAAACGTTCGTCGGGAAACCATAACTGCCAACAACACGCGCAGTAACTTCGCTCTCGCTGCCTGAGCAGTGACCGAAGGGTCTGACCGGGCACCTGCCTTCGTCCCGGATCCAGGCCTCATCTAGAAGGCTTGCTGGTCGCTCTCTGTCAGGAGGGGCGGCCGGGACTTCATCCTGACTGAGTCCGTCGGCGACGTGTCAGTGCGAGCGCCGGGACTGAGAAAACGACAGCACTGACTGCACCCGGAGAAGACCTGGTTCGACGCTCGAGGACGCGGGTTCGATTCCCGCCAGCTCCACCACCACGACGGGGGTGGTCGCATCCTTGCGACCTCCTACTGGCGCGAAGAAGCGGCTCCACCTGCGATGCAGGCGGAGCCGTTCGTGTCTCACCGCGGTGGTCCGGCAGACCGGTCGCCATCCAGCCCTCGAGGCACCCGCCATGGCACGTCCACGGACGAGCTCGGTGCAGTGACGCGGCGACAAAAGTCGTAGTACCAGCGCACGATGGCAACTCCGACCACGATGCCCGGATGCTGGTGGAACACACACAGACCACCAGCATCAAGGAGCACATCATGAAGACTCGCACCGCATTCGCCGCCCTCACACTCTCGACCTTGGCCCTGCCCCTCGCGGCCATGGCGCCCTCCACGGCCAGCCAGGGAGTGGACCCAGCCGTCCGCTCCCACGGCGGCTGCGGCGGCGCGGCCGTCTGGGACCTGAAGGCGAAGCCCGACAACGGCAAGATCGAGTTCCAGGCCGAGGTCGACAGCAACCACGTCGGCCAGGTCTGGGACTGGACGATCAAGCACAACGGCAGCACCTCCGCGAGGGGCTCGAGCACCACGCACGGCGCCAGTGGCTCCTTCACGGTGCAGCGCCGGATGTCCAACAAGGCCGGGACCGACCACTTCGTGTTCCGTGCCGAGCGTCGCGCCACGGGCGCCGTCTGCCGCGGCACCATCTCACTCTGAGCGTCCGACGCAGGCGAGGTCACGGATGCCGCCGTCCGGCTCTCGCACCGGCCGGCCGGCGGCGGGCACTGGCAGGTGGCCGGTAGCGGCTCGGCGTGCTGGCCGCGATGACAGCCATCGACCCGAGGCGGATGGTGAAGAGGCAGGTCGGAGAGCAGCAGAGGAGGGGTCACCATGTGGGACACAGTCGAAACTCAGGCACATCCGTTGTCGCACGAGATGCCGTGCCCTGACTGCGGGCATCCGACGCACACCTACCTGCCCTGCTCGGACGGCTGCGACTGCACCCCCACCTGGCTGTCGCTGGATGGGTCCCCGGCGGCCCAGCGGGGCGCTCCTGCGATGCACGCGGCCTGACGCTCGCTGATCGGAGAACCGGAGAAGGGAACGCTCCGCGAGGCCACGGGGGGAGCCTGGCGGAGCGTCCTGAGCCGCTGGGTGCGGCGTCGTTGAACGCTAAACCGCGCACCTGCCGGCTCGTCATCACCCGTAGGGGTGAACACCGGTCTCGTCGACGAGTTCTCGATCGCGCTGTCACCCGTGCGGGTCCCCTGCACAATGGGCCCGGTGAGCGAGGCGGCGTACGAGCGGGTCCTGGGCTGGTCGGAGGCGCAGGGGCTGGAGCTGTACCCGCACCAGGAGGAGGCGATCCTCGAGCTGCTCTCGGGGAGCAACGTCGTGCTCGCCACGCCCACCGGGTCAGGCAAGTCCCTGGTCGCGACCGCGGCCCACATGGCGGCGATGGCCGACGGCCGTGTCTCCTTCTACTCCGCGCCGATCAAGGCGCTGGTGAGTGAGAAGTTCTTCGCCCTCTGCGAGGTCTTCGGCGCCGAGGACGTCGGTCTGCTGACGGGAGACGCGTCGGTGAACCCGAGCGCTCCGATCATCTGCTGTACGGCTGAGGTGCTGGCCAACATCGCGCTGCGTGAGGGTTCGCGGGCAGACATCGGGCTGGTGATCATGGACGAGTTCCACTACTACGCCGACCCGCAGCGCGGATGGGCCTGGCAGGTGCCGCTGCTGGAGCTCCCGCAGGCACAGTTCGTGCTGATGTCGGCCACGCTGGGCGACGTCTCCGAGCTGGCGGATGACCTGACCCGGCGCAACGGCCGCGAGACCGCGGTCGTGGACAAGGCGGATCGGCCCGTGCCGCTGCACTTCAGCTGGTCGCTGGAGCCGCTCGGCGAGACCTTGACCGAGCTGGTGACGACGGGGCAGGCACCGGTGTACGTCGTGCACTTCACCCAGGCGGCCGCGGTCGCGCAGGCGGAGTCGTTGCTGAAGCAGGGCTACGACAAGATCCACCAACGCGGGTCCCACCACGAGCGGCTGATGGAGCGGCTGACCGGCGTGCGGTTCGGGGCCGGGTTCGGCAAGACGTTGTCGAAGCTGCTGCGGCGTGGGATCGGCGTGCACCATGCCGGGATGCTGCCGCGTTACCGGCGGCTGGTGGAGCAGCTCGCTCAGGAGGGTCTGCTGACGGTCATCTGCGGCACCGACACGCTCGGCGTCGGGATCAACGTGCCGATCCGGACGGTGCTGTTCACGGGGCTGGCCAAGTACGACGGACACAAGCAGCGGGTGCTGCGGACCCGGGAGTTCCTCCAGATCGCCGGCCGTGCGGGCCGGCCCGGCTTCGACACCGCCGGGTACGTCGTCGTACAGGCGCCCGAGCACGTCATCGAGAACGAGAAGGCCAAGGCGAAGGCGGCCGCGAAGAACGCGGCGATGCGCGAGCACCAGCTGGCCAAGCGGAAGTCGAAGGCCCAGCTGACGACGCCGCCCGCCGGCACCGTGGTGTGGACCGAGAAGACGTTCGAGAAGCTGGTTGCGGGGGCGCCGGAGCCGTTGCGGTCCCGGATGCGGGTCGACAACGCGATGCTGGTCAACGTCGCGGCGCGCGAGGAGGACGCGTTCGCGGTGATGCGTCGGCTGCTCACGGACAACCACGAGGACCGGCGTACCCAGGTGACCCACGTTCGCCGGGCGCTGCGGCTGGCGCGCAGCCTGGTGCACAACGGCGTCCTGAAGCGGCTCGATGAGCCGGACGAGTTCGGCCGCCGCTACGTGCTCACCGTCGAGCTGCCCGAGGACTTCGCCCTCAACCAGCCGCTCGCGCTGTTCGCGATCGCAGCGCTGGACCTGCTCGATCCGGAGGCGCCGACGTACCCACTGGACATCGTGTCCGTGATCGAGGCGGTGCTGGATTCGCCGAGCAAGATCCTCTTCGCCCAGCAGCACGAGGCCCGCGGCGAGGCGATCGCGGAGATGAAGGCCGACGGCCTGGAGTACGACGAGCGGATGGCGCTGCTCGAGGAGGTCACGTGGCCGAAACCCCTCGCCGACCTGCTGGAACCCGTCTTCGAGACCTACCGGCAGACGCATCCGTGGCTGCCGCTCGACGCGCTCGACCCGAAGTCGGTGGTGCGCGACATGTACGAGCAGGGGATGGGCTTCACCGACTTCGTCGGCCGCTACAAGATCGCGCGCTCGGAGGGCCTGCTGCTGCGCTACCTCTCCGACGCGTACCGCACGCTGCGCCAGACGGTGCCCGCCGCGCACCGGCCGCCGGAGCTGGAGGACCTGATCGCGTGGTTGGGGGAGACCGTGCGTCAGACCGACTCGTCGCTGCTGGACGAGTGGGAGGCGCTGTCGGACCCCGACCACGTTCCGCGCACCCTCACCGATGCCGCGGCGACCCCGCCGCCCCGCCCGTTGTCCCAGCAGGAGCGGGCGTTCCGCGTGATGATCCGCAACGCGATGTGGCGCCGGGTGGAGCTGGTCGCTCGTGACGACCTCGGTGGCCTGACCTCCGTGGAGGAGACGGGCGCTGAGCGTTTCGACCCGCCGCACGAGGTCGTGATGACCCGACAGGCCTGGGATGCCGCCATCGAGGACTACTTCGCCGAGCACGACTCCGTCGGCACCGACTCCGACGCCCGCGGCCCGGACCTCTTCGACCTCGAGCGCGCCGGCCACCGCTGGCCCGTGCGCCAGACCCTCGCCGACCCCGCCGGCCACCACGACTGGGTGATCGAGGCCGAGGTCGACGTGGACGCCTCCGACGAGCTCGGGGAGCTGGTCCTCATCACCACCGCGATGCGGCGACTCTGAGGCGCGTCTCGTCGGCGGCTAGTCGTCGTCCAAGGAGAAGAAGATGGGGGCGTGGGTCGACAGCTCACCCGCCGCCACACCCTCTTCGGTCCAGCTCCCGTCGACGTGGGCGTCGGCTCGGATCCGGGCGCCCACCGCGGGACTGGCCAGGACGTGGTCGAGCTGATAGCCGCGAGCGCCGGGCTTGAACAGGGAACGTCGTTCACCCTGCCAGAGACGCCGGATCGGGAACTCGAGGGCGCCGGGCTCGGACGTCGCAGTCCGCTCCAGTGGCTCCCACCAGCCCTCGCCATGCACCTTGTCCCACTCCTCGCACTCGTTCAGGTCGCCGGCGGCCAGGACCAGGTCGGTTCGCGCCAGGAGCTTGAGCGTGGCCACCACCATGTCGGCGTCGAACAGCTCGCCGGAGTGGCGTCCGCCACCCCGGCGCTCCGGCGGTAGCTCCAGCGCACAGGCATGCCACACCTCCCGGTACTTCTGCTCGACCGGGCTGGGGCTCGCATGGAGACTCACGCAGACGACCGGCTCCGAGAAACCGGGAAGACGGAGAAGTGCGGAGGAGACGTAGGAGCCGTGGTAGCCGGCCGTCGGCAAGATGAAGCTCTCGGCTGAGACGAGCTCGCTGCGCCACAGAAGTGCAGAGCGAGGTCGGTACTTCCGCCCTTGCGGTGCCGCGGGGACGAACCCGTCCGCGACCCACTCCTCGAGCAACGTGTCCGGGACCTCTTGGAGGAAGGCGAGGTCCACCTCGGGACGAACCTGGCTGCTCCATCGGTGGGCAGCCGCCACCCGTTGTGACCCCAGAGGGGAGGGCGACGCACACCCCAGATTGGCGGTCACCGCACGGATCATGGGGTCAGGTTGCCACAAGGAGTCCGATCCAGCGGCCGAGTGCGCGCACGCGCCTTGACCTGCGCAAGCAGCACGTCCGTGCCGTGTTCGCCCTGGACGAACACGTGGCCCCTCCGGAACACGCCCACGCCTTCGAGAGTTGAGTCCACATCACTCAGGTTTTCGAAAGCGAGGACACCGTGTCCCACAAGAGTCTTCCCGTCCTGTTCGTGTCCGACCTCGTCGTGCTGCCGGGCATGGTGGTCTCGATCGAGCTCGACGAGTCTTCCCAGGCCGCCATCGACGCCGCCCGCGCGAGCAGCGACGGCAGGCTCCTCGTGGCCCCGCGGCTCGAGGATCGCTACGCGTCGTACGGCGTGATCGCGTCCGTCGAGCGCGTCGGCCGCCTCAGCGGAGGCAGCCCCGCCGCGGTTCTCAAGGCCGAGCGTCGCGGTCGGATCGGCGCCGGCGTGTCCGGGCCGGGTGCGGCCTTGTGGGTCGAGGTCGAGTCGATCGACGACCAGGTCACCGATCGTGCCCGCGAGCTCGCCGAGGAGTACAAGCGGCTGGTCGTCGCGGTGCTCCAGCGACGTGACGCCTGGCAGGTCATCGACACGGTCCACCAGATGACCGACCCGGCCGTGATCGCCGACTCCGCCGGCTACGCGCCGTACCTCTCGGTCGACCGCAAGCGTGAGCTGCTCGAGAACCCGCACGTGGAGTCGCGCCTCGAGGCCCTGATCGGCTGGACGCGGGAGCACCTCGCCGAGGCCGAGCTCACCGACAAGATCGGTGAGGACGTCCGCGAGGGCATGGAGAAGAGCCAGCGGGAGTTCCTGCTGCGTCAGCAGCTCGCGGCCATCCGCAAGGAGCTCGGCGAGGGCGAGCCCGACGGAGCCGACGACTACCGCAGCCGGGTCGAGGCCGCCGAGGTCCCCGACGCCGTACGCGAGGCCTTGCTGCGTGAGGTGGGGAAGCTCGAGCGCTCCAGCGACCAGAGTCCCGAGACGGCATGGATCCGGACCTGGCTCGACACCGTGCTCGAGCTGCCCTGGAACGTCACGACCGAGGACTCCACCGATGTGGTCGCCGCGCGTGCCGTGCTCGACGCGGATCACCACGGGCTCGACGAGGTGAAAGACCGGATCGTGGAGTACCTCGCCGTCCGGACCAGGCGCGCCGAGCGAGGACTCCAGGTGGTCGGCGGCCGCGGCTCGGGTGCGGTGATCCTGCTCGCGGGTCCGCCGGGAGTCGGCAAGACCTCGCTGGGCGAGTCGGTCGCCGGCGCACTCGGCCGGAAGTTCGTCCGGGTCGCCCTGGGTGGCATCCGGGACGAAGCGGAGATCCGCGGCCACCGCAGGACGTACGTCGGTGCGCTCCCGGGCCGGATCGTCCGGGCGATCAAGGAGGCCGGCTCGATGAACCCGGTCGTCCTGCTCGACGAGGTCGACAAGGTCGGGGCCGACTACCGGGGTGACCCGGCGGCGGCACTGCTCGAGGTGCTCGACCCGGCACAGAACCACACGTTCCGCGACCACTACCTCGAGCTGGACCTGGACCTGTCGGACGTGCTCTTCATCGCCACCGCCAACGTGGTCGAGCAGATCCCCTCCGCCCTCTTGGACCGGATGGAGCTCGTCACCCTGGACGGCTACCCCGAGGACGACAAGGTGGCGATCGCGCGCGACTTCCTGCTGCCGCGGCAGCTCGAGCGCGCCGCCCTGACCGCCGACGAGGTCACGATCACCGACGCTGCGCTGCGAGAGATCGCAGCCAACTACACGCGCGAGGCCGGCGTGCGACACATGGAGCGCTTCCTCGCGAAGGCGCTTCGCAAGGCGGCCACTCGCCTGGCGACCGGATCGGAGCGCGTCGACATCGACGTGGCCGACCTCAAGGATCTCGTCGGGCGACCGCGGTTCACCCCGGAGGCCCACGAGCGCACCTCGGTGCCCGGGGTCGCCACCGGGCTCGCCGTGACCGGGCTCGGCGGCGACGTGCTCTTCGTCGAGGCGTCCGCACACGAGGGTCCGGCTGGCCTGACCCTGACCGGCCAGCTCGGCGACGTGATGAAGGAGTCCGCACAGATCGCGCTCACCTTCGTCCGCAGCCACGCGACCCAGCTCGGCGCCGACCCGGCGTTCTTCGACCAGGCGATCCACGTGCACGTGCCTGCCGGAGCGACGCCCAAGGACGGCCCCTCGGCGGGGGTCACGATGGTGACCGCGCTGGCCTCGCTCGCCACCGGTCGCCCGGTGCGTTCCGAGGTCGGGATGACGGGCGAGGTCACCCTCAACGGCCGGGTGCTGCCGATCGGCGGGCTGAAGCAGAAGCTGCTCGCCGCCCAGCGCAACGGGCTGACCGAGGTGTTCGTCCCGCTCCGCAACGAGCCGGACCTGGACGACGTACCGGCCGAGGTCCTCGAAGCGGTGACCGTGCACGTGGTGGGCGATGTCCTGGACGTGGTCCGTGACGCGCTGGCCGACGACGCAGCCGTGACGGCCGCAGCCTGACCGAGGCCCGGGTGCACCCGGGAGGCCGGATCGAGCGGCAGCGTCTAGGGTCGGCGCAGGTCGCTCGATCGGCTTCCGGGGTCTCGGGACCTCCCGGGTCGGCGAGCCGACCCCATGATGAGCTCGACACGAGGGGCGAGATGGCGAACCTGAACACGATCGTCGCTCGCCCGCCGTCGCTCATCGAGGCGCAGCTCATCGTGGGCATGCTCGAGTCCCACGGGATCGCCGCCACGGCCTCGGCCGACGACGCCGGCGGCCTCGAGCCGCAATGGCAGCTCACCCAGGGCGTCCGGGTGCTCGTCGCGCCCGAGGACGAGTCGGCCGCCCGAGAGATCATCGATGATGCCGACGTGGGAGACGGTTAGCGCCGAGTCCGCTCCAACGGGCTAGGTGACCAGCATCCCGACGGAGATCCTCGCGGCCGCGTCGCGGACCGACTCCTCGTCGACGTCGATGCCGGGCAGGCGTCGCCGGAGCGTCGCGTCCAGGATCTCGTAGACCATCGGCGCGGGCTGGCCGCGCATCTCGGAGTCGACGGCCAGGAAGACCCCGCCGACCAGTTCGTCAACCCGTCCGAGACTTTCCGCGGAATCACGCTCGAGTCTGGTAGCCACGTCGGCGATCCTGACACGCACGGGTCCACTCCGGTAGTCGGGATTCGGCAACCTTCTGTTCACCGAGCGCGTGACGCGCCGCCCAAGGGGTCGCGCCGCGCTCGAATCGATCGGTACGTCGGCGGCAGGTCACCTGTTGTTCAACGTCCCGCCCTACCCTGAGCCCACCATCCTTCGTCCCCCAGGGGAGCCTTCATGCTTGACGACGTCCGGGAGTACATCGACCGCCTGCAGATCGACGGTCACACGGTGGGGGAGGATCACGACGACGATCCCGTGCTCATCGACCCTGCCGGCCGCGCCGTGGACACCTGGCGCGAGAACTATCCGTACGACGAGCGCCTCCCCGTCGCGGAGTACGACGAGCAGAAGTACCTGCTGCAGGTGGAGCTGCTGAAGTTCCAGACGTGGCAGAAGGCGACCGGCGCTCGGTCCGTGGTGCTGTTCGAGGGCCGGGATGCCGCCGGCAAGGGCGGCACCATCAAGCGGTTCATGGAGCATCTCAACCCTCGCTACGCCAGGACCGTGGCGCTGAACAAGCCGAGTGAGACCGAGAAGAACCAGTGGTACTTCCAGCGCTACGTCCAGCATCTGCCCACCCGCAGCGAGATCGTCCTGTTCGACCGTTCCTGGTACAACCGGGCCGGAGTCGAGCGCGTGATGGGGTTCGCGGCGGACGACGAGTACGAGCAGTTCATGACGCAGGTCCCGCTGTTCGAGCGGATGCTCGTCGAGAGCGGAGTGACGTTGACGAAACTCTGGTTCTCGGTGACCCAGTCCGAGCAGCGGACGCGCTTCATCATCCGGCAGGTCGACCCGGTTCGCCGCTGGAAGCTCTCCTCGCTGGACCTGGAGTCGCTCGACAAGTGGGACGCCTACACCGACGCCAAGGAGCGGATGTTCCTGCGCACGGACACGGACTTCGCTCCGTGGATCACGATCAAGAGCAACGACAAGAAGCGGGCACGCCTCAACGCCATGCGGTACTTCCTGGCACAGGCCGACTACGAGGGCAAGGATGCCGAGATCGTCGGCACCCCCGATCCGCTCCTGGTGCAACGCGGTCGCGACGCCGTCGGCGACTGAGCCGCTCCCGGGTGGACCGCCGCCGGGTATCGAGCGGGTGAACTCTGGATGAAACAAGCCGTCGAGACCGCTCCTGAGATTGTCTCGGCGCGATCCGAGTGCGAAGACTCAGAGCATGGACAGCGACACGCTGCTACTCCTGCTGGTCATCGTGACGGCACTCGGGTTCGACTTCACCAACGGCTTCCATGACACGGCCAACGCGATGGCCACGTCGATCGCCACCGGGGCGCTGAAACCCCGGGTGGCCGTCCTGCTCTCCGGGGTGCTCAACCTGGTCGGCGCCTTCCTGAGCGTCCAAGTGGCGCTGACGGTGACGAACGCGGTGGTGTCGATCCAGACCAGCTCCGGCGCACCCGACCCCGCCCTTCAGGCGGACGGCGGTGCGCCACTGCTGATGATCGTGCTCGCGGGCCTCGTGGGCGCGATCACGTGGAACATCCTCACCTGGTTGCTGGGGCTGCCGTCGAGCTCCTCGCACGCGTTGTTCGGCGGCCTCATCGGAGCGACGGTGGCCGGGCTCGGTTGGGCCGCCGTCAACTGGACCGGCGACGGCACCAAGCTGGACGGCGTCATCGGCAAGGTGATCCTGCCCGCGGTCATGTCACCGGTCCTGGCCGCGCTGGTGGCCGCCCTCGGCACCTGGCTGGTGTTCCGCATCATCGGAGGGCTCGTCGGGCGATCCACCGACCAGGGGTTCCGCTGGGGCCAGATCGGCAGTGCCTCCCTGGTCTCGCTGGCCCACGGCACGAACGACGCCCAGAAGACCATGGGTGTGATCACCCTCGCGCTGATCGGCAGCGGGCACTGGACCGACACCTCCGCGGTGCCGCTGTGGGTGAAGCTGTGCTGTGCGTTGGCCATCTCGATGGGCACCTTCCTGGGCGGCTGGCGGATCATCCGCACGGTCGGGAAGGGCCTGGTCGAGATCACCTCCCCGTCGGGGATGGCCGCCGAGAGCTCGTCCGCGGCGCTGATCCTGGTCTCGAGCCAGCTGGGGCTTCCGCTGTCGACCACGCAGGTGTGCACCGGGTCGATCCTGGGAACCGGGATCGGAAAGCCCGGAGGCGAGGTGCGGTGGCGGGTGGCCGGACGGATGGTCGTCGCGTGGTGCATCACGATGCCTGCCGCCGGCCTCGTGGCGGCGTTCATGTGGTGGCTGGGCAGCCTCTTCGGTGACCTCGCGGGTGCCCTCGTGATGATCACGATCCTGGTCGCGCTCAGTGGCTGGATGTGGCTCCGCTCGCGCCTGTCGCCGATCGGGGCGAACAACGTCAACGACGACTGGGAAGAGTCGACCGACCGCAGGGCACCCGTGCACGCAGGAAGGACCTGACCATGATCCAGCTGTTCTGGGACTCCGCCTGGAAGGTCGCCATCTGGTCCGTCGTCCTGGGCGCCGGTCTCCCCGCCCTCTTCGCGATCGGCGTGCGGACGACGGTCCTGGCCAGTGCCGGCGGTGCCGGCGTGACAGGGGGCGGCGAGTCCGTCCCTCGCAGCTCCGCCCATCGCGGTCTGTACCGGGTGGTGGGGATCATCTGTTTCGTCGTGATCATCGCGGCCGTGCTCATCGGTCTCACGATCATCGCCGCCACCGGGTTCGGCAAAGAGGTCAGCTTCCAGCACGGGATCCCGACCATCCAGTCCAAGTCGTGAGGTCCCGGCGATGACGGACGCCTCCCGAGCCCCGAGCGGACTCGTCCAGCGCATCGTCGACTGGCTCCGTGCGGGCTACCCCGACGGGGTCCCGCCCCAGGACTACGTCGCCCTGCTGGGCATCCTGCAGCGCAGCCTGACGCCGACCGAGCTCGATCGCGTCGTCCACGACCTCACCGAGGAGGCCGAAGCGGGCACCGCCATCATGACCCACCAGCTCGTGACGGAACGTCTCGAGGACGTCCTGAAGGGTCCCCCGACCGCGGACGACGTCAGCCGGGTCTCGGCTCGGCTGGCGTCGGTCGGATGGCCGCTCGGGGCACCACCTGCCGACGAGGCCGCCGGCCGCGCCGGCCTGGTGAGCCGGGTCGTGGGCTGGCTGCGAGAGGGGTACCCGTCCGGGCTCCCGACGCAGGACTACATCCCACTGATCGCCTTGTTGAGACGCCGGCTCACCGACGAGGAGGTGGCCCAGGTGAGCCACGATCTGATCCAGGACGGCACCCTGCCCGCGGACCGCATCGACGTCGGTTCGGCGATCGTCAAGATCACCTCCGAGATGCCGTCCGACCAGGACATCGACCGGGTGCGTGCCTATCTCGCCGAGCACGGATGGCCCACAGACTTTCCGGTATGACGACGGTCCGGGAACGTGGGCACCCCTCTGCTGTTCATCCTGGTCGAGTAGAAACAGTGCATGACTGCCGATCACCTCGAGGTCGAGGACAAGTACGACCTCGATGAGTCCACCGTGCTTCCCGACCTCTGCTCGTTGAAGGGCGTGAAGTCGGTGTCGACGGTGGAACAGCAGCTCGTGGCGACGTACTTCGACACCGCCGACCTCGCCCTCGCGCAGGCGGGCGTCGTCCTCCGTCGGCGTACCGGTGGCGAGGATGCGGGGTGGCACCTGAAGCTTCCGATGAACGGGGCCCGTCTGGAGATCGCGGTCCCACTGGGTCGCGCGGTCCGGACCCCTCCCGTCGCACTACGCAGAGTGGTGGCCGGCATCGTCCGGGACGATGCGTTGGCACACGTGGTCACGATCCGCACGGACCGCCGCGTCCACCGCCTCCACGACAAGCGCGGCGAGGTGCTGGCAGAGCTCGCGGATGACCACGTGTCGACCGAGCCGGCCACCACCGAGGCCCCCGGACTGGCACCGATCACCTGGCGCGAGGCCGAGGTGGAGCTGCTCTCCGACAACCCGACCCTGCTCGGGGACGCCTCGAAGCTGATGGCGACGCTCGGGGTACGACGTTCCGGCAGCGTGTCGAAGCTGTCCCGGGCGGTGGGCGACCGGCTGCCGCCGGCAGAGCCGGTGGAGCTGCCGACGCCGCAGAAGAAGGGGCCGGCGGCGGACGTGATCCAGCTCCGGCTGCTCACACAGGTCGCGACCCTTCGAGAGCTCGACGCCTGGGTCCGCCACGACGCACCCGAGTCCGTGCACGACATGCGCGTCGCCGTCCGCCGGCTGCGTCACGCACTGGCCAGCTACCGGCCGTTCCTCGACCGCGGCCGGTCCGAGCCGCTCCGCGACGAGCTCGGCTGGCTCGCCTCACTCCTGGGCGGACCACGCGACTGCGAGGTCCTGCACCACCTGCTGCGGACCCTGGTCGACCTCCAGCCCGAGGCACTGGTCCGCGGTCCCGTGCGGGCCCGCATCGACCGGGACTTCCGTCGCCGGTACGAGTCCGCGCGTGCCGACCTCCTGACGGGGATGACCTCGCCTCGCTACTTCGACCTGGTCGATCGCCTGGAGGCGTTCGCGCAGACACCACCGTGGACCGACGCGGCACACCAGCAGGCACGCCGCGTGCTGCCGAAGCGACTCGACCACGACTGGAAGAGGCTGCGCGCCCGGGTCCGGGCGGCCGGCGCCGAAGGTGACACCGAGGCCGCGGAGACTGCCGTCGAGCTGCACGACGTACGCAAGGCGGCCAAGCGCGTGCGGTACGCCGCGGAGGCGCTGGTCCCGGCCTTCGGCAAGGACGCCCAGCGGATCGTCAAGGCACACGAGCGCATCCAGACCGTGCTCGGCGACCATCATGACGACGCCGAGGCCGAGACGGCCCTCCTCGGGCTGGCCGACGCTGCCGCCGCGGCCGGCGAGAACGCCTTCAGCTACGGCGTCCTGTACGCACGGCTGGAGCTGCTCAGCTCCGATCGTGCGGCGGACTTCGAGGATGCCTGGCGGCGCTCCGTCTCGGCGCGTGACCGGCACACGCTTGGCTGACCCCGGCCGCCGACCACTCCTCCGGGTCGGTTGGCGGCAGGCGACGGAGCCGGCGGCCGCCGGCGAGCTCCTCGATGACCTCGTGGCCCGGCAGGTGGGTGCCCGGCTTCCGATCGGCCGTCGGTGCCTGCGCTGCGGTGGCAGCGGCCACGGCCAGCCGTACGTCGACGGCGACTCCGTGCATCTGAGCCTGAGTCGGGCACCCGGCTTGGTCGTCGCCGCTGTCAGCACGGCCGGGCCCGTCGGAGTCGACGTGGAGCCGGCCGGAAGGGCCGGCTTCCCCGGGTTCGAGGGCGTCGCCGCCCACCCGCTGGAGGAGGGCGGAGATCCGACGGTGACCTGGGTCCGCAAGGAGGCTGTGCTCAAGGCCACCGGGTGGGGGCTCGCCCTCGACCCGCAGGGAGTCTGGGTGGACCACGGCCCCCGGCTGGTGTCGTGGGACGAGCGCCTACCCCCTCCCGACCGGTGCTGGCTGGACGACCTCCCCCTCCCCGAGGGCTACGTCGGTGCCGTGGCGGTGATCAGACCGACGGAAGGCCCGGACCGGGTGCCTCACGGGTCCTGGTAGAGCGTGATCTGCAGCCCGCCCGGCGCCTCGAGCCGCGCGTTGCGCGAGCCCCACGGTGTCGTCGTCGGCGGTGCGATCACCGAGGCGCCGGCCGCACCGGCCGCACTGGTGGCGGCAGCCGCGTCGTCGACCCGGAGCGCCAGCCGGACATGACCGGCGACGCGTCGGCCGACCTCGACGGCGTCGACGTACTCGCCGTGAGCGGGATCGCCGAGCTCGAGCGTCGCCACGCCGCCCTCGAGGATCGCGACCCGGCCCTGGTCCTCGGAGAGGTACTCCGCCGAGACCGCCATCCCGAGTGCGTCGCGGTAGAACTCGACGGCCGAGTCGTAGTCGTCGGTGGTCACCACGAGCCGCAGCTCACGTACGCCGGGTTCCGGTGGCGGCGTCTCGGTGGGGGCGGCCAGGGCCCCGGCGAACGCCTCGGCGGCCAGGCGCTGCACCTCGTCGGGAGGTACGTCGCGCAACGGCTGGTCGACCGCCCAGCGGTGGCCGAACGGGTCGACGAACTGACCGGTGCGCACCCCCCAGAAGGCGTCGTGCACCGGCTCGAAGGCCGTCGCACCCCCGGCCATCGCCGAGTCCCACACCGCGTCGACGTCGTCGACCCGGACGTGGAGGGCGCCGTACGTCCCGCCCAGCGACTCCGGGGACAGCACGCCCCACTGCGGAAGCTCACGACCGATCGCGATCACCGCATCCCCGATGCGGAGGTCGGCGGTCATCACGGTGGCGTCGGGCAGGGTCACCCGGCTCGTCTCGATCGCCCCGAAGACCTCGCCGTACCAGGCGCTCGCCCGCTCGACGTCGCGCACCACGAAGTGCCAGGCCAGGTCGCTCATCGTCACCCTCCCAGTGTGTTCCCCCCGTGGTCAGCCCTCCGGAAGCTCCGGAAGGCCGAGCTCGTCCAGCCACGTGTCCAGGAGCTCGGCGCAGGCGCTCCCGCCGACCTCCACAGCCAGCTCGGTGAAGTCACCTCGCCCCACCGAGCCGTGGCGGTGGCCCGCCACCCACGTGCGCAGGAGCTCGAAGAAGGTCTCGTCGCCCAGGGTCAGCCGCAGGGCGTGCAGGAGCAGGGCGCCCCGCTTGTAGACGCGGTCGTCGAACATCTCGTCCGGCCCGGGATCGCCCAGCAGCAGGTCCTGAGGCAGGTCGTCGAGCCGCTTCCAGTGTGCGCGCGCCTGGACGTCGGCGGAGTCGCGACCGGACTCCTCGGACCAGAGCCACTCGCTGTAGCAGGCGAAGCCTTCGTGCATCCAGATGTCGCGCCAGCTCCGGATCGTCAGGCTGTTGCCGAACCACTGGTGGGCGAGCTCGTGGGCCACGAGCCGTTCGGTGGACCAGTCGTCCTCGAGGAAGTTGCTCCCGAAGATCGACAGACCTTGCGCCTCGAGGGGGATCTCGAGGTCGTCCTCGGTCACCACTGACCGGTAGGGGGCCTCGAACGGGTAGTCGCCGAAGAGTCGGACGAACACGCGCATCATCTCGTCCTGACGCGCGAACGGGCCGTCGGAGTCGTCGCGTCTCGACTCCGGGAGCACGACCTCGATCGGCACCGGCTCGTCGGCGAGCCGGCGGACCCGGTACCGGCCGATCTGCACGGTCGCGAGATAGGTCGCCATGGGCTCGACCTGCTCGTACCGCCAGGTCATGGTGCTCGCGCCGCGATGTTGCTCGATGAGAGTGCCGTTGCACAGCACGTAGTACGCCGTCGGCGCGGTGAGCTCGACGACGTACGACGCCTTGTCCGACGGCCGGTCGTTGCACGGGAACCAGGACGGGGCGCCGTGCGGCTGCGAGGCCACGATCACGCCGTCGGAGAGCTCCTCCCAGCCGGCGTCACCGAGCCGCCCGCCCACGGGAGCGGGATGACCGCCGTACCCGATCGCCACGGTGAGCTCGTCGCCGACCGCGGCCGGTCGCCGCAGGCGGATCTCGAGCCGGCCGTTGCGATGGGTGAACTTCGCCGGACGGACGCCGTCGACCGTCACCTTCGTCACCGAGAGCCGGTTCAGGTCGAGCACCAGGCGGTCGGTGTCCGTGGCCACGCGGCAGCGCAGGGTGGCGCGACCGGCCAGGCGGTTGTCCTCCACGCCGTACTGCAGGGTCAGGGCGTACGACAGGACGTCGAAGCGGAGGTCGCCGTGCCCGGGCACGTACTCGTCGGCCCGATCGGCCGCGCGCTGGCTCAACGGGTCGTGCCGTCCGCGGCGACGCGGTCGAGGGCGTCGTCGGCGTCGAGCCAGGGCCCGATCGGGTTGCCGATCCAGCGGGTCTTGCTGGGCACCGACTCGCCCCGCATCACCAAGGACACCGGGCCGACGGTGGCGTGCCTGCCGAGCACAGCGGCGGGCAGGATCACGCTGTTGGGCCCGAGGGTCGAACCCGCCCGCAGGCTCACGACGTCCATGCCCATCATCCGATCATGGAACAGGTGCGTCTGCACAACGCACCCCCGGTTGACGGTCACGCCGTCCTCCAGCTCGACCAGGTCGGCCTCGGGCAACCAGTACGTCTCGCACCACACCCCGCGTCCCACCCGGGCGCCCAGGGAGCGGAACCAGACGTTGAGCGCCCAGGTCCCGGTGGCGGGCCGGGCGAACCACGGCGCCGCGATCATCTCGACGAAGGCGTCGGCCAGCTCGTTGCGCCACACGAAGCTGCTCCACAGCGGATGCTCGGTGACGGTGATACGTCCCACCAGCGCCCACTTGGCGGCCGACGCGATCCCGGCGCCGAGGGCGCCGCCCACGATCAGGACGAGTCCGCTGACCACGGCAGCGACCCACCATCCGGTCCGGAGCCACAGCTCGAGCAGCAGCGTCACAGCGACCAGGACGAGCAGGAGGTTGAGCATCACCGGGATCAGACGGCACACCTCGACGAAGGCGCGAGCCACCTTGAGCCGGGTGGCGGGCTGGTAGGTGCGGGTCTGGTCGACGTCACCGGCGGAGCGCCGGAGCTTCGTCGGCGGGCTGCCGATCCACGACATGCCCGCCTTCGCCTTGGCACGCCGTGGCGCGGCCGACAACACCGCGACCAGGCTGCGCTTGGGGACCTTGCGGCCGGGGGCCGCCATCCCGGAGTTGCCCAGGAACGCGTGCTTGCCGATCTTCACCTCGTCGATCCGGAGCCAGCCGCCGCCGAGCTCGTAGCCCCCGAGCAGCGTGTCGTCGGCCAGGAACGCACCGTCGTTGACGGTCGTGAGCTTCGGGATCAGCAGCACCGTCGACGCCTCGACCTCCTCGCCTATCTCGGCCCCCAGGAGGCGCAGCCAGGCCGGCGTCACCGTGCTCGCGTACAGCGGGTAGAGCCAGCCGCGGGACTCGTCGAGGAGCCGGAGCGTGGACCACGCCTGCCACGCGAGGCGACCGTGCACCGGGTGGTGGCCGGGCTCGAGCCCGATCGCCAGGAGCCGTACGCCGGCCAGGACGAGCACCGCGAGCACGAGCAGTCCGACCACGGTGGCGAGGGGGAGCGTGGCCGCTGCGGTCCAGAAGGCGTCGGAGACGGAGGTGGTGTCGCGGAGCCACTGCGACACCGCGAGCAGGCCGCAGAGCACGGCGACGAGTGGCAGCAGGGAGATGAGGAGGGCGGAGGCGACGTACGCCAGGACCCAGGGTTGCCGGTTCCGCGGAACGGCGCCCGACCACGGGCCGCGCGCCTCCGCGACGCGCCCGGCGGGGCCGCCCGACCAGTACTCCCCGGCCGGTACCTCGCCGAAGACGGCCGAGCCGGCTCCGACCTCCGCCGACGCGCCGATCACGGCCCCCGGGCAGAGGGTGGTGCGAGTGCCGACGCGCGCGTTCTTGGCGATCGCGATGCTCCCCACATGAAGGACGTCGCCGTCGAGCCAGTAGCCGGCGAGGTCCACCTCCGACTCGACCGAGCAGCCCGCGCCCAGGCTGAGCAGGCCCGTCACAGGCGGGGCCGAGTGCAGGTCGACATGCCGTCCGACCGTGACGCCCAGTGCCCGGGCGTAGAGCTTCAAGGCGGGCGCCACGGCGAGGTTGAGGACGCCGGCCTCGTCGGCGAGGCGCTCGGCGAGCCAGATGCGCAGGTGCGTCTTCCCGCCCCGTGGGTAGGCCCCGGGCCCCACCCGTCTCAGCACCAGTCGGGCGCCGGCGGCGGCGATCGCCAGCCGACCCGGCGGGCTGATCAGGAGGAGCCAGCCCACACCGACCAGCCACCAGGAGGACGCCGGCAGCCAGTCCAGTCCCCACGCGGCGCGCGCCAGGTTCGCCGCGGCCGCGGTCCACACCAGCCATCGCAGGCCGGTGAGGGTGCGCAGCGGGATGGTGAAGAGGGCCTGCCCGATCTGGGTCTTGACCGGGACCGGCGAGACGGTGCGGTTCGACACGGCGGCGGGACTGTCCATGCCGTCGAGCCCGGCGGCCAGCGCGCCCAGCGTCGGGGTCTCGTAGATGTCGGCCACGGTGACCTCGGGGAAGCGCGACCTCAGCCGGGAGACGAGCTGCGCGGCGGTGAGGCTGCTGCCGCCGAGGTCGAAGAAGTCGGCGCCCGGGTCGTCGACCTCGGCGCCGAGGAGGTCGGTCCAGATCTCGTGCACCCAGGCGGCCGTGCCGGTCAGCGTGTGGGCCGTGCCCTTGTTCCCGGTGCCCACGCTCGAGGCGGGCCACGGCAGCGCGTCGCGGTCCACCTTGCCCGAGGTCCGGGTCTCGAGCGTGTCCACGGCCACCAGGCGGGGGACGAGCGGGGCCGGCATGGTGGCCCGGAGGTGCGCCACCGAGGCTCGGGGGTCGAAGGTCGGATCGGTCGCGACGTAGCCGACGAGGACGCGGTTCCCCGACCGGGTCGTGCGTACGGCGGCGGCCGCACCGGTCACGCCGGGGAGGGCGAGCAGCGCGCTGTCGATCTCCCCGAGCTCGATCCGGCGGCCACCGAGCTTGATCTGGTCGTCGGCCCTGCCGAGGAAGACCAGGCCCTCCTCGTCGTTGCGGACGAGGTCGCCGCTGCGATACGCGCGGTCCCAGCCGAGCGTGGGCATCGGTGCGAACTTCTGCCGGTCCAGGTCGACGTCGAGGTAGCGCGCGAGCCCGACCCCTCCGATGATCAGCTCACCCGTTCCGGCCTCCCCGACAGGTTCGCCCGATGCGTCGACGACGGCGAGGTTCCAGCCGTCGAGGGGAAGGCCGATCCGCACCGGCCCTTCGCCGGTCAGGCGCGCTGCGCAGGAGACGACCGTCGCCTCGGTCGGCCCGTAGGTGTTCCACACCTCCCGGTCGCCGGTCGCAAACCGCTCGCCGATCTCGGGCGGACACGCCTCTCCGCCGAGGATGAGCAACCGGACCTTGGCCAGGGCCTCCATCGGCCACAGCGAGACCAAGGTGGGCACGGTGGAGACCACGTTGACGTCGTTGGCCATCAGCCAGGGTCCGAGATCCATCCCGCTCCGGACCAGCGACCGCGGCGCCGGCACCAGGCACGCGCCGTACGCCCAGGCCAGCCAGATCTCCTCGCACGACGCATCGAAGGCCACGGACAGGCCGGCCATCACGCGGTCACCCGGCCCGAGCGGGTCGTGCTGGACGTAGAGCCGTGCCTCGGCGTCGACGAAGGCGGCGGCCGATCGGTGGCTGACGGCCACGCCCTTCGGCTTCCCGGTGGAGCCCGAGGTGAAGATGATCCACGCGTCGTCGGTGACGTCCGGCTCGGCCGGCACGCCGGCCCTCGGGCCCGGCCGCCGCTCGATGGCGAGGCCGTCGCGGATCACCGCGGCGACGTCTGCCTCGGCGTACACCGTGGTCGCGCGCTCGTCGGGATCGTCGGCGTCCACCGGGACGTACGCCGCGCCCGCGACGAGAACGGCAGCGATGGCGACGTACAGCTCGGTGGTGCCGGAGCGGATGCGCACGCCCACCCGGTCACCCCTGCCGACTCCCACGTCACCCAGCAACGTGGCCAGCTCTCCGGCCTGCTCCATGAGCTCGGTGTAGGTGAGCACCTCGGCGCCGTTGTCGATCGCGGCAGCGTCCGGATGAGCCTCGGTCGTGCTCTGCAGGATGTCGACCAGCGTCCGCGGTGGCGCGGCGCGATCGGCTCGAAGCAACGTCAAGACATGCTCGCGTCCACTCGGTGCACCACCAGAGGATGGCGCACCAAGGTGAACGACGTGTGTACGGCTCGGGAGCCCGTCGCCCGCGACCGGCTCACCCGGGGACGGTGGAGGTTGCGTCGGCCGGAAGCAACGCGTCACTGCCGTTGTTGTCCGAAGAACACACTCACACGACCAAAGGACCGGTCATGGTGCCTGACGACCTTGCACTCCGCACGGATCGACTGGTGATGGGGCCGTGGACTCCCGAGGACGCGTCACCCGGTCTGGCCATCTTCGGCGACGAAGACGTCACGCACTGGCTCGCCCCCGCCATGGACCCCATCCACGATGTCGCAGGCATGTCGGCCGCAGTGGAACGCTGGGCGCAGGAGGACGCCGAGGCTGAGCCTCCGGTCGGCCACTGGGCCGTACGACGTGCACAGGACGGCGTGCTGGTGGGATCGATCACGCTGCGACGGATGCCGCCGTACCAGGAGGATCTCGAGCTGGCCTGGCAGTTCAGCCCGAGCCATTGGGGCCACGGCTACGCGACCGAGGCTGCCCGAGCCGTAGCCGGCTGGGCCTTCGAGAGCTCCGCCCACGAGCTGTTCGCCGTGATGCGACCGGCCAACGAACGAGCCGTGAAGGTCGCGCGGCGCCTGGGCATGCAGTGGGTCGGCGAGACCGACAAGTACTACGACCTGCGCCTCCAGGTGTATCGCCTGAGGCCCACGGATCTCGCCGACGGCAGCGCTCGGTAGCAGGTCCGTCTGACCTTCCGAAGAGGTAGGCGCCTGGTGGCCGGTGGTGCCGTGGAAGGGTGCGGACATGAGCACCGCGGTCGTGATCGGGAGCGGCCCCAACGGTCTGGCGGCCGCGATCCGCCTCGCCCAGGACGGGCTCGAGGTCACCGTGCTGGAGGCCTACGACCGTCCCGGTGGTGGCACCCGGACGTCCGAACTGACCCTCCCCGGGCTGCTCCACGACGACTGCGCCGCCTTCCACCCGACCGGGGTCGTCTCCCCGTTCTTGTCCAGCCTGGGGCTGGACCGGTTCGGGCTGGAGTGGCTGTGGCCGGAGCTCGACCTGGTGCACCCGCTCGACGACGGCCGCGCCGGCGTGCTGTCCCGCGACCTGGAGGTGACCCTGGCCTCGCTGGGCGACGACGCACGGTCGTGGCGACGACTCTTCGAGCCCCTGACCAGGAACTTCGACCACCTGCTCGACGACATCCTCCGTCCGATCGTGCACCTACCGAAGCATCCGGTGGCACTCACCCGGTTCGGGCTGCAGGCGTTGCTCCCGGCCACCTGGACGGCCCGCCGCTGGGACGACGAGCCGGCCAAGGCGCTGTACATGGGCGTCGCCGCGCATGCGTTCAGTCGGCTGGACACCCCGCTCAGCGGCTCGGTCGGACTGATGCTGACCGCGGCCGGTCACCGCGCCGGCTGGCCCGTGGCCAAGGGCGGCACCGAGTCGATCTCGAACGCGATGATCGGTCTCCTCACCGAGCTCGGCGGGACCGTCAGGACCGGGGTCACGGTGACCGGTCTCGACCAGCTGCGCGACCTCGATGGCCGGACGCCGGACGTCGTCATGCTGGACACGTCGCCGGACGCGGTGGTGCGCATTGTCGGCGACCGGCTCCCCGGCCGGGTGCGACGTGCCTTCGACCGCTACCGGTTCGGCCCGGCCGTGTTCAAGGTCGACTTCGCGATCGAGGGCGACGTGCCCTGGACCAACGAGGACGCCCGGCGCGCCGGCACCCTGCACCTCGGCGGGTCGTCGGCGGAGATCGCGGCGAGTGAGGGAGCGACGGTGCGCGGCGAGATGCCGGACCGGCCGTTCGTCCTGGTCGGGCAGCAGTACCTCGCCGACCCGTCCCGCTCGGCCGGATCGGCCAACCCGCTCTGGTCCTACGCGCATGTGCCGCACGGCTTCGCCGGCGACGCCACCGAGCACGTCGTACGGCAGATCGAGCGGTTCGCACCCGGGTTCCGGGAGCGGATCCTGGCGACGGCCACCCGTAGCGCGTCCGAGATGGCGACGTACAACGCGAACTACGTCGGCGGCGACATCAGCGCCGGCGCCAACACGGCGAGGCAGATCGCGCTCCGTCCGAGGACGACCCTGAACCCGTACCAGGTCGGGGTGAAGGGCGTCTATCTGTGCTCGTCGTCGACCCCACCGGGCGGCGGCGTGCACGGCATGTGCGGCTTCAACGCGGCCGAGACCGCGTTGCGAGAGCTCTGACGATCCACCGCGTCGACACGTAACAGGCGTGGGGTCGCTGGGGTATGCGATGGTGACCGACCTGGCGCCCTTGTGCCGGATCGGCGCGCGGATCAGCCCGTGGCCTTGCGTGCGATGCGGTAGTGGAGGGTCAGGAAGGGGAAGCCGAAGATCCAGAACGCGTGCTCAGCGCGCAGGTCGCCGTCCTCGACGAAGACGTCGAGCTGCTCCTCGAAGCCGTGCACGGCCAGGGCCGTGAGCTCGTCGGCGGCCGTGTCGACGTACGTGAGGTAGTGCCCGGCCTGCCCGTCGTGGACCCTGCTGGTCAGGGTCAGGCCCCGGTCGGGCCGCGACCGGGGGAGCAAGGTGGCGGTGAAGCTGCCCTCCGGCACCGGGAACCCGACGCTGACGTAGCCGAAGTCCCCCTGGGTGTACGTCGTGTAGATGCCCACCATGATCGGCTCGTCGTCGTCGGCGAAGGACCGGATCCACCCGCGTACGGACACGGCGCCGTCGATCCCACTGATCGTGTCGATCCGGCTCCGGATCCCGCGCTGGGCCTCGCGCTGGTTCATCGGGATGCTGGCCTGACCCAGTGGTCGCGCGACCGCCGTGCGATACAGGAGATAGCCGGGCCGCACCCACAGCCGCCACTGCGGCACGATGTCGAGGGCGAACCGCGTGGTGTGCTCGTAGAACTCACGGACGAGCGGGTCGACCTGCCCGGGGTCGAACGCCGGTCCGGCCAGGGCGTCGAGGGAGGCCACGATCCCGGTGTCCGGGGCTCCGGCCGTGTACCGGGCTCCGAGCTCGTCGGCCAACTCCCGGACGTACCCGGTGCCGACGTACCGCGACCGCGCCGGCCGGGGTACGACGAACGGCAGGTCGGCGGCGCTGACCCGTTCGGCCAGCAGGCTGACCTGTGCGTCGCGGAAGACCAGCGCGGATGCGCTGCGATAGGCCAGGACCGTGCTGCTGGCCACCACGGCGGCAGGTGCCGGGCCCCGGGAGAGAGCCTGTCCCACGACGGCGCCCACGACCGGGCCCATCGCCACCTTCTGCGGCCGCACTCCCATCGCGCCCACCACGGCCCCGGTGGTCGTGCCGACCGTGCGCGGACCCGCACCTGTCAGCTTCCCCGCCACCCATCCGAGGGGCGCCGCCAGCGCGGCACTGACCGCGATCCGCTGCCAGAGGGCGGGGATCTCGCCCTCCTTCTGGCGCGCGCGGGCGACCGCTTCCGACGTACCCAGGCCGACCGCTCCGACCAACGCTGCGGCGGTCGCCGACCTGGCCCCGCGGTGCGCGGCCAACGAGGCGCCGGCGAGTCCGCCGACCGCGGCGGCGAAACCGAGGGAGGAGCCGGTCGCCATGCTCGAGACCCTAGCCGTCGAGTGCTGGGGTCCTCGCCGAGCGCGACCGAAGGACCGGGTCAGTCCGTGACGGTGACCGGCGGCTCGGGCAGTGCCGCGTCCAGCAAGGAGAGCTGCTCGGTGAGGTGCTGGCGCATCTGGCTGCGGTGGTCGCTCTGCGCCTGACGGAGACTGGCGATGCTCGCCTCGAGGGCGGTCTTCTCCTCGGCGAGCCCGGCCAGCGTCGTGGCGCGCTCCCGGTCCAGCTCCGCGGCCTGCTCCTTCTTGTTGCCGGCCAGCTCGGCCGACACCCGGTCGGCCTCCGTGCGACTGGCCTCGAGGATCGCGTCAGCCTCGGCCTGCGCGGTGGTGACGAGCGACTCGGCCTCCGACCTGGCGTCGGCCACGAGCTGGTCGGCGGTTCCCGCAGCCAGCTCGAGCATCCGCGCAGCGGGGTTCGTCGAACTCTCCTCCACGGTGGCCGTCTCGGTAGGCTCGGTCGCCACGTCGAGGACTTCGTCGTTCCCATCCTCGGCGGTCCGCGCGTCGATCTCGTCCAGCGTTTCCTTGATGCTCAGCATGTTTCCCCCAGGGTCGTGAGTTCAATGTTCGCCAGTGTGCGCGCTGAATTTCTGACGTGTTGCCAAAACGCATATTTACCGATTACCGGTCTAGCGCAGGGAATCGAGCTCCGCACCCCCCATAGGAGTATCGGTTGCGAGGGTTTTCGCAGGTTCCTGTCACCGAACGACGCCATGACGCTCCCACATATGAACGCCGAGCTCCAGCGCTTCGAGAGGCGTTGGACGGACTGCGCGCAGGGGTCCTGACGAAACTGACCGGCTTGAGCTATCCGGACGCTCGACGCAGCACGGTCGAGGCGGGCACCAACCTGGCCGGCCTGGTACGGCACCTCACCTTCGTCGAGTCCCTGTGGTTCGAAGAGGTTGTCGCCGGCGGCTCGGCGTCGAGGGGCGGCAGGTCGATGCGGGTCGATCCCTCGGTCTCGCTGCGGACCCTACGGGCGGAGTACCGCGCCGCGTGTGCCGCGAGCAACGAGATCATCACCGCGGTCGGGGACCCGGACGCACCGGTGACCCGTCACGGGAAGCAGCGCGATCTCCGGTAGGTGCTGCTCGCGGTCATCGAGGAGACCGCTCGCCATGCCGGTCACGCCGACATCATCCGCGAGCAGATCGACGGCCAGACCGGCCGTTGACACCCGCTGCTGCCCGCATGCGCACGTTCCGCCTGGGTACGGCGCGGTCCCACCGAATCCCGAGGAGAACACACGCATGTCCACCGATGCCATCGTGCTGCTGAAGAACGAGCACCGAGAGATCCGTAAGGCATTCCGGGCCTTCGAGAACGCCGGCACCCGGGCCGAGGCCCGCAAGGGGCAGCTGGTCGACCGGATCATCGAGCTGCTGACGATCCACACCTATCTCGAGAACGAGGTCATGTACCCCCAGGTGCGTGACCTGCTTCCCGAGCTCGAGGACGACGTCCTGGAGTCCTACGAGGAGCACCACGTCGCCGACGTCCTGGTCATGGAGCTGTCCACGATGAAGCCCAGCGACGAGCGCTTCGACGCCAAGACCACGGTGCTCATCGAGAACGTCGAGCACCACATGAGCGAAGAGGAGGACGAGTGGTTCCCCAAGGTGCGGGCGGGCCTGGGCCGCAAGCAGCTCCAGGACATCGGTGCCGAGATGATCGACAGGCGCAAGAGCGCACCTCGCCGGCCCAGCCAGCCCGGTGCCCTCAAGAAGGTGATCAAGGCCGTCGTCGACTGAGCGCCCGCTCGCCCGGCCCTGGTCTCGGGGCGCTCCGCTCGTGGTTCGATGTCGAGAACGGGTCCTCGGCCCCGTTCTCCTCGTGAACGGCGCCAGAGCGGCGCCACGAGCAGGAAGGCACGGACATGGCGAAGTACCTGATCGGAGTCACCTTCACCCCGGGTGCGGACGAGACGCCGATGGAGGAGTGGACGCGCGAGGAGGTCGCCGCCCACCTGGACTACTACCGGGTGCTCCACGGCGAGCTCGTGGCCAGCGGTGAGCTGATCGACTCCACGATCCTGACCGGCCCCGACCTGGCCCGGATCGTCCGGTCCGACGGCAAGGCTCTGCCGGTCGTCACCGACGGGCCGTACCAGGAGTTCAAGGAGTGGCTGGCCGGCTACCAGATCGTCGAGGTGGACAGCGAGGAGCGGGCGATCGAGATCGCCGCACGCGTCTCGGCCGTCCCCGGCCGACACGGCGTACCGACCCAGCAACCGATCCATCTGCGGCGGGTGATGGACGAAGGTCCCGAGGACCCGACCGAGATGGAGGCCTACCTCCAGCAGGCCACCGGGAGCTGACGATGGACCAGGTCGAGGACCTGCTGCGCGAGCTGGCGCCGCAGGTCCTCGCCGTCCTCGTCCGTCGGTACGGCGACTTCGAGGGCGCCGAGGACGCCGTCCAGGAGGCGCTCGTGGTCGCCCACACCCACTGGCGCGACGGGGTCCCCGAGCACCCGCTCGGCTGGCTGGTGACCACGGCGTCGAGGCGGCTGCTCGACCACTACCGCAGCGAGGCGTCCCGGCGCGACCGGGAGGTGCGGGCGGCGCGCGCCGCTCCGCCGGCGTACGACGTGCTGGAGCGGGACGACTCCCTCGCGGTGCTGTTCATGGCCTGCCACCCGGCGCTGACCCCGCCCTCGGCCGTCGCCCTCACCCTGCGCGCCGTCGGTGGACTGTCCACGGCCGAGATCGCCCGGGCGTTCCTGGTCCCGGAGGCGACGATGGCCCAGCGCATCTCGCGCGCCAAGCAGCGGATCCGCGAGTCCGGCGCCGGCTTCGCCCTGCCGGACCCGGAGGAGCGCCGGGAACGTCTCCCGACGGTCCTGCACGTCCTCTACCTGATCTTCAACGAGGGGTACGCCGCCACGGGCGGTGTCGACGCACAGCGACCCGACCTGTCGGCCGAGGCGATCCGGTTGGCACGGATGGTCCACCGGCTGCTGCCCGAGGACACCGAGGCGGCCTGCCTGCTCGCGCTGATGCTGCTCCTCGATGCGCGACGCCCCGCCCGGACCGACGACCGCGGTCGGCTCGTCCCGTTACCGGAGCAGGACCGCGGCCGGTGGGACGCCGTGCGGATCGAGGAGGGTCGAGCGCTCCTCGACGGCAGCATCGGTCGGGGGCGAGTGGGGCAGTACCAGCTCCAAGCCGCGATCGCGGCCGTGCACGACCGGGCAGCCTCGGCCGCGGAGACCGACTGGCCCCAGATCCTCGCCCTGTACGGGCTCCTCGACGCCCTGGCCGACAACCCCGTGGTCACCCTCAACCGGGCCGTGGCGGTGGCCATGGTGGAGGGGCCCGAGGCCGGCCTGACCCTCGTCGACGAGGTGGCCGCCCGCTTGCCCGACCACCCGCGGCTGTCCGTCGTACGCGGTCATCTGACCGACCTGGCCGGAGACCACGCCGCTGCGCGCGCACTCTTCCGGCAGGCGGCCGAGCGCGCCACGAACCGAGCCGAGCGCGACCATCTGCTCACCCTGGCCGCACGGCCCGCTCGAGAGCCCTGATCGGAGGGGCCCCTGCCGACGACTCGGCGTACTCTTCGGCCAAGCGACGTCGTCGTCGAAGGAGGGGCCATGCTGTGGATCGTCGTGCCGGTCGCGGTCCTCGTCGTCGCCGGCGCCATCGCCTTCCTCTTCGGGCCGACGATCAGGACCTTCTTCGGCCCCGACTTCGAGCCCGCGCCCAGTGACGCGGAGAGCGCGAAGGACGCCGCCCTGACCGGGATCCGCCGTCGGCGGCGCAGATCCGTCACGCCGGGGGCCTAGTCGACGGGCGTGACGTCGAGAGGCCCGTCGAACGCGATCACGAACAGGCAGTCGGTGCCGGGCGCCGGAGCGTGGTGCATGGGGACTCCGGCCGGGAAGTGCACGTAGCTCCCGGGGGGCACCACCCGACCGTCCACCGCGAGCGCACCCTGGATCACCACGATCGTGTGGGCAGCGGTGTGCGTATGGCGTCGCGCCTGCAGGCCCTCCGGGTAGCGGATCAGGTAGTGCACCGCTCCGGTCCGGTCATCGGAGTGCAGGAGGCGGAGCCCGATCGGCCGGTCGTAGATCTCCGACTCGTCCTCGTCGAGCTCCAGTCCGATCAGGTCCGCGACCACCGTCGTCTCGCCCATGTCGACACCCTGTCACCGCGATCACGAGCGCGCACGGCTGGCGGCCGGCGATCCCGGCGTGGGAAACCACCGCCACACCACCGCTGACTGGCCGAGCGTCCAGACCGAGTTGCACACCCAGTAGACGAGCAGCGCCACCGGTACGACGCCTCCGGCCACGACCAGACCCACCGCAGAGATCATCGGCAGCAGCTGCTGGACCCTCGCGATGGTCTCCGGGACGCCGTCGACGACGGCGTTCGGCGCGACCAGGTAGCGCTGCGTGACGAAGGACAGCGTGGCCGCCGTTGCCGCGAGACCCGCGACCACGGCCAGATGGGTCCAGCCGCCACCGAGATAGCCCCGTTCCGCCAGCGGGACGCCCAGCAGGGTCGCCGCTCCCAGGGACGCCACGAGCCCGGAGCTCAGCGCGCCGACCGACGTCCCGCCCGCGACGGTGGCCATCAGGTGGTAGAGCGCCAGCCAGATCGGAACCTGCACCAGGAGCGGCAGCCCACCCCATCGCGACATGCGGTGCTCGGCCGCGATCCGGCGTCGTTCCTCGGCGAAGGCGCGCAGACCGGCGTGGTCCTTGCGTGAGCGGTAGCGCTCGGCGAGCTCGCGCAGCTGTGGCTGTGCCCGCGCCGAGGCATGGGCGAGGCGGACGCCGTGGCAGGCGAGGGGCAGCAGCGCGAGACGGACGACGGCCACCACGGCCGCGATGCACAGCACCCAGGTGGTGCCGGACGCCGGATCGGCGCCGAGGGAGGTGAGACCGGCATGCGCCGCCGCGACCACGGCGGCGAGGGCATGGGACAGCGGAGTGAGAACAGACATGGACGTGCTCCTCGATGAGAAAAGGGATGGCTGGGCGACGTGGCTCGCCCGAGGCGAGCGTCAGGCCATTCCCGGAGCACGTGGACGGAGCGGGTGGTGCACGGGGTCGGTGACCCGACCGGTCAGCACGAGCGGTGCAGCCTCGCGGGCCGGGGGAGTCGCCGACCGGTCGCCGGCGGCAGCGAGCGCCACGGAGCGCAGGTCGAGCCGCACGAGCGCCGCGAGAGCCATCGTCACGATGGCGAGGGTGAGCGGGGTGGACTCGGCCACCGAGGTCGCGAGCAGCGACGGCGCCAGCAGCACGAGACAGTGCGCACGCCGTACCGACGAGTGCTATCCACGCTCTCGCCGTCACGTCCGTGAGCTCCCGACCCATGGCGCGATCCTACGTCGCCGGACGTCCAGGGGGTCAGGACTCGGGAGGTGCGACCGTCGCGTCTCGCCGTCCCGACCGGTGCAGCGCGTCGGCCACGAACCCGGTGCGCTTCAGGTCCTCGACGAACGCGCGCAGGAACTCCACCGTCTCCTCGCTGCGTGCCCGCGTCGTCCCCACGGCCTGGCGGATCTCCATGAACCTCGGCTCGAGCAGCCGCAGGTCCGGGCGAGCGTCGAGGAAGTCACGGATCGGCTGCCGGATCCCGGCCGCCACCTCCAGGCCCTCGTCGGTGAACACCGTGGTCCCCTCGGGTCCGCGGACCACGGTCGCGTGAACCAGGGTCCGGGTCAGGTACAGGTCGTACGCGGAGCCCTCCTTCACCCCCACCCGGACGCCCGCTCGGTCGACGTCGGTGGCCGCGAGCAGGGGTGAGTCGTGGGGTACGGCGAAGACGCCCTCGATCACGGCGTACGGCGCGGTGAAGGCGACCGTCTCCTCGCGCGCCGGGTCGATGGCCAGGAAGCAGATGTCGGCGAGACCGCGGGCCATCGACTCGAACGACTCGCGGGCGGCCTGGAAGCAGGTGAGCTCGACCGGCACGTCGAGGCGGGCCCCGAGGGCGCGCGCGATGTCGACGGTCACCCCTCGTGGCTCGGTCGGTGTGCCCTGGGCGAGCACCGGGTTGCCGAGGTTGATCGAGGCGCGCAGGGTCCCGGTCGGGGCGAGGTCTGAGACGAGGTCCACGACTCGCATGGTGCCAAGGAGTCGGTCGCGCCGGCCCGGCGCCTACCGTGATCGCATGAGTACGCCGTGCGTCTTCTGCTCGATCGTGGCCGGGGAGACGCCGGCGGAGATCGTGCTCGACGAGCCGGACTTCGTGGCGTTCCTCGATGCCCGACCGGTCTTCAAGGGCCACACGCTGCTGGTGCCGCGTGAGCACGTCGTCACCCTGCTCGACCTGCCGGCCGGACTCCGCGACGGGTTCCTCGAGGCCGCCCAGCGGTTGGCGCGGGCCGTCGTCGACGGGCTCGGCGCGCAGGGGAGCTTCGTGGCGATGAACAACGTCGTCAGCCAGTCGGTCGCCCACCTGCACCTGCACGTCGTACCTCGGACGAAGGGCGACGGGCTGCGCGGCTTCTTCTGGCCGCGCACCAGGTACGACGACGGGGAGGCGGCGGACTACGCCGGCCGGCTCCGGAAGGCACTGTCAGGTTAACTTGACAGATCGTCCGACGTCAGGTTTACTTGACACAGTGAACGACGCCACCGAGCTCTCCGAGTCCGCAGCGAGCAACGATCCCGATCAGGGACTCGCCGCCGTCCGGGCCCTGCGGGCGCTGGCCGACCGCCTCGAGGCGGTGCAGGTCCGCAACGCACGCGAGCAGGGCTGGAGCTGGCAGGCGATCGCCGACGTGCTGCAGGTCAGCCGCCAGGCGGTTCACCAGAAGCACTCCCGCGACTCCCGCCCTTGACGAGCGGGAGCCACCAACTCGTCAGAGGAGACACCCCATGCAGTCCCGATTCGACACCGAAGCCAGGATCGCCGTCACACAGGCGGCAGACATCGCCCGCGAGCTGGGCCACACCGAGGTCGGTCCCGACCACCTCCTGCTCGGCCTGCTCGCCAACGCCCGGGGGACGGCGTACGCCGCCCTCACCGACCACGGCCTGCGGCTCGACGCCGCACGGCAGATCGTGGCCGACCAGCACGTCGACCCGGTCGACGAGCCCGAGACCGCCGACAGCGACAACGAGGCCGCGCCCACGTCGTACGACGAGGACCGCGAGGCCCTGCGCGCCATCGGCATCGACCTCGACCGCGTCCGTGACGCGGTCCGCACCAACCTCGGCCAGGACCTCTCCGACGGCTGGGCCTCGCGGCCCGAGCGCGGTCGGCGGCGCGGCCGGGGTCGGCGCCACCACCATCACCACCACGACCACGAGGGCCGCGGCCGTCGTGGCCCCCGCAGCCGCCGCGGAGACGGCCCGCGCTTCTCGCGCGAGCTCCGCGGCCTGCTGCGCGACGTACGCCACTCGGTCCTGCGCGACCGGCTGGACGACGACCGCGACTCCCGGCGCGAGGTGCCAGGCATGTCCGGCGCCCGCCTGCTGGTCGCGCTGACGAGGTCCCAGAACCCCGTCGTGCAGGCCGTGCTCGCCGGCGCCACCGACCTCGACGCCCTCCGGGCACAGGCGGAGGCGGCGGTCGCGCCCAGCACCGTCTGACCTGAGCGACACCCCACGACGACCGCCCGGAAGGCAACTTCCGGGCGGTCGCGTGCATCGCACTCGCATGACCCGCTCGCGTCTCGCCGTCGCCGCACTCGCGGTGCTCGCGCTCCTCGTCCCCACCTCCGCGGCCTCCGGCTCGGCCATGCACCGCACCGAGACCGAAGGGGCCAGGCTCCCGGTGCTCGGCCCGAACCGGGTGGCCATGGGGGCCCGGGTGCCGTGGCGCCAGGTCGGCGAGGGCTGGTACCTGACCCTGATCGCGCAGGGCGCGCGGGGGGACTTCGGCATCAACGCCGAGCGGCAGCTGCTCGACCTGGTCGACCCGCGGGGCGGGCGCTACCAGCTGGCCAGGACGTCGGTGGCCAAGGACGGCACCGGCTACCGCAGCCTGGCCGGCTGGAGCGCCAACGGCCGCACCGCTCTGCTCTTCGTCGACCAGGGCACGAAGCATGCCCGTGCCGTGCACCTCGACCTGCGCGCCGGCACTCGTCGCGTGCTGCCCCTCGGTGCGGGCGTCGCCACGATCTCGATGGGTCCCGGTGGCTCGGTGTACGCCGCGATGTACGGCGGGAACCGTGGCCAGCGGGTCGTCCGGATCGACCCGGACGGAGGCTCGCTCCCGATCGCCCGCCGCACCGACGGCATGGTCCTGCCGATGCCCGATGCGCGGCAGGTAGTGGTCGCGCCCGAGGCGTGGGACCTGCACGAGCTGCGCCTCGTCGACGCGCGTGGCCACCTGATCCGCACCCTCCCGACGCCGCGGCACTGCTCCGCCGCTCGCTGGTGGAACGCCGAGACGGTCCTGGCCACCTGCTCCGGGGCGAACGGCGTCGCCCGGCTGTACGCAGTCCCGCTGGACGGCAGCACGCCACGAGCCATCTCGGCCGACCACGGCCGCGGCAGCAGCGACCTCGGTGACCTCGACGCCCGCCGGCTCGGCGGTACGACGTACCTCGAGGCCTCCGGCCCCTGCGGGGTCGTGTTCCTCGCCCGCCAGCACACCGACGGCACGGCCACCCGCGTCCGGGTCCCGGACAGCACGGGGAACGTGTACCTGATCGGTCGGCAGGGGCATCGACTCGTGCTCCAGACCGGGGTCTCCTGCGACGGCGGCGCCGCCCGTGACGCGATCACCCACTTCGACCCGGTGAGCCGCGACAACCAGGTGGTCGCGGAGCTCCCGCTGAACGAGGCCTACGCCACGATCCTCGCGTTCGGGGAGCGGCGTACGACGTTCGGCTGAGGGCGGCGGAGGCCCGGTGCCCGGCTCCCGGTCGCGCCCGGCGGCGCTCTACAGTGGCCGATGGTCGGACCCCGCGTCCGGGCCGCCACCGTCACCAGCCGACGAGGAGTCACACCATGGGTCGCTTCGACGGGCGCGTCGCCGTCGTCACCGGAGCCGCACGAGGGATCGGGTTCGGCATCGCCAACCGCTTCGCCGAGGAAGGCGCCTCCGTGGCGGTCCTCGACCTCGACGCGGAGCAGGCCTCCGGGGCAGCCGGCATCCTGCCGCTCACCGAGGGTGCGAGCTCGGTCGGCCTCGCCTGCGACGTCAGTGACGCCGCGTCCGTGCAGAGCGCCGTCGACCGGGTCGCCGCGGAGCTCGGTGGCCTCCACATCCTGGTCAACAACGCCGGCGTCACCCGCGACAACCTGCTGTTCAAGATGACCGACGACGACTGGGACGCCGTGATCGGCGTCCACCTGCGCGGCGCCTTCCTGATGACCCGAGCGGCCCAGAAGCACTTCGTGGAGCAGAAGTACGGCAAGGTCGTCTGCCTCTCCAGCGTCTCCGCGCTCGGCAATCGTGGGCAGGCCAACTACTCCGCGGCCAAGATGGGGATCCAGGGCTTCGTCCGCACCCTCGGCATCGAGCTCGGCCCCTTCGGCGTCAACGCCAACGCCATCGCCCCGGGCTTCATCGCCACCGACATGACCGACGCCACGGCCGCCCGGGTCGGCATGCCGGTCGAGGAGTTCCGCAAGGCCGCGGCCGACCGCAACCCGGTCCGCCGTGTCGGCTACCCCGAGGACATCGCGGCCGCCGCGGCCTTCCTGTGCAGCGACGAGGCGTCGTACATCACCGGCCAGACGCTCTACGTCGACGGGGGCGCCAAGCTTGTCTGACACCGGGGTGCGCCAGCTCGGCCGGACGCCGGGCATGAAGCCGATCCACGCAGTGGTGGCCGGCGTCTTCGCGCTGATCTGGATCGGGGTGCTGGCCTTCGTGCTCACCCACGGCAAGGACCAGGGGTCGGGCGTCGACGTCTACTCCGAGCTCCCGCCGGGGTTCACCGCCGCCCTGCAGACCAAGGGCGTGACGTTCACCGGCCTGTCGCCCGTCGACGGCGCGACCGTGCAGCAGGTGCTCTCGCACGCCACCACCGACGCTGGGGCGGGCGGAGCGGACCCGATCGTGCTCCGCACCGCGTTCAGCGACTCGGTGCAGGGTGGGGGCTTCCAGGACCGTGCGGCCCTGATGGTGGTCGTCCCCCAGTCGGAGGCGTCCAGCGGGTCGGTCCACGTCGCCTTCCTCGACCCCACGACGTACACCACGCTGACCTCGGTGACCTACGCCGACGCCGGCGGATAGTCGTGACCCTGGTCACCTCCACGGCGTGGCCAACCCGAACTGGTTGGCATCGTCCTTCACACTGGTGCGGACCCGTGGTCCCACCCCCCGATGGAGCTCTCTGTGCGACGCGTTGCCCTCACCCTGTCCGCCCTCTCTGCGACCGGCCTGCTGCTGAGCGCCTGCGGCGGCTCGTCGAGCTCGACTCCCGCCGCTGACCCGCAGCCGGTCGAGAACGGCCAGGCGATCACCCAGTTCTGGCCGCTGACCGGCCTGGAGGTCCCGGCCAACAAGACCTCCGCCCTCGACCACCCGGTGCTCGTGGCGAAGATGGACAACACCGTCTCCAGCCAGCCGCAGGTCGGCCTGAGCAAGGCCGACATGGTCGTCGAAGAGCTGGTCGAGGGCGGTCTGACCCGCCTCGCCGCCTTCTTCTACTCCGACATCCCGACCAACGCCGGGCCGATCCGGTCGATGCGCGCCAGCGACATCCCGGTGGTCTCCCCGGTCCATGCCTCGATGGTGACCAGCGGCGCCGCGAACCGCACGATCGCGCTGATCAAGGGCGCCGGCATCCCGTTCTACAGCGAGGGCTCGAAGGGCTTCTACCGCTCCTCGCAGCGACCCACGCCGTACAACCTCCTCGTGCATCTCAACGAGGTCGCGACGACCGCCAAGGCGAAGGCCGCGACCCCGCCGGACTACCTGACCTGGGGCACCGACAAGGACCTGCCCAAGGGGATCAAGGCGACCACGATCGGTGCGCAGTTCTCCGGCGGTCACACCACGCAGTGGCAGTTCACCAACGGGAGCTACCACAACCTCAACAGCAACGCTCCCGGCGGCGACCAGTTCCCGGCGACCAACGTGCTGGTGCTGCGGGTCAAGGAAGGCGACGCCGGCTACCTCGACCCGGCCGGCAACCACGTGCCGAAGACGATCCTCGTCGGCAAGGGCAATGCGCTGCTCTTCCACAACGGCCGGATGGTCGCTGCGAACTGGGAGAAGGGCAAGGCCCCGGACTCGCAGATCAAGCTGACCACCAAGAAGGGCGACAGCCTCAAGGTGCCGGCGGGTCACACCTGGATCGAGCTGGTCCCGGTCGACGGCGGGAACGTCACCTTCAAGAAGTAGTCGGGGCCGGCACCGTCGGCATCTCCGCGCCCTGGTCGGCCAGCGCGCGGAGGCCGGCCAGGATGAACCCGATCGCCAGCTCCACCCGCTCGGCGGCTGCGTCGGGGTCGTCGGCCCGCGAGACGCTGGCCCCCGACGACGACATCGCGCCGAAGAAGATCCGGGCGAAGGTGTGCTCCATCTCGTCGTCCAGTGACCACTCTCCGGAGTTGAGCACCGCGCGCACGGTGTCGAGGACGTAGGCGAACGTCGAGCGCTCCTCCTCCTCGCGGAACCGCTCGTAGCCGAGCACCGACGGGCCGTCCTGGATCACGATCCGGCTGTACGACGGCTGCCGGACCACCTCGAGGAAGGCACGGAGCCCCGAGAGCGCCTTGTCCCACGGGTCCTGATCGCCGGTCAACGCGTCCTGGATCGACTGCGCGCCGGCGGACTCGACCCGCTCGAAGACCGCCTCGAAGAGCGCCTGCTTGCCGGAGTAGTGGTGGTACAGCGCACCCTTGGTGACATCGGCCCCGGCCACGATCGCGTCGAGCGAGGTCGCGGCGTACCCGTGCTCGGTGAAGAGGCGCTCCGCGACGTCGACCAGCGCGCGACGCGTGGACGCGGAGTACTCCGCGCGTCGGCTCGTCCCCGGCACGTGGGGGACCTCGCCGACGAGGCGTCCCCGAGCGCTCTTGGTCACCCGCCGCAGTCTAGGGGTCGGCACCGATCGAGACGCGGGCCCACGACCGCCTCAAGCGAACGCTGAGGGGTGTCTAGGTAATACCTAGGCGTCCGTGTTACAACAGTTCGGCTCGAACCACTCTCGCCTTCGACCATGGGGAGCTTCCATGCCATCACTGCGACGCCGCATCGTGGCTACCGCGGTTGCCGTTGTCACCTTGACGGCTCCGCTGAGCGCTTGCGGTAACAACGACGACAAGTCGATCACCGTGCTGGCCGCATCGTCCCTCACAGGGACCTTCACCGACCTGGCCGCCCAGTTCGAGAAGGATCACCCCGGCGTGAAGGTCAAGCTCGCGTTCGACTCCTCGGCCACCCTGGCCCAGCAAGCCGCGGGCGGTGCCCCAGCCGATGTGCTGGCCACCGCGGACACCACGACCATGGACAGCGCGAAGTCGGCATTGGCGTCACCGCCTCAGAACTTCGCGACCAACGTGATGGTGCTGGTGACCCCGAGGGACAACCCCCAGGGCATCACGAAGTTCGCCGATCTCGACTCCGGAGGCGTCACGTACGTCGTGTGCGTCGACACCGCACCGTGCGGCAAGGTCGCCGCCGCGCTGCTCGAGCAGGACCACGTCACGACCGAGCCCGCGAGCACCGAGGTCGACGTGAAGAGCGTTCTCGCGAAAGTGACCGAGGGCGAGGCGGATGCCGGCATCGTCTACGCGACCGACGCCGTCTCGGCGGGTGACGCCGTGAAGACAGTCCCGATCCCTGGCACGTCTCAGCAGACCACGACGTACCCCATCGCGACGCTCGCGCAGTCCAAGCAGTCGGAGCTCGCCCAGCAGTTCGTCGACCTCGTGATGTCGAGCGACGGTCAGCAGGTCCTCCAGGACGCCGGGTTCGGCGCCCCGTGAGATGACCGAGCGAGCCGCCGACCATCGGTCACAAGGCGACCAGGAGTCTGTCCCGGTCGCCACCCAGGGAGCCCTCGGCCGCCCGCCGGCAGTGCTGCTCGTGCCCGCGGTGCTCGCGGCGGCACTGCTGGTGGTGCCGACCGTCAGCTTGATCGTGCAGACCCCGTGGGGCGACTTCTTCAGCCAGGTGGCCTCGACATCGGTGCTCCAGGCGCTCTGGCTCACGGCACTGGCGTCGGTGGCCACGGTCATCGCCTGCGTGCTGCTCGGGACGCCACTGGCCTGGCTCTTGGCCCGGATCGATTTCCCGGGACGTTCTGTGTTGCGCGCGGCGGTGATCGTCCCCCTGGTGCTTCCGCCGGTCGTGGCGGGTGTCGCCTTGATCTCGGCGCTCGGCCGGACCGGGCTGGTCGGGCGGTGGCTCTACGAGTGGTTCGGTTTGACCCTGCCCTTCACGACCGCCGCCGTGGTGATCGCCCACACGTTTGTGTCGATCCCGTTCTACATCCTCAGCGTGGAGGGTGCCCTGAGAGCCGCGGGGGACGAGCTCGACCTGGTCGCCGCCACCCTGGGAGCCAACCGGTGGACGACGTTCCGCCGAGTGTCCCTACCGCTGGCCTTCCCTGGCGTGGTCGCGGGTGCCGCCCTCGCTTGGGCGCGGTCGCTCGGCGAGTTCGGCGCCACCATCACCTTCGCGGGTAACTACCCTGGGACCACACAGACCATGCCTTCGAAGATCTATACAGCGCTGCAGTCGCAGCCCGACGTCGCCCGCACGCTGAGCATGATCCTGCTCATCGTGTCTGTCGGCGTGCTCGCCTTGCTTCGCAACCGCTGGCTGACCCGTCCGTGAGCGGACTGCGGGCGCGGCTTGCCGTACCGGGTCGTCTCGAGGTGAACCTCACAGCAGCGCCCGGAGAGATCATCGCCGTGATCGGCCCCAACGGAGCCGGCAAGTCGACCCTTCTCTCTGCGCTCGCCGGGCTGGTGCCGGCCGAGGGTGAGGTGACCGTCGACGACCAGTCATGGACCGACCCGCCGCTCAGCGTGCAGGCCCGTCGGGTCGGGCTGGTGTTCCAAGCGGGCCTGCTCTTTCCTCACCTCTCGGCGCTCGACAACGTCGCCTTCGGTCCCAGGTCGCGCGGGGTCGACCGAACGGCCGCGGATGCGCTCGCACGGTCGTGGCTCGATCGGTTCGGCATCGCGGACCTCGCCGCGCGTCGTCCCGGTGAGCTCTCGGGCGGCCAGGCGCAGCGGGTCGTGATCGCCCGGGCCCTCGCCGGAGACCCGGTGCTGCTCCTCATGGACGAACCGTTCAGCGGGCTCGACACGGGGGTGGCCACGAGCCTGAGGCTCGAGCTCGCACGCCACCTGGCGGCGTACGAGGGTGTTTGTCTGCTCGTGACGCACGACGCGATCGACGCGCTCACCCTCGCCGATCGAGTCCTGGTGCTCGATGACGGGCGGATCGTCCAGAGCGGGAGTCCGCGTGACGTAGCGGCCCGACCGCGCACCGAACACGTGGCCCGGCTGGTCGGGCTCAACGTGCTGCGTGAGGGTGACGACTTCATGGCGTTCGGACCGGGTGTCGTCACCGTCTCGCACACCGAACCCGAGGGGTCGCCACGACATCGTTGGCGAGGGACGATCGCCCAGGTGGCGGTGCACGGCACGTCGGTGAGGTTGCTCGTGGTCGGCGACCGGGAGGTGCTCGCGGACGTGACACCCGAAGCGGTGCGCGAGCTCGATCTCGTGCCCGGTCGCGAGGTGTGGGTTTCGGTGAAGGAATCGGCGGTCAGTCGCTACGCCGCCGTGGAGTCCGGCTAGTTCGTGCACGCCCCCCGACGTCTGGGCCCCGCCCTATGCTGAACGCGTGGTCGACTACCTGCGGATCGGTGAAGTGGCCCAGCGGGTAGGGGTCAGCGTCGACACCCTGCGCCGGTGGGAGGCAGAGGGCCGGATCACATTCGAACGCCGGGGCAACCAACGGGTGCTTCCCTCCGCTGAGCTGGCCGGCTTCCTCTCGTCACTCGCCGGGAGCGACAAGACCTCCAGCGCGCGCAACCGGTTCACCGGCATCGTCGTCGCCGTCGAGCGTGATGGCGTGATGGCCAAGGTGGAGCTGGCCTGCGGCGACTACCGCGTGGTGTCACTGATGAGCCGCGAGGCGGCCGACGACATGGGCCTGGAGCCCGGCGTCCCCGCGACGGCCGTGGTGAAGTCGACGAGCGTGATGGTCGAGATCGAGCGAGGACGCTAGGACACGACGAAGTCGTGGCCTGGCGCCGCAGCGAGCGCCGCAGCGAGCGCCGAAGCGAGCTTGCTCGCCAGGCGGCCTGACGCCGCTTGCGTCCAGCTGGGGACTCACATACCGTGAGTACGTACCCACGGTATGTGAACTCCCGCGAGACACATCTCGCGGGAGGCACCCACGAGAGGAGCTGGCCATGACCTGGACCACCTTCCACCACCGCGGAGAGGTGCTCCGCACCGTCACCGAGACCGCCGACGCGCGCCGCGACGGCCTGCTGCCGATGGACGTGGACGGCGTCCGCGAGACCTTCGGCGACGAGCTCACCCTGCTCGGCGCCCTCCAGCTGCGCTGGCACACCCGCCTGTCCGGTCACCTGGAACGCGCCCTGTCCGACCACCCCGCCGACCTCGACCAGGCCGCGATCGACGCGTGGCACGCGACGGCCGACGAGCTGCCGGGCACGCGCCTGCTGCTCGATCACTACCGAGCCGAGCCGCTCGACGCCCCGATGGCCTCCGCGCTGGCGATCTCCGCCGCCAAGGAGCGGGTCCTGATCGCCGCGATGGCCGGCCGCGCAGGCGCTCGGGCCGAGGCCACCGTCGCTGCCGGGCTCGAGCTCGAGCAGCGCGCACGCGAGACCCACCGGCCGGTCCCGACCTCACCCGGCCCGCGCAGGCTGCTCGGCCGGATCAGGGCGCACGTCGCGGCCTGACGGTCACGCGGACGGTCCCCGCGCGACGGCGGCCCCGGTCACGGCACCCTCCCGCCGGACCGGGGCCGCCGTTCGTCTTCCGGCGGCGTCTTCCGGCGGGCATGCTGGTCACATGTCGGAGATCCATGCGGGGATGCTGCTGCTCGCCTCGCCGGAGCTCCTCGACCCCAACTTCGCCGACACCGTGGTCCTGCTCCTGGACGCCGACGAGGAGGGCGCGATGGGGGTCGTCCTCAACCGGCCGTCCCCGGTGCCGGTGGTCTCGGTGCTCGCCGACTGGGGCGACATCGTGGCCGAGCCCGAGGTGTTGTTCCGAGGTGGCCCGGTCTCGCCCGAGGGCGCGCTGGCCGTGGCGCTGGTGCGCGACCCCGAGGAGGTGCCGCTGGGCCTCCGCCCGGTGACCGACCGCCTCGCGATCGTCGATCTCGACGGCGAGGTGACCGACCTCGACGCAGCGGTCGACGGCGTCCGGATCTTCGCCGGGTACGCCGGGTGGGGCGCCGGTCAGCTCGAGGGCGAGATCGCCGGCGGCGACTGGTACGTCGTACCCGCGCTGCCGCCGGACGCCTTCCGGGCGGACCCCGCCGAGCTCTGGCGCGACGTCATGCGCCGCCAGCCGGGCGAGCTCGCCTGGCACGTCAACAGGCCCATCGACCCTGAGCTCAACTGACGCGCTGCTGACGTAGGCTGGCGTGGTGCCTCAGATCGGATTCGTGACCGAGACCGCTGTCGACGAACGCGTCGACCAGCGCACCGTCCCGACCGACGAGGGCGACCACGAGCGCTTCAGCCACTTCGTCGACAAGCACAAGCTGACCGAGGCCATGGTCATGGGCACCCCCGTCGTCGCTTTGTGCGGCAAGGTGTGGGTGCCGAGCCGTGCCCCTGAGAAGTTCCCGGTCTGTCCTGACTGCAAGGAGATCTGGGAGTCGATGAAGCCCGGCGGCGACGGGGACGGGGCCGAGTGACCGGACGGCCACCTCCAGGTCCCGCCGTCCCTCCGACTCCCGCACTCACTCCGGCCTGGCCGGAGCGCGCGGCATGGGGCACGGCGCCGCTGCTGCGTGCCTGGCAGACAGCAGCGCTCACCGACTACGTCGAGCGCGCACCGCGCGACTACCTCGCGGTCGCCACGCCCGGCGCCGGCAAGACGACGTTCGCGCTGTCGGCGGCCGCCGAGCTCCTCGGCCGCCGGATCGTGGACCGGATCATCGTGGTGGCGCCGACCGAGCACCTCAAGCTGCAGTGGGCCGAGGCCGGGGCGAGAGCCGGCGTACCGCTCGACCCGACGTACTCCGCCGGGTCCGGGCGCACCTCGGCCGACTTCGTGGGCGTCGCGGTGACCTACGCCGGCGTGGCCGTGAACCCGCTGGCGATGCGGATCCGCACCGAGCGCTTCAAGACGCTGGTGATCCTCGACGAGGTGCACCACGCGGGTGACGCGCTGTCGTGGGGCGACGCGGTGCGCGAGTCGTTCGAGCCGGCCACGCGGAGGCTCGCCCTGACCGGTACGCCGTTCCGCTCCGACGTCAACCCGATCCCGTTCGTCACCTACGCTCCCGGCGCTGACGGGATCCCGCGCTCGGTCGCCGACTTCACCTACGGGTACGGGCACGCGCTCGCCGACCACGTCGTACGCCCGGTTCTCTTCATGGCCTACTCCGGCGACCTCGCCTGGCGCACACGCGCGGGCGACGAGGTGGCCGCACGGCTCGGCGAGCAGATGACCAAGGACCTCAGCGCACAGGCGCTACGCACGGCGCTAGCCCCGGCGGGGGAGTGGATGCCGTCGGTGCTGGCGGCCGCCGACCGCCGGCTGACCGAGGTGCGCCGGCACGTCCCCGACGCGGGCGGTCTCGTGATCGCCACCGACCAGGACTCCGCCCGTGCGTATGCCGCTCTGCTGAAGAAGATCAGCGGTCAGTCGCCGACCGTGGTGCTCTCCGACGAGAAGGCGGCGTCGAAGAAGATCTCTGCGTTCACCGACTCCGACGACCGTTGGATGGTGGCGGTGCGGATGGTCAGCGAGGGCGTCGACGTACCCCGGCTCGCCGTGGGCGTCTATGCGACGGCGATCTCGACCCCCCTCTTCTTCGCCCAGGCGGTGGGTCGCTTCGTGCGGGCCCGGGCGCGTGGGGAGACCGCGTCGGTGTTCGTGCCCTCGGTGCCCCATCTGCTGGGCCTCGCCGCCGAGATGGAGGTCGAGCGCGACCACGTGCTCGGGCGCCGGATCACCGACGAGAGCGACATCTTCGCCGCCGAGCAGGACCTCCTCGACCGCGCCAACGCCGACGTCGGCGCCTCCGACGAGCTCGAGGGCACCTGGCAGGCGCTCGGGTCGCAGGCCCGCTTCGACCGCGTGGTGTACGACGGCGGCGAGTTCGGGCACGCCGGCGAGGTGCATGTGGGGTCGGAGGAGGAGATGGACTTCCTCGGCATCCCCGGCCTGCTCGAGCCCGAGCAGATGCGCGAGCTGCTCCAGCATCGCCAGCGTTCGCGCCGTACGCCGGTCGCCGACGCGCCCGCCGAGCGCGAGGTCTCCACCCATGAGCAGCTGGCCATCCTGCGGCGCGAGCTCAACGGCCTCGTCGCCGCCTGGCACCACCGCACCGGCCAGGCCCACGGCGTCACCCACTCCGCCCTCCGCAAGGAGCTCGGCGGACCCGCCGCCGCGATCGCGAACTCCGACCAGCTCCACGCCCGGATCAACCGCCTCCGCGAGTGGGCGTCTCGTTCTACCGGGTAGTCCAGGGACTATCCGGTCCTGGTGCCCCGTCGCTGAGCAGCTCTCCCTACCCGGCTGGCTCGAAGGCGCGGGCGCCGGCCGCGGGTCGAGGGGCGATGTCGCGCGGACGCTCGACCAGGTGGCCGTCGGCGCACCGCACCTCGGTGTGCACCGGCTCTCCGCAGTCGCGATGCGCGAACGCGACCGGCGGGCCCTCGGGGTCGGCAAGGTAGTGGTCGCCCCAGTCGGCGATCGCCACCAGGACCGGGTAGAGGTCGAAACCCTTGTCCGTGAGGCGGTACTCCTGGCGCGCGCGCTCGCCCGGGTCCCGGTAGGGCTCACGCCGGAGCACGCCCTGCTCGACGAGGAGCGCGAGCCGGTTGCTGAGCACCTGTCGCGGGATGCCGCTGTGGCGCTTGATGTCGTCGAAGCGGCGTACGCCGTTGAAGATCTCGCGCAGCACGACGAAGGTCCACCGCTCGCCGAGGATCGCCATCGTGCGCCCGACCGTGCAGTTCTCGGTGGACCAGGCGAGCGCGGCAGGGGAGGGGGTCATGGCCGTACCCTAAGTCTTGTTGACAGACTCAGCAAGCGTTTGCGAGGCTGCATCCATGACCGAGACCCAGAGCCCGCCCGACCTCTCGACCATGGACGGCTTCGAGCAGCTCCTGGCGATCTTCGACGGCCGGCTGCCCGGCGCGCCGATCGCCGAGACCCTCGGGCTCGACGGGTTCGGCGGCGAGCGCGGTGCGATCCACGTGGAGCTCGTGCCGCAGCGGCGCCACTACAACCCGATCGGCTCGGTGCACGGCGGGGTGCTCGCCACGCTGCTCGACACGGCGGCCGGCTGCTCGGTGCACTCGACGCTGGCGCCGGGCGAGCTCTACACCTCGCTCGACCTCACCGTGAAGTTCCTCCGCCCCGTGACCGTCGACTCCGGCCGCCTGCGCTGCGAGGGCTCGGTGCTGCAGCGTGGACGTCGTACGGCGCTCGCCCAGGCCCAGCTCTACGACGCCGAGGGGCGCCTGGTCGCGCACGCGACGTCCACCTGCATGATCTTCAGCTGAGGGGTAGTCCCCGACCTTTCGGTTGTTCTTGAACGATCCAGGACAACAGAATCGTCGGGGACTACCCAGAGTGGGCCAGCGGAAGCACCCGGTAGGGGATCTGGGTGGCCAGGGCGATGACCGTCGAGGACCGCACGATCGCGGGGTCCTGGAGCACCAGGTCGATCACCCGCTGGAGGTCGGAGTTGGAGCGCGCGACGACCCTCGCCCAGAGGTCGCCGGCGCCGGTGATGGTGTGGGCCTCCAGGACCTCGGGGATGGTCGCGAGGTGGCGCGCCACGGCGTCGTGACCGCCGAGAGTGGCGTCCTCCTGCCGGATCTCCAGGGTCAGGAACGCCGTCACCGGGAAGCCGAGCGCCTCGGGTGAGAGCTCCGGACCCCAGCCGGTGATGACGCCGGTCGAGACCAGCTTGTCGAGCCGCGCCTGCGCGGTGCCGCGGGCGACCCCGAGCTCGCGCGAGGCCTGGAGCACGCCGATCCGCGGGTCGGCGGCGAAGAGTGCGAGCAATCTGCGGTCGAGATCGTCCATGACGGCTCCTGGGCTGGGCAATGTGTACGACGATTCGGCGTACTGTTGCGCAGGTTGTCAACGTTGGGCAAGGTGACGCCCATGACCACGACCCACGAGACCCCCTCCACCGGCGGCGCGCTGACCGCCGACGAGCTCAAGGCCGACCTCACCCTCGAGCAGCTCAAGCAGCTCGTCGGGCTGGTGGAGTACGACGCGAGCCAGGACCCGTTCCCGGTCACCGGGATGGACTACGTCGGCTTCGTGGTCGGCAACGCGACCCAGACCGCGCAGTTCTACCAGCTCGCCCTCGGCATGGACCTCGAGGCGTACTCCGGCCCCGAGACCGGCAGCCGCGACAGCAAGTCCTACGTCCTCCGCTCCGGCAGCGCCCGCTTCGTCTTCACCGGCGGCGTCACGCCCGGAAGCCCCGCGCTCGACCACCACCGCAAGCACGGCGACGGCGTCGTCGACATCGCCATGGAGGTGCCCGACGTCGACCAGTGCATCGACCACGCTCGGGCCATGGGCGCCACCATCCTCGACGAGCCGCACGACCTCACCGACGAGCACGGCACGGTTCGGCTCGCCGCGATCGCGACGTACGGCGAGACCCGCCACACGCTCGTCGACCGTTCGCGGTACGACGGCCCGTTCCTGCCCGGTTTCGTCGCGGACACCACCAAGGTGGCGCGTCGCGAGGGCCATCCCAAGCGGCTGTTCCAGGCCGTCGACCACTGCGTCGGCAACGTCGAGCTCGGCCGCATGGACGAGTGGGTGGAGTTCTACAACAAGGTCATGGGATTCACGAACATGGCGGAGTTCATCGGCGATGACATCGCCACCGACTACTCCGCGCTGATGTCGAAGGTCGTCGCGAGCGGCAACCACCGCGTGAAGTTCCCGCTCAACGAGCCCGCGATCGCCAAGAAGAAGTCGCAGATCGACGAGTATCTCGAGTTCTACGACGGCGCCGGCTGCCAGCACATCGCGCTCGCCACCGGCGACATCCTGCGCACCGTCGACCTGCTCCGCGACAACGGCATCGAGTTCCTCGACACCCCCGACACCTACTACGACGACCCCGAGCTGAGGGCCCGGATCGGTGAGGTGCGGGTGCCGATCGAGGAGCTGAAGAAGCGCAAGATCCTGGTCGACCGCGACGAGGACGGCTACCTGCTCCAGATCTTCACCAGGCCGATGGGTGACCGGCCGACGGTGTTCTACGAGTTCATCGAGCGGCACGGCTCGCTCGGCTTCGGCAAGGGCAACTTCAAGGCCCTCTTCGAGTCCATCGAGCGCGAGCAGGAGCTCCGCGGGAACCTCTGAGCGCGGGACGACGAGCCTGCGAGTCGGTCCGGAGAAGCGAAGAGATTGAGGAGCGTCGGCGCCGATCGGAGCGCAGCGACGAGGGGCGCGACGCGTCTCGAAATCTGAGCACGTCAGAGGTCAGCCGTCGTTCCGGACGACCTCGCCACCCTTCATCACGAAGGGCACGTCCTCCAGCAGACGCACGTCCTGGGTCGGGTCGCCGGGGACCGCGATCAGGTCGGCGTAGAGACCCGGCTCGACCCGGCCGATCCGGTCGGACCAGCCCATCAGCTCGGCCGCATGCAGGGTGGCCGACCTGATCGCCTCGACGGGCGTCTGCCCGTGCCGGACGTGGTAGGCGAACTGGCGGGCGTTCTGGCCGTGCGGGTAGATGCCGCTGTCGGTGCCGTAGGCGATCCGGACGCCGGCGGCGACGCACTTCTCGAACGCGACGCGCTGGGTGAGGGTGGTCTCGTCGTTCTTGCGGAGCACGTCGGCCTTCCAGCCGTGCTGCCGCCCGTACTCGGCGATGTGGTCGCCGCCGTAGATGTCCGCGACCAGCCAGGTCCCCGACTCGGCCATCATCGCGACACCCTCGTCGTCCATCAGGGACCCGTGCTCGATCGAGCGGACGCCGGCCCGGACCGCTCGCTTGATGCCCTCGGCGCCGTGGGCGTGGGCCGCCACGTGGGCGCCGTGCAGGTCTGCCTCCTCCACCGCCGCCCGGATCTGGGCCTCGCTGAGCTCCGGTACGCCGGGGTCTGAGCTGTCGGACATCACCGCCCCGGTCGCGATCAGCTTGATCAGGTCGGCGCCGCCGTACAGGATCCGGCGCACCGCCCCCGTCACGTCGTCGACGCTGTCCACCACCCCCACCCGGAGCTCGGCCGGGACGTGCTCCGCCGCGTCGGGTGCCAGGCCACTGATGTCGCCCCCGCCGCCGCGGCAGCCGATGAACGCACCGGCGACCATCATCCGCGGACCTGGCGTCCATCCGGCGTCGATCGCGTCGCGCAGGGCGACGTCGACGAAGGCCCGGTAGTTGCCGACGTCGCGCACGCTGGTGAACCCGGCCCGCAGGGTGTCGCGTGCGTTGCGCACCCCGGTCATCCCTTCCTGGGCGCCGGTCCGCGTGAGCAGCTCGGTATAGCCCTGCCCGCTGTCGATCTCACCCACGAGGTGGGCGTGACAGTCGACCAGGCCGGGCAACAGGGTCGCGCCGGGCAGGTCGAGGACCATGGCGTCGACCGGCACGTCGGCCGCGGTCACGACGGCCGCGATCCGGTCGCCGTCGACCACGACGGAGCGGTCGGTGAGCAGGTCGCCGGTGACGACGTCGAGCAGCCGTTCGGGGCGGACGACGAGGGTGCCGGTCACGCCCGTGGGCTCTGGTGCTCGGGCTCCGGCACGCGCGTCGTGCCGCAGGCCGCCAACGGCGCTCCGTCGCAGCAGTTGGCCTTCATGTGGCAGTGCGGGCACAGCCACCGGGTGGAGATGGGGTCGAAGTCGACGCCGCAGTAGTCGCAGGGCACGCAGGAGACCGTACGCCGGGCGGCCGGGGACGCGGCGTACCCGCGCCGAGGATTCGTGGTTGCCCGCGCTCGCGGGATGCGACGAGGGTGGGGGCATGAGCGTTCGGATCCACAACATCACCTTCGACTGCGCCGACGCCCGGGGTCTGGCGACCTTCTGGTCGGCGGTCACCGGCTGGCACGTCTACTACGACGACGATCCGGAGGTCGTGGTGGCGCCGTCGTACCCCTTCGACGGCACCGGACTCCTCTTCATCCCCGTGCCCGAGGGGAAGACGGCCAAGAACCGGGTGCACCTCGACCTCCAGCCCGAGTCCACGACCCGGGACGAGACGGTGACCACTGCCATCGCTGCGGGCGCGTCGATCGTCACCGACCACCGCCGGGACGACGGCTCGGGCTGGGTGACGATGGCCGACCCGGAGGGCAACGAGTTCTGCGTCGAGCGCTCGGCGCGAGAGCAGGGGGAGCGCCGGCCGACCGCGTTCCGCCTCACCACCTGAGCCCGCGACGCGCTCGGCCGATCATCACTCGACGCAGAGCTCGTTGCCCTCGGGATCGGCGAGCACCGTGAGGTCGTCGTCCTCGCGCAGGACGGTGGCACCCAGCCCGACCAGCCGGCGTACCTCGTCGGTCCGGTCGCCGATGGCCCGCAGGTCGAAGTGCTGGCGGTTCTTGGCCGTCTTGCAATCCGGCACCCGCACGAACCACAGGCTCGGGCCGCCCCAGCCGGCCGGCTCCACCCACGCGCGGTCGGCGGTGCTGTCCTCGTCGACGTCGGAGCCCAGGGCCGCGGCCCAGAAGGTCGCCACCAGCACGGGGTCGTGGCAGTCGAAGGTCGCCGACTTGATGAACGACGTCATGCCTCGAGGCTAGGACGCCGGGCGGGCAGGCGTCGGGGCACCACCCGCCCGGCGTGTCTGTGGGACCTCAGTCGAGGTCGCCGACCAGGACCGCCTCGGCGTCCTCGAGCGCAGTCTCGTGGTGGGCCGCCAAGGTGCGGCTCACCAGGCGGGCGCCGCAGGCGAGGATCACCAGACCGACCGCCACCATCGCCGCACCGAACCAGAAGGGTGCGTGGACGTGCTCGTTCGGCGGTACGCCGAAGAGCTTGAGGGCGACGTACGGGCCGACCGCCCCGCCGGCGAAGCGGACGAACGAGTACGCCGCGGACGCGACCGGCCGCTCGACCGGCGCCGCTCCCATCACGGCCTCGGTGATCAGCGTGTTGTTGTTGCCGAGCAGGGCGCCCGACAGCACGATGCCGACCACCACCACGGCCTGATGGTCGGCGTACGCGGCCATCACCGCCAGGTCGAGCCCGAAGAGGGCGAGCGTGACGAGGATCGCCGGCACGGTGCCGATCGCGCGCTGCACGATCGGCGCGACGAACACCGAGACGAGCGCGAGCAGGAGGCCCCAGCCGAAGTAGATCCAGCCGATCTGGATGATGCTCGCGCTCGGCAGGGCGAACGGTCCGGCGGCGAGGATCGTGAAGAAGCCGATGTTGTAGAAGACCGCGGTCAGGGCGAGCACCAGCAGGGGCCTGTGGCGCAGCGCGCGGAACGGGTCGGCCAACGACGTACGTCGCCCCGTCGGAGGCGTGGACGGCAGGAAGAAGGTGGTGGCGACGAGCGCGATCAGCATCAGGCAGGAGACGCCGTAGAACGGCGCGCGCCACGAGTGCTCACCCAGCACTCCGCCGACGAGCGGGCCGGAGGCGATGCCGATGCCGAGTGCTGCCTCGAACAGGATGATCGCCTGGGCGGTGCCACCGGTCGCGGACATCACGATGGTGGCCAGCGCGGTCGCCACGAACAGGGCGTTGCCCAGACCCCAGCCGGCGCGGAAGCCGACCACGGCCCCGACACTGTTGGACGAGCCGGCCAGCGCGGCGAACACGATGATCAGGACCAGACCCGACAGCAGGGTCCGTTTGGCGCCGATCCGGCTCGAGACCACGCCGGTGACGAGCATCGCCAGCCCCATGATCGCCATGTAGCTGGTGAACATCAGCGAGACCTGGCTCGGCGTCGCGTCCAGCTGGACCGCGATGCTCTTGAGGATCGGGTCGACCAGGCCGATACCCATGAAGGCGATGACGCAGGCGAACGCGACCGCCCACACCGCACGCGGCTGGGAGAAGAACGAGCCGGACTCGACGGGGGCGTCGTGGGAGGGGCGGACCTGGGTGGACACGGGCTTCCTTTCGGGAGGGTCACTTCCGATGGTATATAGGAAACCTATGCAGTTCTACGTGATCTCGACCACGAACGCCGAGTGACTCGGGTGCCGGCTAGAGCTGCTCGGCCATCACGTCGCGGAGCACGGCCACGGCCGCGGCCACGTCGTCGGCCGTGTGACCGGTGCGCGCGAGCCGCTCGGCGACGGCGACGCCGTTCTCGCGGCGCGCGGCGACCAGGCGCCGACGACCCTCCGGCGTCAGCCGGACCACCGACCGGCGGGCGTCGGTCGGGTCGGTCGCTCGGGCGACCAGCCCCTGCTCCGCCAGCTGCCGGACGGCACCCGACATCGTCGGCTGCGACGACCGGTCGGCCTCGGCGAGCGCGGTCACACCCTGCGGGCCGAGCTCGTCGAGCAGCGACAGGATCCGGATGCCGGAGGGGTGTCCGACCCGGCGGCGTACGGCGCGTACCAGCCGCGCGGCGTACACGACGAGCTCGCTGCTCTGCTCCTCGAGGTCGGTCGGCATTCGCGCAGGATACAGAGACACGGCCGATGGACCGACCCGGGCCGGGACGGCAGGATGGCAGGCGTGCCGACGTACATCGCCTTCCTGCGCGCCATCAACGTCGGCAAGCGGATGTTCGCCAAGGGGGCGATCGTGCAGGCGTGCGAGGACGCCGGCTGCACCGACGTCGTCACCTACATCAACACCGGCAACGTCCGGCTCACGACGAGCCTGCGCAGCCGGGCGAAGGTCGAGGGAGCGCTCGAGAAGGCGTTCGCGGAGGCGGCGGGGTTCGAGGTGCCGACCATCGTCTTCACCCCGAAGGAGCTGGGCGTGGTGGCCGCCGAGGCAGACGAGCTCGCCGCCGGCCACAGCGGGCTGCTCTACGTCTCCCTGCTCAAGGACGCCCCGACCGCGGCCGCGGTGAAGAAGCTCGACGGGGCCGGCAAGGAGGGCGAGCGGGCCGAGGTGCGTGGTCGGGCCGTCTACCTGCTCCTCGGGAAGGACTACCACTCGGCCAAGCTCAGCAACGCGGTCGTCGAGAAGCATCTCGGCGTGGCGACCAACCGCAACGTGAAGGTGATCCGCACGTTGGCCGAGAAGTGGGGTGACGGCGCGTGACCGGCCTCGCAGTCAGCCGCGACGACCGCGTGCTGACCTTGACCCTCGACCGGCCCGAGCAGCTGAACGCGCTCACCGACGAGATGTCCGACGCGCTGGCCTCCGAGCTCGAGGCGGCCGCGACGTACGACGGCCTCCGCGTCGTGGTGCTCCGTGGTGCGGGTCGCGCGTTCTGCGCGGGAGCGGACATCGCCGGCGCCGAAGGGCCGATGCAGCTCGACGTGCGCGCGCTCGACCGGGCGAACCGGATCATCCGGGCGATCACCCTGCTCGACAAGCCCGTCCTAGCGGCAGTGCACGGACCGGCCGCCGGGGTGGGGTGCTCGATCGCGCTCGCCTGTGACCTGGCGGTGGCGACGGAGTCGTCGACGTTCCTGCTGGCGTTCGCCCGGATCGGGCTGATGCCCGACGGCGGGTCGAGCGCCTCCGTGGCAGCGTCGATCGGCCGGGCCCGGGCGATGCGGATGGCCCTGCTCGCCGAGCCCCTCACCGGACGTGAGGCGTACGACGCCGGGCTGGTCAGCCATCTCGCCGACGACGACGGGTTCGAGGTCGTCGTCGCGGACGTGGTCGCGCGGCTGGCCACCGGGGCGCCGCTGGGACAGGCCGCGACCAAGCGGGCGGTCAACGCGGCCGCCTACGCTGGTCTGGACGCGGCGCTCGAGCGTGAGCGCACCGGGCAGACGCTGCTGCTGCGCACCAGCGATGCGGCGGAAGGAATGCGGGCGTTCGCCGAGCGGCGGGCCCCGGACTTCGAGGGGGAGTGATGGAGCAGTTGCGCAAGGCCCTGGAGGCGAGGGATCCCGACGCGGTCGACGCGTTTCTCGCCGACGACGTGGTGTTCTACAGCCCGGCGCTCTTCAAGCCGTACGGCGGGCGGGCCGCCACGATGGTCTTCCTCCGTGCGGCGATGGACGTCTTCGAGGACTTCAGGTACGGGCAGACCTTCACCGACGAGGACGGTCGCGGGCACGTGCTGATGTTCACCGCGTCGGTCGGCGGGCGCGAGCTCGAGGGTGCGGACTTCGTCTCGCTCGACGAGGCCGGGCTGGTCAAGGAGTTCCGCGTGATGATCCGGCCGATGACCGGCCTGGTGTCGGTGGCCCAGTCGATGGCACCGTTCATCGAGGGCCCGCTGGCCGAGCTCAGCCCAGACTGACGCCGGCGGCCCGCATCTCGTCGAGGGCGGCCGCGCTGGACTCGGGGGCGACACCGGCGCACATCTCGGTGAGCACCCGGGTGTCGAAGCCCTCGATCCGCGCGTCGAGAGCCGTGGCGCGCACGCAGTAGTCGGTGGCGATCCCGCAGATGTCGACCCGCTCGACCCCGCGCTTGCGGAGCCAGTCCGCGAGGGCCACGCCACTCGTCGTACGCCCCTCGAAGCCGGAGTACGCCGCCGCGTGCTCGCCCTTGAGGAAGATCGCGTCGAAGGGTTGGGGGTCGAGGTTGGGATGGAACGCCTCGCCGTCGGTGCCGACCCGGCAGTGCACCGGCCAGGACTCGACGTAGTCGGGCTCGCGGGCCCAGTGCGGGCCCGGGTCGACGTGGTGGTCCTTGGTGGCGACGACGACGTCGTACCCCGGTGCGTGGTCGTCCTGGCGGGTCCAGTGGTGGAGCAGCTGGCCGATCTCACCGGCCACGCGGGCGCCGCCGCTCACGGGCAGCGAACCGCCCTCACAGAAGTCGTTCTGAACGTCGACGACGATCAGCGCACGCGTCATGCCCTGAGATTATCGGGGTCCCGACCCGGCCCGACGGCGCGGCTCCCCGCTGCGCTGGTGACGTCCACTTGACGCGCGCCCGGGTCTGGGGCCGCCCTGGTCGGGAAAACGCGGAACAATTCGGTGCTCTGCCGCCTCAACGGGCGATTTGTTCCGCGTTTTCCCGAGGGAGACGGAGAGGTGGCGCGAGCCCTTCTCCACAGCCCGCACCGACCCGCGCGTGCCAGGAGACTCCGAGCGCCACCCTGGGGAGATGCCGGAGGACGAGATCAGATGGGGCCGCTGGCCGGGTCCGGGCTGGACGCCGGTGACGTACGGCGCGCACGTGCGCGCCGATCTGGCGGATGACCTCTCAGCCCGGCTGCAGGCCTGGCAGCTGGTGCTGCCCTTCTGGTCGTCGTTCACCGGGTTGACCGCGGCGGTGCTGCGTCGCTGGTGGGTCCCACCCCTGCCCGACCACCTCCCGCTGTTCGTCGCCTCCGGGCGGGCGGACCGCATCGACCGCGCCGGGCTGGCGGTCTGCCGGCACGACGTACTCACGAGATGGGAGCTCGTCGACGGCGTACGGGTGATGCCGCCCGCGGAGGTGCTGCTCGCGTGTGCTCGCGACCTCGGCCTCCTGGACGTGGTGGTCCTGGGGGACGCGGCCCTGCACGCGGGGGACGTCACCCGAGCCCAGCTGGTGGCGGTCTCCCGGCAGCGACGACGTGGATCGCCCCTGCTTCGGCGGGCGATTCCGTTGATGGACGGGCGGCCCGAGTCCATCTTCGAAGCGCTGCTCCGGATTCTCCACCGGACCTGTGACGTCGCAGTCGAGCCCCAGTACGTCGTGCTCGACGAGGCAGGCGACCCCGTCGCCCGAGCGGATCTCCGGATCCTCGGCACGACTCGGCTGCCCGAGTACGACGGGTCGGATCATCTTTCGCGACGTCGGCAGCGCCGCGATCTCAGGCGGGTCGGTCGGATCTCCGACGCTGGGTTCGAACGACGTGGCTACACCAAGGAGGACGTCCTCTTCGGTGCGTTGTCGATCCTGCGGGACGCAGATCGCGCCCTCGGGCGACCCCATGAGCCGGCGCGGATCGAGGCCTGGCACGACCTGCTGCGCGAGTCCCTGTTCTCGGGCGCCGGCCAACAGCGGCTGATGCGACGGCTGGGGCTGGCCGAAGAAAACGCGGAACAATCGTCGCGTTGAGGCCCGGATCAGCCGATTTGTTCCGCGTTTTCCGCCAGAGGCGGCCGCCCCGGAAGCGGGAGCCAGGCGATCACGTCGGCGATCATCGGGTCCCAGACCGCCCACTCGTGGATCCCGGGGCGCAGGTCGAGGGTCACGTCGAGTCCCGCGGCCGTCGCCTCGTCGGCGAAGCGTTGGGTGCCCGGCAGCAGCACGTCCTCCGTGCCGCACCCCAGATACAGCGGAGGTACGCCGGAGGCCTGCTGCAGCAGGGTGAAGACGTCGTTGTCGTCGGTCACCGTGCCTCCGAAGACACGACGGAGCAGGTCGCCGCGCTCGGGGAGGAGCATGAGTGTGCGCAGCTCGAGGCCGCCCGACAGAGAGGCGGCTGCGGCGTACCGCTCGGGGTGGGTGAGGGCGAGCTTGAGCGCGCCGTACCCGCCCATCGACAGGCCGGCCACGAACGTCTCCTCGGGCTGGTCGGTGACGCGGAAGAACTCGTGGACGATGCCGGGCAGCTCCTCGGAGACGAAGTCCCAGTAGCGATGGCCCTGCGCCTCGTTGGTGTAGAAGCTGCGATGCACGGCGGGCATCACCACGGCGAGTCCCGCCTTCTCGGCGTACCGGGCGATGGCGGTGTAGCGGTTCCAGGAGGTGTGGTCGTCGGAGAGACCGTGCAGCAGGTAGAGGAGTGGTGGCGGGCCGCTCGGCCCGTCGGCCGTGACGCCGATCTGCTCCTCGATCTGCTGGGGCAGCACCACCGTCATCGACGTGCCCACCTGGAGCGAGTCGGAGAAGAAGTCGCAGGTCAGCAGGGCCATGGTGTCCTCACACGAAGATGGTCGGGATGACGGGCTCGCCGCGGGACATCTGCTGGGCCGCCTGTGGCAGCTCGGCGCGGGCCGCCACGTGGCGGGTCCGGGCTTGCTCGAGGGTCTCGCGTCCGATGACCTCGCCGTCGCGCACCAGCGGCACCATCAGCGACCGGTCGTCGCCGTCGTCGACCGGAGACTCCCCGACGCCGATCACCTCGGCCTCCGCCACCCCTGCGGCGGACCGCCGCCGCAGGGCGTACTTGCGGCCGCCGATCGAGACCTTGTCGATGCTCCGCTTCGCGACCGAGACCATCGCGCCGTCGTCGTCCGCACGCGAGACGAGCTTGTAGACGAAGCCGCAGGTCGGGTGGCCGGAGCCGGTCACCAGCTGCGTGCCCACGCCGTACGCGTCCACGGGAGCCGATGCGAGCGCCGCGATGGCGTACTCGTCCAGGTCGCTGGTGACCACGATCCGGGTCCGCGTCGCGCCGAGGTCATCGAGCTGGGCACGCACCTCCCGGGCGAGCTCGCCGAGGTCGCCGGAGTCGAGGCGGACCGCACCGAGCTCCGGCCCGGCGATCTCCACCCCGGCCCGGACCGCCTCGCGGATGTCGTAGGTGTCGACCAGCAGCGTCGTCCCGGCCCCGAGCGAGGCAACCTGGGCCCGGAACGCGTCGGACTCCGAGTCGTGCAGCAGCGTGAAGCTGTGGGCGCTCGTCCCGGCCGTCGGTACGCCGTACCGCTGACGGGCCGCGAGGTTGGAGCTCGTCGCGAAGCCGGCGACGTACGCCGCACGGGCGGCCGCCACCGCGGCCTCCTCGTGGGTACGTCGCGACCCCATCTCGATGCAGGGCCGGTCGCCGGCCACGCTGGTCATCCGCGAGGCTGCCGAGGCGATCGCGGAGTCGTGGTTGTAGATCGACAGGAGCAGGGTCTCGAGCAGCACCGCCTCGGCGAAGGTCCCCTCGACCACCACCAGCGGGGAGTGGGGGAGGTAGATCTCGCCCTCGGGATAGCCCCAGATGTCGCCCTCGAACCGGTGGGAGGCGAGCCACTCGCAGGTGCGGTCGTCCACGACGTCGCGCACGGTCTCGAGCGTCGCGTCGTCGAAGCGGAAGTCCTCGATCGCGTCGAGCGCGCGACCGACCCCGGCCACGACGCCGTACCTGCGCCCCTCCGGGAGGCGGCGCGGGAAGAGCTCGAAGACCGAGCGGCGGTGTGCGGTGCCGGAGCCGAGCGCCGCCTGGAGCATGGTCAGCTCGTAGTGATCGGTCAGCAGGGCAGTCGACGCACGCACGGAGCCCAGGGTATGGCCCCGGCGTGTGGCGCCGCCGAGAGGCCGGGAGCGCCGGGCGGCCTGTGCCACGATGGGCGGATGGCGACCACGAGCCCGGTCGAGGTCGAGCCTGACCTCACTCCTGACGAGATCACGCTCACGCAGAAACCCTGGGTGACGATCGTGTGGAACGACCCGGTCAACCTGATGAGCTACGTGACCTACGTCTTCCGCACCTACTTCGGCTACGACCAGAAGAAGGCGGAGAAGCTGATGCTCGAGGTCCACAACGACGGGAAGTCGATGGTCAGCAACGGGTCCCGCGAGGAGATGGAGCGCGACGTGCAGGCGATGCACGAGTACGGCCTGTGGGCCACCCTCGAGAAGCAGTGAGCATCCGATGAGCGGCTTCACCCGACACCGTCGGAGCGGGCGGATCATCGCCACCTTCTCCGGCTTCGAGGCCGACCTCCTGCGCTCGCTGGCCTCCCAGCTCGTGGAGCTGCTCCGCAACGAGGCGGCCGTGCCGCGTGAGCACGCCGATCCGCTGGAGGCGATGCTCAGCTTCGACGGCCCGACCACCGAGCCCGACGACCCGGTCCTCGCCCGCCTGTTCCCCTCGGCGTACGTCGAGAACGACGAGGCCGCGGCAGAGTTCCGCCGCTTCACCGAGGGTGCGCTCCGCGACGGCAAGGCGGTCGGTGCGGCGACGATCATCGACACGCTCGAGGAGGCGGGGCTCCCGCCCCAGCTGGGCGAGCAGCGACTGGTGATCGACGTCGAGCTGGACCAGGAGACGGCCCTGGTCTGGCTCAAGTCGTTCACCGACCTGCGCCTGGCCCTGGCCACCCGGCTGGAGGTCGAGGAGGGCGACGACGCCTACTGGGCGGCGCTGCCCGACGACGACCCGCGCGCTCAGGCCCACGACATCTACGACTGGATCGGGCTGCTTCAGGAGACTCTCGTCGACGCCCTCGGCTGAGGGTTTCGAAGTCGTCACCCTCCGGCCTTGTCATGGCCATGCGACGGCCTTGTGGTGGAGGTCCCCCCCGTGTTTGGGTGACGGTCGACATCACCACCCACTCGGAGGATCCCCTGTGAAGCACCTGTCTCTCAAGCGTCCGGCGCGCACCGCAAGCGTCGCTCTCGCTGCTGCCGCGGTCACCGCCGCGCTCACCCTGCCCGGTCTCGCCCTCGCACACGGGGGCCACGGCCACGGGGCGGTCCCCGCGCCGCCCGCGGCGCCGACCAGCGCGGACCAGATCCAGAACATCGACCAGGTCAAGACGGCCATCAAGGCCTACTACGGCGACACCACCACGAACATCGACGACCCGGTGCCCGCCGGCCAGGACGTCACCTTCGCCGGTGACACCTCCACCCAGAAGCTCCACCAGTTCGGTGCCGACAGTGCCTACGCCCACGAGGTCGAGGGCATCGCCTCCGACGCCGGCAAGTTCCTGGCGCACCAGAAGAACCGGCACCACCACCAGGGTCACTTCTCCGGCGCACCGTCGATCCTCTTCGACATCGACGACACCACCCTGAACACGTTCAGCTACGAGATCTACAGCAACTTCGTGTTCAACCCGACCACGAACGGGTTCTTCGTCAACGCCGGCTCGGCCGACGTCTTCCCGGCCGTGCCCGGCATGGTCGACCTCGAGAAGGCCGCCGAGGCGAAGGGCTACCAGGTCTACTTCCTGACCGGCCGCCCGCTCGCGCAGAAGGACGGCACGCTCGCCAACCTCAAGGCCGCGGGCTACGACGTGGACCCGAGCCACGTGTTCCTCAAGGACACGACCGCTGCCACCCAGCCGTGGCTGAGCAGCTGCGTGGTCCCCGACCCGGCCAACCCGCCGAACGGGACGAAGTTCACCTGTACGACGATCCAGTACAAGTCGCTCACCCGTCAGCACATCGAGAAGGACCTCGGTGCCGACATCGTCGCCAACTTCGGTGACCAGTTCAGCGACCTGACCGGCGGCTTCGCGGACCGGACCTTCAAGATCCCGAACCCGATGTACTTCCTGCCCTGAGCCCCACCTGCACCGCACTCCGTGTGCCCCGGGACCCGCGCGGTCCCGGGGCACACGTCAGTCCAGGGGTGCCGACGTAGGGTCGGCCCGTGCCGATCCCGGACTTCGTCGTCGACCTCCGCCGCCTGATCGGGCATCGGGAGCTGTGGCTGCCGGGGGTGACCGCCGTCGTACGACGTGGTGCCCCGGGCTCCGAGGAGATCCTGCTGGTGCAGCGTGCGGACAATCACGCATGGACACCGGTCACCGGCATCCTCGAGCCGCGCGAGGAGCCCGCGGTCGGGGCGGTCCGCGAGGTGCTCGAGGAGACCGGGGTGACGGCCCGGGTCGACCGGCTGGCCGCGACCTCGGTCCATGGCCCGATCACCCACGCCAACGGCGACCTCGCCATCTACCTCGACCTGACCTTCGCCTGCACCTGGCTCGCGGGCGATGCGCACGTGGCCGACGACGAGTCGATCGAGGTGGCCTGGGTCCACCGTGAGGCCCTCCCGGAGATGGCGCAGTCCATGGCCGAGCGCATCGAAGCGGCCCTGTCCGACGAGCAGGCGGCCCGTTTCACCGCGGGCTGACCCCTTGGAAACCTAGAGTGTCGGTCGGCCGATCGACCCGGTGGTCGGTCAGAGCAGCGAGGAGCGAGGCCGTGGCGGGTTCGGTGACAGTAGCTGAGCAGATCTTCGACCAGCAGGGGGTCAAGACGGTGATGGGCGCGGGTCCACCACGCGTGGTCCACCCCGGTGAGTGCCCTGCCGCTGACGAGCAGGTCCTGTCGCGTGACGGTGAGCCCGCGTTCCGGGTCCGACTCGATCACGAGGTGCACAGCGACAGCGACGTCCCCGACGAGGTCGGTCTCGCCTTGCGTCGGGTCGCCACGCGTCTGTTCCACGTCACCATGGACGGTCGAGAAGATCCTGGGGAGGACGGACTGGTGGAGTGGATCGTCGGCCCGAGCGTGCACGAGGGCGGACTGGTGCTGTTCCTCGACACCGACGGCGACGGGTTCAGCCGGCCGATGATCGAGGCGATGGCCAGCATCTTCGTCGACGAGCTCACTCCGTTGGCGCGCCAGGTCGAGGTCTCGGGGTCCCCGGCGTTCCCCAGCGACCTCGGACCCGCGTGGGCCAGCGAGGCCGAGCGCGAGGCGGGCTAGACCGGAGGAGGCCCTACCGATCTGCTCGGATCCCTCGTCAGATGTCGCCGGTCGTGGGTAGCGTTCGTGGGCATGCGCCGTCCGCACGTGAACGTGGCGACCGTCCTGGTCGACCCCGGAGTGCTGCGCGACCTCGAGCTCGACCTTGCCGCCCTCGACCTGTGGGTCTGGCCGATCGCGACGACGCCGGGCTGCCCCGACGGGCCGCGGATGGCCTTCCAGGTGCGCAGGCGCCTGGTCGAGGCCAAGCGTGGCGACTGGGACGAAGCGGCCGACTGGTCCCCGGTCTGGATCTCCTTCGGTGACAGCTGGTACCACGGCGCCGACCCGCTCCCGTGGTCGGCTCACGCGGCACTGTGGGACAAGCTGGCCGAGTACGCCGACCACGTCCGCTACCGCCTGGGGCTCGGTGGGGTCCCGGTCGAGGTGGTGCGTCGACGTACCGAGGTGTGAGTCTCGACTCCGCTCGACCACCAAGTCTCGACTCCGCTCGACCACCACGTCTCGACTCCGCCCGACCACCGAGCCGGGGCGTCAGCGGTGCGATCCGTCCCTCTAACCTGGGCGCGTGCTCATCCTCGACCGTGCGACGTACGACGGGATCGTCGCGCACGCCAAGCGCGACCACCCCGACGAGGCCTGCGGCGTCGTCGCCGGTCCCGAGGGCAGCGACCGCCCCGAGCGCCTGGTCGAGATGGTGAACGCCGCCGGCAGCCCGACCTTCTACGAGTTCGACTCCACCGACCTGTTCCGGCTCTACCAGGACATGGACGCCCGCGACGAGGAGCCGGTCGTGGTCTACCACTCCCACACGGCCACCGAGGCCTACCCGAGCCGGACCGACATCGGCCTGGCGATGGAGCCGAAGGCCCACTACGTGCTGGTCGGCACCCGGGAGCACGGGAATAACGACGGCCCTGTGGAGTTCAGGTCGTATCGGATCGTCGACGGCGAGGTGACCGAGGAAGAGGTCACCGTGGTCGACTCCCTCTCCGCCAGCCCCACCACCCGAGGAGACCCAGATGCCCGTTGAGGTCCGGATCCCGACCATCCTGCGCACCTACACCGACGACCAGAAGTCGGTGCAGGCCAGCGGCAGCAGCCTGAGCGCGCTGATCGACGACCTGGAGGCGAACCATCCCGGTCTCAAGGACCGGCTGGTCGAGGGCGGCGACCTGCGGCGCTTCGTCAACGTCTACGTCAACGACGAGGACGTGCGCTTCCTGGGTGGGCTCGAGGCACCACTCACCGACGGCGACCAGGTCGTCGTCCTGCCCGCCGTCGCCGGAGGCTGATGCACCGTCGTTCCGCCCGGCCCTAGAGTGCCGGGATGGAGACGACCTCGCCGCGACGTACCTTCGTGCTCGTCGACGGCGAGAACCTCGACGCCACGCTCGGCGGCAGCGTCCTCTCCCGCCGCCCCGAGCCCGAGGAGCGGCCGCGCTGGGAGCGGGTGCTGAAGTACGCCGAGTCGCTGTGGGACCAACCGGTCACCGGGCTCTTCTTCCTCAACGCCTCTGCCGGGCACATGCCGATCGGCTTCGTGCAGGCGCTGCTGGCCCTCGACTACCGGCCGATCCCGCTCGCGGGCCGTGCCGACCAGAAGGTCGTCGACATCGGGATCCAGCGCACCCTGGACGCGCTGATCGGGAAGGACGCCGACGTCCTGCTCTGCAGCCACGACGCCGACTTCGTGCCCCAGGTGCAGGCGCTGCTCACCGAGGACCGAAGGGTCGGCGTGATCGGCTTCCGCGAGTTCATCAGCGCCCAGCTGACCGGCGCCGCCGGAGTCTCCCTGCACGACCTGGAGCACGACGTGAAGGCGTTCAACGTCTCCCTGCCACGTGTGCGGATCATCGCTCTGGAGGACTTCGACCCGGAGTTCTTCCTGCGCTGATACGGCGGACCGGTCGCGCAGCCCGGGTGACATCCTGGTGTCATGCGCTTCGACGATCTGCTGAGCTCGGTCGGCGGGACCCCGCTGGTCGGGCTGCCGACGCTCTCGCCGAGCCCCGACGTACGCCTGTGGGCCAAGCTCGAGGACCGCAACCCGACCGGCTCCATCAAGGACCGCGCCGCCCTCGCGATGGTCGAGCACGCCGAGAAGGACGGGCTGCTCCGGCCGGGCTGCACGATCCTCGAGCCGACCAGCGGCAACACCGGCATCTCGCTCGCCATGGTCGCCCGGCTGCGCGGCTACCGCCTGGTCTGCGTGATGCCCGAGAACACCTCGGCTGAGCGCAGCCAGCTGCTGCGGATGTGGGGTGCCGAGATCGTGTCGTCGCCGGCCGCGGGCGGCTCCAACGAGGCGGTCCGCGTCGCCAAGGCGATGGCGGCCGAGCATCCCGACTGGGTGATGCTCTACCAGTACGGCAACCCCGCCAACGCCCTCGCCCACTACGAGGGCACCGGGCCCGAGATCCTCGCCGACCTGCCCGAGGTCACCCACTTCGTGGGCGGACTCGGCACCACCGGCACCCTGATGGGCGTGGGCCGGTTCTTCCGCGAGCACAAGCCCGAGGTGCGGATCGTCGCCGCCGAGCCGAGGTACGGCGAGCTGGTCTACGGACTGCGCAACCTCGACGAGGGGTTCGTCCCCGAGCTGTACGACGAGACGCTGATCGACGCGCGCTTCTCGGTCGGGCCGCGCGACGCCGTACGCCGGGTGCGTGAGCTGCTCGACGGCGAGGGCATCTTTGCCGGCATCTCGACGGGGGCGATCCTGCACGCCGCGCTCGCCCAGGCCGCGAAGTCGGTCCGTGCCGGCGAGCGTGCCGACATCGCCTTCGTGGTGGCCGACGGTGGCTGGAAGTACCTCTCCACGGGCGCGTACGAGGGCACCATCGACGAGGCGGGGGACCGCCTCGACGGCCAGCTCTGGGCATGAGCGGAGCCGTTACTCCTGGACGAAGTCCAGGAGTAACGGCAGAGCGAAGTGCCGCAGCGAGCTTGCTCGCCAGGCACTCTTGATAGGTCGGCAGGGATGGACTCCGTCCATCGCTGCCGACGGGGTTCAGCGCCGCGCGAGCTTGCTCGCCAGGCGCTCTTGATCGACCGACCCGGAGGCCGAGCCGGTGGGCGCGCCGCTCTCAATCTGACGTGTTGGCGTTGACGTCCTCGCAGTTGGCCCGGATGACGTCGGTGGTGTCGATCGCCCCGAGGTAGTTGACGACGTCGTGGCCGCTGCCGCAGTCGATCACGGCGCGCGCGTCGTCGTCGGTCAGGAAGCTGAGCTCGTCGTTGCCGGCGCCCATGAAGATCGTGTCGTCGCCCTGGATGGTCTCGAGCTGGTCGTTCCCGCTGCCCGCCCGGACGACGTCGTCGCCGGTGCCGCCGTGGAAGAAGTCCCCGCCAGGTCCGCCGAACAGCCGGTCATCGCCGGGGCCGCCGTCGAGCAGGTCCCGGGCGCGGTCGGCCCCGCCGCGCAGCAGGTCGTCGCCCGACTGGCCGAACAGCAGGTCCGGTCCTCCGCGGCCAGCGATCACGTCGTCGCCCTGGTGGCCGCGGATGGTGTCGCGCTGGGAGCTGCCCTGCAGGTGGTCGTCCGCACTCGTGCCGCTGATGTGCTGGGCCAGCGCAGGTCCCGTGAGCAGCACCACCGAGGCGGCCGCGGCAGTGGTCGTGGTCAGGATGGAAGTGAGTCGCATGTCTGACCAGGAGACCGGTCCGCGGTCGCTGATACCTGTGGTGAACGCACCCTGTCCCTCCCACCGGCGGCGGGTTACCCTGAGCCCGACCCGCCCGGCCCAGCCCCTGTGGAGTGTCAGTGCCCGACAGCAACGTCGTCGTCTTCAGCGGTTCCGCACACCGACCACTGGCCAAGGCCATCTGCGACGACCTCGACGTTCCGCTGTCCCCGGTGGAGATGACCCGCTTCAGCAACGACTGTCTCCAGGCCCAGCTCCAGGCCAACTGCCGCCAGCGCGACGTCTACATCGTGCAGCCGCTCGTGCCGCCCACACAGGAGCACCTGATGGAGCTCCTGTTGATGATCGACGCGGCACGCGGTGCCAGCGCGGCGTCCATCACCGCGGTGATCCCCTTCTACTCCTACGCCCGGTCCGACAAGAAGGACGCCTCCCGCATCTCCATCGGCGGCCGCCTGGTGGCCGACCTGCTGGCGACTGCGGGCGTGCATCGGGTGATGACGATGACGCTGCACGCGCCCCAGGTGCACGGCTTCTTCTCGGTCCCGGTCGACCAGCTCACGGCGCTCGGCATCCTGGCCGACCACTTCCTGGCTCAGGACCTCTCCGACGCGATCGTGGTCTCTCCCGACTTCGGCAACGCGAAGACTGCGACCCAGTTCTCCCGGCTTCTCGGCCTCAACGTGGCGGCCGGCAGCAAGCGCCGCCTTGCCGACGACCGCGTCGTGATCGACTCGATCGTCGGTGACGTGAACGGCAAGCGGGCGATCGTCCTCGACGACGAGATCGCCACCGGCGGCTCGATCGTGGAGCTGCTCGACCGGCTCGCCGACACGGGCTGCACGGGCGCCGCGGTCGCGTGCACCCACGGTCTGTTCGTCGGCAAGGCTGTCGAGCGACTGCGCCAGCACCCGATGATCACCGAGGTGGTCACCACCGACACCGTGCCCGCGCCCTCGGGGTGGCCGGAGCTGAAGGTGCGCAGCGTCGCCGGGCTCTTCGCCGAGGCGATCGCGCGGGTGCACGCGGGTGAGTCCGTGAGCAGCCTCTTCGACGGCGTCGACCCCTCCTTCGGGCCGCCCCAGGCGAAGCTGTTCGAGTAGGGCCTCTCGGTGGTCGAGGAGCTCGCGCTCGCGGGCGTCTCGAAACCACCCCGAGGTGTGCGGTCGCGTCACCGCGTTTCGAGACGGGCGCCGGGGCGCCCTCCTCAACGAGCGGGCGGACGGCCCCTCCTCAACGAGCGGTTGCCTGGCGTCCCGAGGCGGTTCGGGCGTGACATCGGTCGCGTCGGAGTGCGGAGTGTCCCTCCGACCACCTAGCGTGTCCGTTTGTGCCCCGAACGACCTCTGATGCCCCGATCGGCATCTTCGACTCGGGGTTCGGCGGACTGACCGTGGCCCGCTCCGTGATCGACCAGCTGCCCCACGAGTCGATCGTCTACCTCGGCGACACCGCCCGCCAGCCCTACGGCCCCAAGCCGATCGGCGAGGTGCGTGAGTACGCCCTCGAGTGCCTCGACCACCTGGTCGACCAGGGCGTCAAGGCGCTGGTGATCGCCTGCAACTCCGCCAGCGCGGCGATGCTCCGCGACGCACGCGAGCGGTACGACGTACCCGTCGTCGAGGTGATCCTCCCCGCCACCCGGCGTGCGGTCGCGGCCACCCGCAACGGCCGGATCGGCGTCATCTGCACCCGGGCCACCGCCGAGTCCCTCGCCTACGACGACGCGTTCGCCGCCGCCCCGCAGGTCACGCTCACGACCCGCGCCTGCCCCCGGTTCGTCGACTTCGTCGAGGAAGGAGTCACCGGCGGCGACGAGCTCCTCGCCGTCGCTCACGACTACCTCGACCCGCTGGTCGTCGCCGGGGTCGACACGCTGATCCTCGGCTGCACCCACTACCCCCTGCTCACCGGCGTGATCTCCTACGTCGTCGGTGACGACGTGACCCTGGTCAGCAGCGCCGAGGAGTGCGCCAAGGACGTCTACAAGCTGCTCGTCGGCAGTGACCTGATGCGCGACGGCGGCGAGCCGTCGTACTCCTTCCTCACCACCGGTGCGCCCGACGAGTTCGAGCACATCGGCCGTCGCTTCCTCGGGCCGGAGCTCGCGATGGCAGCCCAGTTCGCCGGCGGTCTGGCATGAACATCACCGGCATGAGGCTCACCATCGTCGGCTGCTCGGGGTCCTTCGCCGGCCCCGACTCCGCTGCCAGCTGCTACCTCGTCGAGGCCGACGACCCCGACGGCCGCACCTGGCGGATCCTCCTCGACCTCGGCAGCGGAGCGCTCGGCGCGCTTCAGCGGTACGCCGACCCCGAGACCGTCGACGCCGTGTTCTTCAGCCACCTCCACCCCGACCACTGCATGGACCTGTGCGGCTACTACGTCTTTCGCAAGTACCACCCCGGCGGCGCCCTGCCTCCGATCCCGGTCTGGGGTCCTGCCGGCGTCGCTGAGCGGATGTCGCGCGCCTACGACCTCCCCGCGGCGCACGGGATGACCAGCGAGTTCGACTTCCACGAGTACGACGAGCCGGTCCCGGTCGGACCGTTCGTGGTCGAGCCGGTGCCCGTGGCGCACCCCGTGCCGGCGTACGGGCTGCGGGTGACCGCCTACGGCCGGACGCTCGCCTACACCGGCGACACCGGCCCGTGCACTGCGCTGGATCGCCTGGCCGAGGGCGCCGGGCTGTTGTTGGCCGAGGCGTCGTTCCGCCACGGCGAGGAGAATCCCGACGACCTGCACCTGACCGGCCGTGATGCCGGGGGCATCGCCGCTCGCAACGGTGTCCCGCGGCTCGTGGTCACCCACGTGCCCCCGTGGTACGACGCCGCCGACATGCTGGCCGAGGCGAAATCGGTGTACGACGGTGAGGCGACCGCGGCCGTTCCCGGCGCGTCGTACACGCTCGGCTGACGTCTCAGGGTCATCCCTGATGTGATTCCTGTCGCCGCATGGGGCAGGCTGTGCCCATGATCAAGGTGGAAGGGCTCACCAGGGCCTACGGGAGTTTCATCGCAGTCAACGACATCAGCTTCGAGTGTCGGCCGGGTACGGTCACCGGCTTCCTCGGACCCAATGGCGCGGGCAAGACCACGACCATGCGCGTCATGGTCGGTCTGACACCGGCGACACACGGGGAGGTGACGATCGGCGGCCTGCACTACCCGCAGATCCCCAACCCGGGCCGTCACGTCGGTGTCCTGCTCGACGCCTCCGCGCAGCACGCGGGGCGCACCGGGCGCGAAGTGCTCGAGATCGGCTCTCGCACCATGGGCCTGCCGAGCACCCGGGTCGACGAGATGCTCGACCTGGTGTCGCTGGACGCCAAGGAGTCCAAGCGTCGCGTCCGCAACTACTCGCTGGGCATGCGGCAGCGTCTCGGCATCGCGCACGCACTGCTCGGCGACCCGTCCGTGCTGATCCTGGACGAGCCGGCCAACGGGCTCGACCCGGCCGGCATCCGCTGGATGCGCGGGCTCCTCAAGGGGTACGCCGATCGCGGCGGCACCGTGCTGCTGTCCAGTCACCTGCTGCACGAGGTCGAGCAGATCGCCGACGAGATGATCCTGATCGGCAACGGCAAGATCGTGGCACGTGGCACCCGCGACGAGCTGCTGAGCCAGGCCTCGGGCGGAGCCACGACCACCCTGGTCACCGGGCTCGACAACCAGCAGCTCAGCGAGGCGCTGGCCCAGAAGGGCTACCAGGTGCACCAGGCGGGTGGGGGGCTCCGCGTCACCGCCGAGCCGGTCGACGTCGGTCGGGTGGCCGCCGACCAGCAGATCGTCCTCACCGACCTCCGCGCCGGGAACGAGGGTGGCCTCGAGGACCTGTTCCTCGAGCTGACCGCCGACACCGCCCGCGAGGACGTCAGCCAGCCCGCCGTACAGGGGCGTCCGGGATGACCGCAACGACGATGACCCTCGACGTCGCCTCGACGAGCAGGGTGCCGTTCGGGCGCCTGATCCGCGTCGAGCTGCGGAAGCTCGCCGACACCCGGGCCGGTCGCTGGCTGCTGATCTCCATCGTGGCGCTGACGCTGCTGGTGCTGGTCATCCAGATGGCGGTCGTGCTGGGCAACGACCTCCACCCGACCTTCGTCGACTTCCTGCAGGGCACCAATACCCCGATGGGCATCCTGCTGCCGGTCCTCGGGGTGCTGTCGATCACCAGCGAGTGGAGCCAGCGCACGGCGATGGTGACCTTCACCCTGGAGCCGTCCCGGATGCGGGTGGTGCTCGCCAAGATGGTCAGCCTGTTCATCCTCTCGGTCTTGGCGTGGTGATCGGCATCGCGCTCGGCGCCCTGACCAACGTCCTCTACGGCGCCTTCTCGGGCAACGCGGTCGTGTGGGGGAGCGTGGGCAAGCTGGTCCTCACCTACTTCTTGCTCTTCGTGCTCGCCCTGGCTAGTGGCTTCGCCCTCGGAGCCTTGTTCCTCAACTCGCCGGCCGGGATCGTCGTCTACTTCGTGTACTCGTTCGTGCTGCCGATCCCGTTCGCGATCGGGGCTGCCCTGATGGGCTGGTTCGACGACCTGCGGCCCTGGATCGACTTCGACTTCGCCCAGGCGCCTCTGAGCGACGGGACCATGCACCGGAGCGATTGGGCCCACCTGCTGACCTCGGGCCTGATCTGGCTCGGATTGCCGCTCGCGATCGGGCTGTGGCGGATCAACCGCACGGAGGTCAAATGAGCACCCCGGCCCTCACCTTCGACGTCACCGGCACGAAAGGGATCCCCTTCGGTCGCCTGTTCACCATCGAGCTGCGCAAGAGTGCCGACACCCGGGCCGGTCGCTGGCTGATCGGCGTGACCGTCGGCCTGGCTGCTGCTGGCCGACGTGATCTTCCTGATCGTCGCGGCAACGCATCCCGACGACGAGGCGTCGTTCGGCGACTTCGTCGCGGTGTCGGCGTTCGTCTCGTCGGTGCTCCTGCCGGTGCTGGGCATCATGCTGGTCACCAGCGAGTGGAGCCAGCGGACGGCGATGACGACGTTCACCCTCGAGCCACGCCGGATGCGGATCGTGCTGGCCAAGATGCTCGCCGGCGTGGCCCTGACGGCTTTCGTGATCGTCTTCGCCCTGGTGGTGGGCGTGATCTGCAACCTGCTGCTGGGCACGATGCGTGATGCGCCGATCGACTGGACGTTCGGCTGGTCGGGCTTCTTCGGGTTCATCATCAACCAGACCTTCGCGATGCTCGGTGGGTTCGCGCTGGCCTGCCTTCTGCTCAACACCCCGGCCGCGATCGTGGTGTTCTTCGCCTACCGCTACGTCCTTCCCGGTCTGCTCGCCCTCGGCTCGGCCCTGATGGAGTGGTTCTCCGATCTCGCGCCGTGGATCGACTTCCAGTCGGCGCAGGGCGAGCTCTACGACATGCCGCTGACCGGCACCCAGTGGGCGCAGCTCGCGGTGAGCGGGTTCATCTGGCTCGTCGTACCCCTCGCGATCGGGATCTGGCGGATCCGGCGCGCCGAGGTGAAGTAGGCCTCGGCCAGGAGTGACGGCGGCCTTGGCTAGGGTCGGGCCATGACCTCCGCGCCCCCCGCCCCCCGCAGCGACGGACGGGCCGACGACGCCCTGCGTCACGTGACGATCACCCGCCACTGGCTCGACCACGCCGCCGGGTCGGTGCTGGTCGAGTTCGGCCGCACCCGCGTCCTGTGCGCCGCCTCGGCCACCGAGGGCGTGCCCCGCTGGCGGAAGGGATCCGGTCTGGGCTGGGTCACCGCGGAGTACGCGATGCTCCCGGCCGCCACGAACACCCGCTCCGACCGCGAGTCCGTGCGCGGCAGGATCGGCGGCCGGACCCACGAGATCTCCCGGCTGATCGGTCGCTCGCTGCGCGCGGTGATCGACTACCAGGCGCTCGGGAGAGAACACCATCGTCCTCGACTGTGACGTCCTCCAGGCCGACGGCGGCACCCGTACGGCGGCGATCACCGGCGCGTACGTCGCACTCGCCGACGCCGTGACCCACCTGAGGTCCAAGGGTGCGCTCAAGGGCGAGCCACTGACCGGCTCGGTGGCCGCGGTGAGCGTGGGGATCATCGACGGCGTGCCGCGCCTCGACCTGCACTACGACGACGACGTCCGCGCCGAGACCGACATGAACGTGGTGATGACCGGCGACGGTCGCTTCGTGGAGGTGCAGGGCACCGCCGAGGGTGCGCCGTTCGACCGTGCCGAGCTCGACACGCTGCTCGACCTCGCCGCCGAGGGCTGCGTCGAGCTGACCCGTCTCCAGCGGGCAGCGCTGGAGGACTAGTCGGTGGTCTCGACTGGATCGACGGACGCGAACAGGCGCCGGGTCTTCCTGGCGTCCCGGAACACCAAGAAGCTGGGCGAGATGCGGCGGATCCTGGCCGAGCACATGCCCGACCTCGAGGTGGTCGGCCTCGACGACGTGACGTCGTACGACGAACCGGTCGAGGACCAGCCCACGTTCGTCGGCAACGCGCTGCTGAAGGCGCGTGCCGGCCTGGTCGCCACCGGGTTGCCGAGCGTCGCCGACGACAGCGGCCTCTGCGTCGACGCGCTCAACGGGATGCCCGGCGTCCTCTCCGCCCGGTGGTCCGGCCCTCCGAAGTCCGATGACCGCAACAACGCCCTGCTGCTCGACCAGCTCCACGACGTACCGGAGGAACGACGCGGTGCCCACTTCGCCTGTGCGGTCGCCTTCTGCGCGCCGGGGGAGCCCGAGCTCGTCGTCGAGGGTCGGATGGACGGCACCGTGATCCGCGAGACGCGGGGCAGCGGCGGCTTCGGCTACGACGTGCTGTTCGAGGCCGCCGAGTACCCCGGCCGCACCACCGCCGAGCTGGACCCAGCCACCAAGGATGCGATCTCCCACCGCGGCCGCGCCCTGCGCGAGATCGCCCCCCAGATCGCCGCCCTCCTGTCCTGACCCTCCTTCCCGTTGAGCCGCGCGAGATCGTCGGTTGAGGTGCGTGAGAACGTCGCGTGACAGGCGCCAGATCGATCGCACCCGGAGCCGTTCGGCGCGCTTCGAGGGACGATACGGCGCGCCTCGACGGACATGGTCGCGCGGCTCAACGGAGGGGCGAGGTGCGCTCGGAGAGATTCGAACTCTCACTGGACGGCACCTAAAGCCGTTGCCTCTGCCGTTGGGCTACGAGCGCGTGCCGGGCAAGTCTAGGGTCGCTTCCGCCGGGGTCTGACCGGCCGACCGATCGAGGAGCCCGAACATCAGCAGCCCGGCGACGACGTACCCGGCGCCCTGCACGGCCAGCACCGGCATGATCCCGATCCGATCGCCGAGGAGCCCGGCCGCGAGTGAGCCGACCACGACGGTGACCGAGCCGGCCAGCATCTCCAGCGACATCACCCGGCCCCGCTCGGCGTCGCGGGTGTTGCGTTGCAGGAGCGTCTGGAACCCGACGACCGTCACGGCGCCCGGCAGCCCGACCAGCACCATCCCGACGGCGGCCGGCCACGGCGAGACCCACAGGAGCGGGTAGAGGAAGATCGCCAGGTCGACCAGCCCGAACACCACGGCGCCGGCCCCGAGCATGGTGACCGGCGACCACCTGTCGTGCAGGGCGGCGACGAGGAAGCCTCCGAGGATCCCGCCGATGGCCTGCACCCCGGTGATCACGCCGTACACCTGCGCGCCGCTGTGGAGGACGTGGCGGACGTACGGCGCGAACAGGGTGCCCATGATCCCCTCGCCGGCGCTCGTGATCAGCGTGAAGATGATCAGGGCCCGCACCACGGGCGTGTGCCAGGTCGCACGCAGGCCCGCGCGCCACTCGTCGACGAGCGCGCCCAGTCGGCCGCGGACCACCTCGGCCGCCTCCCCCTCGGGAGGCTCCAGCGCCTTCCCCGACTCCCTGATCCGCGCGATCAGCAGGGCAGCGACCAGGAAGGTGGCGGCGTCCGCCACCGCGACCGCGGTGATGCCACCGAACGCCGCCGCGACGCCGCCGAGCCCGGACCCGAGGAGTCGCGCCAGGTTGCGTACCTGTCCGTTGAGGGCGTTCGCGGCCACCAGGTCCTCGTCCGCGACCACCCGCGGGAGGAACGCCTGCTCGGCCGGCGCGAAGAAGACCTCGAGGACCGACTCGAACGCGAGGACGACGTACACGAGCCAGATCCGGTCCGCCCCGGACACCAGGAGCAGGGGGAGCAGTCCGACGGCGAGGAGCAGGTTCGTGACGACCATGGTGCGCTTGCGGTCCCACCGGTCGACGAAGACGCCCGCGAAGCTGCCGACCAGCACCTGCGGCACGAACGCCGACAGGAGGGTGGCGGCCGACGCGAGCGTCGATCCGGTCAGGGCGTAGACGGAGTAGGCCAGGCCGACGCCGAGCACCCAGTCGCCACTGAGCGAGACCAGTCCGGCCGAGAGCAGCAGTCTCAGGTCGTGATGTCGACGGAGCAGGTGGAACGGAGCCCGGAGGTCCCACGTGGTTGACGGCATCCCCGCACCATAGCGACATCACTGTGACGTCGCAATGGTGTCGACTCAGTGTCGTGACGCTGTCAGGTCAGTCGAGCCCGAGGTCGCGGCGGAGCTTGGCGACATGACCGGTGGCCTTGACGTTGTACTGCGCCAGGGTGAGCACGCCCGTTTCGTCGACCACGAAGGTCGAGCGGAGCACGCCCTCGACGGTCTTGCCGTAGAGCTTCTTCTCGCCGAACGCGCCGTACTCCTTCATCACCGTCCGGTCGGCGTCCGAGAGCAGCGTGATCGTCAACGAGTCACGCTCCCGGAACTTCGCCAGCTTGGCGGGGGAGTCGGGCGAGATGCCGAGGACGTCGTACCCCGCGCCCTGCAGGGAGGCGAGGGAGTCGGTGAAGTCGCAGGCCTGCTTCGTGCAGCCCGGGGTCATCGCCGCCGGGTAGAAGTACACGATCACCTTGCGGCCTCGGAGGTCGGACAGGGAGACCGTGGAGCCGTCGTCGGTGGGCAGGGTGAAGTCGGGCGCAGGGGCGCCGGGAGAGAGTCGAGTCACGACCGAGAACCTACTTTGTTAGCCTTCCGGCGTGACCCAGGAGACGAGCGCGCTCGAGGCCGAGATGGAAGCCACGCGTGAGCGCCTGGCCGGCACCATCGACCAGCTGGTCTACCGCACCAGTCCGAAGACGATCGTGCGGCGCGAGATCACCACGGTGAAGGGCTACTTCGTGGATCTCCAGACCGGACAGCCGCGCACCACCAACATCCTCAAGGTCGCCGGCGGCTTCCTCGGGATCGTGGTGCTCTTCGCGGTGGTGCGCAAGGTCGCTTCGGACTAGCCGGTAGCCGTGTCCGACAAGCTGCCCATCAAGATGCTGCACGACCGGATCCTCGTCGAGGTCGACCGGGAGAGCGGCGAACGTCGTTCGTCCGGCGGCATCGTCATCCCCGCCACCGCGGGCATGGGCGCGCGCCGACTGGTCTGGTCGCGCGTCGTCGCGGCCGGACCACACGCCCGCACGGTGCAGGTCGAGGACCGCGTCCTGTTCGACCCGGAGGACAAGGCCGAGGTCGAGGTCCAGGGCGAGACGTACGTCGTGATGCGCGAGCGCGACGTGCACGCGGTGGCCGCCGACCGCCTCGGCGACGAGGCGACCGGCCTCTACCTTTAGGGAGACCCGCCCTAGCCCGCGAGGTCGGAGCTCCAGCGCTCCTCGATGCGGCCGAACCGCCACACCGCGAGCGCCACCACCCACGACACGACGAAGAGCCCGACGATGCCGTAGCCGGCGTAGTCGAGGGGGATGTCGGCGATCGCTGCGATCGGGCCGGAGGTGATGTGGGCCCGGTCGGCCAGCACGGTCAGCAGCTCGATGGTGCCGATGATCAGGGCCACGGCGACCGAGATGCTGGTGATCGTGATGTTGTAGAAGACCTTGCGGACCGGGCGGGCGAAGGCCCAGCCGTAGGCGACGTTCATGAACACACCGTCGACGGTGTCGGCCAGGCACATGCCGGCCGCGAAGAGGATCGGCAGCACCAGGATCGCGTAGAACGGCAGGTTGAACGCCGCCGCGCCGCCGGCGAGGACCAGCAGGCCGACCTCGGTGGCGGTGTCGAAGCCGAGGCCGAAGAGCACGCCGATCGGGTAGATGTGCCACGGCTTGCGCACGCTCTTGGTGAGACCGCCGAGGAAGCGGTTCATGAAGCCGCGCTTGTTCAGCTGCTCCTCGAGCTGTGCCTCGTCGTACTCCCCGCGGCGCATCTGCTTGAACACGCCGAGGATCCCCATCAGCACCACGAGGTTGAGCAGGCCGAGCACCCACAGGAACACGCCCGAGACCCCCGCGCCGATGATGCCGGTGGCGGAGTGCAGCGTGGAGGAGTCGTCGGCGACCGGGCCGGCCAGCGCCTTCACGCCCAGCGACAGCAGGACGGCGAGGGCGAAGACGATCGTGGAGTGGCCGAGGGAGAACCAGAAGCCCACCGAGAGCGGCTTGCGGTCGGTGTTGTCGGCGAGGAGCTTGCGGGTGGTGTTGTCGACGGCCGCGATGTGGTCGGCGTCGAAGGCATGGCGCAGGCCGAAGGTGTAGGCCAGGACGCCCACGCCGACGGTGAAGACCGGGTGGTCGCCGCCGAGGGCGAAGTGCTGAGGCGTGACGAAGCCGAAGAGGATCCCGAGGCCGGCGACGTGCAGCAGCACGATGAACCCGCCCATGGCCACCAGGGAGCGCCGGTCGGCCGGACCGAGGTCGCGGCGGAACCGGGTGAGTGCCGCTTCGGACGCCGGTTCGGCGGTGGTCAGGGCCATACCGGCAGATTAAACGCGAACAACCCCTTGTTGCAAGCGTCTTGCAACAAGGGGTTGTTCGCGCTCGACGTCGATCAGAACTCGAACACCAGCCGCGCGGTGGCGCGGCCACTGAGTACGTCGTCGATCGCCGTGTTGACCTCGTCGAGCTTGCGCGACTCGGCGACGACCCTGGTGCGGCCGAGCGCGTGCAGCTCGAAGACCTCCGCGAGGTCCTGTCGGGTGCCGACGATCGACCCGATCACCGAGATGCCCTTGAGGACGGTCGGGAAGATCGGCAACGACATCGGCCCGTCGGTCTCGGGCGGGAGCCCGACACAGACCAGTCGGCCACCGCGGCGCAGCGACGCGAAGGCGCCCTCGAAGACGTGAGGGAGCACCGCGAGGACGATCGCTACGTCGCAGCCGCCCAGTGCCTCGATCGCAGCGACCGGGTCGGTCGTCCCGGCGTTGATCACGTGGTCCGCGCCCAGCTCGAGGGCGAGGTCGAGCTTGGCGTCGTCGACGTCGACCGCGATCACCGTGCCGCCGACGATCTTGGCGTACTGCACGGCGAGGTGGCCGAGGCCACCGATGCCGAAGATCGCGACCTTCTCGGTGGGCCGGATGTGGGCGACCTTCACCGCCTTGTACGTCGTGACGCCGGCGCAGGCGAGCGGCGCCGCATCCCGCGGGTCGACGCCCTCGGGGACGGTGACGACATAGTCGGCGTCGGCCACCGCGTACTCGGCGAAGCTGCCGTCGATGGAGTAGCCGGTGTTCTCCTGCGACTCACACAGGGTCTCCCAGCCGCGGAGGCAGTACGTGCAGTGCCCGCACGCGTGGCCCAGCCACGGCAGCGCCACGCGCTCACCGAGCTCGCGGTTGGTGACCCCTTCGCCGAGGACCTCGACGATGCCGACGCCCTCGTGGCCCGGGACGAACGGCGGGGTGGGCTTGACGGGCCAGTCCCCGTGGGCCGCGTGGATGTCGGTGTGACACAGGCCGCTGGCCTCCATCCGTACCAGCACCTGGCCCGGCGCGGGGGTGGGGATGGGGCGGTCCTGCATGGCGAGTGGCTGGCTGAAACCGGTGACGACTGCGGCCTTCATGACGGGTACCTCTCCTGCTGTTGACTGGGTTCCAGCCTGGTCCGCCGTGGCCTCCCGCGACAGGGCCTCATGCCATGTCGAAGAGGGACCAATGGGCCTCGCGTCGGAGGCGGTCACCGAGTGCCGAGCGGGAACGCTCACTCAGTGGAGGTAGGCACCCAGGCGGCGACCAGGCGATGGCGCGGTCGACCTCGCGGGACTCGAGCGGTCCGGACACGTCCTTCACCAGGAAGCCCATCGGGACGGAGACCATCGTGTGACCGTGCTCGGCGAGCTCGCGCGCAGCGCGACGGGCCGCGCAGGCCGGTAGGTAGCGCACCTTGGTCATCCGGGTGTCGAACGTCGCCACGAGCCTTCGGCGATCCGAGGAGTCGAGGGTGCGGAGCCACTCCCGCATGCCGACGCCTTCGGCGACATCGCGACCACCCTGGCGTACGGCGTCGTACCGGGTCGCGGGCCGGCTCAGCGAGAAGGCATGCGTCGGTGCTCCCACCACGAGGAGGTCGACGTCGGTCAGATCCACGGCTCCGGAGTGGGCCACGTTGACCACCGTGGTGTCGAGCCCCTCCAGCCGCAGGCCGGCAGCCACGGCTCGGGCCACGCGTTCGGTGTTCCCGAACAGGGACTCGTAGGCGACCAGGGCTCGCAGGGTCGGCCGGTCGGTCATCGTCGTCGGTCACTGACGACTGTGCCGGGACCACCACCTCCGCCACAGGAGTCGGCCGTCATCCAGCGACAGGCAGAAGGTCCCCTCCGGGGTCGGGCCGCCGGTCGGCTCAGCGTCAGGAGGAGAGACGCCGAGGACGCGACCCCGGTCTGGCGCGAAGGACAGCGCCGCGGGGTTCCCCCGCTTGGTGCACGCGGCCCCGACGCCTCTGGTCTGCAGTCAACCGTGGCGGTCGTCCTGGCGGGCAGGGGCCACGGTCCTGTGGCCGCGGGACCATTGCCGGCGTCCCGCCGTGTCGGTCAGGAGGCGCAGCACGCCGGCGTCTGCTCCGCGGCTTCGTCGGAGCAGCAACAGCTGGCGTCCTCCTCGGACGCGGCGCTCGCCGTGGCGCTGTCCGCCAGGACGGTGTAGATCTCCCACCGCTCGTCGTTCGGCGCCTCCTCGACCCAGAACTTGTCCTGGGTCGCGTAGCAGCACGTGACGCCGCGCTCCTCCCGGGCGCCGAGTCCCTCGGTCTCCAGGCGGCGTCGTACGTCGTCCACCGCCGCGGTGTCGTCCACCTCGACGCCGAGGTGGTTCAGGCTGCCGCCGTGACCGGCGTTCTCGATCAGCACGAGCTTCAGCGGCGGGTCCGCGACCGCGAAGTTGGCATAGCCCGGCCGGACCTTGGCGGGCTCGGCGTCGAACAGACGGCGATAGAACGCGACGGACTCGTCGAGGTCGTCGACGTTGAGGGCGAGCTGGATCCGGGACACGGTTGCTCCTCAGACATTGATGATGGTCGATGGAAGGAGATTGCCCCAGAGATCGATGTCTGTCAATATTGATGCGTGTCGAAGTCTGTGCTGTCCCTGACGCCCGTCGAGGCTGTGGCGTGCTGCTCACCCCTCTCCCAGGAGCCGATGAGCCGCGAGCAGGCCGGTCGGATCGCGCCGCTGCTCAAGGCGCTCGCCGACCCGGTGCGCCTGCGGCTGCTCTCCCTGGTCGCCTCCCACGAGGACGGCGAGGCGTGCGTGTGCGACCTCAACGACGCCTTCGACCTGTCGCAACCGACGATCAGCCACCACCTCAAGGTGCTGCACGACGTCGGGCTGCTCGACCGCACCAAGCGCGGCGTGTGGGTCTACTACCGGATCCGCAGCGAGGCGCTCGCCGACCTCGGCGCCCTGCTCGGGGGAGCCCTCGCGACCACCGAGGCATCGCCGTGAGCAAGAAGCCGGCAGTCTTGTTCGTCTGTGTCCACAACGCGGGCCGCTCCCAGATGGCCGCCGGGTACCTGCGCCACCTGGCCGGCGACCGGATCGAGGTGCGCTCGGCCGGGAGCGCCCCCGGTACGGCGATCAACCCGGCCGCGGTGGCGGTGATGCGCGAGGAGGGCATCGACCTGACGGGGGCCCTGCCCTGCCGGCTCACCGACGAGGCGGTCGGTCTCTCCGACGTCGTGATCACCATGGGCTGCGGCGACGAGTGCCCCTACGTGCCGGGCAAGCGCTACGAGGACTGGACGGTCGACGACCCGGCGGGTCAGGAGATCGGGGCGGTCCGGATGATCCGCGACGACATCCGGTCGCGAGTCGTGGCGCTCCTGGCCGAGCTGGCACCCGCCGCGGGCTGAGCCGCCTCAGGCACGTGGTTTCGCACCTCCGGGCGTCGACCAACGGCTACCGTGCATCATGCTCTGGTTGTGGCTCCTCACCGTCGTGCTCCTGGCGCTGGCGGTGGTCGCGCTCATCAAGTACCAGCGGGCCACTGAAGCTTCGGGGCGGATAGCCGTCGGCGTCGGAGCCATGATCCTCGGCGTCCTGGGGCTCGTGATGCTCGCCGTTCTGGTGGTCGGGAACTGACACGGCGCAAGGGTCAGTGGCCGGCGTCGCGCGCGCAGGCCCACCAGCAGAAGACCCTCTCGACGATGTCGTGAGGGCCCTCTGACCTGCGGTGATGCGTGGTACGCCATGAGGGACTTGAACCCCCAACCCGCTGATTAAGAGTCAGCTGCTCTACCAATTGAGCTAATGGCGCCTGCCGGTGAAGCGCGTCCAAGATTAGCAGCGCCGTACGCCGCGTCCCAATCGGCCGGGGTCGGCCCGAGTCCGGCGATCTCGACGCCCGGACAGCCCGGGAGGATGCTGTCAGGGACGCCGCCACCAGGAATATTAAAGATTCAACTACCGTTCTTCGGGCACAGCGCCACGGAGGCGCAACGAGGCAGGAGGTGGGCACGATGCCCGCAGTGACCGTTGACGACCTGACCACCCTGACCAGGCTCCCCGAGCCCGGACTGGGTGACCAGCCGCGCCCGGTGTGGCAGGTGACCACCGCGCCGCAGGGCTACGAGGGCGAGGGGTTCCCGGTCCGCCGCGCGTTCGCCGGCATCGACCTCGCCCTGCTCGACCCGTTCATCATGATGGACCAGATGGGCGAGGTCGACTACGCGCCCGGAGAGCCCAAGGGCACGCCCTGGCACCCCCACCGCGGCTTCGAGACCGTCACCTACATGATCGACGGCGTCTTCGAGCACCAGGACTCCCACGGCGGTGGCGGCACGATCACCAACGGCGACACCCAGTGGATGACGGCCGGCTCGGGCATCCTCCACATCGAGACACCTCCCGAATGGCTGGTGCAGTCCGGAGGTCTGTTCCACGGCATCCAGCTCTGGGTGAACCTGCCCCGCGACGAGAAGCTGGTCGCGCCGCGCTACCAGGACATCCGGTCCGGCGAGGTCGCCCTCCTCACGTCGTACGACGCGGGGTCGATCGTGCGCGTGATCGCGGGCCAGGTCGGCCCGCAGGCCGGCCCCGGGTCGACCCACACGCCGATGGCGCTCGTCCACGCCACGATCGAGCCCGGAGCACGCCTCGAGCTGCCGTGGAACAACGAGTTCAACGCCCTCGTCTACGTCCTCAACGGACAGGGCACGGTCGGCACCGACGCCCGCCCGATCCACAGCGGCCAGTCCGCGGTCTTCGGCGCCGGCGACTTCCTGACCATCGCCGCAGACGGCAGCCAGGAGAGCCGCTCCCCGAAGCTCGACGTGATCGTGGTCGGCGGCAGGCCGATCGGCCAGGCGATCGCGTGGGCCGGTCCGTTCGTGATGAACACCAAGGCCGAGGTGCTGCAGGCCTACGAGGACTTCCAGAAGGGCAACTTCGGCCACATCCCCGGCTGACCGGGCGCCGTTCAGCCGCCGCCGTCGGACCCGAGCCGCGTCTCGGCCACCTCAACGGCGGCGTCGACGGTGGGCAGCACCTGCCCGTGATCGTCGTACGCCGCGAACCAGTCCGATCCTCGTGCGCGCTCGATCGTGTCCGGCGGCAGCGCGGCCACGAGGACCTCGATGCCCTCCTGGGCGAGGTCGTCGTACAGACCCTCGAAGGTGTCGAGCAGCGCGATCGTGACGTGCCGGACCTCGGCGGCCTCGAGGATCAGTACCCGTGGACGCGGATCCGCCGCGAGTGCGGCGTGGAGCACGCCGTCCTGGGTCGGTCGTGCGTTGCCGGGGTAGAGCGAGCCGTCGAGGTGGAGCACCAGCCCCGGCGGGCGGTGCGCCATCTCCCTCCGGCACGTTGATGGTCCAACCGCCACCCGCGGCGCGGTACAACGGCCGGACCCGGCTGGCGCTGAAGGCGCGCAGCACCAGGACGAGCGTGAGCACGACACCGACGCCGACCGCCAGGAGCAGGCCGGCGGTCAGGCCCAGCACGGCCACCAGCACCACCGCGGCCAGGATGGCGCTGGGCAGGTCGTCGAGGACCGGCCCGAGGAACAGCGCGACCAGGACGCCGAGCACCGCCGTGGTGAGGCCCGCCAGCTGCGTCTTCGCCCCCGCACGCAGGTTGATCGCGCTCTGCGAGAACGCTGTTCCTCCAGGACCGCAAGCTCTGGTACGTCAACAACTTCCTCGGCATCTCACCCGAGCAGAAGCTGGCCTCGCCCGACGAGCTCACCACGGGCAGCCACGTGCTGGGAGTGGAGTTCTCGAACGAGAGCCACGGCGATCGAGGCGAGGCCCTCGGCACGGCGACCTTGTACGTCGACGACGTCGCGGTGGCCAAGAGCGACTGGAAGACCCAGCCCGGGCACTTCGCCCTCTGCGGCGAGGGTCTCACCATCGGCCGCGACGGCTCGGACCCCGTGACCGAGGAGTACCAGTCGCCCTTCACAGGCGGACGCATCAAGGTGATCGAGATCAACATCGGCGACGACGCCTACCTCGACCTCGAGCGCGACTTCCACGCGGCCATGGCGCGTGACTGACGTCGTCCCTTTCCTCGAGGAGGCCACCGCCTGGCGGGGGGCATTCGGCTTCTCGACCCTCTGGACAGGGAGCCATTCGAGTGCCAGTTTGGGTGCTTGGATGACAGGTCGAGACATCGGTGCATCATCCATGGGGTCGGCGCGAAGGCCTGTCGAGCTGGGTATCTGTTCGGGTGCCCGGAGCCTCTCGATGGGAAGGTGTCATGCGTCGATCTCGCTTGATGGTGGGGACAGCAGTGACGGCGGTCGTACTAGGAACGACCGCGATCGCGGGTGCCGGCGGCTCGGCCGCCGTATCCGCGCAACCAGGCCGCGCTCCGGTGGTGCAGACCCAGAGCGCGCTCGGCAACGGGTTGGGTCGCTTGGTCCACAAGCCGGCCGCGCAGCAGAAGGCCAGCGGTCAGGGGCTCCAGATCAAGCAGAACGCGCTGACCATCCGCGACGGCAAGGGTCGGGTGCTGGTGGACCTGACCCCGCGCAAGGGCGTGAACCGGGCGTCGTTCCGCCAGCGGGCCGAGGCAGCAGGCCTGGTGGTCACGTCGACCGATCCGAGCTTCGGCACGCTCGAGGGCTTCGTACCGGTGCACTCCATCAGCACGCTCGCCGGCCTCGCCGGCACCGGCACGATCGCGCAGGCGCTTCGTCCGCACACCGACTCGGGTAGCGCGCTCTCGCAGGGCGTGGCATTCCAGCGCGTCGACCGGGTACAGGACCGTGGCGTCGATGGCCGCGGGGTCACCATCGGCGCCTTGTCTGACTCCTATGACACCGCAACCACCGACGTCTTCGGCAACCCACTGGCCATCCACGCCGCCGACGACGTGGCCTCGGGAGACCTTCCCGGAACCGGCAACCCACGCAACTCGCAGCCCGTGGTCGTGGTCCAGGACGGTGCCGGCTTCGACGAGGGTCGCGGGATGTTGCAGATCGCCCACGACGTGGCACCTGCGTCGAAGCTGTGCTTCGCCACCGCCGACGGCGGGCAGCTCAACTTCGCCAACAACATCCGCCGGCTCGCCGACAAGTCCGGCCCGTGCGGAGCCGACGTGGTCGTCGACGACATCACGTACCCCGATGAGCCGATGTTCTCCGACGGCGTGATCTCGGACGCCATCGACGACGTGGCAGCGCAGGGCGTGAGCTACTTCAGCTCCGCCGGCAACCAAGGTCAGCAGAACGCCTGGCAGTCCCCGGTGAGGCTCGTCCGCCCGGCGCGGGGTGTCTCCGGCACGAACCTGGACCTCACCGGAGTCGACCCGTCCCTGTACGACGGTGGGTTCCAGGACGCCAACCCGGGCCCGGGCACCGACGTGGCGCAGACGATCCAGCTCGGGTCGGCCGGCGGCACGATCGACTTCCAGTGGGACGACCCGGTCGACCCCGACGGACCCACCCTCGGCGCCTCGATCTTCCACGACAGCGGGGCCCTGACCACGCCGACCTCGGCACCGACGTTCACCTTCACCCCGACGGCCGCCCAGGTCGGGTCGACGGTCCTGTTCAACGTCGACGGCGTCCCCTCCGGGTCGACCGACGTGATCCTGACCGTGACGAAGCCCGACGGCACCGTCCTGGGCCCCCAGGACACCGGCACCTCACCGGAGGTGATCGCCACCACCCTCGACCAGGCTGGTGCCTACACGATCACCGTCACCGGCTTCGACGGGGCCACGGGACCCTTCACCGTCGATGTGTTCCCGGTGCTGGCGCCGTCGGCGGTGACGACGGACTTCAACCTGTTGTTCTTCGACATGGACGGTAACTTCGCCGGCGCGATCGCCGACCTGAACAAGCTCTCCGGCCGCCCGTCGGAGATCGTGTCCCTCGGCGGTCCCGGGCAGTTCCAGATGGTGATCTCGCGCGCAGGCACGGGACCGGTCGGCGCTCACGAGCTGAGGATCGTGAACTTCGACGACATCTGGTTCACCGAGTACTCCAACCCGTTCGCCCAGTCGGTGTTCGGGCATCACAACGCCGCGGGAGGCTCCTCGGTGGCGGCGTACGAGACCTTCAAGCCGTACCTGCCGGAGTACTTCACGTCGCCGGGGGGCCGGATCAAGGTCAAGTTCGACTCCAGCGGCAACCGATTCCGGCACACGCAGATCCGGCAGGAGCCGAAGTTCGCCTCGACCGACGGTGGCAACACGACGTTCTTCGTCGCTGACACCATCCGAGATCCGGATACGCAACCCAACTTCTTCGGCACCAGTGCGGCGGCGCCACACGCGGCATCCATCGCGGCGCTGGTGCTCCAGAAGCGGGGCGGCCCGGGGTCGGTGAGCCCGAGTGCGATGCGCCGGCTGCTGCAGCGGTCGACGTTCGCACACGACCTCGATCCGTTCTTCGCCCAGGGCAGTGCGAGCGGGCTGTCCATCAAGGCGTCCGGTCCGCAGGGCGAGGAGCAGAGCGAGGTCCCGGGTGAGATGAGCGACCCGAAGTTCTTCACGCTGCGCTACAGCGGACGTGTGCCGTTGAGGTCGGTCACGTTCCTGGGCGAGACCGGGAGTCCCACCGCGGACGGCACCCGCAACCCGCCACGCTCGGACGGACTCGTGTTCGACACGCGCGCCTTCGACCCCGCCGCAACGTCGTTCGAGGACCTGGGCTTCCCATTCACGGTCGGCGGCACCAGTGGCGGCCTGAACCCGGGGAGCGTCGATGCGACCTTCGCGGTTCCCGGGGGCGGCACGGCCGTGGCCGGGCAGTTCCGGCACATGACCCTGAACTTCAACCAGGGTCTCCGCCGCGGACAGTCGCTCCAGTTCGGCATCGACCGTGACCTCGCGCTGTCGCCGTTCCACGACACGAGTGAGGGGAACGGCGCCGACGAGCTCGGCGGCGCGACCTTCATTCCGCAGCGCAACGTCGCCCGGGACGGGCTCGTCTTCATCGCGACGCGCGCCGACGGCAGGCAGATCGTCGGCACCATGAGGAACCGGATCGGCTCCGGTTGGACCCCGATCGACGGGTTCGGCGTGATCGACGCACAGAAGGCGGTGCTGGGCAACTAGCGCAGGACGGTGGCGACGGTCGCCCGGCGTGTGTTCACGCCGGGCGGCCGCCAAGCCGGTGTGGCGTGCCCGCCGTCGGGACTCGAGATCTCGCTGGATCTGAGCCCTCAGATGGAAAGATCCGAGATGAGCCCGTCGGTCAGGTGAAGCGCTGGTCGAGGTCGACCCAGGTCAAGGACTCGTGAGTCGGCGGCAACCTCGACCCCGATCAGGAGGTCCTCGAGCTGCCACAACGGATGCGGTCCCATGTCGAGAGCCAGCAGCCACCCCGGGTCATAGGCCGACGAGCGGGGGTACCGCCCGGGCCTCACGAGATCGGCGACGGCATCCACGTCTCGGACCTTCCCACCCGTGCGGTGTCGGCCGCGACTCCATTCTCGTCGAGCCAGCCGCGATGTCGGCGCGACGTGAGCCGGATCGGACGGCGGCAGGTGAGGACGCGTCGGGCGATGTTGATCGGGCCGACAGCCGAGGGTCGGGAGTGCCGAGGAGGCAGCACGTGCCGGCCCAGATCGCCGGGTTGGGGAGCACCCCCGGATGCAGCGAGCCCCGGACCGCGTCGCTGCAGGTCAGGGGCTCGGCGTACTGCTCACGAATGGGGTGAGTGACGGGACTTGAACCCGCGACATCCGCGACCACAACGCGGCGCTCTACCAGCTGAGCTACACCCACCATGCGGCACCGGTCCAGCCGGGGCCAGTGAGGAAGTGTAGGGCAATCAGCCCGTGGAACTCCCATCGGGGGGACTGTCGCCGAGACCGGTGAGCGAGCCGCCGACCTCCTTGGCCAGTGCCTTGGCCTCGGCGCTCTCGGGACCGGGTGAGGGCACGAAGATCGCGGCCCGGTAGTAGCGCAGCTCCTCGATGCTCTCCTGGATGTCGGCCAGCGCGCGATGGTTGCCGCGCTTGGTCGGAGCAGCGAAGTAGGCGCGCGGGAACCAGCGGCGCGAGAGCTCCTTGATCGAGGAGACGTCGACGATCCGGTAGTGCAGGAACGCGTCGAGGTCCTTCATGTCCCGAGAGATGAAGGCGCGGTCGGTGCCGACCGTGTTGCCCGCGAGCGGCGGGCGCGAGCCCTCGGCGCAGTGCTCACGCACGTAGGCGAGCACCTGCTGCTCGGCGTCCTCGAGCGTGAGGCCGCTGTCGAGCTCCTCGAGCAGGCCCGACTTCTCGTGCATCGTGCGGACGAAGTCGTCCATCTGGCCGAGGGCCTCGGCCGGAGGCTTGATCACCAGGTCGACACCCTCGCCGAGGACGTTGAGGTCGTAGTCGGTGACCACGGCCGCGATCTCGATCAGCGCGTCGGCGACGTAGTCGAGGCCCGTCATCTCGCAGTCGATCCAGACCAGGCGCTCGTTCACAAGGGAGCACACTACCCAGCCGCGCGTCCGGCGTGTGACGTCCGGCCCTGGTGAGGGGTGCAACACATCGGCAGGATGTTCAGCGTCTCTTCAGGCCGCGTCCGTAGGGTGGTGCATCGTGAAGCAATGGGTCGGCCTCGTGGCGCGCCTGATCGTCGGCGTCGTCGAGCTGCTGGCCGGACTGTCCAAGTTCTCCGACCCCGCGGGCAACGTCCGCGCCGTCCGTGCCTATCGGATCCTCCCGGAGTCGATCGTGCCCACCGTCGGCCATGCCCTGCCCACCATCGAGATCGTGATCGGCTCCCTGCTGATCCTCGGCCTGTTCACCCGGGCCATGGGCATCCTGAGCGGCCTGTTCTTCCTCGCGTTCATCATCGGTATCTCGTCGGCGTGGGCACGCGGCCTGGAGATCAACTGCGGGTGCTTCGGCAACGGCGGGGTCCCCGCCGACCCGCAGCGCCAGTACGCGATCGACATCGCTCGCGACATCGGCCTGCTGTTGTGCTCCGTCTGGCTGGTCATCTGGCCGCGCACGAGGTTCGCCCTCGACAACCTGCTGTTCCCCTCGTACGAAAGGCTCGCCGATGGCGAACAAGACGCGTCAGCAATCGAAGTCTGAGCGTGCCCAGGCGCTGATGCGAGAGCAGCAGCGCAAGGAGCGGACCCGCAACCTGCTGGTCGTCGGCGCCATCGTGGTGGCCGTCGCGATCATCGGCGTGACGATGTACGTGATCTCGAGTAAGAAGGACACCACCGGGCAGGCGGTGGGCTCCAGCGGTACGCCGTCCAACCTGAGCGGCACTACAACGTGGTGATCGGGAAGCCGTCCGCGCCGACCACGATCAAGCTCTACGAGGACCTCCAGTGCCCGATCTGCAAGGCGTTCGAGGGCGTGACCGGCCAGAAGACCCAGGCCGCCATCGACGCCGGGAAGGTCAAGGTCGACTACCACATGGTCGCGTTCCTGGACTCGCACTCGACGACCAACTACTCGAGCCGGGCCCTGAACGCCGCGATGGCGGTGCTCAGCACGGCCGGCCCGGACGCCTTCATGAAGTTCCGGACCATCGCCTTCGACAACCAGCCCGCCGAGGGAACCGCGGGGGTCCCCGACTCGACCCTGATCCAGTGGGCCGTCCAGGCGGGTGCCGACGAGGCGACGGTCACGCCGCTGATCAACGACAACACCTACCACCAGTGGGTGGTCAACGCGACGGACCAGATGTCCAAGGACGGCGTCAACGGGACTCCCACCGTCTACATCAACGGCAAGCTGCAAGGTGGCAACCCGCCGAGCCCCCAGGTCGCGGCGGAAGCCGTCCTGGCGGCCGTGAAGTAGGTGCAGGTCGAACGCGTCCAGCGCTGGGTCATGTCGACCCTGCTGCTCACCGTGTGCGCCCTGTTCGCCACCGGGCTGGCGATCCTCTCCGGCACCGTGGACCGCGCGGGCGCGCGACCCGGGCTGCTCTTCATCTCCGGTGTGGTCGGACTGATGGCGATGGCGGGCATGCGGGCGATCAACCTGAAGCGGATCCTGACGCCCTGGCTGCTGCTCGGCCTGCTGCCCGCGCTCGCGGTCGGCGTCTACTACTGGACGACCGGCTGACCGCCCTCGGTTGCCCCACCGGGCCCACGCCCTGACAGACTCGGGCCCGTGAGCCCCGAGTCCCCGATGTCCGGCTTCATCGCCGGCCTGCCCAAGGTCGAGCTGCACGTCCACCACGTCGGGTCGGCCTCGCCCGCGATCGTCTCCGAGCTGGCCATGCGCCATCCCGGGGTGGTCCCGGTGGATCCCGAGGAGCTGCGTAGCTTCTTCGAGTTCCGCGACTTCGCCCACTTCGTCGAGGTCTACCTCGCGGTGGTCGACCTGATCCGCACCGAGGACGACGTCCGCTATCTCACCTACGAGGTGGCCCGGGAGCTCGCGACCAACCAGCGGGTGCGGTACGCCGAGCTCACGTGTACGCCGTACACCTCGGTGCTGCCCCACGACTCGGACCGCGGCATGCCGATCGAGGTCTACACCGAGGCGATCGAGGACGCCCGGATCGCCGCCGAACGCGACTTCGGGATCGTGCTGCGCTGGATCTACGACATCCCCGGCGAGAGCGGCATGCCGGCCGCCGACGCGACCCTGTCGTTCGCGCTCAACAACCGCACCGACGCCCTGGTCGGCTTCGGTCTCGGCGGGCCCGAGCAGGGTGTGCCGCGCGGTCAGTTCCAGCCCCACTTCGACCACGCGCGGCGGGCGGGGCTGCACAGCGTTCCGCACGCCGGTGAGACCACCGGCCCCGAGACGATCTGGGACTCCCTGCGCCTGCTCGGTGCGGAGCGGATCGGCCATGGCACCTCGGCAGCCGCCGATCCGAAGCTGCTCGAACACCTGGGCAAGACGGGCATCCCGCTCGAGGTGTGCCCTTCCTCGAACATCGCCACGCGGGCTGTGGCCAGCCTCGAGGAGCACCCGATCACGGTGTTCCGCGACGCCGGGGTGACGATCACCGTCAACTCCGACGACCCGTCGATGTTCAGCACGAGCCTCAACCAGGAGTACGAGGTGGCGGCACGACTGCTCGACCTGGACACCGGGGAGGTCGCCGACCTGGCCCGCGCGGCGGTCCGCGCGTCGTTCGCGCCGGACGACCTGAAGGTCTCGATCCTGGGCGAGATCGCCGACTACTGCGGGCGCTAGAACGTCACCAGCACGCATACTTGCTGGGGCTTCACCCATGTCCGGGAACGACGGAGGTTTTCGATGGCTGACCTGAACGATGCTGCCCGCGCGTGGCTGAACGGCCGGACGCGGGCCGTCCTGATCACGCTCCGCTCCGACGGCTCGCCGCAGTCGTCCAACGTGCTGACCGCCTTCGACGGTACGTCGTTCCGCGTCTCGGTGACCGCCGACCGGGCCAAGACCCGCAACCTCGCACGAGACCCGCGCGCGGTCGTGCATGTCGTGGGCGACGACTTCTGGTCCTACGCGTCCGTCTCCTGCCGGGCCACGCTGGGCGCCGTCACCACGACCCCGGGCGACGACGCCGGACGCGCACTGCTCGAGACCTATGAGTCGATCACGGGGGAGACGCACAGCGACCCCGACGAGTTCTTCGCGGCGATGATCGCCGAGCATCGACTGGTCCTCAGCCTGGTGCCGACGAGCGTCGTCGGCTCCGGATGGTAGGACGGCCGTGATTGTCGAGTAATTCGGTCTAGTTTGGGAGATCCATCCACCAGGAGGTCCCCATGTCCGTCACCGACCAGCTGCTCGAGAACAACGAGAAGTACGCCGCCAGCTTCGACGGCCCGCTCCCGCTCCCGCCCGCCAAGCACGTCGCCGCCGACGTGCGCCAGTCGATCGGCCGGATCACGGCCAACCCCTTCATCCCTCACCGCGATCAGGTTCGCGGCTTCATCTTCGACGTCGCGACCGGACGCCTCGAGGAGGTCTCCGCCCAGCCGTAAATGCATCAGGCCCGGCGATCTCATACGTCGCCGGGCCAAGATCATTGGACCCTGCGACGCGATGAGATCCCGGGACCTGACGCGGCGTGTCGGCGTAGGAGTGGTCAGGCCTTGGTGGCGACCACCAGCAGGTACTCCCACTCCAGGCGCCCGTCGGGCGTCCGGAAGCGCTCGCCGAGGTCCACGAGGGCCTGGTCGAGCTCCGCGGTACGGGACGGGTCGTCGGCGAGACCGCGGTAGGCCGCAATCGTCGGCCCGTAGTTGGTCTTGAAGTAGTCCCTGAACGTCACCGGGTCGGCGAGCCGGTCGACGGTCAGCAGCTGTTGGCTGGCCTCGAGGTCCGTCACCCGGTCGCCGAGCAGGTCGCGGACATGCGCGACGTCGCCCCACAGCGGCGGCGGCTGTACGCCGGGTGCGGGCGGTGGGCTGAACGGCTTCATCGTCGCGAACAGCTGCCCGATGAACCCACTCGGGGTCCACGCGATCAGCCCGATCCTCCCGCCGGGACGGCATACCCGGACCAGCTCGTCGGCCGCCCGCTGGTGGTGCGGCGCGAACATGACCCCGACGCAGGACGTGACGACGTCGAACGCATCTTCGTCGAACGGCAGGTACTCGACGTCCGCCGCCTGCCAGTCGAGGTGCACCCCGCGGGCCTCGGCGTCGGCCCGGCCGAGGTCGAGAAGCTCCGGTGTCAGGTCGCTGGCGATCACGTGGGCTCCGGTCGCGGCGGCCGGGATCGCGACGTTTCCCGACCCGGCCGCGACGTCGAGCACGTGCTGACCGGCGTCGATGCCGGTGGCCTGGACCAGGACGGGGCCGAGGTCGGCGATGAGCTCGGTGGCGACGGCGTGGTAGTCCCCGAGGGCCCACATCGCGCGGTGCTTGGCCTTCAGCGCCTCGTCGGCGGCATCGGGCGTGACTGTCGTGGTGTTCATGGGTTCCCCTCCGTGTGTGTTGCTCGCGACGCTACGAGGAGAGCAGTGCCCACCACATCGGTGCATCCACCCATCTCGCCACCCATCCGCCGGACCGTGGCGCGGCGCACGGAGACCGCTCAGCGGGCGGCGAGAAGCCGGGTGACGGCGCCGGTGCGGGCCGCCTTCCCGTGCAGGTCGAGCTTGTCGTAGATGTTCTGGAGGTGGCGTTCGACGGTGCGGACGCTGAGGGTCAGCGCGGCGGCGATCTCGGCGTTGTCACGGCCGTCGGCCGCGAGGGTCAGGACCTCGATCTCGCGAGCGGAGAGGACCGCCCGCAGCTCGTCGCCATCGGTCGCAGCGGCGTCCTCGGCGAGGAACTCGGTCACCTCGCGCAGGAAGACCGGCCACGCCGGCTCGTCCTCGAGCACGATGTGGTTGTCGCTCTCCAGCCCGACCAGGCGCGCGCCGGGGATGTGGGATGCCAGGAAGCGCGCATAGGCGAAGTCGTTCATCCGATCACGCAGGGAGTGGATGACGAGCGTGGGCGCGGTGACGGACGCGAGCAGGTCGCTGACGTCGGCCTTGCCGCGCTGCTGCCGGGCACTGACCGCGACGTCGGCCGTCACAGCCCGCCGCTGGAGCTCGTCGAGCCAGCCCATCTGCTCCTCGGTGGCGCCCGGGATCATCAGGTAGGTGAACACTCGGCGGAACTCCGGCGTCGGCCGCTCCCAGCCGACCTTGATCAGCTGGGTGAACGCCTGGTCGAGCGCGTCGTCCTCGGGCAGCGCGACGGCGTGGTGCCCGGGATGGCTGCCGTAGAAGACCAGCCGCCCGATCTGCTCGGGGTGGCGTACGGCGTACTCCACGGTGACCGGTCCGCCCTGCGCCATGGCGAGCACGGAAAAACGTTCCAGCCCTGCATGACTCACGACGGCCTCGAGGTCGGCCACTCGCAGCTCGAGCCGGTGGTCGTGGACGTCGCGGTCGGAGAGCCCGTGGCCGCGCTCGTCGAAGCGATAGACGGTGGCCACCTTGCCGAGCTCGCTGAGGTAGTGCCGCCAGACCGGGCTCTCCCAGTCGTACTGCAGATGGCTGAGCCAACACGCGTCGATCACCAGCGGTGGGCCGGCGCCGTGCACTGCGTAGGCGATCGTGACGTCGTCGACCGAGCGGCAGAAGCGGACCTCCTGCCGGGGTGTCACCCGCGTCCTGCCCGACATGTCGCGATGGTAGACCCGGCGCGGCAGGCCGCACAGGGAGTCGGCCCGCCGGCGTCGGTCTCCTCGAACCTACGTCGGCGCCCACCCCGGCTGTCGATGCCCACTTCGGGCCAAGGGTGTGACACATCACCCTCTGCTAGGTCGGCTCGTCGGGCGGATGCGGAGTGCGCGCAGATCGGGGATCCGGTGCAGTCCGTGGGTGATCTCGGTGTCGAGGTCGCCGACGACCACGACGCGGGCGCCGGAGTCGAGCGCCGATCGGACGCCGGGCTCGGCGTCCTCGAGAGCGAGGCAGGTGGCCGGGTCGACGCCGAGCAGCTCGGCGGCCCGGAGGTAGCCGTCGGGAGCGGGCTTTCCGTGCGGGACCTCATCGGCCGGGACCAGCACGTCCGGCACCGGGAGGCCGGCGGTGACCATCCGGCGTACGGCGAGCTCGCGTGGCGCCGAGGTCACCACCGCCCACGGCACGGCCAGCGTCGCGAGCAGTCGTGCGGCGCCGGGGATCTCGACGATGCCGTCGCTGGCTGCCAGCTCCCGGGCCTCGAGCTCGGCGCTGACCGACGCGACCTCGGCCGGGGGTGCGTCGGGGAGGAAGCGGGTGACGATGTCCGGCGTACGCCGGCCGTGGGAGTAGGCGAGCAGCTCGTCGACGCCGATCCCGTGCTCGTCGGAGAACCGAGTCCAGAGCATCTCGACGACCGCGGTCGAGTCGACCAGCGTGCCGTCCATGTCGAACAGCACCGCGGCCGCGGTGAGCTCGAGGAGGGTCGCCATGACCCGCCCAGCCTAGTGACGTGCCCTCGACTCGGAATGGTGCGACGTGCGGGCCCGCCTGCTTCGGCTGTGCTCCGGCAGGTTCCCGTTCCCTGGCAACCATGTGCTCCCGCTCGGGCGTGGTGGTGGGTGTGAGTGCGACGCGGACAGGAGTGGGGGTGGTCTCGATGACCTCCTTCGACGACTACGTCGTGGCGCGCGCGAGGCACCTGCTGCGAGTGGCGTACCTGCTGACCCAGGGCGCCCACCTCGCCGAGTACCAACGAGATCAGCACGGATAGCGGCGGAGGTGAGCCCTACCCGCTGAACACCTCCAGGGACAGCTGCCGTGTCCGGGAGACCAGGTCTGCCGTGGGCGGACTCGTTGCCGCCAGGTGATCGAGCAGTGCGCCGATGCGCTGCTGCCAGTCCCCGGCCACGTCCGCGGCATCCACACGTTGTAGAGCACGAACCATGAGTCCCTCGGCCACCTCAGGGCGGTTCCGGGCGAGAGCCTTCAGGGTCACGATCACACCCATGCAGGCACTCTCCTGGGGAGACCACGGGTCGGAGTCTGGGATCGCCATCGACCCCAACCCCGCAGAGTGGATCTCCAGGTCCACCCTCCACCACAGCGGCCAACCCTGAAACCGCACGAAGACGAGGAGCGAATCCGGCCGCGGGTCCGGGTCCACGCGCAGCGACTCCACCGTCCCCACCCGCTGCAGGGTCAGGCGGAGCGAGCTCAGCTGCTCCGACGCCTGCTCCGGCGGGAAGACCCACCGGAGGTCGATGTCACTGAACACGTCCTCGTCCTCCGGCGTGGCCATCGAGCCGATCAGGCGGACCTCACTGGCGGAACATGCGGCAGCCAGGACGTCTACGAGCGTCGCCGCGGCTTCTCGGCGGGAAGCAGGCAGCGTCGCGCTCACGAGAGTCAACTCTTCCACCTCCAGCAACCCTCCATCGAGAGCGCATGCGCCACGGGTCAGGTCGTGGGGTCGAGGGCTGGCCCGGTCGACGTGGCGCCGTAAAGTTGCGCCATGCCTGACGCACCAGACCCCATCGCCTACACCGCACTCCAGCCGGGTACGCCGGTGCAGACGAGCGAGGGGAACCACTTCGCCACGGTCCAGGCCGTGCTGGTCGACGAGAAGGTGTCGGTCTTCGACGGCATCGTCGTACAGACGGCCGACGGCACACGGTTCGTCGATGCCGATCACATCGCCTCGATCTACACCACCTACGTCCGCACCACGCTGTCTGCGGAGCAGGCCGCCGATCTGCCCCTGCCCGATGGGTCGACCCTGGTCGACATCAAGCCGCCGAGGTCGCTGGGCGACCGCTTGGGCCGCATGTTCGGTCGAGGGAAGCTGTAGCGCCCGAGCGCATGCACCCGGGCTGCCCACGCAGGTCCAGAAGGGGTCAGTCGGCCGCTGTGGCTGCAGCGGCCAGGATCGCCTCGATCGTGACCTCAGGCTGAGACACCATCGAGACGTGGGAGCCCGCCGCCTCGGTGATCGTTGCTCCCGCGCGCTCCGCCATGCTGCGCTGCGTGGCCGGAGGGATGACTCGGTCCTCCGTGCCCACCACCGCCCAGCTCGGGAGCGACTTCCAGGCCCCCGCACCGGAGGGCGTGGTGTTCGCGCCCAAGGTGATCGGCCGCTGACTCTCGACGATCAGCCACCGGTCGTCTTCCCCGAGGTCCTGCGCGAAGGACTGGTGGACCGTGTCGGCCTTGAGGAACGCTTCGAGGTCCCCCTCTGGTGACCCCGGGTAGCCCACGAGGTCGAGAACGGTAGTGGGGTCGGGAACGTCCAGCGCTGACCCGGATCCGCCCAGGATCTGGAAGACCACTTCCCCTTCGTCGGGGATGAACGCGTCGACGTAGACCAGGGCCTTCACGTCGTCGCCGGTGGCGTTCGTGATGACGAAGCCTCCGTAGGAGTGACCGACCAGGACAACGGGGCCCGTCGTCCGCTGGGCCACGAACGAGGAGATGTACGCGGCGTCGGTCGCAACCCCCCGCAGGAGATTCGGCGGTGAGAACACGGTGAAGCCCTGGCCTCGCAGCTCCGTGGACACGGCATTCCAGCTGGAGGCATCCGCCCACGCTCCATGGACGAGGACGATGGTGGGCTTCGGCATGTGTTCCTCCGTGAATGATGGGGCTGGACTAAGTCACTGACCCTACTCGCCATTGAGCTGCCCGTCGTGGGAGAGACCGCCGGCGGCACCTGGCCACTGGGTGAACACCACGCAAGCCCCGGGTTGGTCCCTTTCCGGAAGGAGATCGTCCGGAACGGGCCCTACAGTGCCGGGATGACGGAGATGGGAACTGATTGGCGGGTGGTCGACGGCCTTGCGACGGCCTGGTTCGACGCGCCCTCGCTGATCGAGGGGGCTGCGCTGGCCGGGCGCGTCGTGGCGCTGTCGGCCGAGGCCGAGGTCGACCTGCGCGCGACAGGCACGCGGGTGCGCCTCGGCGCACCCGAGCACGCCGAGACGGTGTCGGCGGCCGCCCGGGATCTCGGGCTGGCCGCGAACCCTGCCGTGCTGCAGCACCTGAGCGTCGCGTTCGAATCCGCGAACCCGTCCGTGGTCAGGCAGTTCTGGCAGCGGGTCTTCGACTACGCGCCTGGGCCGGACGGCGGTCTGGTGGATCCGTTGCGGCGCGACCCCGCCCTCCGGATCCTGCAGTCGACCGAGCCACGACCGTTGCGAAACCGCATCCATCTCGACGTGGTGCGGCCGGCCGCCGCGGTGGAGCAGGCGAATCTGGGCGAGGGATCGGGGCGGTTCGGGGTCTGTCACACCGACCCCGACGGCAACGAGGTCGACCTGGTGCCGGGCGACGCGCTCGGTGAGGGCCTCGGGACAGCCGACTGGCAGGCGGTGTTCAGCGCGATGGCGTGCTACCGCACCACCTCACCGACGCAGCAGCGTGACCTGGCCGCCGCAGCAGCAGCACTGGCGGACGACACTGGCTTCCCGCTGCTGGTCGACCTGCGCCCCGGGCTCGCGATCATCGACAGTGGCAAGGATCAGTGGGAGGACGACGCCCACGGCCTCGAGCTCGACTTCATCGACCTCGCAGAGAACCTCCAGACGGCTGCCCGCGAACTCGGCGCCACCGCGGATCCGGAGCTCCCGCGCTTCGTTCAGCTCTTCCTCGACGCCGCCGACGTCGTCGCGGTCAGCGCGTTCTGGGTCACCGCCCTCGGATACGCCCACGACCTGCGAGCCGGGGTCAGCGACATCCACGATCCGCGGCGGCTGAACCCGGTGCTGGTCTTCCAAGAGCTCGACGCTTCGGAGACGGACCGGCGCCGGCAGCGCAACCGCATCCACGTCGAGCTCGCTGTGCCGTCGGACGTCGCGCAGACGCGCCTCGCCACAACCCTCGCAGCCGGTGGCCGGCTCCTCGACGAGTCGGAGGATCGCTGGCGGGTCGCCGACCCCGAAGGCAACGAGCTGGTGATCGTCAGTGGGGATGAGCTCGCGCTCGGCTGAGCCGTGTGAGCATCTGACCCTTCAGGCGACGATCAGAACGGGTAGCTCGCCGGCTCCCCTCGCATCGTGATCCATCGGGTCTCGGTGAACGCCTCGATGTTCGCGGCCGCGCCGCCGAGCCGGCCCAGCCCGGAGGCGCCGACGCCGCCGAAGGGGACGTTGGCCTCGTCGTTCACCGTCTGGTCGTTGATGTGCACGATGCCGGTCGGGATCTGCTCGGCCAGCTCCAGTCCACGCATCACGTCACGAGTGACGATGCCGAGCGACAGCCCGTAGTCGCCCTCCGAGGCCAGCCGAACGGCGTCCTCGACCGAGGAGACTCTGGTGATCGGAGCGACCGGGCCGAAGACCTCCTCGGTGAAGACGGGCGAGGTGAGGGGGACCTCGGCCAGCACGGTCGGCCGGTAGAAGAGCCGGTCGTACTCCCCGCCCGCGGCCAGGCGCGCGCCCTGGTCGACACTCGCAGTCACGAGCCCGTGGATCTTGTCCCGCGACCGCTCGTCGATGACCGGACCGAGCGCAACCTGCTCGGTGGCAGGGTCGCCGACGGGCAGGTGGCCGGCCTTCGCAGCGAGCTGGTCGACGAAGTCGTCGTAGATCCCGTCGGCGACGAAATAACGGCCCGTGGTCATGCAGATCTGGCCCTGGTTGAGGAACGACGCCCAGCCGGTCAGCCCGACCGCCTTCTCGACGTCCGCGTCGTCGAGGATCAGCAGCGCGGAGTTGCCGCCCAGCTCGAGGTGGGCCCGCTTGAGGTGTCGGCCCGCGAGCTCGCCGATCGACCGGCCGACGGCTGTCGAGCCGGTGAACGAGATCACGCGGACGTGCGGGTCGGTCACCATCGCCTCACCGACGTCCTTGCCACCGGGGAGCATCTGCAGGACGCCGGCCGGCAGCCCGGCCTCCTCGAAGATGCGCGCCATCACCGTGCCGCCGGTCACGGCCGTGCGCGGGTCGGGCTTCAGGAGCACGGCGTTCCCGAGAGCGAGCGCCGGGGCCACCGACCGGATGCCGAGGATGATCGGGACGTTGAACGGCGAGATGACAGCAACCACACCGGCCGGCAGCTGGCGGGCCATGGAGAGCCGGGGCTGCTCGCTGGGGAGCACCTGGCCGATCGGCTGTCCCGGCAACGACGCGGCCTGGTAGCACTCCTCGGCCGCGACGTGCATCGCGAAGTCGGCCATCGGCGGGATCGCGCCGACCTCGCGCACGTTCCAGTCGCGGATCTCGTCAGCGTGCTCGGCCCACAGGTCTCCGGCCCTGCGGAGCACGGCCGCTCGCGCGGTGTGCGGGAGCGCCGCCCAGCCCTGCTGGGCCTCCGCCGCTGAGGCGGCGGCTTCGGCCACGTCCTCGGCGTCCGCCTGGCCCATCGTGCCGAGCTCGTTCCCGGTGGCCGGCTCCACGACGGCGTAGGTGCCGCCGCGTCCGTCGGTCCATGCGCCGCCCCTGAAGACCTTGCCCTCCCACGCGACGCCGTCCAGTAGTGCCATGTCCTACCCCCAGACTTCCTCGGCGGTCTCCACGACCAGCCGTAGCTTGGCCCGCTCCTGCTCTTCGCTCAACTCGTTGCCCTCCACTGTGGAGGAGAAGCCGCACTGGGGCGAGAGGCAGAGCTGCTCGAGCGGTACGTACGTCGACGCCTCGTCGATGCGGCGCTTCAGCTCGTCCTTGTCCTCGAGCTGGCCGGTCTTGGTGGTGACCAGGCCGAGCACGACCTGCTTGCCCTCGGGGACGAATCGCAGCGGCTCGAAGCCGCCGGACCGCTCGTCGTCGTACTCGAGGAAGAAGCCGTCCACGTCGAGCTGGGAGAAGAGAACCTCGGCCACGAAGTCGTAGCCGCCCTCGGCCGCCCACGACGAGCGGAAGTTGCCGCGGCACATGTGAGTGGTGACCCGCATGCCCTCCGGGCGACCGGCGATGGCTGCGTTGACATTCGCGACGTACTGCTCGTGCAGGTGCTCGGGATCCCCGCCCTGGGCCGCGACCATCGCGCGCTGCTCGGGGTCGTTCAGGTAGGCGAGGCTGGTGTCGTCGAGCTGCAGGTAGGTGCAGCCGAGCTCCCCGAGACGGCGGACCTCGTCTGCGTACGCCGCGGTGAGGTCCGCCCAGAACGGCTCGAGCTCGGCGTAGACCGACTCGTCGATCGCCGCCCGGCCGCCGCGGTAGTGGACCATGTTCGGCGAGGGGATGGTCAGCTTCGGCACCTGGTCGCCGGTCGTCACGCCCGACAGGTACTCGAACGCGTCCCCGAAGATCGTGTGCCCGAGGCGTACCCGGTCGTGGACGCTCAGTGCCGCGGTCTCGAAGTCGAGGTCAGCGGCCGCGTTGCGAAAGTGCACCGCCAGCTTCTGGTCGGTCGGGTCGACGCCCTCGAGCTGGTAGATGAAGTCCATGTGCCACGACGTACGACGGAACTCGCCGTCGGTCGCGGTGCGCACGCCCGCTTCGCGCTGGAGCGCCACTGCGTCGCGGATCGCCGTGTCCTCGGCTGCCCGCAACCCCGCGTCGTCGAGATCGCCGCTCCGGTGCCTGGCCCGCGCGTCGAGCAGCGCCGGCGGTCGAAGCAGGCTGCCGACGTGGTCGGCACGGAACGGCGGGAGGTTGCGCGCGGCCATGTCCCGGAGCGTACTCGCGCGCAGACGGTCGCGAACCCCGGCCCAGCGTCGCCTCGTGCTCACCATCGCGGTGGCCCGAGGCGGGTCTCAGGCGCCTGGGCTCGGGAGACCACGGGTGGACGCGAGGCGGCGTCTCCGAGCCTGAACACCGATCACGACGAGGACCACCACGACGGTCAGAAGCGTGGAGTAGTGGTCGATCCGGTGGACAACGTCGACGGCGGGTTTGCCGATGGCGTAGCCCAGGCCCACGATCGGGCCGACCCACAACACGGTGCCGACCACGTCGAGTGCCAGGAAGGTGCGCAGGCGCATCCCCGACAGACCAGCGGTCACGTAGATCAGCGCCGCCGGCAGCGGCAGGTAGTAGGCCGTCACGACGGCCGCCGGACCGAACCGCTCGGCCATCCGCTCGAGCTTGGCGGTGCGCGCGTCGCGTCTCGCGACGCCACGGGGCGACGGGTCGCGGCCGAGGAGGAGGTGCAGCGCGCGGTCACCCCACCGCCGCCCTGCCCACCAGAAGATCCAGTCGAACATCATCGAGCCGGGCACTCCGGCGACCACCGCGAACCACAACGGCAGCTCGCCCAGCCGGCTGTGCGCCCCGACGCTCACCTCCGCCAGGGCCGACCCGCTGACGATCTCCAGCAGCAAGGGGTGCGACCCGATCAGCGCCGGGACGAGCGCCCACAACGCGAGCGAGTACGCGGCGCACAGGCCTATCAACAGCGCGATCGCGGTGTCCGCCCGTCCTGCGGTCCCACCCCATGGCATGGGCACCCGGGGCGGGCTCTGCGGCTTCGGGCCATCTGTTGCGAGGGTCATCGGGTCGATTGTCCCACCCGTCAGGTCACGCCCACCGAACACAGGCGTCGAGGACCGCCGGACCGTGCGCCCGCACAGGGACATTCGCGTGTGTCTCGAACTGGTCACAAGGCCGGATCCCAGCCTGTGTGCCCCTCGCAATGCGATGTGGTGACTTCGTTGCTGACGGCTCGCTACCTGCTCGGTGCGATAGCCGCTCTGGGCTGTCTGACTGCCTGTGGCTCGAAGCCCGATGTTCACTACGACGACGCCGCCGTCTGGGACGTCGCCTCACAGCAGCATCTGTCGCCTGACTCCACCGGGTTCACTGCGATCGTCACGAGGGCCGGGTGCAGCAGTGGAGCGCAGGGCCACCACGCCGTACGGGTAAACGGGACTCGCGTCCTGTCGACGGGGCCTGCCTACCGCCCGGCACCGACGGTCTGGAGACCACGTATTTCTGCCTCCATGACGGGACGCGCCTGAGCTGGCGGAACGGACACCCACGCTTGTTCTACAGGCGCTGGACCGCGCGCCCCAGACTGAGCTGGACGTGCTCGTCGGCGGTGGACGACCAGAGCTGATGACCTGGGTGACGGTCTACCCGGGGCAACTCATTCGCCAGCCGGATCTCATCTGGTCACACGCGGAGTCTGAGGTCGTCGAGCGGGATGACGGGACGGCGTTCGGTGTACTGCCCCTCTGGGCGACTCACGAGTGCCCAGCGATCTGAGCGTCGAGTTCGAGATCGACTGGCAGGGCACAGTCACCCTGTCGGACGTCCGTGTCCTGTGACCGAGCACGCATGCCGATCGGCATGTGAGTACGACCAGGCGGCGGCATGTGCGTGCTTCGCTCAGAGGCAGGATGCGGTGCCGGGCAGACGAGGGGCGGCTCGACGGGAGTCAGGGTCGGACCAGCTGCAGGTACAGCTGGTGAACGTGCTCCGACGCGTCCGGTTCGTATCCAACGTCAAGGGTGAGCGTGCCCACCGTCTCTCCTTGATCGACCGCGAACTCGAACATGGCTGCGTAGCTGTCGCCGATGTCGGCGACGGGGCCTTCATGTGTGTGGTGCACCCAGTGGCCGCCAGGCACGTACGTGCTTTCCTCCGTGGGTTCCGACACCAGCCTGCCGACAACCATCACGCGTGTGCCGTCGCCGGGGTCCTCGCTGAGTTCGGCGAAGACCGTGTCGTCAGAGTCCGCTAGTTCGAAAGCCCTGCGCCATAGTCGCCCTACGACTTCAGGAAGCTCGCCGAGCTCGGCAGTCAGGCTGGGGCCGACGAGGTGGTGGGGTACGCGCTCGATGATCTCCATGACAGGCGCAACGCTACCCGTGCGCGGCATCGATCGGGTCCGATGCGGTCGCCGTGGACGCGGCTTATGAGGGCGTTCCCATTCGGTCACGTCGGTGACAGAGCAGGGCGGCGCGTACTGCCCCAGTGCTTCTCAACCCCGGAGCGGCACCTTGCCCACGGCTACATCCTGGAGCTGCGCCACTTTCACACCCGTCGCACGGGCATGTACGAGATGAAGGGCAACGAGACGAACCACCTGATCATGCCGTGGGCCACCTGCGTAGTGACGGGCTTTCCTTGGGAGGTGGCGGGCTCCCCGAGTCGCGGACTGCGCGCTGATGCAGCGCAGAATGGTGGCGTAGTCGTTCCGATCACCGGGCCCAGCACGGGCTGACAGGGCACCCGCCGCTCAGCGGCATGTGAGTGCGTCAGGAGCGCGCGAGAAGGAAGTGGTGATAGCCATCGCCCTCGGTCTCCGAGGTAACTGTGAAGCCCTGCTCGGTGAGCCACGAACGGGCCCTGTCCACTGGGGGATAGAAGTGGTACGCGCCGTCTTCGAGAGCCTCACCGTCGACCAGGGGCGCCGTGACTGCCTCCGGGTCCATGGTGATGTCGTCCTCTGGTAGTTCCACCGTGACGTAGGCCGGGAACCCTCGCTGGAGAGCGGATGCCAGCCCATCGAGCACGACCGGCCAGTCCTCGGGTCCGACGTTCTCCATCGCATCGACACAGATGAGGCCGTCCACGCTCACGGCGAGGCTGTCCTTTAGATTCTGCAGGGCAGCGTGGGTGATCGACACCCCAGGATGCTTGGCCTGGGCGACCCTCAACATCGCTTGAGATTGGTCGACACCCATGACCTGAAAGCCCGCATCCAGGATCATCGGCCAATACTTGCCAGTGCCGCACGCGGCATCGAGGACCAGCCCGCCCGGTGGTACGAGCGCGAGCACCGCATCGACGCACGCTCGGTGCGTTGGATTGATGTACGAACCCCATCGCTGGTCGTAGGTCGGCGCATGAAGAGTGTCCATCCGTTGCTCGCAGATAGCGCGCCTCTCATCCAGAAACCGTCGTCGGACAGCTCCGAGACCTGGCTCTTCCATGCTGCGAACGATAGGCGTGCATCGCCCTCACATCGCAGGCATGTGAGGACGCCCGGACAGCCGCATTAGTGCATTTCGTCGTCTTCGGCGCGTTCCCGGGTGACATGCTCCAGACGTGGTAGTTCGCCAGTTGATTCTCCGTGTGCGTCGCCTTCCCGAGCGAGGTAGGGGCACAGATGGCAGTACTAGTTGAGGTCTCGGACGGCGCCGCAGCTTCCTGTTCCCTCACACGAACTCGTGGAGGCTCGACGCACTCCCGGTGACTTCTGAGCCGTCGTCCAAGCGGCATGAGGCACTCGAAACGGGCGGTGATCGCCTCCTGGAGTGGTCCTCCGGAAGATCGCTCGATGACCGGACCACCCTAGCCTCACAGGGAGCCCGCATGACGACGGAGCATGGGGCCTTCGGCGGGCATCGCCCGTGCACCGGCAAGTCACCCATCTGTCTCGTCGAGCTCGAGGCTGGCGCCCGAGGCCGGAAGGGAGCTTGGCTCGGGCGAAGGAAGGACCATTGCTAACCGATGCTTCTAGGGCCATAGTCCTGACCGACGGCACAAGCCGCCACTGGAACCATCGGGAGTTCAGGTGAAGAAATTCAGGTTAGTAGTTGTTGGCACCTTCGTCGTCCTCGGGCTGGTGATGACGGTCGGGCCATCTCAGGCCGCCGGGGAGTTCTACACCTTCACGGCTCACCAGGGCAGCGTGGGGTCGAACATCGGCACCATGCACTGGGACACTGCACACCACTTCAGCGCAGACATGACCGCGGAGAACGCCACGAGTTGCGCTGGCCACGTCACCAGCGTCGGCTTCCATTTCGTCTTCGCCGATGGGTCGACCGCAAATTCGCACATGTACCCCAACCTCCGCTCCGGGTGCGGTGCTTCGTACAACTACACCGGCCTGGACTTCAACCAGACGAAGATCATCGATTCCGTCTTCCCACGTGTGTGCCAGGTCATCAACGGAGCGAACACCAACTGTCACAACGATCCCCAGGGGTTCTTCAACCCCGATCGGTGAGCATCTGAAACCCCGCAAGAGGCCCCGTCGAGTTGTGTTGCTCGGCGGGGCTGACTGGGCACGCGGGTCGCACGAGATCTCGCCATTCGTACACCTCGTGCCGCCGCGACGTCGCGAGGCATCTCGACCCGACAGCACGCTCTCGAGCGCTACCACGCGCTCGGGAGCCCACGATCGTCTGCAGCTGGTGCGTTCGTGGGATCACTGCGCCTGCGCCGGCCGATGTTTGCGTACCGCACATCGCAAGTGAGTGCGTTCACGCATCGTCGTGAAGCGTGCGCCGGGGGCCAGAGGTCAGAAGGCCTTCATACACGGCGGTCAGCGGGCTCATCCGCGACCGGAGTCGATGCACTGTTCCCACGCGCCAGCACGCCAAGCCCCTGCGTCGGTGCGCCAAACATCGACCTGAATCAGGCGTCGGCCCTTCCGGTTCAGAAGGTCCACGACGCGCACGACATGCTCGTCACCAGACGCCTCGATGTCATCGCCACGCGCCTGAGTGCGCACGGAGACGACTCGACCCCACTCGGTCGAGGCCAACATCGCCTCGGTCAAGCCATCCGACGTGGCAGCACGTGCCACGGAGTCGTAGTGGCTCACGCACTCGCCGCCACCACCGCCACCCTCAGCGGCGGTCCCGCAGGCAGGCAAAGCCCAGCACACCAGTGCGGCGAGGCATAGCCGCGTAGGCGCCGTCATGGTCATGGGACGCAGTCTCCCTGCTGACGGTTCCGAGCGCGCGCACATCGGGGTGTGTGCCTTGCCATGACTGGTTACGAGATCGCAGGACCGTGAGAAACACGCCAGGTTTGGTGGCGCTACGCATGAACGTCGCGGAGGCACTGCCGCGTGTCGCCGCCCCACGACGAATCCGTCAGTCGTCTGGATGGTGCACCAAGCTGCCAACTGATCGCAGGGACGTCATGCCAAGGCTTTGCTGCAGGCGAGACGGCGCCCGGTCCGGCCGTATGGCTCCGAACTTGCTGCATGTCGGTAGCGGCAGCTCCGATCAAGTGGCCGGCCGGAACTTCCGCTCATCGGCACGTGAGGGCCACCGGACAGCGGCATGTGTGTGCGTTTGGCTAGGTGATGTAGCGCGCTCTGCGCAGCATCCTCAGGACTCTCTTTTGGTCCTCGACGCTCCCGGCTGGCAGAGTGGCAAAGACCAGCGTGTAGTCCCGCACTCTGTGGTGGACCGTTCCTCGGATGAGCGCGGTGACCGTGAAGCGGTTGCCGCCTTCTGCCCTGACTGACTCCTTGACCGTGAGCATGGCGGGTCTTCCGGCCAATGTTGCGTTGGGATGGAAGTCGCTCTCCGTGGGGCTAGAGCTTTGAACCTCGACCAGGGCGTCGTTGTCGCCAAGTCCGTTGACGGGTGCTCCGCAGCCGATCTCTCCCGGGCGGCGGCCAGGACGGCACTGTGCGACGGGGTGCTGGGTCGTGATGAAGCCAAGTGGGTTGTCAAAGCCGCTCAAGTTCATTGAGCAGGAGCCCACGGGGTACCAGCCTCGCGGTACGCGCACCTTGAGGCGTCCGAACGTAGCGGTGTCTGCCGCCGCCGTTGCTGGAACCGCCGCACGCGAGCACTCGTCTCCCACGGGCCGCGGGGGCGGATCGCTCGAGCAGCCAGCGACTGTCAGGCCGAACGCAAGCGACAGCGGGGCGAGCCAAGCGGTGAATGACACAGGTCGCATGTCCACGCCCTCCCTCAGCCGTCCGGGTCGCCCCATGATCTCCTCGCCAAGCCGGGCGCGGCAGTCCGTCTGATAACGATTGGGCCAGGTTCGGTGTTATCCGCGCGCCCGCTCATCGGCACGTGCGTGCGACCGGACAGCGGCATGTGAGTGTGATCGGACAGCTGGCATGTGAGGACGTTCGGCCGCGCACTGTATGCGTCACCCGAGGTATCTGACGGTGTACCGCTCCCCGACCTCGCGCTGTAGTCGCTCAGCCAGCTCGTGACCTCGGTCGTGGAGTTGTTGCCACCGCTCGATGGTCGATCGCTGGTGGGCGGCGGTCATGTCGCTCAGCCAAGCGAGAAGGTCGACGATCAGGGAGTCGCTCAGGCCCAGTGCCCGCTGCAGCCACTCTGGATCGTCTGGCAGTCCGCCCTCGTCAGACCACAGTGGGCCGGCGCCCTCATCCCACAAAACCCGGAGTTCTCCACCATCAACTGTGTAGTCCTCGTCCTCGTCGCGACCCTTGGCGTCCGCCGAAGGAAAGGCGGACGCGTACTCACCGTGCGGGTAGTCCCCGAAGTAGGGCGGCGGTGGTTCCCGGTCCGTCATGGGGCACATTGCACCATGAAGACCGCACCTGCTCATCGGTATGAGCGGACGCCCGGACAGCGGGGTGGTCTCAATGGGTCAGCGCAACACTTCCTGTTTGAGGAGGTTGCGATGGCACGTGGTTATCGGAGGTTCTCGCCGGCGGATGAGGACGAGATCTGGGAGCGGCTGCGAGCTGGTCATGCAGCCAAGCCCACTGCTCGTGCGTTGGGGCTCACGACTGGCGGGGTGCGTGCCTATCTGGTCCGGTGTGGTGGGATCCGGCCCACTCCCAGGCGGCGCTCGCCGGGCCGCTTGAGCTTGGCTGAGCGTGAGGAGATCTCCCGTGGCCTGGCCGCGGGTCTGTCGCTGCGGGGAATCGCGGCGGGGCTGGGTCGGGCACCGTCGACGATCAGTCGGGAGGTCGCCGCTCATGGCGGACGGGATCGGTATCGTGCCGCTCCCGCTGATCAGGTGGCGTGGTCGCGGGGCCGACGTCGGCAGCCCTGCAAGCTCGCGACCCGTCCGGGGTTGCGTGCGATGGTGGCCGAGAAGCTCCAAGACGAGCAGTGGTCACCTCAGCAGATCGCCGGCTGGCTGAAGGCCACCTATCCCGACGACCCGGAGATGCAGGTGTCGCACGAGACGATCTACCGCACCTTGTTCATCCAGTCCCGCGGCGCCCTTCGCAAGGAACTGACCGCACATCTGCGGACCGGGCGGGTGATCCGACGCCCCGCAGGAACCCGGCTCCCGGATGGTCGTGGTGGCCGGCCCGGGATCCTCAACATCTCCGAACGCCCAGCCGAGGCCCTCGACCGGGCCGTGCCGGGGCATTGGGAAGGTGACCTGGTCTTCGGCAAACGCATGTCCCCGGTCGCGACCCTGGTCGAGCGCTCCACCCGGTTCGTGATGCTCGTGGCGCTACCTGGCGGTCACAAGGCAGACCTGGTCGCCGAGGCGTTGGCCGCGAAGATCACCACCCTGCCCTCAGCACTGACGCGGACCTTGACCTGGGACCAGGGCCACGAGATGGCCGAGCACGTCCGGTTCACCCAGGAGACAGGTGTCGAGGTCTACTTTTGCGACCCCCGGAGTCCCTGGCAGCGCGGAAGCAATGAGAACACCAACGGCCTGCTGCGCCAGTACCTACCCCGGACCCTCGACTTCCGGACCCTGACCCAGGCCGACTTCGACGCCATCGCCGACAAGCTCAACGGGCGCCCTCGACAGACCCTCGGCTTCAAGACACCATCACAAGTACTGGCCAAGGTGTTGCGTTGACGGCCTGAGCCCGCAGGCATGTGACTGCGTTGCGGCGGCATAGTCGTCGGGCGTGAACGCGCGTACCTTGTTAGTTTCTCGGGGGAGGGAGTTTCGACATGGTGGCCATGTTCGAAATCGTGTTCCTGATCGTCTTTGTTGCGCTGGGCGTGTGGTGGTTCCGCCGGACGAACCTGTACAGGGTTCGGTCTTCGCGATCCGAACCGCGTCAGGGAGTAGATCCCAAGAATCAATCCGACCCTCCAAACCGCGGGTCCTTCTGGTGATGCCGCGCCTCCACTCTGCCTGACCGCTCATCGGCATGTGAGTGCGCTCGGAGGCAGTCAAGCCCGGCGACGCCACCACGCAAGAGCCGCAGTTGCCGCGGTCACCGCGGCGGCCAGACCGACGACGAGCAGCAGCGCGGAGGCATCGAAACTCTCACGCGGATTCACGTCGTCGTGTGTCACGAAGTGCTTCACGTTAGTCGCGTACTCGCTGCCCATTACGTCTCCATCACTGTGCACAGTGGTTCGATTGATCGAGGCTGGACCGCATCCAGCGCATGCCTTCCCCGAAAGTGTTCAGCGAGAGAGCTCAGGCATGTAGATGTCGGCTGTGGGCACGTCGATCCAGTCGCCGTTGCCCTCTAGCCGCTCCAAGACAAGTTGCCCTCGAGTGCTCTCCTCACGACGGTCGACCGCATACTGGGTCCACCACGACTTGGCCTCGTGGTCTGTCTGGAACGATCCGTTGAAGTTTTCGCCGGTCATGATGCCGCTGAGGATTCTGTAATCGGCCATGCCCTGAGACGCTAGTCGTGTAGCCAATGGACCGAACCACCCGAAGGGCGGGAGTGGCTCCGCTTCACCACCGGCGCAGGCCTGCCAGGCGCACGCTCATCGGCATTGCGTGCGACCGGACAGCGGCATGTGAGGGCAGTTGGGTCAGCGAGTCACGTCGTCGAGTGGCTTGGTAGAGAAGGCTTATGCACCCCATTGCGTGGGGCACTTTCGTGTCATGCTTCGGCTGTGACCGAGACCTCGTCACTGCCCGCTCCTCGGAACGGGGAGTCTGTGCCGCGTGTGCGAGAGCGTGCTTTCGATCTCGCTGAGATGGCTTTGTCGGTTCTCGAGGAACCCACCGTCCCGCAGACCGTCGAGCGGGTGCTCGAGTTCGCTCTTGCGGCTGTCGACTGTGCTCATGCGGCGGTGGTGTTCGTGCACTCCAAGCGACGGCTCGAAACGGTGGCTGCCACCGATCCCGCCATCGCTGATCTGATCGCCAAGCAGATGGACCTGCAGGAGGGGCCGGTCTTCTCGGTCCTCGACGACGGCCACAGCGTCATCGTGGATGACACGCACACGGAGGAGCGTTGGCCCAAATGGGCGTCGACCGCGGCCGCGATGGGGTTCCGCAGCACGATGGCGGTGCGGCTGTTCACCAGCGACCGGACCATGGGCACCCTCAACCTGTACGACTCCCACGCCGACCACTTCTCGACAGCGGACCTGCAGGTGGCGCATCTGCTCGCTCGCCATGCCGCGATCGCGGTGTCACGGGTTCAGAACGAAGACAATCTCTGGCGAGCAGTCGACTCACGCAAGCTCATTGGCCAAGCGCAGGGCATCTTGATGGAGCGCTACGCGCTGGACGCCGATCACGCCTTCGAGGTGCTGCGCCGCTACTCCCAGAACAGCAACATGAAGCTGCGCAACGTCGCCGAGATGGTCGTGGGCACCCGTCGCCTGCCGGATGGCTCTACGTGACCCCGGACCGGGTGTCGGGGCGGCCCGCCGGCCACTACTGCTGAAGCCGGCGGGCCTCACCCGAGACGAGCTCCTAGGTAGTCGCCCCGAGCTCTCCCCCGAACGTACCCACGCCAGGCCGATCTAGCCGCTGTCGCTCGACATAGCCTCTGTGACAGGGCACTCAGTAACCCTGCGGGGGCCTCGCTCGTATCACCCGCTCATCGGCATGTGAGTGCGCTGGACCGCTGTAAGAGCGGTCCAGTCCTGGCTACTCCAGGAACGCAACCGACTACGAAGTCAGGTCGAGCCTGACGTCGGGCTGCCCATTCTCAACGACGACCAATCGGCTCGGGTCGCTCGTGACGTGCTCGACCTGGAAGGTGTCGCGACCTGCGTCGTCCGTGCAGTTGCCGCGCTGAGGCTCGATGGTGAGAGTGATGGTCCTGCCGTGCTGAGTGGCCTTGCCCTGAGGCTTGCAGGTGCTGCTGTACAGCATTCCTGACACGTAGACGACCTTGCCAGAGTGTGGGAAGTAGCGGGCGACGGGACCATTGGCGGATTCCAGGTCGACAGGTGCCCCGTCACTGCCGGTCACCACGGTCACGCCGAGATCCGGCTCGCCACTGCTTCCTGACGATGATCCGCAGGACGTCGACAGGAAGAGCACTGCGGCTATGGCCACCAGGAGACGTCCAGTCATCGCCATCTGTTCCTCCTACCCGGACAGTAGGCCAGCTTCAGCCCTCGGATGACCCGTTTCGGCGAGCATGCCCGTCCGCAGGTGAGTCCGATAGGGAGCAGGCGTTCGGTCTGAGTCGACTGCGGGATGCTCATGGAGGCTTGTCGAGAACGGACATTCGTTTTAGGTTTGGCGCATGCCGAAGGTGTCCCAGGCGCATCGCGATGCGCGACGTCAACAGATCCTCACCGCCGCCACCCGCTGCGTCGCGCGCGAAGGGTTCCATCGAACGACCATGGCCGACGTCATCGGTGAAGCGGGGCTCTCGGCCGGGGCTGTCTACGGGTACTTCAAGTCGAAGACGGAGCTGATCCGGGCCATCGCCGACTCCGCACTGGGTCCAGCCGCGGATCGCCTCGAAGAGCTCGCTCAGGCCGAGGGACCGCTGCCGATGGCGACGGTTCTGGAGGAGTTCGTCGGATCAGCGCTCTCGGCGTACGGCGACAGCTCTCCCCAGATCGCGGTGCAGGTCTGGGCGGAGGCGGCACGCGACCCTCAGGTGGCCGCCATGGCTTCCGAACGCATCCGCGACCTCCAGCAGGTGATGGCGCGGCTCGTCCGTCGCTGGCAGGACGACCACACCCTCGGACCCGAGGGTGACCCGGACCAGATGGCCCAGGTCCTGGTCGGTCTGCTGCCCGGCTACATCCTGCAGCGGCTGCTCGACGCACACGTCGCTCCGGAGTCCTACCTGGCAGGCGCCATGGCCCTCTTCGACTCGACCCCTCGCAGCGGGAAGCCAACCAGGAAGAAGCGCTAGCTCCGACGGTGCACCCCTCTCAGCTCCTGTTCGCGTCGTCCAGATCAGCTCTGCGCAGCCGCCGCTGGGTACTCGACCTCGAGGATGGCCGGTACGACGATGTCGGCCAGTCGCTGGTAGCCGCGGTCGTTGGGATGGAACAGGTCGGCGGCTCGGTGGCCTCGGAAGTGTCGGGCTGCAGGTCGCACGCTGACCGGGTGCAGTCCGGTCGACGCTGCTCGCTCGTCGATGAGTCGGTTGACTTGCCTGGCGAGAGCCACGGGTTGAGGCAGGTACGCCACGACGGTCTGCGCGGGGAGCTGGCTGAGGACTGCCTGGAAGTTGACCGACAGGGTGCGCCGCGTCGTACGACGGAGCATGTCGTTGGCGCCGACCAGCAGCGTGACCACAGAGGGCTCCTCGCCGAGTGCGCGCATGGCATCGAGCTGGTGGTCAAGGACCTCGGAGGTGGTCGCGCCCGTGCTGGACAGGTTGATGATCCGGTAGTTCCGACCCCGCTCGCGCAGAGCGGCCTCAGCTCGGCCTACCCAGCCACGCCGATGGGACGACGCGCCGATGCCTTGGGAGAGCGAGTCGCCCAGCACCACCCATAGGGGGCCGTCTGTGCTGGCGGCCTCGACGTTGTCCGCTTGCCATGCCCGCGCGTACACCGGTGCCTGCGCTGCGACCCTGGCGATCCCCGGCAGGAGCCGTCCCAGCACCGCCCAGCCCCGTCGGGCGCCGGCGAGGTCGATGTGGAAGGCCTTGGGCACGCCGCGAGAGTAAAACGAACAACCGTTCTTGACAACCTGGGCGTCGAGACTCAAGGTGGAGGTTACAAACCGAACGCTCCCTCTTTTGGAGATGTGATGATGAAGAACGTCGTTCCGGCCGCCATGCTGCGATCCCTGTGGCTTCCGCTGGGTCTGGTTGGCCTGATCACCGTGCTCGTGACCGCCTTCGCCTGGCCTACGAGTCACATCGAGCCCCGCGACGTGCCCGTCGGGATCAGCGGCTCACCTCGGTTCATCAGCTCCGTGTCCGCCGCCTTGAACTCTCAGGACGACGGAGCGTTCGACATCACCGTCGCGCCCGACGACGCCACCGGCCGACAGATGCTGCAGGACAACGTCATCGACGGACTGTTCGCAGAGAAAGACGGGGCGCCACGCGTGCTGCTCGCCTCGGCCGGGAGGCCGGTCGTTGCTCAACTGCTGACGAGCACGGAAGCCCAGATCGGTCGGCAGTCTCTCCCGACCGGGGTGAGCGAGGAAGTCGCCTCCCCGTCTGCCGACCCGCATTCAGCGGTCTTCACCTCAGCGGCCCTGCCCACGGTCCTCGGTGCCATCGCAGCCGGCCTGCTCCTCGCACTCAGCACTCGGTCACGGCTCAACCGCCTTCTCAGCGCCGCGCTGGTCGCCGGGCTCAGCGGCCTCACCCTCGCCCTCGTGCTCAACACCTGGCTCGCCGCGCTCTCGGGTGGTTGGTGGACCCTGGCGGGCTGTTACGCACTCGGGGTCGCCGCCATCATGTTCGCCATCAACGGCATGTCCAACATCTTCGGTCGCATCGGACTCATCGGCACGGCAGCCACCATCATGCTGCTCGGCAACCCGCTCTCCGGGGCCACCTCGGCGCCCGAGCTCCTGCCCCATGGCTGGTCCGCACTCGGGCAGGTGTTGCCACCCGGTGCCCTCGCCAACTCGGTGCGAGCCATCGCCTTCTACGACGACAAGGGCGCCAGCAGCTCCGTTCTCGTCCTTGCCGCCTGGGTGGTGGTCGGAGCCGTCCTCCTCCTGGCCGGCCCGGCGGCACGCTCGACTCGGACGACCTCACGTGACAGTTCGCCGACGCACTGAGGTTCCTCGTAGTGCGCGCCGAGTGAGCCGGACAGCGGGTGCGGGTGCGTCGGGGCTGCGACACTCGTCAGGTGCACGTCAGCCTCCGTCGAGCCACGCCGGCCGATGCTCCGGAGGTCGCAGACGTCTACGTCGCTTCCTGGAACGCGGGGTTTGCGGGGCTGATGCCGCCCCGAGCCTTGGACGCCGCCCAAGTGGCGCGTTGGGAGCACGATCTCGTGGAGCTGTCGCAGGGTTGGTGGCTGGCTCACGCTGGCCCCACGCTGCTCGGCTTCGTCGGAACGGGGCCGAGCCGAGATCCGATCGACCCGGGTCTCGGTGAACTCGACACCATGGCGGTCGCGCCGTCTGCCTGGCGCCACGGGGTAGGCCGGCGACTGATGGTTGCTGCTCTCGGTGACCTGCGCGCTGCCCACTATCGGGAGTGCATCCTGTGGACGCTCGCGAACTACGAGAAGGGTCGTAGCTTCTACGAGGCGACCGGTTGGCAGGCCACGCATGAGGTCCGCGATGGGGGAAGCCAGATCGCCTTCCGTCGGTCGTTGGTGGAAGCGCCAGGGCTCGGCCCGGGAACCCGAACCCAAGCGGTCCCGTCTGACCCAGCATGACTGCCATGTACGGATCGCGGATGGTTCGGCATCGTGTGGTGACTGCCCTGCTTGCCGCGCTTGCGGTTGCCGGCCTCACATCGTGCGGCACATCCCAGGATTCGCACCCCGGAGCGACGACCGAGGGCTCAACGGCTGACGGTTGGAAATCCATCGAGTTTGAAGGCGTCCAGGTCGACATTCCGGCCGCCTGGACCAGGACGGACATGCAGGACTGCGAGTTCCAGTTCGAGCGTTGGGCACCGCCCCAGCTGCGCCCGTGTGGTCAGGATGGAGGAGTCTCCTTCTACGCCTCGGCCACCTTCGATCCGAAGTATGGCCCCGGCATCAGGCACGACGACACGTCCAGCGATCCTCGAGCCTGGGCGGGCTACGTCGTGGCCGGTGACTTCGCGGTCTACGTCGTCGACCATGATCGCGACCTCGTCCGCCGTGTGTTGAGGTCCGCCGAACCCTCCGACGAGTAGGTCCGCCGCCATCCACGTCGCATCGGCAGGGGAGTGCTCAGGGCCCTGGATCCCATGCGAGGACCTCGTCGCGTAGCACCTCTCGCGGAGCGGAGCCGTCGAGGCGGAGGATCGGACAGGCCAGCGTCGCCAGCCATTCCTCGTGGCGCGCCCGGCTGCGACCCTGGAACGACGGGTCGTCGTAGCCGCGAGCCCAGGTCAAGAAGTCAGCCAACGCTCCTTGATCCACGGGCCCTCCTCGTCGTCGTACGTGCTCACGCGCCTCGATACGCCGCATTCGCTCCGCGGGGTCAAGGGTCAGGAAGACCACGGCATCGCAGCGCTCCACCACGCTCTCGCCCCAGCTGAGCATCGAGCCGGACACGACCCACGCCTCGCGCGGAAGGAACATCTGCTCCATGAGCAGCAGTCGGTCGACCTCCGGACGCTGGGCGACGTACGGCGGGTCGGTCGGCAACCAGAAGTAGTCGTCGGCGTCGGCGTGCGGTACAGCCCAAGCGTCCGCCACGGCGCGCCCGAGCGTCGTCGTGCCAGACCCGCTCGCGCCCGTGATGTGAAGCCGAGATCGTCGCACTCCGGAATCGTGCCAGAGGGGCAACCCGCCGGGCTCCGCATCCACAGCCGCGTGCGCTCCGAGCAGTTCCGAGCCTTTGGCAGACCCGCCAGCGGAACTGCAGTTCCGCCGGGCGGGTCGCCGCGATTCACGGCGGCATGGGGTCCGCGTGAAGCGCCTGGGCTCCGGAGAACGGGGGATTCCGGGACCTGACTATGAGCCTAGGCCCACGTTGAAGCGTCAACTAGCCACAGATTGATCGTTGATGATGCCCGAAGGTACTAGGACCGCAGAGAGAACCGTTGCGGGCTAGAACCCCCAACGATGCGTCAGCGGCTCGCTGTCCGTCAGGGGCAGGTCCCGCCCGTTGTCGTGCCACTGGCGGAGCGCGTGGATGCGTCGGGCCGCCTCGCGGCGCTTCGCCGCCCGCTCGGTTGCCCGATCGACGCACGCGAGAACGATGAATCCGAGGACGCAGAGGGGTATGAGCACCGCGGTCATGGAGACAGCGTCACAGCCCGACGTGAACGCGATGCAGAGCGGACTTGAACGTCGACCCGTGACTCAGAGAACTCACACGACGACCGAGATTGCGCAGGGCCGGACGACGGCGGGTCTGTACGCCAGGCTTCGCTTCTCCGAGGGAACTCGTCACGATGGCGCACATGACGTTCTGGGAGCGGGGCACACAGATCATGTGGCGCTACGGCTCGCCCGGCCTCGACTTCGCGGCACCGATGACGGTCGTCCGCGACGATGAGCAAGCCCTCGTCGCGTGGCTTGCAGTCGGTACGCCGGTGCTCAAACTGGTGCGGGAGGACGGGCGGGACCTGCGGGCTGAGGCGAGCGATGCGTTCCTGGTGCCGCGCCGGCAGGTCGAGTCCGTCTGGTCTGACTACTCGGTCCTACGTGTCTACCAACCGGGGCGACGATGGTCCGTCTGGCACTTCTTCCACGGTCTGACGGGTGCGTTCGAAGGCTGGTACGTCAACCTCGAGGAGCCGCACGTGCGCGTCCAGCGGGCACCTCGTGTCCGGTGCTGTCCGGCGGCTCGGCGGTGAGGAGTAGCCACCGGCAGAGCGGTCAGCTGACCAGCGAGGTCTTCGGTCGTACGACGCAGAACTCGTTGCCCTCGGGGTCAGCGAGGACGTCCCACGAATCCTGGGCGGTCTGGCCCACGTCGACCCGGCGGGCGCCGAGGCCGATCAGTCTCTCGATCTCCGAGTCGCGATCGTCGGCCGTCGTGGTCAGGTCCACGTGCACGCGATTCTTGACGGTCTTCCGAGTTGCGCCAGCCGGCATGAAGCACAGGCCGACGGGTGCGTCGGGACTCGGCCCGACCACCACTTCGCGTTCGCGGGTGGACAGCACCGTCCAGCCGAGTGCTTCTGCCCAGAAGACCGCGAGGGAGGGTAGGTCGTGAGCATCGACGACGATGTGGTGCAGGCGAAGAGGCATGCCGACCAGTATCGCCAGGGCATCGCGTCACAATGGCTGCATGGCACGGACGATCGCAACCAACACCACCGTCGACCTCCACGAGCTGCTCGAGTTCGCCAGGCCCAGGCACCACATGGTCCTGATCACCCGTCGCTCCGACGGAGGGCCACAGGCGTCTCCAGTGACAGGCGGTGTCGACGACGCCGGGCGGATCGTGATCTCGACGTACCCAGAACGTGCCAAGACGACCAACGCCCGCCGCCGCCCCGAGGTCTCGGTCCTCGTGCTGTCAGACGACTTCGGCGGCGCGTGGGTCCAGGTGGACGGCACCTGTGAGGTCGTCGATTCTCCTGAGTCCGTCGAGCCCTTGGTCGAGTACTTCCGCAGCATCGCCGGCGAACACTCCGATTGGGACGAGTATCGAAGCGCCATGGTCGAGCAAGGCAAGTCGCTCCTGCGGATCACCCCCACGAGGTGGGGGCCCGTAGCGACGGGAGGCTTCCCCGCTCGCCTGGGCGACGAACCGGACTGAACAGGTGTCGATTCGGACCGCAAGGTGCCGGTTCATGGCGAGCCGAGGTCATCCCGAGGCACAACGTCATACGAACCGTGGCCTCTATGGCTCACTTCGTATGACGTCCTGCCGGCCACGTCGCCATCGGAGTTCGCACACGCCCACGTCACGCCGGCGCCCCTGGCAGGAGTCGAACCTGCGACCTAGAGATTAGAAGGCTCTTGCTCTATCCAGCTGAGCTACAGGGGCCGGGAACCATTGTGGGGCACCCGCGTCCGTCCACGACCCGCGACTCCACGACGAGGGTGCGTGGCGACCCGCCGGACCAGGGTGGCGGTTGGGCCGGCCCGACCCCCGGGAAATGAGGTGACTGTCCTCGTCGACGCGCTCGGCCTCCGTCCCGGGTCTGGACGGCACCGGATCGCGCGGGCACTGGCGGTCGCGGACCCCGCGACGGGCGCGCCTCCCGGCGCCTGTCTCGTGCTGCCCCGCTGACCAGCGTTCACTGCCCCCGTGAGTCGGGGTCCACGCCGGCGAAACGCAGGAAGTCGGTGATCGCGTAGCCGGCGCCGCTGCCGCCGAGGCTCGGCTGCCACTGGGGCTGCTGGTTGAGGTAGCTGCTCGGGTCCGCGCGGAGCAGCCCGATCATCACCTCGGCGACGATCCTGCCGCCGACGGGCCCGAGGAACTGCCCGCCGTTGACCAGCTGCGCCTCGCGCAGGATGTAGAGCCACAGCGGTGTCGAGCGGTCGAGACCGTGGCCGTAGGGCGAGAGGTCGGACAGGTCGGCGGTCGACAGCCGGGGCGCACGGAGGCGCCGCGCGACGTCCTGGCCCGACGGCAGTGACCAGGTCAGGTGGCGCAGCAGGGTGCGCTGGGGGAGTGCGACAGGCCCGGGATCGCCGGGGATGTGCGCGATCGCACTGGTCGGCAGGGCGAACAGCGGCGTCGACAGCACGGTGTCGATCTGCTTGTTGGGCCGGACCGCCGTCGAGTAGGAGCCACCGAAGTCGAAGAACGTCTGCCAGCCCACGAAGCGCCGCGGCGACCGGAAGCCGCCGCGGAGGTCACCCGGGTCGCTGGTCGGGTTCTGCCCGTCGGGCACCTCGACCCGTGAGTCGAAGATCAGGCCGAAGAACGGGTTGCCGTTGTCGCCGGCGAGGTTCGCGCGGTACGACGGGCGCACCATGCTGTGGCCGAACCGATAGGCGGCGCCGGAGAACTCGACCGGGATGAACGGACCGGCGTGCGGGTGGAAGAAGCGAGGACCGTGCCGCACCACGTCGTCGACCATCGGCTGACCGACGAAGTTCGCAAGCACCTGGTTGACCACCAGCCACTGGTAGTGCCAGGTCGTGAGCCGCCGCGCCTCCGCGAAGGTCTCGATCGGTTCGGCCCCGCCTGTCGCGACCGTGTCGACCGCGTGGTTGTGGAAGCGGAGGAAGGCGGCGTGCAGTCCGCTGACGATGAGGTTCGAGTCGTTGCGTGGGTCGCCGATGACCGCCGAGTGGTCGGCGCGACGCGGGACGTCCTCGAACTGGCCGCCCGACTCGACGAGGAGCTTGATGGGGTGCGCCGGATCGTAGAGCTCGGCCTGGGCGATCGGCCCACCGCCGTACACCGAGTCGAGGTCGAAACGCGCGGTGCGGCTGTTCGGCGACCGGGTCGGGTCCGTCGGTACGCCGAGCCGCGAGGTGGCGTCGAAGGTCAGGTCGTGGTCGATGAACTGGCCGACGAAGGTCATGCCGGCCGTGTCGTGCGGGTTGTTCTTGTTGACCAGGCTGAGGTTCGGGTCGGTGATCAGCAGCACCGGACCGCCGTTCGGCCCGAACAGGTCGTCCTGGGCGTCGAGCATCCCGCCCGGCGCTGCGACATCGAGAAGTGCCTGACGCAGGCCCGGGCTGTTGCCGGCGAACGGTGGGAGCTCCGGGAAGAGCCGGCCGAACATCGGCGACGGTGTCGCCGTCCCAGCGCCGCCCATCGGACACCCGTGGCTCTCCGAGGCGACCGCGGGCCCACCACCTCCCGCAACGGCGGCCAGCCCGGCGCCGGCGGCCGTAGCCGCTCCGGCCTGGAGAATGCGACGGCGCGACGTGGTGTGCTCGCTCATGAGTGTCCTTTCCTTGCAGGACGAGGAGTCGGTGGATCCCTCGCTGATACGGGATCCCTGGCGTCATGCATCGGCCGCCGATGGGTACGGCGTCCCCATGAGACTCGGGTACACGTTGATGTCGGAGCAGTCCGGACCCCGCGAGCTCGTCGTGCACGCGGCGGGCGCGGAGCGGGCGGGGTTCGACTTCGAGGTGGTCAGTGACCACTACTTCCCGTGGCTCGACGAGATGGGCCACTCGCCGTACGCGTGGAGTGTGCTCGGGGCCGTCACGCAGGTGACCGAACGGGTCGAGCTGATGACGTACGTGACCTGCCCCCTCATGCGCTACCACCCGGCCGTCGTGGCGCAGAAGGCCGCGACCGTCGACCTCCTCAGCGACGGGCGCTTCACCCTCGGCCTCGGGGCGGGCGAGAACCTCAACGAGCACGTCGTCGGGCGTGGCTGGCCGCCGGTCAACGTCCGCCACGAGATGCTCGAGGAGGCGCTGACGATCATCACCAAGCTCTTCGACGGTGGGTACGTCGACTACGCCGGCCAGCACTACCGGGTCGACTCGGCGAAGGTGTGGGACCTACCGCAGAACCCGGTCCCGATCGGGGTGGCGGTGTCGGGGAAGCAGTCGATCTCGACCTTCGCCCCGCTGGCCGACCACCTGATCGCGGTCGAGCCCGACGCCGAGCTCGTGCAGCAGTGGGACGAGGCCAACGACAACCCTCACTCGCGCAAGATCGGCCAGCTACCCGTGTGCTGGGGTCCCGACCGGGACACGAGCATCGCCCGCGCGCATGAGCTGTTCCGCTGGTTCGGCGGCGGCTGGAAGGTCAACGCCGAGCTGCCGGGTCCCGCGGGCTTCGCGGGCGCCTCCCAGTTCGTGACCGAGGACGACGTCGCCGACTCGATCCCGTGCGGCCCCGACCTCGACGCGATCGTCAAGGCGGTGCGGCAGTTCGAGGACGCCGGCTTCACCGACGTCGCGCTGGTCCAGATCGGCGACGAGTCGCAGCACGACTTCCTGGAGTTCGCCGAGGAGGAGCTGCTCCCAGCCCTGCGTGGCTGATCGCTGAGCGATCCGGATCCCCGCTCGTCCGGCCTGTTCATTTGGTGCGGAGCAGTCCTACGGTGTAGGAGACCACCCGACAGGGTGTCGGGTGCCGGCTCTTGGGAGGGTCCATGAACGTAGCGCGACTGAAGATCCCAACGATTGTCCTGGCAGTGGTGGCACTCGTGATCGGGGTGAGCAGCGGTGCGGTGGCCGCGAAGCTCATCACGAGCGCGGATGTCAAGAACGGCTCCCTGAAGTCCGAGGACATCAAGAACGGCACCCTTGGCACGAAGGACCTCAAGCAGAACGGGATCAACGGCAACCGACTCGCGAAGGGGACGGTCAACGGTGCCAAGCTCCAGGGTGGCACGGTCAGCGGCGGCAAGCTGCAGTCCGGCGCGGTCGGCACCGGCCAGCTCGCGAACGGCTCCGTGACGGCAGACAAGCTCGCACCGGGAGCGGTCGCGTTCCCGAACACGCTGTGGGGTCCCATGATCCGCAACCAGCAAGGCGCAGCCCAGAGCACCCTGGTGACCGGCCCCACGGGGCAGCCCATGGGCACGGGAAGCCTGGAGCTGAGCACCACTGGGGCGGCCGACCTGGCCGCCTTCGGGGATTCGCTCGACTTCGCCGGGGAGCCGCTGGAGAGCATCACCAGCCTGAGCTACTCGTCGTTCAACACCGCCGCCACGACCCCGCGGCCCGGGCTTCGGATGGAGATCAACCCGCACCTGGCCGACGACGCAAGTGTCGGTGGGGTGTTCGAGTTCACCACGCTGACCTACGAGCCGGCGACGGGTGCCACGGGATGGGTGACCCATGCGAACATCCAGGACGACGCTCGGTGGCTCCTGACCGGTGACGAGGGTACGACGATCGGGTGCACGCCAGGCGACACTGTGCACCTTGACCGAGTTGACTTCACCGATTGGTTGACAACGACGACGCGGACCCCGCGCCGCCTGCGATCAGCAGTGGTGTCTACTTCGGCCTGGGTCAGGGTACAGCGGCGCCGAGCACGACGAATGTCGACGAGTTCGTGTTCAACACCTTCACGTTCGACTTCGAGCCCGACGGGGTGTTCCTCACAACATCCTGATCCGACTCACACCGCCCGTTGAGCCCGTCGTACGGCGGGTCAACGGCGGGCCGACGCCATCCACTCCTCGACGCCGGACGACGTGCGGGGGAGGGCGGCGGAGAGGTTCCGGGAGCCGTCCGCGGTGACCAGGATGTCGTCCTCGATCCGGATGCCGATCCCGCGCAGCTCCTCGGGCACCAGCAGGTCGTCTGACTGGAAGTAGAGGCCGGGCTCGACGGTCAGCACCATGTCCTCGGCGAGGGTGCCCTTGTTGTAGGCCTCGGGCGACGCCTGGCCGCAGTCGTGCACGTCCAGCCCGAGCATGTGGCTGACGCCGTGGAGGGTCCAGCGCGCGTAGACCTTCGACTCGGGGTCGAGGGCCTCCTCCGCCGAGACCGGGAGCAGCTTCAGCGACTCCAGCCCGTGGGCCAGCACCACCATGGCGGCGTTGTGCGGGTCGGTGAAGGCGGCGCCCGGACGGACGGCCTCGATGCCGGCCTCCTGGGCGGCGTACACGAGGTCGTAGAGCTCGCGCTGCAGCGAGGTGAAGGTGCCGTCGATCGGCAGGGTGCGCGTGACGTCGGCGGTGTAGAGGTTGTGGCCCTCGACGCCCATGTCGAGCAGCACCAGCTCACCCCGGTTGATCGGTCCCGTGTTGTCGATCCAGTGCAGCGTGGTCGCGTGGGACCCGCCGCCGACGATCGAGTCGTACCCGATGTCGTTGCCCATCGCCCGAGCCCGGCGGAAGAAGGTGCCCTCCACCCAGCGCTCGCCGAACTCCAGCACCCGGTCCCACTCCGCCACGGAGTCGGTGAAGCCGAGGGTGGTGATGTCGCAGGCGGTCTGGAGCTCGGCGACCTCCCACTCGTCCTTGAGCAGGCGCATCTCGGAGGCCACGCGGGCGAAGTCGGAGTCGCGGCTCTCGTCGGCCGCGACGAGCCGGTCGACGGTCTCGGACACGCCGCGGTGGACGCGGGTCTTGCCGCCACGGCTCAGGTCGTCACCGAGCCGGTCGATGTGGCGCACCTCGAGGCCGAGGGAGTCGGAGATCTCCTTGAGGGACGGACGGCGGCCGACCCACAGCTCGCCGTACTCCCGGTCGCGGAAGAACTCGTCGGTGTCGCGCTGCGAGCGCGGGCGTGCGTAGAGGATGCTCTCGCCGCCGTCGACGACCAGCACGGCGTCGCTGGTCTGGTTGCCGCAGAAGTACGTGTGGGCGGTGTCGGGGCGGAAGCGGTAGTTGGTGTCGTAGGACCGCACCTTGAAGCCGCCCGCCGGCAGCACCAGGCGCTCGCCCGGGAACGCCTCGGAGAGCCGCTGACGTCGGGCGGCGGCGTACGGCGTGATCGGGTGGGGCGGCAGCTCGAGCTCCCGGTCGCCCCAGCCCTGGCGCATGAAGGCGGAGTACGCCGCGGGCACGACCGGGTCGTGCGACTCGGTGTGCAGCACGGTCTCGCTGGTCTGGTCGGTGGTCGCGTCGGGGGTCTGTTCGCTCACGCGCGAGAGCCTACGCCCGCGCCACGCGTGCGTGCGAAGGGGAAGGTGCCCCTTCGGTAGGCTTCGGGCATGGCCGGTGCCCGCCGCGAGAGTGCCGTCTTCACGGTCGTGGTGACGGCTCTGGTGCTGCTCTGCGCCGTCCCCATGACGATCTTCGTCGCCATGTCCGGGGCGCCACGCGCCACGGTGCTCGCCGCTCTGCTGGCAGCCGTGCCCGTGGGTCCGCTCGTCGCGTGCTTCCTGTGGCTCGACCGCTACGAGCCCGAGCCGCGGCGCCTCCTCGCCGGCGGTCTGCTGTGGGGCGTCTTCGTCGCCACCGCCATCGCCCTGCTGCTCGAGGGCGTGGGTGGCTTCGTCGGCGGGATCTCCGATCACCGGATGCTCGAGATCGGCGCGCCGGTGGCGGAGGAGCTGAGCAAGGGCCTCTTCCTCTTCCTCCTGCTGTGGTGGCGACGGTCGGAGCTCGACGGCGTCCTCGACGGCATCGTCTACGCCGGCATGGTGGGCGTCGGCTTCGCCTTCACCGAGAACATCCTCTTTCTCGCCAGCTCCTACAACGGCTCCGACAACGTCGGCCCGGGTGGGGTGGACGCCCTCTCGGCGACGTTCGTGGTGCGCTGCCTCGCCAGCCCCTTCGCCCACCCGCTCTTCACCGCCTGCACGGGTGTCGGCGTCGGCCTGGCGGTCTCGTCGCGGCGCCGCTCGGTGAAGATCCTGGCGCCCATCGGCGGGTACCTGTGTGCGGTCGCCCTTCACGCGATCTGGAACACGTCGACGGTCTACGGGCCTGGCAACTTCGTGTCGGTGTACCTGATCCTGATGGCGCCGATCTTCCTGCTCGGCGTGGCACTGGCCGTGTGGGTACGCCGTTCGGAGGGTCGGATGCTGGCCGGGGCGCTCGCCGACGCGGCTCGTCGTGGACTGCTGCCGGCCACCGACATCGGCTGGGTCGTCGACCTGACCGCTCGGCGGCGTTGCCGGGCCTACGCCCGCGAGACCGGCGGCCCGGCCGCGGAGCACGCCATGCGCGAGTATCAGGAGGCGGTGATCGAGCTCGGCTTCCTGCACAGCCGCTACCTTCGCGGCGTACCCCCGCCGGACTTCGCGGCCCGGGGTCACGACTACGTTGCACGCATCAGTGAGCTCCGACCGACGATCGCGTTTCCGGGACAGGTGGTACCGATCCGATGACCGACACCACGAGTGGTGCCCAGATGGTCACCGCGCTCGTCCGCCTGCGCGCGGCGTTGCAGGGTGCCGTCCTGCCGCTCGAGCTGCCCGGCGTGGAAGCCCACCGTCTGGCGCGCACCGAGATGGTCGACCAGCTCGAGGACTACGTCATCCCGCGCATCGTCACGCTCGAGGCACCCCTGCTCGCGGTCGTCGGTGGGTCGACCGGCGCCGGCAAGTCGACGCTGGTCAACTCCCTGGTCGGCGCGGTCGTCACCGAGTCCGGCGTGCTGCGGCCCACGACCCGGTCGCCGGTGCTGGTCCACAACCCGGCCGACGCCGACTGGTTCGGGGCCGACCGGTTGCTGCCCGAGCTCGAGCGGGTCCATCACCCGACCCACGACCCGCAGGCCCTTCAGCTGGTCCCGCTCGACGTGGTGCCGCAGGGTCTCGCCATCCTCGACGCTCCCGACATCGACTCCGTCGAGGAGAGCAACCGCCGCCTGGCCGCGCAGCTCCTGGCCGCCGCCGACCTGTGGCTCTTCGTCACCTCCGCCGCCAGGTACGCCGACCAGGTCCCGTGGGACTTCCTGCGCCAGGCCGCCGAGCGGTCGGCCGCGGTCGCGATCGTGCTCGACCGCACGCCCGCCGACGCGGTCGACACCGTCGCTTCCCACCTCGCGCGGATGCTCGCGGCGCGGGGCCTGAAGGACTCTCCGCTGTTCACCGTCAACGAGGCGCCGCTCGACGACTCCGGGCTGTTGCGTCCCCGCGAGGTCGCGGAGATCCGCCAGTGGCTGACCGAGCTCGGTGCCGACGCGGGCGCACGCGACGCCATGGTCAAGCAGACCATCGAGGGCGCGATCCGCTCGCTCACCCGACGAGCCCACACGGTCGCCGACGCGTGCCTCGAGCAGGCCACGGCCGTCGAGCGACTCCGCGACAGCGCCGACGCGGCGTACGACGAGGAGATCCGCCAGCTGCTCGAGGCCTCCGCCGACGGCACCCTGCTGCGCGGCGAGGTGATGGTGCGCTGGCAGGAGTTCGTCGGGACCGGCGAGCTGCTGAAGAGCCTCGAGGCCAAGGTGGGCCGGTTCCGCGACCGGATGGTGCACGCGATCAAGGGCAAGCCGGCGCAGGCCGAGCGGGTCAGCGTCGCCGTCGAGTCGAGCCTGGAGACCCTCATCGTCGAGCACGCCGAGGCCGCGGCCGAGCGGGCGCAGGCGTCGTGGGAGAGCCTCGCGCCGGGCCACGACCTGCTCTCCGACGTCGGCGAGGACCTCGGCCGAGCCAGCCGCGGGCTGCGGCGCAAGGCGGAGCGCGCCGTACGCGACTGGCAGCAGGACGTGCTCGACATGGTCCGCACCGAGGGCGCGGACAAGCGCAGCACCGCCCGCTTCCTCGCCTACGGCGTGAACGGGCTCTCGGTCACGCTGATGATCGTCGTCTTCTCCCAGACCGCCGGGCTCACCGGCGCCGAGGTCGGGATCGCCGGTGGCGGCGCGGTGCTCGGCCAGAAGCTCCTCGAGGCCGTCTTCGGTGATCAGGCCGTGCGCACGCTGTCCGAGCGGGCACGGCGCAAGCTCGAGGTGCGGATCCGCGCCCTGCTCGAGGAGGAGCGGGCCCGCTACACCGACCTGCTCGTCAGCCTCGGCATCGACCCGGCGTCGGCCGACCGGGTGCGCAACGCCGCGCGCACCGTCGACGACCTTCGGTACGCCGGCACCGGACGGGCGGGAACCCACTCCCACTAGGCTCGTACCTTGTCCGTCGATGGGGGTCGTCCAAAGGGAGAAGATGTCGTCCTTGCTGGAAGGCGCGAAGCGCCTCGTGTCTCGGGGCTCGGATCTGGGTGACCGGATCGAGGGTCTCGGCCAGGCCAGTGACGCCGCGCGTGGCCGCCTCGACGACCACGTCGTCGACGAGGCAGAGGCCGCGGCCACCCGGGTCGCGACCCGGCTCGGGCTCACGGCCGACCACACCGTCGTCGCCCTCGCCGGGGCCACCGGCTCGGGCAAGTCGTCGACGTTCAACGCCCTGGCGGGCGTCGAGCTCACCTCGGTCGGCGTACGTCGTCCGACCACGTCGTGGGCGACCGCCTGCGTGTGGGGCAAGGAGGGCGCGACCGAGCTGCTGGAGTACCTCGACATCGCCCCCCGTCACCAGGTCATGCGCGACTCGCTGCTCGACCTCGGCAAGGAGGACAGCGCGCTGCAGGGCGTGGTGCTGCTCGACCTGCCCGACCACGACTCGACCGAGGTGTCCCACCACCTCGAGGTCGATCGCCTGATCGAGCTCGCCGACCTGATGGTCTGGGTGCTCGACCCGCAGAAGTACGCCGACGCCGCCATCCACGGCCGCTACCTCGCGCCCCTGTCGACCCACAAGGACGTGATGCTGGTCGTCCTCAACCACATCGACGAGGTGCCGGTGGACCGGCGCGAGTCGATGATGACCGACGTACGCCGTCTGGTCGACGCGGACGGTCTGATCGGCGTACCGGTGCTGGCGATGAGCGCGAAGACGGGGGAGGGCGTCGACGAGCTCCGCGACGAGATCGCTCGGCGGGTCAGGGCCAAGAAGGTCACCCGCGCGCGCCTCGAGGCCGATGTCCGCAGCGCGGCGACCCTGCTGCAGCAGGCCAACGGCACGAGCACCCACCCCGAGCTGTCGAAGGAGCGGATCGCCGCGCTGGACGACGCTCTCGCCGTGGCCGCCGGCGTACCCACGGTCGTCGAGGCCGTGCAGTCCGCCACGCGGATGCGCGCCAACCGGGCGACCGGATGGCCGATCACCGCCTGGCTGTCCCGGCTGCGCCCCGACCCTCTCAAGCGACTGCACCTCGACCTCGGCAAGGAGGGCAAGCAGTACACCGGACGCGGTCGCACCTCCGTCCCGGCCCCGACGCAGGTGCAGCGCGCCGGCGTCGACAGGGAGGTGCGCGCCGTCGCCGACACGGTGTCCGCGCCCCTGACACGGCCCTGGGCGGAGTCCGTCCGCCGGGCGTCCGTCTCGCGGCTGCCCGACCTCAACGACCGGCTCGACTCCGCGCTGGGTGCCACCGAGCTCAACGCCGAGCGGATCCCCGTGTGGGCCGGGCTCGTGCGGGTGCTCCAGTGGGTGTTGCTGCTCGCCGCGCTGGCCGGGGCGGTGTGGCTCGGCGTGCTGGCGACCGACCGCTACCTCGGGGTGTCCGAGCCGTCCACGCCCGACGTGGCCGGGATCCCGGTGCCGACCGTGATGCTGCTGGGCGGCGTGGTGCTCGGCATCGTGCTGGCGCTCGTGTGCCGGCTCCTGGTCTCGGCGACGGCCCGCTCACGAGCCCGCTCCGCCGACCGCCGACTGCGCGCCGCCATCGCCGAGGTGGCCGACGAGCTCGTGGTCGCGCCGGTCCGGGCCGAGCTGGCGGCGTACGACGCGGTGCGCGACGGCCTCGCCCGAGCGCTCAAGTGACCCACCTGCCGTCCACATCCGGCTGAGCGACAACCCGGCTCCACAGGCTCCTCGCGCCGCAGCGGACACTGTCGGCGCCCGTCCCGAGGCTCGTGACCACGTCAACGAGACCGAGGAGACCCCATGAACGAGACCTTCGTGACCCTGTCCGGCTGGCTGGGCGGCGACGTGACGATCAGGGAGGCGGCCGGGGTGCCGGTGGCCACCTTCCGGGTCGCCAGCACGCCGCGTCGCTACCAGCGCCGCACCGACAGCTGGGAGGACGGCGACACCCAGTGGTACGCCGTGAACGCCTGGCGCGCGCTCGCCGAGAACTGCGACCGCTCGCTGCGCCGCGGCGACCCGGTCGTGGTGCACGGCAAGCTCAGCGCTCACGTCTGGACCAACAAGGCCGGCCTCGAGGTCACCACCTTCGAGATCGAGGCCGCGTTCGTCGGCCACGACCTCAACCGCGGCACCAGCACCTTCGAGCGACGCAAACCCGCCGCCTCGCCGGCCGAGGCGTCTGCCGACCCCGACGCGGGAGAGACCGCGACCACGGAGGAGGCCACCGTGCAGGCGGCGTGATGCCCAGTGGAGGCCGGCCCCGATCGGGCGTTCCGGGCGTTCTCCCCGTAGGGTTTTGGACATGGTTGACTACGTCTTCACCCTGCGCAACGTGCGGAAGACGCACGGCGACAAGGTGGTCCTCGACAACGTCACGTTGTCGTTCCTGCACGGCGCCAAGATCGGCGTCGTCGGGCCCAACGGCACCGGCAAGTCGACGCTCCTCAAGATCATGGCCGGGCTCGAGCACGCCAACAACGGCGACGCGATCCTCGACCCCGGCGCCACGGTCGGCATGCTCCAGCAGGAGCCGCCGCTGACCGAGGGCAAGACCGTCCTCGAGAACGTCGAGGAGGCGGTGCACGAGATCAAGAGCAAGATGGCCAGGCTCGAGGCCGCCTACATGGAGATGGCCGAGCCCGGCGCCGACGAGGACGCCCTGATGAAGGAGACCGGCGACCTCTCGACCGAGCTCGAGCACGCCGGCGCGTGGGACCTCGATGCCCGGCTCGACCAGGCCATGGACGCGCTGCGCTGTCCGCCGCCCGACGAGCTCGTCGACCACCTGTCCGGTGGCGAGCGTCGCCGGGTGGCGCTGTGCAAGCTGCTGCTCCAGCAGCCCGACCTGCTCCTCCTCGACGAGCCGACCAACCATCTCGATGCCGAGTCCGTGCAGTGGCTCGAGGGACATCTCGCGTCGTACCCCGGCTGCGTGCTCGCCGTGACCCACGACCGGTACTTCCTCGACAACGTCGCCCAATGGATCCTCGAGCTCGACCGCGGCAAGGCACACCCCTACGAGGGCAACTACTCGACGTACCTCGAGACCAAGCAGGAGCGCCTCAAGATCGAGGGCGCCAAGGACGCCAAGCGCGCCAAGATGCTCGAGCGCGAGCTGGAGTGGGTGCGGTCCAACCCGAAGGCTCGCCAGGCCAAGAGCAAGGCCCGTCTGGGCCGCTATGAGGAGATGGCCGCCGAGGCCGACCGCAACCGCAAGATCGACACCGCCGAGATCAACATCCCGGCCGGTCCCCGGCTCGGTGACGTCGTGCTCGAGGCGAGGAACCTGGCCAAGGGCTTCGACGGCCGCACCCTCATGCACGATCTCTCGTTCACCCTGCCTCGCGCCGGCATCGTCGGCGTGATCGGCCCCAACGGCGTGGGCAAGACCACGCTGTTCAAGATGATCATCGGCGAGGAGAAGCCCGACGACGGCGAGCTGGTCGTCGGCAAGACCGTCAAGATCTCCTACGTCGACCAGAGCCGCGGGGGCCTCGACCCACAGAAGAACGTCTGGGAGCTGGTCTCCGACGGGCTCGACTTCATCAAGGTCGCGAACTTCGAGATGCCGTCGCGCGCCTACGTCGCGTCGTTCGGCTTCAAGGGCCCCGACCAGCAGAAGCGGGCCGGCGTGCTGTCCGGCGGCGAGCGCAACCGGCTCAACCTCGCGCTCACGCTGAAGATGGGCGGCAACCTCCTGATGCTCGACGAGCCGACCAACGACCTCGACGTCGAGACCCTGCAGTCCCTCGAGGACGCGCTCCTGGAGTTCCCGGGCTGTGCCGTGGTCACCTCCCACGACCGGTGGTTCCTCGACCGGATCGCCACCCACATCCTGGCCTGGGAGGGCGACGACGAGGACGAGGCGAAGTGGTTCTGGTTCGAGGGCAACTTCGCGGCCTACGAGGAGAACAAGATCGAGCGCCTCGGTCTCGAGGCGGCGCGGCCCCACCGGGTCACCCACCGCCGGCTCACTCGCGACTGACCATACCGACAGCCACAGGCGCCCGGATCAGTTGTTCGGCCGGATGTCCATCTCGGGGTGGCAGGCGATCAGCCGGTCGGAGACCGAGTCCATGACCCGGCCGAGCGCGGCGAAGTCCTCGGGAGTGACCAGGTCGACCAGGTAGTCGCGGACGCCGGCCACGTGCACGTGCGCGGCCTCGGTCAGCAGTGCGTACCCCTGGTCGGTGAGGCGGCAGACGATGCCGCGTCCGTCCTCCGGTGACGACGAGCGCGTGACGAGTCCGGCCTTCTGCATCCGGGTCACGGTGTGGGTCACCCGGCTCCGGCTGTGGGCGAGCGCGTCGGCCAGCTGGGCCATCCGCATCTGCTGGTCGGGCCGCTCGGAGAGCCGCACCAGGATCTCGTACTCGGTGAGTGACAGGTTGAAGTCGTGCTGCAGGTCGGCGTCCAGGCGGTCGATCAGCAGCGTGATGCCGACCACGAACGAACGCCACGACGACTGCTGGTCGGCGTCGAGCCAACGAGTCCCCCGAACCTCGGACATGACGGAAGCCTAGCGAGGACCCTTCGGAATCGGTTGACCCCGGCGCGTCGCGGGTCAGCCGAGCCGCTCGAGGACCAGCGCCATGCCCTGGCCGCCCCCCACGCACATGGTGATCAGGCCGGTGGTCTTGTCGTGCCAGTCGAGGGAGTTGAGCATGGTGTTCTGCAGGCGCGCTCCGGTCATCCCGAAGGGGTGGCCGACCGCGATGGCGCCGCCGTTCACGTTGAGCCGGTCGAGGTCGATGCCGAGATCCTGGTACGAAGGCACCACCTGCGCGGCGAACGCCTCGTTGATCTCCACCAGGTCGATGTCATCGATCGTCATCCCCGCATGGGCGAGCGCGCGACGGGTGGCCTCGACCGGACCGAGGCCCATGATCTCCGGCGAGAGCGCGCTGACCCCGGTGGACACGATCCGGGCCAGGGGAGTGAGGCCGAGCTCGGTGGCCCTGGTGTCCGACATGACGATGACCGCGGCGGCGCCGTCGTTGAGCGGGCAGCAGTTGCCGGCCGTGACGACGCCGTCGGGACGGAAGACCGGCTTGAGCTGCGAGACGGCCTCGAGGGTGACGCCGGCGCGCGGGCCGTCGTCGGCGGACACCACCGTTCCGTCGGGGGTGGTGACCGGGGTGATCTCGCGCTGCCAGAAACCGTCCGCAAGCGCCTTCTCGGCGAGGTTCTGGGACCGGACGCCGAACTCGTCGAGCTCGAGTCGGGTCAGGCCGCGCAGGGTGGCGACGTTCTCGGCGGTCTGGCCCATGGCCATGTACGCGTCGGGGACGACGCCGTCCTCGCGCGGGTCGTGCCAGGCCTCGCCGGCGGAGCCGTGTTCGGCGCGGTCCGCCGTGCGGGCCATGGCCTCGTCGAAGACGCTGTTGCGGGTGTCCGGCCAGGAGTCGGAGCTGCCGTTCGCGAAGCGGGAGACGGTCTCGACGCCGGCCGAGATGAAGACGTCGCCCTCTCCCGCCTTGATCGCGTGGAAGGCCATCCGGGTGGTCTGCACCGAGGAGGCGCAGTAGCGGGTGATGGTGGCCCCGGGTACGTCGTCCATGCCGTTCATGACGTTCACGATCCGGGCCATGTTGAAGCCGCTCTCGCCGCCGGGGAGCCCGCAGCCGAGGTAGAGGTCGTCGACGGTGTGCGGGTCGAGGGCCGGGATCTTCTCCAGGGCGGTCCGGATCATCGTGGCCACCAGGTCGTCGGGGCGGACGTCCTTCAGCGACCCCCGGCCGGCACGCCCGATCGGGGAGCGGGCGGCAGAGACGATGACGGCTTCGGGCACGAGGAGCTCCGATCGTGGTCGGGACGCGAGGGGCGTCCTCACCCTAGTCCGGGTCTCGATGGTCCCTCCTGGTCGGCGTCCCCGCGATCGCCGCGATCGCGCTCGTTCCCTCGTCCTCCTCCGCTACGCCGGCAGCCGTCGCGGGCTGGCAGGATCGGCACGTGCGTCACGTCTACGAGTGCCCCGTCCGCCGGGCCGACCTCCACCCGGGCGGCACCGTGAACAACGTCGCGTACGTCGACTACCTCCAGGAAGCGCGCCTCGACGTCCTGCGTCGGCACGACACCCCGGTCTCGGCCCAGTCCGGCGAGGGCCTCGTCGTGGTCGGCACGGTGATCGAGTACCTGGTCCCGCTCACCCTGGCCGACCGTCCCCTGTACATCGCCACCTGGGTCACCGAGGTGAGGGCCGCCTCGTTCACGCTGGCCTACGAGCTCTTCACCGAGGCCGCCGACGCGGACTCACCCGTCGTTCACGCCCGCGCGACCACCACGCTCACGCCGTACGACTTCGGCGCGGAGCGCCCTCGCCGGCTCAACGCCGACGAGCGGGAGCGGCTCCAACGAGGCCCCGAGCCCTCGCCGTTCGCAGACCGGGGGCGCGCGCCGCGCCCGGCGCCCTGGAGCGAGGCGACCTGGCGCGAGGACGTGCACGTGCGGTTCTCCGACGTCGACCTCCTCGGCCACGTCAACAACGTCCGGTACCTCGACTACGTGCAGGAGGCGACGACGAACCTGATGCTCGACTGCTTTCAGGAGGCCGCGGTCAAGGGCCACGTGGATCTCGTGATCGCCCGTACCGAGATCGACTACCTCGGGCAGATGAACCTCCGCCCCGAGCCGTACGACGTGTGGGCGCGCGTCACGCAGGTCGGCACGACGTCGGTGGGGTTCGAGGCCGAGATCCGTGACGGTGACCGGGTGATGGCGAGGTGTCGCACGGTGGAGGTGTCTCTCGACGAGGGCGACCGTCCTCGCCCGCTCATCCCCGAGCACCGCGCGGCGTTCGAACGGCGGCGACTGGCCGGGGTCAGGGACTGACGAGGGCGCCGAGCGAGCGGAGCCGGCGTAGCCCGCGATGGCGGGCGACCCGGACCGCGGTCGCCTTCATGTCGAGCGCGGCGGCGGTCGAGGCCACGTCGAGGCCGACCACGTCGATGCAGGCGACCACCTGGCGCTCGCGCTCGGGGAGATGTGACAGCAGCCAGGCGACCCAGCTGTCCGAGTCGGGCCGGGTCCCGGCCTCGGGCACCCGCCAACGCGTGTTGATCTCGAGGGTCTCGGTGGCCGCCGGACTGGTCATTCGGCGCACCGACCTGCGTTCCACGTTGCGTGCCTGCAGGCGGGCGATGCCGAACAGCCAGCCGGCGAAGTCGGAGGAGGAGCCCCTGAAGTCGGCGATCTTCGATGCCGCGGTCAGCCAGGTCTCGGAGGCGACGTCCTCGGGTGCTACGCCCGCGTCGCCGGACGGAAAGGTGCGGAGCCAGACCAGCAACCGACCGGCGTGCGCGATGTAGAGCGCGCGCCACGCCTCGTGGTCGCCTTCCTTGGCCCGCGAGATGGTCTCGTCGTCGGCCGTCAGGACGGTGTTAATCGCCCGACCCCGTCAGGAGACGGGACGATGATCCCGTACTCGAACCAGACCCTCTCTCGGATCCACCGGAGTCTCCTCCGCCTGTGTCGTGGCCCGAGCCGTCGCCACCGGACGCGGAGTCGGTCGGGTTGTCGGACCCGCCGTCCGACCCGCCGTGCCTGCCTTGGTCGCCCCCTTGGTCGCCCCCTTGGTCGCCCCCTTGGTCGCCGCCGCCGGAGGGGTCGTCACCGGGGCCGCCGTGCCCCGGGCCGCCGGAGTGACTGGCGTCATCGCCGGGACCGTTCTGGTTCCCGGGGCCGGAGTTGTCGTGCTGCGAGGCCGAGGGGCCTGCGGACGGTCCGTGATGGCTGTCCGTCCCGGGTGTGCCGGTGAGCAGGAGTCCGCCCAGTGGGCCGGAGTCTCCGGGGGATCCCGGCTTGTCCACCTGCTGGTTCGATCCGTGGTCGCGGCCGGCGTTCGTCGGATCGGCCGAGGGGGGCGTCGGGTCCCCGGTCACCTTCGTGGTGATCGGGGGTGCGGGGGAGTTGTGCGTGTGGGTGAGCTGCTGGGCGGCAGCCGCCGCGCCCGCGGTGATGGCGACCACTGCGGCGGCGGCGGCGAGGGCACGGCCGGCCGGGCTGCCGAAGGCCGCGGGCACGACAACGCCCGGCGAGGCACTCGAGCCGGCCGCCAGTTCGGCGAGCCGGCGTACGAATGCCTCGTCGGGCACGAGGACCGGAATTTCGGTGCGTAGCGATCCGGGTGTCACATGCGACCTCCCTTTCGGCCGACCGGCTGGCGCCTCCGCTGTCCTACAGGGGGATCGAGGACGCGGAGGCACCAGCCTTCAGGATCAGCTGTGGTTGGCGCCGTCGTCTCCGCCGCCGCCGTTGTCATCATTGTCGCCCTGGTCGTCGCCGTTGTCGTCGCCCTGGTCGTCGCCCTGGTCGTGACCCTGGTTGTCGTTGTCGTCACCGGGGTTGTCGGCGTTGCCGGGACCGGAGTTGTCGTCACCGGGGTTGTCGGCGTTGCCGGGACCGGAGTTGTCCTGACCGGGGTCCTCGGCGTTGCCGGGGCCGGAGTTCTCGCTCGGACCCTGGTTGTCGTTGTCGTCGCCCTGGTCGTCGCCCTGGTCGTCGCCCGGCTCGTCCTCACCGGGCACGTCCTCGCCCGGCTCAGGAGTGGGGTGCTCGGTCGCGTCCTCGCCGGGCTCAGGGGTCGGGTGCTCCGTGGCGTCCTCGCCCGGCTCCTGCTCATGCGAGTCACTACGAGACTGACTGTGGTGCTGGTTCACCGACGTGGTGTGCGAGGCCGGCGCGGCGGGACTGCCGCCCTGCGCGAACGCGCCCGCGGCGTAGCTGCCGCCGACCGCTACGACGGCCAGCGAGCCGCCGATGGCGAGTATCCGGCGGACCTGACTGCTGAGCATGACTTCTCCTCGGGGGTAGGAATCGCGCTGATGTCCTGTACCTGTCGCGAGAGTGCCCCTGCGTTACATGCAGCGGGAGAAATCACCAGGGAGTGGGGCCTACGCGACCCGCTGACCACCCCGGGCCACGTGGTCGTTCGGTGAATCACCCGGATAACCGGTCGATCACGAACGCCTCACCAGTCCATCACGATCCGCCGCACGCAGGCGGGTCCGTGCGGCTGTGGCCGTAGCGTGGATGACCTTCATTCACGGGGGTGATCGGGCATGATCGTTGGCCTTCGCAGGTCCGGCTGGTACCTACACCTGCGGCGACGTACGAGTCAGCGTCTGGCGCCGGCTGTCGTTCTCCTTGCCGTCGCGATCGGCACAGGGTCCTGCGGAGCGACGTCGGAGAACGAGCCGAGCGCGGGCGTGGCTCGATCCACTCAGGAGGCTGGCCGAGCTTCCGGCCCCGTCAGCCCGTCGCCTGTGAAGCAGCATCGGGCCACACTTCCCAGGCACACCGCGTCGCCGAAGATGGCCGAGCCGTCGCCGAAGATGGCGGCCGAACCCTCGCCGAAGGTCGCGGCCGAGCCCGTCCACCGCGTTCACCAACGCGATGGCCGTGGAGCCGCCCCGATGAAGCCCACCGAGCCCACCGAGCACGCGAAGCGGGGCAACGGTCTCTACGCCAGCTGCGACGAAGAGGAGCGAGCCGAAGAGGCACCCCTCCACCGAGGGCAACACGGCTACGGACCCGAACGCGACGGACTCGGAGACGGAGTGGCCTGCGTGAGCTGACCGACGCCCTCCGGCCGCACGGACGTTCTCAGTCGAACGAGTTCACCATGAACTGGGCGGCGTGAGTCACGTAGTCCCAGAACTGCGCATCCTGCTCGGGTGGCAGCGCGACCTCGTCGAGGGCCGCCCGGAAGTGGCGGAGCCAGTGGTCCTTGGCATCGGGAGTCACCGCGAACGGTGCGTGTCGCATCCGGAGCCGCGGGTGCCCGCGTCGGTCGGAGTACGTCGTGGGGCCGCCCCAGTACTGCATGAGGAAGAGCCGGAACCGCTCCTCGGCCGGGCCGAGGTCCTGCTCGGGGTAGAGCGGGCGGAGCACCTCGTCCTCGGCCACCCCGCGGTAGAACGCGGCGACGATGGCGGTGATGGTCTCCTCGCCGCCGATCTCGTCGTAGAACGTCACCGCGCCATTGTCTCCGGGGCTCTCCGGGGGCGAGACACCGGTCGTCACGCGTCCGCCGGCTCGGTGGTCACCGTCGTGGGATCGTCCCCGTCCTGGGAGCGGTTCATGACCACGGACGTCGGGTAGGGCGCCGCAATGCCCTCGTGGTCGAAGCGAGCCTTGATCCGCTCGCGCAGCACGCGCGCGACCCGCCACTGCTCCATGGGCGCGGTCTTCAGCGTGAGCCGCAGGGTGATCGCGTCGGGCGTCATCGCCTCCACTCCCCAGATCTCGGGCTCCTCGATCACGACGCCCTCGAAGTCCTCGTCGTGCCACAGGTCGTCCGCGACGTCGGCGAGCACCCGGCGTACCCGCGCGAGATCCTCGTGGGCGCTGACCTGGACGTCGAGCACCGTCCGAGCCCAGTTCTGGCTCATGTTGCCGACCCGGAGGAGCTCGCCGTTGCGGACGTACCAGACGGTCCCGTTGGTGTCGCGGAGCCGAGTGACGCGGAGGCTGACGGCCTCGACGGTCCCGGTCAGGCCCTCACCGAGGTTCACGACGTCGCCGACGCCGTACTGGTCCTCGAAGATCAAGAAGATGCCCGACAGGAAGTCCTTGACCAGGGTCTGGGAGCCGAACCCGAGGGCGACCCCGAGGATCCCGGCGCTGGCGATGATCGGCCCGATGGCGAACCCGAGGGCGCTCAGCATCATCGTGAAGATCACCGCGACGATGACACCCGACGTGATGCTCTTGAGCAGGCTGCCCATCGCTTGCGCGCGCTGCACCCGCCGGGTGGAGCCGGCCGGAGGCTCTTGGGTGCGGCCGAGGGTCGCTTGGGCGATCCGGTCGGGCAGGACGCCCTCCTCGGCACGGCGGACCAGGCGGTCGATCAGCCGGTGGGCCACGAACTGGAGGACCAGGCCGAGCAGGGCCAGCGCGATCAGGGTCCCCGACTTGGTCGCAACCGTCTGGCTGGTCTGGCCCCAGTCGACATCGGAGAACGCGTTGAGGGCTGCAGGCATGGCTACCAGTATCCTCATCGCGTGACCTCGAACTCGCCCCTCCCGCGCCGGGCGGCGCTCGTTGTGGGATCCGCCACGCTGCTCGTGCTGGCGTACGCCGGGCCTGCTGCTGCCGACATTCCGATCGGCTGGAGCCACCCCGCACCGGTGCCCGTCCTGCGCGACCTGATGATCTTCATCGGCATCCCTCTGCTGATCACGGCGGGCATCTGCGCAGCGATCTACCTACCCGGAATCATCCGCGGGGAGTCGGTCGCCCCGGCCGGCGCCCACACCGACGACCAGTGGTTCGGCGGCCGCCGCGCCACGGCCGAGCTGGAGCCGTCGGCTGCTGCCCGCGAGGCGGACGAGACCGAGAGCGCCCGGGACACCGGCGGCGCCTCCGGCACCTGGTGATCGCGGTGTCCCGCGAGTTCACCACGTCCCAACGGGTCGCCCTGGATCAGACGATCCGGGCCGCCGAGCAGGTGTCCAGGTTCGAGTTCTCCGTGTTCGTGGGTGCGGCCGAGGGCCCTGCCCGCGCCTTCGCCGAGCGGCTGCACGCCTCACTCTCGGCGCCGTCCCGCAGCATCCTCGTCATGGTCGACCCGGCGGCCCGGCTGCTGGAGATCGTCACCGGCAGCGAGGTCCGCCGGATCCTGACCGACCACGAGGTGGCCCTGGCGGTGCTCGAGATGCGCACCGAGTTCGCCTCCGGAGACCTGGTCCGAGGCCTCCGCCGCGGGATCAGCATGCTCGCCATGCAGTCCCGCGCCCCGCGCACCCTCCACGCCGAGGTCTGAGCGAGGGCCGCAGCGAGCGGCGATGCGAGCTCGCCCGCACGAGGCTTCGTCTCAGCCTTGCGCGTCCTTCTCCTGGGCCGCGAGGGCGCGAACCACGTCGGCGCGCCCCTCGCGCACGTAGCGCTTCGCGGCGGGGTTGGCGGGCGACTCGTCCAGCCAGCGGTCCAGCCGCTCGACCAGGGCCGGGCTGCCCATCGGCACCGGGAAGGCACCCTCGAGGGTGTTCGACGCCATGTGGGTGCCCAGACGCTCCCAGATGTCGTCGGCCGCCTCGAGGTACTTCTCGACGTACGGCTCGAGCAGGTCCTCCTGACCGTGCCGCATGAAGCTGGCCGCGATCGAGCGGTGCGTCTCGTTGGGGGTGTCGGGGTTCGCGACCAGGTCCGTCCAGGCGCGGGCCTTGGCGTCGGCGTCGGGACGCGAGGCCCGGGCCGCAGCCGCGTACTCCTGGCCGGAGATGGTGCGGTCGCGCTCGAGCTCCTCGTCGATCCGGGCCTCGTCGGCCGCACCGGCCCGGGCCAACCCGATCACCATCGCCCAGCGCAGGTCGGTGTCGATGTCCAGGCCCTCGATCGCGAACGAGCCGTCGAGCAGCCCCGTCAGGTCGGCGACCGCCTGCTCGGACCGTGCGGCCGCGGCGTAGGCCCGGGCGAACGTCAGCTGGTGGTCGCTACCGGGCTCGGCGGCCAGCAGCAGCTCGCGTATGCCGGACTCCCAGCGGGCTCGGAGCTCCTGGCGACGCGACGGGTGCGAGTAGATGTTGACGGCGGCCGCGGCGTAGTTCGGCAGCGCCCGGACGCCGAAGGCGTCGGTCTCGGTCGCGATGTTGGCCAGCACCAGGGTGACGAAGTCGCTCGCGGTCATCTCGGCGTCGCGGGTCATGTCCCACGCCGCGCCCCAGCACAACGCCCGCGCCAGCGAGTCGTCGAGCAGGCGGAGCCCACCCACGACGGTGGCCAGAGACCGCTCGTCGAGGCGGATCTTGGCGTAGCTGAGGTCACCGTCGTTGAGCAGCAGCAGGTCGGGCTGCTTCTCCCCGACGAGCTCTGCGATCTCGGTGAGGTCGCCCTCGATGTCGGTCTCGAAGCTGCGGCGACGGACCAGGCGGCCGCCCACCTCGTCGTACAGGCCGATGCCGAGGCGGTGCCTGCGCAGCGTCGCGTTGTCGCCCGCGGCGGACTGCCGGATCCCGAACGACGCGAAGGTGCCGTCGCCGGCGAGCTCGAACTCGGGGGCGAGGGTGTTGACGCCGCTGGTCTGCAGCCACTCCTTGGCCCAGGCGTCGAGCTCGCGGCCCGACGCCTTCTCCAGCGCCGTGAGCAGGTCGACGAACTCGGAGTTCGCGTAGGCGTGGTCCTTGAAGTACTGCCGCAGGCCGACCATGAACGCGTCCAGCCCGACCCAGGCGACCAGCTGCTTGAGGACGGACGCGCCCTTGGCGTACGTGATGCCGTCGAAGTTGACCTCGACCGCGTGCAGGTCGTAGTTGTCGGCCGCGATCGGGTGGGTCGAGGGGAGCTGGTCCTGGCGCAGCGCCCAGTTCTTGCGGGCGTTGGTGAACCCGGTCCAGGCCTCGGTGAACTCGGTGTTCTCCACGGCCGCGTGGTAGCACGCCCACTCGGCGAACGACTCGTTGAGCCAGAGGTCGTCCCACCACTTCATGGTGACCAGGTCGCCGAACCACATGTGCGCCATCTCGTGGAGGATGCACGAGCAGCGGAACTCGTAGAACGCGGCATCCTGGCGGCTCCGCGGCAGGTACTCGTCGCGGATCGTGACCGCACCGGCGTTCTCCATCGCGCCGGCGTTGTACTCCGGCACGTAGAGCTGGTCGTACTTCACGAAGGGGTAGGGGAAGTCGAAGGCCTCCTCGAAGAACTCGAAGCCCTGCTTGGTGAGCTTCACCAGCTCGTCGACGTCGAGATGGTCCACCAGCGCCTGCCGGCAGTAGTGGCCGAGCGGGATCTGGCCGTAGGGACCGTCGTACACGTCGAGGTGCTCGTGGTACTCACCGGCGATCAGCGCGGTGATGTACGTCGACATCCGCTTGGACTCGGGGAAGCTCCAGCGGGCCTTCTCGTCACCGAGGTCCTCGGGCTCCGGCGTGGGGGAGTTGGAGACGACCTTCCAGTCGGCCGGTGCGGTGACGGTCCAGGTGAACACCGACTTGAGGTCGGGCTGCTCGAACGTCGTGAACACGCGGCGGGCGTCGGGCACCTCGAACTGGGTGTAGAGGTAGATGCGGCCGTCGACCGGGTCGACGAACCGGTGCAGCCCCTCGCCGGAGTGGGAGTAGGCGCAGTCAGCCCGGACCACCAGCTCGTTCTCGGCCTGCAGGCCCGTCAGCGCGATCCGCCCGTTCTGGTACGACGACGCCTCGTCGAGGGGCTCGCCGTTCAGCGTGATCTCGTGGACGATCGCGTCCACGAGGTCGGCGAACGACTCGGCGCCGGGCTCCCGGCAGGTGAAGCGGACCGTGGTCGTGGAGGCGAAGATCTTGTCGCCGGTCGTGAGGTCCAGGTCGATGGAGTACGACGTGACGTCGAGGAGGGCGGCGCGGGTCGCGGCCTCTTCCCGGGTGAGGTTGGTTCCAGGCATGCCGAGCATCCTGCCACCCGGAGTGACGAGGGCCACAAGCGGTTGCCGGTCACGACTGGGTGACGGATCGGTCCGTGCCGGGGAATGTCCGCGGCGATCCAGAGGTTCCCGATACATGACCGTCTTGAGTCCTTCGACCGCCGCCTCTGCCACCGACGTCGCCGACTTCTGGTTCGACCCACTCTGCCCGTTCGCCTGGATCACCTCTCGCTGGATGCTCGAGGTCGAGGACGTGCGCGAGGTCAGGGTCAACTGGCGCGTGATGAGCCTGTACTTCCTGAACAAGGACCGCGACATCTCCGAGGACTACCAGGCGCGCATCCAGCGCGGGCTGTCCGTCGGGCGGGTGCTGATCGCCGCCCAACAGCAGGTGGGTCCCGAGTCGCTGGGCCCGCTCTACACCGCTCTCGGCGTCCGGATCCACCACGAGAAGCAGGAGCTCGGCCGCGATCTCGTCGTGAACGCGCTTGCCGATGCCGGTCTGCCGGCGGAGCTCGTGGACGCCATGGACGACGCGTCGTACGACGAGCCGTTGCGCGCCTCCCACCAGGAGGCCATGGACCGGGTCGGTGACGACGTCGGTACACCGACCATCGCGTTCAACGGCTCCGCCTTCTTCGGCCCGGTGCTGAGCCGGATCCCGCGGGGCGAGGACGCCGGCCGGATCTGGGACGGCACGATCGCCCTGGCGGACTACGACTACTTCTTCGAGATCAAGCGGACCCGCACGGGCGAGCTCGACTTCAGCTGAGCCGACCTCACCTGATCGCGACGCACACGTTGCGGGTCGAGGTGGCTGTGCGAGGATCGCTGACGTGGCCTCCCGCGGGACGACGGATCCGGCGGGCGGCGGCGTCGTAAGGCCGCAGCTCGACGAGCCGCTCTGGCCCCCCGTGGTCTCCTTGCTCGTCTTCATCGTCCTCAACGTCGGTCTGCGGCTCTGGCTGCCCAGCGAGGGGCTGGTAGGCGGGCGCTGGCTGCTGCCTGCGATCGAGCTGTTCCTTCTGGTGGTGCTGGTGGTCGCGGACCCGCGCCGCCACTCACGGCGAGCGCTGCGCCGCGTCCTCCTGACGCTCGTCACGCTCCTGCTGGTCTCCGCCCTGTGGGCGACGGCGGTCCTCATCTACCGACTGATCACCGGGTCGAAGGTCACCCAGGACCCCGGCCCGCTCCTGGCCGCCGGCACGCTGGTCTGGCTGGGCAACACCCTGGCGTTCGCCCTTCTGTACTGGTTGATGGACGGCGGCGGCCCGATCGCGCGCGCCCGCCGGACGACGCCCCTGGACTTCGCGTTCACCCAGCAGATGAGCCCCGAGCTCGTTCCCCCGGGATGGCGGCCGGTCTTCCTCGACTACCTCCATCTCGGCTTCACCAACTCGACCGCGTTCAGCCCCACCGACGTCATGCCGCTCACGCTCCGGGCGAAGTACTCGATGCTTCTCCAGTCGACGGTGTCGCTCGCCCTCTTCGGCCTGATCGTGGCGCGCGCCGTCAACGCGTTCACCTAGGGCGGCGGCTCCTGGCCCGCCGGGCTAACCTCGCCAGATGAGCTCGGATCCTTCGGACCTCGCGCTGCTGACCGTCGCTCTCGACCAGGCCGCCGACCTGCTCGGCCGGGTCGGCGACGAGGAGCTGTCGGCGCCCACACCCTGTGCCGACTGGAAGGTCAGCGACCTCGTCGACCATCTCGTCAACGCGCCGTCGCACTTCACCACGATGATGCGCGGCGAGGAGCCCGACTGGGGCGCGCCGCCTCCCCCTGTGGGCTCCGACCGCGAGACCCGTTTCCGCGCGGCCGGAGACGAGCTCGTCGAGGCCTGGCGCGCCAGTGGTGATGGCGACCAGCCGAGCCCCCTGGAGTGGCAGCTGGCCGAGCTGGCGGTCCACACCTGGGACCTCGCCACCGCCGTCCGCACGCCGACCGGCGACCTGGACCCGGCGGTGGCCGAGCACGGCCTCGCCTTCATGCAGCAGGGGCTGACCGCCGACAACCGCGAGCCGGTCTTCGGCCCCGAGCAGCCTGCGCCGCCCGACGCGGACGCCTACACCCGGATCGCGGCGTTCGCCGGCCGTCGGGTCTGAGCCCCGTAGCGGCCTGCCACCACCGGAAGTCGGCTGGCGCCGCCTCACTAGGCTTCGGCTATGACCCATGGTTCTCCTGAGCGTCGTCGGAGGGTCCTGTCCGCCGTCGCCTGGCCGTATGCCAACGGCCCGCGCCACATCGGCCACGTGGCCGGTTTCGGCGTGCCCTCCGACGTCTTCAGCAGGTACATGCGGATGGCGGGGCACGACGTACTCATGGTGTCCGGCACCGACGAGCACGGCACGCCGATCCTGGTCGCCGCCGATGCGGCCGGGGTGAGCGCCAAGGACCTCGCGGACAAGAACAACGCCGTCATCGTCCAGGACCTCGTCGACCTCGGTCTGTCCTACGACCTGTTCACGCGGACCACGACCGGCAACCACTACAACGTCGTGCAGGAGCTCTTCCGCACCGTGCACCGCAACGGCTACATGGTCGAGCGGACCACCAAGGGGGCGGTCAGCCCCTCGACCGGACGCACGCTGCCCGACCGCTACATCGAGGGCACCTGCCCGATCTGCGGGTACGGCGAGGCGCGCGGCGACCAGTGCGACAACTGCGGCAACCAGCTGGACCCCACCGACCTGATCGACCCGCGCAGCAAGATCAACGGTGAGACCCCCGATTTCGTCGAGACCGAGCACTTCTTCCTCGACCTGCCCGCGCTGGCCGACGCGCTCACGACGTACGTCACGGGGCGCGAGGCGTCCGGCACCTGGCGACCCAACGTCATCAAGTTCTCGCTCAACCTGATCGAGGACCTGCGACCGCGCGCGATGACGCGCGACATCGACTGGGGCATCCCGGTGCCCGTGGACGGCTGGCGCGACAACCCCACCAAGCGGCTCTACGTGTGGTTCGACGCCGTCATCGGCTACCTGTCGGCCTCGATCGAGTGGGCCCGCCGGCTCGGCGAGCCGGAGCGGTGGCGCGACTGGTGGAACGACCCCGAGGCGCAGTCGTACTACTTCATGGGCAAGGACAACATCGTCTTCCACTCCGTCATCTGGCCGGCCGAGCTCCTCGCGTACGACGGCAAGGGCGCCCTCGGCGGCGAGCCCGGGCCGCTGGGCGTTCTCGAGCTGCCCACGGAGATCGTGTCGAGCGAGTTCATGACGATGGAGAGCAAGCAGTTCTCCACCAGCCGCGGCCACGTGATCCTGGTCGGCGACATGCTGTCGCGCTACCAGCCGGACGCCCTGCGCTACTACCTCTGCGCTGCCGGCCCCGAGACCTCCGACTCCGACTTCACGTGGGCCGACTTCGTGCTCCGCACGAACTCCGAGCTGGTCGCCGGCTGGGGGAACCTCGTCAACCGCACGGCCACGATGATCGCCAAGAGCTTCGGTGAGATCCCGGCGGCGGGTCCGCTCGAGCCCGTCGACGAGGCCGTGCTCGCGGCGGTCCGGACGGGTTTCGACACCGTCGGCGACCTGATCGGCCGGCAGCGGCTGCGCAACGGCATCGCCGAGGCGATGCGGGTCGTCGGTGAGGTGAACCGCTACCTGACCGCGACCGAGCCGTACAAGATGAAGGACGAGGCGCAGCGCGAGCGCCTCGGCACCGTCCTCCACGTCGCGGCCCAGTGCGTGCTGGACTGCAACACGATCCTGTCGCCGTTCCTGCCGTTCTCGGCCAACGCCGTGTGGACGACGTACGGCGGCGAGGGCGAGTTCATGCCGATGCCGCGGATCGACCAGGTCGAGGAGCTCGACCCGGACAACGGCGCGGGGCTGCATGTCTACCCGATCATCACCGGCGACTACTCCGCGACGCCGCGCTGGGAGAGCCGCCCGGTGACCGTCGGCGCCACGGTCGACAAGCCGACGCCGATCTTCACCAAGCTGGACCCCGGCGTGGTCGACGAGGAGCTGGCCCGGCTGGAGGGTTGACCGCCGGGTACCGAGCGCTGCTGGTCGAGCCGCCTGCCGCCGCCCAAGTGGCGCAATTGCGCCGAAATGACAGGCCCGGGGCCCTTGCGGCTGTCGAAGTGGCGCAATTGCGCTGTTCTGGCGGTCGGAGGGCGGCACTGTTCCGGGGAACGCGGATGGGTTTCGAGACGGGTCAGGCAACCCCTCGCAGGCTCGGGTCTACCTCGACCCTCCTCAACCTGAGCGGCGAGCCCAGGGCTCGCAAGCTCGCACTGGGCCGCTCAGAACCCGCGGGCGGCGTAGGGGCCGACGTCGGTCCGGAAGGCTCGCCAGAGCTCGCGCACCGCCCCCGGACGGTGCTCGGCGATGACGCCGGCGCGGTGGAGAGCGACGAGGTTCCCACCCCCCAGGTACGCCGCTCCGAGCGCGGCCACCGGCAGGGACACCTCGGCGTCGTCGTCGGTGCGGGTCACGTCGGCCGTGCCCTCCTTGACCCTGATCCGCCAGCGGCCGGCGTTCCAGGGAGCGGGCTCGTCGGCGACCTCGACGACGACGTCGCAGTCGGCTTCGTACCCGCGCAGGGCCAAGGCCTCCGGCAGGTCCACGGGACGCACCCACAGGCTGTCGAACGGGCGGACGTCGCCGAGACCACGCGGACCCTGCACCCACGACAGCAGCGGGTCGGACTCGGCCACGCCGCGCAGCTTGACGGTCCCGGCCAGGTCGAGGTCGGCGACCCGCCGGGCGAGGGCGAGCCGGGCGGCGGGAGCACCGGAGAGCTGGCGTACGTCGACCTCGGCCGCCGGCCTGGAGTTCGGCCACTTGTGGGTGCGCTTGAACACGACGTACCCGACGTCGCGCCCCTCGTACGTCGCGAACAGGATCCGGGGCGCCTCGCCTTCTCGCATGTCTGCCGGCGAGACGTGGTTGAGGGCGGCGTAGAAGGCGTCGTGGCCGACGATGGTGCCCACGCACTGCGACATGAGGTCGAGGTCGACGTTGCGGCGCCGCTCGGTCACGCCCTGGTCGGTGATCGTCGCGAGCCGGGTCGAGATCGCGGCCGCCTCGTCGTCGAGGTGGGGTGCGGTGAAGGTGGTGCCGCGACCGACCTCCACCTCCAGCTCCAGGGAGGCGAGACCGTAGCCGTGCCGACCGTAGATCCCCGGCTCGCTGGCGTGGAGGGCGGTGAGATGGACGCCCTCCCTTCGGGTCTGCTCGAAGTGGTGCCGCATCATCGCGGTGAGGAGCCCTCGGCGGCGGTGGTCGGGATGGACCCCCACGGCGGTCAGGCCGGCGACCGGCACGGCCCGCCCAGCGCCCTCGCCGTCGGGGACGGACAGCTGCATCGGAAGGACGCCGTAGACGCCGGCGTAGGTGCCCGGGTCCGAGTCGGAGCCGACCACCTCGGCGGCGAAGCGCTGGTCCTCGGGCAGGAAGCCCAGCTCCAGCTCGATCGACTCCTGCTCCGCGTTGTTGAACCACACGATCTTGTCGGTGGCGAGGTAGCGCTCGGCGTCGGTGGCGCGCACCACGCGGATCTCGAGAGGGTCGGCCATGCCCTCAAGGAAACCGGTGCCCCCTCCTGGTGTCCACCCGTTTGTCGGCGCGGCCGGCCAGGTGGGTCAGTGGCCGAACTGGGCGAGCAGGCCCCATGCCCCGTCGGTCACCTGCGCCGGGGAGACGCCGTACACCTGGCGGAGCAGCTTCGGGGTGAGGGCGTCGACGTCGGCGCCGGCGTACTGCGACTGGTAGGCGCGCATCAGGTCGAGCAGCTTCGCGACGCCGTCGAGCTGGACCAACCAGGCCACCGCCGCCTGGGAGATCGGGTAGTTGAGCGACGGGTCCTCGTTGAAGAGCCCGATGATGGGGAGCGTGTGGTCGGCCCGGAGGAGCCGGCCGTAGAGGTCGGCGGGGACCCGCCACTGCGTGAAGTCGTCGGGGTAGAACTGCACCCAGGTGGCCACACCCTCGGAGAGCCATTTCGGGAGCGCGCCTGTGAACTGGCGCAGCAGGTAGTGGGTCAGCTCGTGACGCATGATGCCCTCGTCGGCGACCACCTGGTCCACCGTGTGGGGGTTGACCTTGATCACCATGCCCGCCAGGCCCGTGTCCTGCTGCCCGAGGTCGTCGGTGCTGGTGACCCCGAACGTCACTGCAGCCGCCTCCTCCTTGCTGAGCGAGCTGAAGTTGAGGCTGAGGCCGTTCGTGGTCGCATCGACCAGGATCTTGGACGACGCCGGTACGCCGAGCAGGTGCGCGTCGTAGCCGATGTCGTCCTGCACGGCCGTGCTGAGTCCGGACAGGTCGTCGGCCTGCGAGCGGTCGACCAGCACCGTCATCGACCCGACCTGCTCAGCGACGATGGGCACGCCGTACCAGGGGCGCTCCTGCGGGGTGTCGAAGTGGTCGGCCTGCTTCGCCTCGCTCTCCGAGCCCAGCAGCCAGTGGCCGTGTCGCCGGACGAAGGTCATGTCGACGGGGTTGGAGACCGGTCGGTCGAACGTCCCGGTCAGCTTCAGGTGCTCGACGACGGACGGGTGGAGCAGAGGGTCGTCGCCGGGGACCTGCGCGGGGACCAGGGAGGCCGAGGTGTCGACGCCGTAGCTGAGGGAGGCGAGTGGCAGCTGGGCGATGTTGGAGTACAGCGTCCGCTGCTGCCGCACCAGGTCGGGCTGCTGATGGTCGACCGTCGCCAGATAGGCGACCTCGTCGTGGTGCATCAGCGCGTTCGCCTGGCGTGCCATGAGGCGCTTGACCTGGCGGAAGTCGGCCGGGGTCGGCTCGAACCTCGTGTGCCCCTCGCGGCTCCGGGCGGCCGAGGGCGACGTCGGGGGCGCTGCGGTCGACTGGCTCGAGCTCCCGGCACCGCATCCGGAGACGACGAGGGCCAGCGCGAGGCCGGTCGCGGCCAGCGCGGCGTGGCGCCGCGTCGCCCCCGGATCCACGGTCATGCGGCAGAGCGTAGACGGACCGGTGTGAGGTGTCGGGGGAGACTGGAAGACTGCCCCCATGCGCGTCCACCTCGGCACCGACCACGCCGGCCTCGAGCTCAAGCAGCACCTCATCGACTGGTTGCAGGACCACGGCCACGAGCCGGTCGACCACGGTGCGTTCGCCTACGACGCCCTGGACGACTACCCCGTGTTCTGCCTCCGGGCAGCCGTGGGGGTCGCCGCCGACCCCGGCAGCCTCGGCATCGTGATCGGCGGATCCGGCAACGGCGAGCAGATCGCGGCCAACAAGGTGGAGGGCATCCGGGCCGCGCTGGTCTGGAACCACGACACGGCCGTGCTCGCCCGGCAGCACAACGACGCGAACGTGATCTCCGTCGGCGGGCGGATGCACACCGTCGAGGAGATGACCCACTTCGTGGAGCTGTTCCTCGACACGGCGTTCACCGGCGAGGAGCGCCACGTCCGGCGGATCGCGATGCTGTCCGACTACGAGACGACGGGCGACCTTCCACCGTTGCCCGCGTCCGCCCAGGAGCCCGGGGATCCCACCGGCGGCCATGCCTGAGGGCCACACCCTGCATCGGCTCGCCACCGCCCTGACCGACGCGTTCGCTGGTGCGCCCCTGCGGGTCAGCAGCCCCCAGGGACGCTTCGCCACCGAGTCCGCACAGCTGGACGGGGCGACCCTGCTCGCGGCCGAGTCCGCCGGCAAGCACCTCTTCCTCGACTTCGAGGCCGACCGCGTCGTGCACATCCACCTCGGGCTGATCGGCGGGTTCGACGTCCATCGCGACGTAGCCGGCGTGCCCCTGCCGGTCGGGCAGGTCCGGCTCCGGCTGGTGCGTGACCACACGGCGTACGCCGACCTCCGCGGCGCCACCCAGTGCGCCCTCGTCACCGGCGCGCGCCGCGACGAGATCGTCGCGAAGCTCGGCCCCGACCCGTTGCGGCACGACGCCGAGCCCGACCGGGCATGGCGTCGTATCTCGAGGAGTCCCCGCGCCATCGGCGACCTGCTGATGGATCAGGCCGTCCTGGCCGGCGTCGGGAACGTGTATCGCGCCGAGGTCCTCTTCCGACACCGGATCCACCCGCTCCGACCCGGCCGCACGCTGCGCGTGGGCCAGTGGCGCGCGATGTGGGCCGATCTCGTCGAGCTGATGGCCGAGGGGGTGCGCACCGGCCGGATCGACACGGTGCGACCCGAGCACACGCCCGAGGCGATGGACCGGCCACCGCGCCAGGACGACCACGGCGGCGAGGTCTACGTCTACCGCCGTACCGGTCAGCCGTGCCTGGTGTGCGGGTCGACGGTGCGCACCGACGTGCTGGTGGGACGCAACATCTTCTGGTGTCCACAGTGCCAGCGCAGGTTCCGGTCTCGGGCCCTACAGTGATCCCGACACAGTAGGACGGGACCCGATGACCTCACCATCCACCGGACAACGTCCCGCCCCCGACCGTGCTCGGCGGCGTGCGGCGACGTGGCTCGCCGGCTCCCAGCCGGAGCGGCTCACGCTGGCCGCACTCTTCCTCCTCGCGACGCTCGTGGGCGTCGCGATGCAGGTGTTCCCCGGCTTGGTGTCCATCCCGACCATCGTCCTGCCGCTGGTGATGGGCAGTCTCTTCCTCGGGCCCCGGGCACTGCCCTGGTTCGTGGTCTACAACATGGTGCTGCTGACCCTCGCCCTGCCGAAGGTCCCGGCGTTCAACGGCCGCGTCGTGTTCACCGTCGTGGTGATCTTCCTGCTCGCGTTCATCCTCATGCTGACCTCGTTCCGCAGGTCGAGGCTCGGCATCGCCGGCAGCATGGGGGAGTCGATGCTCGCCGAGCTCAGCGACCGGATCCAGGGTCAAGGGGTGCTGCCCGATCTTCCGCGCCCCTGGCATGCCGAGTCGGTGATCCGCTCCGCCGGGGGCACGCGGTTCGCGGGCGACTTCTTCGTCGTGGGCGACGTCGAGACCGGACGCCTCGACGTCACGGTGGTCGACGTCTCCGGCAAGGGTGACCGGGCCGGCACCCGGGCCCTGCTCCTGGCCGGAGCCATGGGCGGGCTGGTGACGGCGGTCGAGCCTGCGGAGTTCCTCCCGGCGGCCAACGGGTACCTGATCAACCACCCCTGGCAGGACGGCTTCGCGACGGCCGTCCACCTGAGCCTCGACCTGGCCAGCGGCGCCTACCGGATCTGGACGGCCGGACACCCGCCCGCTCTCCACTGGCGCGCCGGCGCCGGACGATGGACGCCCCTGGAGTCCGACGGCCCGATGCTCGGGTTGATCGCCGACGCGGACTTCGTCCAGGCCGCCGGCGTGCTCCGCTCCGGCGACGCCCTGATGCTCTACACCGACGGCATGGTCGAGACGCGCAGAGACGACATCGGCATCGGCATCGACCGGCTGATCGGGCAGGCCGACCGCAAGCTCCGGAGCAACTTCGCGGGGGGCGCGGCCACCCTGGTCGACTCCGCCGGGAGCCGGGGCGACGACCGCGCGCTGCTCCTCCTGTGGCGCGACTGACGCGCTCGCCGGTTTGTGGGAGGTCCCGCGCCGTGTGGCACCATGACCCTCGCGTGTCGCAGGGGGTAGGAGCCATCCGAACCCGGTGACGGTGCGCGGACGTAGCTCAATGGTAGAGCCTCAGTCTTCCAAACTGATGACGCGGGTTCGATTCCCGTCGTCCGCTCGGCGGTGGTCCCGGAGCCTTTCCGGGGGTGCCGAAACGGGGCGTAGCGTAGTGGCTAGCGCGCCTGCTTTGGGAGCAGGAGACCGCAGGTTCGAGTCCTGTCGCCCCGACCCACTGGCCGACCTCCGTCGCCGGCCGACGGTCCCCGGGCCCGCCTGCGCGGCACCGCCGTCGTACCGTCGTGGGGCGCCGTGGCGGACCCTGCTCTCGGTTAGGTGGGCGATCCCGACTGCCCTAGGCTGGGGCCCGCCGAGCGGGTGAGCCGAGTCCCAGCAGCCGTGAGCCGTGCCGACCGTGTGTCGATGCCAGCGGCCGGGTCGGGGCTCGTGTCGCGCAGCCCGGCGTCACACCCCCACGTACCCGAGGAGAAACCGTGAAGAGCGCCGTCGAGACCTTGGGCCCGACCCGGGCCAAGCTGACCGTCGAGGTGCCCTTCGAGGAGCTCAAGCCGAGCCTCGACAAGGCCTACCAGACCATCGCTCAGCAGATCAACGTCCCCGGCTTCCGCCGCGGCAAGGTGCCCCCGATGGTGATCGACCGTCAGGTCGGCCGCGGCGCCGTGCTCGAGCAGGCGATCAACGAGGTGGTGCCGCAGAAGTACGTCGAGGCGCTGCAGTCCCACGACCTCCAGCCGTTGGCCCAGCCGGAGATCGAGGTGACCCGGATGGACGACAACGAGACGCTGGAGTTCACCGCCGAGGTCGACATCCGGCCCGAGATCACCGTCCCCGACTTCTCCGACCTTGCAGCCGAGGTCGCCGACACCGAGGTGTCCGACGACGACGTGCAGGAGCAGATCGAGGCGCTGCGCGAGCGCTTCGGCACCCTGGCCGACGTCGATCGCCCGGCCGCCGACGGCGACTTCGTCGTGATCGACCTCGTCGCCACCAAGGACGGCGCCCCGGTCGAGGGCGCCGAGGTGAGCGGCATGTCCTACCGCGTGGGCCGCGGCGGCATGCTCGAGGGTCTCGACGAGGCCCTCGTCGGCCTGGGTGCCGGCGACGACGCGACGTTCACCTCGCAGCTCGTGGGTGGCGACCTGGTCGGCGAGAACGTCGAGGTCCAGGTCAAGGTCTCCCAGGTGCAGGCTCAGGAGCTGCCCGAGGTCGACGACGAGTTCGCCCAGCTCGCCTCCGAGTTCGACACCGCCGACGAGCTCGCCGCCGACGTGCGCAACCGGCTCGGCAACGGCAAGCGCCTCGAGCAGGCCGCCGCCGCCCGCGACGCCGTGCTCGAGAAGCTGCTCGACCGCGTCGAGGTCCCGCTGCCCGAGAGCGTCGTCACCGACGAGCTCAACAGCCGCCGTCAGACCATCGAGCAACAGCTCGCGTACGCCGGCCTGACCCTCGACAAGTACCTCGAGGACGAGGGCCAGACCGAGGAGGAGTTCGAGGCCGACCTCGACCGTCGGGTCCGCGAGGCCGTTGCCGCTCAGTTCCTGCTCGACGAGATCGCCAACAGCCTCGAGCTCACCGTCGACCAGACCGAGCTGACCCAGCACATGGTGATGCGCGCCCAGCAGTCCGGCGAGGACCCGCAGGAGTTCGCCAACCACATGTTCGAGCACAACCACGTGCCCGAGCTGGTCGCCGAGATCCGTCGGGGCAAGGCGCTGGCCCAGATCGTCGAGTCCGCCAACGTCACGGACGCCTCCGGCAACGTCGTCGACCTCAAGAACCTCCGTCCCGACGGGACGCTGGGCGACCCCGCCGAGACCGTGACCGACGAGACCGCCACCGAGGGCGACACCGAGGCCGACACCGAGGACTGAGCCCCCGGGTCGTTGACCTGGGGCGGTGTGTCGCGGACGATCGCGGCATGACTGTCGCCTCGGGTCCCCGTCTGCTCGACGCGGCCGCCTTGCTGTCCGAGGTGGCCGACGAGCTCGTGGTCCGCACCGTCCGCGACACCCACGACGCCTGGGCCACGCGGGTCCATCGCGTGCTGCGCGGCACCACCGGAGGCACGTCGCACGTCCCGGAGGTGGTCCACCGCGGCATCGCGTCCGGGGTGTACGCCGGGCTGGGCGCGGGCTTCCGGGCGCTGTCCGCCGGCCTCGGCGCTCTCGCCGATCTCGAGGTGGGCCCCGCGCTCGAGGGGACCGACCAGGGTCGCGTGGTCAACGCTGCGGTCAACGGAATCATCGGCGACCGTCTCGCCCGCGAGCGCCCGCGGCTGGCCGTGCCCCTCGCCGTACGCCAGGACGGACGGGACGTCCCCCTCCGCGACGACACGCTCCGAGCGGCCTTCCCCGACGCCACCGGACGGGTGGCCGTCCTGCTGCACGGCCTGTCGGAGAGCGAGTCGTCGTTCGGCCGGCACCGCGACGTGGTCGGCTCGACGTACGCCGACACTCTCGCCGACCTGGGGTGGACACCCGTCCTGCTCCGGGCCAACACCGGACTCGCGCTCCGGGAGAACGGCGTCGCCCTGGCCGGACTGCTCCAGGACCTGACCGACGCCTGGCCGGTGGAGGTCGACCGGTTGGCCCTGGTCGGCCACTCGATGGGCGGACTGATCATCAGGGCTGCGTGCGCCGTACGCGGCGAGGCCGCGCGACCGTGGGACAGCCTCGTCACCGACGTGGTCACGCTCGGTACGCCGCACCTCGGCGCTCCGCTCGCGAGCGGGGTCGGCGTGGGGGCCCGCGCCCTGACCCGGCTGCCCGAGACCGCGGCGTTCGCCCGGATCCTCGACCAGCGGTCCGTCGGCGTGCTCGACCTCGTCGAGGGACTCGACGACGACGTCCCGCCGCTGCCCCAGGCCCGGTACCACCTGGTCTCGGCCACGCTCGCCCGCTCGCCGCGCCACCCGGTGAGTCGCGTGCTCGGTGACCTGCTGGTGCGGCAGCCCTCGGCGTACGGCCGCTCCCGTCGGCATCCAGGCCTCTTCCCCGGGGCCGACGAGCTGCACCTGCCGCGCGCCGGGCACTTCGACCTGCTCAACCACCCCCAGGTGCACGTCGCGCTGCGCGACTGGCTGGGCTGAGCCCCACGCAGGCTCGTTCGCGCGGCATGGGTCTCGTGATGCGTCGCTCGCCCCGTCGCAAGCTCCGGTCCGAGCCGACGCTCCTCGATCTCCCGCCGTACTCGGTGGCCTCGCAGGCTCGGCCTCCGCGGCGTGAATCCGCTGTCGGCGAACAGGGGCCATTCACGCGTGGATGCGTCGGCCGTTGCGGCTAGGGTCGCAGACGTGAACGACTACTCACCCGCGCTCTCCCCCCAGATGAACGGCGGCGCCGGTTACGGCCTCGACGACCACATCTACCAGCGGCTGCTCAAGGAACGCATCATCTTCCTGGGCTCCGAGGTCCGCGACCAGAACGCCAACGCGATCTGCGCCCAGCTCCTGCTGCTCTCAGCGGAGGACCCGAAGGCCGACATCTTCCTCCACATCAACAGCCCCGGCGGCTCGGTCGACGCCGGCATGGCGATCTACGACACCATGCACTACATCGCCAACGACGTCGCGACCGTCGGCATGGGGCTCGCGGCCTCGATGGGGCAGTTCCTGCTCTGCGCGGGTGCTCCCGGCAAGCGCTACGCCCTGCCTCACGCGCGGATCATGATGCACCAGCCCAGCGGCGGCATCGGTGGCTCGGCGTCCGACATCAAGATCCAGGCCGAGCAGAGCCTGCTGCTGAAGAAGCAGCTCACCGAGCTCCAGGCCCAGCACACCGGTCAGCCGATCGAGCAGATCGAGCTCGACTCCGACCGCGACCGCTGGTTCACGCCGCAGCAGGCGCTGGAGTACGGCTTCATCGACAAGGTGATCACCCAGGCCAGCGAGGCCGCCGACGAGGGCCGACCGGCCCGACAGTGAGGACGCACCCGTGAACTACTACATCCCCCAGTGGGAGGAGCGGACCTCCTACGGCTTCCGCAGGATCGACCCCTACGGCAAGCTCTTCGAGGACCGCATCATCTTCCTCGGTACGCCGATCTCCGACGACGTCGCGAACGCCGTGATGGCCCAGCTGCTCTGCCTGGAGTCGATGAACCCCGACCAGGACGTCCAGATCTACATCAACAGCCCCGGCGGCTCGTTCACGGCGCTGACCGCGATCTACGACACGATGCAGTTCATCAAGCCCGACATCCAGACCGTCTGCCTCGGTCAGGCGGCCTCGGCGGCCGCCGTCCTGCTGGCCGCCGGCACCCCGGGCAAGCGACTCGCGCTCCCCAACAGCCGGATCCTGATCCACCAGCCCTACACCGAAGGCACCGGTGGCCAGATCTCCGACCTCGAGATCCAGGCCAACGAGATCATCCGGATGCGCGAGCTGCTCGAGAAGATGATCGCGGACGCCAGCGGCAAGGACCCGGAGGTCGTCAGCCGCGACATCGAACGTGACAAGATCCTCACCGCTCAGCAAGCCGTCGAGTACGGTCTCGTCGACGCGATTCTCGACTCCCGCAAGGCCACACCCGCACTCGCCTGACCCACCCGCCAGGCGTCCGGCAGATCCGCCGGACGCCCGGCAAAGATCCGTGTGGGAGCCGCCTCAAACCGGTGCCGACGAGGTACCGTCGAGAGGCTCCCCGACAGCAGCACCGCACAGCGACGAACGCACCGGCACCCCCGCCGGGCCGAACCGGAGGATGACCACCCGTGGCACGTATCGGTGACGGAGGCGATCTGCTGAAGTGCTCTTTCTGCGGGAAGAGCCAGAAACAGGTCAAGAAGCTGATCGCCGGCCCGGGCGTCTACATCTGCGACGAGTGCATCGACCTGTGCAACGAGATCATCGAGGAGGAGCTCAGCGAAGGAAGTGAGGTCAGCCTCGACGAGCTGCCCAAGCCGCGCGAGATCTTCGAGTTCCTCAACTCCTACGTGATCGGCCAGGAGCAGGCCAAGAAGTCGCTGGCCGTCGCCGTCTACAACCACTACAAGCGCGTCCAGGCAGGCCTCCGGCCCACCGCGGCCAAGCACTCCAAGGAGGAGACGGTCGAGGTCGCGAAGTCCAACATCCTCGTGATCGGCCCGACCGGCTGCGGCAAGACGTACCTCGCCCAGACCCTGGCCCGGATGCTCAACGTCCCCTTCGCGATCGCCGACGCCACGGCGCTCACCGAGGCCGGGTACGTCGGCGAGGACGTCGAGAACATCCTGCTCAAGCTGATCCAGGCCGCCGACTACGACGTCAAGAAGGCCGAGACCGGGATCATCTACATCGACGAGATCGACAAGGTGGCCCGCAAGGCGGAGAACCCCTCGATCACCCGTGACGTCTCCGGTGAGGGCGTGCAGCAGGCGCTGCTGAAGATCATCGAGGGCACGACGGCCTCGGTGCCGCCGCAGGGGGGTCGCAAGCACCCCCACCAGGAGTTCATCCAGATCGACACCACCAACATCCTGTTCATCGTCGGTGGGGCGTTCGCCGGGCTCGAGCACATCGTGGAGCAGCGGGTCGGCAAGAAGACCCTCGGCTTCACCGCCGAGGTCCGCGGCGCCGCCGAGCGCGACTCCGACGACCTGCTCGGCCAGGTCCGACCCGAGGACCTCACCAAGTTCGGCCTGATCCCCGAGTTCATCGGCCGCCTCCCGCTCATCGCCAGCGTCAACAAGCTCGACCGGGAGGCTCTGGTGCAGATCCTCACCGAGCCTCGCAACGCGCTGGTCAAGCAGTACCAGAAGCTGTTCGAGCTCGACGACGTGCAGCTCGAGTTCACCTCCGAGGCGATCGACAGCATCGCCGACCGGGCGATGGAGCGCGGCACGGGAGCCCGAGGACTGCGCGCCATCATCGAAGAGGTCCTGCTCCACGTGATGTACGACGTGCCCTCGCGAGGCGACGTCGGTAAGGTGATCGTGACCGACGAGGTCGTCAACGACGGCGTCGCACCGACCCTGGTCCCGCGCGAGTCCGAGGCGAAGAAGAAGAAGTCCGCCTGACCGCCTGACCCCTGGCCCACCTGACCCCCCGGCACGCCGTGGGGGCTAGTCAGTTCTTGTCATTTTCGGCGTTCTGCCCACACGGCGTGCCATGGGCGAGGACAATGGAGAACACAGTCACAGGTTCCTGAGGGGGGACAACGTTCCGTGGGGACCGATCGCAAGAGACCGCTGGCGGCGTTTCTCGTCGTAGCCGTCATCGCCGTAGTCCTGCTGGTGACCTCTGTCCGCAGCCAGGCCGCCTCGGGTTGGCTCAACCGCCGGCTGCCGGCGTCCGTCGTGGCGGTCGTCCCGGGCTCCGGTGAGTCCGGTCTCTGGCACGCCGTCGGCGAACGCGTGACCCAGGCCGTCCGGCACGGCTCCGTGCTCGTGCACAAGCCCACGCCCGGCAAGTCGTCCGGCGAGACCACGGTCGCCGACCCGCCCCCGTCGCTGCTCGCGAACCGCGCGCCCTCGACCCCGCCCGCTCACCACTCGACCACCCGTCAGACGAGGCACCACGCGCCTCACCACGCCGTACACCACCAGTCGATGGCCGGGCCCGGCCCGAGCGGACCGAGCGGTCAGCCCGCACCCGACCCCACCGTCGAGCCCGCAACCCCGACGGATCACCAGGTCGACGCGAGAGACGACGCGGCCGACTGGTCGGGCCAGGACGGACGCCACGGGCGCAACCACGGCAACCGGTGCACCTCCGGAGACCAGGGCGACCACGGCTCCGATGGCGGCGACCACGGGGACCAGGGTGAGCACGGCTCGGATGGCGACCACGGCTCCGACGGCGACCAGAGCGACCAAGGCGACCAGGACGGCGACGGTGGCGACCACGGGGTCGACGGCGACCAGGCCGGGGACGGCTTCCGCGGGTCCGGTGAGCACGGACACGAGCACGGACACGAGCACGCCCACGAGCACGGTCACGAGCACGGTCACGACCAGGGCCACGATCAGGGGCACGAGCACGGCCACAGCCACGGGAACCGCGTCGGCTGGAGCTGCTAGCCCCCGCCCCGGCGGCCCGTCCGAACCGGCTCAGGCCTCCTCGGCGAGAGTCGCCGACACCGCCAGCTCGGTGGCGGACTCGTCGACGACGTACGACGGAGCCGCGGTCGCGCGACCCGCGCGCTTCAGGTCGCTCTCGGCGAGACGGACCGCGTCGAGCACGGTCCGAGGACCGCTGAACTCCACCGCCGCCAGCTCGTGGCGCATCGAGACCTTGGCCTGCGACTTGGCACCGCGGATGCCGATCAAGGCGGCCGCGACGGCGTCCAACATCGTGGGGTCGCCCCCGAGCTCACCCAGCTCGGCGTGCTCGGGCCAGCGACTGCGATGGATCGACCCGACCTGCCACCACGACCAGACCTCCTCGGTCACGAAGGGCAGGAACGGCGCCAACAGCCGGAGCTGGACGTGGAGGGCGAGGGCGAGGGTCGCGCGCGCGGACTCGGTCGCAGCACCGCCCGCCTCGTCGTACGCCCGCTCCTTGACCAGCTCGAGGTAGTCGTCGCAGAACTCCCAGAAGAACTTCTCGGCCGCCTCCAGCGCGGTGGTGTAGTCGTAGGCGTCGAAGGCGGTGGTGGCCTTGTCGACGACCAGCGCGAGGCGCGCCACGAGGGCCCGGTCGACCGGCTCCGTGATCGCTGCGGGATCCGGTGCCGTCGCGCCGACGTTGCCGAGGACGAACTTGGAGGCGTTGAGCACCTTCATCGCGAGTCGGCGGCCGATCTTGAGCGGGTGCTCGTCGAACGCGCTGTCGAGGCCGGGTCGCAGCGACCCCGCCCGCCACCGGATCGCGTCGGTGCCGTACTGCGCGAGCAGGTCACTCGGGGTCGAGACGCTGCCGCGGGACTTGCTCATCTTCTTCCGGTCCGGATCGAGCACGAAGCCCGAGATCATCGCGTGGGACCACGGGACGGTGCCGTCCTCGAAGTGCGCGCGGACCACGCGCGAGAAGAGCCAGGTGCGGATGATGTCGTGCGCCTGGGTGCACAGGTCCATCGGGTAGACCCGCGACCAGAGGTCGGGGTCGCGCTCCCAGCCACCGGCGATCTGCGGTGTCAGCGACGACGTCGCCCAGGTGTCCATCACGTCGGGGTCTCCGACGAAGCCGCCCGGTTGTCCGCGCTGCGACTCGTCGTACCCGGGCGGGACGTCCTGGGACGGGTCGATCGGGAGGGTGTCCTCCGCGGCCGCGATCAGCTGGTCGTGGATCGGCTCGCCGTCGGCGTCGGCGGCGTACCAGACCGGGAACGGCACCCCGAAGTAGCGTTGCCGGCTGATCAGCCAGTCGCCGTTCAGGCCCTCCACCCAGTTGGTGTAGCGGTGGTGCATGTAGGCCGGTGTCCAGACGATCTCGTTGCCGCGCTCGACCAGGGCTTCACGCAGGGTCTCGTCGCGTCCGCCGTTGCGGATGTACCACTGCAGCGTCGAGACGATCTCGAGCGGCTTGTCGCCGTTCTCGTAGAAGTTCGTCATGCGCATCGTCGGCTTGGGGTCGCCGTCGAGGTCGCCCGCGTCGCGGAGCAGCCCGACCATCGCCTCGCGGGCGGAGAACGTGGTCTTGCCGGCCAGCTCGGCGTACGCCGTGGCGGCAGGCTCGGCACTGAGCCACTCGGGTGTCTCCCGGCTGAGCCGGCCATCGCGCTGGATCACGGTCCGGACCGGGAGTTGCAGCTCGCGCCACCACTGGACGTCGGTGAGGTCGCCGAACGTGCAGCACATGGCGATCCCCGCGCCCTTGTCCATCTCCGCCAGATGGTGGGGGAGGACCGGAATCTCGACGCCGAAGACCGGGCTGGTCACGGTGGTGCCGAACAGGTGCTGGTAGCGCTCGTCGTCCGGGTGGGCGATCAGGGCCACGACAGCAGGGATCAGCTCGGGCCGCGTCGTCTCGATCCAGACGCGCTCGTCGGTCGAGCCGGTCGGGTCCCCGTGGAAGGCGACCCGGTAGTAGTGGCCGGGGTACTCCTTCGCCTTCAGCTCGGCCTGGGCGACCGCGGACTGGAAGGTGACGTCCCAGAGCGTGGGGGACTCCTGCAGGTAGGCCTCGTCGCGGGCCAGGTTGCGCAGGAACGCGCGCTGGGAGGTGATCCGGCAGTCCTCGCCGATGGTGCGGTACAGGTAGTTCCAGTCGACGGACAGCCCGACCTGGCGGAAGAGGGCCTCGAAGGCGACCTCGTCCTCGGCGGTGAGGCGCTCGCAGAGCTCGATGAAGTTCTGCCGGCCGATCGGCACCTGGCGCTTGGGGTCGGGCTTCTCCGGAGGAGTGAAGTCGGCGTCGTAGGGGACCGACGGGTCGCAGCGGACGCCGAAGAAGTTCTGCACCCGGCGCTCGGTGGGCAGGCCGTTGTCGTCCCAGCCGATCGGGTAGAAGACCGCCTTGCCCCGCATCCGCTGGTAGCGGGCGATCAGGTCCTTCTGCGTGTAGGAGCAGACGCTCCCGAAGTGCAGGGTGCCGGAGGCGGTCGGCGGCGGCGTGTCGATCGAGTAGACGTCCGCGCGGCTCTTGGTCCGGTCGAAGGCGTAGGTCTGGTCGGACTCCCACTGCTTGGACCACTTGTCCTCGAGACCTTCCAGCGCCGGCTTGTCCGGTACGACGACGGCCGGCGGCTGCGGCGTCGTACTGGACAGGTGCGTCTGGGTCTCGGTCATGGTCGAAGTCTATGGACCGGCGACCGGGTGCCGAAAACGAGTTCCACTCGGGGGCCCGCCTGGGCGGAAAACGCGGAACAATTCGGGCTCTGGAGGGCTGGGAAGCCGATTTGTTCCGCGTTTTCCTCCCCGGAGCGGTCGGCCGGAGCGGCGGGGCCGGGGGCAATTCGCTGGTCGGACGAGCTCGGGACCACCTAGCGTCGCTGCATGGAGCTCCGTTTCTACGACGACCCCTTCGCCTTCCTCGACGTCGCCGCCGATCACCTGGCCGAGGAGCCGGTGCTCAGCACGGTCGTCGCGGGGGTGGCCACGCGGATCGCCGGCGAGCGAGAAGCCGGGATCGCGTGGCCCGAGGGGGTGCCGTGCTGGTTCGCGGTGGTGCTGGAGGGCGACGAGGTCGTGGGGACCGCGATGCGGACCGCGAAGTTCGGCAGCTACCCGGCGTTCCTCCTGCCGATGCCCGACGAGGCCGCGCGGATGCTCGCCCGCGAGGTGATCGCGCGCGGCGAGACGCTGACCGCGGCCAACGGCGCGCTGCCGGCGGTCGAGGTGTTCTGCGCGGAGCTGGCCGCGGCGGTCGGCGGGGAGACGAGGGTCGGCCAGCACACCCGGCTGTTCGAGCTCGGGGAGCTGGTCGAGCCGCCGCCGGTGGCGGGGCGGCTGCGTCCGGCCACCGTGGACGAGCAGGACCTCGTCTCGTCGTGGTACGACGCGTTCATGGCCGACGCCGACGAGCAGGCCGGCCGTGTGCCGGGGGCGAGTGCGCACGAGTCGCCCGGTCCCGAGGACCTGCGTCGGCGGATCCAGGGCGGCCGGGTCTTCGTCTGGGAGGACGAGTCGGGACGGCCCGTGCACGTCACGGCGGCAAGCCAACCGTCGTACGGCGTCTCCCGGATCGGGCCGGTCTACACCCCCAAGGAGCACCGCGGTCGCGGCATCGCGAGTGCGGCCGTCGCGGAGGTCTCGAGGCTGCTCCTGGCGAGCGGCGAGCGCGCCTGCCTGTTCACCGACCAGGCGAACCCGACGTCCAACAAGATCTACGAGGCGATCGGCTACCGCCGGGTCGTCGACATGGCGAATCTCCACGTGGGGTGACGCCTCAATAGAGTGGTCTCGACATGGACGACGCCCCCGAGACCCCCGTCGAGCTCCCCCGCCTCGCCGAGACCTTCGCCGAGGCCGAGGACGCCCTGCTCTCGCGCTGGCCGGAGACCCGCCTCGAGCCGTCGCTCGACCGGATCCGCGCCTTCACCGAGCTCCTCGGCGACCCGCAGCGGAACTACCCGGTGATCCAGCTGACCGGCACCAACGGCAAGACCTCGACCAGCCGGATGATCGACACCCTGCTCCGCGCCCTCGACCTGCGCACGGGCCGCTTCACCAGCCCCCACCTCGAGCGGATGAACGAGCGGATCTGCGTCGACGGCGAGCCGCTGACCGACGAGGAGTTCGTCCGCGCCTTCAACGACGTCGCGCCGTACACCCATCTGGTCGACTCCGCCGGGCCGTACCCGCTGAGCTTCTTCGAGACGATCGTCGGGATGGCGTACGCCGCGTTCGCCGACGCCCCGGTGGACGTCGCCGTCGTCGAGGTCGGCATGGGCGGCACCTGGGATGCGACCAACGTCGCGGACGCGCAGGTCGCGGTGGTCACCCCGATCGGTGTCGACCACACGCGGTACCTCGGCGACTCGGCCGAGGAGATCGCAGTGGAGAAGGCCGGGATCATCAAGCCCGGCGCGACCGCCGTCCTGGCCGAGCAGACACCCGGTCCGGCCGAGGTGCTGCTGCGCCGCTGCGCGGAGGTCGGCGTGACACCCGTGCGTGAGGGACTGGAGTTCTCCGTCGCCTCGCGGGTGCCGGCCGTCGGGGGCCAGATGCTGTCGCTGCAGGGGCTCCGGGCGCGGTACGACGAGGTCTTCCTGCCGCTCTACGGCGCCCACCAGGCCCAGAACGCCGTCACCGCACTGGCCGCGGTCGAGGCCTTCCTCGGCGACGACCCGCTCGGGGACGACGTCGTGCGTGAGGCCTTCGGCCGCGCCACGTCACCGGGCCGGCTGGAGGTCATCCGCCGCAGCCCGATGATCCTGCTCGACGCCGCCCACAACCCGCACGGCGCCGAGGCCGTGGCGGTGGCCCTCGAGGACTCCTTCGCCTTCGCGCCGCTGATCGGGGTCGTCGGCGTGATGACCGACAAGGACGTCGAGGGGATGCTGGCCGTCTTCGAGCCGCACCTCGCTCACATCGTCTGCACCCAGAACTCCACCCACCGGGCGATGCCGGCGGCCGAGCTCGCCGTGGTGGCCCGCGAGGTCTTCGGCCCGGACCGGGTGTCCATCGTCCCGCGTCTGGCCGACGCGATCGACGAGGGCACGGCGCTGGCCGAGGCCGGGGAGGCGAGCGGCTCGTCGATCGGCACCGGTGCCGTCCTCGTGACCGGCTCCGTGGTCACCGTCGGCGAGGCGCGGGCCATGCTCCGGCGGCGCGGGAGCCAGTCGTGAGTGACGAGCGGGAGCGGTCACCCAAGCGTGGGATGTGCGCCGCGATCCTGTCCCTCGAGGCGATCGTGCTCGGGCTGACGACCCCGGTGATGATCAACCTGGCGCACGTCCCGTGGCAGACCGCCCTCTGGATCGGGCTCGGGCTGTGCGTCGCGTGCCTGCTGCTCGCCGGCCTGCTGCGGTGGGAAGGGGCGTACCTCGTCGGGTGGGTGATCCAGGTCGCCGCGATCGCGCTCGGGTTCGTGGTGCCGATGATGTTCGTGCTCGGCTCGATCTTCGCGCTGCTGTGGGGCACGGCGTACTTCCTGGGACGGAAGATCGAGCGCGAGCGGGCCGAGGCGTACGCCGCCTACGAGGCCGAGCGCTCGGCCTGAGCCGGCTCGCAGAGCCCGCGGACGATGGCGGCGAGCGCTCGGTCGAGCTCGTCGTCGGTGCAGCCGCCGAAGCCGATGATCAGGCCGGTCAGCCGGGCCGAGCGGCAGTAGTCGCTCAGGAGCGGCACCTCGAAGCCGTCCACCCCGGCCGACGCGTGGGCCCGCAGAGCGCGGGCCTGGGGCATCGGGACGGTGGCGTACATGCCCGCCACGGGCAGGATCGGCTCGGCGTGCGGTCGCAGTGCGTCCGTGACCCGCGCCGCCCGTACGGCGTAGGTCCGGCGGGCGGAGCGGACCACCTGGTCGACGTAGCCGTCGCGGAGCAGGGACAGGAAGGCGCGTTGCACCGGCCACGCGGGGACGTCGTGGGTGACGGCCCGCCGGGCCAGGATCGCGCGGTGCAGGTGGGTGGGCGCGACCATCCAGCCCAGCCGCATGCTGGGGGCCACGCTCTTGCTGGCCGTGCCGACGTACGCCACCCGCTCGCGGTCGAGGGCGGCGAGCGCCGGCACCGGTGCGACGTCGTAGCGGAACTCCGAGTCGTAGTCGTCCTCGATCACGACCGCACCGGCCCGCGCGGCCGCGTCGAGCAGGGACAACCGCGCCGAGCCGGGCATGACCGGGCCGAGCGGATGCTGGTGGGCGGGCGTCACGTAGGCGGCGACCGCCCCCTCGAGGTCGGTGATCGGCTCGGTCGCCGGCAGGTCGACGATCGCGCGACCGGACGCCCGGATCGCCTCCGCGGCGGCTCGGTAGCCGGGGTCCTCGTGGGCGACGTCTCCCGGCGGCAGCGCGGCGAGCAGCTGGCTCAGGCCGCCGACGGTGCCCGTGGTCACCAGGATCTCGTCGGGATCGCAGAGCAGGCCTCGGGTCCGAGCCAGATGGGTGGCGAGCTCGACGCGCAGGTCGCGCAGCCCCGCGGGATCGTCGTACGACGGGGGAGGCACGGCCGCGGAGACGTCACGCCAGGCGCGGCGCCAGGCGGCGCGGTGCCGGGGGTCGATCCACGGGGTCCCGGTGTCGAGACGGAGCAGGGGCGACGCAGCAGCAGGAGCTGCGGCCGCCCGGTGACGCGGGCGGGTGAGGGCGCCGGCGGCCACGAACGTCCCGGAGCCGTGGCGTCCCTCGGTCCAGCCTTCGGCGGTCAGCTGGTCGAAGGCCTGCTCGGTGACCGCGCGCGAGACGCCCAGGTCGACCGCGAGGGAGCGCGTGCTGGGGAGGCGGGCGCCGACGGGGAGCGTCCCGGCGACGATCCACTCGCGGATCTGGCCGGCGACCTGGCTGCTCAGCGGCGGGCCGGCGGCACGGTCGAGCACGAGCGGGAGTGCCAGCGGTCGAGCCATCCGAAGTGTCCTGTCGAAGAGGGGACCAAGTGGCCCGTGGGAGCAGGCCACTTCTCCGGCAGACTAGCGCCATGACCGCAGTCCTGTCGCCGACCGACCGTACGACGATCACGCGCCACCGCGAACGTGGGAGCGCCGACCGAGCGGACCTCTTCGCCGTGCTCGAGGAGGCGCTGGTCTGCCACGTGGGGATCGTCCGCGACGGGGCGCCGGTCGTGCTCCCGTCGGTCTTCGGGGTCGACCCGGACGGTCCCGACGAGGGCGGCACGCTCTACCTCCACGGCTCGGTGGCCGCGCCCTGGCTGCGGGCCTCGCCCGGCGCGACGATCTGCGCGACCTTCACCCTGGTCGACGCCCTGGTGCTCGCGCGGGCCGCGTTCAGCCACTCGATGAACTACCGCTCCGCGGTCGTGATCGGTCCGGGGCGGCTCGTCGAGGACGAGGCCGAGCGCGACCACGCCTTGCACCTGGTCGTGGACCACGTGGTCCCCGGACGGTCGGCCACCCTGCGGGGGAACACCCGCAAGGAGCTGGCCGCGACCGTCGTGATCGCCGTACCCCTGGCCGAGGCGTCGGTGAAGTCACGCACCGGCGGTGTCTCCGACGAGGACGCAGACATCGCGGCCGGCGGCTGGGCCGGGGTCGTCCCGCTCGCGATCACACCCGGCGAGATCGAGCCGGACCACGAGGGCCCCGTGCCCGACGACGTACGCCGCCGGGTCGCCCGGTGGGGAGGCCCGTCGAACGCTCGATAGGGTGCGGCCCATGGAACGCTCCCTGGTGCTGGTCAAGCCCGACGGCGTACGCCGTGGCCTCTCCGGCGAGGTGATCCGTCGGATCGAGGCCAAGGGCTACCGCCTCGTGCGTCTCGAGCTGCGCGAGGCGACGCCCGACCTGCTGGCGGCGCACTACGCCGAGCACGAGGGCAAGCCGTTCTACGAGCCGCTCGTCGAGTTCATGCTCTCCGGCCCGGTCGTGGCGATGGTCGTCGAAGGCGAGCGCTGCATCGAGGGCTTCCGCTCTCTCGCCGGTGCCACCGACCCGAGCGTGGCCGCCCCCGGCACGATCCGCGGCGACCTCGGGCGCGACTGGGGCGAGAAGGTCCAGCAGAACCTCGTGCACGGCTCCGACTCCCCGGAGTCCGCCGAGCGCGAGATCGCCATCTGGTTTGGCTGAGCAGCCGGGCGTGAGGAACGAACGCACGGCGTAGCGAAGCCAGGTCGAGCAAGCGACGCGCCTGAGGAACGAAGGCGCGCGAGCGTGTCGAAACCGGCTGAGCCCCCCGCCGTGTCGGCCGAGGGCTCCACCGGTCGCCCGATCGTGCTCAGGCGTCGTACGTGCCGACGAACTGGCCCAGCGAGGGCTTCCCGAGGTGTCCGGCCTGCTGCAGGATGCCGGGGGTCTCCGGGTCGGTGGCGAACGCCGTCCAGCCCTCGTTGTCCCAGTCGAAGAGCACCCAGACCCGGTTCTCCTCCATGGGGTCGCGGTAGACGGTGGCGCCCTTCGACCCGTGGGAGCCGCGCTTGTCGGCACCGGCCGTGCCGAACACGGCGAGGAACTGGTCGAGGTCCTTGACCTGCGTCGTTGCCAGGATCATCTGAGTCTCCTTCGTCTCGCCCCGGGTCCGAACGGATCCGTGGGGCTCTCGGCGCTGGTCGCCGGATCGAGTGAATCCTGTTCCGATCGCGGTCCGGGCACATGAGGAGATCTCCTCATTCCTGACCCTGTCTCGGCGAGCAGGGACGTGGTCAACCGGTGGTCGGCTCGACCAGCCCGTGGTCGAGCGCCCACCGGGTGGCCGCTGCTCGGTTGGTCACGCCGAGCTTGGTGTAGATGTGCTGGATGTGGTTGTCGGCGGTCTTCGCCGAGATGAAGAGGCTTTCGGAGATGGCGCGGGTGCCGGCTCCCTCGGCGATCAGCCCCAGCACCTGCGCCTCACGGGCGGTGAGGCCGGCCGGACCGCCTCGCTGCCCGGCGACCACGAGGGCCCTGGAGGACTCGCCGATCTGGTGGAGGGCGTACGCGGCCGCCTCCGGCAGGTCCAGGGCCGCCCCGCTGGCAGCGCATCGGTCCGCCCGTTCCCGACCGAGTCTGTCGCGGAGCCGCTGGTCGAGGTCGACGAGCGACGGGACGTGGTGGAAGCCGTCGGGATGCCGGGACATGACACCGAGCAGGGTGCCGGCGGCGGCAGGCCGTCCGAGGCGCTCGAAGAGCGCCGGAAGGCTGGCGATCGTGATCGTCAGCTGCGCGGTGGCACCGGCGCGGAGGAAGGCCTCGATCGCCGCGGCGAACAGCGTCAGGGCCGTCTCCAGGTGGCCGTCCGAAGTGTGGAGGAGCGCCGCATCCCGAGCCATGAACCCCTCGAAGAACCGGATGTCGTGCTCCCCGATGTAGGCCACACCCTCGTCCCAGGTCTCCAGAGCGCTCTGCGGGTCCACCTTCGACTGCGCCAGGCCGACGATCCACAAGGTGTAGGCGATCCAGTACGGGTTGCCGAGCTCGCGCGCCGCCTCCAGCGCGGGACCAGTCAGCTCCAGGGCCTCCTCGACCCGACCCGCCGACTGCAGCCCGTCGACGTAGGCGGCAACGGCGAACGCCCGGCTGGTGCCGGGCAGGGCCGCGACGTCGCGGGTCAGCCGGACGTAGCGCTCCAGGTCCCCGCTGTAGACGGCACCCAGCGCCTCGATGAACGCTGCGTAGCCGGGCTGGCAGGACTCATAGCCCGTGCGCGCCTCCAGCTCGGTGGCACGTTGGGCGCTCGCGGTGGCCTCGGCGGCGCGGCCGACGAAGCACGCGTAGCCCGCCGCGGCGTACAGACGCGGGAGCCGTCGTACGTCGACCCGCGCCGCCTCGGGGAGCAGCGTCTCCGCCCACCCGATCGTCTCGAACAGCTCGATGGAGAAGCCCATCAGGGCCGAGTGAGCTGCGATGTCGGTCGCCACCACCACCTGGCCCCGGTCGAGACTCCAGCGGAACGCGGACCGGAGGTTGGCCAGGTCGGCCTGCACCCAGTCCACCTGCTCACGCCAGCCTGGTCCGTTCCACGACTCCCACCGGTCGGCCGCCTCGCTCCCGAAGTACGCGGCATGGCGGTCGCGCAGGGCCACGCGCCGGGCCTGGGGGAGCAGGCCCTCGGCGTACGCCCGGATGGTCTCGTACAGGCTGTACCGGGTGCTGGCCGCGCCATGGTGAGCCACGACCAGGGACTTGCGCACGAGCGAGTCGAGGTGTCCCAACACCTCGACGTCGTCCACCGTCCCGGCGACGGCGCACAGCGCCGACACGTCGAAGCCGCCCGCGAACACCGACGCCGTGCCCAGTGCCGCACGCTCGGCGGCGTCCAGCAGGTCGAAGGACCACGCCACCGCATGCTCCAGCGTCGACTGCCGGTGCGGCCCGTACTCGGGACCGGTCAGCAGCCGGAACCGATCGCCGAGTCGGTCGCGCACCTCGGGGGCGCTCATCGCCGCCATCCGCGCCGCAGCGAGCTCGATACCCAGCGGGAGGCCGTCGAGGGTCTCGCAGATCTCGACGACCGCGTCGCCGGTCCGCTCGTCGTAGATCCCGAACCCGGGCCGCACGGTGGCGGCCCGCTCCGCGAACAAGGTCACCGCGTCGGACGTCACGCCACCGTCGAGCGCGAGAGGCGGCACCGGCACGATCTCCTCGCCGGTGACGAGCAGGCGCTCGCGGGACGTGGCAATGATCCGGGGCGTCGGTGAGCGGGCAAGCACCTGCTCGATCGCCTCCGCGACAGCGGCCAGGAGGTGCTCACAGTTGTCCACCACGATCAGCAGATGCCGACCGGCCACGGTCTCCGCGACGGTGTCGATGACGGGGATCCCGCCCTGTGGCGTGATGCCGAGAGCCTGGGCGATCGCGTCGGGGACGGCGTGGGGAGCGCCGACGGGACCGAGCTCCACCACCCAGACGCCGTCCGGCAACTCGTCGGCGAGCCGTTCGGCCGCGGCCAGAGCGAGCCGCGTCTTGCCCACACCCCCGACACCGCTGAGGGTCACCAGCTGATGCGCCCGCGTGAGCGCAGCGATCGACAACAGCACGGCGTCGCGCCCGATGAGCGTCGTCGCGGCTCTCGGCAGGTTGCCACGCCGTGCCTCCCGGCCCACGCCCGGCAGTCTGTCAGACGACCCGGTACGTCGGACCCGGCCGCGAGTAGTCTTGCCCCGGCTCAGAGGGGGCGTGACATGGACGACCTGACGCTGCTGACCGGCGCGGAGCACGAGCTGAACCGGGTGATCGCCACGCTCGAGGGCGGGGAGCTGGACGTCGTCAGCAACTGTCCGCCGTGGACGGTTCGCCGGTTGGCCAGCCACGCTCTCAAGAACCAGCTCTTCTGGGCAGGGCTCGTCACCGGCCAGGACCTCATGGCGCAGGACGAGGCGATGGCGGCTCTGCCCTACCAGGGCGAGCTGGCACCGATCGCCGCCGAGGTGACCGACCGGGTGGCGCGGCTGTGGCGCACCGAGGGGGTACTGGCCGCGCACCATGACACGCCGTTCGGCGCGCTGCCCGGCGCGGTGGTCGTCAACTTCGCCATCGTCGACGCGGCCGCCCATGCGTGGGACCTCTCCGCGAGCCTGGGCCGTGCCATCGAGTTCCCCTCCGACTGGATCCCGCGGATGACCGGTGTCGTCGAGCTGACCTGCACCGAGCACGCCGTCGAGATCGGGCTGGTCAAACCTCCGACCGAACCGCCCGACGGCGCCACCGACACTCATCGGCTGATGGCCGCGGCCGGCCGGACCGTGCCGGTCCCCGGGTAGTCCCACAAACCCCACTGGTCACCCGGCGTGCCTGCCGAGTGTGACGCCGTACCCCTCTTAACCTGCCTGTGGGTCGATGTGTGCGTTGTCGGCCCGACGGGGACGTCTCGCGCGGCCCCTCTTCCCCACGTACGACGCGACACCTGCGAGGCGGGCGCATGGCGAACAGCATCATCGGCCGTGACATGGCGGTCGACCTCGGCACCGCCAACACGCTGGTCTATGTCCGCGGTCGCGGCATCATGCTCGACGAGCCGAGTGTGGTGGCCCTCAACGACACCACCGGCGAGGTCCTCGCGGTGGGTCACGAGGCCAAGCGGATGATCGGGCGTACGCCGGACAACATCACCGCGCTGCGGCCGATGAAGGACGGCGTCATCGCCGACTTCGAGGCGACCGAGCAGATGCTGCGGTTCTTCATCCAGCAGGTGCACCGGCGCCGCTACTTCACCAAGCCCCGGATGGTGGTCTGCGTCCCGAGCGGGATCACCGCCGTCGAGCAGCGCGCGGTCAAGGAGGCCGGCTACCAGGCCGGCGCCCGCAAGGTCTACATCATCGAGGAGCCGATGGCCGCCGCGATCGGCGCCGGGCTCCCCGTCCACCAGGCCGCCGGGAACATGGTCGTCGACGTCGGGGGCGGCACCACCGAGGTCGCGGTGATCTCCCTCGGCGGCGTGGTCACCAGCCTCTCGATCCGTACCGCCGGCGACGACCTCGACGCCGCGATCATCGCGTGGATGAAGAAGGAGTACAGCCTCATGCTCGGCGAGCGAACCGCCGAGGAGGTCAAGATGACGCTCGGCTCGGCGTTCCCCACGCACGACGAGCCCGAGGCCGAGATCCGCGGCCGCGACATGATCAGCGGGCTCCCGCGCTCGGTCATGGTCTCGAGCGCGGAGGTCCGCAAGGCGCTCGAGGAGCCCCTGCACGCGATCATCGACGCCGTCCGCTCGACGCTCGACTCCACGCCGCCCGAGCTGGCCGGCGACATCATGGACCGCGGCATCGTCCTCACCGGGGGCGGCGCTCTCCTGCGCGGGCTCGACGAGCGGCTCCGCCACGAGACCGGGATGCCCGTCCACGTCGCCGAGGACCCCCTGTCCAGCGTGGCGATGGGTGCCGGAAAGTGCGTGGAGGAGTTCGAGGGGCTCCAGCAGGTCCTGGTCTCGGAGCGCCGGCGGTTCTGACGTGCGGCTCTCGAGACCTCGTGCCCCCCGGCTCCTGCGCGGCTACCGGCCGCTGCGGCCCGGGCCGGACTCCTTCGACCAGCGGGCGGACCGCTCGCGGCTGCGCTCTCGGATGGTCGCCCTCGTGCTGGCCTGCCTGACCCTGATGACGCTCGACCACCACGCCGGGTCACACTCACCGCTCGAGCCGGCCCGCCGCGCGGTCGGCACGGTCTTCGGCCCCGTCGAGTCGGCCAGCGCGGACGCCGTCCGGCCGGTCACCGCCGTCGGCGACTGGTTCCGCACCCGCAAGTCCATGCAGAACGACATCGCCTCCCTCGAGGCGCAGAACTCCCGGCTGCGTGCCCAGAACGCCACCGGCGACTACACCCGCAACCAGCTCGCGGAGTTCCGCGGGCTCACCTCGGCGGCCGGCACGCTCGGCCAGGCGCTGGTGCCCGCCCACGTCGTCGCCTACGGCCCCGCCCAGTCCTTCTCGCGGACCGTGACGGTCGACGCGGGGTCCGACGCCGGCGTACGCCCCGACCAGACGGTGCTCGACGACGACGGCCTGGTGGGCCGGGTCCTCCGGGTGACGCCGTCGACCGCGACCGTGCTCCTGATCGTCGACACCGAGTCGGTGGTCGGCGGTCGGGTCGGCACCGACATGAAGGTCGGCTTCCTGCGCGGCCAGGGCGGCCTCGGCGACCACGGGACCCTCGACCTCGAGCTGGTCGACCAGAGCGACGCGCCGACCAAGGGCGACACCATCGTCACGTGGGGCAGCCACGGTGGGGCGCCGTACGTCTCCGGCGTCCCGATCGGCCGCGTCACGGCGGTCTACGCCAGCCTTCGCGAGACCTCGCAGCGTGCGGTGATCCAGCCGTTCGTCGACTTCGGGGCGCTCGACCTGGTCGGCATCGTCGTGCCGTCGGGCACGCCGAGCGATCGAGGCGTCATCGAGGCCGACGGGAGCCTCCAGTGAGCGAAGCGAGAGCGCGCGTCGGTCTGAACTTCGGCGGCCACGGTGACGTTGCGGGCGAACTGCGAGCTCACCGGGAGGGACAGTGAGGTCGGCGCGGGTCGGTGTCGCCGGCGGGCTGGTCCTGGTCGCGCTGGTGCTCCAGGTCGCGGTGTTCCCCCACCTGACCTGGGAGGGCATCGTCCCCAACTTCTGCCTGCTCGTCGTCGTCGCCGCGGCCCTGGTCCGCGGTCCGGCGTTCGCGGCCACCCTCGGCTTCTTCGCCGGACTCCTGCTCGACCTGGCTCCGCCGGCCGACCACGTCGCCGGTCGCTGGGCGCTGGCGCTCGTCGTGGTGGGGTACGTCGCGGGGCTGATGCGGCAGGACACGCGCCCGACGGTGACGACCGTGATCGTCACGGTCGCGGCCGCGTCGTTCATCGGCACCTCCGTCTACGCGCTGTCCGGCGTCGTCCTGGGCGACGCCGTGGCGGGCTCCGGAGACCTGGTGCGGATCGTGCTGGTCTCCCTGCTGTGGGACGTGCTCCTGACCCCGCTCGTGCTGCCCGGGGTGATGCGGCTGTTCACGCGGCTGGAGCCGGCGAGCGCCTGATGAAGCCGTCGACACCGCCGAACGCCGGCACCGAGCGTTCCCGGCTGCGCCTCATCGTGGTCCGGGTCCTGGTGTTCTCGCTGTTCGCGACGCTCTTCGCCCGGCTGTACTACCTGCAGGTCGTCTCCGGCGACGCCTACCACGCGGCGGCAGCCTCGCAGTCGCTGCGCGAGGTCGTCGTCCAGCCGCAGCGTGGCCTGATCGTCGACGACCAGGGCCGGCCGCTGGTCGCGAACCGCACCGCCTGGGTGGTCTCGGTCGACCGGACGCTGCTCGAGCGGCTCTCCGGCCGGGACCGCGCGGTCGTGCTCTCGCGGGTCGCCACCGCGGTCGACACCCCGTTGCGGCAGGTGAAGGACGCGCTCGTCACCTGCGGCGACCCGGGCAGCGTCCGCGGCCGCTGCTGGAACGGCTCGCCGTACCAGCCGGTGCCGGTCGCGCTCGACGTGCGCCAGTCGGTGGCGCTGCGGATCCTCGAGCAGCCGGAGGACTACCCCGCAGTGGTCACCCAGCAGCAGAGCCTGCGCGCCTACCCCCGGCCGTACGGCGTGAACCTCGCCGACATCGTCGGCTACCTCAGCCCGATCACCGCCGGGGAGCTCGACCACGCCCGCAAGCATCACGACACCTCGCTCAACGCCGCCAGCACCGTCGGCCGTGCCGGCGTCGAGCAGGAGTACGACCGCTACCTGCGCGGTCGGCCCGGCTACCAGCGGGTGGCGGTCGACTCCATGGGCCGGGTGCTCGGCAACGACGGCAAGGTGCCGGGTCGGCCCGGCGACACCCTGGTGACCTCCATCGACGCCAAGGTGCAGGCCACCACCGAGCGTGCGCTGGCCGCCGCGATCCGGACGGCACGCGCGACGTACGACCCGGTGACCCACCGCAACTACCGCGCCGACTCCGGCGCCGCGATCGTGCTGCAGGCGCGCACCGGCCGCGTGGTCGCGATGGCCAGCCAGCCGACGTACAACCCGTCGGTGTGGGTGGGAGGCATCACCAGCAAGCAGCTGGCCGGGCTCTACTCCGCGTCTTCCGGCGACCCGCTGCTCGCCCGCGCGACCCAGGGACAGTTCGCGCCCGGCTCCACCTGGAAGCCGTTCATGACCGTCGGCGCGCTCAACAACGGCTTCAGCCCGAGCACCCGCCTCGACTGCTCCTCCGGCTTCCAGGTCGGCAACCGGCTGTTCCACAACTACGAGTCCGAGTCGCTCGGGATGATCGACTTCGCGAAGGCGCTGCAGTACTCCTGCGACACGTTCTTCTACCGCGTCGGGTACCACTTCTGGCAGAAGTTCGGCTCCGACCCCACCAACGTCGACGCTCGCGACCCGCTCGTGAGCGAGGCGAAGGCCTTCGGCTTCGGCAGCCCGACCGGGATCGACGTACCGGGGGAGTCTGCCGGCCGGATCGCCGACCGGCACTGGAAGCTCGCCTACTGGAAGTCGATGAAGAGCTACTACTGCGGCATCGACCAGGACCCGCCGGCCGGGACGAGCGGCTTCCTGAAGCTGTTCGCCCACGAGTTCTGCCTCGAGGGCAGCTACTACCGGGCCGGTGACGCGGTGAACTTCGCGATCGGCCAGGGCGACACCCTGGTCACGCCACTGCAGCTGGCCCGCGCCTACGCCGCGCTGTCCAACGGCGGCACGCTCTACGAGCCGCGCATCGCCAAGGCGATCGTCAGCCCCAGCGGCAAGGTGATCCGGCGCATCAAGCCGAAGGTGCAGGGCCACGTCGCGGACCCCGCGCACGCGATCGGCTACGACAACAACGCCCTGCTCGGCACGGCCAAGTTCGGCACCATGGCCTGGAAGATGGGCGGCTTCCCGCTCGACAAGATCCACATCCGGTCCAAGACCGGGTCGGCCGAGGTCTACGGCAAGCAGTCGACGTCGTGGGTCGCGTCGTACGACCGCAACTACGTCGTGCTGATGATGGTGAGCCAGGCGGGCACCGGGTCGGGGAGCTCGGGGCCGTTCGTGCGCAAGATCTGGGAGTCGCTGTACGGCGTGCACGGCACGCAGGTGGACACCAGCAAGGCGCTGGTCCCGGGGATCGTCGCCCCCGACGCTCTCCCGTCCTTCCAGCCCGACGGCTCGATCCTGCCGCCGAGGCCCCGCTCGCAGACCAGGAGCCTCCCGTGAACGGTCGTCTTCGCACTCCCGGCGTCGATCGGATCCTGATGCTGTCGGTGCTGGCGCTGGTGGCGCTCGGCACGCTGCTGGTCTGGTCGGCCACGTCGCACCGCACCGACCTCACCGGCGGTGACCCCACGGCGTACCTGAAGAAGCAGCTGGTCAACGTCTGCCTCGGCGTCGTCCTCATGGTGGTGGTGATGGCGACCGACCACCGGTGGGTGCGGATCGTCGCGCCGCTGGTCTACCTCGCCTCGATCGGCGGCCTGGTGCTCGTCCTGACCGCCGGCACGACCATCAACGGCTCACGCTCCTGGATCGACGTCGGCGGGATGTCGATCCAGCCCTCGGAGTTCGCCAAGCTCGCGGTGGTGATCGGGATGGCGCTGCTCGTCGCCGAGCGCGCCGAGGGGCGACGTACGCACGTCGGGGCGGTCGAGGTCGTCGGCATGCTCGTCATCGCCGGCATCCCCGCCGCGCTGATCATGCTCCAGCCCGACCTCGGGACCCTGCTCGTCCTGTCGGCCACGGTCTTCGGCGTGCTCGCGGTCGCCGGTGCTCCCCGCCGCTGGCTGGTGCTGCTGGGCGCCGCGGCCGCGACAGCAGCCGTGGCGGCCTTCGCCGGGCACCTGCTCAAGCCGTACCAGATCGACCGCTTCCTGGCCTTCACCAACCCCGACCTCGACCCGCGCGGTGCCGGCTACAACACCGAGCAGGCACGGATCGCGGTCGGGAACGGCGGCCTCTTCGGTCAGGGGCTCTTCCACGGCTCGCAGACGCGCGCCGGGTTCGTCCCCGAGCAGCACACCGACTTCATCTTCACCGTCGCCGGAGAGGAGCTCGGTCTGGTCGGCGCCGGCGTGCTGATCGCGCTCATCGGCCTGGTGATCTGGCGCGCGCTGGCCATCTCCGCACTCTCCACCGACGTCTTCGGCCGCGTGGCCGCGGCCGGGATCGCCTGCTGGTTCGGCTTCCAGGCGTTCCAGAACATCGGGATGTGCCTCGGCATCATGCCGGTGACCGGCGTACCCCTGCCCTTCGTGTCGTACGGCGGCAGCTCGATGTTCGCCGGGATGCTCGCGATCGGCCTGCTCCAGAACATCCATCTGCGCGCCACGGCCACGCTGCCCACCCGCTACGCCCGTCCGATGCGCCACCTCGTCTCCCGCTGAGCGGTGCGCGGGAGGGTCCGCCGGGCGGGCAGCACAACGGTTGACCTGGGCAACGATAGACTCGGCTCTCGATGAGCACTCCGACCTCCGGCAACCTGCCCAACGCACCCCTGGCCCCGAGCGAGACCGGCGAGTACACGCACGCCCAGATCCTCACGATCCTGGTCGGGCTGATGATGGGCATGTTCCTCGGCGCCCTCGACCAGACGATCGTCAGTACCTCGATCCGCACCATCGCCGACGACCTCAACGGGCTGTCCGTGCAGGCCTGGGTCACCACGGCGTACCTGATCACCTCGACGGTCGCGACCCCGATCTACGGCAAGCTCGGCGACCTCTACGGCCGCAAGAAGCTGTTCATGTTCGCGATCTCGGTGTTCATCGTCGGGTCCGCGCTCTGCTCGTTCGCCACGTCGATGTACATGCTCGCCGCGTTCCGTGCGGTGCAGGGCATCGGCGCCGGGGGCCTCTTCACGCTGGTGCTGGCGATCATCGGCGACATCGTGTCGCCGCGCGAACGCGCCCGCTACACCGGCTACTTCATGGCCGTCTTCGGTACGTCGAGCGTCCTCGGGCCGCTGGTCGGCGGCTTCTTCGCCGGCCACGCCGTGATCCTCGGCCTGACCGGCTGGCGCTGGGTGTTCCTGGTCAACGTGCCGATCGGCATCGCGGCGCTCGTCGTGGTCTACCGCACGCTGCACCTGAGCCACCAGCGGCGCGACGCCCGCATCGACTGGTGGGGTGCGGCCACCCTCATGGTCGGCCTGGTCCCGCTGCTCACCATCGCCGAGCAGGGTCGGGAGTGGGGATGGAGCTCACCGCGCGCCATGTTCTGCTACCTGCTGGGCGCGGCCAGCCTGGGCGCGTTCGTCTACGCCGAGGCGCGGATGGGCGACAACGCGCTGATCCCGCTGCGGATGTTCCGCTCCCGCACGGTCTCGGTCGGGATCGTGGCGAGTGTCATCGTCGGCGCCGCGATGTTCGGCGGCATCCTGGTGATCCCGCTCTACATGCAGATCGTGCACGGCGCCTCACCGATGCGGTCCGGGTTCCTGATGCTGCCGATGGTCGTCGGGATGATGAGCGCCTCGATCATCTCCGGCCAGGTGATCTCGCGGACCGGACGGATCCGACCGTTCCCCCTGATCGGCTCGGCGCTGATCTGCATCGCGCTGTTCCTGCTGTCGCGGATCTCTGCCGACACCAACCTGCTGCTGGTGATGGGCGTGATGTTCGGGCTCGGCTACGGCCTGGGCAACTGCATGCAGCCGTTGCTGCTGATCCTCCAGTCGGCCGTCCCACCGCGCGACATCGGCGTCGCGACGTCGTCGGCCACCTTCTTCCGGCAGATCGGCGGCACGCTGGGCGTGGCGATCTTCCTGTCGGTGCTCTTCGGCAGCGTCGGGCCCAACATCAAGACCTCGATCCTCTCCGAGTCGCAGACCCCGGCGTTCCAGCAGGCCGTGCAGACGGCCTCCCAGAGCCCGAACCCGCTCGACCGCCAGGTGGCGGACGCGTTCCTCCACCCGACGCCCGGGGGAGGGGTGCTGGCCCAGGTGCAGAACGACTCGTCGATCATCCAGCAGATGCCGCCGGTGCTCGCCCACCCGTTCAAGGCGGGCTTCGCCGAGTCGATGGACACCGTCTTCCTGCTCGCCGGCTGCGTGGCGATCCTGGCGTTCCTGGTGCTGCTGCTGATGCCGAAGGTGGAGCTCCGTGCCACCTCGGCGAGCGCGGCCGTGCGGTCGGAGGCCGCGCCCACGGCCCCCCTCGCCGACCAGGTCTGACCACCGAGTCGGCGCACGCCGACTCGGCGAGATCCCGGACCCGCGGCTGGAGCCTCTGGTCCCGCGAGTGCACCGGTGCCACGATGGAGGGTCGGCCCCGCAGCAGCGTCTCGGGCCGTGAGCACCGGGCGGGGCCGCCGGGAGGCGGGAGCACCAGCCGATGGACCTGAACACGCTCTACCACCGCAGTGTCGAGTGCTGGGCCGACCGGGTGAATGCCGTCGCCCCCGACCAGTGGGACGATCCCACGCCGTGTCGCGACTGGACCGTGCGAGACCTCGTCAACCATGTCGTCGGCGAGGATCGATGGACGGTGCCGCTGGTCGACGGCCGCACCATCGCGGACGTCGGCGCCACCCTCGACGGTGACCTCCTCGGCGACGATCCTGTCGGGTCGGCGCTCGACGCCGCTCGGCTTGCGACCACCCGTGTCGCGGAGAAGCTGCCGGAGGGCGGCCAGGTCCACCTGTCGTACGGCGACGCCCCCATCGGCGACTACGTCCACGAGCTGGCGGCCGACCACCTGCTTCACAGCTGGGACCTGGCGGTGGCGACCGGTGGGAACGCCCGGCTCGACCCCCAGGTGACGGCCGAGCTCGCCGAGTGGTTCGCGGGGAAGGAGGCGCTCTACCGCGAGTTCGGGGTGATCGGCCCGCGCGCCATCTCCCACGGCGGGGTGCAGTCGGACCTCCTGGCGGCGGCGGGTCGGGACTCGGCGTGGGGTCCGAACCACGCCGCGCTGGCCAAGCTCTCGGCAGCGTTCGGGCGGCGCGACGTCGACGCGATCATGGCGCAGCTGACCGACGACTGTGCGTTCGAGGCGACCGGCCCGGCACCGGACGGGGCACGCCACGAGGGCGCGGCAGACGTGCGCGCCGTCTGGGAGGGGATGTTCGGCGGGACCCGCGAGCCGTCGTTCTCCGAGGAGGAGTCGTTCGTCGCCGGCGACCGCGGTGTGCTGCGCTGGCGGTTCGAGTGGGCGAACGACGACGGGTCACCGGGGCACGTCCGCGGCACCGACGTCCTGCGCTTCCGGGACGGGAAGATCTGCGAGAAGTTCTCCTACGTCAAGGGTTGAGCGCTCCCCGGGAGACCTGTTCTGCTGTGTTTGGATGTCAGGCATGAGTAGCTCGGACTCGATCGACGCGCCCACCGACACCTCCGGCCCGCCGGAGCACGACGTCGCCGACGTCGTCGACCCGGCGATCGAGGAGGCCGTCGACGGTGTCACGAACCGGTTCGGGGCCCAGGGGCTCGAGCAGATGATCGCGTACGCCGAGAAGTCCCTCGCCACAGCGCGCGCAGCGCTCGAGGAGCTCGCCGACTCGGCCGACTGAGTCTCCGGGTCAGGTCACGGCGCCCTCCCGCGCGTCCTCGACCCGCCGTCGAACGACGACCCACGGCCAGGTGATCAGAGCCCAGCCGACGAGCAGGACACCGAGCGAGACGACGACGTAGACCGGCCACGGGCCGAGCAGGTCGAGCAGCGAGGCCGATGACGGTTTGTGCACCAGGTAGCCGTAGTTGACGTCGAAGACCTCGTCGAAGGTGTAGGCGAGAGCGGCCCACGCGAGGGTGACGGCGAGCGCGACCCGGTACTCCCGCCAGCCGGGCCCGAGGCCCAGGCCGAACGTCAGGTACACCGCCGACCACACGATGAGGAAGTGCATCGACCAGAACATGAAGTAGCGCGGGTCCGGGAAGGCCTGACCCAGTGACGGCGTGATGATCGCCTGGGTGGTGAGCGTGAGCCCCCAGTAGTAGAGGAGCCCGGTGGGCACCGGATGGTGTGTCCAGAGTGCCCACGCCCCGACGATCCAGGCGAAGTCGCACAGCGCCAGGGGAAGCGAGCTGCCGAGGGAGAAGTCCCACGGCGCGAGCTGATAGAGCTGGCTCGGCACCGTGACCACGACGATGGCGAGTGCGAACGCCCGGTCGAACCGGCCGTCGGCTCCTCGCGTACGGCGCGACCGCCCCAGCGCGACCAGCGCTCCCGCGACCGCGAGGAAGACCCCGATCAGCAGGTAGTGCTGCGGGCTGAAGTCCTGGAACTGGCCGGCCGCCAGGGGCACACCCCTACTCCAGCACGGACGGACAACTCTCCGGCGGCGCGTCGGCGCTCCAGGCGTTCAGGGCTTGATCGACAAGAAGACGAATGTCGCGAGCAGCACCAGGTGGAGACCGCCCTGGAGCGGCTTGGACCGTCCGGGTACGACGGTCAGCACGGCCACGATCGCACTGAGACTGAGCAGCACCAGCTGTGTCGTCTGGAGGCCGAGCTCCAGGGGTGCGTCCAGCCAGATCTTGGCGATCGCGATGGCCGGGATGGTGAGCCCGATCGATGCCATGGCCGAGCCGTAGGCGAGGTTGAAGGAGACCTGCACCCGGTTGTCGGCGGCCGCGCGGACCGCGGCGATGGCCTCCGGCAGCAGGACCAGGGTGGCGATGACCACGCCCACGAACGGGTAGGGGAGTCCGGCCCCGAGCACCGCCTTCTCCAGCGGCTTCGACTCGACCTTGGCCAGGCCGACCACGCCGATCAGGGCCGCCACGAGCAGACCCAGGCTGACCAGCGTGGCCCGGCTGCTGGGCAGCGGACCGTGTTCCTCGGCAGCCGGCTCCGCACCGGACGAGGTCGATTCGGGGGCCAGGAAGAAGTCCCGGTGCTGCACCGTCTGCGTGAAGACGAACAGACCGTACAGCACGAGTGACACCACCGCCGCGAAGGCGAGCTGGGACGACGTGAACGACGGCCCCGGCTCGCTGACGGTGAACTTCGGCAGCACCAAGGTGAGCCCGGACAGCGTGATCACGGTGGCCAGGGCCGACCCGGTCCCTTCGGGGTTGAACACCGCCAGGTGGTGCCGCAGGGCGCAGACCAGCAGCGAGCAGCCGACGATGCCGTTCAGGCTGAGCATCACCGCCGCGAAGACCGTGTCGCGGGCCAGGGTCGAGGCGTGGTCGGAGCCGCTGACCATCAGCGTCACGATGAGGGCCACCTCGATGATCGTGACCGCGACGGCCAGGATCAGCGATCCGACCGGATCGCCGACCCGGTGCGCGATCACCTCCGCGTGGTGCACGGCTGCGAGCACCGCGGCCACGAGGAAGACCCCGACCAGGGTCACGCCCACGGGGCCTTCGGGGTGGGTGACCCACGCGACCGCGAGAACGACGAGCGAGGCCAGAGGCACGAGGGTGGTCCACCGCAGCACGGACCGACCCTAGGGCCCCTCGTCGGTCAGTCGGCGTCGCGCAGCCGACGCCGGGCGGTGGTGTCCGCCGACAGCCGCACCAGCTCGGTCGCCCTGGCCAGGCCGTACGGCGGCATGTTGCCGTAGACGGCCTCGTACTCCCCGGCCCGGACCAGGTAGGTCTCGTGCCAGATCCCGGTGCGGTCGCTGCGCCCCACCCGCTTCCAGTAGGCACGCCACGGAGCGAGGTGCGGGTCGTCCTCGTCCCTCGCGAACCGCTCCAGGTGCTCGAACGACCGCCAGTACTGCACGGTCGTCAGGCTGGGGAGGTTGGACTGGTAGCCCAGCAGTCCCTTCTCGGGATGCTTCATGAGGTAGTCGAGCATGTGCCGCATGCCCAGCCGGCCACCGAGGTCCTGGAACGAGCGCACCGGATGGCGCGGGTTCAGCCGGGCGCCGATCAGGAAGACCACGAAGTCCCCGTCGATGTGGGCCGTCCAGCGTCCTTGTCTGACGTCGGCCATCTGCTTCACTCCCTGTCGTCGACTGCCTGGGATTGTGCTCCGGTGGCGGGGGGCCGGCAACGGAGATGAGCCGGCGCTCGCGGCCGCGCTGCGATGTCGGACGACCCGGGCGTACGGCGTACGCTGGGTTGTTCGTCCACGAAGCGAGGTTCTCCCGCGTGTCCGCGAGCGTCTTCCCCCTGCTCGAGCCCCGGCTGCCGTCGGTGTCCAAGCCGATCCAGTACGTCGGTGGCGAGCTCAACTCCACCGTGAAGGACTGGGACTCCGTCGACGTCCGGTGGGCGCTGATGTACCCAGACGCCTACGAGGTCGGGCTGCCCAACCAGGGCGTCCAGATCCTCTACGAAGTGCTCAACGAGCGCGACTGGATCCTCGCCGAGCGCTCCTACGCCGTGTGGCCCGACATGGAGCAGGTGATGCGCGAGGACGGCATCCCGCAGTTCACCGTCGACGGGCACCGGCCCGTCCGCGACTTCGACCTCTTCGGCATCAGCTTCTCCACCGAGCTCGGCTACACCAACCTCCTCAACGCCCTCGACCTCGCCGGCATCCCGCTCCACGCAGTCGACCGCGGCGACGACGACCCGGTCGTGATCGCGGGGGGCCACGCGGCGTTCAACCCCGAGCCCATCTCCGACTTCGTCGACGCGGCCGTCCTCGGCGACGGCGAGGAGATCGTGCTCGCGATCTCGGAGGTCGTCCGCGAGTGGAAGAAGGAGGGCCGCCCCGGCGGGCGCGACGAGCTGCTGCGCCGGCTGGCGGTCTCGCAGAACGTCTACGTCCCGAAGTTCTACGTCGTGACGTACGCCGCCGACGGGTCGATCGAGGCCGTCGTCCCCAACAAGCCGGGCATCCCGTTCCGGGTCCGCAAGCACACGCTGATGGACCTCGACGCCTGGCCGTACCCGGCCAAGCCCCTGGTGCCGCTGGCCGAGACCGTGCACGAGCGGTTCAGCGTCGAGATCTTCCGTGGCTGCACGCGGGGCTGCCGGTTCTGCCAGGCCGGGATGATCACCCGACCGGTACGCGAGCGGTCGATCGAGACGATCGGCGCCATGGTCGAGAACGGCATCCGCCAGTCGGGCTTCGAGGAGGTCGGCCTGCTGTCGCTGTCGAGCGCCGACCACTCCGAGATCGCCGAGGTCGCGCACGGGCTGGCCGACCGCTACGAGGGCACCAACGTCTCGCTGTCGCTGCCGAGCACCCGCGTCGACGCCTTCAACATCACCCTCGCCGACGAGTTCTCCCGCAACGGGCGTCGCTCCGGGCTGACCTTCGCCCCCGAGGGCGGCAGTGTCCGGATGCGGAAGGTGATCAACAAGGCGGTCGACGAGGAGGACCTGATCCGCACCGTCGCGACGGCGTACTCCCACGGCTGGCGGCAGGTGAAGCTCTACTTCATGTGCGGCCTCCCCACCGAGACCGACGAGGACGTCCTCGAGATCGCCGACCTCGCGACCAAGGTGATCGCCAAGGGCCGTGAGGTCACCGGCCGCAACGACATCCGCTGCACGGTCTCCATCGGCGGCTTCGTGCCCAAGCCGCACACGCCGTTCCAGTGGGCGGCTCAGCTCGACCACGACACCACCGACGAGCGGCTCAAGAAGCTGCGGGACGTCGTACGCGCGGACAAGCGGTACGGCCGTGCGATCGGCTTCCGCTACCACGACGGCAAGCCCGGCACCATCGAGGGACTGCTCTCGCGCGGCGACCGTCGCGTGGGCGCCGTGATCGAGGAGGTCTGGCGCGACGGCGGACGGTTCGACGGCTGGAGCGAGCACTTCTCCTACGACCGCTGGGTGGGGGCCTGCGAGCGCGCGCTCGACGGCACCGGCGTCGACCTCGACTGGTACACGGTCCGCGAGCGCGACTACGACGAGGTGCTGCCCTGGGACCACCTCGACTCGGGTCTCGACAAGGACTGGCTGTGGGCCGACTGGGAGGACGCACTCACGATCGCGGCCGACCCCGACTCGCTCCCCGAGGTGGACGACTGCCGCTGGACGCCCTGCTACGACTGCGGCGTCTGTCCCGAGATGGGCACCGAGATCCAGATCGGCCCCACCGGCCGGCCGCTCCTGCCGCTCGACGTCGTGTGACTCAGCAGCTGTCGTCGGACCAGCCGTAGGAGGTGACCATGGTCGTGCTGGCACCGGCCACGTCCGACAACTGGCGTGACATCGCCCGCGTCCGAGCAGCGGATCACCAGCAGCGGTGGGTCGCCGAGGCGACCTACTACCTGTGCCTCTCGGCGTACGGCGGGCTGTGGCGCTCGTGTGCCGTGCTCGACGACGCGGGCACCACGGTCGGACACGTGATGTGGGCGGTGGATCCAGACGAGGACAGCCACTGGATGGGCGGTCTCGTCATCGACGCCGAGCAGCAGGGCAAGGGCCTGGGCAGGGCGACCGTCGAGGCCCTGCTGGCACTGTGGGAGGGCCAGGAGCCGTCGCTGTCAGGCACGGCGTACCAGCAGGCGGCCCTGTCCGTATCCGCCGACAACGAGACTGCGCTGCGGCTGTACCACTCGCTCGGGTTCGTCGAGACCGGTGAGCTCTCCGACGACGAGATCGTGCTCCGGAGGCCCCGGGCGCACGGGGCGTAGCGAGCCGCGCTACGAGAAGGTCGTCGCGGGCCGGGTCACGCCGGGGGAAGGCCGCTCATGATCAGAGCGGCGTCCTCGTTCTCGGGGTCCAGGTCGAGGGCGCGCCGGAGGAGACTCCTCGCCAGGTCGGGCTGCCCGTCCACCTGGTGAGCCCATCCGGCCATCGTCCAGGCAGCGGAGGAGTCGGGACGCACCTCGGTCCACACACGCAGAAGGGGCCAGACCAGGCTCGTGCGATGCAGTTCGATCGCTCCCCACACGGCCTTCTCGAACTCGTCGTCGTCGAGGTCGTACTCGGCCCGGTCGGCCGCGGCGAGTCGATGGAAGGTCGCCACCGCCCCGTCCGGACCCGACCTGCCCAAGGTCTCGGCGACGGGGACCACGACCGGAGGCAGCACCGCACGTAGAGCAGTCAGTCCCTCGCCGAGCCCCTCCGATCTCACCTCGGAGCTCGCCGCGGGGGCGGGATCGGCGAGCGCGAGGTCGAGCGCTGCCGCCGCGATGTGCGACGTGGGCACGGTGTTGGAGTTGGCCAGGACCACCACCCCGGTCCGCCGCTCGGGCACCAGCACGAGCCGCGAACCGAACCCGGGGTCCGCACCGCTGTGGCTGAGCGTTCGGTGGCCGCCGTAGCTGCCCACGCCCCAGCCGAGCGCCCACGCCTCCTCCCACGGGGGATCACCCACCGACACCACTGGCCGCGACATCAGGTCGCGCAACCCGGCGTCCAGCCGTGCCCACGGCTCGTCGACGTCCCCGACCGCCACGCCGGCGGGCTCGAAGTGGGCCACCATCCAGCGGCACAGCTCGACCAGGTTGGAGTGCAGGGTCGAGCTGGGGGCGTGGCGCCGGGTGTACGGATAGGCGCCTTCGGGCACCGAGAGCGGCATCCCCACGTGAGGTGAGGCCGCCAGGTGCCCGGGCACGTCGGCGCGCAGGAAGGTGCTGTTCCGCATCCCGAGCGGCATCAGCACCTGCTGCCGGACGGCGTCCTCGAACGTCGTACCCATGGCCCGGGACAGCTGCAGCCCGAGGAGCTCGAACCCGGCATTGGAGTAGGAGAACGTCGAGCCGGGCTCCGCCTGCAGCCGCCAGCCCGACAGGCTGCGAGCGAACTCGCTGAGGGCGTCGTCGCCGAGCTGAGGGTCGTGCCAGCCGTAGTCCGAGACGTCCGGGAGACCGCTCGTGTGGCTCATCAGGCGCCGGGCCGTGACCTCCCCCTCCCGACCGTCGGCCAGCGTGAGCTCGGGCACCAGGTCGGTGATCGGCGCATCCAGGTCGAGCCTCGGTACGCCGGAGTCCCGGGCCTCCGACAGCGACACCACGGCGGTCGCCACGAAGGGCTTGGAGACCGACGCCAGGTGGAACATCGACTCGGGTGTGACCACGGCACCGGTGCCGACGTCGCGGACGCCGAACCCACGCGCGACGACCTCCTCCTCGCGCACCACTGCCACGGCCACGCCTGCCATCGCGGACGTGCCGAGCAGCCGCTCGACCAGAGGCCACAAGCCGTCTTCCACGCTCCCGCGAAGGTGCGTCGTACCCAGGTCCACCACTGGACCGTACGCCGACCAAGCGACGCCCCCTCGGCGAAGAGGACGCCCCAGGCCGATGGCTTGTCGTGGATCACCCGGCCTTGACGGACGCTTCCGGTAGGTATCTAATGTGCTAGGTAACTAGATGAATGGAGTCCGATGATCGAGTTCTCGCTGGATACCCGCTCGGGGGTCTCTCCCTACCTCCAGGTCGTTCATCAGGTACGCCGTGCCTTGCGCCTCGGCCTGCTGGTCGAGGGTGACCAGCTGCCCACCGTCAAGGACGTGGTGGCGAGCCTGGCGATCAACCCGAACACCGTCCTCAAGGCCTACCGCGAGCTGGAGCGCGACGGGCTGGTCGCCGCCCGGCCGGGAGTCGGCACCTTCGTCACCCGGACCCTCACCGACTCCTCGCTGGCCGCGCACGAACCACTGCGCCGCGACCTGGGTCGCTGGCTCGGCAAGGCCCGATCTGCCGGGCTCGACGAGGAGAGCATCGAGGCGCTCTTCATGAGCACCTTTCGCGCCGTGAACCAGGAGACCGCATGAGCGCCGTCGTGAAGGCCCGCGGCCTTGGCAAGCGATACCGGCGACGCTGGGCGCTGCAGGACTGCAGCCTCGAGATCCCCGTCGGCCGGGTGACCGGTCTGGTCGGACCGAATGGCGCCGGCAAGACCACCCTCCTCAGTCTCATGGTCGGACTCCTGACCCCGACCGTGGGGACGATCGAGGTGTGCGGCGGACGTCCAGCCGCCGACTCGTCGCAGCTGGCCAAGGTGGGCTTCGTCGCGCAGGACACCCCGACGTACGCCGGACTCACGGTCGCCGAGCATCTGCGCCTCGGTGCACACCTCAACCCTCGGTGGGATGCTACGGCCGCGCGACGCCGGATCGACCGCCTCGACCTCGATCCGAGTCAGAGGGCCGGTCACCTCTCCGGCGGCCAGCGTGCCCAGCTCGCACTGACGCTCGGACTCGCAAAGCGTCCCGAGCTGCTGATCCTCGACGAGCCGGTCGCGAGCCTGGACCCGCTGGCCCGCCGCGAGTTCCTCAAGGTGCTGATGGAGGCGGTCGCCGAGGACGAGATCAGCGTGCTGCTCTCCTCGCACGTCGTCTCCGACCTCGAACGGGTCTGCGACCACGTGGTCGTCCTGGTCGACTCCCAGGTCCGGGTCGCGGGCGATGTCGAGCAGCTGCTCGGGACGCACCACCGGCTGTCCGGACCGCTCCGTGAACCAGCCGCGTTGCCGGCCGACCAGCACGTCGTCTGGTCCAGCCACACCGATCGTCAGTCGACGTACGTCGTACGCACGGAGTCGCCGATCCTCGATCCGGCCTGGTCCACCACCGCACTGGGTCTGGAAGACCTCGTCCTGGCCTACATGGAAGGCGCCGAGTCCGTCGCCCCGGCCAGCCCAGCGCTGGAGGTGCTCCGGTGATCTGGCTGACCTGGCGGCAGTGTCGCACCCAGTTCATCGCCGTCTACGCGCTCGTCGCGGGGATCTGTGTCTGGCTCGCCGTCACCGGCCCGGCGCTCGCTCGTCTCGCCCGCCGCAACCAGGACGTGTACGACCTCCTGACCAGCAACGATCGGCTGCTGTTCAACGGGGGCATCGCCGTCCTCGCCGTGGCGCCGGCGGTCATCGGGATCTTCTGGGGCGCACCGTTGGTGGCCCGAGAGCTCGAGACCGGCACCTATCGTCTCGCCTGGAACCAGTCGGTCACCCGCGGCCGCTGGCTCGCGACGAAGCTGGGCTTCTCGGTGCTCGCCACGGCGGTGGCGGTCGGGATCCTCACCACGGCGATCACGTGGTGGGCGCACCCGCTCGACGGTGCGACCGGTAGCCAGCACGGGAGCCTGGTCTCGCGGCTGACCCCGATCTCGTTCGCGATGCGCGGCATCGTCCCGATCGCGTACGCCGTGTTCGCCCTCGTGCTGGCCACCTTGGTGGGGCTGATCCTCAGGCGGTCGCTGCCCGCCATGGCCGTGACCCTGGCCATCTACGCCTTCGTGCAGATCGCCGTTCCACTCTGGGTCCGCCCCCACCTGGTGCCGCCGACCACGGCCACCATGGTCATCTCCGACGCCACCCTGGACGGCGTCGGGATCGACAACGCGGGCACCATCACCATCACCACGCACGTGGTCCCCGGCGACTGGATCCTGACCAACCAGACCGTCGACGCACACGGTCGCCCCGCCGCGCTCCCCGCCTGGTTCAACGGCTGCCTCCCGCAGCCACCCGAGCCCGGCCAGTCGACCGACCAGACGACAGCGGCGGCGGGCCGAGCCGCCCTGGACCGCTGCCTGACCAAGCTGAACGACGAGGGCTACCGGCAGCACGTCGTCTACCAGCCTCGGAACCACTTCTGGCCGCTCCAGTGGGCCGAGACCGGCCTCTACCTCACCGCCTCAGCCCTGCTCGCCGCCCTCTCGTTTTGGTGGACGCGCCGACGGCTGTCCTGACCACACCACGCCACTGCTCAGGCGCAGCTGCTCGAGGTCTCGCCGGCCAGCTCCGCCTCGCTCACGGGCGCCGGCCGGCCACCTCGATTGACCAGGTAGGAGCCGGTGACCACCAGGACGAAACCGACGACGGTCCAGATGGTGACCGGCTCGCCGAGGACCACCGCCCCGGCGATGACCGCGACGGCAGGATTGAGGTAGGTGATGGTCGTGGCTCGTACCGGACCGACCTCGCCCACCAGCGCGAAGAGCAGCATGAACGCTGCGGCCGTGCACACCACTCCCAGCGTCAGCACCGACGCGACCACGTTGCCCGACGGGACCGTGGTCGGCACTCCGTCGGTCACGAGCACGACGGGGACGTAGGCCAGGGCCGTGACCGTCAGGGCGGAGGCCATGATCCCGATCCCGGGCAACCCCTGGAGCGGGCGGCTGAGGATGGCCGGTCCCGCGGCGTACCCCACGACGACCACGCCCACCGCGGCTACGGCGGCGAGGTCCGAGCCGCCCACGTCGAAGCCGACCAGGGCGGCGACCCCGACGATCCCGAGGCCCAGGCCCAGCCAGGCGACGCCCGTGAGTCGTTCGGCGTGACCGGTGACGAACGCGAGCGCGACCCCCGCCAGGGGCACGGCCGCCACCAGGAGGCCCGTGGTCGAGCTCGGCAGCCGCGTCTCGGCACTCCCGAGGAACACCCAGGGGATGGCGATCTCGACCACCGCGAACACCAGGAGCCAGCGCCAGTGGCGCAGCACCGGCCGCACCGCCCCCTGGGCGAGGGCCAGGGGCAGCAGGATCAGCGCGGCGATGGCGGTGCGGGCGAGCACGATCTGGGCGGGGGACAGCTCGTCGAGCGCGACCTTGATCAGGAGGTAGGGGATCCCCCAGACGACACCGAGGGTGAGGAACAGGACAGCCGCGCGACGGGACACGATGTCATCGTGCCGGATGCCGGCGTGGGCGCGTCAGCAGCGCCCACCGGGCAGCAGGATCAGCTCGCTGAGGACGGCCCGGTGGTCGCTGGACGACGAGGGCAGCACCTGGGTGCCGCCGGGGGTCGGCCGGAAGTGGTTGTCGTACAGCACGTAGTCGATCCGGTTCACCGGGGCGCCGGCGGGGACGGTGTCTCCGCTGCCCGTGCCGGCCTGCTCCTGGGCGTCGAGGAGGTAGCCGCGGAGGATCCGCACCGGCAGGGTCCCCGGTCGGGAGTTGAGGTCGCCGGCCAGGATCGTCGGCCGGTGGCTGGTGCGCAGGACGCGCGTGATGGCCTCGGCCTGCGCGATCCGCTCGGGGAGACCGGAGCGGGCCCCTTGCGTCAGGTGGACCGAGTAGAAGTCGACGGTGCGCCCCTCGACCCGCAGAACGGCGTGCAGCAAGCCGCGGGGCTCGGACCCGCTGGTCCGAGGGAGGTGGATGTTGGCACTCTCGCGGACCGGGTAGCGGCTGAGGACGGCGTTGCCGAAGCGGTGCCCGTCGGCCCCCACCAGGTTGGCACCGAAGACGTCGTGCATCCCGGTCGCCTGGGCGAGGTACGACGCCTCGTCGGTCCGCCCGCTCCGCGTAGCGTCGCTGTCCACCTCGTTGAGGCTGACGATGTCGGGGTGCCAGGCTCGGATCTCGTCCGCGATGGCGGCGAGCCCGATCGGTCCGAAGCGACTGACGCCGAAGTGGATGTTGAACTGCAGCACGTGCACGATCCGCGGTGGCCGGAGGTCGCACTTCGCGGGGCCGGTGATCGGGGCGACCTCGAGCGGTGCGCGCACGTGGTGGTGCCGGGGCGCGAGAGTGGTCCCGCCGCGCGTCGAGGCCGTGTCGGAAGGTGCGGTGGGCGAGACCGACGGGAACTGCAGCGGCCGGTCGGCGGTGTCCTCCGGGAGCACGCCGAACGCCCATGCGCCGATCGCGAGAGCGAGCACCACAGCCACCACGACCACGACGCTCAGCCAGGCGACCCGCCGTGCGACGGGGAGGCTCGGCTCCGGTTCGGGTGGCACCCCTCAAGGGTGCCCGACGCGACCCAGCCGGGCGACATCCCGCGCTGCGGTCAGCGCAGCTGGTCCTCGAGGTACGCCGGTCGGCCGGCGTACGCACCGACGGCCAGGAGGGGGAGCACGAGCACCATCAGCATCCACAGGGGAGCGGTCCAGCCGCCGGTCGCGTCGTACACGAGTCCGACGGCGAACGGTCCGACGGCGGCCAGCAGGTAGCCCAGCGACTGGGTGAACCCGGACAGGGCGGCCGTGCCGTCCGGCGTGTGCGCACGCAGCCCGATCAGGGTCAGCACGACGGGGAAGACACAGCACCCGACCCCCACCAGCAGCGCCGCCGGGATCGCCCAGGTGTGGGCGTTGACCAGGAGGAGCGCGTAGCCGAGCAGGTAGCAGCTGAGCACCGCGAGGATCAAGCCGCGCTGGTCGTCACGTCGGGCCGCCGCTGACGGCAGCCACAGCGAGAGCGGGATGCTGACGCCCGCGACGATCGCGACCAGCAGCCCGGCCTGCTCGGCCGAGTAGCCGTTGTCGCGCCACAGCTGGGCGAACCAGCCGAAGATCGAGTAGGCCTGCAACGACTGGAGGCCGAAGAACAGCACCATCGCCCAGCCGATGCGGGTGCGGGCGACGTCACCGAACGAGATGCTCCGGGCGCCCGTCTCCAGGTGTCGGTCGTGACCGAGCAGCCCCAGCCACGGCGCCAGTGCCACCAGGGCGAGAAGCGCCCAGACGCCGAGCCCCGCGCGCCAGCTCCCGAAGGCGTCGGAGATCGGGACGGTGAGCAGGAACGCCGACGTCAGGCCCACCGCCAGGGCCGTGGTGTAGATCGAGGTCGCCCGACCGATCCGGTCGGGGAAGTGCAGCTTGACCAGCGACGGGATGAGCACGTTGGCCGTCGCCATGCCGGCCAGTGCCACGCCCGAGAGGCCCAGGAAGAAGGTGGAGTCCTGCGCAGCGGCCCGGCCGCCGAGCCCGATCACGACGGCGACCAGGGAGAGGGCCAGGGCGCGGTGCAGCCCGACCACCCTGGCCAGGGTGGGGGCGAGGGCGCCGAAGATCGCGAACGCCAGGACCGGGAGCGAGGTGAGCAGACCGGCCTCGGGTCCGCTCAGCCCGAGCCCGTCGCGCACCTCCTCGAGGACCGGACCGACGCTGACGGCAGCGGGCCGCAGGTTGAACGAGAGGAGGACCAGCCCCACCAGCACGAGCGCGGTACGACGGAGGGCGGACACCGCCGGATCGTTTCATCCGGCCCCGCGGCGCGTCACATCCCGGATCGGGGGAGTCACGGCCCCAACGCGGGCGGGCCTGGGGGTGGCCTGCGGCAGGATGCAGACGTGCGGCACATCGACGACGACGAGCGGCGGACGCGGCTCGCGATCCGCCACGGTCTCGCGGCGCCGGTGGCCGACACCGCGGCGGCGGCCCGCGCGATGACCTGCCTCCACGCGACCGAGCCCGCGTCCGTCCACCTCGCCGCCTGGGCGCGCTCCGGTGCCTCGCGCGCCGACGTCGACGCGGCTCTCTACGTCGACCGCTCGGTGGTCAAGCAGCTGGCCATGCGACGCACGGTCTTCGCCTTCCCACGCGACCTGCTGCCGGCCGTCTGGGGCAGCGCGAGCGCCCGGGTCGCCGGCCAGCAGGTACGCCGGCTCGCCGCAGAGATGGAAGCCGCCGGCGTGACCGACGACGGTGCCGCGTGGACCGACGAGCACCTCACCCTGACGCGGCGGCTGATCGAGACCGAGGGGCCGCTCAGCACCGCCGAGCTCCGAGCGCGTCTCCCGGCCCTCGACGCCCGGGTCACCCGCGGCAAGGGCACCTACCAGGCCGACGTCGCGATCGCGTCCGGGGTGATCGTCGCGCTCGCGGCGTCCGGGGCGATCGTGCGCGGCGAGAACGACGGCGGCTGGAAGACCTCGCGACCCCGCTGGACGGCGACCGCCGCGTGGTTGGGCGGCCGGCCCGACCCTCTGCCCGAGGCGGAGGGGTACGCCGCGCTGGTCGCGGCCTGGCTGCGTTCGTTCGGCCCCGGCACCGAGGCCGACCTGGTCTGGTGGCTGGGCTCGACGAAGGCGGCCGTCCGCAAGGCTCTGGCCGACGTCGACGCGGTCGAGGTCTCTCTCGACGGCGACGCCGCCGGTTGGGTGCTGCCCGACGACCTGGACACCCCACCGGACCCCGGCCCGTGGGCGGCGCTCCTGCCGGCGCTCGACCCGACCACCATGGGGTGGAAGGACCGAGGCTTCCACCTCGGTGAGCACGTCGACAAGATCTTCGACCGCAACGGCAACGGCGGTCCGACCGCGTGGTGGAACGGACGGATCGTCGGGGTGTGGTGCCAGCGCGACGACGGCTCGGTCGACGTCGTCCTCGCCGAGCAGGTGCCGGCTCGCGGCGCGTCGCGCCCTCGACGCGAAGGCGGCCGAGCTCACGGCCTGGCTCGACGGCGACGTGGTCCGCTCGATCTACCTGTCCCCGCTCGCCCGCCAGCACCTCGCCGCGCAGACCTGAGCCACCTGAGCTGTCGGTGGCGAGGCGGGTCGCCACTAGCCTGACCGCGTGCGAGACCAGCCAGAGCAGCAGGCGCCACCGGTGCAGCGGATGCGGGTGCGCTACGCCAAGCGTGGTCGGCTGCGCTTCACCAGCCACCGCGACTTCAGCCGCGCCTTCGAGCGCGCGCTGGTCCGCGCCCGGATCCCGATGGCCTACTCCTCGGGGTTCAACCCGCACCCGCGCATCTCCTACGCCGGCGCCTCGCCCACCGGCGCTGCCAGCGAGGCTGAGTACCTCGAGATCGGGCTGGCGGAGCGCGTCGAGGCCGACGGCCTCGCCGCCGACCTCGACGACGCCCTGCCCGACGGCCTCGACATCCTGGAGGTCGTCGAGGCCACGTCCGGCAGCCTGGGCGATCGTCTCCAGGCCAGCCGGTGGCGGATCGACCTGCCGGGCAGCGCGCCCGAGGCCGTCGATCCGGCGGTGGCGGCGTTCCTCGCGGCCACCTCGGTCGAGGTGGAGCGGATGACCAAGAAGGGGGTACGGACCTTCGACAGCCGCGAGGCCGTACTGGCGCTCAGCGCCACGGCGTACGACGCGGGGACGGCGCTCGAGGTCGTCCTCCGGCACACCGAGCCGGCGGTCCGGCCCGACGACGTGCTGTCCGGACTGCGCCGGGTGGGGGGTCTCGACGCGCCCGGGACGGCACTCCTGACGCGTCTGGAACAGGGTCCGTACGACGCCGCATCCGGCGCGATCGGCGACCCGTTATCCGGTTGACAGTGCCGGGTTCGGGTGTTCCGTGTGCGATACTCGACGTGGTCGACCGTGCGGCTTGCCGAATCGATCGACCCGACGACGTTCTCGCCGGCCCGATCCTGGCCCGGCACAGTGGAGCCGGTCGTCACCGGACCGCGACGCGGCCTGGCTGAGTCGGTGACAGCGACTCGCCCGGATGGCTAGCGACCGCGGTCGGTGACATGTCGGAGCCGTTGACGCACCTGCGGAGGGTGTCGCCGCCACCGAAGGCTTTGCGCCGTCGGCCCTGACCACGCGGGCTGCCGGCGTCGGACACGTCCGGGGCTGTGCGCAGCGTCCGGGCCGAGGAGCGACATGCTCGACGAACACCAGGACGGTTCCACCCCCTCCGAGACCACTCCGGCGGGCGGTGACGCACCGCCGGCGAAGAAGAAGGCGGCACCGCGCAAGCGGACCAGCAAGAAGGCGGCCGCACCGGCCGACAGCACGGCACCGTCGGCCCCGGCCGAGGCGGCCGCGACCGGCACCGACGGCGGCGACACGCCGGCGGCCAAGAAGACCACGACGCGCAAGCGGACCACCAAGAAGGCCGCGGCCACCGCCGAGCCCGGTGCGTCGGCAGATGCGGGTGCGACCGCCGAGGCGCCCCCGGCCGGCGAGGGCGACACGCCGCCGGCGAAGAAGACCAGCACGCGCAAGCGGACCTCCAAGAAGGCCGCTGCACCCGCCGAGTCCGGTGGGGACGGAGGCGGCTCGACCGACGCCGGCGAAGGCTCTCGGCCGGCCGCCGTGGCCGTCCCGCTCTTCCAGGCGCCCGAGAAGACCACCGCGGCGCCCCGCCGCCGTACGTCGAAGGCCGCAGCTGCGACGACCGAGCCCGCCGCCGACGGCGACGGCGCGAAGGACAGCGCGGACCGCAGCCGGGACGGCGCGAAGGCCGCGGACGACGGCACGACCGACCGTTCCGACGCCGGGGGCGACGACAGCGAGACCGCGAGCCGCCGCAAGCGGCGCCGCGGCGGGCGTCGTCGCCGCAAGTCGGGCGAGGGCGACTCCCAGGGCGCCGACTCGGCCGAGGGTGACGACGCCGACGAAGCCGCCTCCGACTCCTCAGCCTCGTCGTCCTCCGACGGCGAGAGCACCTCGTCACGCCGGCGACGCCGTCGGCGTCGCGCCGGTGAGGACGACGGCGACGGTGGCGGTGACGACCCCGCGAACACCGTCACGCGGGTCCGCAGCGGCCGCAGCGCCAACGACGAGATCACGGCCGTGTCGGGCTCGACCCGCCTCGAGGCCAAGAAGCAGCGCCGCCGCGAGGGCCGTGAGGCCGGGCGCCGTCGCGCCCCGATCGTCAGCGAGGCCGAGTTCCTGGCCCGCCGTGAGGCCGTCAACCGGGTGATGGTGATCCGCCAGCGCGGCGACATCACCCAGATCGGCGTGCTCGAGGACAACGTGCTCGTCGAGCACTACGTCGCGCGCGAGTCGCAGACCTCCCTGATCGGCAACGTCTACCTCGGCCGGGTCCAGAACGTGCTGCCGTCGATGGAGGCCGCCTTCATCGACATCGGCAAGGGCCGCAACGCCGTGCTGTACGCCGGCGAGGTGAACTGGTCCTCGCTCGGCCAGAAGGACGGACAACCCCGCAAGATCGAGTCGGTGCTGACCTCGGGCCAGTCGATCCTGGTGCAGGTCACCAAGGACCCGATCGGCCACAAGGGTGCCCGCCTCACCAGCCAGGTCAGCCTGGCCGGACGATTCCTGGTCTACGTGCCCGACGGCACCACCAGCGGCATCTCCCGCAAGCTGCCCGACACCGAGCGCAACCGGCTCAAGTCCCTCCTGAAGGACATCGTCCCCGAGACCGCCGGGGTGATCGTCCGCACCGCCGCCGAGGGTGCGTCGGAGGACGAGCTGACCCGCGACGTCGAGCGGCTCAAGGCGCGCTGGGAGGACATCGAGAAGAAGGCCAAGGGCTCCGCACCGCAGCTGCTGTACGGCGAGCCCGACCTCACGTTGAAGGTGGTCCGCGACCTCTTCACCGAGGACTTCGCGAAGCTCGTGATCGAGGGCGACGACGCGTGGGACACCGTGCAGTCCTACGTCCAGCACGTCGCGCCCGACCTCGAGCAGCGGCTGGAGCGCTACGAGCGCAAGAAGGACCAGGACGTCTTCGCGGCGTACCGCATCGAGGAGCAGATCAAGAAGGGCCTGGACCGCAAGGTCTGGCTGCCCTCCGGCGGCTCGCTGGTGATCGACCGGACCGAGGCGATGACCGTCGTCGACGTGAACACCGGCAAGTTCACCGGCTCCGGTGGCAACCTCGAGGAGACCGTCACCAAGAACAACCTGGAGGCGGCCGAGGAGATCGTGCGCCAGCTGCGGCTGCGCGACATCGGCGGCATCATCGTCGTCGACTTCATCGACATGGTGCTCGAGTCCAACCGCGACCTCGTGCTGCGACGCCTGGTCGAGTGCCTGGGCCGTGACCGCACCCGCCACCAGGTCGCCGAGGTCACCTCGCTGGGCCTGGTACAGATGACCCGTAAGCGGATCGGTACCGGCCTGCTCGAGTCGTTCTCCCACGACTGCACCGCGTGCCACGGCCGCGGCGTCGTGATCGAGGAGGCGCCCGTCGAGCCGAAGCAGCCCGAGGAAGAGGGACGCCGCGGCCGGCGCAGCCGGAGCCGGGGCAAGCCTCAGGACAACGACGACAGCGCGCCACGCTCGTCCGCGCCGTCCCCCAAGGACGTCGCGGCGATGGCACGCCACGAACGCGCCGAGGCCGAGCAGGCCGAGAACGAGGCCGCCGAGAGCGAAGCGGCCGAGAGCGACGCTGCCACCGAGCCGACCGACGAGTCCGCCGAGGTGACCGCCGCCGACGCGGCGGCCACGCCCGAGCCCGCCGAAGCCGAAGCCGAAGCCGAAGCGGACGCCGCGCCTGCGGCCGACCAGAACGACAACGAGCCCGTCGATGAGCCGGCAGCTGAGCCCGTCGCCGAGCCGGTCGCCGAGCCCGTCGCGGAAGAGGCGCCCGAGCCGGCGCCGCCGACCCAGCCCGAGCCTCCGCGCGTGGTCACCCGTACCCGTCGTCGGTCGGCCAGCCGCCCGGCCGGACCGCCCGCCACGGCAGCCGCTGCCGACCCGCAGGTGGGGGAGCCGGGCGGGTCCGGGGAGGGCGCGACCTCCGACCCAGCCGAGACCCCCGGGGACGAGATCCCCTCCTTGCACGTGCCGGTCAAGCGCAAGGGCGGGGCGCGCAAGCGCTGACCTCGCGTCGGCCCGGCTCGCGACTCGCGACAATGATGCAGATCGGGCGTCTCGACGAGCAGGCGGGGCCGCTCTGCCGAATTGCTGGGCGCGACGCCCACCGCGTACGATGAACCCTCGGTGCGCTCAGGCGTGCCCTTTCTGCCACCTGTCGTCTGTGCCCCCGGTCCGGGGCCGACGGTCTCGGTCCGGCAGACCAGAAGTTCTCGACCTACGAAGGAGACCGCGGTGTACGCGATCGTGCGCGCTGGCAGCAAGCAGCAGAAGGTTGCCGTGGGCGACGTCATCGAGATCGACAAGACCGATGCGGCCGTCGGCGACACGCTGACGCTGCCCGTCGTGATGACCGTCGACGGTGACACGGTCACGGCGACCGGTCTCGACAAGGCCGGCGTGACCGTCGAGGTCCTCGGCGCCACCAAGGGCCCCAAGATCATCATCCAGAAGTACAAGAACAAGACCGGCTACAAGAAGCGCCAGGGTCACCGCCAGAAGTACACCCAGGTCAAGGTCACCGACATCTCTCTCTGAGCGACCGCTCGGATCTCGACAAGCTCGATCAGCGAACAGGACTGAACTCATGGCACACAAGAAGGGTGCGGCCTCGACCAAGAACGGTCGGGACTCCAACTCCCAGCGCCTCGGCGTGAAGCGGTACGGCGGTCAGCTGGTCAACGCCGGCGAGATCATCGTCCGTCAGCGCGGCACCCACTTCCACCCGGGCACCGGCGTGGGCCGTGGCGGCGACGACACCCTGTTCGCGCTGGTCGCGGGCAACGTCGAGTTCGGCACGCGGCGGGGCCGTCGCGTCATCAACATCCTGCCCCGCGACTGAGCCTGCGACGTCGCGACGAGGGCAAGGAGATTGAGGAGGGCTCGGCTCAGGGCCGAGCTTGCGAGGCGCTGAGCGACCCGTCTCGAAATCCGGTGGGCTCCGAGGACACATCCGTCCCGACGAAGATCTAGGAGCACCACCATGGCAGTGCCGTCGTTCGTCGACCGGGTGACGTTGCACGTCGCCGCAGGGCGGGGCGGCAACGGCGTCGCCTCGGTCCATCGTGAGAAGTTCAAGCCGCTCGGCGGTCCCGACGGCGGCAACGGCGGCCCCGGCGGCTCGGTGATCCTCCGGGTCGACCCCGACGTGACCACGCTCCTCGACTACCACCACAGCCCCCACCGCCGGGCCGAGCACGGCGGCCACGGCGCGGGCGCCCACCGCAGCGGTGCCCACGGCGCCGACCTCACGCTGGCCGTCCCCGACGGGACCGTCGTGTCGACCGCGGCCGGCGAGCTGCTCGCCGACCTGGTCGGGGCGGGCACCGAGCTGGTGGTGGCGCAAGGCGGCCGTGGCGGGCTGGGCAACGCCGCACTGGCCAGCTCCAAGCGCAAGGCCCCGGGCTTCGCGCTCCTGGGCGAGCCCGGTGACGAGCGGGAGATCGTGCTCGAGCTGAAGGTCGTCGCCGACATCGGTCTGGTCGGATACCCGAGCGCCGGCAAGTCGAGCCTGATCGCCGCGATCTCCAGGGCGCGGCCCAAGATCGCCGACTACCCGTTCACCACGCTGGTCCCCAACCTCGGCGTGGTCACCGGCGGGGACACGACGTTCACCGTCGCCGACGTGCCGGGCCTGATCGAGGGCGCGAGCGAGGGCCGCGGACTGGGTCACGAGTTCCTCCGTCACGTGGAGCGCTGCGCCGCGATCGTGCACGTGATCGACACGGCCACCATCGAGCCGGGTCGCAACCCCGAGGACGACCTGGCGGTCATCGAGCACGAGCTCGCGTCGTACGGCGGTCTCGACGACCGGCCGCGCCTCGTCGCCCTCAACAAGATCGACGTGCCCGACGGCCGCGAGATGGCCGAGATCGTGCGAGCCGACCTCGAGGCGCGCGGCCTGCAGGTCTTCGCGGTCAGCGCGGCGTCGGGTGAGGGCCTGCGTGAGCTGACGTTCGCGATGGCCGAGATCGTGCAGTCCGCCCGTGCCTCCCGTACCCAGGCGCCGATCGAGCGGATCGTCATCCGTCCGCCGTCGGTCGACGGCGGCGAGGACTTCTCGGTCACGGCGTCCTCCGACCCGTCGCTGGGCCAGGGACAGCGCGCCTGGCGGGTCCGCGGACCGAAGCCCGAGCGCTGGGTGCGTCAGACCGACTTCAGCAACGACGAGGCCGTGGGCTTCCTGGCCGACCGGCTCAACCGTCTCGGCGTCGAGTCGCGGCTCGTCCAGCTCGGCGCGGTCGAGGGCGACGCGGTGCTGATCGGCCACCCCGACAACGCCGTCGTCTTCGACTTCAAGCCCGGCATCGACGCCGGGGTGGAGATGCTCGGTCGCCGCGGCGAGGACCAGCGCTTCGACGAGAAGCGCCAGGCGGTGCATCGCCGCCGCGCCATCCACGAGGCGATGCCGGAGCGCAGCGAGACCGAGACGCGCGCCGACGTCGCCCGCCGGATCGACCAGCCGGGCCCGATCAGCTACGAGATCGGCTCCGCCGCCGACCCCGACCACGAGCCGTCGACCTCGGAGGGTGACGAGGACGCATGACCGGCCAGGCCCGGCGCGAGCAGGTCACCGCGGCCCGCCGGGTCGTGGTCAAGGTCGGCTCGTCCTCCCTGACGACGGCCGCCGGCGGCATCGACCCCGAGCGGGTACGACGGCTGGTCGACGTACTCGCCGCCGCCCGTGCCCGCGGCACGGAGGTCGTGCTGGTCTCCTCCGGAGCCATCGCGGCCGGGCTCGCCCCGCTCGGGCTGAGCCGTCGCCCGCGCGCACTCCCCGCCCAGCAGGCCGCCGCGGCGGTGGGGCAGGGCCTCCTCGTGCACCGGTACACCGAGGAGCTCGCGGCCCACGGACTGGTCGTCGGGCAGGTGCTGCTCACAGCCGACGACATGACCCGGCGCAGCCACTACCGCAACGCCCACCAGACCTTCGCGAAGCTCCTCGAGCTCGGCGTGCTGCCGATCGTGAACGAGAACGACACCGTCGCCACCGGCGAGATCCGGTTCGGTGACAACGACCGCCTCGCCGCGCTGGTCGCCCACTTGGTGCACGCCGACCTGCTCGTCCTGCTCAGCGACGTCGACGGTCTGTACGACGGCCGGCCGGCCGCCGAGGGCAGCCGCCTGATCGCCGAGGTGGCCCTCTCCGACGACCTCGCCGACGTCCGCATCGGCGCGGCCGGCGCGGCCGGTGTCGGCACCGGTGGGATGCGGACGAAGCTCGATGCCGCCCGGATCGCGACCGGCGCGGGGATCCCGGTCGTCCTCACCTCCGCGGACCGGGCAGGGGAGGCACTGGCCGCCGAGCCGGTCGGCACCTGGTTCCACGCGGCCACCCGCCGGCGTCCCACCCGTCAGCTGTGGCTGGCCCACGCGACCGAGCCGAAGGGCGTGCTCCTGCTCGACGAGGGAGCCGTCCGCGCGGTCACCGAACGACGGGCCTCGCTGCTGGCAGCCGGGCTGACCGGTTCCACCGGCACCTTCGTCGCCGGCGACCCGGTCGACCTGGCCGGGCCCGACGGCGTCGCCGTCGCCCGCGGGCTGGTGAACTTCGACGCCGACGAGATCCCGCGGCTGGTCGGTCGGACCTCGGCGACGCTCCGGCGCGAGCTCGGGGCGGCGTACGAGCGCGAGGTCGTGCACCGCGACGACCTCGCCCTGCTGTGACGAAACGGCGTGTCGCGCCGCGACGGTTCGTCGATGACCGCTGGGGCGAGGCAGGATCGCCTCCATGACGATCCTCCGACGAACCCTCGCCCTGGTCGCCTGTCTCGCCACCGGCGCGCTCCTGGCCGCCTCCGTGCAGAGCCCGATCTCCGCCCGCACCGCCGACGAGCGCTGCGCCGGACACGGCCCGATCCGGGCCTCGACGCTCGTCCGTGGCGTGTCTCTCGGCTGCTCGCTGGTCGGCCGCACGGTCTACGACGGGCGCGTCGCGGTCGTCGTACCGCCACCCGGCCTGACCGTGGCCGGTGACGGCGTCGGCGCCCACGGCGAGGTGGTCGGCCTGCAGGTCTCCAACACCGGGACCGAGGTCCGCGCCGTCATCGGCGCGGCGGCCCGGCCCTCCGGCGCGGCGGCCGCTCGCACGGCCAGGGCCGCGGACCCCGCGGCGTGCAAGGACCGCACCTTCCACCTCGAGGCCCACAAGTGGAAGACCTCGCTGAGCTACGGGATCAATCTCGGCAAGGCTCCCGCTCACCTGGGCGGGAAGACGATGGTCCGGCAGATCAAGGCCGCCAACGCCAACATGCGCACGGGTCGCAACTCCTGCGGCCGCCCCCACGTCGGCACCCCGGCCGCCCACTACACCGGTCGCACCCGCACCGCCCCCAACATCAAGCCGGGCCGGACCAGCATCACCTGCGGCGCCTTCAACACCACCGACGTGGTCGGCTTCGGCAACCTGCCGGGCGACCTCCTGGGCTGGACCTGCTTCTGGTGGGAGGGCACCGGTCGGATGGCCGCGGCCGACATCATGCTCGACAACGGCAACCGGCTGGTGACCCGCATCCCGGCGGGCTGTACCAACAAGTGGGACTTCGAGGGCACCGTCACCCACGAGTTCGGCCACGCCTACGGGATGGCCCACACGGGCAACGGCCACTCCAACCTCACGATGGAGCACTCCGAGCGCCCCTGCTCGCCGTACGGCCGCACGCTCGGCCTCGGTGACTGGCTCGGCATGAAGAGGATGTACGGCACGCGCTGACATCACCTCCTCCCGCTCCCGTGCGGGTAGGGTCCGACCGTGCGGGAGCCGTTGGAGTTCACTGCGGAGGAGCGGGCGGAGGACGCCGCGTTCTACCGCACCTACGGGCCCTGGCAGCCGCTCGACGTCGCGGGCGCGCAGGCTCTCCTGGAGGGCTTCGAGCGTCCGTGGTGGCTGGTCGGTGGCTACGCGATCGAGGCGTTCACCGGAGCACTGCGCGAGCACGAGGACATCGACGTGTCGGTGCTGTCGTGCGACGCACCACTGCTGCGCCGGCACGTCGGCGACCAGTGGCATCTGTGGACCAACGTCAGCGGACAGCTCCGACCGATGTCCGAGCGCTACCCCGACCTGCCCCAGCCGGACTGCCAGATCTGGGTACGCCGGGATGCGCTCTCCCCGTGGGTGATGGACATGCCGCTCACGCCGGACGTCGGCGGGTTGTGGCAGAACAAGCGCCTCCCCGACCACGTGCTGCCGCTGGACGAGGCCACCTGGGTGACCGACGACGGGGTCCGCGTGCTCAACCCCGAGATCGTGCTCCTCTTCAAGTCCACCAACGGCCGGCCCAAGGACCTGCGCGACTTCGAGCGCGCGCTACCGCTGCTGGATGCCCCGCAGCGGGACTGGCTGCGCGAGGCCATCGCCCGGCTCCGGGCCGACCATCCGTGGCTCGCCCTGTTCTGAGGAAAACCGGGTGCGGGCCGCGAGCAGAGCGCCGTACCTTCTGTGGCATGGGTATCCAGGAGTGACCTCAACCGGGCGCCGACCGGCAGCCTGACGACCCCCGCCGTGGACCGGCGGGCGGTCCGGACGTCACTCCTGCTCGCCGGAGCCCACCATGCCCACGCCTCGCGTCTCCCTGTCCCGCCCCACCCCGGTCGCGGCCGACCCCTCGACCCTCGACCGCCTGCCGCACGCCGGTGCCTCGCATCACGACGTACGCCGCTACTCCCGCGCACGTCGCAACCTGCTGCCGCGCGCGGAGCACGTCACCGCGGTCGCCGGTGGCTGGGCCCACGAGGTCGTCCTGCGCAGCGGAGCGACGGTCGAGGCCGTCCTCTGGTGTCCGGGGGAGCGGCCGTACCCGGCGCTCGAGGCGACCGCGGCCGCTCTGGCCGGACGAGCCCGGGGTGGGGTCCGGATCTCCGAGCGCACCCTGGCCCGGGTCCACCCCGACCTGACCGCGCCGGCACTCCTGTCTGTGGTCCGGCTGCCGCGCTGGCCGTCGTCGCGGCTGCAGACCGCCGCGAACGGGTTGGTCCTGGTGGCCGACGGGATCGAGTACGCCGGCAACCTGGGCACGTTGATCCGCACCGCCGACGCGTGCGCCGTCGACGCGCTGGTGCTCACCCGGGGGACCGCCCGGGTCACCCACCCGAAGGCCTTCGCCGCGAGCCGCGGCACGGTGCTCACCACGCCGGTCCTGGAGTACGCCGAGGTGGCGAACGCGCGGGCCGACCTGGTCGCCGCCGGCTTCACGACGTACGTCGCCGACCCGGCCGGGGCGACGTCGTACCGCGACGCGGGGCTGGGCGTGGGACCGACCGCCGTGGTGGTCGGCTCCGAGGGCGACGGCGTCGCGGAGGAGTGGCGTGCCGGGCTCACCCGGGTCTCGATCCCGATGCGCGGCCGGGCGGACTCACTCAACGTGGCGGCGTCGGCGGCGGTGCTGCTCTTCGAGGCGCGCGCGGCGCTCGACCAGGGCTGAGCCGACAGCCCCCGGAGACGCGGGTGCCCGGCGGCAGGGGCATGAGAGCCTGCCGCCGGGCTGCAGTCGGACGACCCTGGGAGAACGCCGTCCGTCCGCGCCGGGGGTCAGCGGTGGAGCACCTTGGAGGACGCGCTGACGAGCACCTTGCCGACCGGCAGGCCGCCGGCGAACAGGGTGGTGGCGAAGTAGCCGTTGAGGGCCTGAGCGGCACCCTTCTGGAGCGTCGCCGAGATGTTGCTGACGGTCAGGTGCTTGGCCGTGGCCTTGACCTTGGCCTTGCCCAGCTTCAGGTTCAGGACCGGGATCCGGGCGCCGACCTCGTCGACCCACGCGGTGAGCGTCTTCTTGCCGGTGCTCACCTTGAAGTCACGGATGGTGAGGCTCTTGCCGCCGGCGCTGAACACCAGACCGCCGGAGTGGGTGATGGTGCCGGCGAGGGTCTTGGCGTTGATCAGGCCGCCCTGGATCGGGAAGGAGATCCCGGCCGCGTTGGCCCTGGCCTCCGACACCGGCGCGACCGTGACGCCGTTGGCGGTGAGAGCCGCCGCGGTGTTCTTGTCGAGCGTGAGGCGGGTCTTGCCGCCGGTGAGCGCGATGTACGTCGTGCTCGCCTTGGCGGCAGCGGCGTGATGGGCACGTGCCTGGTGGTGGGTGGATCCCGCCTGCGCGGCGGTGGCGCCGGCGATCGGGATGGTCACCACCACGGCCGTGGCGGTCACCGCGAGGGTACGAAGAACTGACATGTGGTTTCTCTCCTGTTGGGGCACGGGCCGGCCTGGTGCCGAACCGCTTTCTCTGTGGCGCCGAGGGCCGGGTGGCCCGCGGCGAGGTCGGGGATCAGCGGAGGGCGCTCAGATGGCCGCCGCCTTGGAACCAGCCGAAGCGCGGGACCACGGTGGCGTAGCCGAACGTCTCGCCCGCGCTGAAGGCCGAGACGCCGAACGTGGCGTTCAGGGCGCCCGCGGAGGTGGCGGTCAGGCGCAGGGAGAGCAGTCCGAGCGACGGACGGTTGCTGAGGCCGAGGGTGAACAGGTCGGCGCGACCCACGTTGCCGATGGAGCCCGACACGTTGCCGCTCACCGTCAGGCGGGCCAGCTCGATGTTGAAGTCGGTCAGCGTGATCGTGGCCGCACCGGCGGTGAGGGTCAGCCCACCGACGTGCGTGACCGTCGCCGGGGCAGCGACGCCGGTGATCGGGAAGCGAGCCGCCAGGGTGCCCCGGTAGGGGAAGGCCGTGGCGGGCGCGACCGGGGTCGGGGTGATCCCGGCGGAGGCGATCAGCTGGTAGACCGGCGGGGCGACGGTCACCTGGGTGTAGCCGAAGGTGCGTGAGGAGCTCCGGGACGCGGTCTCCGCGTGGGCCGGCGAGCCCAGCGACGTGACGAGCGCGGTGCAGGTCATCAGTGCGGTCAGGATCCCGAGCAGCTTGAGTCGCATGTGTCTGTCCTCTCGACGAGAGTCGTGACGCGGCCGGACGACCTCGTCACTGTCACTACCGACGCAGGGACCCGATTGGATGCACCAGGCCCTGGATCGGCCGGTTAGGGTGTGGCTGGCAGACCGACAGCGAGGAGCCACTGTGAGCCTGCGTGGTGGACGGAGCGGCCCCCACGGGGCGGCGTACGTCACGGGCGCAGGAACCGACGAGGCGCCCGAAACCGTCATCTCGCACGCCTTCGCCCGCGGTGAGCCGTGGGCGCTGGAGGCGACCTACGAGCGCTGGTCCCCGCTGGTCTACACGTTCGCGCTGCGCACGCTGCGCGACGGCGAGGACGCGCAGGACGTGACCCAGGAGGTCTTCCTCAGCGCGTGGCGCGGCCGCGGCGGCTACCGGCCCGAGCTCCGGCCCCTGCCCGCCTGGCTGACCGGCATCACCCGCAACGTCGTCTACGACCGGCTGTCGGCGCGCACCCGCGACCACCGGCTGCGCGAGCGCGCCGTGGTCAACCACGTCGACGACGACGAGCAGGGCGTGGCCGACGCGGTCACCGACGCGCTCGTCGTCGCCGACCTGCTCGAGCACCTCGAGCAGCCGCGCCGCACGGTGGTGGAGCTCGCCTTCTTCTCCGGGCTCTCCCACGCCGAGATCTGCGCCCGCACCGGGCTGCCGCTCGGGACCGTCAAGAGCCACATCCGACGCGGGCTGACCCAGCTCCGCGACCAGCTGGGGGTGGACGATGTCGCACCCTGAGCCCGAGGTGCTGCTGCGGACGGTCGCCGGCTCCTCCGACGAGGAGACCCGGCGCCACGTCGCCACCTGTGCCCGCTGCCAGGGTGACCTCGCCACGATCACGCGGGTCCGGACCGCCGGCGAGCAGCTCGCCGCGAACCCCGACCTCGGCACCCTCGCCCGGCCCCCGGGCGGGGTGTGGGAGAACATCCAGCGCGAGCTGGGCGAACCCGTCGCTGCCCCGGTCGCGCCGGCCGCGCCGGTCGCCTCGGTCCCGGCTCCGCCCGCGCCCCGCAGGAGCCGGCGCTCGTGGGTGCTCGTGGCCGCCTCGGTGGTCGCCGGCGTCGTGCTGGGCGCCTCGGTGGCTGCCGTCGTCGGTCGCGACGACGACTCGACCGCTGCGCAGTCCGCGCGTACGTCGTCCCTCGACCCGCTGGGCGACCACGTCACGCGGGGGACCCTCGCGCTGACCGGCACGTCACCCAGAGAGTCGCTCTCGGTGGACCTGCACGACTCCGACCCCGGCGACGGCTTCCTCGAGGTGTGGCTGCTCGACGCCAAGACCGGCGGCATGGTGGCGCTCGGGGTCCTGGACGGCGACCACGGGTCGTACGCCGTACCGGCCGGGCTCGACCTGGCGGCCTACAACCAGGTCGACGTGTCGCGCGAGCCGTTCGACGGCGACCCCGCGCACTCCAAGACGAGCGTGGCGCGCGGCCAGGTGCCCTGACCTGCCGATTTCGGTCCTCGGGTTCGTGCTGCCGGGCCTCGCGCCGTACGCTGGGTACGACATGCCCGACGCGCCCGACACCCTGCCTGACGTGCAGACCGTCTACCTCGACCACGCCGCGACCACTCCGATGCTCCCGGCCGCCCTCGAGGCGATGACGACACACCTGCGTGACGTCGGCAATCCCTCGTCGCTCCATGCCAGCGGCCGGGCCGCGCGGCGGATCGTCGAGGAGTCGCGCGAGACCATCGCGCAGGCCGTCAACTGTCGCCCCGGCGAGATCGTCTTCACCTCCGGCGGCACCGAGGCCGACAACCTTGCGGTCAAGGGTCTCTTCTGGGCGCGGCGCGACGCCGACCCCGCCCGAGTGCGGATCCTGGCCTCGTCGATCGAGCATCACGCCGTCCTCGACACCCTCGACTGGCTCGCCGAGGAGGAGCAGGCGATCGTCGAGCTCCTGCCCGTCGACCAGCGCGGCCGGCTCGACCTGGACGCGTTCCGGGAGTCGATCGAGCGCGACCCGGCGTCCGTGGCCCTGGTCTCGGTGATGTGGGCCAACAACGAGGTCGGCACGCTGCAGCCGATCGAGGAGGTCGTCGCGATCGCGTCGGCCCACGGCATCCCCGTGCACACCGACGCCGTGCAGGCGGTCGGTGCGGTCCCGGTCGACTTCGCGGGGAGCGGCGTCGACGCCCTCACCCTCACCGGGCACAAGCTCGGCGGCCCCTACGGCGTGGGTGCCCTGGTGCTGCGTCGCGAGCTGTCCTTGACCCCGCTGCTCCACGGCGGCGGCCAGGAGCGCGACATCCGCAGCGGCACCCTCGACATGCCCGCGATCGCCGGCTTCGCGGCGGCGGTCGAGCACGCGGTCAAGGCGCAGCCGGAGTACGCCGAGCGGATGGCCTCCCTGCGTGACGACCTCGTCCGCCGGGTCACCGAGATCGTGCCCGAGGCGCATCTGCACGGCGACGTCGACCACCGGCTCCCCGGCAACGCCCATCTCGGCTTCCCCGACTGCGAGGGCGACTCGTTGCTGATGCTGCTCGACGCCCGCGGTATCGAGTGCTCGACCGGGTCGGCCTGCTCGGCCGGGGTGCCCCAGCCGTCGCACGTGCTGATGGCGATGGGCTGCGACGTCGAGGGCGCCCGCCACTCGCTGCGCTTCACCCTCGGCCGCACCTCCACCTCCGCCGACGTCGACGCGCTGGTCGAGGCCATCGGCCCGGCCGTCGAGCGCGCCCGGGTGGCTCGCTCGCAATGAAGGTCGTTGCTGCCATGTCGGGCGGCGTCGACTCGGCCGTGGCCGCCGCCCGCGCGCACGAGGCCGGCCACGACGTCACCGGCATCCACCTCGCCCTGTCGCGCAACCCCGCGTCGTACCGCTCGGGGGCGCGCGGGTGCTGCACGATCGAGGACGCCAACGACGCCCGTCGCGCAGCCGACGTGATCGGCATCCCGTTCTACGTGTGGGACCTGTCCGAGCGCTTCCACGAGGACGTGGTCGAGGACTTCATGGACGAGTACGCCGCCGGGCGCACGCCCAACCCGTGCCTGCGCTGCAACGAGAAGATCAAGTTCGCCGCCGTCCTCGACCGGGCCCTGGCGCTGGGCTTCGACGCGGTCGCGACCGGCCACTACGCCCAGGTGCGGACGGCCGCCGACGGGACCGTCGAGATGCACCGGGCGGTCGACGAGGCCAAGGACCAGTCCTACGTGCTCGGCGTGCTCACGCAGGATCAGCTCGCCCATTCGCTGTTCCCGCTCGGCGACACCCCGAAGCCGGCGATCCGCGAGGAGGCCGCGCGGCGCGGTCTGCTCGTCGCCGACAAGCCCGACTCCCACGACATCTGCTTCGTCTCCGACGGCGACAACGCCGGCTGGCTGCGCGAGAAGCTCGGCGACCGCGCGCCGAACCACGGCGGTGCGATCGTCGACGCGTCGGGCGAGGAGCTCGGCCGCCACGACGGGACCTACGGGTTCACCATCGGCCAGCGTCGCGGGCTGCGGCTGGGCGTGCCGGCCGCCGACGGCAAGCCGCGGTTCGTGCTCGACATCGAGCCGGTCTCCGGCACCGTCACGGTCGGACCGCGCGACGCGCTGACCGTCGACCGGATCGTCGCCGACCGGCCCCGCTGGTGCGGCGCTGCGCCCACGTCGTACACGGGGACGGTGCAGCTGCGCGCCCATGGAGCCGCCCACCGTGCCTCGGTCGTGGTCTCGACCGGCTCGACCGGCGAGCCGACGGTCGAGATCGAGCTGCTCGACCCCGCCCAGGGGATCGCGCCGGGCCAGGCGGCGGTGATGTACGACGACACGCGCGTGGTCGGATCCGCCACCATCGTCTCCACGGCCCGCGCCGACGTGACCGCGTGACCGTCGCCACCGGGGTGGGTTCGTGGCCCGGGGACGATGCGGAGGCGTACGCCGAGGCCGTGCGGGTCGTGCTCGGCGAGGCGCCGGACCTGCCCTACCTCCCGGAGCTGCCGGGACGAGGCACCCCGGCCGGCATGGCGGGACGGGCGATCGCGATGGTCGCGGAGCTCGGCTTCGACCTCCAGCCGGCGGGATGGCGACTGACGGATCGGCCCGGCATCGACCACCGGCGGGCCCGGTCGCTGCTGGCCCAGGACCTCGACGCGCTCGAGGAGCAGGCGCAGGGCGTGCACGGCACGTTCAAGATCCAGGTGGCCGGCCCGTGGACGCTGGCCGCCACCGTCGAGAAGCCGCGTGGCGACAAGGTGCTCTCCGACCACGGCGCCCGGCGCGAGCTGGCCCAGGCGCTCGCCGAGGGAGTGGCAGTGCACCTGGCCGACGTACGCCGTCGGGTCGCCGCCGATCGGATCGTCGTCCAGGTGGACGAGCCCGCGCTGCCGGCGGTGCTGGCCGGTCAGATCTCCACCGCGTCCGGCTTCGGACGCCACCGCGTCGTACACCCACCGGAGGCGTCGGCGGCTCTGGAGTGGGTGCTCGCCGCCGCCGGTGACGACCCCTGGGTCCACTCCTGCGCAGCGGGGGTGCCCTGGCAGCTGGTGCGCGGCGCCGGCGCACGCGGGCTGAGTGCCGACCTGGCGGTCCTGACCGCCGACGACATGGATGCGCTCGCCGAGGCGCTGGAGGCGGGGGAGACGCTGGCGCTGGGCGTCGTACCGTCCCTCGAGCCGGCGACCGTACCGGACGCGAAGAGCCTGACCGAGAGCGTCCTGCGCTGGCTCGACATGCTCGGGCTCGACCCCGAGAGCGTCACCGAACGGCTGGTGATCACACCGTCGTGCGGCCTGGCCGGGACCTCTCCGACCTGGGCCCGCCGCGCCACCGGGCTCTGTCGCGAGATCGCGGCCAACCTGTCGGGCTGATGGGCGGGTCGTGTGCCTGATACCGCGCCCTGACGCGGGCTCAGGCACACGACCGCAAACCAAACCGAGGGCGCTACGTTGGTCGCCCATGTCGTACCCGGAGTCCTTCACCACGCGCCCCACCCTCCGCGGCACCTTCGGCATGACCTCCTCGACGCACTGGCTGGCGTCGCAGTCGGCCATGGCCGAGCTCGAGGCGGGCGGCAACGCGTTCGACGCCGCCGTCGCCGGGGCCTTCGTGCTGCACGTCGTCGAGCCGCACCTGAACGGACCCGGGGGCGAGGTCCCGGCCGTGTTCGCAACGGCCGAGGACCCGACGCCGACCGTGCTGTGCGGGCAGGGACCGGCACCGGCAGGGGCCACCCGCGAGCACTACCGCGGGCTCGGCCTCGACCTGGTGCCGGGATCCGGCCCGCTGGCTGCTGCCGTGCCTGGTGCCGTGGACGCCTGGCTGATGATGGCCGCCGACCACGGCACCCGGTCGCTGCGCGACCTGCTCGGCTACGCCGAGGGATACGCCCGGTCCGGCCACCCGCTCCTGCCCCGCGCCGCCGACACCGTCGCGATGATGGAGCCGATGTTCCGCGACCACTGGCCGACCTCCGCTGCGCACTGGCTTCCGCACGGACGTCCTCCGCGGGCCTGGGAGGTCGTCGTCAACCCGGCGTACGCCGACGTGCTCGCCCGCCTGGTGAAGGAGGGAGAGTCCGCGGGGTCCGACCGGACCTCACAGTTCGAGGCCGCCCGCCGGGCCTGGCGCGAGGGGTTCGTCGCCGCAGCGGTCGACGCGTTCCAGCGGCGCCCGTTCCGCGACTCGAGCGGCGCCGACCATGCCGGCCTGGTGACCGCGAGCGACCTGGCCACCTGGCGCGCGTCGTACGAACCGGCCGCCGTCCACCGCTTCCGCGGCGTCGAGGTCGCCAAGACAGGCACGTGGGGGCAGGGGCCGGTGCTGCTGCAGGCGTTGGCCATCCTCGACGGGATGCCCGACGAGGCCCTCGACCCCTCGAGCGCCGACGGCGTGCACACGATCACCGAGGTGCTGAAGCTGGCGTTCGCCGACCGCGAGGCGTGGTACGGCGACGACAGCCCGGTGATCCTCGCCCAGCTCCTCGACCCGGCGTACGTCGCGGCGCGGGGCGACCTGGTCGGCGAGCAGGCGTCCGCGGAGCTTCGCCCCGGGTCGCCGGGTGGCCGGACGCCGCGGCTGCCCGAGCACGTGCAGCGGGCCGCCGGTCTCACCTCCGGCGCCGGGCTGGGGGAGCCGACGGTCTCCTGGACCGGTGAGACCCGGGGGGACACCTGCCACATCGACGTCGTCGACCGCTGGGGCAACATCATCTCGGCGACCCCGAGTGGCGGGTGGCTGCAGAGCTCCCCGACGGTGCCGGAGCTCGGGTTCTGCCTGGGCAGCCGGATGCAGATGTTCTGGCTCGACGACGGGCTGCCCTCCTCGCTGGCGCCGGGGCGACGTCCACGGACCACCCTCTCGCCGACGCTGGTGCTGCGCGACGGCCGACCGGTGCTGGCGTGCGGGACGCCCGGCGGCGACCAGCAGGACCAGTGGCAGCTTCCGTTCCTGCTGCGTCACCTGCTCGGCGGACAGGACCTCCAGGAAGCGATCGACGCCCCGACGTTCCACACGACGTCGTTCCCCAGCTCGTTCTACCCCCGCGAGATGGTGCCCGGCGAGCTGGTCGCCGAGGACCGCCTCGGCGACGGCGTCCTGACCGAGCTGGCCCGCCGCGGGCACCGCGTGACCCGCAGCGGCCCGTGGGCGCTGGGCCGGCTGTGTGCGGTGGCGCGTGACGCCGATACGGGACTGCTCTCCGCCGCGGCGAACCCCCGCGGCTCACAGGGGTACGCCGTCGGCCGCTGAGCGGTTCGCCGAAACTTTCGGGCAGGCGACGCCTACGATCGCGTGCCGCCTCGTGCAACCCGGGCGGGCCCCCACCTCGTTCGGAGGGGTGATACTGCCTACGACGACGAGGACGACGATGGCCAGACGGGACGCGGAGGAGTTCACCTCCTTCGTCGTGGCCCACCAGGCGAAGCTGAGACGCGTCGCCTACCTGATGTGCGGCGACTGGCAGCTGGCCAGCGACCACGTGCAGGACGCGCTGGTGCGGGTCTATCGGCACTGGCCGCGGCTTCGCAGCGACCGCGAGAAGCTGGGCTACGCCCGCAAGGCCGTGCTCAGCGTCGTGATCGACGCGAAGCGGCGCCGGTCGAGCACCGAGGTGCCGGTGGACTCCGTGGTCGACAGCCTCGGCGGCGCCGACGCGGCCGACCGGAGTGCCGACCGCGACCTGCTCAGCAGGTGCCTGGTCCAGGTACCTGCACGTCAGCGGGCCTGCCTCGTGCTGCGCTACTACGACGACCTCTCGGTGAGCGAGGTCGCCACCGTCCTCGGCTGCTCCGAGGGCACCGTGAAGTCCCAGACGGCGCGCGGTCTCGACACCCTGCAGGCCGTGTTCGCCCGAGAGACCAACGACGACCTGCTCGTGAGCGGGAGGGAGTGACCATGCCCCGCGACCTGACCGACCTGATGGAGCGTGCGGTGGCCTCGGCGCCGCCCGAGCCGCACCTCGCCTCCGACATCATCCGACTGGCCCAGCGCCACCAGCGCCGTCGTACGACGGGCATCGCCGGCCTCGCGGCCCTCGCGGTGGTGGCCGCCGGAAGCCTCGGCTACGGCCTGACCCGTGAGCACGACGCGGCACCGCAGCCGGCCCAAGGGTTCAAGCTCGACCAGACCGTCGACCTGGCGCAGGTCGTGCCGGCCAGCGCGCTTCCCGGCTACACCCTGCTGCCGTGGACGATCCCGTCCGTCCAGCAGTTCGGGTCGGGCGAGCGCCTGCAGACCTACCACTCGATCGATGCCGGTGGACGTCTGCTCGTCGTGGACGCACCTGGTGGCAGCCCGGAGCAGGGACCGTTCCGGTCCCGGCTGTACGACGCGCCCGGCGGCGCGCCCCAGCCGTTGCAGGCACCCGCGTCGACCGACTCCGGCGGTCCCCTGCAGATCTCCTGGCTGCCGTCGTTCTACGGCAACGACCAGCTGATCTGGCACCAGTCGACGGGTGGGCCCGGGTTCCACCTCACCGACCTCCAGGGTGGCCACGACGAGCTCGTGCCCGGCGCATTCCGGGTCGGCACGGCACACCTCACCGCCGCCCCCGACGACGTGACGGGACGTTCGATGTGGATGACGGACTCCCACACCTCGCCCACGAACGTCGTCACCGTCTACGACGTCTATCGCGCGACGTTCTCGGGGCAGGTGACCAAGGAGGCCTCCGACGTCACCGCTCTCGACGTCGGACCCGGGATCGCCGGCTGGGTGACCACGAGCGGCCGGGTGTTCGTCCAGTCGGCCACGGGTGCGGCACCCCAGCGGGTCCCGATGCATCTGGACGCCGGCTGCCGCGTGCTGCATCGCCATCAGCTCCAGGCACTGGGTGGCTTCGCGGTGACCAGCTCGGCCGTCGCGATCGCGGAGACCTGCGGCACAGGGCACGACGCCGTCTCGAGGGTGCTCGCCTTCGACCTGTCGGGTCACCGGTTGGTGCGGATCACGGGAGTCGACCCGTTCGACCTGTCGTTCGGCGGTGACGCCCTGCTCTTCAAGGCCGACGAGCTGGCGTTGCGCTACGACCTCGTCACCGGCACCCTCGCCAAGCTCGGCGTGCCCGGCCCGGAGACTCTCCTCGGGGCGGGGAGCTACGTGCTCTGGTACGACCAGTCGGGCGGCCACGTCGCCGACATCCCCCACTGACGTGTGGTCCAGACTGTCGGCATGGACATCGTCTCGCCTGCCATCAACGACTACCTGCTCGCGCACTCGGAGCCCGCCGACGACGTGCTGCGTGACCTGAACGAGCAGACCCACCGCGAGCTCGGCGGACGCGCCGGGATGCAGATCTCGCACGACGAGGGGGAGCTGCTGACCATGCTGGTCCGCCTGGTCGGCGCCCGGAACGCCGTCGAGGTCGGCACGTTCACCGGCTACTCCTCGATCTGCATCGCCCGCGGCCTGCCCGACGACGGGAACCTGCTCTGCTGCGACGTCAGCGAGGAGTGGACGGCGATCGCGCAGCGCTACTGGGAGCGTGCCGGAGTGGCCGACCGGATCGAGCTGCGGATCGCCCCGGCCGTCGACACCCTGCGCGCCCTTCCGGCCGAGCGCTCGATCGACTTCGCGTTCATCGACGCCGACAAGGCCGGCTACCCGGCGTACTACCAGGAGATCGTGACCCGGGTCCGCCCCGGCGGACTGATCGTGCTCGACAACATGCTCCGCGACGGGCGCGTGCTCGACCCGCAGAACGACGACGACCGCGCCATCGTCGCGATGAACGACGCGCTGCTCGCCGACGACCGGGTGGACGTCGTCCTCCTCCCGGTCCGTGACGGCGTCAGCCTCGCCCGCGTCCGCTGAGTCCGGTGGTGGGGCGGTAGTCCCCGACGTTTCGGTTGTGTTTCAGCCGGAAATGGCAGCAGAAACGTCGGGGACTACCCGGGTCCAGGCACCACGAAGCCCCCGGGGATGAACCCCGGGGGCGTCGTGGGTGATGCGTCGTACGACGGTCAGCCGATGTGGACCGGCACGTCGTCCGGTGTCTCGGTGGCCAGCTCCTCGTGCTTCACGTCGAGGAAGATCCACACCACGGCGGACCCGGCGAGCATCATGAAGACGCCGACCAGGAAGGCGTGGGTGGCGCCGGTCGGGAAGCCGCCGATGTAGGCCAGCGCACCGACCAGCTCGGACGGTGACGTCAGGTGGAGCTTGGTCAACAGCTGCTGCACCACGCCCGGGTCGAGCTGCGCCACGCCGCGGCCGATGGCCGGGGCGATCGACGAGATCTGGGCGTTGGTGTAGTGGCTGCCGACCGTGGCCAAGGCGGCCAGACCGAACGCGCCGCCGACCTGCTGCATGGTGTTCAGCACGCCCGAGCCGACGCCGGCGTCCTCCGCACGCAGGTGGTGGACGGCGGTCAGGGTCAGCGGCACGAACACCGCGCCCATGCCCAGCGCCATCAGGCAGACGTACGGCATGATGTCGGTCCAGTAGCTGACTCCGGAGCCCAGCGGCTGACCCGAGCCGACGGCCTTCAGCACGTCCTGGCCGCTGTCGGGGACCGTCAGGCGGGAGAACCCGTAGAGCGCGAACGCAGCCATCAGCGTGCCGATACCCGCGATGTAGCGAGCGTCGATGCGGTTGACCAGGTTGGACACGATGGTCGCGCTGATGATGATGCAGATGCTGAACGGCAGGAAGGCGAAGCCGGCCTTCAGCGGGCTGTAGCCCATGACGTTCTGGATGAAGAGGCTCAGGAAGAAGAACATCGAGAACATCGCCGCCGGGAGCAGCATCATCGCGATGAAGCTCGCCGCGCGAGACCGGTTGGCGAACACGCGGAACGGCAGCAGCGGGTGCGCGACCTTCGACTCGACGAGGAAGAACAGGGCGAGCAGGACGGCGCCGCCGACGAGGCTGGCGATCGTCCAGGGGTCGCTCCAGCCGTACGCCGCGTTCCCGGCGCGGGTGAGGCCGTAGACCAGCGCGAGCAGGCCACCGGTACCGGCGATCGCGCCGGGGACGTCGAGCTGCCCGCTGTGCCGCTTGGACTCGGCCAGGAAGCGCGGGGCCAGCAGCGCGGCGATGATGCCGATCGGGACGTTGATCAGGAAGGTCAGGCGCCAGCCGTCCTGGGGGTCGAACAGCGAGATGTTCAGACCGGTCAGCCAGCCACCGAGGATCAGGCCGACCGCCGCACCGGCGCCGGACATGGCCGCGTACACCGCGAACGCGCGGTTGCGGGGCGGACCGGCCGGGAAGGTGGTCGTGATCAGGGCGAGCGCCGCCGGTGAGGCGAGCGCGGCGCCGAGACCCTGGACGCCTCGCGAGGTCAGCAACAGGGCCTCACTCTGGGCGAGACCGCCCAGGAGGGAGGCGACGGCGAAGATCGAGAGCCCGAGGATGAAGGTACGGCGGCGGCCGTAGAGGTCGCCCAGCCGACCGCCCAGCAGCAGGAAGCCGCCGAACGCCAGCGCGTAGCCGGTCACGATCCAGGTCAGGTTCGTGCCGGACATGTGGAGGTCTCTGCCGATGTAGGGCAGAGCGATGTTGGCGATCGTGGCGTCGAGCACCACCATGAGCTGCGCGATGCAGATCAGCACCAGGGCCCATCCCAGGTGCTGCTTCTTCCCGTCGCTCTCGGTGACGTCGGGCTCGTTGGCCGCGATCGCGTCGGTGAGTTCAGACATGAGCTTCCTTACTGATTGGAACTTCTGAGGTCTTGACTAGATGACGGTTCTCAGGCCGGTGGCCTGACAGCCGGCAGGATGATCTGGTCGATGACGTGCTCGATGAGCGCGGGTCCAGGCTCCTCGCCGAGCACGAACAGGCGGTGGAGGACGATCCCGGCGAGGGCCGGGGCCACCAGGTCGAGGTCGAGGTCGGCTCGGACCTCACCCCGGTCCGCGGCGCGCTGGAACAGCGCCCGGGAGAGCTGCGACTTCGGCACCAGCACGCGGGTGCGGAACTCCTTGGCGAACTCCGGGTCCGTCGACAGCGCCGTCATCACCGCGCCGAAGGTCGAGGTGGTGTCGTGGTCGGTGAGGCCGCCCATGCCGCAGAAAGCGGTGAGCAGGTCGGTGCGCAGGTCGCCGGAGTCGGGCACGGGCGGGCTCGACTTCTGGTTGGCGAGCGCGTCGACGACCAACGTGGCCTTGGAGTTCCAGCGCCGGTAGAGAGTCGCCTTGGAGGCCTTGGCGCGCTGCGCCACGGCGTCCATGGTGAGGCGGTCGTAGCCGACCTCCGACAGCACCTCGAGGGCGGCGTCGAGGATCTCGCGCTCACGATCGCCCTCGACACGGGGGCGGAGGTGGGTCGCTGCTTCGGCGGGGGTCATCCGGTTCCTGTCACCTGTCGTTCACCTGAATGAAACGAAACGGTTTCGTTCCATGAACGACGTTAGCGCAAGGCGGACGGATGAAACAACTTGGTTTCATCCGGAGTCCGGAGGAACTCTCCGGAAGAGTCTGGTCAGCCGGTCGCGAGCACCCGTCGTACGCCGTCGACGGCGCAGGAGTTCCAGGCGCGGACGCCGCGCAGCAGGTAGTGACCGAGGTCGCCCATGTCGGTGAACGACGCGTCGACGGCCACCTCGCGCGCCCGTTCGACGAAGGCCGCGGTGTCGCGGGCGCTGGTGATCCGGTCGCGCTGCCCGTGTGCGGCGTACAGCCGGCGTCCGGCGAGCGCGGCGACCGGTTCGCCCGACGGCAGCCAGGGGGCCAGGGCCACGACGCCACGGACCAGCGCGTGGTCCGCGACCCGGCAGGCGACACGCCCACCCATCGAGTGGCCGAGGACCGCGACCGGCACGTGGCCGTGCTCCTCCCGGATCCGGTCGAGGGCCCACCGCGCGTCCTCGATCCTGCCGGCGCCGTCGCCGTTCCAGCCGACGGTGCGGTAGCGCAGCACGCAGAGGCCGACGCCCTCGCCGTGCAGTGGTCCGCGCAGGTCGCGGGCGAGGCGGAGGGATCGTCGCCAGGACAGGCTGCGCCGCGTCACCTCGTCGTTCGAGGTGGCCTTGCCGCCGTGGAGCACGAGGACCATCGCGACGGGGCGGCCCGGCGCGTCGTACGGGGTCAGGCTCGGGGTGGGCAGGGCGAGCTCCTTCGTGGTCGTCGGCACGCCGACGATTCGGTACGCCGGGCGGCGCGGATGGGAAGGCCCGTCGGGTGAACAGGTCGGGGCAGCGGATGTCGGCGCCGCTTGGCAGGATAGGCGTCATGGGCGAACCGCAGTCGGCGACTCCTGAGGCCAAGGAGCGCCATCGGGCGCTGAGCGAGGAGATCGAGGACGCCCGCTGGCGCTACTTCGTCCTCGACGACCCGACGCTCGACGACGGGGACTACGACCGCCGGCTGCGCGAGCTCCAGGTGCTCGAGGAGGAGTTCCCCGAGCTGCGCACCCCCGACTCCCCGACGCAGAAGGTCGGCGGCGCCGTCTCCACCGAGTTCACCGCCGTGGACCACCTCCAGCGGATGGAGAGCCTCGACAACGCCTTCTCCTACGACGAGCTGGCGTCGTGGCACGCGCGGTTGGCGCGCGACGGCGTCGACGAGCCGGCGCTGCTGTGCGAGCTCAAGGTCGACGGGCTGGCGATCAACCTGCTCTACGAGCGCGGCCGCCTGGTGCGCGCGCTGACCCGCGGCGACGGCCGCACCGGCGAGGACGTCACGCCCAACGTCCGCACCGTCGACTCCGTGCCCGACCGGCTCACCGGCACCGACGAGTTCCCGGTCCCCGACCTGGTCGAGGTGCGCGGCGAGGTGTTCCTCCCGGTCGAGGCCTTCGAGCGGCTCAACGTCTCGATGACCGAGGCCGGGCGTCAGGTCTTCGCCAACCCGCGCAACGCGGCCGCCGGCTCGCTCCGGCAGAAGGATCCCCGCGTCACGGCGTCCCGCGACCTCGGGATGGTCTGCCACGGCATCGGGGCGCGCCAGGGCTTCGACCCGCTGTCGCAGTCGTCGGCGTACGACGCCCTGCGGGCCTGGGGGCTGGCCGTCTCCGACCAGGTCCGCGTGCTGCCGAGCCTGGCGAAGGTGGAGGCCTTCATCGACGACGTCGGCGAGCGCCGCCACACGATCGTCCCCTACGAGATCGACGGTGTCGTGATCAAGGTCGACGAGGTCGCGCTCCAGCGCCGGCTCGGGTCGACCTCGCGCGCGCCCCGCTGGGCGATCGCGTTCAAGTACCCGCCCGAAGAGGTCAACGCCAAGCTGCTCTCGATCGAGGTCAACACCGGCCGCACCGGCCGGGTGACGCCGTTCGGGGTGATGGAGCCGACCAAGGTCGCCGGCTCGACGGTCGAGCGGGCCACCCTCCACAACGCGCACGAGGTCGCGCGCAAGGACGTCCGGCCCGGCGACACGGTCGTGCTGCGCAAGGCGGGTGACGTCATCCCCGAGATCGTGGGGCCGGTGCTGGCGCTGCGTCCCGACGGCCTCGAGTCGTGGGTGATGCCGACCGAGTGCCCCTCGTGCGGCACCACCCTGGCCCAGCAGAAGGAGGGCGACAAGGACCTCCGCTGTCCCAACACCCGACAGTGCCCGGCCCAGCTGCTCGAGCGCGTCTACCACGTGGCCAGCCGCGGAGCCTTCGACATCGAGGGGCTCGGCTCCGAGGCGGCACACGCGCTGCTCGGTGCCGGCGTCCTGGCCGACGAGGGTGACGTCTTCGACCTCGACCGCGACAAGCTGGCGAAGACCGACCTCTTCACCCGCGCACCCAGGAAGGGGGAGGAGGGCCCCCAGCTCAGCGCCAACGGCGAGGGGCTCCTGGCCAACCTCGAGGAGCGCAGGCGGGTGCCGCTCTGGCGGGTCCTGGTCGCGCTCTCGATCCGCCACGTCGGCCCCACGGCTGCCCGCGCCCTGGCCACGGAGTTCGGGTCGATGGCGAGGATCCGGGCAGCGTCCGAGGGTGACCTGGCCGCGGCCGAGGGGGTCGGGCCGACCATCGCCGAGGCGGTGATCGAGTGGTTCAAGGTCGACTGGCACGAGGCGATCGTCGACAAGTGGGCCGAAGCCGGCGTGGCGATGGAGGACGAGCGCGACGAGTCCGTGGCGCGCACGCTCGAGGGTCTGACCGTGGTCGTGACCGGCTCGCTCGTCGACTTCTCCCGCGACTCGGCCAAGGAGGCGATCGTGTCGCGCGGCGGCAAGCCCGCAGGTTCGGTGTCGAAGAACACCGACTACGTCGTGGTCGGTGACAACGCCGGCTCCAAGGCCGAGAAGGCCGAGCAGCTCGGCGTACCCGTGCTCGACGAGCCCGCCTTCCACGTCCTGCTGGAGCACGGCCCGAGCGGGCTCTGAGCGCTCAGGCGCGGAGGATGCGCACCGCTTCGGGATACTCCCGCAGCCGCCGGGCGAGCGCGTGGTCGAGCGCGTCCAGTGCCCGAGGGTCACCCCCGCGCCGGGCGAGGACATCTCCGAGCCACCCACGCGTCTGGGTCATCACTCCCGCGTCCTCGACCAGGAGTGCTCCGACGAGGCAGTCGACCACGTGGGGCACGAAGGTCGCGAACACCACCCGCCAGTCGTCGGGTGACACGGCGGTCTCGCCGCCACCGCTGAGTCCCAGCTCGTGGTCGGTCGCCGCCATCAGGTCCCGGGCGATCTCCGAGGCCTGGGCGCTGATCTCGCGTGCCTCGAGCGCCCCGCGGTGGCGCAACGGCGGAGCCTCCGCGACGTGGCGCGGGAGGGTGTCGAGCTGAGCCATCGCCGCGGCGAGGTCCGCGGCGTACGCCGAGGCGCCGAGGCGGCGGGCGCGGACCCCGTCGCTGTCGAACGCGCCACCGCCCACGAGCACCGGCGTACCGGTGCCACGCACCGCCTCGATCTGGCGTCGTACGCGCGGAAGGGACGAGGTCAGCGACGCGCTGAGCATGACCAGTCGAGGTCCGGTGTCGAGGATCCGGCCCACCAGCTCGTCGCGAGAGGCGCTGGCGCCGAGATAGAGCGTGCGCATGCCGGCCGCCTTGAGCCCGGTCGCGACCACCAGGGCCGGCAGGGCATGCCACTCGCGCTCGACACAGGCCACCAGGTACAGCGGGCCGGTGGCCGGGTCCGGGAGGTCGTCACCCAGCCGGCGTACGACGGCCTCGCTGACCGCCGTCGCGGCATGCTCGCGCGCGACGGACCACTCGTTGCCCGACCAGAGCTCGCCCACCCGTAGCTGCGCGGCCAGCACCAGGTCCGTGAGCAGGTCCTCCAGGCACACCCCGCGGTCGCGGGCAGCCAGCACTCCGGCGAGCGCGGTGCGCGCGTCGCCGGCCGCGACCGCGGTCCAGTAGCCGGCCACGTCGGCCGGCAGGAGGCTCGCGGACCGGCTCACGCGCCGTCCGGGAGGTACTGCACCGCCAGCAGGGCGATGTCGTCGTGGGCGCGGTCGCCGAGGTGGTCGGACACCGCGACCGCGACGGCGTCGACCACGGCCTGGGGGTGGAGCCCGCTCAACGGAAGGAGCGTGCGTCGCAGGCCCTCGTCGCCGAAGAGTGCGTCGGCCCCACGCGCCTCGGTCACGCCGTCGGTGTAGAGGAGAAGCGTGTCGCAGGGCCCCAAGGTCAGCGACGTCGTCGCGTAGGTCGCGTCGTCCAGCAGCGCGAGCGCGACACCGTCGGCCTCGACCACCTCGAGCGTCCCATCGGCCCGCAGGAGCAGGGCCGGCGGATGACCCGCGCTCGCCACGTCGACCCGGAGGAGTCCGTCCTCGGTGCGCAGCCGGGCGCACACGGCGGTGGAGAGGCGTTCCGAGAACGGCGCCGCCTCGGCGACGAGCACCCGGTTCACCAGTCCGAGGAGCCACCCGGGGTCGCGGTCGACCTGCCAGAGCGTGCGGACGGCGTTACGGATCCGCTTGGCGTGGACCGCCGCCTCCACGCCCTTGCCGGCGACGTCGCCGCAGACCAGGACCAGGTCGTCGCCGGTGCCGTGCACGTCGAGGAGGTCACCGCCGAGCGCCTCGGACTGGTGGGCCACGCGGGTGTACGTCGCGATGTCGAGGTGGGCGATCGTGGGCAGAGCAGCCGGAGCCAGTGAGTCGCGGAGCACCGACGTCACGTGCCGGCTCTCGGCCAGGATCAGCGCGGAGTCGAGCCCCGTCGCGAGGCGGGACGCGAGGTCCTCGAGGAACGAGGCCACCTCGCCGAAGCCGAGCGCGCGGCCCAGGATGAGGAGCCCGAAAGTCCTTCCCCGCGCCGTGAGCGGGAGCAGCAGCACCTGGTCGAGCGGGAGCTGGACCGCCTCCTCCACCAGTGCAGCGGGCGAGAGGTACGCCGCGAGGGTCGTGCTGCGCTCGTCGCGGTCGCTGGAGAGGAGCACCTGGTCCGAGACGCCGCGGGTGAGGGCTTCCTGGACCGCTGGGTGGACGCCGTCGGTCCATCGGTCGACCCCGGAGTGCGGCGCAGCTCCGTGCACGCCGCCGCAGGACAGGTGCCAGGGACCGGAGCGGACGACGACGTGGGCGAGGTCGACCATCTCCTCGAGGAGGCGGTCGACGACCGCCTCGATCGCACGCTCGGGGTTCTGGATGGCCCCGAGGGTGCGCGACAGCCGCAGGAGGAAGTCGGCCCGGCTCACGGCCTGGGCCAGGCGAGCCCGGGGCTCCACCCCACGTGTGTCTGCGAGGAGCCGAGCCTGATGCGCGCGGACCGACGGCGACATGCGCCTCCCTCGGCGCCGAGGCTGCTACCGCCCGTCGGGCAGCCGAGACCACGGACGCCGGCAGGCGCCCCTCCCTAGTGTGACCCGTCGGGGGCTGTCGCACTCCACCCCTGGGGATGGTCTGACGGCTACCGTGCCGTCGAGCCCAGCACGGCCGGCCACGAGCGCACGAGGCTCTCGAGATGACCGAGCCCGGGCAGCAGGTGCAGCGTCGCGTCCGGCAGGTGCGCCATCAGCCAGTGGCCGTTGCGCGGCGGCGCGTTGGCGTCGCGCTCGCCGTACCAGAGGGTCACCGGGCAGCGGACGTCCGCGAGGTCGAAGGGCCAGCGGTGGAAGACCAGCGCCGCGTCGCTGAGGTACCCGTCGGGGACCAGGAGTGCGTCCCGAGCATCGGTGGCGAGGTCGGCCGCGGTCCGGTCGACGAGCAGCAGCCGATCCTCGGCGGGCAGCCCGATCGTCCAGCGTTCCGCCAGGGCGGCGTCGTCGGGGTCCTCGGGATCCACCCCCGCCCGGTAGGCCAGGAAGTCGGGGCGCACGGTCTCGACGTTGTCCTCGACGTGGCCGTCGGCCAGCGCGGCGTACCAGCTCCGGCCGTCCGCGTCGACGTCGTCGCGGGTCCACGGGGGATCCATGCGAGGAGCCTCGCCGGGGGCCGCGACCAGCCCGGCGGCGTGCACCCGGTCGGGGTGGTAGGCGGCGCAGGCCAAGGCGAAGCTGCCGCCGACCGACATCCCGAGCACCCCGAAGCGGTCGAGCCCCAGCTCGTCGGCGAGCGCGATGGCGTCGTCGGCGACGCGCCGGTACGACGGACCGGCCGGGGTGGAGGCGCCGTATCCCGGCCGGTTGGCCGCGATCAGGCGTACGCCGAGCCCGCGCGCCGCGTCGTCCCCACTCCAGGTCACGCGGGCGGTGTCGGGGCAGCCGTGGAAGAACAGCACCGGTCGGCCCAGAGGGTCTCCCACCTCGGACCAGGCCAGCGTGCGGCCGTCCCGGAGCGCGGCGAGCGGCATCGCGTGACTAGGTGGCAGACGGGGGCGGCGCCGACGCCGTCGGTGCGTGCCCGATCTCCGTGCGCCACAGCTGGGCGCCCAACGCTCCAGCCAGCACCAGGAGGACGACGCCGACGACGAGGTGGCCACCGATGATTCCCCACAGCGCCAGCAGCGTCACCACGCCCAGCAACGAGGACAGGCCGACCCGGGTGTTGGCCACGCGCGCGAAGGACGAGGCGGCGCGCTCGGTCACGCTCATCCGCTGGAAGGTCACCGCCCGGTCGGACATCGCGACGTGCAGGTCGGGCGGGATCGCGCCGTCGAGGGCCTTGGTCAGCTCCTTGCCGCGCACCCACTCGCGCGGCTCCATCTCGAGGACGTCTCCCTGGCGGCCGATCAGGTGACGGGCGCCGTCGCGCCAGGCGAGCAGGGCGACGACGTCGCCGAGCCGCATGGAGCGGCACAGGCTGCCGGTGAGCCGCTCGGCGACGTTCTCGTCGACCGAGAAGGTCGTCATGTCGGCGGGCCAGTTGACGTGACTGTGCTTGTCGCCGTTGCCACGGGGCCGCGACTCGGGGAACGACACCTCGGGGATGGACCGGGAGAGAGGAGCGGCTTCGGGAAGGCCGACCAGCAGGGAGGCGTGCAGCTCCTGGGCGGCCAGGTCGACCCGCGTCGGGTCGGTCTCGCGCAGCTGGGTGAGGAGCTCCTCGTAGGACATCGGCACCCGGTCGCTCAGTGCGGCGTACGCCGCCTCCAGGGCGGTCTCGACCCTGGCGGCCGGCGACTCGAGGACGCGCAGGCGCCGGTCGACCGCCTCCTGGACCCACTCGCGCGGCACGCCGTTCTCGGCGAGCTGGCCGGTGATCTCGAGTGCTGCCATGGCGAGCGTCGGCAGCATCTCGTCCACGACCTCGGAACCGCCCGCGACGACAGCGTGGCCGTTGTCGACGTCCGACATCGAGGACCAGAGCCCGTAGGCGCCGCCGCTGTGCCGTCGTAGCCCGTCGTGCAGCGCGCGCTCGAGGACGACGGGGAGGAACCCGGCCTCGTGGGTGCGGGTGACCACGCCGCTGAGCGTGAGACCGACCTCGTCGCGGTAGGCCGCGGGCAGTGCCCGTCCGACCGGCTCGGCCGTCGGCGCGGTGGAGTACTCGCCCGCCGGGAGCGGCACCCGGAACCCTTCCGGCGGCGGGCCGTCCAGCACCAGGATCGCGTTGGCGGCGTTGTACACGCGGCGGGAGCGCTCGATCAGCAGGTGGTCGGTGGCACGCACCGCGCCGATCTCGGCATAGCTGGCAACGCCCGGCCCGGACGCGCCGTACCGCCAGGTCAGGGAGCGGGTCAGCTGGTCGCGTGACTCCTGTGCCTGCGCCTGCAGCAGGCCCCGCTCACGGGGCAGCAGGCGCAGGTCGGGCTCGGCCAGCCACCGGGCGAGGTCGCCGACGTGCTGGGTGATGGCCTCCGGTCCGCCGAAGGCGGCGAAGTGCGTGCGCAGCAGGGAGATCCGCCCCTCGATCGGGCGGGTCAGGGTCTCGCGGTCGAGCAGCGCGAGGTGCTCGAGGAGGTGCAGCCAACCGCTCTCGTGGAGAGGCTCGTCGGCCAGGCCTTGGCGGAAGATCAGATGGGCGCACGAAGCCGGGCGACCCATGTCTACCCAGAAGCACAGGACACCATCGATCTCGGACTCGCGGACACCAGTCATGAGGCATCCACGGTAACTGCGGAGGCACGGGTTTCGTGGCGGTTTGGCAGAGGTCAGCTCTCGAACGCGCGTCCGGCGTACCGGACGAACGCGTTCGCGCCCAGCGGCGGCACCGAGGTGTCGTTGCAATCGCCCGTCGACGTGCTGCACGTCGTCAGGGTCGAGCCCTGCACATGGAAGACGTGCGCACTGTCGCTGAGCTCGGTGTAGGCCTCGTCTGACGGGGGTCGAGCCATGGTGCCTCCTCCGCTCGACCTGCCCGGCATCTCGTCAGATGCCCCATCGGCCCGATGGGTTGGGTGCGGATCGCTGCTCCCTAGGATGAGGCCATGCCCGACACCTCCGCAGGCACCGGCGCGTCCCCCGCGATCTCCGGGTCGAGCGCGGTCGAGATCAGCCGCGACGAGCTCGCCCACCTGGCCGACCTCGCGCGCATCGACCTCTCCGATGCCGAGCTCGACCATCTCGCCCCTCAGCTCAGCGTGATCCTCGAGTCGGTGGCCTCGATCAACGACGTGGCGTCCGACGACATCCCGCCGACGTCCCACGCCCTGCCCCTGACCAACGTCTTCCGTGCCGACGTGGTGCGCCCCGGGCTGACCGCCGAGGAGGCCCTGAGCGGCGCCCCCGAGGTGGAGCAGCAGCGGTTCAAGGTGCCGAGGATCCTCGGAGACGAGCAATGAGCGTGGAGACGCGGACCGCCGCCGAGATCGCTGACGCGCTGGCCTCAGGAGACACCACCAGCGTCGAGGTCACCCAGACCCACCTCGACCGGATCACCGAGGTCGACGAGGCCGTGCACGCCTTCCTCCAGGTCGACGCGGAGGGAGCCCTCCGAGACGCGGCGGCTGCCGACGAGCGCCGCGCCTCCGGGTCGCCGGCGAGCGCGCTGGACGGCGTACCGATCGCGGTCAAGGACGTGCTCGCCACCCGCGGGCTGCCCACGACCTGTGGGTCGCGGATCCTCGAGGGCTGGGTGCCGCCGTACGACGCCACGGTCGTCGCGCGGCTGCGTGCGGCCGGCCTGCCGATCCTGGGCAAGACCAACATGGACGAGTTCGCGATGGGCTCCTCGACCGAGCACAGCGCCTACGGCCCCACGCACAACCCGTGGGACCTCAGCCGCATCCCGGGCGGTTCCGGCGGTGGCAGCGCGGCCGCGGTCGCGGCCTACGAGGCACCGCTGGCGATCGGCACCGACACCGGTGGCTCGATCCGCCAGCCGGGTGCGGTGACCGGCACCGTCGGCATGAAGCCGACGTACGGCGGGGTCTCCCGCTACGGGCTCGTGGCCCTGGCGAACTCCCTCGACCAGGCGGGCCCGGTCACCCGGACCGTCCTCGACGCCGCCCTGCTCCACGAGATCATCGGCGGCCACGACCCGCTCGACTCGACCAGCATCGAGCAGCCGCTGCCGGCCCTCGTCGACGCCGCGCGCCGTGGCGCCGACGGCGACCTGACCGGCGTACGGATCGGCGTCGTGACCGAGCTGGGCGGCGAGGGCTACCAGGCCGGGGTCCTGGCCCGCTTCCGCGAGTCGGTCGAGCTGATGACCAAGGCGGGGGCCGAGGTCGTCGAGGTCTCGTGCCCCTCCTTCGTGCACGCGCTCGCGACGTACTACCTGATCCTGCCGGCGGAGGCGTCCTCCAACCTGGCCCGCTTCGACGCGATGCGCTACGGGCTGCGGGTGACCCCCGACGGCAACCCCAGCGCGGAGGACGTCATGCGTGCCACGCGTGAGGCGGGTTTCGGCGACGAGGTGAAGCGCCGGATCATCCTCGGCACCTATGCCCTGTCGAGCGGCTACTACGACGCCTACTACGGCCAGGCACAGAAGGTCCGCACCCTGGTGGCGCGCGACTTCGACGCGGCGTTCGAGCAGGCCGACGTGCTGGTCAGTCCGACGGCCCCGACGACGGCGTTCAAGCTCGGCGAGAAGGTCGACGACCCGTTGGCGATGTACCTCAACGACCTGGCCACCATCCCGGCCAACCTCTCCGGGGTCCCCGGGATCTCGGTCCCGAGCGGCCTGGCCGACGAGGACGGCCTGCCCGCCGGCGTACAGATCCTGGCTCCGGCCCTGCAGGACGACCGGGTCTACCGCGTCGGCGCTGCCCTCGAGGCGCTGCTCGCGCGCGAGTGGGGCGGTCGGCTGCTCGACCAGGCGCCGGCACTGGAAGGAGCCCGCGGATGACCGCCGAGCTGATGTCGTACGACGATGTGCTCGCCCAGTTCGACCCGGCGTTCGGGCTCGAGGTCCACGTCGAGCTCAACACCGCGACCAAGATGTTCTGCGGCTGCCCCACGGAGTTCGGCGCCGAGCCCAACACGCAGACCTGCCCCACGTGCCTCGGGCTGCCGGGCTCGATGCCGGTCGTGAACGCGAAGGCGGTGGAGTCGGCCATCCGGATCGGGCTCGCCCTCAACTGCGAGATCGCCGAGTGGTGCCGGTTCGCTCGGAAGAACTACTTCTACCCGGACATGCCGAAGAACTTCCAGACCAGCCAGTACGACGAGCCGATCGCGTTCGAGGGCTACATGGACGTGGAGGTGGACGGTGAGACCTACCGGGTCGGGATCGAGCGCGCCCACATGGAGGAGGACACCGGCAAGTCTCTCCACGTCGGCGGCAGCACCGGCCGGATCCACGGCGCCGACTACTCCCTCGTCGACTACAACCGGGCCGGCATCCCGCTGATCGAGATCGTCACCAAGCCCGTGCTCGGCACCGGCGCGAAGGCGCCCGAGGTGGCCCGTGCGTACGTCGCCCAGCTGCGCGAGCTGCTCCTCGGCCTCGGCGTGAGCGACGTCCGGATGGAGCAGGGATCGCTGCGGTGCGACGTGAACCTCTCCCTCGCCCCGAAGCCCTCGTCGCTCGAGTCCGAGGCCACGCTGGGCACCCGCACCGAGACCAAGAACGTGAACTCCCTGCGCTCGGTCGAGCGGGCCGCCCGCTTCGAGATGCGCCGGCACGCCGCGATCCTGGCCGGCGGCGGGCTCGATCCTGCAGGAGACGCGGCACTGGCACGAGGACACCGGCGTGACCACGAGCGGGCGTGAGAAGTCCGACGCCGAGGACTACCGCTACTTCCCCGAGCCCGACCTGGTGCCGATGGCGCCGAGCCGGGAATGGGTCGCGGAGCTGGCCACGACGCTGCCGGAGCCGCCGCACGAGAAGCGTGCCCGACTGCAGGAGGCCTGGGGCTTCTCCGACCTCGAGATGCGCGACACCGTCGGCGCCGGAGCGCTGGCCCTGGTCGAGGAGACCATCGGCGCGGGCGCCACGCCGCAGGCCGCCCGGAAGTGGTGGCTCGGTGAGCTCGCCCGGCGTGCCAACGAGTCGGAGACCGACCTCGCCTCGCTGGGCGTCACCCCGGCCGACGTGGCCAGGGTGCAGGCCCTGGTCGAGGACGGCACGCTCAACGACAAGCTCGCGCGGCAGGTCCTGGACGGGCTGCTCGAGGGTGAGGGCACCCCCGACGAGATCGTCGCCGCCCGGGGACTCGGCATCGTCTCGGACGACGGGGCCTTGGCCGCCGCTGTCGACGACGCGATCGCCGCGAACCCCGACGTCGCCGAGAAGATCCGCGACGGGAAGGTCGCGGCGGCCGGTGCGTTGATCGGCGCGGTGATGAAGGAGATGCGCGGCCAGGCCGACGCCGGCCGCGTGCGCGAGCTGATCCTCGAGCGCTTGGGCTGAGGTCCGGTCGGGATCGCCGGTCCACCGGCGACTCCCACGCTGCCTGGCCGTTGCAACGCCCGGGAAGCGCGAGAAGTGACCCCGCGATGTGGCGCGTGTGACCGGCTGGGACAGCGTTTGGGTCCCCGGATGTCGGCGCGACTATGCTGCCGATGATCACAACCCAGTTACGCCCGTGGTGGGGGAAGCCGGTCCGAGTCCGGCGCTGACCCGCAACCGTAGGCCGTGCATGCACGGCGAGCCGGAACACCTGTCACGACGCGTTCCGAACACACGCTGTCGTGGAAAAGCAGCGGGTGGGCCCGCCCGATCATCGGCGCCTTCTCGCTGTCGCAGCGGGAAGGAAAGCATGTCCCTGATCCATCGTGCCGTCACGGCACTCGTCTCCTCCGCCCTGGCGGTCTCCCTGGTAGCAGCCGGTGCACCGGCACAGGCCGCCGCACCGGCCTCGGCCACCCTGTCGATCCCGACCAACCCGTCGACCGCGCGGTCCGCCGACTGGCTGGCGGACCAACTCCGGCACGGCGTCATCCACAACTTCCAGTTCGGCTTCGACGACTACGGCCTCACCGCCGACACGGTCTTCGCGCTGCACGCGGTCGGGCTCCATGGCGCCAAGGTCAAGGCGGCGCGCACCGCGCTCTCGCACCATGTCGCCGACTACACCGGCGCCAAGAAGGAGCGTTTTGCGGGCGCACTCGGCAAGCTGCTCGTACTCGCTGAGACCACGGGCGGCGGGGAGTCCGCCTTCGGCGGCGTGAACCTGGTACGTCGTACCGCCCAGCGGGTGAGCACGACCGCGCCGACCACCGGGCGGATCGAGGACCGATCCGCGTTCGGCGACTTCTCCAACGTGATCGGCCAGATCTTCGTCACCCGGGGCCTGCTCGAGGCGGGCAACCCCGCCGGCGAGGACGCCCTGACGTTCCTGCTGCAGCAGCAGTGCGCGGCGGGCTTCTTCCGGCTCGACTTCACCCGCAGCAAGACGTCGACCAACCAGGCCTGCGGTGCCACCAGTCCCTCGGACCTCGACACCACTGCCCTGGCCGTGATCGAGCTGACCGACCTTGCCGGCTCGCACACTGAGCTCGCCGCGGCCCTCACCGACGCCACGACCTGGCTGCTGGGCCAGCAGAAGGCCGACGGCAGCTTCCGCGGAGGCACGACCACCTCGCCCAAGAACACCAACAGCACTGGGTTGGCCGGCTGGGCACTGCTCACCGCCGGCGACTGCGTGGACGCGCAGCACGCGGCGCAATGGGTGCGCGGCCTCCAGGTGACTCGTCCTCCCGCCAGCTCGCGCCTGGCGGCCGAGTCGGGTGCGATCGCCTACAACGGCCCCGCGTTCAAGGCCGGAAAGAAGAGCGGGATCAACAAGACGACCCGTGACCAGTGGCGGCGGGCAACCTCGCAGGCGGCTCCGGCGCTGGTCGCCCTCGGCTGCCCGGCCTGACCCGCATGCTCCGTCACGTCGTACGCCTCGTCGCCGCGGTCGTGCTGACCGCGGCGGCGGGGCTCGGCGTGTCCGCGCCGGCGCAGGCGGCATCCTGCTCCGGCGCGCACGGCGTCACCGTGGTCGTCGACTTCCACGAGCTCGGTGGCGGCGCCCAGTCGGCCTGTGACGCCAACGGCAGCGGCAAGACCGCCCTCACCCAGCTGACGGACGTCGGTCACCACCTGGCGTACGTCCAGCGCCAGCCCGGCTTCGTCTGCCGGGTCGACGGGGCGCCGGCGAGCGACCCGTGTGTGAACACGCCGCCGTCCGACGCGTACTGGTCGCTGTGGTGGTCCGACGGGAAGTCCGGGACGTGGGTCTACTCGTCGTCCGGGGCCTCCTCCCTCCAGGTCCCCGACGGCGGCTACGTCGCGCTCTCCTGGCAGGGCGGCGACGGCAAGTCGGCCCCGAGCATCACGCCCACCGCCCACGCGAGCGCGTCGCCGACCGCGTCACCCACACGTCATCCGTCGTCGTCGCCGACGCATCACGCATCCTCGTCGCCAGCAGGGGGCCCCAGCTCCGCTCCCGCGACGTCCTCGCCGACCGCGACGTCGTCCGGCTCCCCGAGCCCGTCCGACTCGTCGGCGTCAGCACGTCCCGCGCGCCATCATGCGAACAAGAGCCCGTCAGCGCCGCCGTCGGCAGCCCCGACGTCGAGCCAGACCGGCGTACCGACCGCCGAGGCGGCCGAGCCTCTGACCAGTGCGGCGGCGGAATCGGACTCCGGCCTTCCCGGCTGGGTGGCACCGGTCCTGGTCGGTGCGCTGTTCGTCGCGGCGGGCGCCGTGGCCTTCGTACGACGGAAACGCGCCGGCGGTCCCTGATGCGCGCCCGCCTCGCGGTCGCCCGCCTTCCGCGGGACCTGCACCCGGTCGCCTGGTGGCTCTGGGCCGTCGGCCTGGCTGTCGCGGCCTCGTTCACCACCAACCCGTGGCTGCTCCTGATGCTGATCGGGGTGGCCTGCCTGGCGGTGTCGGCCCGTCGCAGCGCGCAGCCGTGGGCCGACTCGTTCCGCCTGTACCTCTGGCTCGGCCTGGCGATCGTGGTGATCCGCGTGGTCTTCCGGATCCTCGTCGGCGGAGGCGACGGCGGCCGGGTGCTGCTCCACCTGCCGACGATCCCGTTGCCGCACTGGACGCTGGGGCTCCGGCTGCTCGGGTCGGTCACCCAGGAGTCGCTGCTCTTCGGCCTGTACGACGGGCTCCGCCTCGCCACGATCGTGATCTGCGTCGGCGCCGCCAACGCGCTGGCCAACCCCAAGCGACTGCTCCGCTCGGTGCCTCCGGCGCTCTACGAGATCGGCAGCGCCCTGGTCGTGGCGATCACCATGCTGCCGCACCTGGCCGACAGCTTCCGACGGGTCAGGGCCGCCCAGACCCTGCGTGGCGGCGAGGGCGGCAAGGTCCGCGGGCTCAGGCGGCTGCTCGTGCCGGTGCTCGAGGACTCGCTGGAACGATCCCTCGCGCTGGCGGCGGGCATGGACACTCGCGGCTATGGCCGCACGGCCGGCGCCACCGCACGCGAACGACGTACCACCGGGGGACTGATGCTCCTCGGCCTCTGCGCGATCTGCATCGGCGTCTACGGCGCGCTCGACCAGACGACGCCCGCCTGGGTCGGCACCCCGATGCTCGCGGTCGGGGTGGTCGTGTCGCTGCTGGCGGTCCGGGGTGCCGGCCGCCGGGTCGGACGCACCCGCTACCGCCCGGCTCCGTGGCTCTGGCCGGAGGCAGTCGTGGCGGCGTCGGGCGGGGTGGTGGCGATGGTGGTCTGGTGGATGTCGCACCACGAGCTGACCATCGCCTACCCGTCGCTCACCGTCGCACCCACCCTCAGCCTCCTCGCACTCGCGGCCGGCGGCATCGCCATCGGCGGCGCCCTGTGCGCTCCGCGTCCCGCCGTCCCGCGGGGAGGTGCCGGGTGATCGAGCTGCGCGGTGTCGGGTTCGGGTACGCCGACCGTCCGGTCCTCCGTGACGTCGACCTGGCTCTCGACGAGGGCGAGCTGGTCGTCGTCTCCGGGCGCACCGGCGTCGGCAAGTCCACCCTGCTCGGCATCGTGACCGGGCTGGTCCCGCGCTTCAGCGGCGGGACCCTGTCCGGCGACGTACTGATCGACGGTCGCTCGGTCGTGCACGAGCCGCCGCGCGAGCGCGCCCACCTGGTCGGCTACGTCGGCCAGGACCCGGCGGCGGGCTTCGTCACCGACACCGTCGAGGAGGAGCTCGCCTACGGCATGGAGCAGCTCGGGCTCGCCCCCGGCACCATGCGCCGCCGGGTCGAGGAGACCCTCGATCTGCTCGGCGTCGCCGACCTGCGAGCCCGTGACCTGCGCACCCTGTCCGGAGGTCAGCAGCAACGGGTCGCGATCGGCTCGGTGCTGACCATGCACCCGCGCGTGCTCGTGCTGGACGAGCCGACCTCCGCTCTCGACCCGACCGCGGCCGAGGAGGTGCTCGCCACCCTGACCCGGCTCGTGCACGACCTGGGACTCTCGGTGCTGGTGGCCGAGCACCGGCTGGAGCGGGTGGTCCCGTTCGCCGACCGGATGTTCCTGCTCACCGGTGACGGACGGGTGCGGGCCGACGAGCCCGCCAGGATCCTCGCCGCCTCGCCCGTCGTACCCCCGATCACCGAGCTCGGCCGCCGCCTCGGCTGGGACCCGCTGCCGGTGACCGTGCGCGACGCCCGACGGCTGGCGCGCGGGCTCGACCTCGGTGCGCCTCCCGTCACCGCCCCCCAGGAGTACGGCGCGCCGGTGGCGGTGGGGGAGCAGCTCACCGTGGTGCGTGGCGCGACCGTCGCGCTCAGGGGCGCGAGCGTGCGGCTGCGGCCCGGCACCGTGACGGCCCTGATGGGGCGCAACGGGTCCGGCAAGTCGACGCTCCTGTGGACCCTGCAGGGCAGTCGCGAGCGCCGGGCCGGACGCGTGGAGGTCTCCGGCACGGACCCCGCCACGCAGGCGCCGGCCCTGCGTCGCACCCTCGTCGGGCTGGTGCCGCAGACCGCTGCCGACCTGCTCTATCTCGAGACCGTCGCCGAGGAGTGCCTGGCTGCGGACGGTGGCTCGGGGGAGGCCCGCAAGCTCCTCGACCGGCTGGTGCCCGACATCCCCGACGACACCCATCCGCGGGACCTGTCCGAGGGTCAGCGGCTGGCCCTGGCGCTGGTCGTGGTGCTCGTCGGTGCCCCGCCCGTGCTGCTGCTCGACGAGCCGACCCGCGGGTTGGACTACCCGGCGAAGGCAGAGCTGGCGACCGTGCTCCGGGTGCTCGTCGACGACGGGCATGCGGTGATGGTCGCGACCCACGACGTGGAGTTCGCCGCCCTGGCCGCCGACCAGGTGGTGGTGCTCGCGGAGGGCGAGGTCGTCTCGGACGGGCCGACCCGCGACGTGCTGGCCGCGTCGCCGGCCTTCGCCCCGCAGGTCACCAAGATCCTCGGTCCCGGCTGGCTGCGGGTCGACGAGGTGCCGCGATGACCCGGCGGCACGCCGTACCGCTCGGCCGACGGTCCGCACTGATCCTCGGCGTCGCGTCCGTCGCCGGGCTGATGATGCTGATCTGGCCATTGCTCGTGCGCAGCCCCGCCGGGGGCCAGGTCGGTCCGCCGTTCATCTTCCTCGCCCTGCTGCCGGTGGTGATCGTGGTGGTGCTGGCCGAGGTGACCGAGGGCGGCCTCGACCCTCGGGTGCTCGCCGTGCTCGGGGTGCTGTCGGCGGTGAACGCCGTCCTGCGCGGGCTGTCGCCGGGCACCGGCGGCGTGGAGCTGGTGTTCTTCCTGCTGATCCTGGGCGGCCGGGTCTTCGGGCCGGGCTTCGGCTTCGTGCTCGGCTGCACGTCGTTGTTCGCCTCGGCGCTCCTCACCGGCGGGGTCGGCCCGTGGCTGCCGTACCAGATGCTCTGCTCGGCGTGGGTCGGGATGGGTGCCGGGCTGCTGCCCCGTCGGTTCACCGGCCGGGCCGAGATCCTGATGCTGGCGGCGTACGGCGTCGTGGCGGCGTACGCGTTCGGGCTGCTGCTCAACCTCTCGTCGTGGCCCTTCGTCCTCGGCATCGCCGTACCCGGCCACACCGGCCTCGCGTTCGTGCCCGGCGACCCGATGGTGGTGAACCTCCACCGCTTCCTGATCTACACGCTGATCACCTCGACCGGCTCCTTCGACACCGGGCGCGCGATCACCAACGCGGTCGCGATCGTCGTACTCGGACCGGCCGTGCTGACCACGTTGCGCCGGGCCGCGCGCCGGGTGGTCATCGTCGGGACGGTCGAAAAGCCGTTGTCGCCGCCGACGACGACCCCTAGCGTGAGCGCCACCGACGAGACGAAGGAGGCCGCGATGACCCCGCCGCTCACCGGCCTCCGGGACGAGGCCGGTTCCCAGATCTGAGGAACCCATGTCTGCCCTGCAGTTCTTCCACCCCGCCTCCGCCGACGAGGCGATCGCCCTGCTCGCCGCCAGCCCTCTGCCCGTGGACTCGCCGACCCAGCGCCGGATCCGCGGCGACGAGCATCTCCGCGACACCTTCCGTTCGGGACGGCGCCGGCCCGCCTGGGTGTGGGCCGTCCGGTACGTCGACCACCCCGCGCCGCTCGGCGTCCTCGCCGCCTTCGGGGCCGAGGCACCCGACGACCGGGTCTTCGTGCTCGACCACGTCGGGCTGCCGGCCGATCCCGTGGTGGCGCGGGCACTGGTCGCCCACGCCACCGAGGAGGCCGTCGCGGCCGGCGCGGAGGAGGCGTGCATCTTCGCGCCGACGGACGCGACCTTCGACGACCCATCGCTGGCACCCGTGGCAGATTCGTTCCGTGCGGCCGGCTGGCGGCTGCTCGTGGAGCGGCGGCACTACGAGTTCGAGCCGCCCGCGGGGTTGGGGGACGGCGTACCGACCGGGTTGTTCCTCGAGCAGCCCACAGGCCCGGACGATCCGCGGCTGGCCGCCTGCCACCGCGAGGTCATGCGCGAGACGTTGGACGCCCACGACGCCGAGCTGATCGAGAAGCTCGGCTTCGAGCAGGCCTGCCGGGAGAGCCTCGCTGCGCTGCTCGCGGCCGACCCGGTGGAGTGCATCCGGTTGGCGACGGACCCGGCCGGCGAGCTGGTCGGGCTGGTGTCGGGCCGGCTGATGCAGACCGGCCGGGCGTTCGTGCTGTTCGTCGGCGTCTGTCGCGACCATCGCGGCCGCGGTCACGGGCGTGAGCTGCTCGCCTGGCAGACCCGCGAGCTGGTCGCCTCCGGCGCGACGGTCCTGGTCGCCGACACCGACAACGCCAACGTCCCGATGGCACGCGCCTTCGCCGACGTCGGCTGGCCCCAGACCGAGACGCGGATCGATCTGGTGCGCTGACCTGGCACGCGGGCGACGCGGTAGGGCGCTGACCTGGCACGCGGTCGACGCGGTAGGGCGCTGACCTGGCACGCGGTCGACGCGGTAGAGCGCTGACCTGGCACGCGGGCGACGCTGCAGAGCGCTGACCTGGCACGCGGTCGACGCTCAGTCGGGGGCCGGAGCGGTCAGGCGCGACTCCGTGCGGGTCGCCCCGACACTCGCGAGCACGACGCACGCGAGCGCGAGCCACTGGACCCCGGTCAGGAACTCATGGACGACGACGATGCCCGCCAGGGCGGCGGCGGCCGGCTCGAGGCTCATCAGGATGCCGAACACCGACGGCCGGATCGTGCGGAGCGCGGTCAGCTCGCACGAGTAGGGGATCACCGAGCTCAGCAGCCCGACCAAGGCGCCTACGACGAGGACCTGCGGGTCCCCGAGCCCGCGCCCGGAGAAGGCGACGAGGAACGGCGTGAGCATCAGCGTTGCCACCACGCTGGCGACCGTCAGTCCGTCGAGGCCCGGCCAGCGGCGCCCGGTCGAGGCGCTCAGCAGGATGTACGCCGCCCACGAGGCGGCCGCAAGCAGCGCGAAGCCGACGCCGGCCCAGGTCAGCTCGCCGGGCTGGAGGCCGAGCAGCGCCACCCCGATCGCGGCGAGGAACGCCCACAGCAGGTCGCGCGGGCGACGGCTTCCGAACACGGCGAGCGCCAGCGGGCCGAGGAACTCGATGGTCACCGCGATCCCGAGCGGGATCCGGGCGAAGGACTGGTAGATCGCCCAGTTCATCGTCCCGAGGGTGACCCCGAAGGCGATCGCGACCCGCCAGTCGTCCGTCGTACGGCCGCGCAGTGCGGGCCGGGCGATGGCGGCAAGGATGACCGCGCTCGTGGCCAGCCGTAGCCAGACCAGCGTGGTCGGGTCCGCGTCGTCGAAGAGGTTCTTCGCGATCCCGGCGCCGAGCTGCACCGACAGGATGCCGACCACCACCAGCCACACCGGCGGGATCCTCGACAGCACCCCCGCAACCTACCCAGACCGCTGACCTGGCGATTCCGCGACCTCCCAGGGCGCTGACCTGGCGATCGCGCGACGGCTCAGGGCGCTGACCTGGCGATCGCGCGACGACTCAGGGCGCCGACCCGGCGATCCCGGCCGACCTGGAGGGTTGCTGACGTCGCGCCCGTGCCGGGTCGACGTCGGTTGGCGTCGCGCCCGTGCCAGGTCGACGTCGGGCAGCGTCGCGCACGTGCCAGGTCGACGTTGCCTGGTGTCGCGCCCGTGCCAGGTCGACGTCGGGTGGCGTCGCGCGCGTGCCAGGTCAGCGGACGACGTCGTACCAGAGGTTGGCGGTGCCGTTGGTCTCGGAGAACTCCCGCAGCCGGAGGTCGACCGAGTGGCCGCCGGGCCAGGCGAAGAGGCGGGTGCCGTCGCCGAGGAGCTCGGGGACGACCAGCACCAGGACCTCGTCGAGCAGCCCCGCCGCGAGGCACTGGCGCGCGACGTCGGCGCCGAGGACGTTCACGTAGCGCCCGCCGGCGGCCTCGCGCGCCGCCGCGACCCCCGACTCGAGGTCGGTCACGAAGGTGGTGTCGGGCACCGGCTCCGCGGGCGGCGAGTGCGTGAGCACGAACGACGGTCCGTGCCACTGACCGCCGAACGCACCCTCCTGGTCGGTGCCGCGGTTCGGGTCGTCGCCGTCGAAGGTACGGCGACCCACCAGCAGCGACCCGACCTGCGGTACGACGCCCTCGGCGACCGGGTTCGGCCCGACATGCTTGTTCAGCCACTGCATGTCACCACCCGGACCGGCCATGAAGCCGTCGAGCGACATCGTGCACGAGTAGAGCGTCTTGCTGGTCACGGTTCCTCCGAGTCGGTCGCGATGGAGAGTCGGTCGAGTGCCTTGCGCGTGTGCCGTGCCTCCGCGGCGTAGTAGTCGAGGCCCCAGTCGGCGACCACGGACGGGTAGTGGAAGACCTCGCCCGGACCGTCGGCCTCGCGCAACGAGTCGCGCACCTTGCGCAGGTCGTCCCGCGCGACTGCGAGCTCGGCGACGTACTCCTCGAGCATCGTCCGGATCCGCTCGGGCTCGCCGACGTGCCCGATCAGCAACCGCAGCAGCACCGAGTGCTTGAGCACCGGGAACCCGACCGGACCCTCGGCCATCCAGCTCGCCAGTGCCGAACGGCCGCTCGAGGTGATCCGGTACGTCGTCGTGCGGCGGCCCTCGCCGTCCGAGGTGGTCGGCTCGACCAGGCCGTGATCCGTGAGCCGCGCGAGCTCGGAGTAGATCTGGCTCATCGCCGGCGCGACCCAGTAGAAGCGCAGCGTGTTGTCGGCCCGCTGCTTGACCTCGTAGCCGGTCAGCTCGTCGCCGAACGTCAGCAGACCGAGCACGGCGTAGGAGGTCGTCGGCAGGGCCCACGGCAGCTCTTGACTCATGACGCCACCAGACTACTGTTCCTAACAGGAATAGTCGCGGGGAGGAATGGTCATGGCCGGAACGCTGCTGATGGTGGGGACACGCAAGGGTCTGTGGATCGGACGCTCGGACGAGGCCCGCCGGGACTGGTCGTGGGCCGGGCCCCACTTCGCGATGGAGGAGGTCTACTCCGCCCTGATCGACACCCGCGGCGAGAGTCCTCGGCTTCTCACCGGCGCCAGCTCGAGCTGGCTCGGCCCGCAGGTGTGGCGCTCCGACGACCTCGGCGAGACCTGGCAGGAGACGCCGAACGGTGCCGTCCGCTTCCCCGAGGACACCGGTGAGGCCGTCGCCCGCGTCTGGCAGCTGACCCCCGGCGTGGAGGACGGCGTGGTCTACGCCGGCACCGAGCCCGGCGCGATCTTCAAGTCGACCGACCGCGGTGAGACCTTCCAGCTCGAGCGAGGCCTGTGGGAGAACCCCCAGCGCAAGGAGTGGAACGCCGGCTACGGCGGCCAAGCGTTCCACACGATCCTGCCTCACCCGCAGGAGCCGGAGAAGGTGCTCGCCGCCATCTCGACCGGCGGCGTCTACCGCACCGACGACGGAGGCGACTCCTGGTACCCGTCCAACACCGGCGTGAAGGCGGAGTTCATGCCCGGTGACCGCAGCTACCCCGAGTTCGGCCAGTGCGTGCACAAGGTCACCCGGCATCCCGCGCGTCCCGACCGGCTCTACCTGCAGAACCACGGCGGGGTCTACCGCTCCGACGACGGGGGCGACACCTGGCAGGACATCGCGCCCGGACTCCCGTCGGAGTTCGGCTTCCCGATCGTGGTCCATCCCCACGACCCCGAGACCGTCTTCGCCTTCCCGATCATCGACGCCGGCGCCCGCTGGCCGGTCGACGGTCACGCCCGCGTGTGGCGCTCGACCGACGGCGGCGACCACTGGGCGCCGCTCGGGGACGGGGCGCTGCCCGACCAGTACTTCGTCGCGGTGATGCGCGACGCGATGTGCGTCGACACCCACGCCACGCCGGGCATCTACTTCGGCGGTCGCAACGGTGGCGTGTGGGCCTCACCCGACGAGGGCGCGACCTGGACCGAGATCCACAAGGACCTGCCCGATGTGTGCGTCGTGCGGGCCGCCGTCATCTGAGCACGGCGACCCGCACCCCCCTCACACAGACCGGCCCGCGGTGGCGTGCTCGCGGGTCGCGGTCGGCTCGGTCGCCCCACCGAACGACGCGTCGTCGTCGATGTCGGAGTGGCTGTGGTCGTCCATCAGCGCCACGGCGATCAGGGTGACGATCGCGCAGCCCAGGATCGCGGCGGCGATGGACCAACCCGAGCCCGTGTGGGCGAGCAGGTACGTCGCGACCAGCGGCGCCGGACCACCGGCGATCACCGAGGCGAGCTGGTAGCCCATCCCGGCGCCGGCGTAGCGCAACGAGGTCGGGAACGACTCCGCGATCAGGGCCGCCTGCGGCCCGTACTGCATGCCGTGGGGGATCAACGCGAAGAACACTCCGAGGAAGGCGACCAGGGCGATGCCGCTGTTCATGGCGCCGAACATGACAAAGCCGTACACACCGGTGAGCGCGGCGCCGAGCATGTAGATCCGCTTGCGCCCCACGTTGTCGGACAGGTGACCGAAGAGCGGCACCGCCACCACCTCCAGGGCCGCGGCCGAGAGGATCGCGGCGAGCGCGAACGTCTTCGAGAAGCCCTGCTCCTCGGTGAGGTAGACCAGCGTGAACGAGGTGATCACGTAGAACGGCGCCTGCTCCGACAAGCGGGCGAGCGCGCTCAGCAGGATCGGCTTCCAGTGGCTGCGGATCGCGTCGATCGTGGGCAGCCGACTGATCTGCTTCTTCTGCAGCCGACGGGCGAACATCGGGGTCTCGAGGATCCGCATCCGGATGTAGAGGCCGATCGCCACCATCACGATGCTGAAGACGAACGGGATCCGCCAGCCCCACGACTGGAACTGCTCGTCGGTCAGCTGCCAGCTCAGCAGGTAGAGGAAACCGGTCCCCAGGATCAGGCCGAACGCCACCCCGAGCTGCGGCAGGCTCGCCATCAGCCCGCGGCGCTTCTGGTCCCCCCACTCCATCGACAGCAGCACCGAGCCGCTCCACTCGCCGCCCACCGCCAGGCCCTGGAGCAGGCGGAGCAGCACCAGCACGTACGGCGCAGCGGCGAAGGTGTTGGCTCCTGGCAGCAGGCCGACCAGGGTGGTCGCGATGCCCATGCCCAGCAGCGTGATGATCAGGGTCGCCTTGCGGCCGATCCGGTCACCCCAGTGGCCGAAGATCGCGGCACCGACCGGGCGGGCGGCGAAGCCCACGGCGTACGTCGCGAACGACTCCAGCCGACCGGCGTACTCGGTCGAGGCGGGGAAGAACAGGGCGGGGAAGATGAGCGCCGCGGCCGTGTTGTAGAGGAAGAAGTCGTACCACTCGATGGTGGTGCCGACGGTGCTGGCGAGCGCCGCCTTCCGGACCTGGCGTCGGTGTTCGGGGCTGTCTTCAACGGCCGTCGAGGCTGTGGCCGGTTGAGGATCGAGGGTCATGGGACTGGTCCCTTCTCCTGCGGCCCGATGCCGCAGGTGCACAACACCCTCCCGAGGACGGTCCCGAGAGGACCCCGTACCGGTTTCCTTACCCGGAATGTGAGGTCCGAAACACCGAGCCCGGGTGAGGGGTTCCATCCCGCGATGAGACCGGGCGCCTCGTGGGCACCCTCGGAAGTAGGCTCCCGAGCATGACCGAGCCCGACCTCAAGCCCCGCTCGCGCGACGTCACCGATGGCCTCGAGAAGGCCGCCGCCCGCGGGATGCTGCGCGCCGTGGGCATGGGCGACGACGACTTCGCGAAGCCCCAGATCGGCGTCGCGTCGAGCTGGAACGAGATCACCCCGTGCAACCTCTCCCTCGACCGGCTGGCCAAGGCCGTCAAGAACGGCGTGCACGCAGCCGGGGGCTACCCGCTCGAGTTCGGCACCATCTCGGTCTCCGACGGCATCGCGATGGGCCACGAGGGGATGCACTTCTCGCTGGTCAGCCGTGAGGTCATCGCCGACTCCGTCGAGACCGTGATGATGGCCGAGCGGCTCGACGGCTCGGTACTGCTGGCGGGCTGCGACAAGAGCCTGCCCGGGATGATGATGGCCGCCGCGCGCCTCGACCTCGCCAGCGTCTTCCTGTACGCCGGCTCGATCATGCCCGGTCAGGTCGACGGCCGCGACGTCACGATCATCGACGCCTTCGAGGCCGTCGGTGCCTGCCTGGCGGGCAAGATCTCCCGCGAGGAGGTCGACCGCATCGAGCGCGCGATCTGCCCGGGCGAGGGCGCGTGCGGCGGGATGTACACCGCCAACACGATGGCCGCCGTCGCGGAGGCGATCGGGATGAGCCTCCCCGGCTCGGCCGCTCCGCCCGCGGTCGACCGTCGCCGCGACGGTTTCGCGCACCGCTCCGGGGAGGCGGTGGTCAACCTTCTCCGGCTCGGCATCACCGCGCGCCAGATCATGACCATGGAGGCGTTCGAGAACGCGATCACGGTGGTGATGGCCCTCGGCGGCTCCACGAACGCCGTACTCCACCTGCTGGCGATGGCCCGCGAGGCCGACGTCGACCTCACCATCGACGACTTCAACCGGATCGGCGACAAGGTCCCCCACCTCGGCGACCTCAAGCCCTTCGGACGCTACGTGATGAACGACGTCGACAAGGTCGGCGGCATCCCGGTGGTGATGAAGGCGCTGCTCGACGCGGGCCTGATGCACGGCGACGCGCTCACGGTCACCGGGCGGACGATGGGGGAGAACCTCGCCGACCTCGCACCGCCGGGCCTCGACGACGACGTGCTCCGCTCACTCGACCGCCCGATCCACAAGACCGGTGGCCTCACGATCCTCAAGGGCTCGCTCGCCCCAGAGGGCGCGGTGGTGAAGTCGGCCGGCTTCGACGACTCGACGTTCACCGGCACCGCCCGCGTCTTCGACGGCGAACGCGCCGCGATGGACGCGCTCGAGGACGGTGCGATCACCGCAGGAGACGTCGTCGTGATCCGCTACGAAGGCCCCAAGGGAGGGCCCGGGATGCGCGAGATGCTGGCGATCACCGGCGGGATCAAGGGGGCCGGGCTCGGCAAGGACGTCCTGCTGATCACCGACGGACGCTTCTCCGGCGGTACGACGGGGCTGTGTGTCGGCCACATCGCCCCCGAGGCGGTCGACGGCGGTCCCATCGCCTTCGTCCGGGACGGTGACCCGATCACCCTCGACGTCGCCAACCGGTCGATCGACATCGAGGTCGACGACGAGGAGTGGGAGTCGCGCAAGGACGGCTGGGAGCCGCTGCCGCCGAAGTACACGCGCGGCGTCCTCGGCAAGTACGCCAAGGTCGTGCAGTCCGCCGCTCACGGCGCCATCTGTGGCTAGAAGCGCCTAGAGAGCGGGCCGGACGGCCTCGACGGTCGCGCGGGCCATCGGAGGCAGGACGCCCGGCGTCTCGGCCGCCCACCGCTCGGCGACCATGGCGGTGGGGTAGACGAGGAGGTCCCCCTGAGCCCGGTACAGGGCGATCTCGGGGCCTGCTGCTCCGGTCGCGACGACCCACTCGAGGCCGGCCTGGTCGACGACGTACTGACCGAACGCGAGGCCGATCTGGGTGATCACCGTGGTCGGGTCCGGCCGGTCCGCCTCGCGCAGCCGCAGCCAGACCGTGAGCAGCTCGTCGTAGTGCCGCCCCAGGTCGTCGATGTTGTGGTCGAGCACGTCCTGCTCGGCGAGACCGGCGACGGTCGTCCGCACCCACTCGACCTCGGCCTCGGAGAGTGGCTCGATCGAGGGGCGCACGACCTCCGGCGCCGGCTCCCCGGGGGTTTCGTCACCCGGTGACCTCTTGAACCACGACATGGCGCCCACGCTAGCCACCGCAGGGCCCTCACCACCGGCTTTCGGTGGGCTCGGCGCCGTGTCGTCCCGGGTCACGGCACCGTCGCGCCCTGCCACGTGGGCCGGCTCAGTCGTAGTCCGCCCACACCCGGCGCTCGACGCCGTCGACCGTCATCGCGCCGCCGTGGGGCAGGATCCAGTGGGGTTTGGTGTGGCCGAACGGTACGCCGACCACCACGACCGCCTCCGGGTGATAGCGCCCGACCGTCTCGATCACGACGTCGCGTTGCTCGGCTCGCTTGGCGGCGCGTTCCTCGGCGCTCGGTCGGTGCTCGAGCGTGGACGTCGGCGGGCGGGACACCACGACGGCGTCGACGGCGTCGACCAGTCCGCGCTCGCCGAGGGAGCGCAGGATGTAGCCGAACTCGGACGCGGGGATCAGGTCCTCGGACGCCTCGAGCAACAGGACCCCGCCCTCGAGCACGCCGGGATCGGCGGGGAAGCGTCCGGCCGTGAGGATCCACTGGAGCACCTCGATGCACCCGCCCCAGGTGGGACCCGTCACCGCGCGCGGGGGTCCGGCCCAGGTCCACGGCTCGGTCGGCTCGCGATCGCCGTACGACGTGAGGGCGGCCGGGTCGTCCCAGTGCTTCCCGACGTCCTCCGACTCGCCGGGCTCGGTGATCTCCAGCCGGCCCCCGGTCAGCAGCGCCGCCCGTAGCGACGCGGCGTGGATGTCGTCGACGGCCGGACCGGGTCCGAGGTGCACCTGCGTCGAGCCGCCGTGGAACGACGCGACGCCGTTGCTCCAGAGCCAGCTCAACAGGTTGGTGTTGTCGCTGTAGCCCAGGAACGGCTTGGGGTCACGACGTACCAGGTCCGGGTCCAGGTGCGGGATGACCGTGATCTGGTCCTCGCCACCGATGGTGGCCAGGACGGCCCGGATCTCCGGGTCTGCGAAGGCGGCGTTGAGGTCCGCGGCCCGAGCGGCGGCGGAGGCGTTCAGCCGTCGGGTCGTCGGGTACTCCACCGGGACCAGCCCGGTCACCTCCTGGAGCCGCCGCATCGCCTGCTCGTGCACGGCGGGCGCGACGGCAGGTGCCGCGAACGACGGCGACACCACGGCCACCCGGTCGCCGGGCGCGGCCTTGGCGGGACGGAGGAGGTCGTGTCTCATCCGGTCAGTCAACCGCGACGACGACCCAGGGGACAGCGGATTACGACGGCACGGCGCTCGCCGCGCGACGCAGCGCCTCGAGCGAACGGCGTACGTCGTCGTCGGTGGTGCTCCAGTTGCTCACCGAGATCCGCACGATCGCCCGGTCGTGCCAGCGCGATCCCGACATCCACGTGGTGCCGTCGGCGAGGAGCGCCGCGGCGACGGCACGGGTGCGGTCATCGTCTCCGAAGCTCAGGCAGACCTGGGTGAAGACGACGTCGTTGAGCACCTCGACGCCGGGGATCTCGGTCGCGCCGTCGGCGAAGGCCCGGGCGTGGGCGGCCAGTCGCTCGACCAGGTCGACGACGCCGCTGCGGCCGAGGCTGCGCAGCGCCGCCCACGAGGCGAACCCGCGGGCGCGCCGGGAGAGCTCGGGGACACGCTCCTGCGGGTCGCCGGTCGCCTCGATCAGGTAGTCACCGTGCATCGCCATCGACGACGCCAGTGCGTCCCGGTCGCGGACGATCGCCAGCCCGCAGTCGTACGGGACGTTGAGCGTCTTGTGCGCGTCGGTCGCCCACGAGTCGGCGTCCGCCACCCCGCGTACGTCGTCGGCCCACCGCGGCGAGGCGGCCGCCCACAGCCCGAAGGCGCCGTCCACGTGCACCCAGGCGTCGTGCTCGCGGGCCACCGCGACGCACTCCTCGAACGGGTCGAAGTCGCCGGAGTGGATGTTGCCCGCCTGCAGGACGACGATGGCCGGCCCGTCGCCCTGCGCCAGCGCGGGGGCCAGGGCCTCGGGCTGGATCCGTCCCTGCGTGTCGACCGGTACGACGTCCGGCGCCCCGAGTCCGAGGAACTTCAGCGGCAGGTCGACCGACGGGTGCCGTTCGGCGCCGACGAGGACGCGGACCCGCGGCCCGCCGACCAGGCCCTGCCGGATGTCGTGGCCGGCGCGGGTCAGGACGGTGTCACGGGCAGTCGCGAGGCAGGTGAAGTTCGCCATCGTGGCTCCGGTCACGAAGCCGACCGCGCTCTCGCCCGGGAGCCCGAGCAGGTCGAGGACCCAACGCCCGGCGACCTCCTCCACCGCCGCCGCAGCCGGCGTGAGGGCGCGCAGCCCGATGTTCTGGTCCCAGGCCGAGGTCAGCCAGTCCGCAGCCAGGGCGGCAGGTAGGGCGCCTCCGATGACCATGCCGAAGAAACGACCCGAGGGGATCGCGACCAGGCCCGGCTCGCAGGCCTCCGCCAGCAGGTCGATCACGTCGGCGGCGGGCGTCGGGCCGTCGGGGAGGTCGCCGAGCCGGCAGACGACCTGGTCGGCGTCGATCGACGCTGGCACGGCCCGATCGTCGAGCGTGGCCAGCCAGGCCTCCGCATGATGACGTGCCTGCTCCAGTGCCGCCCCTCGTGCCTCCATCCGCCCATCCTGGCTCACGGGTTCGGCGCTTTGACAACTTCTGCCTTGCCCTCCACGTCACACTCGCGTGATGAGGTACGCCGTTCTGTCGCGCCTGCGCTCGCCGGTCGCGCTCACCCTGGTGAGCCTCGTGGCCCTGCTGCTGGTGGCCGGGCTGGTCGGCCGGGTCGGCGACTCGTCGGCACCCTTGGCCGCGGCGCCACCCGCGTCCGGCACCGTGGACCCGGCCGCCCCGGGGGATCCCACGGGCCCGGTGACGCCCGCGGTCGAGTACGCGCCGTACCACGTCCAGTCCACGCCACCGATCGGGCTGAAGCCCGACCTGCCGCTCGGAGGCAAGCTGGTCTTCGGGCACCACCGGTTCCTCGTCGCCTACTACGGCACCGCCCAGACCGGCTCGATGGGCGTGCTCGGCCAGACCGATCCAGCGACCATGCAGCGCCGGCTGATGCGGGCCGCCGAGCCCTTCCGCAGGCCCGGTGAGCAGATCCAGCCGGTCTACGAGCTGATCGTCACCGTGGCGGACGGCTCGCCGGGCCCCGACCACGACTACAGCCACGACATCCCGGCCTCCTACGTGCGGCAGTACCTCCGCGCCGCGCATCGCAACGACGCCCTCCTGCTGCTCGACCTCCAGACCGGCCGCGCCGACTTCCCGACCGTCGCCAAGCGCTGGGCCTGGGCCCTGAAGGACCCGTCGGTCGGCCTGGCGCTCGACCCCGAGTGGCGGATGGGCCCGCACGGGGTGCCCGCGCACGTCGTCGGCTCGGTGCGCGCCGCCGAGGTCAACCGGACCTCGTTGTGGCTGTCGCGCCTGGTGGAGCGCGAGGGGCTGCCGCAGAAGCTCTTCGTGCTGCACCAGTTCCGGCTCTCGATGCTCCCGGACATCGGTCGGATCGTGCACCGTCCGGGGCTGGCGATGGTGCAGCACACCGACGGGTTCGGTACCCGCGGCCAGAAGCTCGCGACGTACCACGCGGTGGCGCGGCCGGCCCAGTTCCGCCAGGGCTTCAAGCTCTTCTACGACTGGGACATCAAGCGCTTCACGCCTCAGCAGGTACGCCGGATCACACCGCGGGTGAGCTTCGTCAGCTACCAGTGACCGGAGCCGGGCGCACCCGCCGGTCGTACTCCCGCATCCCGGCGAAGATCGCGAAGAACAGCACGAAGATCCCCACGCACACGACCGCGACGTGGTCCCAGCCGTGCTTGCGGTGGTCGAGGAACGGGTAGGGGTACCACCCGGTCAAGCCACCGGAGACGAGCATCACCGCGAGCCAGCCGACCGGCCAGACCGTCGCACGCAGGCACGCCGGCCAGTCGATGCGCGGCCGAGGCCCGAAGAGCAACCAGCCGACGACGGCCAGGATCGGGACCACGACGTGGAGGAGCTTGTCGGCGACCAGGTCGGCGCCGTCGAGGTGGAGCAGCGGCCGGAGCAGGAACCAGTGGACCAGCCCCGTGACCGCGATCCCGCTGACCGCCGCGATCCGCACCACCCGCCAGCGGGGTCCGTCGTACGCCGCGTCCCGGGCGAGTCGCGCCGTGGTGACGAGCACCAGGATGTTGCTCTCGACGGTGAAGTAGGCGACGTAGCGAAGGAGCCGCTCGACGAGGTTCGGCGGGTCGTGGTCGACCAGGATCGCGTCCCCCTTGATGACCAGGACGAGCTGCAGGCCGAGCGCGGCGAGGGCCACGACGGCTGTCAGGAGATGCCAGGCCCGGGCGGCGGTCACGCCGGTGAGCGTAGTGCCGGGGGGTGCCCGGGGCCCGGGACGTGCGGGAGACTGGCCGCATGAGTCATCCGATGGACGAGACCGACCCGCTCGCCGCCTACCGGGCGCGCTTCGTGGGGACCGGGTCCCCGCTGGTCTACCTCGACGGCAACTCACTCGGCCGGCCGTTGACGGTCACGGCCGAGCGGCTGCGGACCTTCGTCGAGGACGAGTGGGGCGTGCGACTGATCCGCGGCTGGGACGAGCGCTGGTTCGACCTCCCGCTCACCCTCGGCGACCATCTGGGGCGCGTCTGTCTGGGCGTCGCTCCAGGTCAGGTCGCCGTCGGTGACTCCACGACGGTGCTGCTCTACAAGCTGATGCGCGCCGCGATCGCGGCCCGCCCGGGGCGCACCGAGATCGTGATCGACCGCGACCAGTTCCCGACCGACCGCTACGTCGCGATGGGGATCGCGGACGAGTGCGGGATGACCCTGCGCTGGGTCGACGTCGACACGACGGCCGGCCTCACCGCCGAGCAGGTCGCGGACGTCGTAGGGGAGCAGACCGCCCTGGTGGTGGTCAACCACGTCTCCTACCGCTCCGCCTGGCTCGCCGATGCCGCGGGGATCACCGAGGTCGCCCACGAGGCCGGGGCGCTGGTACTGCTCGACCTGTGCCACTCGGCCGGCGTCGTTCCCTCCGAGCTCGACGCCTGGGGCGTCGACCTGGCCGCCGGGTGCACCTACAAGTACCTCAACGGTGGGCCCGGCTCGCCGGCGTTCTGCTACGTCGCCGCGCGCCACCTCGACACCTTCACCCAGCCGATCCAGGGCTGGATGGGCAACACGGACCCGTTCCTGATGGGCCCGGACTACGTGCCGGTCCAGGGGATCCGCAGGTTCCTCTCGGGCACCCCCGCCGTCGTCGGGATGCTGGCGATCCAGGACATGGTCGATCTGCTCGAGGAGGCCGGGCTCGATGCGGTCCGTGCGAAGTCCGAGCAGCTCACGGCCCACGCCGTTGACCTCGCCGAGAAGCACCTCGCGGCGTACGACGTGGAGGTGGTCTCGCCGCGCGACCCCGCGCGCCGCGGGGGCCACATCACCCTGCGTCACCCGCAGATGCAGAAGGCCGTCGCCATCCTCTGGGAGCGCGACGTGATCCCCGACTACCGCGACCCCGGCGGGCTGCGGGTCGGTCTCTCACCCCTCTCCACGTCGTACGACGAGCTGGAACGGGGGATCCTGGCCGTCGGCGAGGTCCTGGCCGCGCTCTGAGGCGTAGGCCGGTCGCGACCGCCGCCGCCCCGGTGCAGAGTGGACCCATGCCTTCATCGACACTGTCCTTTGCCGAGGTCGAGGCCGCCGGGCTCACCGACTGGCGCCCGCTGTTCGCGGCCCTGCACACCCGCTTCCGCACCGGCGACTTCGCCACCGGCCTCCGGCTGGTCAACGCCGTCGGGTCGCTGGCCGAGGACGCACACCACCACCCCGATCTCGACCTGCGCTACCCGCATCTGAGCATCAAGCTGATGAGCCACGACGTCTTCGGGGTGACCTCGCGCGACGTCGACCTGGCGCGCGCTATCAGCGCCGCGGCCGCTGACCTGGGGGTGCCGGCGGATCCGTCGGCGACCAGCGTCCTCGAGATCGCGCTCGACACCTCGGACTTCGAGGGGGTCAAGCCGTTCTGGCGTGCCGTGCTCGGCCTCGAGGACAGTCCTGCCCATGACCAGGAGCTGCACGACCCTTCCGGTTCTCTGCCCACCCTCTGGTTCCAGCGCACGACCGCGCACGACGAGCCGCGACAGCGCTTCCACCTCGACATCCGAGTGCCACCCGAGGTCGCCGACGCCCGGATAGCCGCCGCACTCGCGGCCGGCGGGGTGCTCGTCAGCGACGAGCAGGCGCCGCGGTTCACGGTCCTGGCCGACGCCGAGGGGAACAAGGCCTGCGTGACCACCGGGCTCGATCGGGACTGAATAGGCCCTCCATGGCGTACGGCGTGGAGAGCGCCTCGCGGACCGGCCGCGTGCGGGTGCATGGTGGAGCCATGACGACCACGACGACCCTCACGTACGCCGACGTCGAGGCGGCGGATCTTCCGGACTGGCGGTGGCTCCTCGGTGCGCTGCACGCCCACTTCGCGACCGGTGACTTCGCCACCGGCCTGGCGCTCGTCGACGAGATCGGGGCCATGGCCGAGGAGGCGAACCATCACCCGGACCTCGAGCTCCAGTACCCGCACGTCCGGGTGAAGCTGATGAGCCACGACGCCTCGGGGGTGACCGCACGCGACCTCGACCTCGCCCGACGGATCAGCGCCACGGCGCGGGAGCGCGGCATCGCCGCCGAGCCGTCGGAGCTCTCCGTGCTCGAGATCTGCCTGGACACCGCCGACGAGGAGGGGATCACGCCGTTCTGGCGAGCGGTCCTGGGTGTCGACGCGTCGGCCGAGGAGCTGCCGATGCTCTGGTTCCAGCAGACCGATCCGCACGACGAGCCACGTCAGCGCTTCCATGTCGACGTCACCGTGCCGCCCGAGGTCGCGCAGCAGCGCATCGACGCGGCGCTGGCTGCCGGCGGGACGCTGGTCTCCGACACCCACGCTCCATCGTTCACCGTGCTCGCGGACCCCGAGGGCAACAAGGCGTGCATCAGCACCCCGCTCGACCGCGACTGAGCCTGTCGTCCGACTGCCGAGACCGTCGTACCAGATCATGAGACGCCTGACACACTGCCTTGACGGCGTCGGGACGCGACAGGGACCGTTGGGCCATGCGCACGCACCTCCTTGTACGCGCCAGACGCGCGGGTTGAGCCAGGCTCCACCCACGCGTCACCCCTCGCCGTCCGCGGCCGAGGGGTTTTTCTTTCCCCACCCACACGACAGGACACGGTGATGAGCCAGCAGGCGGGCGCTTCGATGAGCGGCGCGCAGAGCTTGGTGAGGTCGCTGGAAGCGGCCGGCACCGAGCACATCTTCGGCATTCCTGGTGGCGCGATCCTCCCGGCGTACGACCCGCTGATGGACTCCTCGATCCGCCACATCCTGGTGCGCCACGAGCAGGGTGCCGGCCATGCCGCCCAGGGGTACGCCGCGGCCACCGGCCGCGTGGGCGTCTGCATGGCGACCTCCGGTCCGGGTGCAACGAACCTGGTCACCCCGATCGCGGACGCCTACATGGACTCGGTGCCGATCGTCGCCGTGACCGGCCAGGTGGGCGCGGCCTCGATCGGCACGGACGCCTTCCAGGAGGCCGACATCCGCGGCATCACGATGCCGATCACCAAGCACAACTTCCTCGTGACCGACCCGGCGGAGATCCCGCGGATCATCGCCGAGGCGTTCCACATCGCCTCGACCGGCCGGCCCGGCCCGGTGCTGGTCGACATCGCCAAGTCCGCCCTCCAGGCCGCCACGTCGTACACCTGGCCCACCGAGATCCACCTCCCCGGCTACCGCCCCGTCACGCGGCCGCATGCCAAGCAGATCAAGGAGGCCGCGCGGCTGATCCTCGATGCGAAGCGGCCGGTGCTCTACGTCGGTGGCGGCACCATCCGGTCCGGCGCCTCGCGCGAGCTGCTCGAGCTGGCGGAGGTGACCGGCATCCCGGTGGTCACCACCTTGATGGCCAGGGGAGCCTTCCCCGACAGCCACCCGCAGCACCTGGGGATGCCCGGGATGCACGGCACCGTCGCGGCCGTCGCCGGCCTCCAACGCAGCGACCTGATCATCTCCCTGGGCGCCCGGTTCGACGACCGGGTGACCGGCAACCTCGACTCCTTCGCCCCCGGGGCGCTGATCATCCACGCGGACATCGACCCGGCCGAGATCGGCAAGAACCGCGAGGTCGACGTGCCGATCGTCGGGGACTGTCGCGAGGTGATCGCGGACCTGACCACCCTCCTTCGCACCCAGTCGGCCGCGGGTCAGACCGGTGACTACGAGCAGTGGGTGGACTACGTCGCGGACCTCAAGAAGCGCTACCCGGTGGCCTACGACCAGCCCGCCGACGGCAGCCTCGCCCCGCAGTACGTCATCGAGCGCCTCAGTGCCATCGCCGGTCCGGAGACGGTCTACTGCGCGGGCGTGGGCCAGCACCAGATGTGGGCGGCGCACTACGTCGACTTCGAGCGCCCCGGCACCTGGATCAACTCCGGCGGCCTCGGCACCATGGGGTTCGCCCTGCCGGCCGCGATGGGCGCGAAGGTCGGCCGTCCCGAGGCCACGGTCTGGGCCATCGACGGGGACGGGTGCTTCCAGATGACCAACCAGGAACTGGCCACCTGCGCGATCAACGACATCCCGATCAAGGTCGCGATCATCAACAACGAGTCGCTGGGCATGGTCCGTCAGTGGCAGACGCTCTTCTACAACGAGCGCTACTCCAACACCGACCTCGACAGCAAGCGGATCCCCGACTTCGTCAAGCTCGCCGATGCCTACGGCTGCGTCGGCCTGGCCTGCGACAGCCCCGATGACGTCGACGCGACCATCGAGAAGGCGATGAGCATCGACGACCGGCCGGTGGTCGTGGACTTCCGGGTGCACCGCGACGCCATGGTGTGGCCCATGGTCGCCGCCGGCACCAGCAACGACGACATCAAGTACGCGCGCGACCTCGCACCCGAGTTCGACAAGGATGACGTATGAACACCCCACGAAGTTCTGCGAGGACGTCGCTGCGCGACGGGCGGCACAACTCCGCGGGGACCCCGATCCATCGGCTGATCACCAACGAGAGAGCTGGTGACGCATGACGACCCACACCCTCTCGGTCCTGGTCGAGAACAAGCCCGGCGTCCTGGCCCGCATCGCCGGACTGTTCAGCCGGCGCGGTTTCAACATCGAGTCGCTCGCGGTCGGTCCGACCGAGCACACCGAGATGTCCCGGATGACGATCGTGGTCAACGTCGAGGACTCCCCGCTCGAGCAGGTCACCAAGCAGCTCAACAAGCTCGTCGAGGTGATCAAGATCGTCGAGCTCGACGGCTCCGGCTCGGTCAACCGCGAGCTGATGCTGGTCAAGGTGCGCGCCGACGCCGCCACGCGCGGCCAGGTGCTCGATGCCGTCCAGCTGTTCCGGGCCAAGGTCGTCGATGTCGCGCCGGACGCGGTGACCATCGAGGTCACCGGCAATGCCGACAAGCTGGGAGACTTCCGGCGGGTGCTCGAGCCCTTCGGGATCCGCGAGCTCGTGCAGTCCGGGATGGTCGCCATCGGCCGTGGCCCGCGCTCGATCAGCGAGCGGAGCACCCGCCCCATCGCCGTACCCGTCGCCGCCGGCGGCGGTGCCTGACCCTCACCTCCCACCCAACCGCCGTTCCGGCAGAGCCCGAAGGAGAGCCCATCGTGGCCCAGATGTTCTATGACGACGACGCCGACCTGTCCCTGATCCAGGGCAAGAACGTCGCGGTCCTCGGCTACGGCAGCCAGGGCCACGCCCATGCGCTGTCGCTGCGGGACTCGGGCGTCGACGTGCGCGTCGGCCTGCCCGAGGGCTCGAAGTCGCGTGCCAAGGCCGAGGCCGAGGGGCTCCGGGTGCTGACGCCGGCGGAGGCGGTCGAGGAGTCCGACGTGATCGTGATCCTGGCGCCGGACCACGTGCAGCGAAAGCTGTACACCGAGTCCGTCGAGCCCCACATCACCCCCGGCGACACCTTGGTGTTCGGCCACGGGTTCAACATCCGCTTCGGCTACATCACCCCGCCCGAGGGCGTCGACGTGATCATGGTCGCCCCCAAGGGCCCCGGCCACCTCGTGCGGCGTGAGTACGTCGACGGACGCGGCGTGCCGGTCCTGGTCGCGGTCGAGGAGGACGCGTCCGGCAAGGCGTGGGACCTCGCGCTGGCCTACGCCAAGGCGATCGGCGGCCTCCGTGCCGGCGGCATCAGGACCACCTTCACCGAGGAGACCGAGACCGACCTCTTCGGTGAGCAGGCCGTGCTGTGCGGTGGCGCGTCGCAGCTGGTCATGTACGGCTTCGAGGTGCTCACCGAGGCGGGATACCAGCCCGAGGTGGCCTACTTCGAGTGCCTCCACGAGCTGAAGCTGATCGTCGACCTGATGTACGAGGGCGGCATCGCCAAGCAGCGCTGGTCGGTCTCCGACACCGCGGAGTACGGCGACTACGTCTCCGGACCGCTCGTCATCGACGAACGCGTCAAGGAGAACATGGTGGCGGTCCTGGCCAAGATCCAGGACGGCTCCTTCGCCCAGCGGTTCATCGACGACCAGGACGCGGGCGGCCCGGAGTTCAAGGCGCTGCGGGCCAAGGGGGAGCAGCACCCGATCGAGGAGACCGGCCGTGAGCTGCGCAAGCTGATGTCGTGGGTGAAGTCGCACGACAGCGACTACACCGAGGGCACCGCGACACGCTGAGGGTCACCCGATCCCCAGGTGACGGAGCACCAGCGAACCGAGCAGCCACAGGGCCACGACCACCACCACCCCGATCGTCCAGGTCACGATCTCCTGGGTGCGCCTGCCGACGCGGAGCTTGGGCTGCCTAGCCACGCGGCGGGACTCCTCGGTCGAACGGGTTCAGGTGGTCGAGCAGACCGGTGACGGTGTGGAAGCCCTTCGCCCCGACACCGGTCATGCACCCGGCCAGTGCCCCCAGCGCGACGCCCGGTGGGCCCTCGAAGGCCGAGGCTGCCCGAGCGGCGGTGATCACGCCACCCTCGAACAGGATGCGCGCCGAGAGGTTCTTGGTGAGGACCACACCGCCACCCGCCAAGGATCCCTTGCCGCACGGGTCGACGAAGAGCCGGACGAGGGTCTGTTGGCGCTGGTCGACGTAGCGGGCGAACCAGTTCCACGGGGCGGCGCACGAGGTGGTGCCCTGGATGCACAGGTCCGCGCGTGCCCCGGCGACGGCTGACCCCCGGGAGCGGCCACCGACCCGCAACGGGCGGCCCGGCTGGTGGGGAGACCACAGCTTCCCCGCCACGACGCGACCCCAGCAACGGTGGCGGTTGCAGTGCTGCGCGGAGACCCGGAGGCCGTAGAACGTCTTCCGGTGCCAGTGGTGATGGATCCGGACGCGGCGCTGGTAGGGGTACCACCCGACGATCCAGGTCTCCATGTGGGTGTGGTGGTTGGTGAGGTGCTGACCGAGGATGCGGTGCCGCGCCGTGGGGATCCGGTCGTAGGGATGGGCCGCCTGCGCCGGCCCGGCCGTCGACCAGGTCATGGTCAACGCCACCACCAGTGCCACCAGGGCCATCGGCCATCTCCCTGCCCGAGTCGTGGTCATGCCGCTTCCTCTCCGTCTGACATCTCGATCGTGGACACGAGAGTGCCATACAAAGATGGCCATGTATAGATGGTGGAGCGGGGCTGTGGAGACCGCCGGCCGTCACAGCACGGCGAGCAGGTCGGCGATGGCATCCGCGAGCCGCCGGGCCGACTCCGCGGAGACCAGGAGGTGGACCGACCGGCCCTCCTCGCTGGAGGCCTGCAGCCAGACCGCGCTGGAACCGACCCGCTGTGCGAGTCGGAGCACCACGCTGTCGGGCCACGCGTCGTCGTCGGAACCGAACCGCGGGTCGCCGTGGATCACGGCCGCGAACGCCGGACTGCTCTGGTGGATCAGGTCGTCCGGCCGGTCGTCGGGGTGGTGGTCGCGTCGGCACCAGTGCGGGCACCCGAGGTCCTGGTCGCGGCGCTGCTGCCGGGTCGGTGGCACGCCCGTCTCCTTCCGGGATCGACCCCCGTCCGGAACGTTAGGCACGGCGTCCGACATCGGCGCGCCCGGATGCACCCTTGTCCACAGCCCGCCGGCACCAATCTGGGAATTACCATACGAAGATGGTCATCCCGAGCCTCGGTGACCGTGACAATCGGACCGTGGCTGTACGACGACGAGGAGAGCCGACCTGGGACGAGTTCGGTCGCGAGATCGGGCTCCGCCTGCAGCGTGCGCGCGAGAGCCGGGGGCTGAGCCAGGAGCGGACCGCACACCTGGCGGGGATCGCGGCGTACACGTACCAGAAGTTCGAGAAGGGCGAGTCACGGCCGGGGTCTCCGCTGAACCCGCGCCTGTCCACGCTGCTGGCGCTCTGCCAGGTCCTCGGCCTCAGGCTCCAGGACCTGGTCCCGGAGCCCGCGCCCGCCGTCGGGCTGGACGACTGACGTCCCGGCCGGTGGCCTACACCCACGGTCACGCCGAGAGCGTGCTCAGGTCGCACCGCGCCCGCACGGCCGCCAACAGCGCGGCGTACCTGCTGCCGCGACTGCGGCCGACCGACCGGCTGCTCGACGTGGGCTCCGGGCCGGGCACGATCACGGCCGATCTCGCGCGTCTGGTGCGCGAGGTCGTCGCCGTCGAGGCCACCGAGGAGGCGGCGGCGCTGACCCGGGCCGAGCTGGATCGCCAGGGCATCTCGAACGCCGAGGTGCGAGTCGGTGACGTGCACGCGCTCGACCTGCCCGACGACGACGTCGACGTGGCACACGCCCACCAGGTGCTGCAGCACGTCGTGGACCCCGTCGCCGCCCTGCGCGAGATGGCGCGGGTGACCAGGCCCGGTGGAGTGGTCGCAGTGCGTGACAGCGACTACGCGGCCTTCGCGTGGTACCCGCGGCTTCCCGGCCTCGACCGGTGGCTCGAGCTCTACCAGGCTGCGGCGCGGGCGAACGGCGGGGAGCCGGACGCCGGGCGACACCTGCTGGCCTGGGCGCATGCGGCCGGGTTGACGGACGTCGACGCGACCGCCAGTGCCTGGTGCTTCGCGACTCCCGAGACCCGCCAGTGGTGGGGCGGGATGTGGGCCGAGCGGGTCACCGGCACCGCGCTGGCCGAGCAGCTGCTTCGCGAGGGCCTGGCCACGCCCGAGGGGCTCGACGCGGTGGCGCAGGCCTGGCGGGGCTGGGCCGTACACCCCGACGGCTGGATCTCGGTGCCGCACGGGGAGCTCGTGGCCCGGGTCAGCTCCGGGAGTCCTCCAGCCGCACCAGCCGCGACCTGATGTCCTCCAGCGCCGCTCGGATGGGTGCGGACAGCCCGCTGAACGTGAGGGTCTCGCGGGCGTAGGAGTACGCCGACAGGGCGGTCGCGACGCCCCGCAACGCACGCTCGTGGGTCAGGCCCATGTCCTTCAACGTCGCCCGGGCCAGCTCGCGGGTCGGTCCGGCGGTGAGGCCGAGCAGGAGATGCTCCGTGCCGACGTAGGTCTGCCCGACCCCGCGGGCCTGCTCGACCGCCCGTTCGGCGACCTCCTCGAGCGGCCCCGGCCGCCCGCCCTGCGCCTGGCGCGCCCTCAGCTCGTCGAGCAGGTCCTGCGGGTCGAGGTCGGCGGCCTCGAGCACCACCACGGCCAGACCGCCGGAGTCGACCAGGGCGGCGACGAGGTCCACCGTCGTGGGCTGCCCTCCGGACTCCTCGGCGGCCTTCTCGGCGTCGGCCAGCACGCCGTACGCCCGCTTGGTGAAGCTGCGCGACAGGTCGAGGTTCGCCCCGACCGAGGCCGGCGCCGTCTCTCCGGTCGTCGCCTGCGCGACCGCGTCCGCGAGTGCCTGCTGGCAGACCGCCGAGACCGGGATTCCGGCGGCCTTCACCTCCGCAGCCAGGTCGTCGGGCAGGTAGACGTTGATCTTGGGGGACATGCGCGGCCTCCTGGGACGTGTATAACCCCAAGATAACCCCAGGGCGTCGAACGGGCAACGCTCCCGTCGAGACGGGCCGTCACCACCCGGGTTAGATAGGTAAGGCAAACCTAAGATATTGTCCGAAACGGCGGTCAGGGATCCCGCCACTCCTGCGTCCTCGGAAGAGAACCTCATGCTGCCCACGTTCGTGATCGGCCTGCGCGAAGGCCTGGAAGCCGCGTTGATCGTCTCGATCATCGCGACCTTCCTGCGCCGCAACGGGGCGTCGCTGCGACCCATGTGGTTCGGGGTCTGCTCGGCGGTGCTGCTGAGCATCGGGGTCGGCGTGGCCCTCGACCTGGTCGAGCGGAGCCTGCCCCAGCAGCAGCAGGAGGGCATGGAGACCGTCATCGGGTTGGTGGCGGTCGTGTTCGTCACCGGGATGGTGCTGTGGATGAGCACCCACGCCCGTTTCCTGAAGCGAGACCTCGAGGGAGCGGCGTCCAGCGCCCTCACCGACGGCACGTCCTGGGCACTGGTCGCGATGGCGTTCCTGGCTGTGCTCCGTGAAGGCTTCGAGTCCGCGGTCTTCCTCCTTGCGACCTTCCAGGCCTCGACCAGTACGGCGAGCGCGGTCGCCGGCGCCGTCCTCGGCATCCTGACGGCCGTCGCCCTGGGATACGGCATCTACGCCGGGGGAGTCCGCCTCAACCTGGGTCGCTTCTTCTCGATCACCAACGCCTTCCTGATCCTTGTCGCCGCCGGACTGGTCCTCTCGGCCTTCCGTACCGCCCACGAAGCCGGGTGGGTGACCATCGGCCAGGGGCGGACCGTCGACCTGTCCTGGCTCGCCCCGGCGGGCTCCGTCAGGGCGGCACTCGTCAGCGGCGTGCTCGGCATCCCGGCCGACCCTCGTGTCATCGAGGTGGTGGCGTGGGCCGCCTACCTGGTCCCGATGGTCATCCTCGTGTTCTGGCCTCGGCGCTGGCGCCCGGCACCCGACGTGATGCCGACGGTCCGGCTCGCGCTCGCCGGGGGCCTGGCGGTCGTGGCGCTGGTCCTGGTCGTGGCCGTTCCCATCCCGCATCCGCAGGTGCCCACGACCGCTCCGCTGAGCGGCGGTGGCACCGTCCGCGTGTCGGTGGACGGCGATCGCGCCGCGCTGGACGTACGCGGGGCAGACGGTCGCGCGCAGACTCTCGCCCTTGCTCCTGCCACCACGAGGTCCTCGGCGGCGGACGCCGGGATCCACGACTGGACCGGCGCCGACACCGGCGGGGCGTCCGGCCTCCCGGAGTCGCTGACGCTCGCCCAGCTCCTGCGGTACACGGGCCAACGCATTCCGGTCGGCCTCGACATCCTCCGCACCCCGGGACCCTTCCGCGCGACGTGGGCGCAACGGGCGACGACGAGCGCCCAGACCTACGACGACGGCGTCGTCGCGGCCGCGCACCAGGGCGGCTTGGTGCTCACCCTGCGCGGCGGGGGTCTCACCTCCGAGCGGGTCCTCACCGTGACCGACCCCCAGGCAGGCGGCAGCTGGCGTGTGCCCGCGAGCTACAGCGCTCGGGTGGAGGCCTCGATCGCGACAACCGCACAGGTCGCGGGTGACCGCAAGCTGTGGAAGCTCTGGGTCCCGCTGTACCTGCTCGCCCTGGCCGTCTGGCTCGGCGTGAGCGGCTGGCGCCGTCGTACCGCCGTACGCCGGGCGGGCTCCTCCGATTCTCCCGGCGGCGAGAGCACGGCGGACCCGAAGGCGGCAGGAGCCGCGCCCTCAGGAAGGAAACACCATGTCAGTACGTGAGGCCACGCGGATCCCGGTGGCGATCGGCAGTGTGATCGCTGCGCTCGGGCTCGCGGCCTGCGGCAGCGGCACCTCGAGCTCCGCGGACGACGCCGGCCAGCCGACCGGAGGAGTCTCCAAGGTCGACATCACGCTCTCGGGCGACGGTGGCTCGGACGAGTGCCGGATGAGTGCCGACTCGGTCGCGGCGGGTCCGGTGACGTTCACCGTCACCAACCAGAGCGCCACCGGGATCACCGAGGTCGAGCTGCTCCAGGACCAACGCATCCTGGGTGAGAAGGAGAACCTAGCCCCGGGGCTGAACCCGGTCAGCTTCACGACCACCCTCGGCGGCGGCAAGTACCAGCTCTACTGCCCCGGCGCGGGCACCGAGCTGACCGACCTCACCGTCACGGGCGAGGCCACCGACCAGGGCGGGAGCACGCAGGCACTGCTGAATCAGGGCGCCACGCAGTACGGCGGGTACGTCGACACCCAGGTGGCCGCCATGGTGCAGAGCACCAAGGCGCTGCAGCGTGCGGTCGACTCCGGCGACCTCTCCGCGGCGCAGAAGGCCTACGCCGAGGCGCGCCCCTACTACGAGCGGATCGAGTCCGACGTGGACGGGTTCGTGCTGCCCGGCTTCAAGCCGACCGACAACCACGGCAACCTCGACTACCTGATCGACATGCGGGCCAGCAACCTCGATCCCGCCGTCGGCTGGCACGGGTTCCACGCCGTCGAGCGCGACCTCTTCGGCCGGAAGCAGATCACCCCCTCGACCAAGCAGCTCGCCGCCGAGCTCACCGGGAACGTGACCAAGCTGGACCACCTGGTCACGACGCTCACCTACAAGCCCGAGGACCTCGCCAACGGTGCCGCCGGCCTGCTCGAGGAGGTGCAGACCAACAAGATCACCGGCGAGGAGGAGGACTTCAGCCACATCGACCTCGTCGACTTCGCGGGCAACCTCGAGGGAGCCAAGGAGGCGTTCGCCTACCTCAAGCCGGGTCTCCGCAAGATCGACCCCGCGATGACAGCGCAGATCGGCCATCGCTTCAACCAGACCGAGACGTTGCTGGACACCTACCGGTCGCCGCACGGCCTGGGTGGCTTCGTGACCTACACGGCTGCCCTCCGACGTACCGACGCCAACCAGCTCAGCCAGTCGGTCCAGGCGCTTCAGGACTCACTTGCGAAACTGGCCGAGAAGGTGGTCACGGCCTGAGATGGACGATGTGAACCCGGACCCCGGTCAGCCCGGCGGCGAGACGACTCCGACCAGCAGGCGAAGCCTGCTGTCGCGTCGCGGCTTCGTCGCCGGCGCCGGGGCCGGCGCGGTCGGTGGCGTCATCGCGGGAGCGGGGGCGGCCGCGGCGGTCGAGTCGGGGCACGGCGAGGACGACTCGTCGGACACCATCGACCTCTCCCGGAGCGTGCCCTTCTACACCGGCCTGCACCAGGCGGGGATCGAGACGCCGCCGCAGCGCTACTGCGTCTTCATGACCTTCGACCTGGCCAGCCGGACCTCGCGCGACCTCCAGGTGCTGCTGGCCAGATGGTCCGCTGCCATCGCCCAGATGATGGCCGGGCGGACGGTCGGTGCCGTGCAACCGCCCCGCGCGGGCTCCGTGGCGCCGGACACCGGCGAGGCGCTCGATCTCGGCCCGAGCTCGCTGACGGTGACGGTCGGGCTCGGCCCGGGGTTGTTCGGCGACGACCTGGGGCTGTCCCACGCGAGGCCCAGGCTGCTGGCCGACCTGCCCCGCCTGCCGAGTGACAACCTGGATCCCGCGACGACCGGCGGCGACCTCAGCCTGCAGGCGTGTGCCGACGACCCGCAGGTGGCCTACCACGCGATCCGAGACCTGGCCCGGATGGGCCGGGGCGTGGTGAACACCCGGTGGACGGTGATGGGTTTCGGACGCGCGTCGGCTGGACAGGGCCAGAGCACGCCCCGCAACCTGCAGGGCTTCAAGGACGGGACCCGCAACCTCAAGGAGCCGTCCGAGATCGACCAGTTCGTGTGGGCGCGCAACGACGTGGGCTGGATGACCGGCGGCACCTACCAGGTCGCCCGCAAGATCCGGATGAACATCGAGACCTGGGACTCCGACCCGGTCAGCGACCAGGAACGGGTCATCGGCCGGTCCAAGGTGGACGGTGCTCCCCTGACCGGTTCGACCGAGTTCGAGCCACCGGACTTCGCGGCGCGCAAGGGCGGCCACCCGGTCATCGCCCCGACGTCTCACATCGCACTGGCCGCGCACGAGAACAACGGGGGCATCCGGATCCTGAGGCGGGGCTACAACTACACCGACGGGATCAACCCCGTCGGTCAGCTCGATGCCGGGCTCCTGTTCATCGCCTACATGAACGACCCCGACCACTTCGTCCGGCTGCAGACCAAGCTCGGGGGCTCGGACCTGCTCAACGAGTACATCTCGCACATCGGGTCGGCCGTGTTCGCCGTGCCGCCGGCTCCGCGCAGCGGTCACTACCTCGCGGAGGGGCTCTTCGGCTGAGCCCGACGGAACAGGCCCCGCCCGAGCCTTGTTGGAGCGTTCGTGAAGGCGGAGATCTGGTCAGACGTGGTGTGTCCCTGGTGCTTCATCGGCAAGCGCCGCTTCGAGCAGGCGGTCGCGGCGTTCCCGCATCCCGTCGAGGTGGTCTACCGCTCCTTCGAGCTCGATCCGTCCGCGCCGGTCGGGGGCAGCGAGACGGTGACGGCCTCCCTGGCCCAGAAGTACGGCGGTGAGGCGCGGGTCGCGCAGATGCAGGAGCACGTCGCGCAGCTGGCCGACGAGGTGGGCCTGCACCTCAGGCTCGACCAGACCCTGCACACGAACACCGTCGACGCGCACCGGTTGCTCCACCTGGCGCTGGCCCGCGGCGGTCCCGCTGCCCAGCACACGTTGAACGAGGCGTTGCTGGCGGCGTACTTCGAGGACGTGCGAGACGTGTCCGACCACGCGGTCCTGCGCGAGGTGGCCGTGGCTGCGGGACTCGATGCGGCCGAGGTCGACGAGGTGCTCGACAGCGACCGCTATCGCGACGCGGTGTCGGCCGACATCGAGCAGGCGCGGGCGTACGGCGCGAACGGCGTTCCGTTCTTCGTCTTCGAGGACGCCTACGCCGTGTCGGGCGCGCAGTCGACCGAGGTGTTCACGCAGGTCCTCGACCAGGTGTGGGCGGCGACCCGACCCGCGCCCGTCGCGGTCGTCGCCGGCGGCGAGGTGTGCGGTCCCGAGGGTTGCGACTGACCGGTCGAGTCAGCAGACTCGCGAGATGGTCGACCGTCCCCACATCCAGGTGAAGGCGATGTCCTACCTGCCCAACGCCGCCGGCACCCACCACGCCGTGTTCAAGGCCACGGACCCGAGCAACGGCCACACGTTCCATCGGCTCCTCGGAGGAGGAGTGGAGCTGGGTGAGCGCGCCGAGGAGGCCGTCGTCCGCGAGATCGCGGAGGAGCTCCGGGCCACCCTGGTCGAGCCGCGGCTCCTGGGGGTGCTGGAGAACGTCTTCACCTACGACGGCAAGCCGGGGCACGAGGTGGTCTTCGTGTACGCCGGTCGGCTGGCCGAGGGCGACGTCGTACCTCCGGAGGGTGGTTGGTACGACGACGTCGGCCTGCCCATGTGGGTCGAGTGGCGACGGTGTGACGCGGGCGACGACGACGGGCCGCCTCTCTATCCGGACGGCGTCGGGAAGCTGATCGCGCTCGGGTAGAGTTCGGCGGGCACAGCGTCGTGCCGGACCCTCTCGGATCCGAGTCCCCTCTCTCATCGACCACGAGGACAGCGCTGTCGTGAGCAACAAGCCCGTCGTACTCATCGCCGAAGAGCTCAGCCCCGCCACCGTGGACGCTCTCGGCCCCGACTTCGAGATCCGGCACTGCAACGGCGCCGACCGTGACGAGCTGCTTGCCGCGATCGTCGACGTCGACGCGATCCTGGTCCGCTCGGCCACCAAGGTCGACGCGGAGGCGCTCGCCGCGGCCAAGAACCTCCAGGTCGTCGCCCGTGCCGGCGTCGGTCTCGACAACGTCGACGTGAAGGCGGCCACCCAGTCGGGCGTGATGGTCGTGAACGCCCCGACGTCCAACATCGTCAGCGCCGCCGAGCTCGCCGTCGGCCTGCTGCTCGCCGCCGCGCGACACATCAGCCCGGCCCACTCCGCGCTGCGCAACGGGGAGTGGAAGCGCTCGAAGTACACCGGCATCGAGCTCTACGAGAAGACCGTCGGCATCGTCGGTCTCGGCCGGATCGGCGTCCTCGTGGCCCAGCGCCTGGCGGCGTTCGGGATGACCGTGATCGCCTACGACCCCTACGTGCAGGCCGGCCGCGCCGCCCAGATGGGTGTCCGTCTGGTCGACCTCGACACCCTGCTCGCCGAGGCCGACTTCCTCAGCGTGCACCTCCCGAAGACGCCCGAGACCGTGGGCCTGATCGGCACCGACGAGCTGGCCAAGGTCAAGCCGTCGTTGGTGATCGTCAACGCCGCGCGCGGCGGAATCGTCGACGAGGGTGCGCTGTACGCCGCGCTCAAGGAGGGTCGGCTCGCCGCCGCCGGCGTCGACGTCTACGCCAAGGAGCCGTGCACCGACAGCCCGCTCTTCGAGCTCGACAACGTCGTCGCCACGCCCCACCTCGGCGCCTCCACCGACGAGGCCCAGGAGAAGGCCGGTATCGCGGTCGCGAAGTCGGTCCGGCTGGCCCTCAGCGGCGAGCTGGTCCCCGACGCGGTCAACGTGCAGGGCGGCGTGATCGCCGAAGACGTCCGTCCCGCCATCCCGCTCACCGAGAAGCTCGGCCGGATCTTCACCGCCCTCGCCGGTGAGGTCGCCCAGCAGATCGACGTCGAGGTCCGCGGCGAGATCACCGAGTACGACGTGAAGGTGCTGGAGCTCGCCGCACTCAAGGGCGTCTTCACCGACGTCGTCGAGGAGTCGGTGTCCTACGTCAACGCGCCGCTCCTCGCCGCCGAGCGCGGGACCGCCGTACGCCTGGTCGCCGAGAGCGAGAGCCCCGACCACCGCAACCTGATCACGATCCGCGGCACGCTCGCCGACGGGTCGCAGGTCTCGGTCAGCGGCACCCTGGTCGGCATCGCGCAGAAGGAGCGGCTGGTCTCGGTCAACGACTTCCTGGTCGACCTCGAGCCCACCGACCACCTCGCGTTCTTCACCTACGCCGACCGCCCCGGGATGGTCGGCACGGTCGGCCGGATCCTCGGGGACAGCAAGGTCAACATCGCCGGGATGCAGGTCTCCCGCGACGCCAAGGGCGGCCATGCCCTGGTGGCCCTCTCGGTCGACTCCGCGATCCCCGCGGAGGCGCTCGCCGAGATCGAGGGCGCGATCGACGCGACCTCGCTGCGAGGCGTCGACCTGGTCTGAGTGCCCGAGCGCGCGTCAGGCGACCATGACGCGCGTGCGCGGCGTGCCACCGCGTGACGGAGCGGTCGAGGTCCGCGCGCTCACGCTCGACCACGCCTCGGCGAGGCGGGAGACCGCGATCCGCAGCTCGTCGGCAGGCCGGGTGAACGGGACCCGGACGAACGAGTCGAGCCCGCCGTCGACGGCGAAGACCGACCCGGGCGAGACCACGACGCCACGGCGTTCGGCCTCCATCACGAGCGCGGTAGCGCCGCCGCTCGCAGTGCCGGTCACCGGGAGCTCGCACCACAGCGCGAGGCCGCCACGTGGCAGGCGGAAGCGCCAGTCGGGGAGCTCGGTGCGGATGGCGGCCGCGAGGGCGTCGCGCTGGTCGCGCAGCCGCCCGCGCTGGTCGGCCCACAGCTCGTCGCGGCGGGCGAGCAGCCGCGCGGCCACGAGCTGTTCCAGCACCGGGCTGCCCAGGTCGAGCGCCACCCGGGCGTCCATCAGCTGGTCGAGCACGCCGTCGGGGCAGCGCACCCACCCGATCCGGAGGCCGCCCCAGAAGCTCTTGCTGGTGCTCCCGAGGGTGACCGTCTCGGGAGCGAAGGTGGCGAACGGCCGCGGCATCGGCCGCCCGTCGAGGGCGAGCGGCTGGTGCGACTCGTCGACGACGGGGGTCGTGCCGGCACGTCGTAGCAGGGTCGCGAGCTGCTCGCGCTCGGCGTTCGACATCAGGTTGCCCGTGGGGTTGTGGAAGTCGGGGATCAGGTAGGCCAGCCGCGGCCGCGCCTCGCGCAGCAGGCCGCCGACCGCCTCGAGGTCCCAGCCGTCCACGTCCATCGGGAGACCGACCCGGCGGGCGCCCGCCCGGCGCAGCGCCTCGTGCGCGTTGGGGTAGCCGGGCGTCTCGACGAGCACGCGGTCACCGCGGCCCACCAGGCCCTGGGCGACGATCGTCAGCGCCGAGAGGGACCCCGGCACGACCATGATCTGGCCCGGGTCGGTCCGCAGCCCGCGGGCGTCGTACGACGCGGCGACGGCCTCCTGGAGGGCCGGGACCCCGGTGGGGAAGTAGCCGTGGCCGCCGAGGTAGCGGGGGAGGTCCTGCACGGCCTCGGCGTACGCCGTCCCGATGCCGGGGAGCGCGGACGGAGCGGCGCAGTTCAGGTCGATGACGTCGTCATCGGTCGTGGACGGTGTCAGCGTGCGGTCGAGCCCGCGCCGGCGGCCGCCGGGGAGCCGGGTGTAGGTGCCCGACCCCTGGCGCGCCTCGGCGAACCCGCTCTCGACCAGTCCGGCGTACGCCCGGGTGACCGTGGTGCGGGAGACCGCGAGGGCCACGCTGAGGTCGCGCTCGCTGGGCAGCCGGAGGTCGAGACCGATCCGGCCGTCGCCGATCAGCAGCATCAGCTCGTCTGCGAGTCCGGCGTACGCGGGGCTGCGGTCGAAGCCCCCGGCGAGCGTGGCCAGGCGCGGGGCAGCAATGGATCCCACCATGCAGTCCACTCTCTCACAAGTGGCTATTTATGGGGAGTCCAATCTGAGGGACCATGGGACCGTGACCACCACAGCACCGCCGCGGATCGCGCTCAGCGACCTCGGCCCGATCGCCCAGCTCCGCGCGGGCCGGCTCGGTCGTCGGCTCGTCCAGCTGTACGCCGGGCTGTTGCTGTACGGATTCTCGATCGCGCTGATGGTGCGTTCCGACCTCGGCCTGGCCCCGTGGGACGTGCTGCACTCCGGACTGACGAAGTGGTTCCCGATCGACATCGGCCAGGCGCTGGTGCTGGTCAGCTTCGTGGTGATGCTGGCATGGATCCCACTGCGCGAGATGCCGGGCCTCGGCACGATCTCGAACGCGATCGTGATCGGGCTCTCCACCGACGTCTTCCTCACCCTGCTGGCCGCGCCGGGGACCCTCGGGCTGCGGGTCGTGCTGCTCGTGTCCGGGGTGGTGCTGCAGGGCGCGGCCACCGCGGCGTACATCGGCGCGCAGCTGGGCCGTGGCCCGCGCGACGGCCTGATGACCGGGCTCTCGCGCCGCACCGGGCGGTCGCTGCGCCTGGTGCGGACGCTCATGGAGCTGGTCGTGGTGGCGCTGGGGCTGATGCTCGGCGGCGTCGCCGGGATCGGCACGATCGTGTACGCGGTCTCCATCGGCCCGCTCAGCCAGGCGCTGCTTCCGGCCTTCCTGGTTCCGATGTCCGGAACGGACGACGTTTCAGGCTGACCACTTCGGGGGTACGTAGGACCCCGGGCGTCGGTATCGGGCCGGCTAGGGGGGCCCTCGGCACGAAGGGCCACTAGATGTCGGTCGAGACACAACCGTCCCCCACCGGGAAGAAGCGCGACTACTCGCTGAAGCGCCATATCGGCCTGGTCGGCCTGACCTGGGCCTCGATGGGCTCGATCATCGGCTCCGGCTGGCTGTTCGCGCCCCAGGAGGCCCTCCAGGTGGCGGGACCCGCGGTCCTCATCTCCTGGGTGATCGGTGGTGTCGCCATCGTGATCCTCGCGCTGGTGCACGCAGAGCTCGGCGGCATGTACCCCGTCTCCGGCGGCACCGCACGCTTCCCCCACTACGCCTTCGGCGGCGTCGCGGGTGCGTCGTTCGGCTGGTTCGCCTGGCTGAACGCCGCGACCGTCGCACCGATCGAGGTCTCGGCGGTGCTGACCTACATGGGGCACTACAGCTTCGCGAAGGACTGGATCGACCCCGACACCCAGGTGCTCAGCACCGTCGGCATCGTGGTCGCGGTGGTCCTGATGGCCCTGATGGTCGCCATCAACCTGCTGGGCGTGCGGATGCTCGCGGCCACCAACAGCGCCATGACCTGGTGGAAGATCGCTATCCCGCTGCTGACGATCCTCGTGCTGTCGATCAACAACTTCGACACCGGCAACCTCCACGCAGCTGATGGGTTCAACCCCGACGGCCTCAAGGGGATCCTCACCGCGGTCTCGACCGGCGGCATCATCTTCAGCTACCTCGGTTTCGAGCAGGCCGACCAGCTCGCCGGTGAGGCGGCCAACCCCAAGCGCGACGTACCGTGGGCGGTGATCGGCTCGGTGCTGCTCGGCACGGTCATCTACATCCTGCTGCAGGTGGCTTTCCTCTTCTCCCTGCCGCAGGAGGCGATCGGCTCCACCTGGGCCAGCCAGGCCTCCGGCACCTTCGCGACCTTCAGTGGCCCGTTCGCCGAGATCGCGACCCTGCTCGGCATCGGCTGGCTGGCCACGATCATCTACATCGACGCGTTCGTCAGCCCGGCCGGCACCGGCCTGATCTACACCACCGGCAGCTCGCGCCTGGCCTACGGCCTGTCGCGCAACGGCTACGTGCCCTCGGTGTTCGAGTGGACGAGCCCACGCGGGGTGCCGTGGGTCGGCCTGGTCGCGGCGTTCGTCACCGGCTGCATCTGCTTCCTGCCCTTCCCGTCGTGGCAGTCGCTGGTCGGTCTGATCACCAGCGCATCCGTCCTGATGTACGGCGGCGGGCCGCTGTCGCTCGGTGCCTTCCGGCGACGGCTCCCGGACGCGGAGCGGCCCTACCGGCTGCCCGCGGCGTGGCTCCTCTCGCCGCTGGCGTTCGTGATCGCGAACCTGATCATCCTGTGGACCGGGTGGGACACGGTGTGGAAGCTCGGGGTCACCATCCTGATCGGCTACGGCATCCTCGTCGGCAACCGCGTGCTGGGCCTCAACCCCCACAAGCCGACCCTCGACTGGAGGGCGGCGTCCTGGCTGATCCCGTACCTGATCGGGATGGGGCTGATCCTCTTCTTCAGCGACTTCGGACCGAAGGGCGACGACGCGCTCATCCCGTTCGGCTGGGACATGGTCGTGGTCGCTGCCTGGAGCCTGGTGATCTACTACTGGGCGATGGAGGTGGCCCTGTCGACCGAGATGATCGAGGAGATGATCGGGGAGGTCGAGCTCCCCGAAGAGGACATGCAGATGCCGACCCACTGACGTCCGGCTGACCCCGGTCGTCCGCCTGTGGTGCTGCTAGAACAGCACGTCAGGCGGACGACCCGGGTGGTCAGCGGCGGGTGGCGATCACGGCCGACGCGTCGGGCGCGACGAGCACCTCGACCGCGGTGAAGCGGTCGTCGCTGAGCCACTCCTCGCGCAGGGTGTCGACCCGTCCGTCGAAGATCGGCGGCCACGACTGGCACGGCGTGAAGTCGTCGAGCACCACGATCCCGCCGTCCTCCATCAGTTCGGCCACCTTGTCGGGCCGCGAGGCCGACGGCTTGCCGGAGTCGAGGAACAGCAGGGAGAAGGGGCCACGGTCCAGGAGGGTCGACCAGTCGGCGGCGAGCACCTCCACCTGCGCGTCGTCGTGGAAGATCTCCGCGGCCGCCTCGGCCAGCGTGGGGTCCAGCTCGGCGGTGAGGATCCGGGTGTCCTCCCCCCGTACGCCGGAGCGCAGCCAGGCCGTGCCCACCCCGCAGCCGGTGCCGAACTCCGCCATCGTGCCGTCCCGCGTCGCGGCCAGGGCTGCGAGCAGCCGGCCGGTCTCGTTGCGGCAGAAGGACACATAGCCCGCGCGGCGGGAGACGTCGAAGGCGCGCGTCACGATCTCGGGCAGCTCGGGAGGTGCGCTCATGGGACCGAGTGTGTCATCCCTGGACACCCGTCTCGCATGCTGAGCCAGAGCCGCAATCGGGATGCGGGCGCCCCGGACGCGCCGTACCGTGGACCCATCATGCGGAGCGTGTTCGTACTCATCGATCGCCGCGGCGGGGCCTGACAGCAAGGCCACCTCGTCGCGGAGTTCGGCGTTTCCGGCCTTGTGACCCCGACGAGCCGCTCCGCGGCGGATCCGCGGCAGGGCCTCCACCCAGCGCGATCCGCTTCCGAGCTCCTGACTCCCGTCCGTGCGACCCACGTCCGGTCTGCCGGCTCCGCCCCGCGGCGGCTCGTCACCCACAGCAGAACGATGACGAGGAGAAGCACCGTGTACGACATGTACCCCGACTGGGGTCCGGCGAAGAACCGTACGACGTCCGATGCGGCGTACCAGGCCGACGACACGCACAGCCACGAGGCCGTCCAGACCTCGCTCGACCTGCGGGACAACGGCGGCCAGCGGCCCGACGACAACTAGCCTGACGCCATGCCCTCAGACCTCGCCGCGACCCCTCCGGCCGGCCCCACGACACCCGTCCGGGTGGCCGTGATCGGAGGCGACGGCATCGGTCCGGAGGTGACCGCGGAGGCGCTCAAGGTCCTCGAGGCGGCTGCCCCGGTGAAGATCGAGCAGACCCGCTACGACCTGGGGGCCGAGCGCTATCTGGCCACCGGCGAGGTGCTGCCCGACTCCGTGCTCGACGAGATCCGCGGCCACGACGCGATCCTGTTGGGAGCGGTCGGGGGCAAGCCGGGCGATCCCCGGCTCCCCGCGGGCATCCTCGAGCGCGGCCTGCTGCTCAAGCTGCGGTTCGAGCTCGACCACTACGTGAACCTGCGCCCGTCGCGCACCTATCCCGGCGTCCCGACGCCGCTCGCCGACCCGGGCGAGGTCGACTTCGTCGTCGTGCGCGAGGGCACCGAGGGTCCCTACACCGGCAACGGCGGACGCCTCCGCGGAGGTACGCCGGCCGAGGTGGCCACCGAGGTCAGCCTCAACACGGCGTACGGCGTCGAGCGCGTCGTCCGTGACGCCTTCGCCCGCGCCGCCCGGCGCCCGCGTCGACAGCTCACCCTGGTCCACAAGACCAACGTGCTCGTCCACGCCGGCGGGCTGTGGTCGCGGATCGTCGACGAGGTGGCCACGGACTTCCCCGAGGTGACCGTCGACTACCTGCACGTCGACGCGGCCACGATCTTCCTGACCACGGACCCGGCCCGGTTCGACGTGATCGTCACCGACAACCTGTTCGGCGACATCCTCACCGACCTGGCGGGCGCCGTCACCGGCGGCATCGGCCTGGCCGCCTCGGCCAACATCAACCCCGAGCGCACCACCCCCTCGATGTTCGAGCCGGTCCACGGCTCCGCGCCCGACATCGCCGGCCAGGGCGTCGCCGACCCCACGGCCGCGATCCTCTCGGCGGCTCTTCTCCTCGACCACCTCGGCCACGGCGACGCGGCCCGCGCGGTCGACGAGGCGGTCTTCGCCGACCTCACCTCCCGAGAACCCGGGACCACCCGGAGCACGTCGCAGATCGGCGACGCGATCAGCGCCCGGGTCGAGCGGGTACCTCTCCGCTAGGGCGGAGCCCAGCGGAGAGACCGCAGCGAGTCGGAGCGGGCTTGCTCGCGACGAGGCCCGACACCGGCCCGGCTCGGCCGAGAGATTGCGCGACCCGGAAGACTTCTGACAGGTGGACTAACGTGCACGCTATGGAGATCAGCACCACTCTCACGACCGAGCCGGTCGACGACACCCGGCTGGCCGAGATCCTGGCCGAGCCGGGCTTCGGCGCCTACTTCACCGACCACATGGTCACCGTGGAGTGGACGCCCGAGCGGGGTTGGTACGACGCGCGGGTGACGCCGTACGGCCCGCTGACGCTCGACCCGGCGACCGCGGTCCTGCACTACGCGCAGGAGATCTTCGAGGGCATGAAGGCCTACCGACACGACGACGGCAGCGTCTGGGTGTTCCGTCCCGAGGCGAACGCGGAGCGGATGGTGCGCTCCAGCCACCGCCTGGCGCTGCCCGTCCTCGACCCGGCCGACTTCGTGCAGGCCGTCGAGGCGCTGGTCCGGGTCGACGAGCGCTGGGTGCCCGAAGGCGCGGGCGAGAAGAGCCTCTACCTGCGGCCGTTCATGATCGCGACCGAGGCCTTCCTCGGTGTGCGCCCCTCGCAGCACGTCACCTTCATGGTGATCGCGAGCCCGGCCGGCGCCTACTTCAGCAAGGGCCCGCTCCCGATCACACTCTGGCTGACCACCGACTACACGCGTGCCGGCCGCGGCGGCATGGGGGCCGCCAAGACCGGCGGCAACTACGCGTCGTCCCTCGTCGCGCAGCAGGAGGCCACGGCACAGGGCTGCGACCAGGTGGTCTTCCTCGACGGGCAGGAGCTCCGTTACGTCGAGGAGCTGGGCGGCATGAACATGTACTTCGTGTACGCCGACGGCCGCATCGTCACCCCGGCTCTCGGCACGATCCTCGAGGGCATCACCCGGTCCAGCGTCATCGACCTGGCCGGGAAGATGGGGCACCAGGTCGAGGAGCGGCGGATCTCCATCGACGAGTGGCGTGACGGCGTCACCACCGGCGAGATCAGCGAGGTCTTCGCCTGCGGCACCGCTGCCGTGGTGACGCCCGTGGGTGCCCTGAAGTGGGACGGCGGCCAGACACCCGAGGTCGCGCAGGCCGGCGAGGTCACGATGGCGGTCCGCCAGGCCCTGGTCGACATCCAGTACGGCCGTGCCGACGACACGTTCGGCTGGATGCACCGCATCGTCTGACCATCGAGCCGCCGCGCGGCCAGGGGCCTGGGATGTGCGACGGCCGGTACCGTGTGGGCGTGTCCGTCCAGCCGTCAGCCGCGCGCACCGTGGGCGACTACACGCTGCTCACCCGCCTCGGCGAGGGCGGCATGGGAGTCGTGCATCTGGCCCGCAAGCCCGGCGGACCGCGCGTGGCGCTCAAGGTGCTGCGCCCCCACATCGTGGGGGATGACGAGGCACGTGCCCGGCTGGCACGTGAGGTGAGCTCGCTCGAGCGGATCCGGAGCCGCTGGATCGCCGAGATCGTCGATGCCGACCCGTGGGGTCCCACGCCGTACGTCGCGACCCGCTACGTGCCCGGGCTGAGCCTGCACGACCACATCCCGGAGGAAGGCCCGATCGAGGGCGACGACCTCCGCTGGTTCGCGCGCTGCCTGGCCGCGGGCGTGGCCAGCGTGCACGCCGTGGGCGTGCTGCACCGCGACGTGAAACCGTCCAACGTGCTGATGGAGGGCCGGGCCCCGATCCTGATCGACTTCGGTCTCGCCCGGGTGGCCGACGACCCGAGGCTCACCCATACCGGGTGGTTCCTCGGTACGCCGGGCTACCTCGCGCCCGAGATCCTGCACGGCGACGACGCGACGACCGCGTCGGACGTGCACTCCTGGGCCGCGACCGTGACCTTCGCCGGCACCGGGCACCCACCCTTCGGACGCGGGCCCTCGATGGCGATCATGGACCGGGTCCGTCGCGGGGAGCACGACCTCAGCGGGCTGCCCGACGACCTCCGCGCGATCCTCGCCGCTGCCCTCGATCCCGATCCCGCACGCCGTCCGGGGCTCGACGAGATCCGGGCCCGTCTGGCAGAGGACGTCACGGACACCGTGCCCGGCACCGTGGTCCGCCCGCAGGACGACGACGACCCGTTCACGATCCCGCTGGCGCTCGCCTCGCCGGTCCGCCCGGAAGCGCCGACCCGGGTGACGGACCTCGGGCCCGACGCCGAGCCGACACCACACGTGACGAGGCCGCTGACCGCCCCGGTCTTCGACGGCTTCGACGGTTTCTCCGTGCCGGGCGACCCCGACGACCTCCCGCTCGACCTCGCGCCCGCCCCCCGCGAGAGCCGCGTCGTGGTGCTGCGGCGCAGCGCGCTCCTGGCCGCGCTCGGCCTGGCCGTCGGCGCCGCCGTGTCGGCCTGGCCGTTCGTGAGCGTGTTCCTGGTCGTGCTCGCCTCGTGGCTGCTGAGGACCTGCACGATGACGGCGACCGCGGCAGGCGACCGGCGCCGCCTGCGTGGCGCGCGCTGGTACGACGTGCTCCTGGCGCCGCTCTCCGCGCCCTGGTACCTGGTCGCCGCGATCCCCGGCACGATCCTGCTGACCCTCTGGTCACTCGGCATCGCGGCCGCCGGCGTGCTGCTGGGATACGCCGCAGGGGTGTCCACGTCGGCCACCCTCTTCATCGCCGGGCTCTGCCTCGCGGGCAGTGTCTGGGTAGGACCCGGTGCCGGTCATGTCCGCTGGCCCGTGCGTGTGGTCGCGCAGTCGCTCGCTCGTCGTACCGGGCCCTGGGCGCTCGCCCTGGTGGTGCTCGTGGCGTTCGCCGGGTTCGTGGGGCACCAGGCGAGCCTGAGCATCGACTGGTCGCCGTTCGGCGCACCCTTCCATCTCCGCTGACTCCACGGGCCATGCACAGATGGCCGGTCCCCGACAAGGAGGGAGCGGTGGCGGATCTCCGCCAATTCGGCGGTTCTGTCTGCCTCGACTGAGGCAGTTCACTACCGTTTGCGTTGGCTGACGGGGGTCAGCCTGGCGTCGGAGGGGGCTTCCGGACGCCGTCAACCGTGGGGGAAATATGACGACGCATCAAGACGTTCGACCGACCGCGCCCAAGCAGGTCGGCCGCCGGGCAGTGGCCCGCGGCGCTGCCTGGAGCATCCCGGTGGTGTCGCTCGCGATGGCAGCGCCGGCCATGGCCGTGTCGGGTTGCAAGCCGACCACCGGCGCACTCAGCTGGGACGTGTACGGCAACGGCACCAAGCAGACCGGCAAGGCACTCGCCACCACGCTGACGGGTGTCACCGTCACGGTCACGGTCAGCGGTGACACCGGTGCCGCCAACAACGGCGAGGTCACCAGCACCGTCACCGGCGGTCTGACCAAGGTCTTGCGCTTCTACGACCTGAACAACAAGAAGGACACCTCGCAGACGGTGACCCTCACGTTCAGCAAGCCGGTGCAGAACCTGTCCTTCTCGCTGCTCGACGTGGACTCGCAGAGCGGAATCCTGCAGAACGCCTACGAGGACCTCGTGATCATCAACACCGCCGGCGGGAGCGCCCACCGGCACAGCAACGTCAAGGGCTCCGGCACGGTCGCGGACCCCTACCGGGGCAAGAACACCAACAGCCCGGTGGCCGGCTCCAGCGCCGACTCCAACGTCGACCTGAGCTGGACGGGCCCCATCTCCTCGGTGAGCTTCACCTACAAGCAGGACGGCTCGGTCAACGGCAATCCCTTCATCGGGATCTCCGACCTGACGTTCCAGCGCTGCGTCTGACCCGTCACGTCGGGGTCGGTCGGATCGTGAGATCCGGTCGGCCCCGTTCGTGCGTCCGTGTCACCATGGACCCGTGAACAGCTGCACCATCATCATCACCTAGCGCGCCGGGCACTCCCCGACGCGCAGACCTCTCGTCCCAACGGGGGGTCTTTTTGTTTGGCCCGACCCACAGCACGACCACCAGGACGGACACGATGGACCTGCAGGGCGCGTTCCACGTCTACGACACCACCCTGCGCGACGGCGCTCAGCAGGAGGGACTGAACCTCTCCGTCGCCGACAAGCTGACGATCGCGCGCCAGCTCGACGAGCTCGGCGTCGGGTTCATCGAGGGTGGATGGCCGGGCGCCAACCCCAAGGACACCGACTTCTTCGCCCGCGCGCGCGACGAGCTCGACCTGCGCCACGCCCGGCTGACGGCGTTCGGCGCCACCCGGCGGGCCGGCGTACGGGCCGCCGACGACCCGCTGATCGCGGCACTGCGCGACAGCGGCGCCGCCGTGGTGACGCTCGTCGCGAAGTCCCACCCGCGCCACGTCGAGCTCGCCCTGCGGACCACGCTGGCCGAGAACCTGGAGATGGTCCGCGACACGGTCAGCCACCTGACCGCGGAGGGCCAGCAGGTCTTCCTCGACGCCGAGCACTTCTTCGACGGCTACCGAGCCGACCGCGACTACGCCCTCGAGGTGCTGCGGACGGCGTACGACGCTGGGGCGGACGTCGTCGCTCTCTGCGACACCAACGGCGGGATGCTGCCCGGCTGGGTCGGCGACGTCGTCGACGACGTGGTGTCGACCATCGACGGGCGCGTCGGCATCCACTGCCACAACGACACCGGCTGCGCGGTCGCCAACACCCTCGCCGCGGTCGACGCCGGCGCGACCCACGTGCAGGGCACGATCAACGGGTACGGCGAGCGCACCGGCAACGCCGACCTCGTCGCCGTGGTGGCGAACCTCGAGCTCAAGCTGGACCGGCAGGTGCTCCCGCAGGGGCTGCTCGGCGACGCCACGCGGATCGCGCACGCGGTCGCCGAGGTGACGAACGTGCCGCCCGCCTCCCGCCAGCCGTACGTCGGGGCCTCGGCCTTCGCCCACAAGGCCGGCCTGCACGCCAGCGCGATCAAGGTCGACCCCGCCCTCTACCAGCACATGGATCCGGTCGGCGTCGGCAACGACATGCGGCTGCTCGTCAGCGACATGGCCGGCCGAGCGTCGATCGAGCTGAAGGGCCGCGAGCTCGGCTACGACCTGTCCGGCGACCGGGCGCTCGTGGACCGGGTCACCGCGAAGGTGAAGGAGATGGAGGCGCGCGGCTACACCTTCGAGGCGGCCGACGCGTCGTTCGAGCTGCTGCTCGCCGGCGAGGTCGACGGCGCCCGGCCGTCGTACCTCAGCGTCGAGTCGTGGCGGGTGATCACCGAGACCCTCACCCACGCGAGACCGGGGGAGGAGGCCGTGTCGGAGGCGACCGTGAAGCTGGTCGCGTCGGGGGTCCGTTACGTCGAGACCGGTGAGGGCAACGGCCCCGTGAACGCTCTCGACCAGGCGCTGCGCCAGGCTCTCGTCCGGGCCTACCCGACGGTGGCGAAGTTCGAGCTGATCGACTACAAGGTGCGGATCCTCGACCAGGGCCACGGCACCGACGCGATCACCCGGGTGCTGATCGAGACGTCCGACGGCGCGTCGTCGTGGGTCACCGTCGGCGTCGGCCACAACGTGATCGAGGCGTCGTGGGAAGCGCTGCTCGACGGGATCACCTTCGGGCTGCGCCGCCAGGACCGCGCCGCCGGGTAGCGTCGCGCAGGTGAGCGAGCTGCACGACCTGTCCGCCGTCGAGCAGGGCGCAGCCGTACGACGTGGCGAGGTGTCGCCCCGCGAGCTCGCGACGCACTACCTCGCCCGCGCCGACGAGGTCGGCGCCTTCGTCACCCGAACCCCCGAGCAGGCGTTGGCCCGGGCGGAGTCACTGCTGCCGGTACCGGAGAGTGCCGGGCCGCTGTACGGCGTACCCACCGCGATCAAGGACCTGAACCTGACCGCCGGGGTGCGGACGACGTTCGGGTCGGCGGCCTTCGCGGACTTCGTGCCCGACGTCTCCGATGGGGTGACCCTCGCGATCGAGGCCGCCGGCCTGGTGAGCCTCGGGAAGACGAACACCCCGGAGTTCGGCTCGCCCTGCTACACCGAGCCCGACATCGCCCCGCCCGCGGTCACGCCGTGGGACCGGACCAGGATGGCCGGCGGCTCGTCCGGCGGTGCGGCTGCGGCGGTCGCCGCGGGCCTGGTGCCCGTCGCGCAGGGGTCCGACGGCGGCGGCTCGATCCGCATCCCGGCGTCGTGCTGCGGGTTGGTCGGGCTGAAGCCGACGCGCGGCCGGGTCAGCGGCTACCCGATGTACGGCGAGATCACCGGGCTGGCGACGGCCGGCACCCTGGCCCGCTCCGTCCGCGATGCGGCGGCTCTGCTCGACGTGCTCGCCGGTCGACGGGTCGGCGACCCGTCCTGGGCACCACCTCCGGCCGAGGCCTTCCTGACCGCGTGCGACCGCGAGCCGGGCAGGCTCCGGATCGCGAGGTTCCTCGAGCCGGTGATCACCGAGGTCGAGGTCGACCCCGAGTGCGTCGCCGGGTGGGAGGCCGCGTCGGCGCTGCTGACGTCGCTCGGGCACGAGGTCGTGGACATCCCGGTGCCGATGCCGCGCGAGGCGGTGCCGATCTTCGAGACCTGCTGGGCCGTGCTGACCGCGCTGTCCGTCGTGCCTCCCGAGCAGCAGTCCCTGCTGCGGCCGCTGACCCGGTGGCTGGCCGAGCGTGGCCGAGCCGTGAGCGGCCCCGAGTTCGGGCTCGCGATCGGCGCGATGCGTCGCTACGCGGCCGACTGCCTGGCCACGCTCGCGCCGTACGACGCAGTGCTCACCCCGACCCTCGCCGTACCTCCGTTGCCGGTCGGCGCGATCCGCGACGACGACGACCCGGCCGCCGACTTCGAGGCCCAGAAGGCGTTCACGCCCTGGACGTCGGCGTGGAACGTGACCGGGATGCCCGCCGTCTCCCTGCCGCTGCACTGGACGCCGGACGGGCTGCCGGTCGGTGTGATGCTGGCCGGACGCCCGGCCGAGGAGGGCTTGCTCCTCTCGCTCGCCAGCCAGGTCGAGGCGGCATCACCCTGGGCGGAGCGTCGTCCTCCGGGCTGGTGAGTCGCAACGTCATACGGAGGGTGCCATCTATGCCACGGTGCGTATGACGTCCCGCCAGATCAGACGTCGAAAGTGCCGCCGGAGCGCCAGTAGAGGCTGTTCTCGCGGGTCATGAAGCCGTTCTCGACGAGGTAGCGCCGCAGCGCGGCGTAGTCGGGATGGAAGCGGGTCAGGATCTCGTTGACCTCGGCCTCCGGATACGTGCGCCCCGGCTCGAACGACTGCGACAGGTGGTCGAGCACGACCGTGAGCTTGGACTGCTTGGACGGGATCGTGCGGAGGCGGCCGTCCTGGGTGAGGAAGTTCTGGAGCACCCGCTGGTCCATCCGCCCAGCCTAGACTCCAAGATCATGTCAGTCGGCTGATCGGGGGTTTGCCTCCAAGGGCTGAGTGGCGTCGAACAGTGTTGTAGTGCTCCAGCCAGAGCGCCAGGGCTGCGGTGCGCTCGGTGTTGCTGAGGAAGATCTGGCGGTAGACCATTCGATCTGGATGGTGCGGTTGAATCTTTCGACCTTGCCGTTCTGCCAAAGGCAGTGCGGGCGGATGAAGATCTGTTGGATGTGGTGGGCAGCGCATACCTCTCGCAGAGCCAGTGAGTGGCGGTAGGCGAAAACGTTGTCGGTCATCAGGCGCTCGATCCGGGCGATGCCGTGGGCTGCGAGGTAGGTGATGGCGCGTTCTAGGAATCTGCGCAGGTAGCGCCCTTCTCCTCGGGCAGGATTTCGCTGTAGGCCAGCCTGGAGTGGTCGTCGACCAACGAGTGAACGTAGTCAAACCCGATCCGGCCTGACGCTGTCGCCTGTCGCGTTCGCTGCTGGTTGCGGCTCGACCCCGGGCACGCCATCCGCCCTGGTCGGGGATCTTGCCACCTTCTTGACGTCCATGTTTCCCAGCGAGCCCGGGTGGTCGTGCTCGTAGCGCACCGCGGTGACTTTAGACGATCTGATCACCTCGCCGGTCAACGGATCGCATTCACGTAGGTAGGGCACCCCATGCCTGCGCAGGATCGCTGAGACCATGCGGGCCGGCACCCCGAGCTCGGGACCGAGCCAGTCCTGACCCCGACGCTCGGCGCCTCTGATGTCCAGAACGCGCTGCTCGACCTCGACCGCGGTGCGCCGCGGACACCGATGAGGGCGCGAGGACCGATCGGACAGACCGACGTCGCCCTCGGCCCGAAAGCGGGCGACCCATCGGTGAGCACACTGACGGGATACCCCCAACTCCTTGGCCACGTACGACACCGGGCGACCCTGCTCCACCACCCGCTGCACCAACAGGCGACTGCCATGAACATTCAAACGAGCATTAGCGTAGGCCACGAGGACCTCCTGGACCTGGTCGAGACGTCAGATATCTCCACTAAGCCGGGAGGTCCTCCCCGTTACAAGTCCCTTACCGTCACCAACCTTCCTGCCGAGTACACCTAGAGCGCATCTGCGGCCCGATCATCCCGACCACCGGGTGATCAGGGCAGCCGCTCCGGGAGTCGCCGGCACTCCGCGATCAAGCCCGCCCGGATCGGTGTGGCCCGGTCGGCGAAGGCCCGCTGCCGGGCGGCGTACTCCTGCTTGCCCTCGGGCGTCTCGATCCGGATCGGCTCGAACCCCCAGGCGGTCAGGTCGTAGGGAGCGGCACGCATGTCGACGGTGCGCACGTCCCACGCCAGCTCGAAGCAGTCGGCGACGAGGTCGCTGCCGACCAGCGGCCACAGACGGAACGCGTGCTTGTAGAGGTCCATGGTCGCGTGCAGACAGCCCGGCTGCTCGTACGCCGTCCGGTCGTCGCGGCCGGGTTGGAGCCGGTTCAGCGGCCGTGCCGAGGGGGTGAAGAAGCGGAACGCGTCGAAGTGGGAGCAGGCGATCCGGTGCGACTCCACGACGGCGTCGGTGCCGTCGGCACCGAGTCGCAACGGCACGGGGTGGCGGGTCTCGTCGGCGCGATGCACCATCGCCCACTCGTGCAGACCGAAGCAGCCGAACGTCGCCGGACGACCGGCGGTCGCCCGGAGCAGGTCGAGGGTGGACCGGACGAGGTCGCCCCGCCGCTCGAGGAGCTCGGCGCTCCCGGACTCCGGCCACCCCGGCTGCCAGTCGAGCAGCTTGGCGGGGGAGAAGGAGTAGTAGGTGAACAGGAAGTCGTGGACCGGGTGCTTCTCGCCGGCGCGTCGGCGGGCCAGGTGCGGCTCGACGTACGGCGCGAGCCGGGCGCGGTGCGCAGCGGCCCGGTCGACGGCGGGGTCGACGGCGGAGCCGCGGGTGGTGACGTGCACGCCGATCACGGTAACCGGTGCCCCGGGCCGGACGCGTGGTCCCGGTTAGAGTCGGGCCGTGGACCGTCTGCGTACCCCCGGACGGGTCGACAGCCCGGACAGCGCGGCGCCGGTCACGATGCTCGAGCTCTTCTTCGACCTGGTCTTCGTGTTCACGGTCACCCAGGTCACGACCACCATCACCGACGCGGACAGCGCCCGCGACTACCTCCAGGCTGCCTGCCTGCTGTGTGTGATCTGGTGGATGTACGACGGCTACTGCTGGCTGTCCAACAACGTCGGCCCGACCTCGGTCTCGACCCGTCTGCCCATGCTCGTCGCGATGACGGCCTTCCTGCTGCTGGCGATCGCGGTGCCGGAGGCGTTCGGTGCCGACGCGCTCTTCTTCGCGGTGGTCTACCTCGTGATCGTGGTCGTGCACGCGGTCTCGTTCCTGCGCTCGACCATGGACGGCTCGGCGCGCGCCATGCTCGCCATCGCGCCGGTGAACTTCGGTGCTGCCGCGTGTCTGTTCGTCGCCGTTCTCCTGCCCGAGCGGTATCGATGGGTGGCGTGGCTGGCGGCGGTGCTCTGCTTCGCCGGGTCGATGTGGTCGCGACGTGAGTCGGGGTTCTCGCTGCGGCCGGAGCACTTCGCAGAACGGCACCGGCTGCTGCTGATCATCGCGCTCGGCGAGTCGGTGATCGCCGTGGGCGTGAGCGCGCAGGGCCATGTCACCGAGGCCGACTCGCTGCTCGCGGTGCTGTTGTCGATGCTCCTCATCTCGCTGCTGTGGTGGGTGCACTTCGCCGACGAGGAACGCTCGACAGAGGCGATCGTCGAGATCGAGCGCACCGATCCGGACCGGATGGTGCGGGTCGGACTGTTCGCCTTCTCGATCGCCTACCTGGTGCTGGTGAGCGGGGTGATCCTGGTCGCCAGCGGCCTGCACGCGGTCGTGCACGACCCGTTGGGTCCCCTCGGTTGGCGGGTCGCGTGGACGATGGGCGTCGGCGTCGGGGTCTACCTGTTCGGGAACTCGCTCCACCTGTGGCTCCTCGACCTCCCGCCCGGCTGGCGGCTCGAGGTGTGTGCGGTCCTGGCCCTGGGGACCGCGCTCATCGGGCACGGAGCGAGTGCTTCCTGGCAGGTCGCGGCGCTCTCGGTGCTGATCCTGGCTGCCTTGGTGCCGATCGGGCGGGCACCCGCGCAGGAGGAGCCGGTCACGGGCCTGTGAGGCTCAGACGTCCAGATCGACGTCGGCGCCGCACAGCTCCGCCAGCATGACGGCGGCCGGCAGGTCGATCCGCGTCTCCTTCAGGGTCGCCGAGGCCAGGTCGACGCGGTCGAGAGAGGCGCGGCGCAGGTCGGCCCGGGTCAGGTTCGTCTCGCGCACCGCCGCGCCGTCGAGACGCGCCTCCGCCAGCACCGCTCCGGTGAGGTCGCTCATCGAGAGATCGGCCTCGCGGAGGTCCACGCCTCTCAGGTCGAGCCCCGAGAGGTCGTGCCCGCGCAGGCTGACGCCCACCCAGGCGCCGCCGGTCACGGTCAGCGGTCGCATCACGCAGTCGGCGAAGACCGATCCGGTGACCTTGCAGCCGTCGAGGGTCGCGGTGAAGAAGTTGCACCTCCGGAAGTCGCAGCCGACGAACGCGGTGGCGTGGTGCGTCGAGGCGTTGAGCTTGCAGGAGTGGAACGTGCAGCCCTCGAACGTCGTACCGCTGGTCGTGACCTCGGTCAGGTCGACGTCGGTGAACACGCAGCCGGCGAAGCGCACCGCCCCGATCTCCTCGCCGTACCAGTCTTCGTCGCGGAAGCTCTGGTCCTCGGCGCCCGTGGTCAGCACGTCCTCCATCCCAGAACCCTAGGTGCTGCTGATGCATCGGCCGTTCGGTGTCCTCGGTAGGGTCACATCGTGCGTATTGCGAGGTTCACTGCGGGCGACGACCCGCTGTTCGGCGTGGTCACGGGCGAGCTCGACGAGTTCGGGCAGGCGGCCGACGACAGCGTGGTCGTGGAGCTGGTCGGCGACCCGCTGTACGCCGGGATCCAACCGACCCAGACCGAGCACCGGCTCGCCGACGTCCGGCTGCTGGCGCCGGTGATCCCACGCAGCAAGGTGGTCGCGATCGGCAAGAACTACGCCGCGCACGCCGCCGAGCTGGACAGTGAGGTGCCCGAGGAGCCGCTGATGTTCCTCAAGCCCAACACCTCCGTCATCGGCCCCGGCGACCAGATCCTCTACCCGCCGCAGTCGCAGCGCGTCGACTACGAGGGTGAGCTCGCGATCGTGATCGGCCGGATCTGTCGCGACGTCCCGCCGGAGCAGGCCACGGACGTGATCCTCGGCTACACGATCGCCATCGACGTCACGGCCCGCGACCTGCAGAAGAGGGACGTGCAGTACACCCGGGCCAAGGGCTTCGACTCGTTCTGCCCGCTCGGCCCGTGGATCGAGACAGACCTGGACCCGCACGACTTCGCCGAGGGCCGCCGGGTCCAGACGCACCTCAACGGCGACCTGGTGCAGGACGGCTCGACCAAGGACCTGATCTTCGACATCCCGACGCTGGTGGCCCACGTGACGAGCGTGATGACGCTGCTGCCCGGCGACGTGATCCTGACCGGGACCCCGGAGGGTGTCGGGCCGATGCAGCCCGGCGACGAGGTCGAGGTCTCCATCGAGGGCCTGGGCGCGCTGACGAACACCGTGGTGAAGCGATGACCTCACCCCAGGAGAAGGGCGCCGTGCGGGTGCGGTTCTGCCCGTCGCCGACCGGCTCGCCGCACGTCGGCCTGGCCCGGACCGCCTTGTTCAACTGGGCGTTCGCCCGCCACCACGGCGGCACCTTCGTGTTCCGGATCGAGGACACCGACGCGGCCCGCGACAGCGAGGAGTCCTACGACACCCTGCTCGAGGTGATGCGCTGGCTCGGCTTCGACTGGGACGAGGGCCCCGAGGTCGGCGGCCCCCACGCGCCGTACCGGCAGAGCGAGCGGAGCGACATCTACGCCGACGTGCTGCGGCGGCTGCGCGAGGCCGGGCGCACCTACGACTGCTACTGCACCAACGAGGAGGTCGAGGCGCGTCGCCAGGCGTCCGGCTCCAAGCTGATGGGGTACGACGGCTTCTGCCGCGAGCTCACTCCCGAGCAGCTGGCGGCGTTCGCGGGACGCGACCCCGTATCCCGGTTCCGGATGCCCGATGGCGAGCTCACCTTCGACGACCTCGTGCGCGGCGAGATCACCTTCCACACCGACCACGTGCCCGACTTCGCGGTCTCGCGGGCCAACGGCCAGCCGCTCTACACCCTGGTCAACCCGGTCGACGACGCGCTGATGGAGATCACCCACGTGCTGCGCGGCGAGGACCTGCTGTCCAGCACTCCCCGCCAGCTCGCGATGTACGACGCCCTCGAGCAGATCGGGGTCGCGACGGCGACCCCCCGCTTCGGCCACCTGCCCTACGTGATGGGACAGGGCAACAAGAAGCTGTCCAAGCGCGATCCCGAGGCCAGCCTGCTCGGCTACCGCACCCAGGGCTTCGTCCCCGAGGGACTGCTCAACTACCTCGCCCTTCTGGGCTGGGCGATCGGCCCCGACCGTGACGTGTTCACCATCGACGAGATGGTCACCGCCTTCGACATCGGCGACGTCAACCCCAACCCGGCGCGCTTCGACCTCAAGAAGGCCGAGGCGATCAACGCCGACCACATGCGGATGCTGTCGCTCGACGACCTCACCCACCGGGTGATCCCGTTCCTCAAGGACGCGGGTGTCCTGAGCGACCCCGTGAACGACGCCGACGCCCAGCTGCTCGAGCTGGCGATGCCGCTCGTCGCGGAGCGGATGAACAAGCTCACCGAGGCCGTGCCGATGCTGGCGTTCCTCTTCGTCGACGAGGCCGAGTTCCGTCGTACCGACGAGATCGACGACGCCGGCCGCGAGGTCGTCGCCGCGTCCTACGACGCGCTCGCGGCGCTGCCGGAGTGGGACACCGCGTCGATCGAGGCCACCCTCCGCGAGACGCTGGTCGAGGGCATGGGGCTCAAGCCGCGCAACGCGTTCGGGCCCGTGCGCATCGCGGTCACCGGCAGCCGGGTCAGCCCGCCGCTGTTCGAGTCACTGGAGCTGCTGGGCCGCGAGCGCTCGCTCGCCCGTCTCGAGGCCGCACGCGGGTGAACGAGCCCGTCGTGCCCACCGGGCTGCCCTACCACCGTCTCCATGACGCCGGACTCCCCGGCTGGTGGCGGCCGGTGCTCGGCTCCTGCATCATGCTGTTCGGACTGACCGTCTTCGCGGGCCTGGTCGCGATCATCCCCTTCGCCGTCTGGTACGCCGCCACCGGTGCGGACCTGAAGGACTCCCTCACCACCCTCGTCGACCTGCAGAACCCGACGCCGGCCGGCCTGGCCTACCTCAATCTGGCTCTCGCCTCGATGATCCCGCTGACCTGGCTGGTGACGAGGGTCCTGCACGGCCTGATGCCGCGCTGGCTGGCGTCCGTGCGGCCACGGATCCGGTGGCGGTTCCTGGTGTTCTGCCTGGGGGTCTCCGTGGTGGCGCTCATCGCGACGCTCGTGGTGAGTGCCGTCGTACCCGGGCAGTCGGACGACGTGGGCAGCAAGGCGAACGACTTCACCTCGACCACGCGCGACTACCTGCTCGTGATCGCCTTCCTCACGCCCCTCCAGGCGGCGGGGGAGGAGTACCTCTTCCGCGGCTACCTCACCCAGGCCTTCGGCGGCCTCTTCCACCGGGTGTGGATCGCCGTGGTGGTGCCGGCGTTCCTGTTCGGACTGGCCCACGGGCTGGGCCAGAGCATCCCGGTGTTCTTCGACCGCTTCGCCTTCGGCCTGGTGGCCGGCGTCCTCGTGGTGATGACCGGTGGCCTCGAGGCGGGCATCGCCATGCACGTCCTCAACAACTGGCTCGCCTTCGGCCTGGCGCTCGCGTACGGCGACATGGCCTCCACGCTGAACCCCTCCGGGGGCAGCTGGTGGAGCATCCCGGTCACCCTCACCCAGTCGCTGGTCTACCTCGGTCTCGCCCTGCTGGTATTCCGCCGGATGCGGTTGTCGACCACGACCACCGGGCACGTTTTGGAGGCGCCGCCGAGCCGCGTGTAAGGTTTCTCGGCGGTCGGTCACCGCGCTCCGAGCCCTCGGCACAAGAGCGCGAAAGGCCGTCAACCATTGGGATATGGTGTAATTGGCAGCACGACTGGTTCTGGTCCAGTTAGTCTAGGTTCGAGTCCTAGTATCCCAGCCACGATCCCGGCTCCGGCCGGTGTTGCGAGACGCGGCAGGCGGCCCTCGCTCCGCCCGGACCGCACCGCTCCTCCACCTCCTCGCTCGGGTTCCGCCTCGCAGGCTCGGCCGGAACTGCTCGGAATTTTGTACGTCTGAGGCGGTTCGCTACAGTCTCTCTCTGCTCGTGTTTCAGCGTGTTCACGTGCTTGCCCCCGTTGTGTAGCGGCCTAGCACGCCGCCCTCTCAAGGCGGTAGCGCCGGTTCGAATCCGGTCGGGGGTACCAGTCCAGTTCGTTGGGTCGACGGACCGTCTCGAAACCCAGGGCACGCCGCCCTCGTCTCCCGGCGGTCAGGGTCCGGCTATCATTCGGCTCGTCGCGCCGTCAGGGCGTGCATGGCCTCGGACCGTCCTACGATCGCCCCGTAAGTCGGGGCACGGCAGAGTGCCTGTCTCGAAACCTCATCGTCATTCGCCCACAGCAGGAGGAGGCACATGTCGGAGCAGCAGGTCGGTCCGACTCGACTACCTGGTCCTGGAGTTCCCGGAGGCCAAGATCACCGGTCAGGGCATGGCGATCCTGCTCGACCTCGTCGACCGGGGGATCATCCGGATCCTCGACCTGCGCTTCGTCGTCCGTGCGGCCGACGGCTCGTTCACCGCGGTGGCCGTCGCCGACCTCGACGGTGACGGAGAGCTCGACCTGGCGATCTTCGAGGGGGTCCAGTCCGGACTGCTCGACGACGACGACCTGGCGCAGGCGGCCTCGTTGATCGCGCCCGGTGAGCGCTGCCGGGCCTGCTGGTCTACGAGAACACCTGGGCCGGCCCGTTCGTGACGGCGATGAGGAACGCCGGCGGCGAGGTGCTCGGCGAGTGGCCGCATCCCGGCGACCGACGTGATCGCGATGCTCGACGCAGCTCGAGTCGCGCCGGAGGCCTGAGACATGAACCAAGAGAGGGCAACGAGCATGGGACTCATCGGAGGGATGGCCCGGACGGCCGTCGTGGCCGGTACGGCGACAGCCGTGTCGAACCGTGTGTCGCGACGTCAGGCCGGCCGCTGGGCGGCGCAGGAGCAGCAGCAGTACGCCGAGCAGCACGCCCGCAGCAGTACGCCCAGCAGCCCCAGTACGCCCGCAGCCTCCGCACGGCACCGCCCCCGGCCGCGCGTCGAGCGCCGACACGACACGCTCGACCAGCTGCAGAAGCTCGGCGAGCTGAAGGCAGCCGGTGTGCTCACCGAGGGGAGTTCGCAGGCCCAGAAGGCCAAGATCCTCGCCGGGTGACCCACCGGCCCGGGTGTACGGCTTCTCGCGGTCCGCGCGCCAAGGGATCGGACCCCTCCTCCCCACAGCAGCCGACAGTCCCTAGGATCGCGGCATGTCCTCCACCGCGCTCGTCCCGTCCCTGGTCCGCCCGAGCAACCGGGTCGCGGCCCTCGTCGCCGACGCCGTCCTCGTCGCCCTCGGCGTCGCGCTGATCGCGCTGTCGGCGCAGGTCTCGTTCCCGCTGCCGAACACGCCGGTGCCGCTCACCGGCCAGACGTTCGGCGTGCTGCTCGTCGGAGGGGCGTACGGCGCGACCCGCGGCTTCGCCACCATGGCGGCGTACCTCGTCGTGGGTGGCCTCGGCTACGGCGTGTTCGCCGGCCACGGCTCCGGCTGGGACGCCCTCCGGTTCTCCTCTGCCACCGGTGGCTACCTGGTCGGCATGCTGGTCGCCGCGGCGCTCGTCGGCTGGCTGGCCGACCGCGGCTGGGACCGCAAGGCCTCGCGCTCGCTGCCGCGATGGTCCTCGGCAACGTCGTGATCTACGCCGTTCGGCGCGACCTGGCTCGCCCACGCGCTGGACCTCACCGCCGGCCAGGCCTGGCACCTCGGCGTCAAGGCCTTCCTGCTCGGCGACGCGATCAAGATCCTGCTGGCCGCCGGTCTGCTGCCGGCCGCCTGGAAGCTGGTCGACGCCATCCGTCGCTGACCGCGCGCGGCTGCGACGCCGGCCGTGTCCGATTCCCGCCAGTACTGTCGGTGGCGTCGGTCATGATGGGGGCATGACCTCGACGGCCGATGCACCTGGACGCCGAGTCCTGCTACCGCGCGGTGAAGTCCCGCGACCGCCGGTTCGACGGCGTCTTCTACACCGCCGTCCGCACGACCGGCATCTACTGCCGGCCGTCCTGCCCGGCGCGCACCCCGGCGTTCCACAACGTCACCTTCCACCCGACCGCCGCGGCCGCCCAGGCGGCCGGCTACCGCGCCTGCAAGCGCTGCCTGCCCGACGCCACGCCGGGCAGCCCCGACTGGGACGTCGCGGCCGACGTCGCCGGCCGCGCGATGCGGCTGATCGCCGACGGCGTCGTCGACCGCGAGGGCGTCGAGGGGCTCGCCGCGCCGCGTCGGCTACACCCCGCGCCACCTCGCCCGGATCCTCACCGAGGAGCTCGGCGCCGGCCCGCTGGCCCTGGCCCGGGCCAAGCGCGCCCAGACCGCGCGGGTGCTGATCGAGACCACCGAGCTGAGCTTCGCCGACGTCGCGTTCGCGGCCGGCTTCTGCAGCGTGCGGCAGTTCAACGACACGGTCCGCGAGGTCTACGCCTCCTCGCCGACCGAGCTGCGCGGCCGGCGCGGGCACGGCTCGACGCGGCGGCACGGTCGAGCTGCGGCTCGCCGTGCGCACGCCGTTCGCCGGGCCGCGCGCTGCTCGACTTCCTCGCACCCGCGCGGTCCCGGGGTCGAGACGCGCGACCGGCACGACGTACGCCCGCACCCTCGGGCTGCCCGCACGGCACCGGCACGTTCGGCTCGAGCTGCCCGACGAGCCGAGGCCGGGCACGACCGCGTTCGTGCCGGCGACGTTCGCGCTCGACGACCTGCGCGACATCGCCGCCGCCGTCGAGCGCGTACGCCGGCTGCTCGACGCCGACTGCGACCCGGTCGCCATCGGCGACGCGTTCGCCGGCGACCCGGTGCTCGGGCCGCTGGTGCGCGCGACGCCCGGGCTGCGGGTGCCCGGCCACGTCGACGGCGACGAGCTCGCGGTCCGCGCCGTGCTCGGCCAGCAGGTCAGCGTCGCCGCCGCCCGCACCGTCGCCGGCCCGGCTCGTCCGCGCAGTACGGCGAGCCCGCTCGCCCGAGCCGCGCGACGGGCTGACCCACCTCTTCCCGACGCGCCGACGCCTGGCCGACGCTCGACCCCGAGGACCTGCCGATGCCGCGCGCGCGCGGCCGGGCGCTGGTCGCCCTGTGCCGCGCGCTCGCCGACGGCGACGTCGCGCTCGACCGCGGCGCCGACCGCGACGACGTACGCCGACGCGCTGCTCGGCGATCCCCGGCATCGGGCCGTGGACGGCCGACTACATCGCGCTGCGCGCGCTCGGCCACCCCGACGTCTTCCTGCCGACCGACATCGGCATCCGCGACGCGCTGCGCCGGCTCGGCCGCGACCCGGCCGACGCCGCCCGCCTCGCCGAGGCGTGGCGCCCCTGGCGCTCCTACGCCCAGCTGCTACCTCTGGCACACCCTCGACTGCCCACCCACCGAAGGAGCACTGACATGTGGACCGTCATGGACTCGCCCGATCGGCGACCTGCGCATCGTCGAGCACGACGGCGCGATCACCGCGATCGAGTTCTCCCCGTTCCGCGACCACGACGGCCGGCCCGCGCGGCGACCGCGACGACACCGACCCGGTGCTGGTCGAGACCGTGCGCCAGCTGCGCGCCTACTTCGACCGCGACCTCAAGGAGTTCGACCTGCCGCTCGCGCCCGGCCGGCACCGACTTCCAGCAGCCGGTCTGGGACCAGCTGCTCGGATCGGCTACGGCGAGACCGCGTCGTACGGCGAGATCGCGCACCGGCTCGGCATGACCAACGCCGCCTCCCGCGCGGTCGGCCTGGCCAACGGCAGCAACCCGATCCCGATCGTGATCCCGTGCCACCGCGTGATCGGCGCCAACGGCACCCTCACCGGCTACGCCGGCGGCCTCGAGCGCAAGCAGATGCTGCTCGAGCTCGAGCAGGACGCGCTCTTCTGAGGCGTCTCGTGCGGCGCGACTCGGCGCGGTGAGATTCACCGACCTGCGAGGCGGTGAACCGTCGAGCTCTGACGGCGCACGAAGCTCCGTGCGTGCAGCGACGAGTCTCACCTCGCCGAGGCGTGAAGCTGTCGCCGTACGCGCTACTCAGCGGCCGCGCGCCGCAGCGACTCGGACAGCCGCTCGGCGGCGGCGAGGACGGCGGGGGCGTGCATCCGGCCGGGCTGGCGGGAGAGCCGCTCGAGCGGGCCGGAGACCGACACCGCGGCGATGATCTTGCCGCCGGGGGAGCGGACCGGCGCCGAGACCGAGGCGACGCCCTGCTCGCGCTCGCCGACCGACTGGGCCCAGCCGCGGCGGCGGATGCCGGACAGCGCGGCGGCGGAGAAGGCGGCGTTCTGCAGGCCGCGGTGCATCCGCTCGGGGTCCTCCCAGGCGAGCAGCACCTGGGCGGCCGAGCCGGCGCGCATGGTCAGCTGCGAGCCGACCGGGATCGTGTCGCGCAGGCCGGACGGGCGCTCGGCGGCGGCGACGCAGACGCGGTAGTCGCCCTGGCGGCGCCACAGCTGCGCCGACTCGCCGGTGATGTCGCGCAGCCGGGCGAGCACCGGGCCGGCGGTGGCGAGCAGCCGGTCCTCGCCGGCGGCGGCGGAGAGCTCGGCGAGGCGCGGGCCGAGCACGAAGCGGCCCTGCATGTCGCGGGCGACCAGGCGGTGGTGCTCGAGGGCGACCGCGAGGCGGTGCGCGGTCGGCCGGGCCAGCCCGGTGCGCGGCGACCAGACCGGCCAGGGTGGCCGGCCCCGACTCGAGCGCGGTGAGCACGAGGGCGGCCTTGTCGAGCACGCCGACGCCGCTGGTGTTGTCCATATGGCAATACTGCCGTCTCAGATCATGGGACGCAAGTTGTACGGTCGAGCCGCGACGTCGAGCAGCACGAAGGAGTGAGTCATGGGCAAGACCCTGGCCGAGAAGGTCTGGGACGAGCACGTCGTCCGGTCGCGCCGACGGCGAGCCGGACCTGCTCTACATCGACCTCCACCTCATCCACGAGGTGACCTCCCCGCAGGCCTTCGACGGTCTCCGGCTCGCCGGCCGCCCGTACGCCGCCCCGACCTGACCCTCGCGACCGAGGACCACAACGTCCCGACGCTCGACTGGGACAAGCCGATCGCCGACCCGGTCTCCCGCACCCAGGTCGAGACGCTGCGCACGCAACGCCGCGGAGTTCGGCGTCCGCCTGCACCCGCTCGGCGACATCGACCAGGGCATCGTCCACGTCGTCGGCCCGCAGCTCGGGCTGACCCAGCCCGGCATGACGATCGTCTGCGGCGACTGCCACACCAGCACCCACGGCGCGTTCGGCGCGATCGCCTTCGGCATCGGCACCTCCGAGGTCGAGCACGTGCTCGCCACCCAGACGCTGCCGCAGGCCAAGCCGAAGACGATGGCGGTCACCGTCAACGGCGCGCTGCCCGACGGCGTCACCGCCAAGGACCTGGTCCTCGCGCTGATCACCCACACCGGCACCGGCGGCGGCCAGGGCTACATCGTCGAGTACCGCGGCCAGGCCATCGAGGAGCTCTCGATGGAGGCGCCGGATGACGGTCTGCAACATGAGCATCGAGTGGGGCGCCAAGGCCGGGCTGATCGCGCCCGACCAGACGACCTTCGACTACCTCGAGGGCCGGCCCGAGGCGCCGAAGGGCGCCGACTGGGACGCCGCCGTCGCGCACTGGAAGACCCTGGTCACCGACGACGACGCGGTCTTCGACGAGGAGATCGTGCTCGACGCGTGCACGATGACGCCGTTCGTCACCTGGGGCACCAACCCCGGCCAGGGCGTGCCGCTCGGCGGCGTCGGTCCCGAGCCCGACGACTTCGCGAGGACGAGCGACCGGGTCGCCGCCGAGAAGGCCCTGGACTACATGGGCCTCGAGGCCGGCACGCCGATGCGCGACATCAAGGTCGACACGGTCTTCGTCGGCTCGTGCACCAACGGCCGGATCGAGGACCTGCGCGCTCGCCGCCGAGATCATCGAGGGCCACCAGGTCGCCGACGGACACCCGCCTGCTCGTCGTGCCCGGGCTCGGTGCGGGTGCGCCTGCAGGCCGAGGACGAGGGCCTCGACGTCGATCTTCAAGGAGGCCGGCGCCGAGTGGCGCGGCGCCGGCTGCTCGATGTGCCTGGGCATGAACCCCGACCAGCTCGCGCCGCGGGAGCGCAGCGCGTCGACGTCCAACCGCAACTTCGAGGGCCGCCAGGGCAAGGGCGGTCGCACCCACCTGGTCTCGCGTGCCGGTCGCCGCCGCGACCGCGATCCGCGGCACCCTCTCGCTCGCCCGCCGACCTCGAGCCCGTCAGCCGTCGGCGACGACAGGAGCCTGACATGGACGACGTTCACCACCCACACCGGCGTCGGCGTGCCGCTGCGCCGCAGCAACGTCGACACCGACCAGATCATCCCGGCCGTCTACCTCAAGCGGGTCACCCGCACCGGCTTCGAGGACGGGCTGTTCGCGGCCTGGCGCAACGACCCGTCGTTCGTGCTCAACCAGCCGGCGTACGCCGCGGGCTCGGTGCTCGTCGCCGGCCCCGACTTCGGCACCGGCTCGTCGCGCGAGCACGCCGTCTGGGCCCTGCAGAACTACGGCTTCAAGGTCGTCATCTCGCCGCGCTTCGGCGACATCTTCCGCGGCAACTCCGGCAAGGCCGGACTGCTCGCCGCCCAGGTCGACGAGAAGGTCGTCCAGCGGCTGTGGGACCTGCTCGAGGCCGAGCCCGGGCACCGCGATCACCGTCGACCTCGAGTCGCGCGACGGTGCGCGCCGGCGACGGGTCCCGACGCGATCGAGGACTCCTTCGACATCGACGACTACACCCGCTGGCGGCTGCTCGAGGGTCTCGACGACATCGGCTCACGCTGGGCCACGAGGCCGACATCGCGGCGTACGAGGCGCACCGTCCGTCCTGGAAGCCCGCCACGCTCTGATCCCGGCGGTCTTCGCCGACCGCGTAGAATGCGAAAACCCTGTAAAACAAGGGGATTCGGCCGGTCGCGTGATGCGGGCCGTCCCGAAGTGCAGGCAGCCGGGAATTGCCGCCCGGTGACGCGAGACAGGCTCAGTTGAGCCAGATTCTCCGAAAAAAACATGCCGCGAAACCCGGCGTGGTGATTGTGAGCGCGCGCCGCGATTACCTAGCGTGCATCGACGAAATCGTCGGGCATCGGCCCGACCACGTCGTACCTTGGGAAGGGAAGCCGTGAACAAGTCTCAGCTCATCGACGCGCTCGCGGCGCGTTACGAGGGGAACCGCAAGCAGGCGCCAGCACGCGCTGGAGTCCGTGCTGGACACGATCACCCGCGAGGTGGCCAAGGGCGAGAAGGTCGCGATCACCGGCTTCGGCTCCTTCGAGAAGCGGGTCCGCGAGGCCCGCTGGGTGCGCAACCCGCAGACCGGCGCGCGGATCAAGGCCAAGAAGACGGCGGTGCCGAAGTTCACCGCCGGCGCCGACCTGAAGAACGTGGTGTCCGGTGCCAAGAAGCTGCCGAAGCTGACGCTGGCCGCCGGCCCGCCGCGGCCAAGAAGGCCACCGCGCCGGCGAAGAAGGCGGCGCCGGCCAAGAAGGCGCCGGCGAAGAAGGCGGCCCGGCCGAAGAAGGCACCCGGCCGCGAAGAAGGCGCCCGGCGAAGAAGGCCCCGGCCAAGAAGGCCCCGGCCAAGAAGGCGCCGGCGAAGAAGGCGCCGGCGGCCGGCGAAGAAGGCGCCCGGCCAAGAAGGCGGCCGCGAAGAAGGCCCCGGCCAAGAAGGCCGCCGGCGAAGAAGGCGCCGGCCAAGAAGGCCACCGCGAAGAAGGCTCCGGCGAAGAAGGCCGCCAAGAAGGCCTGACCGCAGCTCACGCGAAGGGGGCCGTCCGAGGGGGCGGCCCCTTCGTCATGTCCGGGTCGAGGCGCAGCAGGGCCAGCCGGGTGTGCGCACCGACCCCGAGGTCGACCGCGTCCGCGAGGGCCGCCCGGTCGTCGACGTCGAGGCGCAAGCGACGCCGACCGGCAGCGTGATCTCGCGGGCTCCTCCGTCCAGGTGCGCCTGGCGCGAGCGGTGTCCGAAGTGAGGGTCGAACGCGTCGTACGTCGCGGTGTAGAGCGTGGTGCCGACGCCGTCGTGGTCGGCCACGAATGCCGAGGTCGAGCCACGCTCCGCGGCATCGCCCAGCGCTGCGTCGAGGTCGGCGGGCAGCAGGGCCGGCAGGTCGGCGCAGACGGCCACGGGTACGACGCCCGGCCAGCGCCGCGAGGCCTCGGCGGCGGCCTGTCGCAGCGACTCGTTGAGGTTGCCGGTCACACCGTCGGGGATGGTCTCGCATCCCGCCGCACGGCAGGTCGTCGGCGAACCGTGCGTCGTCGGTGACGGCGAGCACGGCGGTCACCCGTGTCGCCGCGAGGCAGGCGCGCGCGGTGTCGAGGGCGAACGCGGCGGCCAGGGCGCGGCGGCGCACGGCGTCGACCTCGAGGCGTGTCTTCCCGCGCGCCGGTGGCTTCACCGGGAGCAGGACGACGTACGCGGATCCGGTCATCGCGTCGATCCTGTCAGGGCCGCGTCGCGAGGTGTCGACCGAGTAGCCTGACCCCCGCACACCGGCGCTCGTGCCGGCCGACGAGGTGGAGGACGCAAGGTGACGGTGCGACCCGTGCGCCCGCTGCAGCAGAAGCGCGGTTGGGCCTTCGACCTCGCGGTGCCCATCCTCAAACCGGCCCTGCTGGCGACCACGCGTCGTACGTGGATCGACGGCGAGAAGATCCCCGCGACCGGCGGCTGCATCCTGGTCTTCAACCACGTCTCCCACGTCGACCCGCTGACCGCCGCCCACATCGTCTACGACCACGGCCGGATGCCGCGCTACCTCGCCAAGTCGGGTCTCTTCAAGAACCGTGCTCTCGGCTACTTCCTGCGCTCCGCCGGGCAGATCCCGGTCGAGCGCCTCACCAAGAACGCCAAGAGCGCCTTCGACGCCGCCGTGGCCGCGGTCGAGGCGGGCGAGTGCGTGGTGGTCTTTCCCGAGGGAACGCTGACCCGCGACCCCGACCTGTGGCCGATGGTCGGCAAGTCGGGCGCTGCCCGGATCGCCCTCGAGACCGGATGCCCCGTGATCCCGATCGGGCAGTGGGGTGCCCACGACCTCCTGTATCCCTATGCCAAGAGGCCGCATCTCGTGCCGCGCACCAAGATCACCACGAAGGTCGGCGACCCGGTGCCCCTCGACGACCTGCGGGCCCTGCCCCACACCCAGGACGTGATCAACCACGCGACCGCGCGGATCATGGACGCGCTCACCGCGCTCGTCGCTGACCTGCGCGGCGAGAAGCCTCCGGCCGAGCGCTTCGACCCGCGCAAGAAGGGGCTGAGCGAGACCGGCGACTTCCGCAAGGCGGAGCGGAAGAAGAAGCCATGACCCGCGTCTGCGTGCTCGGGGCGGGCTCGTGGGGTACGGCGTTCTCGCTCGTCCTCGCGGACGCCGGCAACGACGTCACCTTGTGGGCGCGCCGTGAGGAGGTCTGCGAGACCATCAACCGGCGTCGCGAGAACACCGACTACCTGCCCGGCGTCGAGCTGCCGGCGAAGGTCACCGCCACCCACGACACCGAGCGGGCGCTCGCCGATGCGGAGGTCGTCGTGTTCGCCGTGCCGTCGCAGACCTTCCGGTCCAACCTCGAGCAGTGGGCGCCGCATGTGCCGTCCTCGGCGGTGATGGTGTCGCTGATGAAGGGCGTCGAGCTCGGCACCCTGAAGCGGATGAGCGAGGTGATCGCGGAGGTGACCGACGCCGGGCCCGAGCGTGTCGCCGTCGTCAGCGGCCCCAACCTCTCCCACGAGATCTCCCAGCGCGAGCCCGCCGCGTCGGTGGTGGCGTGTGCCGACGAGTCGGTCGCCAAGGGCCTCCAGCGGCTCGTGCACTCGCCGGCGTTCCGGCCCTACACCAGTGTCGACGTGGTGGGCTGCGAGCTGGGCGGCGCCTACAAGAACGTGGTGGCCCTCTCGGTCGGGATGGCGGTGGGGCTCGGGTTCGGCGACAACACCACGGCCTCGGTGATCACCCGCGGGCTCGCCGAGACCGCGCGTCTGGCGATGGCGATGGAGGCCAATCCCCTGACGCTGATGGGTCTCGCCGGGCTCGGTGACCTCGTCGCCACCTGCTCGTCACCGCTCTCGCGCAACCGCACCTTCGGCGAGAAGCTCGGGCTGGGGATGACCACCGAGGAGATCGTCGCCTCGACCCGTCAGGTCGCCGAGGGGGCGAAGTCCTGCTCGTCGCTGCTGGCCCTGGCCGAGAAGGTCGGCGTCGACGCGCCCATCGCCGAGCACGTGGAGGCCGTCGTCGACGGGCGGATGACCGCGCCGGAGATGATGGAGGCCTTCATCGCCCGCGACACCAAGGCCGAGAGGGACTGACCAGCAGGTCGCGAGGAACGAGCGGCGGCGTGGGCGAGCAGGACCGGGGTGCGCCGGTCAGCCGATGGCGGCGAGGGCTGACTCCAGGTCCGCCCAGAGGTCCTCGACGTCCTCGATGCCGACGCTGAGGCGGACGAGCCCCTCCGGGATCGTGGCCGGCTCGGTCTTCCAGCGGCGCCGGCGCTCCAGGGTCGACTCCACCCCGCCGAGCGAGGTGGCGTGCACCCACAACGACGTCGAGCGGGTGACCAGGTCGGCCGCGTCGGCGCCACCGGCGACCACCATCGACACGATGCCGCCGAAGCCGGGGTAGCGGACCTCCGCGATGGCCGGGTGCCGACCGAGGCGTCGCGCCAGCTCCGTGGCGTTGCTCTCGGCCCGGTCGACTCGCAGGTGCAGCGTGCGCAGTCCGCGCAGGGCGAGCCACGACTCCAGCGTGCCGGGGATCGCGCCGACCAGATCGCGGCGGCCCTTCAGCACGTCGTACAGCTGGTCGTCGGTCGTCACCACGGCACCGAGCACGGCGTCGGCGTGCCCGGAGAGGTACTTGGTGGCCGAGTGGACGACCAGATCGGCACCCCTGGTCAGGGGAAGCTGACGCAGGGGGGTGGCGAAGGTGTTGTCGACCACGACGTACGCACCGACGGCGTGCGCGGCCGCCGCGATCGTCTCGATGTCGGCGATCTCCAGAGCGGGGTTCGTCGGGGACTCGAGCCAGACCAGTGCCGCGTCGTCGCAGGCCTTCACGACCGCCTCGGTGTCGGTGACGTCGACCAGCCGAGCGGTGAGCCGGCCACGCGCCTCGAGGTCGGCCAGCTGCATGACCGTGCCGTTGTAGGCGTGTCGTGGTGCCACCACGACGGCGCCCTGGCCGACGAGGTCCAGCACGGTGGCGACGGTCGCCAGGCCGGAGGCGAACGCCAGGCAGCGGCCGCCTTCGAGCGCACCGAGAGCCTCCTCGAAGGCCGCCCACGTCGGGTTGCCGTAGCGCCCGTACTCGAGGTCGCCGGTCGCGACGTACGTCGAGGCCATCGTGATCGGTGGGTTCAGCGGGGCGTCGGGGATGTGCTCAGGACGGCCCGCCGTGACGGCGGTGGTGGCGGGGGACCACGTGCGGTCGCTCATGGCCCGAGGGTACGGCGGACGCCCCCTGCGCCCCCGGTAGGGTCGGCGCGATGACCGAGCACCGCAAGCCCCGCGTCGCGATCGTCTTCGGCGGACGCTCCAGCGAGCACGCCATCAGCTGCGTCACGGCCGGCAGCGTGCTCGACGCCATCGATCGGGAGAGCTACGACGTGGTGCCGGTCGGGATCGCCACCGACGGCCGCTGGGTGCTGGAGTCCGGCGACACCGAGCGGCTGCGCATCACCGGTCCCGATCAGCTGCCGAGTGTCGACGGCGACCGCGCGTCGATCGCCTTGCTGCGCGAGTCCGCGAGCACCGACCTCGTCGTCCACGAGCCGTCCCAGCCGCCGCACACCCTGGGCGAGGTCGACGTCGTCTTCCCGCTGCTGCACGGGCCCTGGGGCGAGGACGGCACCATCCAGGGCATGTTCGAGATGGCCGGGGTCCGCTACGTCGGTGCCGGCGTTCTCGCCAGCGCCGTCGGCATGGACAAGGCCTACGCCAAGGTCGTGCTCGAGGCGGTCGGGCTGCCGGTGATGCCGGCGGTCACGGTGACCGCACGCGAGTGGTACCGGGACCCGGACGGCGTACGCCATCGTGTCGCGGACCTCGGCTTCCCGCTGTTCGTGAAGCCGGCGCGGGCCGGGTCGAGCATCGGCATCAGCAAGGTGCACGACCCGTCCGAGCTCGACGCCGCGATCGAGGAGGCCCACCGGCACGACCCGAAGGCGCTGGTGGAGCAGGCGGCGGTCGGCGCCCGCGAGATCGAGTGCGGGGTGCTCGAGGCCCTCGACGGCACGCCGGAGACCAGCGTGCCAGCGGAGATCCGGATCGGCGGAGAGCACGAGTTCTACGACTTCGCCGCGAAGTACCTCCCCGAGGAGCACACGGAGCTCGACGTACCGGCCGACCTGCCGGACGACGTCGCCACCGAGCTGCGTGAGATGGCGTCACGCGCCTTCGAGGCGATCGGCTGCGAGGGCCTGGCGCGCGTCGACTTCTTCGTGATGCCCGACGGCGCCGTGGTGATCAACGAGATCAACACGATGCCGGGCTTCACCCCGATGTCGATGTTCCCGCGGATGTGGGCCGCCACCGGGCTCGACTACCCCGCGCTGGTCGACCGGCTGATCAGGCTGGCCCTCCGGCGCGGTACCGGTCTGCGTTGAGACGCGCACGATTGCTGCGTGAGACGCGCACGATCGTTGGTCATCCGACTGTCTCGCGCGCTTCAACGGACGGTTCCACGCGCTTCAACGCACGATTCGGCGCGCCTCAACAGGCTCAGCGGCAGGGGTGGACCAGCCGGGTGTACTTCTTCACCACCGGCGCGAGCTCCACCATGGCGGCGGCGAGACCGTTGGGCCGGTAGTGGGCCGGCACGGTGACCTGCAGCACCGGCCGGTAGCCGACGGTCGACATCACGATGTCGGCGGACTGGTCGTTGACCTGGCTGTCGGGCACGAACCAGCCGACGCCGTCCGCCACCGTGCAGGCGGAGCTCTTCGAGAAGTCCTTCGGTACGGCGACGCCGCACTGGGCGATGATCGCCGGGTCGCCCCAGGCGCCACCGAGCGCGGCCGCCGGCTGGGTCTTGCGCCGATCCTGCTCTGCCACGCTGCTGGGCAGCGAGTCCGCCACCCGCTGGCAGACGGCCTGGTCGGCGGCGGTCAGGCGGAGGGTCGGGATGCTGACCGGCTCCTTGCCGCAGGCGGCGACCACCAGCCCGAGGGCCGCGAGACACGCGGACACACGCGCGCCCCGGGCCGCGGACGGCCTGGGGCGCGAGCGACGGTCGGGTCGGGCCAAGTCAGATGTGGACGACGGGGCAGGTGAGGGTCCGGGTGATGCCGTCGAGGTTCTGCACCTTCGAGACGACCAGCTTGCCGAGCTCGTCGACGTTGCGGGCCTCGGCGCGCACGATCACGTCGTACGGTCCGGTGACGTCCTCGGCGAGGGTCACGCCCTTGACCTGGGCGATCGCGCGCGCCACGTCGGCTGCCTTGCCCACGTCGGTCTGGATCAGGATGTACGCCTGGACGACCATGTGTGTCTCCTCCGGGGTCGGAACACGATGCCGCGCACAACCTACCGCGCACCCGACCGGCCTCGACAGGTGTCCGTCGCGGGAGCAACGGGGCCGGCCGCGGATCTGATGGGATGAGCCCATGTCCTTCCCAGCTGACGCGACCGTGTCCGAGGTGGGCGAGTTCCCGCTGATCGAGCGCCTCCGCGATCTCTTCCCTCAAGGAGAACAGGTCCTGGTCGGTCCGGGGGACGACGCGGCGGTGCTGCGGATCCGCAACGGACACGTCGTGGTGTCGACCGACGTGCTCGTCGAGGGGCGGCACTTCCGCCGTGACTGGGCCTCCGCCGCGGACATCGGTCATCGTGCCGCTGCCGCCAACCTCTCCGACATCAACGCGATGGGGGGCCGGGCCCACTCGCTGACGATCGGGCTGGCGGCGCCGCGCGATCTGCCGGCGCAGTGGGCGCTGGAGTTCGCGCAGGGCTTCGCCGACGAGTGCTCACTCGTCGGCGCGAGCGTGGTCGGAGGGGACCTGACCTCGGCCGACGAGCTCGTGGTGGCCGTGACCGTGCTGGGCTCGTGCGTGCAGTCGCCGGTGCTCCGCTCCGGAGCCGAGCCGGGCGACGTGCTCGCCCTGACCGGGCGTCAGGGCTGGGCCGCGGGCGGGCTCGCCGTCCTGGGCCGGGGCTTCCGTTCGCCCCGCGTCCTGGTGGAGGCCTATCGCCGCCCCGAGCCGCCGTACGACGCGGGTGCGGCGGGGGCGGCGGCCGGTGCCACCGCGATGATCGACGTCTCCGACGGTCTGCTGGCGGAGGCGCGTCACCTGGCCGAGGCGTCCGGCGTCGCGATCGACGTACGCCGGGACGCGTTCGAGATCGCCGAGCCGCTCCAGGCGGTGGGCGCCGCCCTCGGCGCCGACCCGATCGGGTTCATCCTCGGCGGGGGAGACGACCACGCGTTGCTGGCGACCTTCCCGGACGCCGTACCCGAGGGCTGGCAGGCGATCGGCTCGATCGCCGCCGGGTCCGGCGTCACGGTCGACGGCGCGCCGTACGACGGGCCCACCGGCTGGACCCACTTCTGACGCGATGAGTCCGGGAGGGTCGGTTCATCAAGGTATGTCGCTGAACCCTCACTTCCCGCCTCCAATTCACCGTGGGAAGAGTCGGTTCGCCTACATACCTTGATGAAGCGGTGACACGCCGGGCAGCACGAAGCCCCGGACACCGAGGCGTCCGGGGCTCAGCGATCAGCGAAGTCAGCGAGTCAGCGGGTGACCTTGCCGGCCTTCAGGCAGCCGGTGCACACGTTGAGACGGGTCCGGGTGCCGTTGACCGTCGCGCGGACCCGCTGGATGTTGGGGTCGAAGCGGCGCTTGGTGATCTTCTTCGACCACGGCCGGTTGTTGCCGAAGCCCGGCTTCTTGGCGCAGATGTCGCAGACGGCAGCCACGGGAGTACTCCTGGAGTCGAGGGTGGAACGAGCCCGCAGGGATGAGGATCGAGAGCGGGCAACCGGGAAAGAATATCCGACGCAGCCGCTGGGCACGAATCCTGCGGTCGTGGACACCACTACCCTGTCACCCCGGCGGCCAGCACCGGCCCCGCGACCACGACAGCGCAAGGCAGGCCATGGAAGCACCCACCGGCGGCGGCATCGAGCTCGGGGTCGTGCAGCGCTTCGTGGACGTCGCGGTCGACGCCCTGGCCGAGACTCGCGAGGAGATCGACGCGCTCAACGTCTACCCCGTGCCCGACGGCGACACCGGCACCAACATGTACCTCACGATGAGCGCCGCCCGCGACGCCATCCACGACGCCATCGCCAGGGGGAGTGACGTCGACGCCGCACTCACCGCGTTCCGTCGCGGCGCACTGCTCGGCGCGCGCGGCAACAGCGGCGTCATCCTCAGCCAGATGCTCGGGGCGCTCGCCATCAGGATCGCCCGCGCCACCCCCGACGAGCGCAACGCCACCGTGATGGCGGAGGCGATGGTCCAGGCCACGGACGCCAGCTATGCCGCCGTCGGTACGCCGGTCGAGGGCACGATCCTGACCGTCGCCCGCGCTGCCGCGGATGCCGCCGTACGCCGTGCCGAGGAGCCCCGAGCCCGCGCTCGCGACGTGTTCACCGCGGCCGCCGACGCGGCCCGCGAGGCGCTCGCCCACACCCCCGAGCAGCTGCGTCAGCTCCGTGACGCGGGCGTCGTCGACGCCGGCGGGAGGGGGCTGTGCGTGATCCTCGACGCGGCGGAGGCCGTGCTGACCGGCCGTCGCCGGATCGCCGGCCTGCCCACGATCGGCACCCGCACCATCCCCGTCCCCACCACGCCGGCGCAGGCCGACGACCTGGTGCCCGACGGCCCTTCCTACGAGGTGATGTACCTCCTCGACGCCGAGGACCCGGCCGCGGTCGAACGGCTCAAGGGTGACCTCGCACCACTCGGCGACTCGTTGGTCGTCGTGGGCGGCGAGGGGCTCTGGAACGTCCACGTCCACGTCGACGACGTCGGCGCCGCGATCGAGGCGGGCATCGCGGCGGGGCGCCCGCACCGGGTCCGCGTCACCCACTTCGCCGAGCAGGTCGAGGCCGCCGCGAAGCAGGCCGAGCAGCGCGAGGGACGCCGGATCGTGGCGGTCGCCGCGGGTCCCGGTCTGGCCCGGCTCTTCCGCGACGCCGGCGCCATCGTGATCGAGGGCGCGCCCGGTCGGCGTCCGTCGACGGGCATGCTGCTCGAGGCGGTCGAGGACTCCGGCGCGGCCGAGATCGTGGTCCTGCCCAACGACCCCGACTCCGTGCGGGCGGCGCAGATCGCGGCCCGCACCGCCGAGGAGGACCACGCCGTCCGGGTGGCCGTGATCCCGACCGAGGCGCAGGTGCAGGGTCTCGCGGCGCTGGCCGTCCACGAGCCCGCCCGCAGCTTCGACGCCGACGTGCTCGAGATGACCGCGACCGCCCGCCACACCCGACACGGCGCGGTGACCGTCGCCACGAAGCAGGCGATCACGATGGCCGGCCCGTGCGAGCCCGGCGACGTGCTCGGTGTCGTAGCGGGCGACTTCGCCGTGGTCGGCAGCGACCTGCGCGGCGTCGCCGTCGAGGTCCTGGAGCGCCTGCTCGGCGGCGGCGGCGAGCTCGTCACGCTGGTACGCGGGCTCGGCGGCGACGGCCTCGTCGAGCGCTGCGAGGAGTACGTCGCCGACCGCTACGCCCATGTCGACGTCGTGGTGTACGACGGGGGGCAGGACCGCTATCCGCTGCTGATGTCGGTGGAGTGAGGAGACCGCATGATCTCGCTCGACTCGCCCGTCGCCTCGGTGCTCGGTGCCCAGACCAAGCAGGGCAAGGCCAAGAAGATCACCGACGGACTCGGTCTGCGCACGGTTGGTGACCTCCTCCACCACTTCCCCCGCCGCTACGTCCGCACCGGGGAGCTCACGACGGTGAAGGCGCTCCGGAGCGGTGAGATGCTGACGGTGGTCGGCGAGATCACCGAGAGCGACGTCCACACCTACCTCGACCGCCGCTCCCGGCGTACGGCGTACCGGCTCGACACCACGCTCCAGACCGACGGCCCCTCACTGCGGATGTCCTTCTTCGCCAAGTCGAAGGGCGTGGCCGACTGGCAGTCCGGACGCCTGGCGGTCGGACGTCGGGGCGTGTTCATCGGCCAGGTCAGCACGTTCAAGGGGCAGTGGCAGCTCACCAACCCGACCATGGCGCTGTTCGGGGTGGCAGGTGACGAGGGCGACGAGACCACGGGCGCCGCCGTCGCCGCGATCAAGGCGCTGTTCCCGCTCTACCCGCTCACCAAGGGCGTCGAGTCGTGGGACCTCCAGCGGGCGGTGGCGTTCGCGCTCACCATCCTCGACGAGGTGCCCGACCCGCTGCCCGGTCCGCTGCGCGAGGCGCACGGGCTGCCCGACCTCCACACCGCGCTGCAGTGGGTCCACCAGCCCGACACCTGGGAGCAGGTGACCGCTGCGCAGCGGCGGTTCCGCTTCGACGAGGCACTGGTGACACAGCTGGTGCTCGCCCGCCGTCGGGCCGAGCTCGCGCAGCTCGGTGGCCAGGCCCGCAGTGGTGGAGGCGGCCTGCTCGCAGCCTTCGACGCGCGGCTGCCCTTCACCCTGACCCGTGGGCAGGAGGAGGTGTCTGCCGAGATCGAGGCCGACCTCGCGCGCTCCCATCCGATGAACCGGCTGCTTCAGGGCGAGGTCGGCTCCGGCAAGACCCTCGTCGCGCTCCGGGCGATGCTCCGGGTGGTGGACTCCGGCGGCCAGGCCGCCCTCCTGGCGCCGACCGAGGTGCTCGCCCAGCAGCACCTCCGCTCGATCACCGCGATGCTCGGCGACCTGGCGGCCGGCGGCATGCTCGGCGGCCATCCCGACGCGACCACCGTCGTCCTGCTCACCGGGTCGATGCCGAAGGCCGTGCGCGCCGAGGCGATGCTCCGGGCGGCGAGCGGCGAGGCCGGCATCGTGATCGGCACCCACGCCCTGCTGCAGGAGCACGTGCAGTTCGCCGACCTCGGCCTCGTCGTCGTCGACGAGCAGCACCGCTTCGGCGTCGAGCAGCGGGCCGCCCTCACCGACAAGGCCGGTACGCCTCCGCACGTGCTGGTGATGACGGCGACGCCGATCCCGCGCACCGTCGCGATGACCGTCTTCGGCGACCTGGAGGTCTCCACGCTGACCGAGCTCCCGGCCGGCCGCGCGGCGGTGCAGACGAGCGTCGTACCCCTGGCCGAGCAGCCGCACTGGGTCGACCGCGTCTGGGGCCGCGTCCGCGAGGAGGTCGAGCGTGGCCACCAGGTGTACGTCGTGTGCCCGCGCATCGCGGGCGACGAGCTCGAGCAGGGCGAGACCGACGAGCCGCCGGACGAGGACGACGGGGTCGTGACGATCGCTCCGGTCCGGCTCAGCGCCGCCGAGGAGGTGGTCGAGGAGCTGCGCGCCGGCCCGCTGGCCGGCCTCCGGCTCGACCTGCTCCACGGGCGGCTCGCCTCCGACGACAAGGACCGCGCGATGCGACGTTTCGCGGCCGGCGAGACCGACGTCCTCGTGTCGACCACGGTCATCGAGGTCGGCGTCGACGTCGCCAACGCCACCACGATGGTGCTGCTCGATGCCGATCGGTTCGGCATCTCCCAGCTCCACCAGCTCCGTGGCCGGGTCGGCCGAGGCGGCCTCCCCGGTCTCTGCCTGCTCGTCACGCGTGCGCCGTCCGACAGCCCCGCCCGTGAGCGGCTCGACGCCGTGGCGGCCACCACCGACGGCTTCGAGCTCAGCCGGGTCGACCTCGAGCAGCGTCGGGAGGGCGATGTGCTCGGTCGGTCGCAGTCGGGTTTCCGCAGCTCGTTGCAGAACCTCCGCGTCCTCCGCGACGAGAAGACGATCGTCGAGGCGCGCGAGGCCGCGATCGACCTGCTGGCTGACGATCCCGGTCTCGAGCAGGCGCCCGAGCTCGGCCGCCGGGTGACAGAACTGCAGGAGTCACGGCAGTCTGACTTCATGGAGAAGTCATGACGGCCTGCTCCACGGGTCTCGGAGTCACGACGAGGCCATGACGCGGATCATCGGGGGATCGGCGGGCGGACGGCGGATCGCGACGCCGCGCGGCGCGAACACGCGCCCCACGAGCGACCGCGTGCGCGAGGCCCTCTTCTCCGCCGTGGAGTCGTGGTGCGGCTCGTTGTCGGGCCTGCGCTTCCTCGATCTGTACGCCGGCTCCGGGGCGGTGGGCCTCGAGGCCTGGTCCCGAGGAGCCGGCGTCGTCACGCTCGTCGAGCAGGACCGTCGTACGGCCTCGTTGATCTCCACCAACGCCCGCGGGCTCGGCTTCTCGCGCGCCCACGTGGTCGCGTCGCCCGTCGCGTCGACGCTGCTGCGCCCACCGAAGGCGCCGTACGACGTGGCGTTCCTCGACCCGCCGTACGCCCATCCCAGCTCGTCGGTCGTCGCCGACCTCGCCTCGATGCGCGACCACGGCTGGCTCGTGCCGGGTGCGATGGTGATCGTCGAACGCGGCTCCCGGGCCGCCGAGCCGCCCTGGCCGGAGGGCTTCGCGGGGAGCCGGGAGAAGAAGTACGGCGAGACCATGCTCTGGTACGTTCACGCCGCCCAGCCCTCACCGCCCACAGCCGGCTGACGCCGACAGACCCGAGGAGGCCCCGTGCGCCGCGCTGTCTGCCCCGGGTCGTTCGACCCGGTCACCAACGGGCACCTCGACATCGTCGAGCGGGCCGCCTCGCTGTTCGACGAGGTCGTCGTGGCGGTGGGCGTGAACCAGTCGAAGCACCGCCTGTTCTCCGCCGACGAGCGGCTCGCGATGCTCGGCCGGGCGGTCGGACACCTGCCCAACGTGTCGGTCGAGGGCTTCACCGGACTGCTGACCACCTTCTGCGCCGACCGCGACATCCACGTGATCGTCAAGGGGCTGCGCGCGGTCAGTGACTTCGACTACGAGCTCCAGATGGCACAGATGAACGCCTCGCTCACCGACGTCGAGACCGTGTTCGTGCCGACCAGCCCCGAGTGGTCCTTCCTGGCGTCCTCGCTGGTCAAGGAGGTCGCGTCGTACGGCGGTGACGTCTCGGCCCTGGTGCCCGACTTCGTCAACGAGGCACTCGTCGCCCGGCTGGGCGAGCCCACCCCCTGACCCGACGCGCAGGCAGCGTTTTGCCGCTGCGACACGCGGGTGGATACGATATGGGCTGATCTGTTGTGCCCGAATCCGGAAGTGGACCCCTGAGCAAACTGGACCCGAGAGCGCCGCTCGTGCTCGATACACGCGAGCTCGGTCGCCGCCCGGGGTCCCAGCGCGAGGTGTCGCGGACGGTGCCGGCTCCAGCAGATCTGGGCATCGAGGTTCTTCGTGTCCCCGAAGGTGCGCCGGTCGAGCTCGACCTGCGGACCGAGGCGGTCATGGAGGGCGTCCTCGTCACGGGCACGGCGCGAGCCGGGCTCGAGGGTGAGTGCGTGCGGTGCCTGGAGCCGATCTCCGAGGAGATCGAGGTGAGGTTCCAGGAGCTGTTCGTGTACGACGACCGCGAGGTCGACCCTGACGAGGAGCTCGAGGTCAGCAAGCTCCAGGACGACCTGGTCGACCTGGAGCCCCTGCTGCGGGATGCGGTGGTGCTCGCACTACCGTTCCAGCCGTTGTGCGAGGACGACTGTCCCGGGTTGTGCGCCGAGTGCGGTGCGCGTCTCGCGGATGACCCGGACCATTCGCACGGCGAGCCGGTCGACCCGCGGTGGGCGGCCCTGGCCACGCTGACCGAACCCGAGCAGGACGACTAACCACGGTCCCCGGACCGACCGACGAGGAGAGAACAGTGGCAGTCCCGAAGCGGAAGATGTCGCGCAGCAACACGCGCCACCGGCGTTCCCAGTGGAAGGCCGTGGCGCCGACCCTGGTGACCTGCGCCAACCCCGCGTGCGGTGCGAAGCACCTCCCGCACCGCGCCTGCGGCACCTGTGGCCAGTACGGCGCGCGCGGCGCGCGGCGCCAGGTCCTCTGAGACCCGGTCCGCTGAACTACGGCACGCTCCGTAGCGCGCTCGGCGATCCCACGCTCGACGCCGAGCTGCTCGAGCGCGCCCTCACACACCGCTCCTACGCCTACGAGCACGGGGGGCTGCCGACCAACGAGCGCCTCGAGTTCCTCGGCGACTCCGTGCTCGGCGTCATCGTCACCGAGACCCTCTACCTGACCCACCCCGACCTCTCCGAGGGCCATCTGGCCAAGCTCCGCGCGGCGGTCGTCAACGCCCGCGCGCTGGCCGGTGTCGGCCGCACGATCGGGCTCGGCGAGCACGTCAAGCTCGGCCGCGGTGAGGACACCACCGGCGGTCGCGAGAAGGCTTCGATCCTCTCCGACACCGTCGAGGCCGTGATCGGGGCGGTCCACCTCTCCGGCGGCCTCGAGAGCTCCGCCCAGGTCGTCCACCTGCTCTTCGACCCGCTGATCGAGGCGGCCTCCGCGATGGGCGCCGGCCTGGACTGGAAGACCTCCCTCCAGGAGCTGTCCGCCGAGCACGGTCTGGGCGTGCCGGAGTACCTCATCCAGGACGAGGGCCCCGACCACATGAAGACCTTCACCGCGCAGGTGCGTGTCGGCGAGACCCGCTACGGCAACGGGGTCGGCCGCTCCAAGAAGGAAGCCGAGCAGGCGGCCGCGGAGACGGCGTACGGCGAGCTAGTCGTGACCCTCCGCGCGCACGCCGACCTTCCCCTGCCCGACTGACCGACCCGTCCGCCTGACGTGCCCGAGCTGCCCGAGGTCGAGACCGTCCGCGACGGCCTCGCCCGCCACGTCGTCGGCCGCACGGTCGAGTCGGTCACCGTCCTCCACCCGCGTCCCGTCCGTCGCGACCTGCGTGGCCCCGCGGGCTTCGCGACCGCGCTCACCGGACGCCGGTTCGAGGCGGCCCGGCGTCGCGGCAAGTACCTCTGGCTCCCGCTCGACAACGGCGACGCCCTGCTCGGCCACCTGGGGATGAGCGGTCAGCTCCTGGTCCAGGAGCCGGGCCACCCCGACGAGCGACACCTCCGGGTGCGCTTCGGTCTCGGCGACCGCGAGCTGCGCTTCGTCGACCAGCGGATGTTCGGCGGCCTGGCGGTCTCGGCAGGAGGCGCGGAGCTGCCGCCGGAGATCGCCCACATCGCGCGCGACCCGTTCGACCCGGAGTTCGACGACGACCTGTTCGTGGCGCGGGTCCGGCGTCGTACGGCCGGCATCAAGCGACTCCTGCTCGACCAGACCCTGATCTCGGGCGTCGGCAACATCTACGCCGACGAGGCGCTGTGGCGGGCCGAGCTGCACGGCGAGCGCCCGGGGGAGCGCCTCCGACCCATCCAGGTACGACGGGTGCTCGCGGAGGCGCGGGCGGTGATGGGGGCCGCGCTCGGGCAGGGCGGCACCAGCTTCGACGCGCTCTACGTCAACGTCAACGGCGAGTCGGGCTACTTCGACCGCTCGCTGCACGCCTACGGACGCGAGGGGCTGCCGTGCGAACGCTGCGGCACCCCGATCCGGCGGGTCGAGTTCATGAACCGCTCGTCGTTCTTCTGTCCCCGCTGCCAACCCGTGCCGAGGGCACGAAGGGTGCCCGCGCGAGATTGACCCGGGCCGACCGAGGTGTCACTCTTGAAGACGGCCCCCTCGAACCTGGCGGGTCCCCCACGTCGGAAGGCTTCTATTCATGGCCAAGGCTCTGATCGGCCATCTGCAGCAAGATCGCGGCCTCCCCGTCCGGCTGGCCGCCGACAACGCCCAGCTGCGAGTCAGGGTCGCTGAGCTGGAGGCACTGGTCACCCGGTTGATGGAAGAGAACGACCGGTTGGCCGTCGCCCAGGCGGCACGGGTGCTCGACCTCGAGCCCGACCAGCTGGAGATGCAGCCGGCCTGACCCGCGAGGGTCCCGCCCCACCTGAGCTCCGCCTCAGCCCCGCACCACCACAGCGACCGCTGCGAAGCACCACCGCTCGCTGAGGCGCGCCCGGGCGACCCACGGCACCGCGACCCACGTGCTGCAGAAACCTGCAGTGCGAGAACCTGTCGTCCGCAGACCATCGACACCGCGCACCGCGTGAGGCAGAGTCCGCGCCAGTGCCGGACGGGCAAGGCGCCTCGACGGGGCCGGCGGAACCTCGGGAGTCATCAGTGGTGAGCAAGAGAATCTTCGCGGCCGTCCTCGGTGCGGGCGCACTCGCACTCGGTGGACTGACCGCCGGCGTCGCGGGTGCGAACGCGGCTGCCGCGCCCCACGTCGTCCACCTCTCGGGCCTCCACGCGCAGCGGGTCTGCGCGAAGGCCCCGGCGGCCGGCCACGCCACCTGCTTCGCCAAGGTCCTGGCCAACAAGGCCGGCGCCGTCCCGCAGGCGGCTGCGCCGCTGTCCACGGCGCTGTCGCCCACCCAGCTGAAGGCCGCCTACGGACTGCCCAGCACCGGCGGGACCGGTCGCACCGTGGCCATCGTCGACGCCTTCGGCTATCCGAACCTCGAGCGCGACCTCACCATCTACCGCAACTTCTACGGCATGCCGGCGTGCACCACGGCCAACGGCTGCCTGAAGATCCGCAACCAGACCGGCGGCACGACGCCGCCCCGCACCAACCTCGGCTGGGACCAGGAGCAGGCCCTCGACCTCGACGCGGTGTCCGCGACCTGCCCGGGCTGCAACATCCTGGTGGTCCAGGCCAAGTCCGCCTCCTTCACCGACCTGGGGGCAGCGGTCAACACGGCGGCAGCGTCGGCCGGTGTGGTCGCGATCTCCAACAGCTACGGCGGCGGCGACGCCGCGGACACGACGTACTCCAGGTTCTACAACCACCCGGGGATCGCGGTCACCGCGTCGACCGGGGACAACGGCTATGCCGGAGCCTCCTACCCGGCCTCGTCGGCCTTCGTCACCGCCGTGGGCGGCACATCCCTGAAGATGTCCGGCACCAGCCGGGTGAGCGAGACCGTGTGGAGCGGCGCCGGCTCGGGCTGCTCGACGCTCAACACCGCGCTGGCGGCGGCAGCGGGCTTCAACACCGGCTGCGCCAAGCGAGCCATGGCCGACGTCTCCGCCGCGGCCGACCCGAACACCGGGGGTCTGAGCGTGTACGCGCCGACGACCACGAAGAACTCGTCGTGGTCGCAGTACGGCGGCACCAGCGAGTCCGCGCCGATCATCGCGTCGGTGTACGCGCTGGCGGGTGGCGGCTACAGCAACGCGACGCCGTACGCGCATCCGGCGAGCCTGCACGACATCACCAGCGGCAGCAACGGGACCTGCCCCACCACCCAGTGGTGCAACGCCCGTGCGGGCTGGGACGGGCCGACGGGGCTCGGCACGCCGAACGGCACCGGGGCGTTCTGACCGGCCGCCTGACAGCCATCACGAAGGGGTCGCCTGTCCGGGCGGCCCCTTCGTCGCACCCCGTCCAGCCCGCTAGCGTGGCCCCGTGAGCAACCGATGGGGGATGGCACGGCCCGGCCGCGGGTCCGACGACGGCTGGTTCCGGCTGGGCAGCGTGGACGTGACCACCGTCCTCCTGATCTCGGTCCTGGCGGTCGCCTCCTTCGTCGTGTGGGCGCTGGAGCCGCCGGGCAAGCCGATCCAGTCCGCCCTGATGCTCAACCCCGACTCGTTCATCCATGGCCAGGTGTGGCGGATCATCACGTGGCCGATCGCCTATCCCAACGGGATGGGATTCTTCGACATCATCGCCATCGCCCTGTTCTGGTACTTCGGCACCGAGATCGAGCGTCAGCTCGGCCGGAAGCGGATGGCCTGGTTCCTCGGCCTGGTGACGGTCGGGCTGGGCCTGCTCTGGGTCGGCATCGTCGTGGCGACCACGTCCAGCCCGGGTCTCTTCTCGCTCTTCTCACTCAACCAGCTCGAGCTGATGGTGCTGCTGGTCTTCATCGCCGAGTACCCGTCCCGCCGCTTCTTCTTCAACATCCCGGGGTGGGTGATCGGCGCCGTCATCATCGGCATCTCCGTGCTCACCTACCTCGGGAACCGCGACTGGCGGCTGCTGGTCAACTTCCTGCTCGGCCTCGCTCTGACGGCGGTCATCGCTCGCTCGATGGGGCTGATGGCGGAGCTGACGTGGGTGCCGAACCTGGCGATCCGCCGCCGGCAGAAGAAGGCGAAGCGCAACAAGCGATCCGGTGGCGAGGGCACGGTCGTGGCGGGCCCGTGGAACCCGACGCCGACGCCCCCGGTCACGCGCGACCAGGCGGAGCTCGACGCGCTCCTGGACAAGATCAGCGCCACCGGCATGGACTCCCTCACCGACCAGGAGCGGCAGCACCTGCTCGTCCTGCGCGACCGCCTGCGCCGACGCTGACGGAGCGTCGGCGACACCCGCCCACCTGCCCCGGTTCGGGGGAGCGGCTGGGTAGGGTGAGCGTCGCTGCACTTCCCCGTCGGCACCCGCTGCGCCTGCAGTTCCACCCGTTGTCGCGCCCGGAGGAGCCACGTTGTACCTGAAGAGCCTGACCCTCAAGGGGTTCAAGTCCTTCGCGTCGTCGACCACGCTGCAGCTCGAGCCCGGCATCACCTGCATCGTCGGGCCCAACGGCTCGGGCAAGTCCAACGTGGTCGACGCCCTCGCCTGGGTGATGGGCGAGCAGGGCGCCAAGAGTCTGCGCGGCGGCAAGATGGAGGACGTCATCTTCGCCGGCACCTCCGGCCGCCCCCCGCTGGGCCGGGCCGAGGTCCTGCTGACCATCGACAACAGCGACGGCGCGCTCCCGATCGAGTACGCCGAGGTGACGATCAGCCGCACCATGTTCCGCTCCGGCGGCTCGGAGTACGCCATCAACGGCACGCCCTGCCGGCTGCTCGACGTGCAGGAGCTCCTCAGCGACTCCGGCATCGGCCGCGAGATGCACGTGATCGTCGGCCAGGGCCAGCTCGACACGATCCTGCACGCGACCCCCGAGGACCGGCGTGGGTTCATCGAGGAGGCCGCGGGTGTCCTCAAGCACCGCAAGCGCAAGGAGAAGGCGCTCCGCAAGCTCGACTCCACCGACGGCAACCTGACCCGCCTCGGCGACCTGCTCAGCGAGATCCGCCGTCAGCTCAAGCCGCTCGGCCGCCAGGCGGAGGTCGCCCGCAGGGCAGCGGTCGTGCAGGCCGACGTCCGCGACGCCCGGGCCAGGCTGATCGCCGACGACCTGGTCACGGCCCGCACCGCGCTCCAGCAGGAGCTCGCCGACGAGTCGATCCTGGTCGAGCGGCGCGAGGAGGTCGAGGCGGCGATCGCGAAGGCCCAGGAGTCCGAGGGCCTGCTCGAGACGTCGCTGCGAGACGACCTCCCGGCGCTCGCCCGGGCACAGGAGACGTGGTTCGGGCTGTCCGGGATGCGCGAACGCCTGCGCGGTACGGCGTCGCTCGCGGCCGAGCGGGTTCGCAACGCCGCCGGGTCGGAGCAGGAGACTGCGTCCTTGGCCGACCTCGGCCGTGACCCCGACGAGCTCGAGGCCGAGGCCGCCCGGATCCGGGAGCAGGAGACGGCCATCGCCGGCGAGGTCGAGACGCACCGGTCCGCGCTCGAGGCCGCGGTGACCACCCGTCGTACCTCCGAGGAGGCGGCGGCCGAGGAGGAGCGCCGGGTCGCGGGCCTCCTCCGTGCGGCCGCAGACCGGCGCGAGGGTCTGGCCCGGCTCGCCGGTCAGGTCAACGCCGTCAAGTCGCGCGCCGCCGCAGCCGAGGAGGAGCTCGGCCGGCTCGAGGCGTCCCGTGCGGCGGCGGCCGCCCGTGCCGACCGCGCCCAGCACGACTTCACCGCGCTCGAGACCAGGATCGCCGGTCTCGACGCCGGCGAGGAGGGTCTCGACGCCGAGCACGAGGTCGCCCTGGCCGTGCTCGACGACTTGACCGAGCGGCTGGCCAAGACCCGTGAGGAGGCCGCTCAGGCCGACCGTGACCGCTCCGGCCTGCAAGCCCGCACCGAGGCGCTCGAGCTCGGGCTCAACCGCAAGGACGGCGCCGGCGCGCTGCTCGCCGCCTCCGACTCCGTCTCGGGCCTGCTCGGCTCCGTGGCCGCCGTGCTGACCGTCGACTCCGGCTACGAGGCCGCGATCGCGGCGGCCCTGGGCTCGGCCGCCGACGCCGTGGCCGTCACCGACGGCGACGCCGCCGTCTCGGCCATCGGTCACCTCAAGACCGGTGACCTCGGCCGAGCCGGGATGCTGCTCGGCGGGGGAGTCACCGACGACCGCTCCTGGCCCGGACTCCCCAGCCACGCGGCGTACGCCGTCGACGTGGTGTCGTGCCCCGACACGCTGCGGCCCGCCCTCGCGCGCCTGCTCTTCAAGACCGCGGTCGTCGACGACCTCGACGCCGCCCGGGCCCTCGTCGCCGACGTGCCCGACGTCACCGCGGTGACCCGCGAGGGCGACGTGTACGGCGCCCACTTCGCCGCCGGCGGCTCCGCCTCGCAGCCCAGCCTGCTGGAGATCCAGGCCGCCTACGACGACGCCTCGACCCAGCTCGGCGAGGCCATCGCCGCCTCCGAGCGGCTCGGCTTCGACATCGCACGGCTCGACACCGAGCGGCTCGACGCCCAGCGCCGGGTCGACGTCGCGCTGGCCAAGCTCCACGAGTCCGACGCGACGCTGGCCGCCGTGGCCGAGGAGCTCGGCCACTTCGGCACCACCGCGCGCTCGGCCCGCGGGGAGGCCGAGCGGATCGCCACGGCGATCGCCGCGGCCTCCGAGGCACGCGACCAGGACCTCGCCGGGCTCGCCGACCTCGAGGCCCGGCTCGCCGCCGCGCACGACGCCACCGACGAGGAGCCCGACACCACCGAGCGGGAGCGGCTCGTCGAGGCGGCACGTGGCTCGCGCCAGGCCGAGATGGACGCCCGGCTCGCCCTGCGCACCAGCGAGGAGCGCGCCCGTGCTCTCCATGGCCGCGCCGACTCGCTCCTGCGGGCGGCCGAGGCCGAACGCGAGGCGCGGGCGCGGGCCATCGAGCGACGCGAGCGGCTGGTCCGCGAGGGCCGTGCCGCTCAGGCGGTCGGCCTCGCCGTGACCGTGGTCCTGGGCAGGCTCGAGGTGTCGATCCACCGCGCCGCCGAGGAGCGGACGCAGGTCGAGGCCACCCGGGCCGACCGCGAGCAGGAGCTGCTCGCCGTACGGGCCGCGCTGCGTGACCTGGCCCGCGAGCACGACGAGCTCGTCCACTCCGTGCACCGCGACGAGATGGCCCGTACCCAGCAGCGGATGCGGATCGAGCAGCTCGCCGAGCGCGCGCTGGAGGAGCTCGGCCTCGACGAGGACGGACTGGTCGCCGACTACGGCCCCGACCAGCTCGTGCCCTTCTCGGGCGAGCTCGCCGACGGCGAGTCCGCGCCCGAGCCGGCGCCGTACGACCGCGACGAGCAGGCCAAGCGGCTGCGCGCGGCCGAGCGCGCCCTGGCCCTGCTCGGCAAGGTCAACCCACTGGCCCTGGAGGAGTTCTCCGCGCTCGAGGAGCGCCACAAGTTCCTCACCGAGCAGCTCGAGGACCTCAAGGCCACCCGCAAGGACCTCCTCGACATCGTCCGCGAGGTCGACGCCCGCGTGCAGCAGGTCTTCACCGAGGCGTACGCCGACGTGTCGGCCGCCTTCGAGGTGACCTTCTCCCGGCTGTTCCCCGGTGGCGAGGGCCGGCTCGTGCTGACCGACCCGTCCGACATGCTCACCACCGGCGTCGAGGTCGAGGCGCGCCCGCCCGGCAAGAAGGTCAAGCGCCTGTCCCTGCTGTCCGGCGGCGAGCGGTCGCTGGTGGCGGTGGCGTTCCTGGTGGCGCTGTTCAAGGCGCGCCCCTCGCCGTTCTACATCCTCGACGAGGTCGAGGCCGCGCTCGACGACACCAACCTCGGGCGGCTGCTGCAGATCTACGAGGAGCTGCGCGCCCACAGCCAGCTGCTCGTGATCACCCACCAGAAGCGCACCATGGAGGTCGGCGACGCCCTCTACGGCGTGACCATGCGCGGTGACGGCGTCTCGACGGTGATCAGCCAGCGCCTCCGCGAACCGGCCTGATGTCCGGGTCGGTCCGGGCACCCCGGCCCACACGCGCCGACTTCGTGCACTGGTCGACCGCGACAACGCGCTGGGCCGACCTCGACGGCTTCGGCCACATGAACAACGCACGCTACTTCGAGCTGATCGACACCGCCATCGACGTGCACCTGCAGGAGGCCATCGGCGGAGCGGTCGACACGCTCGATGCGATCGGCGTCTTCGCCGAGGTGTCGTGCCGCTACTTCCGCGAGATCGGCTACCCCGCCCCGATCGACCTCGGGGTGGTCGTCGACCGGGTCGGGCGGACCTCGGTCTCCTACCGCGTGGGGCTCTTCCAGGGGGAGGACGACGACGCTGCGGCCGAAGGTCGGGTCGTGATGGTCTACGTCGACAACACCGACCCGGCGCGTCCGGCCACGCCGCTCCCGGATGTGGTCCGGACCGCGGTCGACGCCCTGGTCCGGTGAGTCCCCGATGAACCGCGACCCGCGCGTCGACGCCTATCTCGACCGGCTGCCCGACTGGCAGCGCGCGACCCTGCAGCAGGTGCGCGACGTGCTGGGCCGCACCGACCCGGCCATGACGGAGACCATCAAGCGCACGGTCCAGCCCTACTTCGTCCTCGAGGGCAACGTCGCGGCCTTCCTCGCGGCCCGTGACCACGTCAACGTGTTCGTCTACGACGGCGGGATCGTGCCCGACCCGCACGGTCTGGTCACGGCCGGGCAGGAGAACAAGACGGCCCGGACCATCGGGTTCCGCGAGGGCGACGTCGTACCCGAGGAGGCGTTGCTGGCGTTCTTCCGGCGCCTGGTGGCCGACAACCGGGCCGGCGGGTGGCGGAAGCTGAAGGACCCACCGGCGAGGTGAGTCGTTTTGACGAGCCTCACGGTGGGCATGCAAGGGTGAAGGCATGTGGTTCCTAGTCGTCGCCATGCTCGTGGTCCTGGTGCTCGCCGGCGCGGTGGTGCTCTACGTCGCGTTCCCACACCGCGGCGAGGACGTGCCCCACGTGCGGTGGATCGGTCGCGTCATGCGCAAGGGCGTCGACGTCGCACCGACGCTTGACAACACCTCCGACGAGGTGGAGCCGCCGGCCGAGCACCTCGACCTGACCACTCCTCGCACCCGCTCCCCCCAGACGCGGGGGCACGACCGCTGAGCAACGCCCGCACCTGATTGGATGAGCGCATGGACTGGCTCTTCCTGATCATCGGCGTCGTGGTCGTCGCCGCCCTCATCGTGGGCGGGCTCCTCGTGAGCGGCCGCCGCCGTGGCGGAGGGCCGAGCACGGGGACCGACGCCGTCGCCGCCCCTCACGGGGAGGCGGGCGCACCGGTCGAGAGCGCTGAGGCGTCGTCGCCGGCACCGGTCACGACGCTCGAGCGGCCGGAGGGTACGGCGTCGCGGCTGGTGCGGCTGCGGCAGCGGCTGGCCGGCTCGCAGGGCGGTCTGGGCCGCGGCCTGCTCGGCCTCCTGTCGCGCGAGCGCCTCGACGAGGACACGTGGGAGGCGATCGAGGACACCCTGCTGACCGCCGACGTCGGCGTGGCTCCCACCCAGCAGCTCGTCGACCACCTCCGCACGCGTCTGCGTGTCGACGGCAAGGAGGCCGGCGACCCGCGTGCGGTCCTGCGCGACGAGCTCCTCCAGCTGGTGGACCCGTCGATGGACCGGCGCCTCCAGATCTCCGGCCAGGACGGCAAGCCCGGTGTCGTGCTGGTGGTCGGCGTCAACGGCACCGGCAAGACGACGACCGTGGGGAAGCTCGCCCGGATCCTCGTCGCCGAGGACCGGTCGGTCGTGCTCGGCGCCGCCGACACCTTCCGAGCCGCCGCCGTCGACCAGCTCGCCACCTGGGGTGAGCGCGTCGGGGTCGAGGTCGTGCGCGGCCCCGAGGGCGGTGACCCGGCCAGCGTGGCGTTCCAGGCGGTGCAGGAGGCCGTCGACCGCGGACTCGACACCGTGCTCATCGACACCGCCGGCCGCCTGCAGAACAAGGCCGGGCTGATGGACGAGCTGGGCAAGGTGAAGCGGGTCATCGAGAAGCAGGTTCCCGTCACCGAGGTGTTGCTGGTCCTCGACGCGACCACGGGTCAGAACGGCCTGGTCCAGGCCCGGGTGTTCTCCGAGATCGTCGACGTGACGGGCATCGTCCTGACCAAGCTAGACGGCTCGGCCAAGGGTGGCATCGTGGTCGCGGTGCAGCGCGAGCTCGGCGTACCCGTCAAGCTCGTCGGGCTCGGTGAGGGTGCTGACGACATGGCGCCGTTCGATGCGGGCGCGTTCGTCGACGCGCTCCTGGGATGAGGACTGAGATGACCAGGTACACCGACACCGCACGGCGAGTGATGGTCGAGCACGTGAAGCCGCACGTTCCCGCTGGCCTCTGGAGGAGGTTGCGCAGGCTCGCGCCGAGCGCGTCGCCGCCACAGCTCACGCCCCGTCAGGAGCGGGCTCAGCGGCTCCGTGCGATGCCGCTCTCCGAGCTGTCCGTGGAGTTCGGCAGCGACAAGTGGGGGGTGCACCGCTACACGCCGCACTACGAGCACCATTTCGCCCCGCTGCGCGGCCGGGCGAGCCTGGTGCTGGAGCTCGGGATCGGTGGCTACCGCCGCAAGCGGAAGGGCGGCGCCTCCCTGAAGATGTGGAAGTGGTACTTCCGGCGTGCCCAGGTCGTGGGCGTCGACATCGAGGACAAGTCGTTCGTCGACCAGCGCCGCATCACGTCGTACGTCGGCTCCCAGACCGACCGCGCACTCATGGAGCACATCGTGCGGGAGCACGGCGCGCCGACGATCGTGATCGATGACGGCAGCCACCGGCCCGAGGACGTCATCGAGAGCTTCGGCATCCTCTTCCCGATGCTCGCCGACAACGGCCTCTACGTCATCGAGGACACGCAGACCAGCTACTGGCCGCACTGGGGCGGCAGCCTCGACCCCGACGACCCGAGCACCTCGATGGCGATGGTGAAGCGCCTGCTCGACGGCCTCAACCACGAGGAGCGCCTCGAACCCGACTACGAGGCGACCTACACCGACCTGCACGTCGTGGCCGTGCACTGCTACCACAACCTCGTCGTCATCGTGAAGGGCCAGAACCTCGAGGGCACCAACAAGCGCGGTGCCAACGCCAGGTGGTACCGAGAGAACCCCTGAGACCATCAGTCGGCGGCGCGGTACGCGACCAGGCGTCGAGCCGGGCGGAGCGTGCGGGGCAGGCTCTTCAGCTGCTCATTCGGTCGCGGCGGGTAGTGATGGTCGGTCGACTCCAGGAAGTGACGGACCCCGCTGAAAGCGTGGGGGAACCGCTCCTCACACAGGGTCAGTAGCCGGTCCGCTCCCAGGTCGTACGGGTCGTAGCGCAACGTGTCGATCTTGACGTAGGGCAGCCGCCCGGCGGCCAGGGCCCGATCGGCCAGTCCCAGGGACGGGTTCCACGGTTCGCGCGCCCGACTCCGCAGCAGGGCCGCGGTCTCCCTGGTGGTCGGGATCCCCGTGCGGCGCAAGGCCCACCACCGGACCCGACGTCGCGCCATCCGCCGATCGGCGTCGGTTTCGACGAAGAATGGCGCGGACGTGAAGCCAGCGCCGTACAGACGCCGGCTGAGACCCACCTCGTACCGTCGGATCACCTTGTAGCGGCTGGACAGGGGCTTCATCTCCGACCAGAACCGCCGGAACTCCTCGGACGCGACCACCACCGGCCGGAACGTGATGAAGAAGCTCTGCACGTGGTGGCTCACGCGGTCGGTCTCGGTGAGACCCCAGAAGTCGACGCGCTGGGACGACATCCGGTCGAAGATCACCCCGTAGTCGGTCAACGGCCCGACGTAGCTGTCGTTGCACACCGTCACCTCGTCGAACGCCGAAAGGTCGACGGCCGAGAGCCCGACCTTGTAGCTGAGGAAGTCGTAGCCGACGTTCGGTCGCTCGATGACGCGCGCGTGGCTCGTCAGAAGCTCCCGCGCCCTGGCCGTGAGGTCGGCAGTGGTCACGACCACGAGCTCGTCCACCGCTGCCGCCAGGGCCGCGACCTGCCGCTGCACATGCGGTCCGACGGACCCTTCCGGGTCGAAGTGCGCCATGACACAGAGTCGGGCCACCCCGAGTTCCTTTCTGTGACTGGGCGGCACAATACCTCCCGCGCCGACCCTGACGACGGCCGGCGGCCGCGGCGCGTCGCCTGGTTCGGCGCCTGTGAGCCGCACGTCGCAGCGATCCCTCACGTCGTGACGGTCGGGGAGTTCACAGAGCCGTAACACGACGGCAGCAGTTCGTTGCACGACGGCAACACGGGACGACGTACGACGAAACCTGCGGGCCCGAGTCTTACCTCCATCGGGGTGACTGGCGCGGACGACGGTGTCCACGCACAGGCTCCCATCGCACACTCATGGAGGTTCCATGGACGGCTACTACGCCTGGATGATCGTGGCGACGGCCCTCGTCCTCATGATGACGACCCCGGCGCTCGCCCTGTTCTACGGCGGCATGACCCGGTCGAAGTCCGTGCTCAACATGATGATGATGTCCTACATCGCGCTCGCGGTCGTCGGCATCGTGTTCGTCCTGTGGGGCTGGTCCGAGGGCTGGGGTGGCGACGGCGTCGGCAACGGCAACGGCAAGCTGATCGCCAACCCGTTCACGATGTTCGGCCTGCACGGGGTCACCACCAGCAACTACATCTACGTTCTCTTCCAGCTCACCTTCGCGGTGATCACCGCGGCCCTGATCTCCGGCGCCATCGCCGACCGCGTGAAGCTGTCCTCCTGGATCGTCTTCCTGCCGATCTGGGTCACGCTCTGCTACTTCCCGATCGCCCACAACGTCTGGGGCGGTGGCTGGTTCTACTCGCACATCCCGAACCTCGACTACGCCGGTGGCACGGTGGTGCACATCAACGCCGGTATCGCCGGCGGCGTGCTCGCCCTGATCATCGGCCGCCGGGTCGGCTTCATGCGCGACCCGATGAAGCCGCACAACCTGACGCTCACCATGATCGGCGCGGGCCTGCTGTGGTTCGGCTGGTACGGCTTCAACGTCGGCTCGATCGTCTTCACCTCCGACTCGCTCAGCGACCCGGCGAAGTTCTCCACGCAGTTCTACAGCGAGACCGGCGCGACGTTCATGAACACCACCGTCGCCACCATGGCCGCCATGCTCGCCTGGCTGTTGATGGAGCGGATCCTGCACGGCAAGGCCACGTCGCTGGGTGCAGCGTCCGGGGTGGTGGCCGGGCTGGTCGCGATCACTCCGGCCTGCGGCGCGGTGAACATCCTCGGTGCGCTCATCGTCGGCGCGGCCGCCGGCCTCGCCTGTGCCTACGCCGTGGGCCTGAAGTTCAAGTTCGGCCTGGACGACTCGTTGGACGTCGTCGGCGTCCACCTGGTCGGCGGCATCGTCGGCTGTCTCCTGATCGGGTTCGTGGGCACCAACACGTCACCCCAGGGCATCGACGGGCTGTTCGGCGACATGAACGGGCTCTTCTACGGCGGCAACGCCACGCTGCTCTGGCACCAGTTCCTCGGCGTGATGTTCACCGTGGTCTGGACCGGGGCCTTCACCACCCTCATCGCGCTGGCCATCAAGCACACGATCGGCTGGCGGATCGGCAGTGACGACGAGGTCGACGGCATCGACTTCGCCGAGCACGGGGAGTCGGCGTACGACCTCGACGGCCGCTCGGGTGGTGTACTCGGCGGGAGCGGGCCGGTCGCGGCAGCGCACGCCAAGACCGAGTCCACGGAAGGAGCCATGGCATGAAGCTCATCACCGCGGTGATCAAGCCGCACAAGTGGGAAGAGGTCCGCGAGGCCCTCGAGACCTTCGGTGTCACCGGGATGACCGTCTCGGAGGTCAGCGGCTACGGCCGGCAGAAGGGCCACACCGAGGTCTACCGCGGCGCGGAGTACGACATCGCGCTGGTACCGAAGATCCGGATCGAGATCGTCGCGGACGACGGTGACTCCGAGGACATCCTCGGCATCATCCAGAAGACCGCGCAGACCGGCCGGATCGGTGACGGGAAGGTGTGGGTGAGCCCGGTCGAGACCGTGGTCCGGGTCCGCACCGGCGACCGCGACGCGGCGGCCATCTGAGACCGCCGGGGGAGGCCCCGCCGGTCACCGGGCCGGCGGGGTCCGTCGTCGTCGGGGACAGCCCCGGCCCGAGCCGGACGGACACCGTGGTGGACAGGAACCAGAGGACGCACGAGGCCGACGCGCTGTGCCACTCGGCGTACGCCGCCTCCGGGGCGCCCGAGACCGGGTGCGCCCTCGTGGCGGTCGGCGGGTACGGACGGCGCGAGCTCGCGCCGTACTCCGACCTCGACGTGGTGCTGGTCCACGAGCCCGCCGTCGCCCTGGGTGATGCGGGGGAGAAGGTCTGGTACCCGATCTGGGACTCCGGTGCGCGGCTCGACCACTCGGTGCGCACGGCGCCCGACATGATGGAGCAGGCGGACGCCGACCTGCGGGTCGCGCTGGGGCTGCTCGACCTCCGACACCTCGCCGGCGACCCGCACCTCACCCTGCGACTGCGGTCGGCGATGCTCGCGCACTGGCGACGTACGGCGCGGGACCGGCTGCCCGGGCTCCGCGCCTTGGTCGCCAAACGTCACGACCTGATGGGCGAGCTCGCCCACCTCTCGGTGCCCGACCTGAAGGAGTCCGAGGGCGGGCTGCGCGACGCCACCGTGCTCAAGGCACTGGTGGCGACCTGGCTCGTCGACGTGCCACACGTCGACCTCGAGCGCTCGCGGCTGGCGATGCTCGACGTCCGCGATGCGCTGCACGCCACGGCGGGGCGCGCCACCGACCGGGTCGCGCCCGAGCTCTGGGACGAGCTCGCCGAGCGCCTCGGGCTCGACGACGAGGCCGCGGCGCAGCGGTACGTGCGCGAGCTCGGCCGTCGGACCACGCACCTCTCGCGGCTCACCTGGCGTCGCGTGGACGGCGTACTGGCACGACCCGCGTACGGCGGCGCGGCCCGGCGCCCCGACCTGCAGACCGTCGAGCCGGGGGTGGCCCTGGCCGGCGGAGAGGTCGTGCTCACCCAGGACGCGCGGCCGGCGTCGGACCCGACCCTGCTGCTGCGTGCGGCCGCGGTCGCCGCCGAGCGCGACGTCGAGCTGGCGCCGGCGACGGCGGCCCGGCTCGTCGCAGAGTGTCCGGCACTACCGCACCCGTGGCCCGACGAGGCGCGGCAGGCCCTGGTGCGGCTGCTCGCGGCCGGGCCCGGGCTGCTGCCCGTCTGGGAGACGCTGGAGGAGACCGGAGCTTTGGACGCGGTGCTGCCGGAGTGGGAGCGGATCCGGCTGCTCCCGCACGCCTCGGCCATCCACCGGTTCACCGTCGACCGCCACGTGGTCGAGACCTGCATGGAGGCGGCGGCCCTGATCCGCCAGGTGTCGCGCCCCGACGTGCTGCTCGTCGCGGCGCTGCTCCACGACATCGGCAAGGGCGGGCTGACCGAGCACAGCATCGCCGGCGAGCCGCTGGCGCGGGAGATAGCGACCCGGATGGGTTTCGACGACTCCGCCGTCGCGCTCGTCGGGCTGCTCGTGCGGCAGCACCTCCTGCTCGCGGAGACCGCCACGACCCGCGACCCCGAGGACCCGGCGACCGCGCGGGTGGTCGCCGACCGGCTCGGCAGCGCCGAGGCGCTGTCGCTGCTGCTGACCCTGACCGAGGCCGACGCCCGCGCCACCTCGGCCAAGGCCTGGTCGAGCTGGCGGGCGGGTCTGGTGCGTGAGGTCGCGGCCAGGACGGCGAGGCTGCTGGGGGAGACGTCCGCCGGAGACGACCGACCCGAGGTGGTCGACGTACCGAAGCAGGTACGACGCGGTGCGGTGTCGATCCGGGTGGAGGCCGGCGACGGCGGGGCACGGGTCACCGTGCTGGCCCGCGACCGGGTGGGTCTGCTCGCCGACGCCGCCGCACTCTTCGCGATGCAGCGGGCGTCGGTCCGCTCCGCCCGCGCCTGGGCCCAGGACGACATCGGCGTCTCGGTCTGGGAGGTGGCCGAGGAGCACCTCGACGAGGCCGTGCTCCGCCACCGCTTCGAGGCGATCGTCGCCGGGCGGGTCGATCCGGCCGCACGGCTCAAGGGCGACCCCGCCCGGATCGCACCGTCGGTCGTCGTACGGCCGGAGGCGTCGGCGCGCGCGACGGTCCTCGAGGTCCGGACGGCCGACCGGCCCGGCGTGGTCCACCAGGTGTGCGCGGCGCTGGCCCGGCTCGACCTGACCGTGCGGTCCGCCCACGTCGACACCCTCGGACCGCAGGCCGTCGACGTCTTCTACGTTCAGGAGGCCCACGCCGGCATCCTGTCCGACACCCGCGCCGCCGAGGCCGCCCACGCCGTACGGGACGCCTTGACGCGATAGTCCCCGACGATTCGGTCGTGAAATGGGTCGAGATCGCAACCGAAACGTCGGGGACTATCCACGGAGCCTTCCGGTACGACGGGGAGTCGGGGACGCGGTGCGCTGCCGGTTAGGCTGGAGTCCCGCACCACCCCACCTTTTTCGAGGACTGACTTGTTCGCCACGCTCTCCGACCGCCTCGCCGAGACCTTCAAGAACCTCCGCGGCAAGGGTCGCCTCTCCGAGGCCGACATCGACGCCACCGCGCGTGAGATCCGGATCGCCCTGCTCGAGGCGGACGTCGCGCTGCCGGTGGTCCGCGAGTTCGTCGACGCGGTCAAGGAGCGCGCCCGCGGCGAGGAGGTCAGCCAGGCGCTGAACCCCGCCCAGCAGGTCGTCAAGATCGTCAACGACGAGCTGGTCACGATCCTCGGCGGCGAGACGCGCCGGCTGCGCTACGCCAAGACCGCCCCGACGGTGATCATGCTGGCCGGCCTCCAGGGCGCCGGCAAGACCACTCTGGCCGCCAAGCTCGCGCTCTGGCTCAAGGAGCAGGGCAAGCAGCCGATGCTCGTGGCGGCCGACCTCCAGCGCCCCAACGCCGTCAACCAGCTCCAGGTCAACGGCGAGCGTGCCGGCGTACCGGTGTTCGCGCCGGAGCCCGGCAACGGCGTCGGCAATCCCGTCGAGGTGGCGCGCTCCTCGATCGAGGAGGCCCGCCGACACCTCTACGACGTCGTCATCGTCGACACCGCCGGCCGCCTCGGGGTGGACGCCGAGCTGATGCAGCAGGCCGCCGACATCCGCGACGCGGTGAACCCCGACGAGATCCTCTACGTCGTCGACGCGATGATCGGCCAGGACGCCGTCACCACCGCCCAGGCGTTCCTCGACGGCGTCGGGTACGACGGTGTCGTCCTCACCAAGCTCGACGGCGACGCCCGCGGTGGTGCCGCGCTGTCGATCCGCGGCGTCACCGGCAAGCCGGTCATGTTCGCGTCGGCGGGGGAGAAGCTCACCGACTTCGATGTCTTCCACCCCGACCGGATGGCCTCGCGGATCCTCGACATGGGCGACGTGATGACCCTGATCGAGCAGGCCGAGAAGACCTTCGACCAGGACCAGGCCCTCAAGGCCGCCAACAAGCTGACCGGGCAGGGCGGCGAGTTCACCCTCGACGACTTCCTCGAGCAGATGCAGCAGGTCCGCAAGCTCGGCTCGATGTCGAAGATCATGGGCATGCTGCCGGGCATGGGACAGTTCCGCGACCAGCTCGAGAACTTCGACGAGCGCGAGATCGACCGGATCCAGGCCGTCATCCAGTCGATGACCCCGGCCGAGCGAGCCAACCCCAAGATCATCGACGGCTCCCGCCGCGCCCGGATCGCCAAGGGCTCGGGGCGCCAGGTCTCCGACGTCAACAGCCTCGTCGACCGCTTCTTCGAGGCCCGCAAGATGATGATGTCGTTGGCCAAGGGTGGCGGCATGCCCGGCGTCCCCGGGATGCCCGGCATGTCCTCCGGTGGCAAGCGCGGCCGGGCCAAGCAGGCCGCCAAGTCCAAGCAGGGCAAGGGACGACGCGTGAGCGGCAACCCCGCGAAGGCGGCCCAGCAGGCCAAGGCCGCCGACGCCAAGGCCGCGTCGACCGGCAACCCCTTCGGCAACCCCGACGGCGAGGAGATCGACTACGAGAAGGCCGCGGCGTCGCTCGACCTGCCGAAGGACTTCTCCAAGTTCCTCAAGTGAGCTCGCGGTGAGCACCGTGGTCGTCGACGGCGCGAACGTCGTGGGTGCGCGGCCCGACGGCTGGTGGAAGGACCGCGCCGGGGCGGCCCGCCGCCTCCATGAGCAGCTGATGACCGCCGACGTGGACGGCGACATCGTGCTGGTGCTCGAGGGCGAGGCGAAGCGCGGCGTACCCGCCGGACGCGACGGCCACGTGACCGTCGTCCATGCCCCGAAGGACGGCGACAGCGAGATCGTGCGCCAGGCTCACCGCGCCGCGGACGCCGGCGACACGGTCACGGTCGTGACCGCCGATCGGCTGCTCGCCGCGCGCGTCGCCAAGGCTGGCCCGACCGTCGGGCCGTCCTGGCTCCTCGATCGCCTCGCCTGATCCGGTCGGTAGCGGACAGATCCTGTCCGCTTGGGTCTCTAGCGTCGGTGACATGACGACGACGCTGCGTGAGCCCCGTACCCGTGTCGAGTGGCCCGTGCGCGGCCGGTTCGACCTGACCCGATCCATCTCCTTCGGCTTCGGCGGGCAGCCGGCGGTGCCCGTGGGCTCAGAAGGGGACACGATGCGCCTCGCGTTCGTCCTCGACGGGTACGCCGTGCCCGCCGGCGTCGCGGTCACCCAACCGGCGCCGGACCTGGTCCGCTTCGACGTCGTCGGTGACGTCGACCCCGAGCGCGCGGCGGCCCAGGCCGCACGCGTGCTCTCGCTCGACGAGGACGCCACCGGCTACGACCGGATGGTCGACCGGGACCCGGTGCTCCGTGCGGCGTATGCGGCACGCCCGGGGCTCCGGCCCCCGCTCTTCTACTCGGCGTACGAGGCCCTGGTCTGGGCCGTGCTGTCCGCGCGTCGTCCGGTCGCTGCGATGCGCGAGGTCCGCGAGCGGCTGTCCCGCGCCCACGGCCGGGTCCTCGACGTGGCCGGGGAACAGGTGGCCGCCATGCCGACGCCCGCGCAGCTGCTCGAGGTGCGCACCTTCCCGGGGATCCCCGACCTGAAGCTGCGCCGGATGCATGCCATCGCGACCGCGGCCCTCGCGGGGCGGCTCGACACCGAGTCGCTGCGGATGCGCGACGTGGCCGAGGTCGGTGCCGAGCTGCGGCGCTTGGAAGGGATCGGACCGTTCTACGCCGAGCTGGTCACGGTCCGCGCACTCGGCCACACCGACGTGCTGCCGACGACCGAGCCGAGAGTGGTGGCCGCGACCGCGGCCCGGCTCGGCCGGGAGTCGCTGAGTCCCGCCGACTTCTCTGAGGTCGCCGAGGCCTGGCGGCCGTGGCGCACCTGGGCGTGCGTCGCCCTCCGCGCCGCCGCCTGACCCACCCTCAGGCGAGGTCGGCGGCGCGGCTGATCGCCAGCGCCAAGGCACCCATGATCTCGGCGCGTCCGCCGAAGTGCCCGGGGACGACCGCGACGGAGGCCGCGGCCTCGGGATGGGCATAGCGGTCGACGCCGCCGCGGATCGCCCCGACCAGGGCGGGGGAGGTCCCGAGCGAGCCGCCCACGACGATCATCGACGGGTTCAGGGTCGTACAGAGCCCGGCCAGCACCCGGCCGACGGTGTGTCCGGCGTCGGTGAGCACCCGACGTACGGCGGTGTCACCGCGCGCATCCAGCGCGAGCAGGCCATCGAGGTCGAGCTCGTCGGCGTACGCCGGGTGGAGCAGCGCAAGCAGCCGTCGGGTCGACACCTCGGTCTCGAGGCAGCCGCGGCTGCCGCAGCGGCACACCTGCCCGTCCTCCCGCGCCAGCACGTGCCCGATCTCGCCGGCCAGCCCGGCGACGCCGCGGTGGAGCCGGCCACCCAGGACCAGCCCGGCGCCGACCCCGCTGGCCAGCTTGACGTAGAGCAGGTCGGCCGCGCCGCGGCCCGCGCCGTGCTGGTGCTCGGCCATGGCGCCGCAGTTCGCGTCGTTGTCGACGACCACCGGTACGCCGAGCCGGCGCCCGAGCTCGTCGGCGGGTGCGAGCTTGTTCCAGCCGGGCAGGATCGCGTGGTCGACGCGGGCCGATCGACGGTCGATGGGCGCCGGCACGCAGAGCCCCACCGTGAGCAGCTCCGCGGCCGAGATCCCGGCCTCGGCGGCGGCCCGTCGGACGAGGTCGGCGGCGATGTCGAGCGTCGCGGCGCCATGGGGGTCGGCGTCGGTGAGCGTCTCGACCTCGGCCAGCACCTGCGCGCTGCGGTCGGAGACGGCCACCCGTACGTGACCGTGTCCGATGTCGACGCCCGCCACCCCGCCGGGACGCAGCGCGAGTGCCACCAGGAGCGGGGGCCGCCCGCTGCCGCCCTTGTACGGCGTACCCCGGTCCTCGGTCTCCACGACGAGACCCGCCTCGAGCAGCTCGCTGACCAGGCTCGAGACCGTGGTGCGCGACAGGCCGGACCCGCGGGCGAGGTCGGCACGGCTCTGCGGTCCGCCCGAGCCGAGCAGGCCGGTGACGGCGCGGAGGTTGGACGTACGCAGCTGGGCGAGGGAGTGGCCGGGCACGGGCGCCAGCCTAGACCGATTCATCCCGAAGTCGGACTAATCCTTGCCCGCGGACGCGGCTTTCCGCATTGACTCGCACAAATGCGGGTACCAAGGTGCGAAGTGGTCACGCTCACACACTCTCGGGAGAGCTCATGGTCGCACTGTCCTCGCGGCGGCGTTCCGCCGTCGCCTTCATCTCCGCAGCGGCGCTCGCCGTCACCCTCACCGCCTGGCAGGCACCCGGTGCCTCCGCCACGGCGGACCGCGCGCAGGCGGCCTCGACCGCGCTGCCCTACCAGAATGCCTCGCTGCCGATCCGGCAACGGGTCTCCGACCTCCTCGGGCGGATGACGCTCGCGGAGAAGATCGGCCAGATGACGCAGGCCGAGCGCGCCAACGTCGACGCCGACCCCACGCAGATCACCACCCACAACCTCGGCAGCGTGCTGTCCGGCGGAGGCTCCGTGCCCACCCCGAACACGCCGACGGCGTGGGCCGACATGGTCGACCGCTACCAGGCGGCCGCACTGAACACGCGGCTCGGCATCCCGTTGATCTACGGCATCGACACGGTGCACGGCGACGGCAACATGCAGGGCGCCACCGTCTTCCCGCACAACATCGGCCTCGGCGCGACCCGCGACCCGGCCCTGGTCCGCGAGGTCGAGCACATCGCCGCGTCGGAGACGCGCTCGAGCGGCCCGCAGTGGGCGTTCGCCCCCTGCATCTGCGTGGCGCGGGACGACCGCTGGGGCCGCATCTACGAGTCGTTCGGCGAGTCGCCGGCGCTGGTGGAGAAGATGGAGACCGCGATCGACGGCCTCCAGGGCAAGCCCGGGCACCTGTCCGACAACGACCGGGTGCTCGCCACGGCCAAGCACTTCGCCGGCGACGGGCTCACGACGTACGGCACCGGCTCGAACAACAGGGCGACCGGCACCTATCCCATCGACCAGGGCGTCGACCAGGTCAACCACGCGACCTTCCGCCGCCTGGCCCTCGCGCCGTACGTGCCGGCGGTGAAGAAGCACCACGTCGGATCGGTGATGCCGTCGTACTCCGACGTCGACTGGACCGAGGACGGCCTCGGCAACCGGATCAACATGCACGGCAACAAGGACCTGATCCAGGGCTGGCTGAAGGACCAGCAGGGCTTCAAGGGATTCGTGATCTCCGACTACAACGGGATCGACCACATCAAGCCGGAGAGTGACACGTTCGCCCAGCAGGTCGCGACGAGCGTCAACGCCGGGGTCGACATGTTCATGCAGCCCACGAACTTCGCGCAGTTCGAGTCGACGCTGACCGGCCTGGTGAACGACGGCATCGTCCCGATGGCGCGCATCAACGACGCGGTGTCGCGGATCCTCACCAAGAAGTTCCAGCTCGGGCTCTTCGAGCACCCCTTCACCGACCGCACCCACCTCTCCGAGATCGGCGACGCCGCCCACCACGCGGTCGCGCGCCGCGCCGTGGCCGAGTCGCAGGTGCTCCTGAAGAACGAGGGCGGGACGTTGCCCATCCGCGGCTCGCGCCCGGTGTACGTCGCGGGCAGCAACGCCGACAACATCGGCAACCAGGCCGGCGGCTGGACTCTCACCTGGCAGGGCGGCTCGACGACCGTGATCCCCGGACAGACGATCCTGCAGGGCATCCAGTCCCAGCACGACAACGTCACGTTCAGCCAGGACGCGTCGGCGCCGGTGCCGCAGAACGCCGTCGGCATCGTCGTCGTCGGCGAGACGCCGTACTCCGAAGGCTTCGGCGACGTCGGGGGTCCGCAATGGGGCTTCGACCCGGGCGACAACGGCGTGCTGCGTCCGGCCAAGACCATGCAGCTCTCCGACGCCGACACGGCGGCCGTGAACACCGTCTGTGCGAAGGCCGCGAAGTGCGTGGTCGTCGTGGTGTCCGGCCGGCCGATGATCATCCCGCCGGCCATGCTCACGAACATCGACGCCCTGGTCGCCGCGTGGCTCCCGGGCAGCGACGGCGAAGGTGTGGCCGACGACCTGTTCGGCAACCACCCCTACACCGGCAAGCTCCCGGTGACGTGGCCGCGGTCGGTGTCGCAGGAGCCGATCAACATCGGTGACCGGCAGTACGACCCGCTGTTCCCGTACGGCTTCGGCCTGCGGACCAAGTAGGGCTGGTAGTGGTCGCGGGTCCGGCTCGGCTCAGGCCGGGTCGGACTCGTCCACGCCGAGCTGCTGGAGCTCCTGCTCCGCCATCGGGTGCGGCGGCACGGCCTCGAGGTGATGGGTGCGTACGGCGGCGAAGGTCCAGACCTTGTTCAGCACGAACGACAGCGGCGTCACGATGACGATCACGATCAGCTGCGCCCAGTAGAGCCGGGTCCGCAGGCCGCTCGTGTCGTCGAGCGGGTCGGTCGGGAGCGCGATCGGCGAGCCATGGTGCATGAGCAGGGTCAGCAGCACCAGGCCGATCGCCTGACCGAGCATGCCGACGGCGAGGAACGGCCAGTACTCCCGCCACCACGACTTGTGCCGACTGCTCCGGAACGTCCACGAGCGGTTGAGCTGGAAGTTCCACAGGTTCGCGACCAGGAACGCGATCGTGGAGTAGAGGTGGTACCACCGCACGTGGAACTCCGTCGGGCGGAGCGCGAAGAGCGCGACCTCGGGGTGCGGCCCGAGGCGCTTGACGACGACCAGCGCCACGAGGTTCACGACCACACCCGAACCGCCCACCAATGCGAAGCGCGCGAACTGCAGCGCGTTGCGCCGGGTCCGGCTCACCGGTTGCTGCGTGCGGGTGGTGCTCACAGTGGCGCACCTTATCCGCCCGATCCTGACGGCGCAGACTCTCCACAGCACTCCGACCCGCGAGCCGGCGTACGCCGTCGGAGCCGGTAGCGTCCGGTCCATGCCCACCCTCCGGTTCCGCGGCCCCGTGCTGCCGGACGGCGAGCCGCGTGACCTCTACGTCGTCGACGGCCGGATCACCCTCGAGCATCAGGCGGGCGCCGAGACGGCGGTGGAGGGCTGGATCGTCCCCGGACTGGTCGACGCCCACTGCCATGTCGGCCTCGACGCCCACGGTGCCGTCGACGACGCCACCACCGAGGAGCAGGCGGTCGCCGACCGCGACGCCGGCGCGCTGCTCCTCCGCGACTGCGGCTCACCAGCCGACACCCGCTGGGTGCAGGACCGCGACGACCTGCCCCGCCTGATCCGCTGTGGTCGCCACCTCGCCCGCACCCGCCGCTACATCCGCGACTACGCCCACGAGGTCGAGCCCGCCGACCTCCCGGCCTACGTCGCCCAGGAGGCGCGGGCAGGGGACGGCTGGGTGAAGCTCGTCGGCGACTGGATCTCGCGTGACGAGGGCGACCTCGCGCCGTCCTTCCCGGCCGAGACCTTCGCCGCGGCGATCGCCACGGCCCACGAGCACGGCGCGCGGGTGACGGCCCACTGCTTCGGCGAGACGGTGCTGCCCGAGCTGATCGGTGCGGGCATCGACTGCATCGAGCACGGCACCGGCCTGACCACCGACCTGGTCGACGAGATGGCCGCGCGGGGCACCGCACTGGTGCCGACCGCGGTCCAGCTCGACAACTTCCCGGCGTACGCCGAGGCGGGCCGGGCCAAGTTCCCGGCGTACGCCGACCACATGCTCGACCTCCACGCGCGACGGCGCGAGACGATCATGGCCGCCTACGAGGCGGGTGTGGCGATCTTCGCGGGCACGGACGCGGGCGGGGTACTGCCCCACGGCGGCATCGCCGACGAGGTGGCCGAGCTCGCTGCCTACGGCATGCCGGCGTCGTACGCCCTGGGCGCCGCCAGCTGGCGTGCGCGGGCCTGGCTGGGGTGGAACGCCGAGCTCGACGAGGGTGCCGCGGCGGACTTCGTGGTCTACCCGCGTGACCCGAGGGCCGATCTCACCGTGCTGCGGGAGCCCGCGACCGTCGTGCTCCGCGGGCGGGTGGTGTGAACGAGGCCCAGCTCGTCGCCGCACTGCGCTCGGCGGGCTGCGTGTTCGCCGAGGAGGAGGCCCGCCTGCTGCTCGAGGAGGCCTCGTCGCCGGCCGACCTGATGACCTGGACGGCGCGCCGGATGGCCGGCGAGCCCCTTGAGCACATCGTCGGGTGGGCATCCTTCGCAGGCCTGCGCATCGCCGTCGACCCGGGGGTGTTCGTCCCGCGCAGACGCAGCGAGCTCCTGGTCGAGATCGCGGCCCGCGGTGCTGCTCCGGTCGTGGTCGACCTCTGTTGCGGCACCGGAGCGCTCGGTGCGGCCCTGGCGGCTCGGTGGCCCGAGGCCGAGGTGTACGCCGCCGACTCCGACCCGGCCGCGGTGGCCTGCGCTCGCCGTAACCTGCCGCCCGAGCGCGTCTTCGCGGGTGACCTCTACGCCGCCCTTCCCGACGACCTGCGCGGGCGGGTCGACCTGCTGCTGGTCAACGCGCCGTACGTGCCGCACGACCAGGTCGCGACCATGCCTCGCGAGGCTCGCGACCACGAGCACCGGATCGCGCTCGACGGCGGCCCGGACGGGCTCGACGTGCAACGGCGGGTCGTGGCCGAGGCGCGCACGTGGCTGCGTCCGGGCGGCCTGCTGCTGGTCGAGACGAGCCGCGTCCAGGCCGACGGCACGGCCGAGCTGTTCTCATCGGCGGGTCTCGGGCCGACGGTGGAGACCGACGACGAGATCGGCGGCACCGTGGTCGTCGGTCGCAGCTGAGCCGCCCGGCCGCCGGATTTCGGTCCATCCCGCCGGTTCTGGCAGAATGACGGGCTGAGTCTGCGTGCCCAGGACCCTCTCATCCGAAGGCCCGCAGCCCACCGAGGCGAAACGCCCGTGTCCCCACAAGGTGCGCGACCCTCACCCACTGACAAGCTTTCGAGGAGACCCCACAACCGTGGCCGTCAAGATTCGTCTCAAGCGCCTGGGCAAGGTCCGGGTGCCGATGTACCGCATCGTCGTCGTCGACGCGCGCAAGAAGCGCGATGGTCGAGTGCTCGAGGAGATCGGCAAGTACCACCCCAAGGAGGACCCGTCGTACATCTCGGTCGTCTCCGACCGGGCCCAGTACTGGCTGGGGGTCGGCGCGCAGCCGTCCGACGCCGTCGCCAAGCTCCTCAAGATCACCGGCGACTGGCAGAAGTTCAAGGGCGTCGGCGGCACCGAGGGCACCCTCAAGGTGGCCGAGCCCAAGCGCGACAAGCTGGAGATCTTCAACGAGGCTCTCAAGGACGCCGCGAGTGAGCCCAGGACCGAGGCCGTGACCCGCAAGGCGAGCAAGAAGTCCGCCGCGAAGCCGGCCGAGGACCAGGCGGAGGCTCCGGTCGAGGAGAAGACCGAGGCTCCCGCCGCGGAGGCCGCCGAGGCGCCGGTCGCCGAGGAGCCGGCCCCCGTTCCGGCCGACGAGACCCCGGAAGGTGCCGCCGACGCGGCCGAGACCGCGGAGACCGCCCAGGCCGACGCCGACGCCAAGAGCGACGAGGCCTGACCGGTGCTGGCCGAGGCGCTCGAACACCTGGTGCGCGGAGTGGTCGACCATCCCGACGACGTCAGCGTCCGTGACAAGCAGACCCGCCGTGGTCCGCTGCTCGAGGTCCGGGTCCACCCCGACGACCTCGGCAAGGTCATCGGGCGCGGTGGCCGCACCGCGACGGCGTTCCGCACCGTGATCTCGGCCCTGGCCGGTCGAGAAGGCTCGCGGATCGACTTCGTCGACGTCGACCGGGTGCGCTGACGCCACCTGCCTCAACGGGTCGTCCGCCCCAGGTGCTGCTAGAGCCACACCTCAGGCGGACGACCCGTGCTGCCGACCGCCGACCCCGCACTAACCTGACCGCGTGGACACCATCGACGTCGTCATCGGGCGGATCGGCAAGCCCCACGGGCTCCGTGGCGAGGTGACGGTCGAGGTCCGCACCGATGAGCCGGATCGCCGGTTCGTGCTCGGCGGCGCTGTGCGCGCGGAGCGCCCCAGCGGCGCGGGAGCGCCGTGGGCAGAGCTGACGGTAGCCGCGACGCGGTGGCACCAGTCGACGCTGCTGGTCCGCTTCGAGGAGCTGCCCGACCGCACCACGGCCGAGGCCGCGCGCGGCCTGCTGCTCCATGCGGACGTCCCGGTCGACGAGTCTCCCGACGACCCCGAGGAGTTCTACGACCACCAGCTCGTCGGCCTGGCCGCCGAGGACCTCGACGGCACGCCGCTGGGCGAGGTCACGGCCGTCCTGCACGGGGCCCAGGACCTGCTGCAGGTGCGGGCCCCCGACGGCCGCGACGCACTCGTGCCCTTTGTCGCCGCGCTCGTGCCCGAGGTCGACGTCCCCGCCGGCCGCGTCGTGATCGCTGACCGACCGGGGCTGGTCACACCCTTCCCCGAGGACGACCCGTCGTGAGGATCGACCTGGTCACGATCTTCCCGGCCTGGTTCGACTCCCTCGATGTCTCTCTCACCGGCAAGGCCCGTACGTCGGGCCTGCTCGACGTCGCCGTCCACGACCTGCGCGACTGGACGCACGACCGGCACCGCACCGTCGACGACACCCCCTACGGCGGGGGCGCGGGGATGGTGATGAAGCCGGAGCCGTGGGGTGAGGCGCTCGACGCACTCGTCTCGACGGGCCCGACCGGCGGAAGTCAGCGTCCGGTGCTCGTCGTACCCACCCCGAGCGGGCGTCCCTTCACCCAGTCCGTCGCGCGGGAGCTCGCCGCACGCGACCACCTGGTGCTCGCGTGCGGGCGCTACGAGGGCATCGACCAGCGGGTCATCGACCACGCCGCCACGTCGTACGACGTCGAGGAGCTGTCGCTCGGCGACTTCGTGCTCAACGGGGGAGAGGTCGCCGCGCTGGCCTTCGTCGAGGCGGTGGTCCGCCTGCTGCCCGGTTTCATGGGCAACCCCGACTCCCTCGCCGAGGAGTCACACGAGGACGGCCTGCTCGAGTACCCCGTCTACACCAAGCCCGCCTCCTGGCGCGGCCACGACGTACCTCAGGTGCTGCTCTCGGGCGACCACGCGGCCATCGCCGCCTGGCGTCACGCAGAGTCGGTACGCCGCACCGTCGCCCGCCGCCCCGACCTGGCGCACCCCGCGGCACAGGTCGGTCTCGGCGACCTCGTCCTCGACATCTCACCAGCGACGCGGGCCGACGCGGGGGAGCTCTTCACCCTGACGCGCGCCTGCTGGCTGCAGGAGCTGTGGGCGAACCCCGGGGTGCCGATCCCGGCGCTCGAGGAGTCCTTCGACGATCTCCTCGGCAGCCTCGACGTCTGGACCACCTTCGTGGCGCGTGCCGGCGGGCGGATGGTCGGGTCGTCGCGCGGCCGGGCGGAGGGGAACGTCTGGGACGTCGGCCGGGTGATGGTCGCACCGGATCTCCAGGGCCGAGGGCTCGGGCGCTACCTCCTCACCCTCGTCGAGGACGCGGCCCCGGCAGGGGTCACGTCGTACCAGCTCTTCACCGGCGCGGGGAGCGTCGACAACATCCGGATGTACAAGAAGGCCGGCTACCGCCTGCGCGGCGCCGCCCCGGGTGCGGAAGGTGCCGTGATCCTGACGAAGCCACGGCGCTGAAGGCCGTCCTGGGCCGCCCCCGAGTGGGAAAACGCGGAACAAATCGGTCTCGGGGGCGCGGGACCGACGAATTGTTCCGCGTTTCCTCAGAGCCGGAGCCGGGACGAGCCGCCCCAGCCGGACCGCCCCAGCCGGACCGACGCCGGGTCGGAAAACGCGGAACAAATCGGTCTCGGGGGCGTAGGACCGACGATTTGTTCCGCGTTTTCCCGGGGGTGGAGCTGGGGCAGACCGCGTGCACGGGGCTCGACCTGGTCGACCAGCGCGCTGTCGTCGCCCGAGACTCCGGATGACGATTTAGCCGGCCCGGTCGCGCTGTGGCAGACTCGTCCCTCGGTCCAGTCGGCCGAAGGACCACCTGCTCGCCACGGCGAGTCGGGGTCTGCGACGTTCTCCTGCCACAGGGGGAGTACGACGCCGCCGGCACCCACGACTGGCCGACCGGACACCCGCACCACCCGAGACTCCGCGGTTGACCTGTGGCACTCGCGAGGAGAGACATGACCAACGTCATCACCGATCTGGGCAACGCCGCCAAGCGCGACGACCTCCCGGACTTCCGCGCCGGCGACACCGTCAAGGTGCACGTGAAGGTCACCGAGGGCACCCGGTCCCGCGTCCAGGTCTTCCAGGGCGTCGTGATCCGCGTCCAGGGCTCCGGCATCGGCCGCACCTTCACCGTCCGCAAGGTCTCCTTCGGCGTCGGTGTCGAGCGGACGTTCCCGCTCCACTCGCCGATCTTCGAGGAGATCGAGATCGTCACCCGCGGTGACGTGCGCCGGGCGAAGCTGTACTACCTGCGCAACCTGCGCGGCAAGGCCGCCAAGATCAAGGAGCGCCGCGAGGCCTGATCGGCCCGCGACCACGTTCCGTTGAGCGCCGTCGACACGCCGCCCGAGGGCGGCCGGCGTAGGCACGCCCTACCGCTGTGGCTGGAGACCGTCCTGCTGCTGGTGGGCGCGATCGTGCTGGCCGTCGTGATCAAGTCGTTCTTCGCCCAGGCGTTCTACGTCCCCTCGCGGTCGATGGAGCCGGGACTGGTCAAGAACGACCGGATCCTGGTCGAGAAGCCCTCCTACTGGTTCGGGGGCTCGCCGCAGCGCGGCGACGTCGTGGTGTTCGCGGACCCCGGAGGCTGGCTCCCCGAGGCGGACGACGCGGGCCCCTCCAACCTGGTGGGCAAGGCCATGGTCAAGATCGGGCTGTATCCCGCGGGCGGCCACCTCGTGAAGCGGGTCATCGGAGTCGCCGGCGACACCATCCACTGCTGCGACAAGCAGGGGCGGATCCTCGTCAACGGACACCCCCTCGACGAGTCGTCGTACCTCACGCGGGGGCTCCGCTGCAACGGGCCGGAGGTGGACCACTGCGTCCACCACTGGACGGCGGGTCCGGTGCCGGCCGGCACCCTGTTCGTGATGGGTGACAACCGCGACGACTCCGCGGACTCGGCGTACCACCTGTGTCATCCGCGTGCGCCGTTCTGCGGTCACGGAAGCGAGTTCGTCCCCGTCTCCGACGTGGTCGGCAAGGTGGCCGTGCTCCTCTGGCCCGCCAGCCGCTTCCACGTGCTTCATCGACCCGCGGACTTCGCGGGCGTCCCCGCCTCCTGATCTCCACCCACTCGTTAGGCTCTCGACGTGACCACCCCCCGCCTCTCCTCACCGCTCTCGGGCTGCCGCGGTGAGGCCGCATGAGCACCGACGACGGCACGGCCACGTCCGTCGACGTGCCCGAGCAACGCACCTCGGGGAAGAAAAAGAAGCACCTCCCGTTGTGGCAGGAGACGCTCCTCCTGCTGACGATCGCGATCGTGCTCGCCGTGGTGATCAAGGCGTTCTTCGTGCAGGCCTTCTACATCCCGTCGGAGTCGATGGAGCCCGGGCTGGTCAAGAACGACCGGATCCTGGTCGAGAAGATGTCCTACTGGTTCGGCGGTACGCCGCAGCGTGGTGACGTGGTGGTCTTCAAGGACCCCGGCGGCTGGCTCAGCGAGGAAGAGGACGCCGGACCGTCCAACCCGATCGGGCAGCTGATGGCCAAGGTCGGCCTCTACCCATCGGGCGGTCACCTGGTGAAGCGGGTGGTCGGTGTCGCCGGTGATGTCATCCGCTGCTGCGACAAGAAGGGGCGGATCCTCGTCAACGGCCATCCCCTCGACGAGGGGGGCTACGTCAAGCAGACGCCGGGGATGGCGTGCAACGGCCCGATGACCACCACCTGCAACTGGACCGCCGGCCCGGTGCCGGCCGGCTCGGTGTTCGTGATGGGCGACAACCGCGACAACTCCGACGACTCGAGCATGCACCTGTGCCAGCCCAAGGCCTCGGCCACCGACTGCACACCCGACCCCTTCGTCCCGGTCAGTGACGTGGTCGGGAAGGTGTTCGTGCTGCTGTGGCCGAAGGACCGCTTCCACCTGCTGCACCGCCCCGCCGACTTCACCAGCGCCCTGAACGGCTCATGACCCGGCTGCCGCACGGAGCGACGGTCCGGCGCGACGCCGGGCTCTACGGCTACGAGCGGGCGCTGCGCCGCGTGGGCATGGATCTCGTGGCCGGGGTCGACGAGGCCGGACGTGGGGCGTGCGCCGGGCCCCTGGTCGCCGGCGCGGCGATCCTGCGCCCCGGCAAGTCGGGGGAGATCCCTGGGCTGGCCGACTCCAAACTGCTCACGGAGAAGGCCCGCGAGCGCTGCTACGACCACATCCTCAGACGTGCCCTGTCGTGGTCCGTCGTGGTCATCGAGTCCGACGAGTGCGACCGGCTCGGTATGCACGTGGCGAACGTCGAGGCGCTGCGCCGGGCGGTGGCGTTGCTCGACGTCTCCCCGCAGTACGTGCTGACCGACGGCTTTCCGGTCGACGGGCTCGGCCGGCCGGGGCTCGCGATGTGGAAGGGCGACCGGGTCGCCGCCTGCATCAGCGCCGCGTCGGTGGTCGCCAAGGTGACCCGCGACCGGATCATGGTGGACCTCGACCGCGACCACCCGGCGTACGACTTCAAGACGCACAAGGGCTACGTCACCGACGTGCACAACGCCGCGCTCGTCGCCCACGGACCCTGCCCGGAGCACCGGATGCGGTTCGTGAACGTGCGTCGCGCGGCGGGCCTCGAGCCGCTGGTCGGGTCCGAGGTCGAGCCCTCGGTCGCGGACCTGGTCGACAGCACTAGGGTCGGAAGCGGCCGGCCACGAGGGGAGTCAGCATGAGCGCCGAGGATCTCGAGAAGTACGAGACCGAGATGGAGCTCACCCTCTATCGCGAGTACCGCGACGTCGTCGGCATCTTCAAGTACGTCGTCGAGACCGATCGCCGCTTCTACCTCTGCAACCAGGTCGACGTGAAGGCACGCACGGAGAGCGGCGACGTCTTCTTCGAGGTCTCCATGACCGACGCCTGGGTGTGGGACATGTACCGCCCTGCGCGCTTCGCCAAGAACGTCAAGGTGCTGACCTTCAAGGACGTGAACGTCGAGGAGCTCAGCCCCCAGGAGATCGACCCGGGGAAGGTCTGAGTCCTCCGGCTACTTGATCAGCCGGATCGGGTCTCCGTCGATGTTCGCCGTCCACGTGGTGGTGTCGCTCACACCGCCGGGGAAGTTGACCACGAGCCGCCACCAGCAGCCGCCCGCCTGGGCGTAGTTGCAGTTGTAGCTGTTCGGGATCGGGATCTTGATGTTCTCGTACTGCCCGTTCCAGCCCGAGCTACTGCTGACGTTGGTCAGCTTGCAGTTGGTGATGGCGCCGGTGACCACTCCGGATCCCTGGCAGGTGGCGAGCGGCGCTCCGCCGTTCAGCTCCAGCGGCGGCAACACCTGGACGGTGCCGGGGTTGGTCGCGTCGCCGACGTCGTAGAACCCGATGTTGAGGGTCTTGGTCGCCGCGGCCGGGATCACGCGCACCAGGTTGAACGTCGTGTTGGCGCCGTTGTAGTTGGCGTAGATCGACATGGCCTGGAAGCCGGCGATGGAGACCGAGCCGCGGGCCGACCCGGTGGCGCGGATCGCGAACCGGTTGTTGCCGCTGCCCGTGACCGAGTTGTCGTCGCCGGTCTGGGTGTAGACCTTGGGGTTGTTCTGGTAGCCACCCTCACCATCGGAGCTGCCGCCGAGCGCGACGTTGGTGCGGATCTGGAGGTAGTAGTCGCCCGCCTTGCTCGGGGTGAACGTGCAGAGCTTCACCCACTGGTGGTAGACCTTCGCGAGGTCGTCGTTGTACGTCGCGGTCTTGGTGCTGTCCAGTGTCGCGTTGCTGACACCGGAGAAGCTGCCGGTCTTGGCGCCGGAAGCGCCGGCGTAGTACGGCTGGTACTGGCGCACGCACCCGGTGACCGGCGTGGTGATCTTGGGGTTGTAGGTGTCGGTCGGGTTGCGCAGGTCGTACGACGTGGTGACGCCGCTGACGTTGGCGGTGCCGTTGTTCACGTCACCGGTACAGAAGTTGTTGGGCGACCCGCCCGAGGGCGTCTGCAGGTAGCGCGTGAGGCCGTCGGGCGTGTAGGTGTTCATGGCGTTCTTCATGGTGCCGGTCGGCCCGGCGTCGCAGATGTCGCCGTTCTCGACCCACGCCGGGTCGTAGATCTGCAGCGTGACCGGGTTACCCACCGCGCCGGCGGCGATCCGGACGATGTAGAAGTAGCCCTGCGGGTCGAACTCGTCGTTCGTCGTCCCGGTGCAGCCGGCGTTGCCGCTGTTGCAGGTACGGGTCATGAACTCGTCGCCGTTGCCCTTGGGTGTCTCCGGCCCCGCGATCGCACCCCACAGCTGGGGGTTGCTGGTGCACTGGGCTCCGCCGGGCGGCGCGATGATCTGGCTCACGGGGGTCGCCGGGCCGTGCTGGTCGGTCGTTCCCGTGCCCACCGGCTCGTTGCCGAAGGTGTTGCACGGGCTGCCCATCAGGACGGGGCCGTTGAAGTCGGCCGTCGCCGACCGGTCGATGGTGTTGCGGTTGACTCCGAACGAGGTGCCGAAGGCGTTGCCGATCGTGCTGTCGATCGTGACCACCAGCTGCGTCGGCTTGTCGCCGATCGAGACCGAGACGGACGACGAGCCGGAGTTCGGGTAGCCGTTGCGACCGGCGACGGTGATCGCGGTGGCCTTGGCCGAGGCGAAGTCGTCGGGGAGGTAGGTGACACCGGCCATGGCGGCGGCGTCGGCGGCGTTCTGTACCCGCTGCACCTCGACGTACCAACGGGAGACGTCGACCGAGATCGCGCACAGGGGCATCATCAGCGCCGCGGCGAAGCAGGCCACGAGGATGGCGACGTAGCCACCTTGGTCATCGCGGCGACGCCGACGCATGAGCGCGCTCATGAGTGCGCGTTCGGGGTGCCGGGCTTGCACGAATCACTGGTCAGCGGCTCGAACTGCATGACGGTGTGCTCCTGGATGGCGACGCTGTTGCCGAACAGACCGGTGATCCACGGGTGCTTGGCGTTCATGATGATCCCGACGGACATCCGGGCGGGGTCGTTGATGCAGGCATTGATGGACTTGGAGTCCCACGCGCCGCTCGAGTAGACGAACTGGTTCTTGGCGGCGTTCCAGACGTACTTCACGCAGTCGGCGGCGCATGCTGCGCTCGTGTTGCCTTGGGGCATCGGGTAGCCCGCGGTGTTGGCGTTGTAGACGATGATCCAGTTGATCTGGTCCTGAGGCATGGCCATGCCCGCCTGCTGGATGGCATTGGCGGCGTACTGGGCCAGAGCGGGCGCCGTCGGCGGGGTGCACGGAGACGGCGTGCACGTCGCAGGACCCGCGTTCGCCTGGGTGGACGCCATCCTGGCTCCGACGTGCACGGCGCTGGAGACCGAGACCACGTCGCGCATGAACAGCGACATCTCGATGATCCCGAAGAGAACGAGCATCAGAAGGGGGGTCAGCAGCGCGGCCTCCACGGCCGCCGCCCCTCGTTGGTCCCGCCGACGACGAGGCCGACGATCCCTCACGGGAGCGGAAACGGAGTCACGCCGATCAGGGCGGGCGCCATCGCAGCCGCGCCGGATTCGTCGCGTCATCTTCCGCACCTGCTCATCCGCACTTCCGCCCGTCGTGTCGACCGTGGCCACCCGAGGCCGCGGGCACAGGTGCCCCCACTGTGCGTGAGCGACAGTAGGTCGTCACGGGCGGCCGCGAACTCGAAACCGACAATTCTTTGCCGATCTGGTCTAGACCGCGACAGAGCCCGGATCGGTGCGTTCTGCGGGCCGTTTGTCGTCCACTGATGGGGGTCGAGTGGGGTCGCTCCACAGGTGCGCCTGGCTCCGTCTCCGAGGCGTCGGGGACTCGGCGACCGTGGAGCCATGACCACACCACCCGAGGCGGCCACCGCGCGACGGCTCGCGCTCGGCGGGTACGGCGAGCGTCTCGCCGCCAGGCACCTGGTCGAGCAGGGCATGATCGTGCTCGACCGCAACTGGCGGTGCTCCGCCGGCGAGATCGACCTGGTCCTGCGTGACGGCGACGTGCTCGTCGTGTGCGAGGTGAAGACCCGCACGTCGTCGGTCTGCGGGAGCCCGCACGAAGCGGTCACGCCGGCCAAGCTCGCCCGGCTCAAGCGCCTGGCCCTGCTCTGGGTCGAGGCCCACGCGGTGCGTCCCGCCGAGACCCGCCTCGACCTGGTCGCCGTCCATCGCCCCCGTCGCGGTCCGTCGACCGTCGACCATGTCCGCGGGCTGGTCTGATGGCGCTCGCGACCGCCCACACCGTCGCCCTCCAAGGGGCGCTGGGCCACCTCATCGACGTCCAGGCCGACGTGTCACCGGGCTCGCCCGGCACCACGCTCGTGGGTCGGCCCGACGCCACGCTCCACGAGGCACGCGACCGGTGCCGGATGGCAGTGTCGAACTCCGGGGTGGTGTGGCCGGCCACTCGGCGAGTGACGATCCTGTTGGCGCCCTCCGACCTGGTCAAGCGCGGCACCCACTTCGACCTGGCGATCGCCCTCGCGGTCCTCGCCGCGTGCGGCGACATCACCCAGCGATCGCTCTCCGACACCCTGGTGATCGGGGAGCTGACGCTCACCGGCGGGCTCCGCTCGGTCCCCGGGGTGCTGCCGATGGTGATGGCGGCGTCACGCCGCGGCTTCGACCGGGTGATCGTGCCCGAGCCCCAGGCTCGCGAGGCGGCCATGGTGCCGGGCATGACGGTGCTCGGGATGCGGTCCCTGGCCCAGGTGCGGGCGGAGCTGCGCGGCGACCCGGTGCCCGAGGCGCCACCGGTCGCTCCCATGTCGGGCAGCCGGCTCATCGAGTGGCGGGGTTCCCGGCGGCTGACCGAGCACGACCTGGCCGACCTGGGGGGTGTCCCCGACGTGAAGTACGCGCTCGAGGTCGCGGCCGCCGGTGGCCACCACCTGATGCTCTCCGGACCGAAGGGGTCGGGCAAGACCTCGCTGGCCGAGCGGCTCCCGGGGATCCTGCCGGACCTCTCCGTCGAGGAGTCGCTGGAGCTCACCGCCATCCACTCGCTGGCCGGCGCCCTCGAGCCCGGTGACGACCTGATCGTCCGGCCGCCGTTCTTCGCACCCCATCACGACGCGAGCAAGGCCAGCCTCCTCGGCGGCGGCACCGGCCGGGTGCGGCCCGGGGAGGTCAGCCGCTCACACTGCGGGGTGCTGTTCCTCGACGAGTTCCCACTCTTTCGCAGCGACGTGATCGACGCCCTGCGCCAGCCCTTGGAGAGCGGTGAGGTGACGATCGCCCGCGGCGAGGAGTCGGCCACCTACCCGGCCCGGGGCATGGTGGTGATGGCGTGCAACCCCTGCCCGTGCGGGGAGTACGCCGCCACACCCGCCGGCAACCGGTGCACCTGCACCCAGCAGCAGCGACACCACTACTCACGCCGGGTGACTGGGCCGGTGCACGACCGGATCGACATCCTGCGCCACGTCCTCCCGCCGACCTCGCCCGACGGGACGCTCCCGAGTGATCGTCGGGAGAGCTCGCTCGAGGTGCGTGAGCGCGTCGCCGTCGCACGCGAACGCCAGTACGCGCGGTACGCCGGTCGGGAGTGGCGGCTGAACTCCCAGGTCCCCAGCGCTCCGCTGGCGCGTGACTGGCCTCTGCCCGACGCCGGCCGCGCCCGACTCGAGAAGGAGGTGCTGGCGGGCCGGCTCAGCCGACGCGGCGCGGTCCGGGTCCACCGGCTGGCGTGGACGGTGGCCGACCTCGGTGGCAGCGACACCCCGAGCGTGCGCGACGTCGACACCGCCTTCCGGCTGCGCCTGGGCGAGCCGCTGGTCGAGGCCGTCGTCGCCCGGCGGGCGTCGTGAGCGAGGCGGACCGGCTGGCCCGGGTGGCACTGTCCCGACTGACCGAGCCCGGCGAGCCGAAGATCGCGGCCCTCGTGGCCCAGATGGGAGCGGTCGCGCTGCTCGAGGCGCTCAGCGACCCGGCCCAGCCCAGCGACGAGGCACGCGATGTCGCCTCCCGGCTGCGGAGCCTCGACGCCGAGGGCGACCTGGCTCACGGGGCGAGGCTGGGCCTGCGCTACCTCGTGCCCGGCGACTCCGAGTGGCCCACCCAGGTCGACGACCTGATGCGGTCCGAGGTGCTCGACCACCGCGGTGGCCCACCACTCGGACTCTGGGTGAAGGGCCCGACGCGCCTCGACCAGCTCGGTCGGGCGGTCGCCGTCGTCGGGTCGCGGTCGGCCACCACGTACGGCACGGAGGTGGCGGCCGACATCGCGGCCGCCCTTGTGCGAGCCGGTCACCCCGTGGTGTCCGGTGCCGCCTTCGGGATCGACCAGGCTGCCCACCGTGGCGCGCTCGGCGTCGACGGTTCCGACATCGCCGTGCTCGCCTGCGGTGCCGACCGGGCGTACCCCTCTGCCCACCGCGACCTTCTCGACCACCTCGGCCGGACCTCCGCGGTGATCGCCGAGGTCTCACCCGGCTGCGCACCGACCCGAGGCCGCTTCCTCAGTCGCAACCGGCTCATCGCCGCCCTGACCTGCGGCACTGTCGTCGTCGAGGCGGCGTCTCGCAGCGGGGCGCTCAACACCGCGAGCTGGGCCACGCGTCTGAACCGCCACCTGATGGGCGTTCCCGGGCCGGTCACCAGCGCCCAGTCCCAAGGGGTCCACGAGCTGCTCCGGAGCGGAGCCGCCACGCTGGTGACCCACGGCGAACACGTGCTGGAGGTCGTCGGCGACGTCGGCACCCACCTCGTCACTCCGCCACGCGCGCGGGCGCGGCCTCGCGACCGGCTGCCTCCGCGCGACGCGCGGGTACTCGACGCGGTGCCGTTCGCCAGCCCGGCTCCGGTCGTCTCCATCGCCTCGACCGCCGGGATGGCCCTGCTCGACGTCCAGTCCGCGCTCCGCCGGCTCGACCGGGACGGGCTGGTCGAGCTGTCTCCGCAGGGATGGCGGCTGACCCCCGCGGCCCATGAGTGAGGCGTCCCCTTGGTCCGGCGAGCCGAGCCGCAACGGCTGGCCCGCCGACCTAGAGTGACCCTCATGGCGAGCCCGACCCGGGACCTGCCGGCGGTACTCGTCGACTACGAGCGCCACCTGGTGTCCGAGCGCGACCTGGCCCCCCACACGGTCCGGGCCTACCTCTCCGACGTGGCCGGCCTCCTCGAGCACGCAGAGCGCCTCGGCCGGTCGGACCTGGCCGAGCTCGACCTCCGCACCCTGCGCAGCTGGTTGGCCCACCAGCAGGTGACCGGGCGCTCGCGCACGACCTTGGCGCGGAGGGCCACGGCGGTCCGGGTGTTCACGGCCTGGCTGGCGCGGACCGGTCGGGTCCCTGCCGACGTCGGTGCCAGCCTCCGCTCGCCCAAGGCCCATCAGACCCTTCCACCGGTGCTGCGCCAGGACGAGGCGCGCGAGCTGGTGACGGCGGCGGCACAGCTCGCCGACGACGGCAGCCCGGTGGGGTTGCGCGACATCGCGATGCTCGAGCTGCTGTACGCCACCGGGATGCGGGTCGGTGAGCTGGTCGCCCTCGACATCGACGATCTCGACGGGTCGCGCCGTGTCGCACGGGTCTTCGGCAAGGGACGCAAGGAACGGACCGTGCCGTACGGACAGCCGGCTGCCGAAGCCCTCGACGTCTGGCTGTCGGGTGGCCGTCCACAGCTCGTCGCGCCCGGTGCCGGCCCCGCGCTCTTTCTCGGCGCGAGGGGTGGCCGCATCGACCAGCGGGCGGTGCGCACCCTGGTGCACCGGCGGATCGCCGACGTCCCCGGTGCCCCCGATATCGGGCCGCACGGCCTGCGCCACACCGCAGCCACCCACCTGCTCGAGGGCGGTGCGGACCTGCGGTCCGTGCAGGAGCTGCTGGGTCATGCGTCGCTGGCCACGACCCAGCTGTACACCCACGTCAGCACCGATCGGCTGCGCCAGGCCTACCGCCAGGCGCACCCTCGCGCCTGAGCTCCTACAGGAGTAGGGGACGCAGGGCCATCGACCGGATCGTCGGGGGCGCCACCCGACGTGGGGCAGGCGGAGGGCGCGGTGACGGCGCCTGCGAGCCGCTGCGCAGCCCGAGCGACGGCGTCACCAACCGCGCGAACGGAGGCGACGGAGCCGCGGTCGCACCCACCGGTTGATCGCGCCACAGGGGGAGCAGCCGGATCGGTCCGCCGCCCACCAGCAGCAAGGGGTCGAGGTACGTCGCGTCGCGGCGCCAGCCCCAGTGCAGGCACGCGCGCGGGAAGCAGTGCGAGCCACCGAGCTCCAGCGTGCCGAGCCGCTCACCGCGCAGGACCACCTGCCCCACGCGGACGCCGGCGGCGACCGGCTCGTACGTCGTACGGGTCGGGCCGTGGTCGACGACCACGACGCCTCGGCCGGCCAACGGCGCCGCGAAGGTGACCCTCCCCGCGAGCGCCGCGAGCACGGGCTGGCCGACCGACCCCGCGAGGTCCACCCCCCGGTGCCCGGCGCCGAAAGGGGTGTCGGGCGGGTCGAACGCCCGCACGACCTGCGGCTGCGGCTGGAGGGGCCACACCCCGACGGGAACCGGGTCCACGGGGGCACCGAGCGCACCGGCTGGACGCGCGAGGGAGAGAAGCGCGGCCATCAGCACGGTGACGACGACGCTCGGGGCCGGCCCGTGGACCCGGATCGGGGAGGGGAGTGGGATCCGCATGCGCACCACCGTGCCCGGGCCGGGGCGGCGGGAGCGGCCCGCGGGTCGAGGACGGTGGACAGGGGTGTCGGGGCGGCGGGCTGTGGACGGCGCGCGGGCTCGATGGCGGCGTACCCACTGATTCGCGGCGTGCGGCACGCTCGACTATCCTGACTCCAGCAGTCCCTTGGGGGGCTGACTTCGCACGTCCGCAGACCGCGACGGCTGCCTCTCCGGCAGCCGACCACCCGTGGGCGACGATCCTCGGTCCCAGCTGAAGCTGGGTCGGATCGCGCGCAGACGTCAGGGCAATCGGCACCCGCCGGTCGCACAGAACTGAAAACGCAACGGAGCATGCCTGCTTGCGAGCGGGGCGTGTCCCACACAGGAGAACATTTCATGGCAGTCGTCACCATGCGCCAGCTGCTCGAGAGCGGCGTGCACTTCGGACACCAGACCCGTCGGTGGAACCCGAAGATGAAGCGCTTCATCATGACCGAGCGCAACGGCATCTACATCATCGACCTGCAGCAGTCGCTGGCCTACATCGACCGTTCGTACGCCTTCATCAAGGAGACGGTCGCCAAGGGCGGCACGATCATGTTCGTGGGCACCAAGAAGCAGGCCCAGGAGGCGATCGCCGAGCAGGCGACCCGCGTCGGGATGCCCTACGTCAACCAGCGCTGGCTGGGCGGCATGCTCACCAACTTCCAGACCGTTCACCTGCGGATCAACCGCCTCAAGGAGCTCGACGAGATCGACTTCGAGGACGTCGCCGGCAGCAGCCGTACCAAGAAGGAGCTGCTGCAGATGCGTCGCGAGCGCGACAAGCTCAACAAGTCGTTGGGCGGCATCCGCGAGATGAGCCGTACGCCGTCCGCGGTGTGGATCGTCGACACCAACAAGGAGCACCTCGCCGTCGAGGAGGCGCGCAAGCTCCACATCCCGATCATCGGGATCCTGGACTCCAACTGCGACCCCGACCTGGTCGACTTCCCGATCCCCGGCAACGACGACGCGATCCGCGCCGTCGGGCTGCTGACCCGCGTGGTCGCCGACGCCGTCGCCGAGGGCCTGATCGCGCGCTCCGGTGTGAAGACCGACGGAGCCGCCCCGGCGGCCGTGGGCGCCGAGGAGCCGCTGGCCGAGTGGGAGCGCGAGCTGCTGGGCGGTGACGCCGACAAGGCAGCCGTGGCCGCCACCGGTGGCGACACGGCAACCGAGACGCCCGCCGCCGAGAGCACCGGCGCCACGTCCGAGGCCGCCGAGGCGACCGGGGCCCCCGCAGCAGTCGAAGCCGCTGAAGCCACCGAGGCTCCTGCCGCCGAGTCCACCGAGGCTCCGCTCGAGGAGCCCATCGCCACGGACGCCCTCATCGTCGAGGAGCCGGCTGCCGAGGCGTCGACCGAGACGCCCGCCGCCGAGGCCGAGGTCTCGACCGAGACGCCGACCGACGAGGCCACCGACGTGACCGCCGAGGGCGAGTTCGGCGCCGACTCCGCCGCTCCGCTCGAGGACGGCTCGGCTCCCGAGGGCTTCGAGATCAAGGGCAACAAGAACTCCATGAAGTTCCACGCCCCGAGCAGCCCCTGGTACGCCCGCACCAACGCCGAGGTCTGGTTCCGCACCGCCGAGGCCGCGGAGGCCGCGGGTTTCGCCAACGCCGAGACCAGCACGGACGCAGCCGCCGAGGGCACCGACAGCGAGACCGTCGAGGCCTGAGCAGCCACCGTTGACGCCGTACGACGCGCTCCGGCGCGCCGCTCGGCGTACCCCCGACACATTGCGAAAGGTAGGAACGATGCCCAGCTTCACCGCATCGGACGTCAAGAGGCTCCGCGACATGACCGGCGCCGGCATGATGGACGCCAAGAAGGCGCTCGACGAGGCCGACGGCGACTTCAGTGCCGCGACCGACATCCTGCGCACCAGGGGCGCCGCCAAGGCCCAGCAGCGTGGCGCCGAGCGCACCGCCAAGGCCGGTCTGGTCGCCCATTCCGCCGGCGTTCTGCTCGAGCTCAAGTGCGAGACCGACTTCGTGGCCAAGGGCGAGGACTTCATCGCCGCCGCGCAGAAGATCGCCGACGCCGCGTCCGAGGCCAAGCCCGCCGACGTGGAGGCCCTCAAGGCCGTCCAGGCCGGTGACGAGACCGTGGACGGGATCGTCCAGGCCCTCGCCATCTCCATCGGCGAGAAGATCGAGATCGGCGCCTACGTCCACTTCGACGGCCCGGTGGTGGCCTACCTGCACAAGCGTGCGGCCGACCTCCCGCCGGCGATCGGTGTCCTCGTCGAGTACGACGGTGACGCGGACGCCGCGCGGACGGCGGCCAAGCAGGTCGCGGCCATGCGCCCGCAGTACCTGACCCGCGACGAGGTACCCGCCGACGTCGTCGAGCACGAGCGCCAGATCGCCGAGGCGACCTCGCGCGAGGAGGGCAAGCCCGAGCAGGCGATCGCCAAGATCACCGAGGGTCGGCTCAACGGTTTCTTCAAGGACGTGGTCCTGCTCGAGCAGCCGTCCGTGACGGAGAACAAGAAGACCGTCAAGACTCTGCTCGACGAGTCCGGCACCACGGTCAAGCGCTTCGCCCGTTTCGAGGTCGGTGCCTGAACGCAGTAGGGTGCGGCCTGGTGGCCGACGGCTGATCGACCGCCGCAGTCTTACGGGGAGGCCGGTTGCGATGACTCACACGAGCATCCGCAGCCGGCCTTCTTCTGTTCCCACCAGACCTCGCGAAGGAGCCGCCCTGTGACCGCCTACCACCGTGTCCTGCTCAAGCTGTCCGGAGAGGTCTTCGGTGGCGGGAAGGTGGGGGTCGACCCCGACGTGGTCCACCGGATCGCGGGGGAGGTCGCCGAGGTCGCGCGCGAGGGCGTCGGGGTCTGCGTGGTCGTCGGCGGCGGCAACTTCTTCCGCGGCGCGCAGATGCAGCAGCGGGGCATGGACCGCGCACGCGCCGACTACATGGGCATGCTCGGCACGGTCATGAACTGCCTCGCCCTCCAGGACTTCCTGGAGAAGGAGGGGATCGAGACCCGGGTGCAGACCGCGATCGCGATGGGGCAGGTCGCCGAGCCCTACATCCCGCGCCGCGCCGTACGCCATCTCGAGAAGGGCCGGGTCGTGATCTTCGGCGCCGGCGCCGGGATGCCGTTCTTCTCCACCGACACGGTGGCAGCGCAGCGCGCCCTGGAGACCTACTGCGAGGTCGTGCTCTACGGCAAGCAGGGGGTGGACGGGGTCTACAGTGCCGACCCCAAGCTCGACCCGAGCGCCACGAAGTACGACACCCTGACGTTCAACGAGGCGCTGCTGCGTGGGCTCAACGTGATCGACGCGACGGCGTTCGCGCTCTGCATGGAGAACAAGCTCCCGGTGATCGTCTTCGGCATGGAGGAGAAGGGCAACATCCTGCGCATCGTGCAGGGTGAGAAGATTGGCACGCTCGTCACTGCCGACTAGTCCGCGCCACGCCGTACGCCGGGTCCCGACGGGCCCGAACAGCTGCGGACTCAGCACGACCATGGAAGGGAACCAGCCGTGATCAACGACATCCTGCACGAGGCCGACGGGAAGATGGACAAGTCCGTCGAGACCACGCGGGAGGAGTTCTCGGCCATCCGCGCGGGACGCGCCAACCCCGCCATGTTCAGCAAGATCATGGTCGACTACTACGGCACGCCCACCCCGATCCAGAGCCTGGCCTCCTTCACCTCGCAGGAGGCGCGCATCATCCTGATCGCGCCGTACGACATCGGCGCCATCGGGAACATCGAGCGCGCCATCCGCGACTCCGACCTGGGCGTGAACCCCGCCAACGACGGCAAGGTGCTGCGCTGCGTGTTCCCCGAGCTCACCGAGGAGCGCCGCAAGGAGTACATCAAGGTCGCCCGCCACAAGGCGGAGGAGGGCCGGGTCGCGGTGCGCAACCTGCGGCGTCACGCCAAGCAAGAGCTCGAGCGGATGGAGAAGGACGGCGACGCCGGCAAGGACGACGTCACCGGCGCCGAGAAGCGGCTCGACGGCATGACCAAGAAGCACACCGACGCGATCGACGAGCTGCTCAAGCACAAGGAGTCCGAGCTGCTCGAGGTCTGAGCACTCCACCGGCTCATGACCTCGTCGACGCAGGAGCCTGCCGCCCAGGACCACGGGCGCGCGGGCCGCAACCTCCCGGCCGCGATCACCAGCGCCGTGGTCCTGGTGGCGCTGATCGTCGTCACCCTGGTCGTCTGGAAGACGGCCTTCATGTTCGTGGTCGCGGCGGCCGTGGTCGTCGCGGTGTGGGAGCTCCATCGCGGGTTCGGCACGAAGGGCATCGACCTCCCCGAGCAGCCGCTGATGGTCGGCGGCGTGATCATGGTGGTCGTCGCGTACTTCTGGGGCGCACCGGCCTTGGTGACGGCGACAGCGGTCGCGGCGCTGGTGATCATGCTGTGGCTGCTGCGCCGCGGCGTGCCCGGATACGTGCAGAACGCCACGGCCTCGGTCTTCATCCTGATCTACGTGCCGTTCCTCGGCTCGTTCGTGGCGCTGCTGCTCGCCGAGGGCGGCGCCACCGACTTCTCGCGGATGGACGCCGGGGTGAAGGGCATCTTCACCTTCATCGCGGTCACGGCCGCCTCCGACATCGGCGGGTACATCGCCGGCGTGCTCTTCGGCAAGCACCCGATGGCACCGGTGATCTCCCCGAAGAAGTCGTGGGAGGGCTTCGCCGGATCGGTCGTGTTCTGCGTGGCGGTCGGGGTCGCGATGGTGGTGTGGGTGCTCGACTCCGACTGGTGGATCGGGGTCTGCCTCGGCCTGATCGCCGTCGTGATGGCCACGCTCGGCGATCTCTGCGAGTCGGTGATCAAGCGTGACCTCGGGATCAAGGACATGAGCCACGTGATCCCCGGGCACGGCGGGCTGATGGACCGGCTCGACTCGCTGCTCGCGACCATCGCACCGATCTGGCTCCTCCTGCACTACCTGGTGTTTTGACCCTCTTCCTGGTCCGGCACGGTCGACCGGTGATCGACCGGTCGAAGCCCGCCCACGAGTGGTCGCTCGACCCGGCGTACGACGACGACGTGCGCGCCCTGCGCGCTCGCCTGTCCGGCGCGGCCGCGTGGTACTCCTCGCCCGAGCCCAAGGCCTTCATGACCGCGCGGCTGCTGACCGAGGCGCCGATCGAGATCGTCCCCGACCTGCGCGAGCATGAGCGGCACAGCGCCGACTGGATCGAGGACTTCGGGGCCGCGGTCCGCCGCGCGTTCGCCGAGCCGGAGGTCGCGGCGTACGACGGGTGGGAGCCGTTGGCCCGCTGTCGTGAGCGCGTCGTGCGGGTCACGGCCGGGATCCTCGCCACCCACCGGACCGCCGACGTCGTCCTGGTCGGGCACGGCACCGCCTGGACGTGTCTGGTCTCGGCGCTGCGCGGCACTCCGCCCGACCTCGATGCCTGGGAGAGCCTGGCCATGCCGGACCTCATCGAATGCGTGGTCCCGCGCCACCCGGGTGACATGCTTGCGCCATGAGTGAGACCGAGGCGCGCGCCTCCGACGACGCGACCCCGGACGATGCTCGAGCGGACCACGTCGCGACCCCCGACGAGACGTCGCCCGAGGGCGACGCCCCGGAGGGCAAACCCGAGGACGGGCCCGAGGACGGGCCGGCCGAGGAGGCGCCGGAGGGCGCTGTCGACGAGTCACCCGGGGACCCTGCGGACGAAGCACCCGAGGCCGATGAGGAGCCCGAGCCGAGCTGGTGGCACCGCTCGCACCCGACCTTTGCGGGTCTGGTCGGTTTCTTCGCCGGCGTCGCCTACGTGATCATCGTGCCCGGTGTGTACGCCGCCCTGCTGGGGCTGCTGGTCAGCGACGCCACGGCGCAGAAGCTCTTCCCGCTCGTGCTGCTCGCCCTCGTCGTGCCGATCGCGATGCTGGTCCCGCGCAAGACGCGGCGCTTCGCCCAGTTCATGTTCCTGGGCATCATCAGCACCGCCGTGGTGATCGCGGTGACCGCCGCCTTGGTGATCTGGGTCCTGATCAAGATCGACGGCTGAGGCGTTTCTCAGGGGCTTCACAGGCGCAGATCCGAACGCCACACCGGCCCATCGCCGTATCTCCTGGTGAGACCCACGAGGAGGTTCCCATGAAGACCACTGCCGTCCTGGCCGTCGCGGCGACGGCCCTGCTGACCCTGAGCGCATGTGGAAGCAACAGCACCACCGCATCCGACGCCGCACCGCAGGCCAAGGCCGTGGGCAGCGCCACCGGCCTGCACGTCGCGAGCACATCGCTCGGCAAGGTGCTGGTCGACACGTCGGGACGTACCGTCTACGTGCTCAGCGCCGACAGCGCCAACCACTCGACGTGCTCGTCGTCCTGCCTGCAGCTCTGGCCCGCGGTGGCCCCGGGCAGCCATGCCGGCGTCACCGCCAAGGTCGGCTCGACCGCCACCGCGGCGGGCCCGAAGACGGCCACCGTGGCCGGTCACCCGATCTACACCTTCTCCGGCGACCAAGCTCCCGGCGACGTCAACGGTGAGGGCCTGCAGGACTTCGGCGGGGTCTGGTACGCCGTGTCCCCCACCGGCGCGGCCGTCACGGCCGCGGCGAGCTCGCCGAGCTCGTCGGCGAGCGTGACGACGCCGTACCAGGGTCGCGGTTACTGAGATTCGTGGCGGCCCGCCCGTCGATGGGAGACTGGGCGGGCCATGCCCGAGCCCACCCGCACCCTGCCCCTGGTGATGTCCGAGCCGCGCGGCCGCCAGAAGCCGCCGCGCCACCTCGCCGACCTCTCCCTGGAGGAGCGCACGGCGTTGGCCGTCGAGCAGGGGCTCCCCGGCTTCCGGGCCAAGCAGCTCTCGACCCACTACTTCGACCGGCTCGTCTCCGACCCGGCCGACATGACCGACCTGCCCGCCGCGCATCGCGACGAGCTGGTCGCCACGATGCTGCCGCCGCTGCTCGAGCCGGTCCGCACGATGGAGGCCGATCGCGGCACGACCCGCAAGACGCTGTGGCGCCTCTTCGACGGCGCCCTCGTCGAGTCGGTGCTCATGCGCTATCCCGACCGGGTCACCATGTGCGTGTCCTCCCAGGCCGGGTGTGGGATGGCCTGCCCGTTCTGCGCGACCGGCCAGGGTGGCCTGCAGCGCAACATGTCGACGGCCGAGATCGTCGACCAGGTCGTGGCCGGCGCCCGGTCGCTCGCCCGTGGTGAGGTCCCCGGCGGTCCCGGCCGCGTCTCCAACGTCGTGTTCATGGGCATGGGGGAGCCGCTGGCGAACTACCGGGCCGTGATCGGCGCCGTACGCCGCCTCACCGAGCCGACACCGGCCGGGCTCGGGATGAGCGCACGCGGCGTCACCGTGTCGACCGTGGGTCTGGTTCCGCGGATCAACCAGCTGGCGGAGGAGGGCATCCCCGTGACGCTCGCCCTCTCGCTCCACGCGCCCGACGACGAGCTGCGCAACGAGCTGGTCCCGATCAACACCCGTTTCTCGGTCGACGAGACCGTCGACGCGGCCTGGAACTATGCGCGTGTCACCAAGCGCCGGGTCTCGATCGAGTACGCCATGATGCGGGGAATCAACGACCAGGGCTGGCGCGCCGACCTGCTCGCCGACGTACTCCTGGCCCGTGGCGACTGGGGCTGGGTGCACGTCAACCTGATCCCGCTCAACCCCACGCCCGGCTCGAAGTGGACCGCCTCGGACCCGGCCGACGAGCGGGAGTTCGTACGCCGCCTCGAGGCACGCGGCGTACCCACCACCGTCCGCGACACCCGCGGCCGCGAGATCGACGGAGCCTGCGGCCAGCTCGCCGCCACCGAGGTCTGAGCGGGCTCGGGCCTACCCGCGACGAGGCGACCTGGTCTGCGCCGCCCGAACAGCGCAATTGCGCCGCTTCGACGGGTTTCAGCGCCCTCGAGCTGTCATTCCGGCGCAATTGCGCGGTAGTGACAGTCGGCCGTCAGCCGGCGAACAGCTCGCCGGCGTCGTCGACGGTCTCGACCAGGTGGACGTGGCCCTCCATCGGCCGACCACGGGCGAGCGCCCGGAGCAGCGGCCAGACCGGCACCGTGGACGTCCAGTACGAGCCGCCGACGAGCACCATCGGTGCGACCGACTCCTCGGCGGCGTAGTAGTTCTCGCACGCGTCCTGGAAGACCTCCTGCACGGTGCCCGCCGCGCCGGGCAGGAACACGATCCCCGCGTCACAGATCTGCAGGAGGATCGCCTCGCGGAGGGCGTTGCGGAAGTACTTCGCGATCGCGGTGGCGAACACGTTCGACGGCTCGTGACCGTAGAACCACGTCGGGATCCCGAGCGACGGTGAGTCGCCGAGGTGGGTGACCGATCGCGCGGTCGCCACCCAGGCGTCGACGGTCGGGCGGTACGACGGCGTGGCGGCCAGCCGGTCCAGGGCGTCGGCCAACACCGCCTCGGGCTGGTGGGCAAGTCGTCCGCCGAGGTTGGCGGCCTCCATCGCGCCCGGGCCGCCACCGGTCGCGACGGTGTGCGTGCGGCCGAGCAGCGCGCCCAGCCGGGCCGCGTCGGCGTACGCCGCCTCCCCGCGCACCAGTGCGTGCCCGCCCATCACGCCCACCAGCGACCGTCCGGCCAACCAGGCCGTCAGTGCCTCGTCCACGGCGTGGTCGTGCAGGGCCTGCACGAGCGAGTCGCGGGGCGACGGTGGCCGGAGGGCCCAGACGTGGGCCCGCTCGTCGAGCGAGTCGGCGTACGCCGGGGTGTCGTACAGCTCGTCCTCCGTGTACAGCGACGACCGGTAGCAGTCCACCGGGACCCCGCTGGTGTCCACCGAGGGCGCCTTCGCCATCGGCTCGACGCGGAGCGACCGCCCCCGTACCTTGCGCACGCCCGCACTCTAGGCCGCGCGGGCGTCACCGGGTTTCGAGACGGGCGTTGCACGCCCTCCTCAACCAGCGGCGACGTGTCGAGAGCGCCCTCCTCAACCCGCGGCGACGTGTCGAGAGCGCCCTCCTCAACCCGCGGCGACGTGTCGAGAGCGCCCTCCTCGACCCGCGGCGACGTGTCGGGACGCCCTGCTCAGAACGCGTGGGCCATCAGCTCACCGAACAGCTCCTGCTCGTCGACCTGGAGTCCCCTGCTGCGGAACCACCCGCAGATGTTGGCGCAGTCGCGCATCAGGAAGTCGAGGCCGTTCTGGTTGCCGACCAGGTCCACGATCTGCGGCAGGTCGATGATGACCAGCCGCGGGCCCGCGGCCAGGATGTTGTACGCCGAGAGGTCGCCGTGGACGACTCCCGCCTGCACCATCGTGGCCAGTGCGTCGGTCAGCTGGTCGAAGTAGGACTGCAGGAGCGCGGGCTCCGGCCGCGTCTGCGCCAGGCGCGGTGCGGTCTCCCCGTCGTAGGTGATCCACTCCATCAGGATCTCCGTGCCGTCGATCTGCACGGGGTAGGGGACGGGCAGCCCGAGGTTCCACAGCCGTACCAGGGCGCCCCACTCGGAGATCGCCCACTCGCCGGCGGCGACCTCGCGGCCGAACGTGCTCTTCCGCTTCAGTGCGCGTTCGTCGCGCGAACGCTTCATCGAGCGGCCCTCGGTGTAGGAGGCAGACCGGTGGAAGGTGCGGTGCTCAGGCGCGCGGTAGCGCTTGGCGGCCATCACGACCCCGAGGTCCGGCTCGAGCGGGTCGGCCCGCTCCAGGAGGAAGACGTCCGCCTCCTTGCCGGTCTTGAGGATCCCGAGGTCCGCGTCGATGGCCCCCTGGGAGGTCACGACCCAGTCGGGACGAGGCTCGGGTCCGCGGGAGAGCGGCTCGACCGAGAGCCAGGTGGACCATCGCTGGCCGTCGGGCAGGTCGTCGTCGGCGAAGTAGGGAGTGAAGTCGAAGACGAACGACGAGTCGATCCCACCGAGTGGGTCGACGTGGGTGTAGCTGTCGGGGAAACCCTGATCGAGAAAAGCGTCGAGCGCGTCAGCGCGCTGCGAGAAGTCGGTGTGCTCCGATGACATCGGTGGTGGTGCTCCAGACGTGAGAGAGGACGGCGGTGGACATGCCGAAGACTTCGATCGTCATGACGCCTCCTCTCACGTGGGCACCGGCACTGCGCCGGGCCGCTTCCAACGGGCCGTGCCGAGTGTGGCAGGCGCGTCCCGACGCCGCAACATGATTCCCGGCTACGTTGCTGGCGTGCTGACCCGTGCCGCCGTCGTACTCGCGGCTCTCGCCATGATCGTCAGCGGCTCGGCCGCCACCGCGGGCAACGGCACCGTCGCCGGTGCTTCCGGCATCGGCGACCCGTACTTCCCGCTCGACGGCAACGGCGGCATCGACGTCCGGAGCTACGAGGTCCACGACGCCTACCGCTTCGCCGGGGGGCTGCTGAGCGGCTGGACCACCGTCACGCTGCGGACGACCGAGCGGCTGAGCTCGTTCGACCTCGACTTCCTGCTCCCGGTGCTGTCGGTCCACCTCTCGACCGGTGGGTCCACCTTCAGCCGCCCGTCGCGGCACGAGCTGAGGATCCAGCCGCGCACCGCGATCGCGGCGGGCACGACGGTGCGCGTACGAGTCGCGTACGCCGGTCACCCGGGCCACCTGGCCTGGGGCGGTGAGAGCAACTGGATGGCCACCGGCACCGAGGCGATGGCCCTCGGCGAGCCGCACATGGCGGCCTGGTGGTTCCCTTCGAACGACCATCCGCTCGACAAGGCGCGGATGGACCTCCACCTCACCGTCCCGCGCACCCAGCAGGTGGTGGCCGACGGCCGCCTGGTCGGGGTACGACGGACGGCCAGGCACGCGACGTACCACTGGCGCGCGGGCGCGATGGCCACCTACCTGGCGTTCTTCGTGGCCGGCCGCTTCGTGGTCCGGCAGGGCACCGCCCACCACCTGCCGTACTACCTCGCGGTCTCGCGCGACCTGCCGGCCCGGCAGCGGAGCGCCGCGATGGACGGGCTGATGCACACCGCCGGCATCGTCCACTGGCTGAGCCGGCAGCTCGGCCCGTACCCCTTCGCACAGACCGGTGGCGTGGTCACGGCGCTCGACCCGGGGTTCTCCCTGGAGACCCAGACCCGCCCGACGTATCCCCTCAGCGTGAGTCGCCTGCTCATGGTCCACGAGCTGGCCCACCAGTGGTTCGGTGACTCGGTGTCGGTCCACCACTGGGCGGACGTGTGGCTCAACGAGGGCTCCGCGACGTTCATGGAGCACCTGTGGAACGAGGAGCACGGCGGCTGGAGCACGACGGCGTGGCTGCACCAGGCCTACGACGCCGAGCCCGGCACGTCGTCGTTCTGGGACCTCTCGGTCGCCGACCCCGGACCGGAAGACCTCTTCGACTGGGCGGTCTACGACCGCGGTGGCATGACGCTCGCCGCGCTGCGCAGCCGGATCGGGAACGACGACTTCGCCCACCTGTTGAGGGCCTGGACCACGGGCCACCGCCACCAGCACGGGACGACGGAGCAGTTCGAGGCACTCGCGTCGAGCATCAGTGGCCAGGACCTGACGTCGTTCTTCGACGCGTGGCTGGTCCAGACCGTGAAGCCGGCCGCGATCGTCGCCAACGGCTTGTGAGACTCAGTGGATCAGGGGTGAGACCAGCTTCGCGATCCGGCTCTCCCGGCCGGTGCGGGCCTCCTCGCGGTCGGCCCAGGACATCGCGTGCAGGCCGACGTTGATCCCCAGCCAGCGCAGGGGCTCCGGCTCCCACGAGCGTGAATGGTGCCCGACCCAGGGGAGCCGGGTGAGCTCCGTGTCCCGGCCGAGCACCAGGTCGGCGAGGGTCCGGCCGGCCAGGTTGGTGGTGCTCACGCCGTCGCCGACGTAGCCGCCCGCCCAGCCCAGCCCGGTGGTCGGGTCGAGCCCCACGGAGGCCGTCCAGTCGCGGGCGATGCCCAGCGCGCCGCCCCACGCGTGGGTCACCGTGACGTCGTGCAGGACCGGGAAGAGGTCGGTCAGGGCGCTGTGGAGCAGCGCGAAGACGCCCTCGTCGCGGTCGTAGGCCGTGCGGATCCGCGAGCCGAAGTGGTACGGCGCGCCGCGGCCGCCGAAGACCAGCCGGTCGTCGGCGGTGCGCTGGCCGTAGATGATCAGGTGGCGGTGGTCGCTGAACGTCTCGCGCCGCCGCAGGCCGATCTGCTCCCAGATCGCCTCGGGGAGCGGCTCGGTGGCGATGATGAGGGAGTACACGGGCACCAGCCGCCGGCGTTCGCCGTCGAGGGTGCGGGTGTAGCCCTCGGTCGCCCGGATCACGCGCTCGGCACGCACGGTGCCGTGCCGGGTGGTCACGCGCCCCGGGGCGATCGCCGTGGCCGGCGTCTGCTCGTAGAGCGCGACCCCTCGTCGTACGACGGCATCGGCGAGCCCGCGGACCAGGCGGCCGGGATGGATGGCCGCGCAGTCGGGGGTGTACGTCGCCCCGCGCAGGTGGCTGCCGGCCAGCACGGTGGTGGCCTCCTCGACATCGAGAAGCCGCAGCTCGTCCTCGCCCCTGCCCCAACGGCGGGCGTGCTCCACCTCCGACCGGGCTCGGGCCAGCTGCGGGCCTGAGCGGGCCAGGGAGATCGTGCCGCCCTTGGCCATGTGGGCGTCGATGCCCTCGGTCGCGGCGGACTGCATCACCTCGTCGACGCTGTGCCGCATCGCGGCATGGAGCGCGAGGGCGTCGGCACGCGAGGAGCGCCTGGCCAGCGAGTCGAGGGACGAGGGGAAGAGCGCGGAGCACCATCCGCCGTTGCGACCGCTGGCGCCGAAGCCCGCGGTCTCGGCCTCGAGCACGGCGATCCGCAGCGACGGGTCGGCACGGGCCAGGTAGAGGGCGGTCCAGAGTCCGGTGAAGCCGGCGCCGACGATCGCCACGTCGGCGTCGCGGTCACCGGGGAGGGGTGCGCGAGGCGCCCACGCGTCCGGGGTGGTCTCGTGCCACAGGGACAGCGTGCGGGGGTCGTTGCTCAGCGGACACCCCACGAGTAGGTCTGCTTGCGCAGCTTGAGGTACATGAACGTCTCGGTGCCGACCACGCCGTTGATCCGCCGGATCTTGGAGGAGATCACCTCGAGCAGGTGCTCGTCGCTCTCGCACACCACCTCGACCAGGAGGTCGTAGGACCCGGCGGTCACCACCACGTAGTCGACCTCCTCGAGCTCGACCAGTGCGTCGGCGACGGGCTCCATCGGCCCGTTCACGCGCACCCCGACCATCGCCTGCCGGGCGAACCCGAGCTCGAGCGGGTCGGTGACCGCGACCACCTGCATCACGCCGCCGTCGATGAGCCGTTGCACCCGCTGGCGGACGGCAGCCTCGGAGAGTCCGACCACCTTGCCGATCGCGGCGTACGAACGGCGGCCGTCCTGCTGGAGCTGCTCGATGATGGCTTTGGAGACCTCGTCGAGGGCTGCTCGCGGCTGCTTCTTCGTCATGGGAGCCTATGCTGACAGGGACAACACCACCGGTCCAGCACCGTGTTACCGCAGGATTTCGTCGTGTCACGGCATTTCATGCACGGAATCCCTTGTCGCATGTGCCTGCTCATGACACGATCCGAACCAATTCAGCAGTAGAGGGAGAGTCCATGGCAGGCGGACCCGGAGGAGTCTCGCGTCGTACGGTCGTTCGAGGAGTGGGTGGGGCCGCTTTCCTGGGTGCCAGCCTGGCAGCGCTGAAGCTCCCGTTCTTCTCCGTCTCCGGGGCGCAGCAGGACCCCGCCACGTGCTTCGCGAACGACGTGTCGGCGACCGACAAGAACCTCGTGATCTCCAACTGGCCGGCGTACATCGACCCGATCCACAAGGACGGCTCGACCCTGTCGGTCTTCGAGCAGCGGACCGGGATCTCGGTCGACTACACCGATGACGTCAACGACAACAACGAGTTCTACGCCAAGGTGAAGAACCAGCTGGCCGCGTGTGAGCCGATCAAGCGCGACATGATGGTCCTCACCGACTGGATGGCAGCACGGATGATCGGGCTGGGCTGGATCCAGCCCCTCGACGCCACCAAGGTCCCGAACCTCCACAAGAACCTCATCCCGCGGCTGCGCAACAAGCCGTGGGACCCCGGCCTGAAGTTCCACGCCCCCTGGCAGAGCGGCCTGACCGGCATCGCCTACAACGCCGACAAGACCAAAGAGGTCAAGAGCTTCACCGAGATGCTGACGCGGCCCGACCTCAAGGGACGGATCACGCTGCTGACCGAGATGCGCGACACGATGGGCTTCATGCTCCGCACCGTCGGCGCGGATCCGGAGAAGTTCACCGACAGCGAGTGGCACAACGCGATCGACTCGCTCCACGGCTCGGTCTCGAGCGGTCAGATCCGGTCGTTCAACGGCAACGACTACCTCAACGACCTCGCGTCGGGGAACACGCTGGCGTGCGAGGCGTGGTCCGGTGACGTGATCATCGCCCAGGCGGACAACCCGAACATCCAGTTCGTGACGCCCGAGGAGGGGCTGTCTCTCTGGGCCGACAACATGCTCGTCCCCAACCTCGCGACGCACCAGTCCAACGCCGAGGAGTGGATCAACTACTACTACGAGCCCGAGGTCGCGGCGAAGCTCGCCGACTGGAACTACTACATCTGCCCGGTCGAGGGTGCGCAGGAAGAGATGCTCAAGCTCGACAAGCCCGCCGCCAAGAGCAAGCTGATCTTCCCCGACGACGAGATGCTCTCCACCACCTGGGGGTTCATGGCGTTGAACGACCAGCAGGAGATCCAATACGAGAAGGACTGGTCCAATGTCACATCTGGCTGAGCACACCGAGGCTCCGTCGGACGGGATCGCCACCGGGGGCTTGGAGCTTCGAGGGCTGACCAAGGAGTTCGCGAGCTTCACCGCGGTCGACAACCTCGACCTCGACGTGCCGAGCGGGTCGTTCTTCGCGCTGCTCGGCCCCTCGGGCTGCGGCAAGACGACCACCCTGCGGATGGTGGCCGGGCTCGAGACACCGACCGCGGGGACCATCCGGTTGGGCGAGCGCGACATCACCTACGACAAGCCCTACCGGCGGCCGGTCAACACGGTCTTCCAGAACTACGCTCTGTTCCCCCACCTCGACATCTTCGAGAACGTCGCCTTCGGGCCGCGCCGCCGTAAGACGGGGAACGTCGAGGCCGAGGTCAACGCGATGCTCGAGCTGGTCGAGCTGGGCAACCAGGCCCGCAAGAAGCCGGCCCAGCTCTCCGGCGGCCAGCAGCAGCGCGTCGCCCTGGCCCGGGCCTTGATCAACAAGCCCGAGGTGCTCCTCCTCGACGAGCCGCTCGGTGCGCTCGACCTGAAGCTGCGTCGCCAGATGCAGATCGAGCTCAAGCGGATCCAGGACGAGGTCGACACCACGTTCATCCACGTCACCCACGACCAGGAGGAGGCCATGACCATGGCCGACACCATCGCGGTGATGAACGCCGGGCTGATCGAGCAGATGGGTGCTCCCGACGAGCTGTACGAGAACCCGCGGACGACGTTCGTGGCCAACTTCCTGGGCCAGTCCAACCTGATCAGCGGCACCATCCGCAGCCGTGACGGCGACGTGACCTCGGTCGACATGCAGGGCATCGCCGTGACGGTGCCCAAGGTGCGCACCCATGCCGCCGGCGACCGGGGCTGGGTAGGCATCCGGCCCGAGAAGGTGCTCATCGGTCATGAGGGCGAGGCCCTCGACGCGCCGGGCAACACCATCCCGGGCGGTGTGGTCACCGATGTCAGCTTCGTCGGCGTGAGCACCCAGTACCTCGTCCGGATGGCCTGGGGACAGGAGCTCCAGGTGTTCGAGCAGAACACCGGCCGCCGGCGTCTCTTCCGTCCTGGCGACCAGGTCGAGCTGTCCTGGCGCCCCGAGTACGCGTTCCTGCTCGATCACGACCAGGACGCCGCGGCGGGCGCCCAGCTGGAAAGTGTGTGAGGTCCGCGCATGAGTGAGACCGTGCGCAAGAAGGGTGCCGTCGGGTACATCCTGCTGGCCCCGGCCCTGCTGTGGCTGGTCCTGTTCTTCCTGATCCCCTTCTACTCACTGGTTGCCACCAGCCTGTTCAACGCCGACGGCTCGGACTTCCGCGGCTACACGGTGGTCTACGAGTGGAGCAACTACACCAACGCGATCAAGGAGTACTACCCGCAGATCCTGAGGTCGCTGAAGTACGGCGCGATCGCGACGTTCCTGTGCCTGATCCTGGGTTACGTCCTGGCCTACGCGATCGCCTTCAAGGCCGGCCGCTGGAAGAACCTGATGCTGGTGCTGGTCATCGCGCCGTTCTTCACCAGCTTCCTGGTCCGCACCCTGTCCTGGAAGCTGATCCTGGCCGACGACGGCGTCGTGGTGAACACCCTGCAGTTCCTCCACATCCTGGGCGCGAACGGTCACCTGCTCTACACCCCGTTCGCCGTCGTGATGGGGCTGACCTACAACTTCCTGCCGTTCATGGTGCTGCCGCTCTTCGCGAGCATCGACAAGATCGACTACCGGCTGATCGAGGCGTCCAACGACCTCTACGCGAACCCGGTCGTGGGATTCTTCAAGGTCACCTGGCCGCTGTCGCTGCCCGGCGTCGTCTCCGGGACGCTGCTGACGTTCATCCCCGCGGTCGGTGACTACATCAACGACCAGCTGCTCGGCAACACCCAGACCCGGATGATCGGCAACACCATCCAGAGCCTCTTCACCGAGGCCAACGACTACCCCGCGGCATCGGCGTTGTCGGTGATCCTGATGCTGATGATCGTGGCGCTGGTGGTCGGCTACGTGAAGCGGGCCGGGACGGAGGACCTCCTGTGATGCGGTGGTTGCGCAGTCATCTGGTCCTGATCCTGGGTCTGCTGGTGCTGGTCTACACGTTCATCCCGATCGCGATCGTCGTGATGATGAGCTTCAACCAGCTGCCCAGCGAGCAGTCGAAGATCTACAAGTGGAACAGCTTCACCTTCAACAACTGGCTGCACCCCTGCGCCGATCCGAGCATGTGTCAGGCGCTCGGCCGGAGCGTCGAGATCGGGCTGCTGGCCACCTTCGCCGCGACCGTGCTGGGGACGCTGGCCGCGTTCGCGTTGGTCCGCCACCAGTTCGTGGGCCGCTCGAGCACCAACGTGCTGATCTTCCTGCCGATGGCCGCTCCCGAGATCGTGATGGGTTCGTCGTTGCTGGCGCTGTTCGTGGCCACCGGCTTCGCGGGCCAGCTGGGGTTCGGGACGATCCTGATCGCCCACATCATGTTCTGCCTGTCGTTCGTGGTGGTCACCGTCCGGTCCCGGCTGGCCGGCCTCAGCGACACCCTCGAACAGGCAGCCATGGACCTCTACGCGACGCCGAACCAGACGTTCTGGCGGGTCACGTTCCCGCTGGTCTTCCCGGGCATCCTGGGCGCAGCGCTGCTCAGCTTCTCGCTGTCCTTCGACGACTTCATCATCACCAACCTCAACGCCGGCACCACCACCACGTTCCCGATGTACGTCTGGGGCGTCTCACGCAAGACCATCCCGATGCAGATCAACGTCGTCGGCACCGTCATGTTGATCATCTCGGTGGTGATCGTGGTCGGCGGCGAGGTCCGCAGCCGTCGCCGGATGCGCGCGCTCCGCGACCCCGGGGTCGTCCGTCCCGACTCGGTCGTGGCCGCCGCCGGCGCCCGATCCAGCGCCGGGGCGCTCGACGCCGTCTGAGACGAGCACGCCCTTCGGTGGTCGAGGAGGTCGCTCTGCGACCGTCTCGAGGACCCCCGCCTCGCTGGTTGAGGAGGTCGCTCTGCGACCGTCTCGAAACTCCGCCTCGCTGGTTGAGGAGGTCGCTCTGCGACCGTCTCGAAACTCCGCCTCGCTGGTTGAGGAGGGCGCCAGGCCCGTCTCGAGGACCCCCGCCTCGCTGGTTGAGGAGGGCCGCCAGGCCCGTCTCGAAACCCGGTGACGGTGCCTGGGGCCCCAGGCACCGTCACCGGGTTTCGACTCGCCTGGCACGGCTTCGCGAGCTCAGCCGTGGGCTCGCTCAACCTGCGCGCGCCCACGCCCTGCCCTCGTCCCTCGGGCACGACTGCGCGCTTGCTCAACCTGCGCACGCCCACGCCCTGCCCTCGTCCCTCGGGCACGACTGCGCGCTTGCTCGGTCAGATCAGGGTGCCGGCCTTGGTCAGCACCGCACGGAGGATCTGCTCCATCTCGTCGAAGTGCTCCTGGTCGCAGATCAGCGGGGGAGCGAGCTGGACGACGGGGTCGCCACGGTCGTCGGCGCGGCAGTACAGGCCCGCGTCGTAGAGCGCCTTGGACAGGAACCCACGCAGGAGCTTCTCGGACTCCTCGTCGTTGAAGGTCTCCTTGGTGGCCTTGTCCTTGACCAGCTCGATGCCGAAGAAGTAGCCGTCGCCGCGCACGTCGCCGACGATCGGCAGGTCCTTGAGCTTCTCCAGGGTCTCGCGGAAGGCCGGCTCGTTCTCGCGGACGTGCTCGTTGATCTTCTCCTTCTCGAAGATGTCGAGGTTCGCCATCGCGACCGCTGTCGAGACCGGGTGCCCGCCGAAGGTGTAACCGTGGAGGAAGGTCTCGGTGCCGGTGAGGAAGGGCTCCATCAGCCGGTCGGTCGCGATCATCGCGCCCAACGGCGAGTAGCCGGAGGTGATGCCCTTCGCGCAGGTGATCATGTCGGGCTGGTAGCCGTAGCGCTCGGCGCCGAACATGTGCCCCAGCCGACCGAAGGCGCAGATGACCTCGTCGGAGACCAGCAGCACGTCGTACTCGTCGCAGATCTCGCGGACCCGCTCGAAGTATCCCGGCGGCGGCGGGAAGCAGCCGCCGGAGTTCTGCACCGGCTCGAGGAAGACCGCGGCCACCGTTTCAGGCCCTTCGTTCTCGATGGCGACGGCGATCTCGTTCGCGGCCCACAGGCCGAACTTCTTCTCGTCGTCCTCGAAGTACGGCGCGCGGTAGTAGTTCGTGTTCGGGACCCGGAACGTCGAGGGCACCAGCGGCTCGAAGGGCGCCTTCATGCCCGGCAACCCGGTGATCGAGAGCGCGCCCTGCGGGGTGCCGTGATAGGCGATCGCGCGGCTGATGACCTTGTGCTTGTAGGGCTTGCCGACCAGCTTGAAGTAGTTCTTGGCCAGCTTCCAGGCGGTCTCGACCGCCTCGCCGCCGCCGGTGGTGAAGAAGACCCGGTTCAGGTCGCCCGGCGCGTAGTTCGCGACCCGCTCGGCGAGCTCGATGGCGTTCGGGTGGGCGTAGGACCACAGCGGCATGAACGCCAGCTGCTGGGCCTGCTTCGCGGCGGCCTCGGCGAGCTCGGTGCGTCCGTGCCCGAGCTGGCTCACGAACAGGCCGGCGAGGCCGTCGAGGTAGCGCTTCCCGTTGCTGTCCCAGATGTAGGCGCCCTCACCGCGCACGATGATCGGCACCTCGGCCTGGCTGTAGCCGGAGTGCCGGGTGAAGTGCATCCAGAGATGGTCGCGGGCGGCCTGCTGGAGATGGGCGTTGTCGTAGACGTGATCGTCCTGACCGAGCATGTGTATCGGTTCCTCGTCCATGAGTGGTGGTGTCTCCATGATGGAGGCGTCCAGGCCTTAGAGCAAGCGGATCCGTCGTGTTCGGCGCTGATTGTGACGGAATCCGTAGGTTAGGGTCCGCGGGCGACTGATAGGACTACACCATGACGCGCTACGGCCCGCAGTTCGGCCCCGACATCACCTTCCTCGGCGTACCACCCGTCGACGTCGAGGACGGGGCCGCGCTCGCCGCTGCCGACGTCGTCGTGGTCGGCGCCCCGTTCGACGGCGGTACGTCGCACCGCCCCGGCACCCGCTTCGGCCCGTCGGCCATCCGGCAGACCGACTACCTGCCCCAGGACGGCTCGCGACCCCACCTCGCGCTCCGCGTGGACGCGCTGCAGGACCTCACGGTCGTCGACATGGGCGACGTCGAGATGCCGCCGGGCGAGATCGAACGCGCGCTCCACGCCCTCGAGGACGCGGTGTACGCCGTCGCGTCCGCCGGTGCCATCCCGCTCGTGCTCGGAGGCGACCACTCGATCGCCCTCCCGGACGCCACCGGCGTCGCGCGGCACCTCGGCTTCGGGCGGGTGTCGATGATCCACTTCGACGCCCACGCCGACACCGGCGACATCGAGTTCGGCTCGCTCTACGGGCACGGGCAGCCGATGCGGCGGCTGATCGAGTCGGGCGCCCTGCGCGGCGACCGCTTCCTCCAGGTCGGGCTGCGCGGCTACTGGCCGGGTCCGGAGACCATGAAATGGATGGCCGACCAGAACATGCGCTCCTACGAGATGACCGAGATCGGCAAGCGGGGGCTGGGCGCCTGCCTCGACGAGGCGTTCGAGATCGCGCTCGACGAGTGCGACGCGGTGTTCCTCTCCGTCGACATCGACGTCTGCGACCCCGGCCACGCTCCGGGCACCGGCACCCCGGAGCCGGGCGGGCTCTCGTCGCGCGAGCTCCTCGACGCCGTACGCCGGATCTGCCGCGAGCTTCCGGTAGCCGGCATCGACGTGGTCGAGGTCTCGCCGCCCTACGACCACGCCGAGATCACCGCCTATCTCGCCAACCGGGTGTGTCTCGAGGCCCTCTCCGGGCTCGCCGCCGCGAAGGTGGGGATCACGCACGACCCCGCGGGCCCGCTCCTGGAAGGACGCTGATGGCCACCCTGTTCACCGGAGGCTCGGTCTTCGACGGGCATCGGCACCTGCCGGGGCACGACCTTCTGGTCGAAGAAGGCATGGTCCGGGCCGTCGGCCCGGCCGACGGTGCCGTCAGGTCCGAGCAGCGGTTGGTCGAGGTGGTCGACCTGGCCGGGGGGCTGGTCGCGCCCGGCTTCACCGATGCCCACTGCCACCCGATCCAGGGCGGCCTCGAGATGTTGCGGTGCGACCTCTCCGAGGGGCGCACGCGCGACGACTTCCTGGCCACGATCGCGGCGTACGCAGCCCGTCACGACGGGCCATGGGTGCTCGGCGGCGGCTGGGCGATGCCTGCGTTCCCGGGCGGGACGCCGACGGCGACCGACCTCGACACCGTGGTGCCCGACCGCCCCGCGTTCCTGCTGAACCGCGACCACCACGGCGCGTGGGTCAACTCCCGCGCCCTCGAGCTCGCCGGGATCACCGCCGAGACCCCGGACCCACCCGACGGCCGGATCGAGCGACTCCCCGACGGCACGCCGTCCGGCACCCTCCACGAAGGAGCGATGGGGCTGGTCTCCCGGCTGCTGCCGCCCACGCCCGAGGAGGACTACTACCACGGGCTCGTGGCGGGTCAGGCCTACCTGTTCGCCCTCGGTGTCACGGCGTGGCAGGACGCGATCGTCGGCGCGTACGCCGGCATGGACGACTCCGGGCCGACCTACCTGCGCGCGGTGGAGAACGGCGACCTCGTCGCCGACGTGGTGGGCGCCCTCTGGTGGGACCGCAGCCGCGGGGTCGCCCAGATCCCCGAGCTCGTGCGCCGCCGCGAAGCCCTGGCCGGCCCGCGGTTCCGGCCGACGAGCGTGAAGATCATGCAGGACGGCGTGCTCGAGAACGGCACGGCCGCCCTCGGGGCGCCGTACCTCGACCGGTGCGGCCACCCCACGGACAACTCGGGCCACTCGTTCGTCGACGCCGAGGAGCTGCGGGAGGTCGTGGTCGCCCTGTCGGCCGAAGGCTTCCAGGTGCACGTGCACGCGATCGGCGACCGCGGCGTCCGCGAGGCGCTCGACGCCTTCGGCGCTGCCCGGGCCGCCGGGCACGGGGACGAGCTGCGTCACCACATCGCCCACCTCCAGCTCGTCCGCCCCGCGGACGTGCCGCGCTTCGCGGAGCTCGGGGTCGCGGCCAACGCCCAGGCGCTGTGGGCGTGCAACGACGCGCAGATGACGGACCTGACGATCCCGTTCCTCGGTCCGGACCGAGCCGCCTGGCAGTACCCGTTCGGCGGCCTCCATGCGGCCGGCGCTCGGCTGGTGATGGGTAGCGACTGGCCGGTGAGCTCGCCCGACCCGTTGGCCGCGATCCACACGGCCGTCACCCGCACGTCGTACGGCGAGGAGGGGCCGGCGGGCGCCGAGCCGTTCCTCCCGGAGCAGGGGGTCGACCTCACCACCGCGTTCGCGGCGTACACCTCGGGGTCCGCCTGGGTGAACGGTCGGGACCGTACCGACGGGGCCGGAGCGCTGGCTCCGGGTCACGCCGCCGACCTCGTCGTCCTCGACCAGGACCCCTTCGTCGGAAAGGCGGAGGAGATCGGCGCGGCCCGCGTCGCCTCGACGTGGGTCTCGGGGCGCGTGGTCTTCCGCCGGCCGTAACGCCCTGGCATGAGGACGCGCCCGCGGTCCGGTCCGGAAACGGTGACAACACCGCGATACCGACCCTCTGATGGCCTGGGAGTGACGAAATCCGTCGGATGGTGCGCCAGCCACTACCGAATCCGCAGAGACGCCCGTTAGGGTTCCGCCCATGGCCGACCTCACCTTCCACAACATCATCAACGGGGAGTCCGTCGACAGCGAGTCCGGCGAGACCTACGACGTCATCGACCCGACCACGGGCGAGGTCTACGCCCAGGCACCGATGTCGCGGGCGGAGGACGTCGACCGCGCCTACGCCGCAGCCGACGCGGCGTTCGAGGTCTGGGGCGAGACGACCCCGAAGGAGCGCGCGCACGCCCTGCTCAAGATCGCCGATGCGATCGAGTCACGCGTCGACGAGATCAACGCCGTCGAGTGCCAGGACACCGGCAAGCCGCTCGCGCTGACGATGTCGGAGGAGATGCCCTACGCCCCCGACCACTTCCGCTTCTTCGCGGGTGCCTCGCGCGTCCTCGAGGGCCGGTCGGCCGGGGAGTACATGGCGGACCACACGTCGTGGATCCGCCGCGAGCCGGTCGGCGTCGTCGGGCAGGTGACGCCGTGGAACTACCCGTTGCTGATGATGATCTGGAAGATCGCCCCGGCGCTCGCCGGCGGCAACACCGTCGTCCTCAAGCCCAGCGACACCACCCCGGCGAGCTCCACCCTGCTCGGTGAGCTGTGCCAGGAGTTCCTCCCGCCCGGGGTCCTCAACGTCGTGTGCGGTGACCGCGACACCGGCCGCAGGCTCGTCGAGCACAAGACCCCGCAGATGGTCTCCATCACCGGCTCGGTGCGCGCCGGCATGGAGGTCGCCGGCTCGGCCGCGGCCGACCTCAAGCGGGTCCACCTCGAGCTCGGCGGCAAGGCGCCGGTGATCGTCTTCGACGACGCCGACATCGAGAAGGCGGCCGAGGGGATCGCGATGGCGGGCTACTTCAACGCCGGCCAGGACTGTACGGCGGCCACGCGCGTCCTCGCCGGCCCCGGCGTACACGACGACTTCGTCGCCGCGATCACCGAGCAGGCGAAGAGCACGAGGACCGGGCTACCCGACGACGAGGACGTGCTCTACGGCGCGCTCAACAACGAGAGCCAGCTGAGCCGGGTCACCGGCATGGTCGACCGGCTGCCGGACCACGCGACGGTCAACGCCGGCGGCCGGCGGCAGGGCAGCGTCGGGTACTTCTACGAGCCGACCGTTCTCTCTGGTCTGCAGCAGGACGACGAGCAGATCCAGCAGGAGATCTTCGGGCCCGTCATCACCGTCCAGCGGTTCTCCGACGAGGGTGAGGCGCTGCGCTGGGCGAACGGCGTCGAGTACGGCCTGGCCTCCAGCGTCTGGACCAAGGACCACGCCCGCGCGCTGCGGATGTCCAAGCGGCTCGACTTCGGGGTGGTGTGGATCAACACCCACATCCCGTTCGTCTCGGAGATGCCCCACGGCGGCTTCAAGCACTCGGGCTACGGCAAGGACCTGTCGATGTACGGGCTCGAGGACTACACCCGCATCAAGCACGTCATGAGCTACATCGGGGAGTGACCATGGCAACCGTCGACGTCCTCGTCACCGGCTTCGTCGAGCAGACGGACGCCGGTGACTCCTCCGTGCACCCCACCGTCAGCCTGGTCCGGGACGGCGACCTGGTGATCGTGGTGGACCCCGGGATCCTCTCGGACCCCGCCCTGCTCACCGACGCCCTCGCCGGGCACGGTCTGACCGTCACCGACGTGACGCATGTCTTCGTCACCCACCACCACATCGACCACACCCGGAACGTCGGGATGTTCCCGACCGCTCGCGTCGTCGACGTCGACTCGGTGTACGACGGCTCGCTCTGGCTCGGGCACGACGGCGACGGCTACCACCTCAGCGACGACGTGCGTGTGATCGAGACACCGGGCCATGCCCGGGAGTGCGCGGCCCTGCTCGTCGAGACCGCCGACGGCACCGTCGCGCTCACCCACGCCTGGTGGTTCGCCGACATGACCCCCGTCGAGGACCCCCTCGCGTGGGACCAGGACGCACTGGAGCGGAGCCGAGCCCGACTGCTCGAGCTCGCCGACGTGGTCGTCCCCGGACACGGGCCGGCCTTCCGGCCGGACCGAACCTCTGAGGCTCGAGGAGACACTGCATGAGGATCCTGTTGGTCGGCACCGGCGGAGTGGGCGCGGCCTTCGCGGCCATCGCCGCACGTCGTACGTTCTACGACGCGATGGTGGTCGCCGACTACGACGCCGCCCGGGCCGAGAAGGCGGCGGCGGCCGACGACCGGTTCGTGGCGGCGCAGATCGACGCCTCCGACGCGGCCGCGGTGACCGCCCTGTGCCGCGAGCACGCGATCACGCACGTGATGAACGCGGTGGACCCGGTGTTCAACATGCCGATCTTCGAGGGCGCGTTCGCGGCAGGGGCCGACTACGTCGACATGGCGATGTCGCTGTCCAAACCGCACCCGGACGCGCCGTACAGCAAGACGGGCGTGAAGCTCGGCGACGAGCAGTTCGCGGTCGCCTCGGAGTGGGAGGGCGCCGGCCGCCTCGCCCTGGTCGGCATGGGCGTCGAGCCCGGGCTCTCCGACGTCTTCGCGCGGTACGCCGCGGACCACGACTTCTCCGAGATCGACGAGCTCGGGACCCGCGACGGTGCCAACCTGGTGGTGACCGACGACGACGGCAACGAGATCTTCGCGCCGTCGTTCTCGATGTGGACCACGATCGAGGAGTGCCTGAACCCGCCGGTCGTCTGGCAGGACGGCGAGTGGCACACGACTCCTCCCTTCAGCGAGCCGGAGGTCTTCGACTTCCCCGAGGGCATCGGCCCGGTCGAGTGCGTGAACGTGGAGCACGAGGAAGTCCTCCTGATGCCGCGCTGGGTCGACTGCAAGCGCGCGACGTTCAAGTACGGCCTCGGTGACGAGTTCATCAACATCCTCAAGGTGCTGCACACGCTCGGCCTGGACCGCACCGAGAAGGTGCTGGTCAAGGGCGTCGAGGTCAGCCCCCGCGACGTCGTCGCCGCCGTGCTGCCGGATCCCGCCACCGTCGGCCCGCGGATGAAGGGCAAGACCTGCGCCGGGCTCTGGGTGACCGGCACGGGCAAGGACGGCGAGCCGCGGTCGACGTACTACTACCACGTGGTCGACAACGAGTGGACGATGCAGGAGTACGGCCACCAGTGCGTGGTCTGGCAGACCGCGATCAACCCCGTCGTCGCGCTCGAGCTCCTGGCTCGCGGCACGTGGAGCGGCGCCGGCGTGCTCGGCCCGGAGGCGTTCGACGCGGTGCCGTTCCTCGACCTGCTCACCGAGTACGGCTCACCCTGGGGTCGCCAGGAAGTGAGCGGCTGAGTCAGCTCAGGCGAGGGCGTCCGCGAGCAGGCGCAGTGTCTGCTCGCGTCCGGGTGCCTGGTCGGCCGGCGTACCGGAGAGGGCACCGGCGACCGGGTGCAGCATCACTTCGTCGACGTCGTACGTCGCGGCGAGCTTGGCGACCTGCTCGCCCGCCTCGTCGGGCGTACCGACGACCCAGCGCTCGAGCATCTGGTCGGCGAGCGGGCGGTGCTGCTCGGGGAGGCCACGCGCCTCGGCCTCCTCGACGAGGGGCTGCGGGGTGAGCGGGCCGCCGGTGCGGAGGTTCACCATGGACAGCAGGTTGGGCTGGGCGAGGCGCAGGGCCTCCTCGTGCGACGGTGCGACGACGGCGTTGACGGTGAGGAAGGTCCGCGGCTCGGGATGCTCCTCGGACGGGCGGTACGACGACCGGTAGAGGTCGAGCGCCTCGGCGGTGCCGCGTCCGGAGAAGTGGTGGGCGAAGACGTAGGGGAGCCCCTTGGTCGCGGCGAGCCGGGCGGAGTAGTCCGAGGAGCCGAGCAGCCAGACCGTGGCTCTCGAGGTGGCGTGCGGAGTGGCGTTGAGCGGATGCATCCGGCCGTTGACCTGGAGGCCGGCACCACCGGGCGACATCATCGTGACGATGTTGTCGACGTACGACGGGAACTGCTCCACCGCGTCGTCGGTGACGCCGCCTGCCCCGTGTCTCAGGGCGTAGCTGGTCACCGGATCGGTCCCCGGTGCCCGTCCGAGGCCGAGGTCGATCCGGCCGGGGTACGCCGCCTCCAGCAGCGCGAACTGCTCGGCGACGACCAGGGGTGCGTGGTTGGGCAGCATCACCCCGCCCGAGCCGACGCGGATCCGCTCGGTGGCGGCGGCGACCATCGCGATCAGGACCGGAGGGTTGGTGGCGGCGACCGCCGGCATGTTGTGGTGCTCGGCCAGCCAGTAGCGGGTGAAGCCCAGCTCGTCGGCGACCCGCGCCAGGCGTCGGGTCGCGGCGAGGGCGTCACCGGTGGTCTGGTCGCTGCGGACGGGGACGAGGTCGAGGACCGAGAGGGCGGGGGAGGTCACGTCGGGTGAACGCGGTGTGGCCCGCACCCATTCCGCGCGGGGTCAGGCCGGACGGAGCGCGTGACGAGACCGCCACTGCCCGGGGGAGGACCCGTGCGCCCGCTTGAAGGCACGGCTGAACGCCTCCTCCGCGTCGTACCCGACCCGACGTGAGATCGCCCCGACCCCGAGGTCCGTGGAGGCGAGCAGCTCCTCGGCCAGGTGCATCCGCCACTCGGTGAGGTAGCGGATCGGTGAGCGTCCGAGCACCTGCCGGAACCGCTCGTCGAGACCCGAGCGGGACACCGCGGCGACGCGGGCCAGGTCGGTCACCGTCCACTTCCGCTCCGGCTCCGCGTGCAGCGCTGCGAGTGCCGGGTTGAGCACCGGGTCGTTCAGGGCCGCGAGCCAGCCGCGGTCGACCGCGGGCGCCGTGGCGAGGTGCTGGCGCAGCACCTCGACGAGGAGCATCTCGGGGAGGCGGGTGTTGATCGCGTCGGGGCCGAGCGGGGAGGCGTCGGCCTGGGCGAGTGCGAAGTCGACGTTGGCGCGCACCCACTCCGCGCCCGCCGTACCGTCGGGCCGGACCACGAAGGCGGGCTGGAAGACGCGCAGGGCAGGGTCGAAGAGCACGTCGTCGCTGTGCAGGAAGCCGCACACCAGGTCGGTCTGCGGCCCGTCGCGACCGAGCCGGATCAGCGGCATCCGGGACCACGGTGGAGCCGCCATGATCGACATCAGCGGGACGACCTCGCTCTCGCCGACCCCGCCCATCCGGTGCTGGTCGCCGTACGGCAGGACGACCACGTCTCCGGCCGACGCCCAGTGCTTCTCCTGGCCGCCCACCTGCACCCAGCAGGTGCCGCTGGCGACCACGTGGAAGAGGATGACCCGTTCGGTCCCCGGGCGCAGGATCGCGGCGGTGGCGGGCCCCGGCAGGGACTCGTAGGACCACGGCTCGCGGTACTCCGCCCGCAAGAAGATGGCGCCTTCGAGCCGCAGCCGCTGCAACGCTGCCTCGAAGGGTGCTGGCAGTGACGTCGGTCCCGATGTTCTGGCTGCCCGATCAGTCGCCTCGGTCGCCTGGTCATGGCCGGCAGGCGGGCTCTGCACGAGGCTCATCGTGACACAGCGGCAGACGCTGTGACTTCCAGAAAATTCGAGAAAGGGAGCAGCACCATGGCGCTTTTCATGGATGTGCACACGATGGGCGGTCCGGTGGGCCTGAGCGACGTCGAGCAGGCGCACGCGGCGGACCTGAAGACGCAGGAGCGGTACGGCGTGAACTACCTGCGCTACTGGGTCGACGAGGGGCAGGGCAAGATCTTCTGCCTCGTGGAAGCACCCGACGCCGACGCGGCGGAGAGCGTCCACCGCGAGGCTCACGGCCTCGTCGCGGACGCGATCTTCCCCGTGGCGGAAGGGTCCTGAGCGCGGGGCTGGTGCGCCGTACTTCCTCGCGCACTCGGGTGGACAGCAGGAGCCGGGTACGACGCGTCGTACCCGGCTCCTCTGCGTGGCGGCTCAGGCGTCCGGTCCCTTGGTCCGCACCTCGGCGACGTGGCTCATGGCCTCACGCAGCTCGCTGAGCCAGTCGTCCTCGTGCTGCCCGACCAGCCGCACGCACCAGGCCAGGGCGTCGGCGCGCGACCGGGCGACACCGGCATCCACCAGGGTGTCGAGCACCTGGCGCTGCGGCTGGCGCAGCCGGGTCATGGTGGGGGAGGCGAGGTGCGTGTACAGCTCCTCGTGGTCCCCGATCTTCACGCCCCAGCTCACGGTCCGCTCGTAGCGGCGCTGTGCCTCGCGGGCGATCGCCATCCGCTGCTCGCGGGTCTCCTCGCGGAACGCGCTGGCCCGTCCGGCCCGCGCCTCCTCGGTCTCCGCCTCGCTCTCGCCCGTCTCGACGTCGGGAAGATGGAGGGTCACCACGATCTCGTCGCGGTCGATGCTGATACCGGCCGGCTCGGCCTGCCAGTCCTGCGGGAGGCGGCCGGAGAACCAGCCCCTCACGCGCTCGTACGCCTCATTCGTAATCATGATTACATCATTACACGGCGAGGCAACCGGCGCGACCGCCCGCGGGCGGCTGGGTGGTCGGGAGGGCTGCCGTTTGGTCCCCAACGGCACGATTCGGGGCTACATCCGTGTCGTTGGTGACCAATCGGTGAGGTCGAGGCTGGTGGGGATGGCCGGCATCCCAGGCAGGCGAGCTCATCCGACGCAGCTCGTGCCGACCCCGCCGAATGGTCAGAAACGGCGGGCCGGTGCGGGGTTTCCCTGCCGTTGGGGACCAAACGGCAGCTGGTCAGCCCCAGGACCCAGGCCGGCGGTGACTCAGGCGGTGGCGGCGAAAGCCTCGGAGACCACGTCGAAGGCCTCCTCGAGCAGCTCGTCGGAGATCGCGAGCGGGGGGAGGAAGCGGAAGACGTTGCCCCAGGTGCCGCAGGTGAGGACGACGACGCCGTTCCGGTGGCAGTACGCCGCGACCGCGGCCGCGCGGGCGGCGTCGGGCTTGGTGGTGCCGGGCGCGCAGAGCTCGATCGCCATCATCGCGCCGCGGCCGCGGATGTCGCCGATCACCGGATGGTCGGTGGCGAGGGCGTCGAGGCGGCGGCGGATCAGCGACTCGATCGCCCGGGCGCGGGCGACGAGGTCGTGCGACCGCATCTCCTCGATCGCGCCGAGCGCGGCGGCGCAGGCGACCGGGTTCCCGCCGTAGGTGCCGCCGAGACCGCCGGCGTGAACGGCGTCCATGGTCTCGGCGCGGCCGGTGACGGCGGCCAGCGGAAGTCCGCCCGCGATGCCCTTGGCGGTGGTGATCAGGTCGGGCACGACGCCTTCGTGGTCGCACGCGAACCAGTCGCCGGTGCGGCAGAAGCCGCTCTGGATCTCGTCGGCGACGAACAGCACGTCGTTCTCGCGGCACCACGCGGCGATTGCCGGCAGGAAGCCGTCGGCCGGTACGACGAAGCCGCCCTCCCCGAGGATCGGCTCGATCACCACGCACGCGAGGTTCGCCGCGCCGACCTGCTTCTCGAGCTGGTCGATCGCCCGCGCCGCCGCGTCCTCGCCCTTGATGCCGGCCGTCTCACGGAACGGGTAGGACATCGGCACCCGGTAGATCTCGCCCGCGAACGGCCCGAACCCATCCTTGTACGGCATGTTCTTGGCCGTCATCGCCATCGTCAGGTTGGTCCGCCCGTGGTAGGCGTGGTCGAAGACTGCGACCGCGTCCTTGCCGGTCGCCACGCGCGCGATCTTCACGGCGTTCTCGACCGCCTCCGCACCGGAGTTGAAGAGCGCCGACTTCTTGACGTGGTCGCCCGGCGTGAGCTCCGCCAGCGCCTCGCAGACGTCGACGTAGCCGTCGTAGGGCGTGACCATGAAGCAGGTGTGGGTGAACGCGGCGACCTGCTCCTGAACGCGGCGGACCACCTCCGGAGCCGCGTTGCCGACGGTCGTCACCGCGATCCCGGAGCCGAGGTCGATCAGCTGGTTGCCGTCGGCATCGAGGAGTACGCCGCCCCCCGCCGCCTCGATGAACACCGGCAACGTGGTGCCGACGCCGTCGGCGACGTACTTCTTCTTCCGGGCCAGCTTCTCGACCGAACGCGGTCCGGGGATGTCGGTCAGGAGGCTGCGACGCTGCGTGAGAGACGTGCCGCCGGCGATGTCGGTGCTCATTCCGCCAGCGTAGAGGTGGACGATCTGCGGAACCAGTGGATGGTCTCCCTCTCGACAACGGATTCCAACCCCCCGACGCCATGCGGCAGACTTGCGCCATGCCGCTCGCGACGTACAAGGACCTCTGCATCGACGTCGCCGACGCCCGCGTCGAGGGGGCCTTCTGGTCGACGATGCTCGGCTGGAGCCTGGAGATGCACGACGACGGTGACGCCCACCTCCGCGACGCCGACGGACGCATCCAGGTCTGGCTCAACCGGGTGCCGGAGCCCAAGACGGTCAAGAACCGCGTCCACATCGACGTCAACGCCGAGTCCGTCGAGCTCGCCACCGCGCACGGCGCCCGTGTCCTCTACGAGGAGGAGCGGTGGACGACGCTGGCCGATCCCGAGGGGCACGAGCTGTGCGTGTTCGTCCGCGAGGAGCCGATCGCGAAGCGCGCCTACGAGCTGGGCTGGGACTGTGCCGAGGGAGCGCAGGCGAGCCACGACATCGCCGTCTGGTGGGCGGAGGTGCTCGGCGGCGTCGCGGGCGACCACGACGAGCACCACTTCTCCTGGATCGAGCAGATCCCCGGCTGCCCGTGGGACTCCTTCGACTGGGCCGGCGTACCCGAGCCCAAGACCGTGAAGAACCGGCTCCACATCGACGTGACCACCGACGACCTGGACGCGCTGGTCGCCCACGGTGCGACGGTGCTGCGCGCGAAGGGCGACGGCGGCCTCGGCTGGACCGTGCTGGCCGACCCCGACGGCAACGAGTTCTGCGCGTTCACCGACTGAGGCGGCAGGGCGGCACCGCGTCAGGGCGTCAGGGCGTCTGACGCAGCCGCACCGACAGACAGGTCACGCAGCCCTCGAGCTTCTCGTACTCCCCGAGGTCCACGGCGAGGACGCGCAGGCCCCGCTCCTCGAGCAGCGCGCCGCTCTTCGGTGCGCTCGTGCTCATCAGCACCAGGTCGTCGCCCAGCAGGACGACGTGCGAGCCGGCCTCCTCGGGCACGGCGAGGAACGACGGCCAGGCGTCCTGGTCGTCGACGAGCGGCGGGTAGCCGATGACGGTGCCGTCCGGCAGCGCGGTCACCGCCGACTTGAGGTGCAGCACCTTCTTCACCGGTACGCCGACCACCTGCGCGCCGTACGGCTCGAGGTACGCCGCCAGCTGGTCGACGCCGGACTGGTTGGTGCGTCCACCCAGGCCGACCCACACCGTGCCACCGTGCTTGAGCACGTCGCCGCCGTCGAGGGTGCCCGGCGCCTCGATCTCCACCACGTCGTACCCGAGCCCACGCAGCACCGCGGCCGTCGCGGCCGTCTCGGGCTTGCGCTGGTCGGCACCCGGCCGCGTGATCACCGCGCGGTCGCCGTACATCACGACGGTGTCCTCGACGAAGACGCTGTCGGGGCAGTCGTCGGCGGGCGGCACCTCGATCGTCTCCCACCCGGCGTCGTGGAGCGCCGCGACGTAGCCGTCCCACTGGGCGAGGGCCAGGTCGAAGTCGACCGGCACCCGCTCCTGGTGGGTCACCAGGCCCTCCGCGAGTCGCCGAGACGGACGACGGACAAGTGCGCGGCGGGCATCCATGCGCGGAGTCTAGGACGCACCGACCGTGGACAATGGCGCCATGACCACCCGCCGCGACGTCGCCGTGCTCGGCTCCACGGGCTCGATCGGCACCCAGGCACTCGACCTCGTGCGGGCCAACCCCGACCGGTTCCGGGTCGTGGCCCTGACCGCGGGTGGTAGCCAGCCGGACCTGTTCGAGGCGCAGATCGCCGAGTTCGCCCCGGCGTTCAGCGGGCTCGGGGCGGAGGCGTCGGCCGAGGCGGCCTCGCGTCCGGCGGACGTCGTCCTCAACGGCATCACCGGGGCGGTCGGACTCGGGGCGACCCTGGCGGCCCTCGACGCCGGCAACACGCTGGCACTGGCGAACAAGGAGTCGCTGATCATGGGCGGACCGCTCGTGCTCGAGCGGGCCAAGCCCGGCCAGATCGTGCCGGTCGACTCCGAGCACTCCGCGCTGGCCCAGTGCCTGCGGGGTGGCACGCCCGAGGAGGTACGACGGCTGGTGCTGACCGCGTCGGGCGGCCCGTTCCGCGGCCGCACCCGTGACCAGCTGCTCGACGTGACCCTCGACGAGGCCCTGGCCCATCCGACGTGGGACATGGGCCCCGTGGTCACGATCAACTCCGCGAACCTGGTCAACAAGGGCCTCGAGGTGATCGAGGCACACCTGCTCTTCGGCATCCCCTACGACCGGATCGAGGTCGTGGTCCACCCCACCTCGGTGGTCCACTCGATGGTCGAGTTCGTCGACGGCTCCACGCTGGTCCAGGCCAGCCCGCCCACGATGCTGATCCCGATCGCGCTCGGCATGGCGTGGCCCGACCGCGTCCCCGACGCCGCACCGCCGGTCGACTGGACCCAGGCGAACACCTGGGAGTTCTTCCCGCTCGACGACGAGGCGTTCCCGGCCGTCCACCTGGCCCGTCGGGCGGGGGAGCAGGGCTCGACCGCCCCGGCGGTCTACAACGCCGCCAACGAGGTGGCGGTCGCGGCGTTCCGCGCCGGCCGGCTCCGGTTCGTGGAGATCATCGACACGGTCGCCCACGTGCTCGGGGTCCACGACGTACCCTCGGGAGAGACATTGACCGTCGACGACGTCCTGGCAGCCGACGCCTGGGCCCGCGACGAGGCGAACCGCGTGATCGAGAGGCCCCGATGACACCCCTGCTCTACCTGCTCGGGGTCCTGATCTTCGTGTTCGCGATCATGGCCTCGATCGGCCTCCACGAGCTCGGGCACATGGTCCCGGCGAAGGGGTTCGGCGGGAAGGTCACCCAGTACTTCATCGGCTTCGGCCCCACGGTCTGGAGCCGGCAGCGCGGCGAGACGGAGTACGGCCTCAAGGCGATCCCGCTCGGCGGCTACGTGAAGATCGTCGGCATGCTCCCGCCCGACGCGGAGCACGCCGACAAGGTCGAGTACGACGCCGACGGCAACCGCGTAGTGACGATCCGGAAGTCCAACACCGGCATGTTCGGACAGCTCGTCTCCGACGCCCGCGCGGCCGAGTGGGAGACGATCACCGCCGCCGACGAGGACCGGCTCTTCTACAAGATGGCCTGGTGGAAGAAGGTCATCGTGATGGCCGGCGGCCCGACGGTGAACCTCCTGATCGCGTTCTTCATCTTCGCCGGACTGTTCGCGACGGTCGGCAACCCGAACGACGAGAGCGTCCACCCGACGGTCGACACCGTCTCGGCGTGCGTCATCCCGGCCGACCGGACCAGTGACGTGTGCCAGAAGGGCGACCCGGTCAGCCCGGCGGCGCAGGCGGGCCTGAAGCCGGGCGACACCTTCGTCTCGTTCAACGGAACGCCGGTCCAGAGCTGGGACGAGATGCAGACGCTGATCCGCGGCAACGCCGACGGTCGGGCGACCATCGTGGTCGACCGCGACGGTCAGACCCTGACCCTGCACACCAACACCCTCGTCGAGCCGCGGCCGACCGACCCCAACGACCTGAAGAAGCTGACCCCGGTCGGGTTCCTCGGCGTCGCCCCGGTCGTCACCTTCGGTCACGGCGGCGTCGTCTACACGGTCCAGCAGATGGGCGCGCTGGCGAAGCAGTCCGCCGTCGCCCTGGCCACGCTGCCGGTGAAGGTCTTCGGCGTCGGCGAGGCGATCGTCGGCGTCAAGGACCGCGCGCAGGACAGCCCCGTCAGCATCGTCGGTGGCGGTCGGATCGCCGGCGAGACCGCCTCCGCGGACGGCTTCCCGCTCCAGGACAAGCTGGTGGGCCTGCTCGGCCTGGTCGCGGGCTTCAACTTCTTCATCGGCCTGTTCAACTTCATCCCGCTGCTGCCCCTCGACGGCGGCCACATCGCCGGCGCGCTGTGGGAGGCCGCCCGACGCGGGATCGCCCGGCTGCGCGGTCGCCCCGATCCCGGTTACGTCGATGTCGCGAGGCTCCTTCCCGTCGCGTACGTCGTAGCCAGCTTCCTGCTCGTGATGGGCGTGGTCCTGATCGTGGGCGACCTCGTCGTCCCGGTGAGCGTGACCTGATCCCTCCCCACCTGGAAGCGGTGGATCGAGGCGCACCGAACTAGGGTGGCGACATGACCGCTGTCAGCCTGGGGATGCCGGAGGCACCTCCGCCCGTGCTCGCGCCCCGCCGTCAGACTCGTCAGATCCAGGTCGGCAAGGTCGGCGTCGGAAGCGACCACCCGATCTCGGTCCAGTCGATGTGTACGACGCTCACCGCTGACGTGAACACCACCCTCCAGCAGATCGCCGAGCTCACGGCGTCCGGCTGCGACATCGTGCGGGTCGCGTGCCCGAGCCAGGACGACGCGGACGCCCTTCCCGAGATCGCCCAGCACAGCCAGATCCCGGTCATCGCCGACATCCACTTCCAGCCGAAGTACGTCTTCGCCGCGATCGAGGCGGGCTGCGCGGCCGTCCGGGTCAACCCCGGCAACATCCGCAAGTTCGACGACCAGGTCAAGGAGATCGCGAAGGCGGCGAAGGACCACGGCACGAGCATCCGGATCGGTGTGAACGCCGGCAGCCTCGACAAGCGGATCCTCGACAAGTACGGCAAGGCCACCCCCGAGGCGCTCGTCGAGAGCGCCGTCTGGGAGGCAGGTCTGTTCGAGGAGCACGACTTCCACGACTTCAAGATCTCGGTCAAGCACAACGACCCCGTGGTCATGGTGCGCGCCTACGAGCTGCTCGCCGAGGCCGGCGACTGGCCGCTGCACCTGGGCGTGACCGAGGCCGGCCCGGCGTTCCAGGGCACCATCAAGTCCGGCGTCGCGTTCGGTGCTCTGCTGAGCCAGGGCATCGGCGACACGATCCGCGTCTCTCTGTCCGCTCCTCCCGTGGAGGAGGTCAAGGTCGGCATCCAGATCCTGGAGTCGCTCAACCTCAAGCCACGCCGGCTCGAGATCGTCTCCTGCCCGTCCTGCGGCCGCGCCCAGGTCGACGTCTACACGCTGGCGGAGCAGGTGACCGCCGGGCTCGAGGGGCTCGAGGTCCCGCTGCGTGTGGCCGTCATGGGGTGCGTCGTCAACGGCCCGGGGGAGGCGCGTGAGGCCGACCTCGGCGTCGCATCCGGCAACGGCAAGGGGCAGATCTTCGTCAAGGGCGAGGTCATCAAGACGGTTCCCGAGTCGCAGATCGTGGAGACCCTGATCGAGGAAGCCATGCGGATCGCCGAGGGCATGGAGCCCGTCGACGGTGCCGGGGCGAGTGTCTCGGTCAGCTGAGCGCCACGGGCTCCGCTCGACGGCCCTCGGGTTGGTCGGTGCTGCGCTGGTGGTGCTCGGACTCGTCCTGACGTTCGCGAACGTGCGCGTGCTCGGGCAGTCCGACCGCGCCATCACGGCGTCGTCGACCAGCGCGGCCCGGCCCGCGGTCGGGCACGTGTTCGTGATCAACATCGAGAACAAGGGCTTCCGCCAGACCTGGGGGCCGCGCTCCCCGGCGCCGTACCTGGCGAAGACGCTGCGCCGGAAGGGCGTCCTGCTCACGCGCTACTACGGGACGGCGCACCACAGCCTCGGCAACTACCTGGCTCAGATCTCGGGCCAGGGTCCGACGTACGCCACCCAGCACGACTGCCCGACGTACACCCCCTTCCGCACGACTCGGGCCGATGCCAGGCCGGGACAGGTCGTCGGTAGCGGCTGCGTCTACCCGTCCCGCGTGAAGACGCTCGTCGACCAGCTGCAGACGGCCGGGCTGTCGTGGCGCGGCTACATGCAGGACATGAGGCGCGGATGCCAGCACCCCGCCCTGGGTCACACCGACCCGTGGACCCACGCGTCCCAGGGCAGCCAGTACGCCACGCGTCACAACCCGTTCGTCTACTTCCGGTCGATCACCTCGCGCCCCCACTACTGCCGCACCCACGACGTGGGGCTCCAGCAGCTGACCCATGACCTCCGCCACGTCAGCTCCACCCGCACGCTGTCCTACCTCACGCCCGACCTGTGTCACGACGGCCACGACCCCTCCTGCGCGGACGGCGGACCGGGCGGGCTGCGCGCAGCGAACAACTGGATGCGCGAGTGGGTCCCGCGGATCCTGCACTCTCCCGCCTTCCGCAAGAACGGCATGCTCGTGATCACCGCCGACGAGTCCGAAGGCGTGCACGAGGACTCCAGCGCCTGCTGCGGGGAAGGTGCGGGGCCCAACGCCCGCCGGCCCGGCCTCGAGGGTCCCGGCGGAGGCCGGATCGGCGCCCTCGTGCTGTCCAGGTACGTCGCGCCGGGCACGGCCTCCGACCGTGGCTACAACCACTACTCGCTGCTCGCCTCCATCGAGGACCTCTTCGGGCTCCCTAGGCTGGGCTTTGCACGGACCGTGCCGCACACCTTCGGCGCCGACGTGTTCACCGCCCGCTGAACGACGTACCGGTGAGCACCCGGTCGAAGATCGGGTGGTGGCGGACGGGTCCCGACGGGGCCACATCCGCGTAGGCTCAGGAGGTGACCTTGTCCAGGTTCCGCGCGCGTCAAGGAGTGAGCGTGCTCGGGCCCGCCGACCTGCCTGACTTCCTCGCGCTCACCGGGCGCGACCCGGTGGTCAACGCGTTCGCGGAGTACCGCGCCCGCAGCACCAACCTCGAGCCGCGCCTGCTCTCCGGCGAGATCTGGGGGCGGTACGACGAGGGCCACCTGGTCGCGGGCTGCCATGTCGGGGCCAACCTCGTCCCCGTCCAGTGCACGCCGGACGACGCCCGCGCCTTCGCCGAACGGGCGCTGACGAGGCCGCGTTCGGTGGTCACCATCGTCGGGCTGCAGGACGCCGTCTGGCCGCTGTGGGACGCGCTGTCCGACAGCTGGGGGCCGGCTCGCGAGACCCGCTGGGACCAGCCGCACCTGGCGCTGACCGGACCGCCACGGATCGAGCCGGACCCGGCCGTCCGGCGTACCACGCCCGACGACTTCGCGGCCCTGTACCCGGCGTGCGTCGCCATGTACACCGAGGAGGTCGGCGTCGATCCCGAGGGCGAGGGCGGAGCCCCGATCTACCGGTCGCGGGTACGGCAGCTGATCGGGCTCGGCTGGTCGTTCGCGCGGATCGAGGAGCGGCGGGTCGTGTTCAAGGCCGAGGTGGCCCATGCCACGCCGTACGCCGCGCAGATCCAGGGCGTGTGGGTCGCCCCCGACCGCCGCGGCGAGGGACTCGCCGCCCGGGGGGTCGCGGCCGTGGCCGAGGCATGCCGCCGCGACATCGCCCCGGTCGTCTCGCTGTACGCCAACATCTGGAACGAGCCCGCCCGCCGGGCCTACGACCGCGTCGGCTTCGAGCAGACCGGCACCTTCGCCACGATCATGTTCTGACCGAGACACGGTGCCCGAGGAACGAGGGCACCGTGTGGCGAGGTCAGGTCGAGCAAGCGACCCGACCGAGGGACGAGGTCGCGCGAGCGCGTCGAAACCCGGTGGCGTTGCCTGACGCCCCAGGCACCGTCACCAGGTTTCGAGACGGTCGCGGGGCGACCTCCTCAACCGGCGGGGGGTGGGGGTTTCGAGACGGTCGCGGGGCGACCTCCTCAACCGGCGGGGGGTGGGGGTTTCGAGACGGTCGCGGGGCGACCTCCTCAACCGGCGGGGGGTGGGGGTTTCGAGACGGTCGCAGGGCGACCTCCTCGACCAGCGGATGAGCCGGCTTCGCCCGAGGGCGCCCGCGGCCGACAAACCCCGTCGCCCGGCCCCGGAGGGCGCCCGTAGTCTTGCCGCCATGAGCACCGTCCTGCGCATGTCCAGCCTCTTCGTCCGCACCCTGCGTGACGACCCGGCGGACGCCGAGGTGCCCAGCCACCGGCTGCTCGTCCGCGCCGGCTACATCCGCCGCAACGCGCCCGGGATCTACACCTGGCTGCCGCTCGGCCTGCGGGTGCTGCGCAGGATCGAGAACATCATCCGCGACGAGATGGACTCGATCGGCGCCCAGGAGCTGTTGTTCCCGGCCTTGCTGCCCCGCGAGCCCTACGACGCGACGGGTCGGTGGACGGAGTACGGCGACAGCATCTTCCGGCTCAAGGACCGCAAGGGTGCCGACTACCTGCTCGGACCCACCCACGAGGAGATGTTCGCCCTGGTGGTGAAGGACCTGTACTCGTCGTACAAGGACCTGCCGCTCGCGCTCTACCAGATCCAGAACAAGTACCGCGACGAGGCGCGTCCGCGCGCGGGCGTCCTGCGTGGCCGCGAGTTCGTGATGAAGGACGCTTACTCGTTCGACATCGACGACGCCGGACTGGACGCGTCGTACCAGCGGTTCCGCGACGCCTACCGCCGGGTCTTCGACCGGCTGGGCTTCGACTACGTGATCGTCAAAGCCACCTCCGGTGCCATGGGCGGCTCGAAGTCCGAGGAGTTCCTGGCGCGCGCCTCGGTCGGTGAGGACACCTACGTCCGCTGCACGCTGTGCGACTACGCCGCGAACGTCGAGGCCGTCGAGGTGCGTCCGCCCGCACCCGTGGCGTACGACGAAGCGCCGGCCGCCCACGCCGAGCAGACGCCCGACACTCCGACCATCGACACCCTGGTCGCCCACCTCAACGAGAAGTACCCCCGCGACGACCGTCCCTGGACCGCCGGCGACACGCTCAAGAACGTGCTCGTCGTCCTCAAGCACCCCGACGGCACGCGCGAGCCGCTCGCCATCGGCCTGCCCGGCGACCGCGAGGTCGACCAGAAGCGGCTCGAGGGTCAGCTCGAGCCGATCGGGGTCGAGGCGATGGACGAGACGGAGATCGCCACGCACCCGACCCTCGTCAAGGGCTACATCGGCCCCGGCGTGCTCGGCGAGGCCAACGCCTCCGGCATCCGCTACGTCGTCGACCCCCGCGTCGTCACGGGCACCCGCTGGGTGACCGGTGCGGACGTCGCGGGCAGCCACGTGCTCGACCTCGTGGCCGGCCGCGACTTCACCCCGGACGGCACGATCGAGGCTGCCGACGTCCGCGACGGCGACCCCTGCCCGAACTGCGACGGCGGCGTGCTCGAGTCCGCCCGTGGCATCGAGATGGGCCACATCTTCCAGCTCGGGCGCCTGTACGCCGACGCGCTCGGCCTGCAGGTGCTCGACGAGAACGGCCGGCTCGTCACCGTGACGATGGGCTCCTACGGCATCGGTCCCTCGCGGGCCGTCGCCGCCATCGCCGAGGGCACCTCCGACGAGCTCGGGCTGGCCTGGCCGCGCAACGTCGCACCCGCCGACGTCCACCTGGTCGCCACCGGCAAGGACGAGGCGATCTTCGCCGCCGCCGACCGGATCGCCGTGGAGCTGTCCCAGCAGGGCGTCACCGTGCTCTACGACGACCGGCCCAAGGTCAGCCCGGGGGTGAAGTTCAAGGACGCCGAGCTGATCGGGGTCCCGACGATCGTCGTGGTGGGTCGCAACCTCGCCGAGGGGACCGTCGAGGTCCGCGACCGTCGTACCGGCGAGCGCGAGGAGATCCCCACCGACCACGTGGTCAACCACCTCGTCCACCTGGTCCGCGCCTGACCCGACGACTCGTCACCTGACGACTCGGCGATGTCGGGGTCAGGGGAGCTGGTCGAGGCGGCTGACCACGCCGGCCAGGCCGCTCTCGACGTACGCGGGCTGCTCGGTGTCGAGGCCGTACACGACCTCGTGCCACGGACCGAGCACGTACCAGTCGCGGGCTCGGGCGATGAGCGTCCCGTCGGGGGAGTACGACGTCTCGAGCGCGGCCGCGAAGGCCGGCCCCGCGCCGTACATCGTCCAGGCGAGATCGAGGGCCGGGTCACCGACGCCGCAGTCGCCCCAGTCGATCAGCCCCGTCACGGCGTCACCCACGACCCGGATGTGCTCCGGACCGAGGTCCCCGTGCACGAGCCGGGGGTCGGGCGTGGGCGCGGCCATCCGGTTCAGGAGGGCACGACCTTCGGCGCGCAGCCGCACGGGAAGGAGCGGCAGCACCTCGGTGGCCATCCGGTCGCGGATCGCCTGGGCCTCGGCGAAGGAGGCCGCGCCGTCCCGCGCGCCCGCGTCGACCGCCCGGTCGGTGTCCACCGCGTGCAGGGCACGCAGGAAGAGGCCCACCGTGCGACCGTGTGCGGCGGCGGTGCCGGGGCAGCCGTCGCCCACGATGAGGGCGTGCCGCACGACCAGTGGATCCTCGGAGAGGATCCGCGGGACCGGCACCGGGAGCGGGAGGCGCGGCGCGAGCCAGGGCATCAGGGCCACCTCACGGCGGACCTGCGGCTCGACCTCGGGTCGCCGCGGCGTCCGGTCGACCCACCGGCCGTCGACCAGCTGGGCCCGGGTGTCCCAGCCGTTGTCGAAGTCGTCGGAGTCGGCCACGACCGGTCATCCAACCCCGGCCGGCGCCGCCGCCACAACCGACTTGCGTCCCCTGAGCCGGCCGCTACGGTCTGCCGTGTGGACCTCGACGCGGTGATCTTCGACTGGGGCGGGACGCTCACCCGGTGGCACGACGTGGACTTCCATGGCGAGTCGGTCGCGCTGGCCGCGGCGGTGACGACGATCGGGCACGACGCGGACGCAGCCCGCGTCGCGCTGCACGAGGCCGGCCGGAGCGTGTGGGGGCGGTCGCGTGACCACCAGCAGAGCGCCACCGTGGCCGACCTCTTCGACGAGGCCGGGCTCGAGCACGACCCGGCGCTGCTGACGGCGTACCGCGACTTCTGGGAGCCGCACACCTACACCGACCCCGAGGTGCGGCCGATGTTCGAGCGACTGCGGGCGGAGGGGCTCAAGGTCGGCGTCCTGTCCAACACGATCTGGCCGCGCGCCTGGCACGTCGGGTTCTTCGAGCGCGACGGCGTCTACGGCCTCATCGACGGCGACGTGTACACCAGCGAGATCCCGTGGACGAAGCCGTCTCCGCTCGCCTTCGCAGCCGCGATGGAGGCGGTCGGCGTGACCGATCCTGCCCGCTGCGTCTACGTCGGCGACCGCCTGTACGACGACATCTGGGGCGCCCAGCAAGCGGGGATGCTGGCCGTCCACATCCCGCTCAGCGACATCCCCGCCGAGCAGGCGGGTTCGAGGGAGGGCGCCCCCGACGCGGTCATCCGGACCCTGGCGGCGCTCCCCGACCTCCTCGCGGCCTGGTGACTTCAACCTTTTGCATTGCACAAACATGAGGCACGAAGGTTCAGACGCGGATCGATGCTGGGTTGCATGATTGTGCAGGAAGGTCCGCGAACCACCCCCCTCGGTTCCGGATCGGGTCGATTCCCCCCAATCGGCCAGTGTGCAGTCTTCTGCTCCGGGGAATGTCTCGGGAGTTCCTCGGAGCAGAAGGCAACAGCCCCCGGTCCCCACGGCCGGGGGCGCACGCATCTCCGGGGTCCTCAGCCGCGTGCGGAGCCGGTGCCCAGGCCGGGCAGCGCCAGCGGCGGCCCCCCGAAGCTCAGCTCCGAGAGCGCCCCGGCGCTCAGGGTCACCACGGCCCAGGCGCGGTCGGTGCCCGTCGTCGCGGCCACCAGCGCGGCGTACGTCGTGACACAGGCACGCTCCACGCGCAGCGCCTCGGCGGTGATCTGCGCGGGAGTCGTGAGGGCACGCGGCAGGTCGTACGCCGGCTCCGCTGCCACCGGAACGCCGCCGGCGGCGCGCACGAGCAGTCGCACCTGGTTGCGACGCGCCAGGTGGGTGTCGTACGCCGTCGCGAGGGCGGGCCGCAGCGGCGAGAGGCCGAGCACTGCGGCGCGTCCGCCGAGGACCCCGAAGATGTAGACGGCGGCGTGCTCGGCCGCCAACGTGCGTTGCAGCGCGTCGACCGCCACCTGGTCGCTCACGACACGTCCCGCAACACCGGCTGCATCCGGATCCCGGCGGCGATCGAGCCGAGCACCCGCGCCAGGTCGCCGTTCTCGCAGGTCGTCGCCCACCGGGTGAACCGGTCGGCGGCGCGATGCTCGCGTGCCACGGTCTGGGCGGGGGTGAACGGCCGGCTACGACGCGTCACCGGCGGAGGATCGCCCTGGAGCGCGGCCAGCTGCACCCGATGGACGGCGACCAGGGCCGCCGTACCGCTGCTCGCGCCGAGGCCCGTGATGAGGCCCGTCAGCTCGGCCCGGGCCGAGGTCACGATCGCCTGGTCGGGGTCCGGCGACGGCTGCGCGGCCGGAGCGGACGAGGACGGGTCGAGGTCGCAGCCGCTCAGCCCGGTCCCCGCCACGACAGCCGTCATGCCACCCGCGGAGAGCAGCAGCCCGCGACGCGAGAGAGGGGAGCCCGACACGCCCGTGACCCTATCCCCGAGGAGTGCCCGACCACGGCGGTGCCGCGCTCTGCGGGCCCGCGCCACCCGCTATCGTTGATCCGACAACAGCACAGGAGGTCGCGACGTGAGCAGGGTCAGTCCGGACGGCTCCCGGATCGCCGATGCGCTCCGCGACCACCTGTCCGCGCTGGGCCTCGATCTCGAGGCCGTCGAGCTGACGCCGGCCGGCAAGCGCCGCGTGCTGCGGGTCGCCGTCGACCAGGACGGCGGGGTCAGCCTCGACGACATCGCCGACGCCACCCGGGCTGTCTCGGGCGTGCTCGACGACACGGACCTGATGGGCGAGACGGCGTACACCCTCGAGGTCACCTCGCGGGGCGTCGACCGCCCCCTCACCGAGCCACGCCACTGGCGCCGCAACCGCGACCGCCTGGTCAAGGTCTCGCTGGTCGACGGCACCCAGCTCACCGGCCGCGTGACGAGGAGCGACGACGCCGGGGTGACCCTCGACGTCGCGGGCGCACCGACGCGCCTCGCGTACGACCAGGTGGGCAAGGCACTGGTGCAGATCGAGTTCAACCGCAAACGAACCGAGAAGGAGGCCTGATGGACATCGACCTGAGCATCTTGCGCATGCTCGAGCGGGAGAAGGAGATCTCCTTCGAGGTCCTCGTGGAGGCCATCGAGCAGTCGTTGCTGACGGCGTACCACAAGACGCCGGGCGCCGTGGAGCAGGCGCGGGTCGTGCTCGACCGCACCAGCGGCCACGTCACGGTGTTCGCGGCGGAGCTCGACGACGAGGGCACCAAGATCGGGGAGTACGACGACACCCCCGACGGGTTCGGCCGAATCGCCGCGACGACCGCGAAGCAGATCATGCTGCAGCGCCTGCGCGACGCCGAGGACGACATCCGCTACGGCGAGTTCTCCGGCAAGGAGGGCGACCTCATCTCCGGTGTCATCCAGCAGGGACGCAACCCCGACGACGTCATGGTCGACCTGGGCAAGCTCGAGGCGTTGTTGCCGCTGGGCGAGCGCGTCCCGGGCGAGTCCTACGTCCACGGTGAGCGGATCAAGTGCCTGGTGATCTCGGTGCGCAAGGGGATGCGCGGCCCGCAGATCACGCTGTCGCGGTCCCACCCCAACCTGGTCAAGAAGCTGTTCGCGCTCGAGGTGCCCGAGATCGCCGACGGCACCGTCGAGATCGCCGCCATCGCCCGCGAGGCCGGCCACCGCACCAAGATCGCGGTGACGACGGCCGCCCCGGGCGTGAACGCCAAGGGGTCCTGCATCGGGCCGATGGGGCAGCGGGTGCGCATCGTGATGTCGGAGCTCCACGGCGAGAAGATCGACATCGTCGACTGGTCCGAGGATCCCGCCGAGTTCGTCGCCCACGCGCTCTCGCCGGCGCGGGTGACCAAGGTCGAGGTCGTCGATGCCGAGGCCCGGTCGGCGCGCGTGATCGTGCCCGACTTCCAGCTCTCGCTGGCGATCGGCAAGGAGGGGCAGAACGCCCGCCTGGCCGCCCGCCTCACCGGCTGGCGCATCGACATCCGGTCTGACGAGGAGCCACGCGAGCAGGCCGAGGCCCCCACGCCCGAGTCATGAGGCTGCTCGGCGTCCTCGGGGGCATGAGCTGGACCAGCACGGAGACCTACTACCGGCTCCTCAACACCGGCGTCGCCGAACGGATGGGCGGCCTCCACTCGGCCCGGATCGTGCTCCACAGTGTCGACTTCGACCAGATCGCGGCCCTGCAGCACGCCGGCGACTGGGACGCCACGGCGGAGATCCTGGGGGAGGCCGCGCGGGGGTTGGCCGCGGCCGGGGCGGAGAGCCTCCTGCTCGCGACCAACACCATGCACAAGGTCGTCGACTCGATCGAGGAGGCCTCGGGGCTCGAGGTCCTGCACATCGCCGACGCCACCGCTGCGGCCGTCCGGGCGCGAGGGCTGTCGCGGGTGGGACTGCTGGCCACCTCGTTCACCATGGAGGACCCGTTCTACGTCGAGCGGCTGGCGGGGCACGGGATCGAGGCGGTCGTGCCCGATCCGGCCGCCCGGGCCGACGTCCACCGGATCATCTACGACGAGCTCGTGCGCGACGTCGTACGCCCGGAGTCGCGACAGCGCTACCGGGACGTGATGGCGGACCTGGTGGCCGACGGTGCGGAGGGGATGATCCTCGGCTGCACCGAGGTCGGGCTGCTGGTCGGTCCTGGTGACACCACCGTGCCGACGTTCGACACCTGCCGGCTGCACGCGGCCGCGGCCGTCGACTGGATGCTCGCCTGACGGCACCCCCGGCTTCAGCACCGAGTTCAAGGACGCGACCACCGACCACTACGAGATCGACATCCGCAGCCGCGCCGACCTCGAGCAACCCGTCCGGTAGCCCGGCTGGATCAGGTCGACTCGCCGCCGATCCACTCGACCTCGAGCGCGGGCACGGAGGCGTCACCGGGCCAGTCGGGGAAGTCGAAGACCGCGATCATCACCTGCATCGGGTACGTCGGGGGGCGTGCGCAGGTGCGGACGTGCTCGCCGTCGACGGAGAACTCCGCGACCTGCTCGTCCCACCGCACGGCGTACTCGTGCCACTGGCCGACGTCGATGGGCAGCCGAGGCGCCTCGAAGTCCTGCTCGAGGCGCGGGTCGTGGAGCTTCTTGATGCCCATGCCGACCTCGGCGGAGCGTCGCGGTACCCGGTCCTTGCCGAAGACCTCGACCAGGCAGAGCTCGCCGGAGTCCTCCGGGGTCTCCTCGAAGCCGCTGAGCCAGACCGCCGCCATGGAGCTGTCCGAGAGCTCCATGCGGCACACGACCGCGAGCGATCCGTGTCGGGGGAGCCAGCCCTCGAGCCGTGGCTGCTTCTCGCGGACGCGCTGACCTTCGCGGAAAGGCTGCCCGGCCGTGGTGCTCCCCACCGGTCCGGAGTGCCCTCCGGAGGCGATGCCCGAGACACGAAGGGGCGTGGGGTGCTGGTCGGGGCACCACAGCGGCTGGCCGGGCGGGATCCAGAGCCGGAGCCTGCTGGCCGAGACCCGGTGCCGGGCGGCGGTGGCGGCGCGGGAGCTCCACGCGGGGAGATAGTGGGGGTCCCAGACCGCCGGATCGAGACCGTCGCCGTCGAAGTCGTCCCGAAACGCCGGCATAGGCAGGACCCTAGGGCCACCGTGATGGCACCGCCAGCGCCCGGTTCGGGGAATACCGGCCCGGCGCGGTAGGGTTGAGGACAGTGGTTCGCGCATCGGTGTCCCCTGCCTTCACGGGTCCTTCGGGTCCCGTCCGAACGTGCATAGGTTGCCGTGAGCGAGACACGAGGAGCGAGTTGTTGCGGGTGACCGCGGGCTCGGACATCGACGGCAGACCTGTCGTGGTGCCCGATCCAGCAGGCACCCGGCCCGGCCGAGGGGCGCATCTGCACCCCACGACCGTGTGTTACGACCTCGCCGTCCGCCGTCGAGCCTTCGGCAGGGCCCTCCGGGCCAGCACGGGTCTCGACAGCGCGCCGGTGGCGACGTACCTCGCCTCACCCGACCAGACGACCGACCGATGAGGACTGGAGCAGCGGCTCATGAGCACTCGATGAGTACCTCCCGATGAGTTTGCAACACCCACCAACGGTCTGAGATCCGCCCCCGGTTTCCGGTAAGGGGTCTTGGGCCAGAAGGAGAACAGTGGCCAAGACCCGAGTACACGAGCTCGCCAAGACCTACGGCATCGAGAGCAAGGAAGTTCTCGACAAGCTGAAGGAGATGGGCGAGTTCGTCAAGTCTGCTTCGTCGACGATCGAGCTTCCGGTCGAGATGAAGTTCAAGAAGACCTACGGCGACGCACTGCTGGCTGAGAAGGCCACGGCCGCGCCCGCCGAGGCCCCGGCCGAGAAGCCCGCGCCGAACGCCCCCGCGAAGGCGGATGCCCCGGCGGAGGCCCCGGCCCCAGCAGCGTCGACCGACGTGTCGGTCGCCGAGCCCGAGGCTCCGGCAGCCGCGTCGACCGCGCCCAAGCCCGGCCCGCGCGCCGCCGCTCCCGAGGAGCCGGTGGCCGAGCCCGAGGTGCCCGCAGCAGCGGCCTCGACCGTGGCCGAGCCCGAGGCCCCGGAGGAGTCAGCCACCGAGGCGCCCACCCCGGCGCCGCGTCCGGCTGCCCGTCCCGGTGCCCCGCGCCCCGGCAACAACCCCTTCGCGTCCAGCCAGGGCATGGGCCGTCGCCCCGCCCCCGCGCCGCGCGAGAGCGACGAGGACGAGAACCGTCCGCCGCGCCCGCCCGCCGCAGGCGGACGTCCCGGCATGCCGCGTCCCAACCCCGCGATGATGAACCGCTCGCCCGGCGCCTTCGGCACCGGTCCCGGTGCTCGCGGGCCTGCGGGTCCCGGCGGTCCGGGCCGCTCCGGTGCGCCCGGTCGCACCGGTGGTGCGCCCGGTCGTGGTGCGCCGGCCCGCGGCGGCGCCGGCGGTGCCCCCGGTCGCGGTGGTGCTCCGGCGGGTGCCGGTGCTGGTGCTCCGGGCCGTGGTGGCCCGGGCTTCGGCGGTGGCCCCGGCGGCGGTCGCGGTCGTCCCGGTCAGCGTGGGCAGACCCAGGGTGCCTTCGGGCGTCCCGGTGGTCCGTCGCGCCGTGGCCGCAAGTCGAAGCGAGCCCGTCGCCAGGAGTTCGAGCAGATGGAGGCGCCGACGATCGGTGGCGTGCGCGTCCGCAAGGGCAACGGCGAGACCGTGCGTCTCGCCCGTGGTGCCTCGCTGACCGACTTCGCCGAGAAGATCAACGTCGATGCCGCGTCGCTGGTGCAGATGCTGTTCTCGCTGGGCGAGATGGTCACCGCGACCGAGTCGGTCAACGACGAGACGCTCGAGCTGCTCGGTGAGGAGCTCAACTACGTCGTCCAGGTCGTCTCGCCCGAGGACGAGGACCGCGAGCTCCTCGAGAGCTTCGACCTCGAGTTCGGTGAGGACGAGGGCAACGAGGCAGACCTCGTCGTACGCCCGCCGGTCGTGACCGTGATGGGTCACGTCGACCACGGCAAGACCAAGCTCCTCGACGCCCTCCGTTCGGCCAACGTGGTCGACAAGGAGGCTGGTGGCATCACCCAGCACATCGGTGCCTACCAGGTCGAGACAGAGGTCGACGGCGCCGAGCGCTGGATCACCTTCCTCGACACCCCCGGTCACGAGGCGTTCACCGCCATGCGTGCCCGCGGCTCGCAGTCGGCGGACATCGCGGTCCTCGTGGTCGCGGCGGACGACGGTGTGATGCCGCAGACGGTGGAGGCGCTCAACCACGCCCGGGCGGCCAACGTGCCGATCGTGGTCGCCGTGAACAAGATCGACAAGGAGGACGCCGACCCCACCAAGGTCCGTGGCCAGCTCAGTGAGTACGGCCTGGTGCCCGAGGAGTACGGCGGCGACGCGATGTTCGTCGACGTCTCGGCCAAGTCCGAGCTCAACCTCGACAAGCTGCTCGAGGCGATCGTGCTGACCGCCGATGCGGCACTGGACCTGCGCGCCAACCCCGAGCAGGACGCCCAGGGCCTCATCGTCGAGGCGCACCTGGACCGCGGTCGCGGCCCGGTCGCGACGGTCTTGGTCCAGCGCGGCACGCTCCGGGTCGGCGACTCGATCGTGGCCGGTCCGGCCCACGGCCGGGTCCGCGCCCTGCTCGACGAGCACAGCGACTTCATGGACGAGGCCCTCCCGGGACAGCCGGCGATGGTGCTCGGCCTGTCGGCGGTGCCCGGTGCGGGTCAGAACTTCCTGGTCGTCGAGGACGACCGGATGGCCCGCCAGATCGCCGAGAAGCGCGAGGCACGGGAGCGTGCGGCCATGCAGGCCCAGCGCCGCGTGCGTCGTACCCTCGAGGACTTCATGGCCTCCATGGAGAAGGGCGAGAGCCAGGAGCTCAACCTCATCCTCAAGGGCGACGTGTCCGGTTCGGTGGAGGCCCTCGAGGACTCGCTGGCCAAGATCGACGTCGGCGACGAGGTGTCGCTGCGCGTCATCGACCGCGGGGTCGGTGCGATCACCGAGACCAACGTCATGCTGGCTGCCGCCTCCGACGCCATCATCATCGGCTTCAACGTCCGGCCTCAGGGCAAGGCGACGGAGCTGGCGGACAAGGAAGGCGTCGAGATCCGCTACTACTCGGTCATCTACAACGCGATCGAGGAGATCGAGGCGGCCCTCAAGGGCATGCTCAAGCCGGAGTTCGAGGAGTCGACTCTGGGCCAGGCGGAGATCCGGGCGATCTTCCGGTCCTCGAAGCTCGGCAACATCGCCGGCTGCATGGTCACCAGTGGGGTGATCCGACGCAACGCCAAGGTCCGGCTGATCCGCGACGGCGCCGTCGTGGCGGACAACCTCGACCTGGCCTCGCTGAAGCGCGAGAAGGACGATGCCGCCGAGGTCCGCGAGGGCTTCGAGTGCGGTCTCGTGCTGCGGAACTACCAGGACATCAAGGAGGGCGACGTCGTCGAAGCCTTCGAGATGAAGGAGATCCCGCGGGCCTGATCCGCTCCGTCGTGGTCTCGACAGGCTCGGCCGACGCCGGTCGAGCTTGTCGAGACCCCTCCCATCGATAGGAAGAGCCAGTGGCCAACCCCCGTGTCCGGAAGATCGCCGACCGGATCCAGGTCATCGTCGCGGAGATGCTGGAGCGGCGGATCAAGGACCCGCGGCTCGGGTTCGTGACCGTGACCGACGTCCGGGTCACCGGTGACTCGCAGCAGGCGACGGTGTTCTACACCGTCCTGGGCGAGGAGACCGACCTGGTGAGCACGGCGGCAGCGCTGGAGTCGGCCAAGGGCCTGCTCCGCTCCGAGGTCGCCAAGCAGCTCGGCATGCGGCACGCACCGACGCTGACCTTCGTCGCCGACGTGGTGCCCGAGAACGCCCGCCACGTCGAGGAGGTGCTGGCCCGGGCCAAGGCCCTCGACGAGGAGGCCGCGGCACGACGCGGATCGGCGTACGCCGGTGAGCCCGACCCGTACAAGAAGCCCCGCGAGGACGGCGACGAGGACGAGGCCGAGGCCGAGTGACCCACTCCGGTGTCGTCGTCGTCGACAAACCGGCCGGGATCACCTCCCACGACGTGGTCGCTCGGGTACGCCGGCTCGCGGGCACGCGCAAGGTGGGCCATGCGGGCACCCTCGATCCGATGGCCACCGGCGTGCTGGTGCTGGGCGTGGATCGCGCGACCCGGCTGCTCGGCCACCTCGCCCTCACCGACAAGGCGTACGCCGCCACCGTTCTGCTCGGCGTGACCACCACGACCGACGACGCCGAGGGCGAGGTCGTCGACTCGCAGCCGACCGACGGGCTCACCGAGACCGCCGTGAGGGACGCACTCGCGGCGTACGTCGGCGAGATCGACCAGGTGCCGAGCGCGGTCTCGGCGATCAAGGTCGACGGCAGGCGCGCCTATGCCCGGGTGCGTGACGGCGAACAGGTCGACCTGCCCGCGCGTCGGGTGACGATCCACTCGATCGACGTGGTCTCGACCTCGTTCGACCGACGAGACCAGCCGGTCACCCTGGACATCGAGGTGCGCTGCTCCAGCGGCACCTATGTCCGCGCCATCGCCCGCGACCTCGGCGCCGCGCTCGGGGTCGGCGGCCACCTCACGGCGCTACGTCGTACGGCCGTCGGTCCGTTCGTGATCGGCGACGCCCACACCCTCGAGGCCCTCGCCGACGACTTCACGATGACGCCCATCGCCGATGCGGCCCGCGCGGCGTTCCCGGCCGTGGACCTCTCCGACGCAGACGCCGCACACGTCCGGGTCGGGCGCACGCTCGACCTCCCGCTGGACGGCCTGACCGCCGTCTTCGCCCCCGACGGCACCTTCCTGGCGCTGTACGAGCCGAAGGGCGACGTCTCCCGGCCGGTGGCCGTCTTCGTCTGATGCGGCTGCTCCAACGGGTGGGTCGCCCACTCCGGCACCGTGCCAGGGTGGCCGCGTGACCTCGGTGCTGTGGCTACGTCGTGACCTGCGCCGTCGCGACCTGCCTGCACTCGGGGCGGCGTCCGACGCGGCGGGCGGGGGCGAGGTCCACGTGCTGTTCGTTCTCGACCCGGTGCTGTGGGAGGGCTGCGGTCCGGTGCGCCGTGGCTGGCTCGCCGCCAGCGTGCGAGCCGCGGCCGAGTCCTACGACGGTCGGCTCACGGTGCGGATGGGCGATCCGGCCGCCGAGGTGGCGGGGTTCGCCGCGGAGGTGGGCGCCGGCTCGGTGCACGTGAGCGCCGAGACCACGCCGTACGGCACGGCTCGCGACGCCCGCGTCCGCGACCGACTCCGTGCGCAGGGGATCGACTGGGTCGCCACCGGTTCGCCGTACGCCGTGGGGCCGGGGCTGGTGCGGACCCGGCAGGGCGGGCCCTACCGCGTCTTCACCCCGTTCTCCCGCGCCTGGCGCGAGCACGGCTGGTCCGCACCCGCGGCGGCGCCGCGCGACGTACGTCTGGGGGAGCAGCGGAGCGACGACCACGCGGTCTCGCGGCTGGAGCGTGCCCTCGTCGAGTGTCCGGTCGACCTGCCGGCGGCCGGAGAGGACGCGGCGCTGCGACGGTGGCGGGCGTTCCGCGACGAGCGCCTCGGCGACTACGCCGACGGTCGCGACCGTCCGGACCTGCAGGGCACGTCCCAGCTGTCGCCGTACCTCAAGGTCGGCGCGATCCATCCGCGCACGATCCTCGCCGACCTCGTCGGCGCGAGGTCGCGGGCCGCCAAGGTCTTCACCGACGAGCTGGCCTGGCGCGAGTTCTACGCCGACGTCCTCCACCACGAACCCGCCTCGGCCTGGCACGACCTGCGGCCCGAGCTCGGCTCCATGACCTATGACGACCAGCCCGAGCTGCTGCGGGCGTGGCGGGAGGGACGCACCGGCTTCCCGATCGTGGACGCCGGGATGCGCCAGCTGGCCGCGACCGGCTGGATGCACAACCGGGTCCGGATGATCACCGCCAGCTTCCTGTGCAAGGACCTCCACGTCTGGTGGCCGGCGGGCGCGCGCTTCTTCCTCGACCACCTGGTCGACGGCGACATCGCCAGCAACAACCACGGCTGGCAGTGGGTCGCCGGCACCGGCACCGACGCGTCGCCGTACTTCCGGGTCTTCAACCCGGTCACGCAGGGCCGGAAGTTCGACCCCCACGGCGACTACGTCCGTCGTTGGGTGCCCGAGCTGGCCCACGTCGCTGGCCGGAACGCGCACGAGCCGTGGACGGTCGCGGACGGCCACGAGCACGGGTATCCCGAGCCGGTCGTCGACCATGGCGAGGAGCGGGCCGAGGCCCTCCGGCGGTACGAGGAGGCGCGCCGCTGAGTGCCGGAGAGCCGCTCGTTATCCTCGGCGCGTGCGGATCTGGCGATCGTTGGACGACGTCCCGGGTGACCTGGGGCGTACGGCGGTCGTGGTCGGCAACTTCGACGGCGTCCACCTCGGCCACCAGCACGTGATCGCCGAGGCGCGCCGCGTGGCCGACGCCGAGGGGCTGCGTGTCGTCGCGGTGACCTTCGACCCGCACCCGATGGCCGTGCTGCGCCCCGAGCACGCACCCACCACGCTCACCGACCTCGAGACCAGGGCGGGGCTGCTGGGCGCGTCCGGCGTCGACGACGTCCTCGCCCTGCCCTTCGACCGCGAGATCGCCGCATGGAGTCCGCAGGAGTTCGCGAGCCGGGTGCTCGTCGGCTGCCTGCACGCGGCCGTCGTCGTGGTCGGCGCGAACTTCCGCTACGGGACGAAGGCGTCGGGAGACGTCGCCACCCTGACGGCCAGCGGTGCTGAGCTCGGGTTCCGCGCGGTCGGCGTAGCCCTGGACGGCGGGCCGCAGGTCTGGTCCTCGACGTACGTCCGCACCTGCCTCGCAGCCGGCGACGTGGCCGGGGCGGCGGAGGCCCTGGGGCGGCCGTTCGTGGTCCGCGGTGTGGTGGTCCGTGGCGACCAGCGTGGTCGCGAGCTGGGCTTCCCGACCGCCAACGTCCCGACCAGCGGCATGGCCGCGGCTCCCGCCGACGGCGTGTACGCCGGCTGGCTGCTGCGGCTCGACAGCGGCGAGCGGTACCCGGCCGCGATCAGCGTCGGCACCAATCCGACCTTCGAGGGTGAGCGCGAGCGCCGGGTCGAGTCCTACGTGCTCGACCGCGACGATCTCGAGCTCTACGACGTGGAGGTCGAGGTCGCGTTCGTCGACCGGATCCGGGGGATGGTGCGGTTCGACGGCGTGGACGCGCTGGTCGAGACGATGCGCGGCGACGTGGTCCGCGCCCGCGAGATCCTGGGCGTCCCGATCCCGTGAGAGAGCACCGCCCGGTCGTCGACCTGACCGACGAGGAGGCACGGCGCACCCTCGTGCTGAAGTGGGGGACCGTCCCTCCCGGCGTCATCCCGGCGTGGGTCGCGGAGATGGACTACGCGCTCGACCCGGTCGTGCGTGAGGCGTTGCTGCGCGCGGTCCACGACGGCGTGACCGGCTACCCGGTCTACGGCACGCCCCCCGAGCTGTCCGAGGCGTACGTCGGGTTCGCGGCGCGGCACTACGGCTCCCACGTCGAGCCGGACTGGGTGTGGCCGGTTGTCGACGTGACCGCGGGCGTCCGGCTGGTGCTCGACCTGCTGTCGGAGGACGCACCCGTCGTCTTCCCGGTGCCCGGCTACTCGCCGCAGTTCGCGGTGGCGGAGATGACCGGTCGGGAGCGCGTGGACCTGGTGGTCGACCCGGACGCCGAGCGGGCCGAGGTCGATCTCGACCGGCTGGATGCGCTGTTCTCCGCCGGCGCACGCACGCTCTTGCTGACGCAGCCGCACAACCCGTGGGGCCGCGTGTTCAGCCGGGCCGAGCTGGAGGGGATCCGGGACGTGGTGCTCCGGCACCGCGCGCGGGTCGTGAGCGACGAGATCCACGCTCCGCTGGTGCTCCCGGGCGCCGCGCACACGTCGTACCTCGATCTGGACGGGACCCACGACCACGCCGTGGCGGTGGTGGCCGCCTCGAAGGCCTTCAACACCGCCGGGCTGCGGTGTGCCCAGCTCCTGGTGCCCGATCCCGAGGCGCGGGCGATCGTGACGGGGACACCGATGGCCCGGAACGACTCGTGGTCGCCGCTCGGCGTGGTGGCCGCGGTCGCGGCGTACCGCGACGGCGACCCGTGGCTCGCGTCCCTGGTCGAGCGGCTCGACCAGCTGCGCACCCTGCTCGGCGACCTGCTGGCCGAGCACCTGCCGGAGGTCCGGATGCGACCGCTCGAGGCGACGTACCTGGCCTGGCTCGACGCCCGCGCCTACGGTCACGACGACCCGGCTGCCCTCGCCCTCGAGCGGGGTCGGGTCAAGCTCGCCCCGGGCCACGACTTCGTGCCCGGGCTGGCCGGGCACGCGCGCCTCAACCTCGCCACCAGTCCCGAACGGCTGACCGAGATCGTGCGCCGCCTCGGCATGGCCTGGACCTGACCCTCACCCCCGGGTCGTCCGCCTGTGGTGCTGCTAGAGCCCCACGTCAGGCGGACGACCGCAGGGGACTATGCGTCGAGGTCCTGCTCGACCAGGGCGGCGATGGCGTCGACGTCGGCCGCGTTGTCGCCCGACACCTCGACGGTGACGCCCTTTCCGGCTCCGAGCGTCATGATCAGCAGGGCCGAGCTGGCGTCCACCGGCTCGTCACCGGGGACGCCGATCGTCACCTCGGAGTCGAGCTCGCCGGCGGCCTCGGAGATGATCGCCGCGGGGCGGGCGTGCAGGCCGACGGCCGAGCCGACGACGACGGACTTGGTGGGCATGGGTTCTCCTCTATCGGGGTGGGGATGGATCGGGTGCTCGTGCGGGGTGGAGCTCAGACGGTGGCGACGTCGACCTTGGCGGGCCAGGTGGTCTTGGCGAAGACGACCGCGGCGGCACCGACGATGACGCCGGCGGCGAGCGCGATCAGGTAGCCGAGGATGTTGTGGACCGCGAAGAGGACGAAGATCCCGCCGTGGGGAGCGCGGACCGAGACGTCGAGCGCCTCGGCGAGAGCGCCGGTGACCGCGGCGCCCAGCATGATCGGCGGGATCACCCGCAGCGGGTCCGCCGCGGCGAACGGGATCGCGCCCTCGGTGATGAACGACGCGCCGAGCAGCCAGCCCGCCTTGCCGTTCTCGCGCTCCGCGACCGAGAAGAGGCGGGGCCTCATCACGGTGGCGAGGGCGAGAGCGATGGGCGGGACCATGCCCGCGAGCATCACGGCAGCCATGATCTTCAGCTGCGGGGAGTCACTGGCCTGGCCGGCCACGCCGAGTCCGGTCGTGGCGAAGACGTAGGCGACCTTGTTCAGCGGTCCGCCCATGTCGAAGGCCATCATCAGCCCGAGGACGGCGCCGAGCAGGATCGCGCTGCTGCCGCTCATGTTGTTGAGACCCGCGTTCAGCTGCTCCATCAACCAGGAGATCGGCTTGCCCAGGATGATGATCATGATCAGCCCCGCGATGATCGAGGTCAGCAGCGGGATCACCATGACCGGCATCAGGCCGCGTGCCCAGACGGGCACCTGCCAACTGGCGATCCAGTGGGCGATCACACCGGCCAGGACACCGCCGATGATCGCGCCGATGAAGCCAGTGGCGGGGAGGAAGGTGGCGGTGTCACCGGTGCCGTTCGCCACGTTGAACAGGTTGATGGCCAGCGCACCCATGATGAAGCCGGGCGCGATGCCGGGCCGGTCGGCGATCGCATAGGCGATGTAGCCGGCCAGGGCCGGGATGAACAGCAGGAACGCCGTCTTGCCGATGATGAAGAACAGGGCACCGAGGTAGGCGAACAGTCCCGAGGCGAAGAAGTCGGTGCCGAACAGCATGTGGTCGAGACCGTAGGACTGGGCGTTCGGCAGGTCGAAGAGCGAGTTGTTGACCGCGATCTTGCCGTAGGCGTTGTCGATCGCGATCTCGTAGCCGCCGAGCAGGAAGCCCAGCGCGATCAGCAGACCACCGGCCGCGACGAACGGGATCATGTAGGAGACGCCGGTCATCAGGACCCGTCGGGTGCGGGCACCCCACGACTCCCCGGCTCCGCCGCCACTGCCCTCGCCGGCGGTGAGGGCGCCCTCCACCCGGGGGGCGTTGGGGTCGTCGGCGTAGCGCACGGCCTCGGCGATCATCGCGTCGCCGTCGTCGATCGGGCGCTTCACGCTGGACGAGACCACGGGCTTGCCCGCGAAGCGACCGCGGTCACGGACGCCCACGTCGACGGCGAAGATCACGGCACCGGCCGCGGCGATGGTCTCGGGAGGGAGCGGCTTGGCGCCCGCCGAGCCCTGGGTCTCGACGGCGATCGGTACGCCGGCCCGCGCGGCCGCAGCCTCGAGGGCCTCCGCGGCCATGTAGGTGTGCGCGATGCCGGTCGGGCACGCGGTGACCGCGACCAGCGACCGTCCGCCGGTCGCGGGCGCCGCTGCCGCGGGCGCTGCAGCGGTCGCGGGTGCGTCGCCGACGGCGTTCTGCACGAGCGCGACCACCTCCTCGGGCGTGCCTGCCGCCCGGAGGCTGTCGGTGAAGTCCTTCTTCACCAGCGCGCGGGCGAGCTTGGTCAACAGCTGAAGGTGGGTGGCGTCGCCGCCCGCCGGAGCGGCGATCAGGAACGCGAGGTCGGCCGCCCCGTCCTTGGCGCCGAACTCCACCTGGGGAGACAGGCGCGCGAACGCCAGTGTCGGTACGTCGACCCCGGTGGTGCGGCAGTGGGGGATCGCGATGCCGCCGGGGAGTCCCGTGGGGGCAGTGCCTTCGCGGGTGATGGCATCGGCGGCGAGCTGGTCCGGATCGGTGGAACGACCGGCGTCGGCGACCACCCACGCCAGGGCGCGGATGACCTCCTGCTTGTCGGTGCCGAGGTCGGCGTCGAGGCGCACGAGTTCGGTGGTGATGAGGTCGGTCATGGTCACCCTCCTGGGGTGAGATCGAGGCGGGTGACCCGGACGAGCTCGGGTTGTACCTGCCGGGGGTGGGGGATGGTCGTGCCGGGGAGTCCCGCGGCCGCACTTCCGTAGGCCACGGCCAGTGCGAGTCGTTGGTCGGGGTTGCGTCCCGTGACGTCCCCGAGGAGATAGCCGAAGAGGCTGGAGTCGCCCGCGCCGACCGTGCTGACGACCGTCGTCGGCGGTGGCGCGGCGTGCCAGGCGCCGGTGTCGTTCACCAGAACGGCACCGTGCGGACCGAGTGTCACCAGGACGCTCTGGACGCCGCGCGCGATCAGGTCGCTCGCCGCCGCTGCGGCCGCCCGCGGGTCGGCCTCGAGCGCGTCGGCCTGGTGGCCGGTGAACGACGCGAGCTCCTCTCCGTTGGGCTTCATCAGGTGGGGCGCGCTGGTCGGGAGGGCGTCGACGAGTGCCTTCAGGGGGCCGTCGCTCGTGTCGACGGCGACCCGGGCGCCGGCGGTGCGGAGCTCGGTGACCAGCTCGGCGTACCACTCGGGCGGCGCACCCGGTGGCAGCGACCCCGCGAGCACGATCCAGTCGGCGGTCCCGGCTCGGCGTACGAGTGCACCGGTGAGCTCGTCGAGCAGCCGCGTTGTCGCCTGCGGGCCGGGGCTGTTGAGCTTGGTGGTCGTGCCGTCGGGCTCGGTGATGGTGATGTTGACCCGGAGGTCGCCCTCGTGGGGCACCGGCCGGCAGTCGATGCCGGCAGCGAGCAGCTCCAGGACGAACGGGTCGTCCTTGGCCGCCGGGAGGACGGCGATCGTGGGCTGCTCGGCGGCGACGCAGGCGCGCGAGATGTTGACGCCCTTGCCACCCGCCTGCGAGACCACCGACTCGGCGCGTTGTACCGCGCCGCGCTCCAGAGGTGCGGCCAGGTTGACCGTGCGGTCGTGGCTGGGGTTGGCGGTCAGCGTGACGATCATGCGGGGTCCCCGGGGCGTTGTTCGGCGGAGGAGCGCAGCGGGGGAGGCGAAGAACGCCGTGGGGTGCTGATCATGATGTGAGGACCTCGATGCCGGCCTGGGTGAGGGCCTCACGGTCGGCGGCGGGGACGCCGTCGTCGGTGATGACCACGTCGACGTCGGCCGGGGCCGCGAACCGCACGGCGGACTCGACGCCGAACTTCGAGGCGTCGGCCAGCGCCACGACCACGTGACCGCAGCCGACGATCGCCCGCTTCACCGCGGCCTCGTCGGGGTCGGGGGTGGTGAGGCCGTGGTCCGCGGTGATGCCGTTGGTGCCCAGGAACGCGACGTCGACCCGGAGGTGGGAGAGCGCCTCGACGGTGTCGGCCCCGACCGCTGCCTGGGTGGTCGACCGGACGCGGCCGGGGAGGAGCCGCAGGTGGAGGTGGGGCTGTCCGGCCAGCCGTGCGGCGATCGGGACCGCATGGGTGACGACCGTGAGCTCGTGGTCCGGGGGGAGGAGCGTCGCGAGTCGCACCGTGGTCGACCCCGCGTCGAGCAGGATCGTGCCGCCCGAGGGTGGGAGCCGGTCGAGGGCCGCGCGGGCGATGCGCTGCTTGGTCTCGGTGTTGACCTGGTCGCGCTCGCCGATGCCGGACTCGATGAGGGCCAGCGCGCTCGGAGGTACGACGCCGCCGTGGACGCGGCGTACCAACCCGAGGCGCTCCAGGGTGGAGAGGTCGCGGCGCACGGTCTCGGTCGTGACGTCGTACTCGTGGGCGAGCTGGTTCACCGACATCCGGCCGCGTTGGGTCACCAGACGCGCGATCGCCTGCTGGCGTTCCTCGGCGTACATGGTCACGGGCGCGTCCTCTCGGCGATCTGTGTATGTGTTGTTTTACGCCCGAACGTGTTGCTTTGTCAAGGGATGCGGGAGTAGCGTGTCGCCATGAGTGACCCCTCTCCCCCCGTTTCCCTGCACGGCACCCCGGTCGTTCCCGGCGTGGCCTACGGCCCCGCGCTGGTGGTTCGCGGCGAGGTCTCACCGGATGCGGTGGCGCGCTTCGACGGCGCGTCGCTCGACGAGGACGCCGCACTCGCGGCGTACGACGAGGCGGCGGTGGCGGTGGCCGACGGCTTCGCCCGGCGCGCCGACAAGGCGGCAGGGGCCGCCGCCGAGGTGCTGACGGCCAGCGCCGGGCTCGCCCGCGACAAGGGGCTGCGATCCGCCGTACGCAAGCACCTCCGCAGCGGCGACGACCTGCTCGCCTCGGTGAGTGCGGCCGTCGAACAGTTCGTGGGGGTGTTCACGCAGATGGGCGGACTGATGGCCGAGCGCGCCACCGACCTGCGCGACATCGAGCGCCGCGTCGTCGCCCACCTCGTGGGCGAGCCCGAACCGGGCGTCCAGATGCCGGAGGAGCCGGCGATCCTGCTCGCCGAGGACCTCGCGCCGTCCGACACCGCCACCTTGGACCCGACGGTCGTGCTGGCGCTCGTGACCGAGCGCGGCGGCCCGACCAGCCACACGGCGATCATCTCCCGGCAGCTCGGGATCCCCTGCGTGGTCGGCACGGCCGGGGTGATGGACGTCAAGGCAGGCACGCTGCTCCTGGTCGACGGGACGGCCGGCACCGTCGACACCTCACCCGAGGCCGGTGCGGCCGAGCGTCTCGTCGAGTCCGACCGGACTGCGCGCGAGGCGCTGGCCACGTGGAGCGGCCCGGGCGAAACGGCCGATGGAACGCGGGTCAAGATCCTGGCCAACGTCGCCGACGGAGAGTCCGCTCGATCCGCGTCGTCGGGTCCGGTCGAGGGCGTGGGACTGTTCCGCACCGAGCTCTGCTTCCTCAACCGTGTCGACGAGCCGTCCGCGGAGGAGCAGACGTCGATCTACGCCGAGGTGCTCGCGCCGTACGCCGGGCGCTACGTCGTCGTCCGCACCCTCGACGCGGGCTCCGACAAGCCCGTGGCCTTCGCGACCCACGAGGGAGAGGAGAACCCGGCCCTCGGGGTCCGCGGTCTGCGGCTGTCGTTCGACAACCCGGGCCTGCTGACCCGTCAGCTCGACGGCATCGCGGGAGCCGCCCGCACGACCGGAACCGAGACCTGGGTGATGGCTCCGATGGTGGCCACGGTCGCGGAGGCCGCGAGCTTCGCGGCCGCCGTGCGTGAGCGCGGCCTCAAGCCGGGCGTGATGGTCGAGGTGCCCTCGGCCGCGCTGCTCGCCCACCGGATGCTCGAGGTCGTCGACTTCTTGTCCATCGGCACCAACGACCTGACCCAGTACACGATGGCCGCCGACCGGATGGCCACCGACCTGGCTCACCTCACCGACGCCTGGCAACCCGCCGTGCTCCAGCTGATCGCGATCACCGCGGAGGCCGGCAAGCAGGCAGGCAAGCCGGTGGGAGTGTGCGGCGAGGCCGCGGCCGACCCGCTGCTCGCCTGCGTCCTGGTCGGGATGGGCATCACGTCGCTGTCGATGGCGTCGGCCGCGGTGCGACCGGTCGGTGCGCGGCTCGCGGCGGCCAACATGGATCACCTCGAGGAGGCGGCCGAGGCCGCGCTGGCCGCGAGCGACCCGATGGCCGCGCGCGACGCCGTACGCCGGGTCCTCGACGCCTGAGCATCCCCCGGGCCTGTTCGCGGGTCGCCGTAACGACGCAATTGCGCCGTTTCGACACGTGGATCGCCGTTGTCGCTGTCAGAACGGCGCAATTGCGCCAGTTGGGCAGCCGGGACACAGCGCGTGGTCGCCGGATAGTCAGCCGGCCGCTTCGACCGTGACCGGGACGCCGTTCAGCGCGGCGTTGCCGGACAGGTCGAGCAGGGTCGGGTCGGTGAGGTCGTTGATCGACACTCCGGCGACCTTGCTCGCGTTGCGCATCCTGGTGCCGTCGACCTGGTGCCCGTAGCCGTGGGGGAGCGAGACGACCCCGCGCATCAGGTCGTCGGTCGCGGCCACCTCGACGCGCACGGTGCCGACGCGCGACGTGACGTCCACGAGCGCCCCGTCGCTGATCCCGCGCTCGGACAGGTCCTCCGGGTTCATCAGCAGCCGGTGGCGGGGTCGCCCGCGGGTCAGCCGGGTGTTGTTGTGGAACCACGAGTTGTTGTCCTGCTTGTGGCGCCGCCCGATCAGCACGAGGGCGTCGTCCGGTCGGTCGTCCAGCCAGGCCCGAAGCCGCCCGAGGTCGTCGACGACCAGCCGAGGCACCAGGTCGATCCGGTGGTCCTCGGTCTGGAGGCGGCCGGGCATCGTGGGCAGCAGCGGCCCGAGGTCGATGCCCTCGGGGTGCTCCCGGAGCTCCCGGAGCGTCGTACGTCGTCCGGTGCGCAGCAGCAGCGCGAGCTGGTGTGTGGGGCTGGTGCGCATCCGCAGCCGCTGCTTGAGCCTCGCCTTGAGGGGCGCCTTCCGGTGCACCCGCGCGGCGACCCGCTCGGTGAGCTCGCGGTAGATCTCCCAGTCGTGCATGGCGTCCTCGGGCTTGCCGAACACGGCCGAGCTGAAGCGGGCGGTGTTGCGCACCGCGAGCCCGTGGAAGACCAGGTCGTAGTGATCGCGCTCGAGGGCGGTGGTCGGCGGCAGGATCACGTGGGCGTGACGGGTCGTCTCGTTGAGGTAGAGGTCGATCGCCGCCATGAAGTCCAGCGAGTCGAGGGCCTCACCCAGCCGCCGGCCGTCGGGCGTCGAGAGCACGGGGTTGCCGGCGATGCTGACGAAAGCCCGGACCTGCCCGTCGCCGGGCGTCTCGATCTCCTCCCGCATGCACGCGGCGGGGAGCTCGCCGCCGTACTCCGGGAGTCCGCGGACCCGGCTGCGGTAGAGGTCGAAGTGGCCGGTCCCCACGAAGCGGCGGCCCACCACGTCGACCGCGGGCTCGGGGAACATCACCCCGCCGGGCCGGTCGAAGTCACCGGCGAGGAGGTTGAGGCAGTTGATCGCCCATTGGCTGACCGAGCCGAAGCCGGTCGCGGAGACGCCGAGACGGCCGTAGGCCGCGGCGCCACGCGTCTCGCACAGCTCGCGCGCCAGCCGCTCGACGGTCTCGGCCGGGACGGCGCTGACCTGCTCGGCGAGCTCGGGGGTGAAGCCGTCGACGAGGGTCCGCAGCTCGTCGAGCCCGTCGACGTACGCCGGGGGCTTCGCGAGACCCTCGGCCAGGATCGTGCGCAACATCGCGAGCAGCACGACCACATCGCCGCCCGGACGCACGAAGACGTGCTCGGTCGCGATCGCCGCGGTCTCGGTGCGGCGCGGGTCGAGCACCACGATCCGTCCGCCGCGCTGCTTGATCGCCTTGGCCCGGTTCGGGAAGTCGGGCGTGGTCATCAGCGAGCCGTTGGAGGCCATCGGGTTCGCGCCCAGCATGAGGAGGTACGACGTGCGGTCCAGGTCGGGGATCGGGAGCAGCAGCTGGTGACCGAACATCTGCCACGCCACCAGCTGGTGCGGCACTTGGTCGACCGTGGAGGCGCTGAAGCGGTTACGGGTGCGCAGCGACTTCACGAACGGCACCGCGTGCGTCGCCGAACCGAGGGCGTGGGCGTTGGGGTTGCCGAGGTAGACGCCGACGGCGTTCCGCCCGTGCCGGTTCAGGGCGTCCGCCAAGCCGTCGGCCACGAGGTCGAGCGCCTCGTCCCAGCCGATCTCCTCCCAGTCCGGATCCGTGGTCGAGCCGGTCGAGATGCGCCGGATCGGCCGGCGGAGCCGGTCGGGGTCGTCGTACACATCGGCCAGCGCCACGCCCTTCGGGCAGATGTAGCCGCGCGACAGCGGGTCGTCCGGGTTGCCGCGGATCCCGGTGACCTTCCCGTCGGTCAGCGTCAGCTCGAGCCCGCAGATCGCCTCGCACAGGTTGCAGGCGGTCAGGCGGGTCCCGGTGAAGCCCTCGGGCACGGGCGGCTCGGCGAGCCGCAGGGGGGAACGCACCCCACGAGTGTTCCTCATGCCGGGTGTCGACGACAGGCTCACCCCACGGGGTCTGTCGGGCCCCGGCCGGCGGGGCTAGGTTTCCGACGATCCGCCCGGGCCCGGGCGGACCCAACCGAAGGGATGTCTCCATGGGATACGGACTCGGTGTCTTCCTGCTGGCCGTCGGCCTGATCCTCGTGTACGCCGTCCAGGACTCGATCAACGCCGTCGACCTCACCACGGTCGGCTGGATCCTCGTGCTGGCCGGTGTCCTGGTGATCGTCCTGACCGCGGTCACCATGAACCGCGGGCGCACCAACCGGTCGGTCGCGACCACGACCCACCCCGACGGCAGCCAGACCACGACCGAGCAGCAGCAGCGCAACGACCCGCCGCCGGCGGTCTGACCACACGTTTTCGAAGAGGCGGGCGCCGCGTGGCGCCCGCCTCTTGCGTGTCCTGAGGCAGATCCACGCAGGACGCCGTTTTGGGCGCGGTCCCGACGCGCTGATAATCTCTTGCGGTTGCCGTGCAACGGCCGCGGATCCAGAGTGCCCGGGTGAACAGGCCCCGGCGCGCCGCGCAACGAGAAGCCAGAAGGAGCCCGTATATGTCGATCGGAACCGACGCGGATACCAAGAAGAAGATCATCGCCGACTACGCCACGACCGAGGGCGACACCGGCTCTCCCGAGGTGCAGATCGCGCTGCTGAGCCACCGCATCGCCCACCTGACCGAACACCTGAAGACCCACAAGCACGACCACCACACCCGTCGTGGGCTGCTGCTGCTGGTCGGCCAGCGCCGCCGGCTGCTGAACTACCTGAACAAGACCGACATCGAGCGTTACCGCTCGATCATCGAGCGTCTCGGCCTCCGCCGTTGACGTCGCGGAGCGGCTGACCCATCGGCGGAGCACGTCGACCCGGGGCGGCCGCTCCTTCCATGTCCGCGGGCCCCATGGCCTTGCGAACCCCGACCGCTAGGGTCGAAACGCACAACTGAACACGAATCCACCAACAGGAGCGACTCGGCGCAACGCTCGGCCCGGTCCTCGGTAGTGGCCCTCGAGATCGCCTCCCCACATCGGACGGGGCGAGCCGCGAGCCTCGATCGAAGACCGGCCGGATCTCGGTCAGCGGGCATCAGCCCTCTGAGCTGCGAGATCGCGCCGCGGGCGTCCGCGGGGTCGCTCCGCGTACGAGAGAGGACAGTGAATCTGTCCATGTCAGAGCCCATCATCTCCGCCGTCGAGACCGTTCTCGACAACGGCAAGTTCGGTCAGCGGACCATCAAGTTCGAGACCGGCCTGCTGGCCCGTCAGGCCGCCGGTTCCGTCACGGCGTACCTCGACGACGAGACCATGTTGCTGTCGGCCACCACGGCCGGCAAGCACCCCAAGGAGCAGTTCGACTTCTTCCCCCTGACGATCGACGTCGAGGAGCGGATGTACGCCGTGGGCCAGATCCCCGGCTCGTTCTTCCGTAGCGAGGGTCGTCCGGGTGAGGACGCGATCCTCACCTGCCGCCTGATCGACCGCCCGCTGCGCCCGACCTTCAAGAAGGGCCTGCGCAACGAGGTCCAGGTCGTCATCACCGTGCTGTCGCTCGACCCCGACCAGCCCTACGACGTGCTCGCGATCAACGCCGCGTCCATGTCCACCCAGCTCTCCGGCCTGCCGTTCTCCGGCCCCGTCGGTGGCGTCCGCGTGGCGCTCATCGAGGGCAACTGGGTCGCCTTCCCGTCCCACAGCCAGCTCGAGGACGCCGTCTTCGACATGGTCGTGGCCGGCCGCGTCACCGAGACCGGCGACGTCGCGATCATGATGGTCGAGGCCGAGGCCACCGAGCAGACCTGGGACCTCGTCCAGTCGGGCACCCAGGCGCCGACCGAGGAGGTCGTCGCCGGCGGTCTCGACGCCGCCAAGCCCTTCATCAAGCAGCTGTGCGAGGCCCAGAGCGAGCTCGCCAAGCAGGCCGCCAAGCCGCTGCAGGAGTTCCCGGTCTTCCTCGACTACGAGGACGACGTCTTCGAGGCCGTCGAGGCCGCAGCCAAGGCCGACCTGGTCTCGGCGATGACGATCGGCGACAAGCAGGAGCGCGAGCTCCGGGTCGACGAGCTCAAGGCCACCCTTCTCGAGAAGCTGGCCCCGCAGTTCGAGGGTCGCGAGAAGGAGATCGGCGCGGCGTTCCGCTCGGTCAACAAGCAGGTCGTCCGTGAGCGGGTCCTGCGCGACCACGTCCGCATCGACGGTCGCGGCCTGGCCGACATCCGGCCGCTGCACGCCGAGGTCGACGTGATCCCGCGCGTCCACGGCTCGGCGCTGTTCGAGCGTGGCGAGACCCAGATCCTGGGCGTCACCACCCTCGACATGCTCAAGATGGAGCAGCAGCTCGACACGCTGTCGCCGGAGAAGCACCGCCGCTACATGCACAAGTACGTCTTCCCGCCGTTCTCCACCGGTGAGACCGGTCGCGTGGGCTCGCCCAAGCGCCGCGAGGTCGGCCACGGCGCGCTCGCCCGCCGGGCGCTCCTGCCGGTGCTGCCGACGCGTGAGGAGTTCCCCTACGCGATCCGTCAGCTCTCCGAGGCCATGGGCTCGAACGGCTCGACCTCGATGGGCTCGGTCTGCGCGTCCACGATGTCGCTGCTGCAGGCCGGTGTTCCGCTGCGGGCCTCGGTCGCGGGCATCGCGATGGGCCTGATCTCCGGTGAGGTCGACGGCCAGACGCAGTACGTCGCCCTGACCGACATCCTCGGTGCCGAGGACGCCTTCGGCGACATGGACTTCAAGGTCGCCGGCACCAAGGACTTCGTCACCGCGCTCCAGCTCGACACCAAGCTCGACGGCATCCCCGCCGAGGTCCTGGCCGCGGCGCTCACGCAGGCCCGCGATGCCCGCTACACGATCCTCGAGGTCATGGGTGAGGCCATCGAGGGTCCCGAGGAGATGTCGGTCCACGCCCCGCGGATCATCAGCATCAAGGTGCCCGTGGACAAGATCGGCGAGGTCATCGGCCCCAAGGGCAAGGTGATCAACCAGATCCAGGACGACACCGGCGCCAGCCTGTCGATCGAGGACGACGGCACCGTCTACATCGGTGCCAGCAACGGCGAGGCGGCCGAGGCCGCGCGCGCCGCTGTGAACGCGATCGCCAACCCGACCATGCCCGAGGTCGGCGAGCGCTACCTCGGCACGGTCGTGAAGACGACCAACTTCGGCGCCTTCGTCTCCCTGCTCCCGGGCAAGGACGGCCTGCTCCACATCACCAAGCTCCGTGCGCTGGTGGGCGGCAAGCGGGTCGAGAACGTCGACGACGTCGTCTCGGTCGGCCAGAAGATCCAGGTCCAGATCGCCGAGATCGACGACCGCGGCAAGCTGTCGCTGATCCCCGTCGTCGAGGACTCCTCGGAGCCCGCCGGTGACGACGTCGCCGACGACGACGCCGATGAGACCGCCGACGTCGAGGCTGCGGACGCCGAGTGACCCACGTGGTTCCCGTGACGACCGGCCGGCAGCCTGCTGCCGGCCGGTCGTCGGTTTCCCAGGCCGGGAAGACGCGCACGCTGATCCGCGAGGACGGCGGCGTGATCCGGCGTACCACCCTGCCCAGTGGCCTCCGGGTCATCACCGAGCGGGTGCCCGGCCAGCGGTCGGCGACGATGGGCGTCTGGGTGGGCGTGGGCTCGCGCGACGAGTCGCCGGCACTGCACGGGTGCTCGCACTTCCTGGAGCACCTGCTGTTCAAGGGGACCGAGGAGCGCTCCGCCCTCGACCTCTCGATCGCGCTCGACGCGGTCGGCGGTGAGTTCAACGCCTTCACCGCCAAGGAGTACACCTGCTTCCACGCCCGGGTGCTCGACGCCGACCTGCCGCTCGCGGTCGACGTGCTGGGCGACATGGTCACCGGCTCGCTGCTCACGGCCGACGACGTCGAGGCCGAGCGGGACGTGATCCTCGACGAGATCGCGATGCACGACGACGACCCCGACGACGTCGCGCACAACCTCTTCGCCGCCCAGGCCTGGGGGGACTCCCCGCTCGGCCGCCCGATCGCCGGCACCGTCGAGTCGATCCGCGGCATGAGCCCCGCGCAGGTACGCCGCTTCTACAAGCGCCACTACCGCCCCGAGAAGATGGTCGTGGCCGTCGCCGGCAACGTCGACCATGCGGCCACGGTGCGCCGGGTGCGCAAGGCCTTCGGCCGCCACGGCTTCCTCGACGGCAGCGCCGAGCCGGTGCTCGGCCGCCAGGTGGCGCGGGCGCGGCGGGTCGGCACGGGAGTCGTCGAGGCCACGCGTCAGTTCGAGCAGGTCAACGTGGTGCTCGGAGTCAACGGGCTGACGCGGTCCGACCCGCGGCGCTTCGCCCTGGGCGTGCTCAACGCGGCGCTCGGTGGCGGCACGTCGAGCCGCCTCTTCCAGGAGGTCCGCGAGAAGCGCGGGCTGGCCTACTCCGTCTTCTCCTTCGCCAGCCAGCACGTCGATGCCGGCCTGGTCGGCGTGTCGGTGGGCTGCCTGCCCACGAAGCTCGACCAGGTGCTCCAGGTGGTCCGGGCCGAGCTCGCCAAGATCGCCGCGACCGGCATCGACCAGGACGAGCTGACCCGGGGCAAGGGCCAGCTCAAGGGCGGCCTGGTGCTCGGCCTCGAGGACTCCGGCTCGCGGATGACGCGGCTCGGCAAGTCCGAGCTGGTCGACGAGGAGCTCCTCAGCATCGACGAGGTGCTGGCCCGGATCGAGGCCGTCACGCTGGACGACGTACGCACCCTCGCGGCCGCGCTGTTCTCCCAGCCCGAGATCCTCGCCGTCGTCGGCCCCGGCTGATCGCGACGGCGTTCAGCGCGGCGTCACCGCCACCGTGCCCGAGAACCCCGGCATCTCATCGGGTCCGTCGAGGGCCCACTGGACCTGCTGGGTCCCGGCTTGGTCGGGAACGGTCACCCGCATCCGGAAGAAGACCTGCGTGCCGGCCGGTAGCACCGGTTCGAACTGCGTCATCTTCCCGTCGGACCGGACCAGACTGGCCAGGTACGGCACCTGGGCGCAGTTCAGCTGCCGGGTGGTGGAGATCGCCCCGAAGGTGATCGTGTAGTCGGGGCAGGGGCGCAGGCTTGTCACGACGGACGCCGCGAGCGCCACGTCGAAGGCGAGGGTGTCGCCGGGGTGGACGGTCCCGGGAATCTGGCCGGTGGCCGTCACGCTCCCGAACTGCGTCACGTTCACGCCGTGGCCGAGCCCTGGGTGCGCGGGCTCCAGGTCGCGGAACGGGACGGCGTGCTGGGCGCGGTGGACGCGGGCAGTGGGTGTCGGGTCGGCCGCGCTGGGCGCGCGGTCGCCGTCCCGGCTCAGCGCGACCACGACGAAGCCGGCGGCGCCGACGAGCAGGACTGCGACTCCGACGGCCAGAGCACGGCGCCCGCTCGGTGTCCGCCCCAGGGACTCGTCGAGCCGCTGGACCGGGACCTCGGGTGGAGGAGGTTGCTCGTCCTGCCAGCGGCGGGCTGCAGCGGAGAGCCGCTGGTCCATCAGCTCATCCATCGTCGTCCCCCACGAGCTGCCGCAGCCGTTCCCGAGCCTGGTGCAGGGTGGCCTCGACGGTTCCGGGAGCCAGGTGCACGACCTCCGCGACGGTGGCGACGTCGAGGCCCACGAAGTAGTGCAGGTCGACCACGAGCCGCTCGCGCCGCATCAGGCCGTCGACAGCCCGCTCCAGGTCGACGTCGCGGGACTGGAGACCGGTGCCCGCTCCGTCGACGAGCTCGACCACGTCTCTCGTGGGCTGACGGATGCGGTGACTGCGGCACTCGTTGGCCATGATCCCGAGCAGCCAGGCGACCGGCGTACCCCGCGACGCGTCGTACGTCGACCAGCGCTGGTAGGCGCGGATCAGGGACTGCTGGACGACGACGTCGCGGTCGGCCGCTGCGACTCGTCGGCCGGCGTAGCGGGCGAGGGTCGTCAGGTGTGGCTCCACCCAGCGCGAGAAGTCCGCGCGGGTCCCCGTCCCACCCTCGGCCATGTCCCGCCCTCCGGAGCCCAGTGTCTCCACGCCCGTTCCACGTCGCAACCGGGCGTTCCGGTTCAGTCGGAGCGCGGATCCGGCGGAGCGAGCAGGTCGAGCACCTCGTCGACGCTGGTCGTCGTACGCAGACGCTGTGCCGAAGCCCGGTCGCTGAGCACCATCGCCAACGACTGCAGGATGCCGATGTGTTCGTCGCTCTTGCTGGCGATCGCGATGCAGACGTGGCACTCCTTGCCGTTCCAGGCGACGCCGTGCGGGAACTGCAAGAACGCGAGAGCGGCGCGGTTGATGTGCTCCCGGCTGGCGTCGGTGCCGTGCGGGATGGCGAAGCCCATGCCCATGTACGTCGAGACCGACTGCTCGCGCTCGAGCATCGCGTCGGCGTAGGCCGGTCCGGCGGCACCGATCTCGACCAGGACCGCCCCGCACTGACGCAGGGCGTCCTCCTGGTCGGTGGCGCTCAGGCCCAGTCGGACCGCGTCGGCGCCCAGCACGCCCGGCGACCGCTCAGCAGTCACGGGTCGATCCGTCGACGTGCGGCATGAAGCTTCCTCTCGTGATGGGTCGGCCGGGCGTGGCGCGCTCATCGTGGCACCCTTCCGGTCGAGGGTTACGACGGCAGTACGGCCAGGCCCACGCAGGCCACGGCCCAGAGCACGCTGGAGAAGGTGCCGATGATGAACCGCTCGGCGGCGCCGGTGTCCTCCTGGCTGCGCAGCTCCGGGTAGCGGCCGAGGCCCTTGACCGCGAGCACGATCGCGAGCCCCGGTCCCCAACCCGCGACCAGCGCGACGTACACGCCCAGGCGCTCGAGGGCACCGATCCAGGCGCCGCCACGCAGCACCTCGCCGGCCTGACGAACCGGGGAGGCCCGGTCGACGATGCCGAAGATCTGGGTGGTGACCAGGCCGCCCCCGGCCACGGCGACGACTCCGGCGACGACGGTCATCAGCTGGTGACGCGAGCCGTCGGTGTCGTCGGAGAACCAGGCGATCGCGAGCGCCAGCCCGACCAGGGTGACGGTGGCGACGGTCCACAGCCGCGGGACTCGCCGGGTGGCAAGGCCCGTGACGGCGGTGACCGCGGCGAGAACGGTCAGGACCAGCACGACCGGGTACGCGTTCATCCTTGTCCCTCCAGTGCGCTGCGGGTCAGGAACTCGACCAGCTCGCGAGCCCGTCGTCCCTCGGCGATCCCGGCCGCGGCCGCCCGCTGGCTGACCGCCGACTGGCTGATCCCGAGGCGGGTCGCCGCCTGCTCGTAGGTCATCCCCTGGTCCACCAGATCGGCGACCTCCCACCCACGCTCGGTACGACGCCCGAGCAGCGCGGCCCACAGCCACACCGCCGACTCGAGCGCGCGCACCGCCTCGGTGGGGCCGGACGCCCGCACCCGCCAGGGGCTCGACTTGGCGGCGGTGACCGCCTCGCGGGCCGCGACGTACGCCGTCCCGCGCCCGGCGCGCGCCTGGTCCGGCAGCGGGGTCTCGACCTCGCCGACCCCGATCCCGATGTTCCACGCGTCCGCACGGAGCAACGGCTCGAGCGCGAGGGGGAGCGCGGCGGGCTCGTCGAGCACGCCCTGGAACTCGTCGCCGGCCGTGCGCTGGAAGGCGAGTCGGGCCGGCACCGCGGCAAGCGCCTCGAGGGCGGCCGGGACCTGGTCGGGCCGGGTCTGGCTGCCGTGCTGGTCCACGGTGAGCACCACGACGCGCATCCCGGCTCCTTCCCTGATGACCACCAAGTTTAGGGAATAACCTAATGATAAGTCAATATCAGGTGAGAGGCTTATCTACGTCCGATGAGCGCGACGACGGGCGGCGCCTTCTGGTCCACCACCGAGACGCGGAACCCGCCCTCGGTGAGCGCGGCCGAGGCCTTCTTCACGATGTTCGGCACCAGCTCGGGTTGCGTGGTCTCGTAGAACAGGTAGACCGCGCCTCCGGGCAGCACCCGCTCGTGCAGCAGGGCCACCTCGTCGGCGCACGCGCGCACCCAGAACAGGTTGACGTTGAACGCGAAGACCTTGTGCAGCCGCTTGACCGGGACCCGCAGGGTGGCGAGGTCGATCTGGCGCACGGTCAGGCGGCCGGCGTCGACGTACTTCTGGTTGCGCCGCCGGGTGCGGTCCACGCCCGACTCCGAACGGTCGATGGCGAAGAGCTTGCCGGTGGTGAGCCGTGCGCAGATCAGCTCGGCGCCGGCGCCCGGGCCGCAGCCGATCTCGAGGATGTTGTCCCCGGGCTGCGGATCCATCAGGTCGACGGCCCACATCAGACGCGGCGGGATCTGCTGCACTGGCATGGCCTCAGACTGCCAGATTCCGACTCGCCGGTGAGGGCAGGCCACCCGGTGTCGTCCGTGGCGTCGGTGGTGCCACGCGCGGCGTTGCCCGCGAGGGGTTCGTCACGGCCGCTAGGTTGGCCCCGTGAGCGTCAAGGTGGGCGTCCTCGGTGCGCGCGGCCGGGTCGGGTCGGAGGTGTGTCGTGGTGTCGAGGCGGCCGACGACCTCGAGCTCGCGGCGGCCGTCGACGCCGGCGATTCCCTCGACGCGCTGACCGCGGCAGAGGTCGTCGTCGACTTCACCCACCCCGACGTGGTGATGGACAACCTGCGCTGGTGCGTGGCCCACGGGCTCCACTGCGTCGTCGGTACGACGGGCTTCGACGAAGCCCGGCTCGAGGCGCTACGCCACGCGCTCGCCGACGCACCCGGAGTCGGCATCCTGGTTGCGCCGAACTTCTCGATCGGTGCTGTGCTCATGATGCGCTTCGCGGCCGCTGCGGCGCCGTTCTACGAGTCGGTCGAGATCGTCGAGCTCCACCACCCCGACAAGGCCGACGCACCCAGCGGTACGTCGCGTCGTACCGCCGAGCTGGTGGCGGCCGCCCGACGCGAAGCGGGCGTCGCGCCGATGCCCGACGCCACGTCGACGAGCCTCGACGGGGCCCGCGGCGCCGACGTGGACGGCGTCCGTGTGCACGCGATCCGCGCGCGCGGCCTGGTCGCGCATCAGGAGGTCATCCTCGGCGGGCCCGGCGAGACGCTCACGATCCGGCACGACTCGATGGACCGCGCGTCGTTCACCCCCGGCGTCCTGATGGCGGTCCGCGCCATCTCCGACCATCCCGGGCTGACCGTCGGGCTCGAGCACCTCCTCGACCTCGACTGACCTCTGCCGTCGCCGCCGCTGAGAGGAAAACGCGGAACAATTCGGTCCGAACCGCCGCCTCCGGTCGATTTGTTCCGCGTTTTCCGGCCGCGGGGCGGTCACCACCCGGGGGAGGGCGAGCCCCAGGTGTGCCGCCGCCAAGGAGAAGAAAACGCGGAACAATTCAGTCGGTACCGCCGCCTCCGGTCGATTTGTTCCGCGTTTTCCGGCCGCCGGGCGGTCACCACCCAGGGAAGACAACCCGCAGCAGAGCCGCGGTGAGGGCGGCCGCGACGACCACCACGAGGAACGGCGCCCGCAGCAGCAGGGCGATCACGGCCACGGCCAGCCCGGCGGCCCGGGCGTCCAGGGTCAGGTGGTTGCCGTCCGCGAACACCTGGACGGCGACCAGCGCCGCGAGCAGCGCGACCGGGATCAGGTCGGCGATCCGCTGGACGAGCGGCCGCTGGAGCACCTCGGCCGGGACCGAGAGACCGATCAGCTTCAGCAGGTAGCAACCGACGCCGGCGCCCAGGAGCGCCCACCACCAGGTCATCGGCCGGGGATCTCTGTCGTGTCCGAGGCGTCGCGGGTGAGGAGCCCGGCCAGCAGCGCGACACCACCGGCGATGAGCACGGGCACGCCCGCCGTGGTCAGGGGTACGGCGCAGAGGGCGACGACCGCGGCGCACGCCGCGACCACCCGGTTGCGTCCGTCGGACAGCCGGGGCCAGAGCAGGGCCAGGAAGGCGGCGCCCACCGCGGCATCGAGGCCGTAGGTGCTCGGGTCCCCGATCAGGTTGCCCGCGATCGCGCCGAGGAAGGTGAAGAGGTTCCACAGTGCGAAGACCGCGAGGCCGGTGCTGAGGAAGCCGACCCGCGCTGCCGGCGTCGAGTCGCGGGTGACCGACATCGCCGTCGACTCGTCGATGACCAGGTGCGCCGCGAGGGGGCGCCGCCACCCACGGAACTGCAGCAGGGGCGCCAGCTTGAGGCCGTACAGGGTGTTGCGCGTGCCGAGCATGAGGGCGGTGACGGCACCGGAGACCGGCGCCCCACCCGCGGCTGCGACGCCGATGAAGGCGAACTGGGAGGCGCCGGTGAACATCACCAACGACAGCGCACACGTCTGCAGCACCGAGAGACCGGCGGCGACGGAGACGGCACCGAACGAGACGCCGTAGAGACCGGTCGCGAGGCCGACACCCAGGCCGTCGCGGATGATCGCGCGGCGCTCGGTCGGCGTCGGGTCGGGCACCCGCCGACCCTAACGGGGCGTCAGCGGCGGGTCAGCGGCGACGGGTGACGCGCACCGGTCGCGGCTGCGGCTGGTGCACCACGGCGTACGCCGCGACGAGACCGAGCAGACCGCCGACGACGGCACCAAGCGACACGGCCAGGGGGAGCGGCGTGACGTGGGCTACCCAGGCGCCGGCGAGCACGCCGGAGGCAGCGGTGACGAGGGCCAGCACGATCCGGTGGAGCAGCGGAAGCGGTCCGAACATCGTGGGGCTCCGTTCGTCGGAGAGAGCGGCAGGTGCCGACGCGTCCATCGTGCCGCTGTGGCCTCAGGAAACCAAGGGGTGGTCACGACAACGCGGTGTGGAGCCGGACCTGCTTCACCTGGGTCGTGCCGGTGCCGTCGAGATCGAGGGTGCGGTGCGCCCCGTCGGGAGCCCAGCCGGCCTCGGTCAGGAACGTGCGTTGTACGTCGTCGTCCGCGACGAGCCAGGTGACCGCGCGGGTGAAGCGATCGGCGACCATCGTGTCCGCGGCCGCCTGCAGCAGCCTCGACCCGTGACCGCGACCGCGCTCGGCGGCATCGACGGTGAGCTCCATGAGCTCGGCGTCGGTGACCTGGTCGCAGTCGGGATCGGTGGCCGGCGTCGTGATCGCGAACCCGACCACCCGGTTGCGCTCGAGGGCGACCAGCGCGCGGTGCCGGGCGTCGGCGGGGTGGGTGAGCGCATCGCGCCAGAGCTGCGCGAAGTCGGCGGTGCGCAGGTCGCCCGCGGCCGGCACCAGCCCGGCGTACGACGTGGCCCAGGCGCGGGCCTGGATCTCGGCGATCGCCTCGGCGTCGTCGGCCCAGGCGATCCGGACCGAGACGTCGGCGGTGGGGCTGCTCATGCTCCGATTCTCGCAGTCCGCCGAGTGTTACACCGACGCGGCAAGGATGCGCAGAAGTGTCACAAGCACTGGTACCGTGGCGAGGGTGTACGGCAACGACTTCGGCCCTGACGTCCCCGACGGCACCACGGCTCACGAGGCCCCCCACGACGAACAGGCGTTCACCGCCCTGCTCGACGGCGAGGGTCGGGTCGAGCCTCGCGACGACATGCCCGAGGCCTACCGGAAGACGCTGGTCCGGCAGATCGCGCAGCACGCACACTCCGAGATCATCGGCATGCAGCCCGAGGGGAACTGGATCAGCCGCGCGCCCAGCCTGCGCCGCAAGGCGATCCTGATGGCCAAGGTGCAGGACGAGGCGGGTCACGGGCTCTACCTCTACGCCGCCGCGGAGACCCTCGGCGTCGACCGGGCCGACCTGATCGACCAGCTCCACACGGGTCGCCAGAAGTACTCCTCGATCTTCAACTACGCGACGCTCACCTGGGCCGACGTCGGCGCCATCGGCTGGCTCGTCGACGGCGCGGCGATCACCAACCAGGTGCCGCTGTGCCGCTGCTCCTACGGCCCCTACGCCCGCGCCATGGTGCGCGTGTGCAAGGAGGAGTCGTTCCACCAGCGGCAGGGTTTCGAGATCCTCCACACGCTCGCCCACGGCACGCCGGCCCAGAGGGCGATGGCGCAGGACGCCGTCGACCGCTACTGGTGGCCGGCCCTGATGATGTTCGGGCCGCCCGACGACGACTCGCCCAACTCCGCCCAGTCGATGGCGTGGGGCATCAAGCGCTTCTCCAACGACGAGCTGCGGCAACGCTTCGTCGACATGACCGTGCCCCAGTCCGAGGCGCTCGGGCTGTCCCTGCCGGACCCCGACCTGCGCTGGAACGACGAGACCGGTCACTACGAGTACGGCGAGATCGACTTCACCGAGCTGTTCGAGGTGATCAAGGGCAACGGCCCCTGCAACGCCGAGCGGATGGCGCACAAGCGTGGAGCCCACGACGAGGGCGCCTGGGTGCGCGAGGCCGCCGACGCGTACGCCGACAAGCACGCCGTACGCACCGAGTCGGTGGCCTGATGGCCGCGGTCGGCGACGGTCGCCGGCGCGACTGGCCGCTGTGGGAGGTCTTCGTCCGCGCTCGGCGCGGGCTGTCCCACGTCCACGCCGGCTCGCTGCACGCACCCGACGCGGAGATGGCGCTGCGCAACGCCCGCGACCTCTACACCCGTCGCGGCGAGGGGGTCTCCCTCTGGGTGGTGCGCGCCAGCGACATCGAGGCGTCGACTCCCGACGAGCGCGACTCGTTCTTCGACCCGGCGGCCGACAAGATCTACCGGCACCCGACGTTCTACGACGTCCCCGAGGGAGTGGAGCATCTGTGATGGAGCAGCCGCTCTTCGACTACACCCTCGGCCTGGCCGATGACGCCCTGGTGTCAGCCCAGCGGATGGGCTGGTGGATCAGCCGCGCCCCGGAGCTCGAGGAGGACGTCGCCCTCGCCAACATCGGGCTCGACCAGCTCGGGCAGGCTCGGATGCTGCTGACGTACGCCGGCGAGGTCGAGGGAGCGGGCCGGTCCGAGGACGACCTCGCCTACCTCCGCGACGACCGCGACTTCCGCAACGTCAAGCTGGTCGAGCGCCCGATGACAGACTTCGGTGTCGCGATGGCGCGCCTGCTGGTGCTCGCGACGTACCAATCCCACCTCTACGCCGGGTTGCGGGACAGCGCCGACGAGACCCTGGCCGGCATCGCCGCGAAAGCGGTCAAGGAGGTCGCCTACCACGTCGACCACGCCTCGCAATGGGTACTGCGCCTCGGGGACGGCACCGACGAGTCCCACGCCCGGATGCAGGCGGCCCTCGACGCCGAGTGGCCGTACGTCGACGAGCTCTTCGCGCCCCTGCAGCCGTCGCTGGCCGGCCGAGTCGCCGACCCGGCCGACCTGCGCAGCGCCGTGCTCACCGACCTGTCGCGGATCGTCGCCCAGGCGACGTTGACCGTGCCGGAGGTCCCGCCCGCACTCGGGGGCGGCCGCGAGGGGCTCCACACCGAGCACCTCGGCCACCTGCTCGCCGAGATGCAGCACCTCCACCGCTCACATCCGGGGGCCACATGGTGACCTCGAGACAGGCGCAGGGCGCCTTCCTGGACCCGAGGACCCAGCCCCTGACGCGGGCCCGCGACCTGGCTGCGACCGTGCTCGACCCCGAGCTCCCGCACGTGACCATCGCCGACCTGGGCATCCTCCGTGACGTCACCGAGGACGACCAGGGACGTGTCCACGTGACCATCACGCCGACGTACTCCGGCTGCCCGGCGATGGAGACGATCCGGACCGACCTCGTCGAGACGCTCACCTGCGCCGGCTACCAGCACGTCGACGTGGAGTTCGCGCTGAGCCCCGCCTGGTCCACCGACGACCTGACCGAGGAAGGTCGCGCGAAGCTCGCAGCGGCCGGCATCGCGCCCCCGGGGGCGGTCGGCGCCCGTCCGGACGGCCCGGTGGGCCTCACGCTCTCCGTTCGCTGCCCGCAGTGCGGCAGCCTCGACACGCGGGAGTCCAGCCGGTTCGGCTCGACGTCCTGCAAGAGCCTGTGGGTCTGCCGCGCGTGTCGCGAGCCGTTCGACCACTTCAAGGCGCTCTAGATGTCCAAGCCCGTCTTCCACCCGCTCCGGGTGGCCTCCGTCGAGCCGTTGACCGATGACTCGGTCGCGCTCACCTTCGCCGTACCCCCCGAGCTCGCCGACGACTACCGCTTCGTCCACGGGCAGCACCTCACGATCCGCGGTGACGACGGCGAGCGCAGGAGCTTCTCGATCTGTACGACGCCCAGCTCGGGTCTGCTCCGGATCGGCGTGAAGAAGCTCCCGGGGGGCGTCTTCAGCGAGGGCGTCGTCGACACCCTGAAGGTCGGCGACGCGCTCGACGTGATGACACCGGCCGGCCGCTTCACGACCACGCTGGACCCGACGTCCACCAAGACGTACGCCGCGATCGCCGCGGGTTCGGGGATCACGCCGGTGCTGTCGATCGTCGCGACGATCCTCGAGAGCGAGCCCGACGCCCAGGTGATGCTGGTCTACGCGAACCGCAGCCACCGCACGGTGATGTTCCTCGACGACCTCCACGACCTGAAGGACCGCTTCCCCGACCGCTTCTGGCTGGTCCACGTGCTCTCACGCGAGCAGCAGGACGTCGACCTCTTCTCGGGGCGGCTCGACGGCGAACGCCTCACCAAGATCCTCGACGCGCTGCTCCCGGCCGGCGATGTCGACGAGTGGTTCCTGTGCGGACCCCAGCAGATGGTGGTCGACCTGCGGCAGGTGATCCTCGAGCACGGCGTGCAGCCCACAGCCATCCACACCGAGCTGTTCCACGCCGACCCCGTTCCGCGTGCTCCCGAGGTCGTGGCGCCCGGCGTCGAAGGCGCTGCGCACGTGACGATCAAGCTCGACGGCCGGTCCTCCGACCTCGAGCTGCGCCCCGACGACGTGGGCGTGCTCGAGGCCGCGCTCAGGGTGCGCTCCGACCTGCCGTTCGCGTGTCGCGGCGGGGTGTGCGGCACCTGCCGCGCCCAGCTGGTCGAGGGCACCGTGACGATGGACGCCAACTACGCCCTCGAGCCCGAGGAGATCGCGGACGGCTACGTCCTCACCTGCCAGTCGCACCCGACGTCGCCCCGCGTCGTCCTCGACTACGACGCGTGAGCGAGGACGTTGCGAGCCGACGAGGTCGGCACGCGACTGCCGCAGCGAACGGCGCAGCGAGCTCGCTCGCCAGGCGCTGACAGCCCTACCGGTAGTGCTCGGGCAGCTTCTGGCCGACCTTCACCTTGACCTTGGGCAGGCGCATGAAGCGCATCTGCATCGAGCGGGCGACGGCGTAGTAGGTCACACCGTTCTGCGCCGCGTCGGGGAAGCGCGCGGTCAGCTCGCGCTTCAACCGGAAGCGCAGCCGGACCAGGTCGACGATGATCAGCAGGAAGACCGACAGCATCGCGAGGTTCGCGTACGTCGTGATCGTCGGGTTGCCGGTGAAGCCGAGGATCAGCACGACCAGCATCAGCGGGATCAACAGCTCGATGAACGAGAACCGGCTGTCGACGTAGTCGCGGATGAAACGGCGTACGGGGCCCTTGTCGCGGGCGGGCAGGAAGCGGTCGTCGCCGTTGCGCATCGCCTGGCGCATCTGGGTGCTCGACTCGCTGCGCTGGAGCTTCTGCGCAGCAGCCATCTCCTTGCGCGTGCGCGGCACCTTGGCGCGCGCCTTGTTGGCGGCCTCGGCCTCCTTGCGCGACGGCGTGGGGCGCCCCTTCTTCTGGGGGTTGTCCTCAGGAGTCGCCTCGGCGGCGGGAGTGGTCTCGGTCTTCGTACGGCGGAACAACGCGATGCTTCCTGGTGTGGGTGACGGGGCAGGGAGGGCCTGCGCGGTCAGCCTACCGTCGGTGCCACGACCTTGACGCCTACCCATAGTCTGAACCCATGAGCATGTGGCAACGATTCAGCCTGATCTTCAGGTCCAAGGCGAACAAGGTCCTCGACAAGGCGGAGGACCCTCGCGAGACCCTGGACTACAGCTACCAGCGGCAGCTCGACCTCCTGGCCAAGGTACGCCGGGGGGTCGCCGACGTCGCCACGTCGCGCAAGCGGGTCGAGCTCCAGGTCAACCAGCTCACCGCCCAGTCCGACAAGCTGCAGGGGCAGGCCGAGCAGGCGATCACCGTCGGACGCGAGGACCTCGCCCGCGAGGCGCTCACCCGGAAGTCGGGCCTCACCCAGCAGATCACGGACCTGAAGACCCAGCAGGCGCAGCTCCAGGGCGAGGAGGAGAAGCTCACGCTCGCCCAGCAGCGGCTCAGCGCCAAGGTCGAGGCGTTCCGCACGCGCAAGGAGACGATCAAGGCGACCTATACCGCCGCGGAGGCGCAGTCGAAGATCGGCGAGGCGATGTCCGGCATCGGCGAGGAGATGGGCGACGTCGGCCTCGCGATCCAGCGCGCCGAGGACAAGACCGCCCAGATGCAGGCCCGGGCCGGCGCCATCGACGAGCTGATCGCGTCCGGCGCCCTCGAGGACGCCAGCTCGCTCAACGCCGGCGACGACATCTCGCGGGAGCTCGAGGCGATGAGCTCGCAGTCCGAGGTCGAGGCCGAGCTCGCCAAGCTGAAGGCCGGTGCCGCTCCCGAGGCGATCGAGGCCGGCAAGGGCGACGACATCCTCCAGGCGGAGCCGGAGGCGTCCACCGAGTCCGGTGAGCAGAAGTGACCACCACCCCACGCCATCGCTCCGCTGGCGCTCCGCGATACCGCGGAGGCCCCGCATGATCGTCCGGATCCTCGGTGAGGGCCAGTACGACCTGTCCGACGAGTCGGTCGCCGCGCTCAACGGCCTCGACGCCCGCGTCGAGTCCTGCGTGGAGGCCGGCGACGAGGACGAGTTCCACACCGCTCTCGCGGCGCTGCTCGACGGCGTACGCGCTGCTGGGGCGGAGCGGGGCGCCGATTCGCTCGAGCCCAGCGACCTGATCCTGCCGATGTCCGACGCCTCGCTCGCGGAGGTGCGTGACATGCTCAGCGGCGACGGTTTGATCCCTGGTTGACACTGGAGACATGGCACGCACCCGATTCACCTCCGACTCCGGCCTCACGGTCCGGATGACCTCCGTGATGTTCCTGCTCGGAGCGGTGTTCGTCGCGCTCGTCGTGGCGCTGATGTTCATCCTGCCGCCGGCCTGGACGCCGATCATCGCGGTGATCGCCATCGGGATCGCCTGGGGGCAGTGGTACTTCTCCGACACCGTCGCGATGAAGGCCATGCGCGCCCGCGAGGTGACGCCCGAGGAGGCGCCCGAGCTGCACGCCATGATCGACCGCCTCGTCGCCCTCGCCGACATGCCGAAGCCCCGCGTCGGGGTCGCCGACATCTCGGTCCCCAACGCGTTCGCGACCGGCCGCTCACCGGAGCGCTCCGTGGTCTGCGTGACCACGGGCATCCTCGGGCTGCTCACGGCCGATGAGATGGAGGCCGTGCTCGCCCACGAGCTCAGCCACGTCGCCCACCGCGACGTCACCGTGATGACCATCGCCTCCACCGCCGGCATCGTGGCCGGGATGCTGACCCGCGGTGCCCAGTACGGCGCGCTGTTCGGCGGGCGCCGTAGCAACGACAACAACGGCTTCCCGGCCTGGATCGTGGTGCTGGGGGTCAGCCTGCTGGTCTACGCGGTCAGCTTCTTCCTGACCCGGCTGCTCTCGCGCTACCGCGAGCTGTGCGCCGACCGGTCGGGCGCCTACCTGACCATGAAGCCCCAGGCGCTGGCGTCGGCGCTCACGAAGATCTCCGGCGGGATGTCGGCCGTGCCCGAACGCGACCTGCGCGCCACCAGCTCGATGAACGCCTTCTTCATCGCCCCGGCGATCAAGGGCGTCAGCCTGAGCCAGCTCACCTCGACCCACCCTTCGCTCGAGCAGCGGCTCGAGCAGCTCGCGAAGATCCAGGCCGAGCTGAGCCGCCCGGCCGACGGCCCGCCGTCGCTGTGACGGGCTTCTGGGGCGCGATCACCGGGCGGACGAAGCCCAAGAAGGCCGACCTCGACTCCCTCTTCCTGATCCCCAGCGCCGCCGTGACACTCGAGACCTCGGCCGGTCTCACCCCGACCGGCACCGGGTCGGTGTGTTTCCGGGCGGCCGACGGGCCGGCGTACCAGCAGACGCAGGACGACGTGATCGCCCTGATCAAGGACGACCCCGACAAGCCCGACGTGGCGGTCTCGCGTGACGACTTCGGCTTCACCTGGCTCGTCGTGACCCGTGGCCCGGACGACGTCGAGGGCCTGTGCACCGACCTGCACGCGGTCAACACCGCGCTCGAGGAGCAGGGCTTCGGCGACGGGCTGCTGTGCTCCGTGGTCCCGTTCGCCGACCGGAGCGGCCGGAAGGTCGGGCTGGTCTACCTGTACAAGCGGGGCACGTTCTACGGGTTCGCCCCGAACGGCCCCAAGACCCGCGACAACCTCCTGGAGATCCAGCTCCGCGACGAGCTGAAGGCGGAGCTCCCGATGGAGGAGGACCTCCAGCGCTGGCTCGCCCTCTGGGGTGCTCCCGGCCTCTGACCGCTGACCTGGCATGTGGTTGACGCTGAGGCGCGCTGACCTGGCACGTGGTTGACGCTGACGCGCGCCGACCTGGCACGTGGTTGACGCTGACGCGCGCCGACCTGGCAGTTGGTTGACGCTGAGCCGCGGCGACCCTGCACCTGCGTACGGTCGACCGCCGGGTCGGCGTCGTACGGCGTCGTCAAGCTGCCGGGTCGGCGTCGTAGGGCGTCGTCAAGCTGCCGGGTCAGCGTCGTACGGCGTCGTCAAGCTGCCGGGTCGGCGTCGTAGGGCGTCGTCAAGCTGCCGGGTCAGCGTCGTACGGCGTCGACAGAGCGCCAGGTCAGCGGTCAGTCGCGGTGGGAGCGGCCGGGGAGGTCGAGCATCCGCTGCAGGGCGACCTTGGCCCACTGCTCGGTGTCGGGGTCGACCTGGATCCGGTTCACGACCACGCCGTCGACCAGCGACTCGAGCGCCCACACCAGGTGGGGGAGGTCGATCCGGTTCATGGTGGAGCAGTAGCAGACGTTGCGGTCGAGGAAGGCGATGTCCTGCTCGGGGTGCGCCCGCGCGAGCCGTTGCACGAGGTTCAGCTCGGTGCCGATCGCCCAGCTGGATCCCGGTGGCGCGGCCTCGATGGTCTTGATGATGAACTCCGTCGAGCCGACCAGGTCGGCCCGGGTCACCACGTCGTAGGTGCACTCGGGGTGGACCAGGATCTTGATCCCGGGCTTGCGGACGCGCAGCTCGTCGACGACGTCGGCGGAGAACCGCCCGTGCACCGAGCAGTGGCCCTTCCACAGGATCATCCGGGCTCTCGCCAGCGCCTCGGGTGCGACGCCGCCGCCGGGCTGCCGGGGGTCCCAGACCACGCAGTCGTCGAGGGTCATCCCGAGCTTCAGCACCGCGGTGTTGCGGCCGAGGTGCTGGTCGGGGAAGAACAGCACCTTCGCGTCCTGCTTCTGCGCGAACGCCCACTCGAGGGCGACGTCGGCGTTGCTCGACGTACACACGGCCCCGCCGTGGCGGCCGCAGAACGCCTTGATGTCGGCGGAGGAGTTCATGTACGTGACCGGTACGACGCTGTCGGCGACGCCGGCGTCGTCCAACGCGTCCCAGCAGTCCTCCACCTGCGCGAGGCGGGCCATGTCGGCCATCGAGCAGCCGGCGGCCAGGTCGGGGAGGATCACGTGCTGGGTCGGCGCGGTGAGGATGTCGGCGGACTCGGCCATGAAGTGCACGCCGCAGAAGACGATGAACTCGGCAGCGGGACGCCCGGCCGCGTCGCGGGCGAGCTTGAACGAGTCGCCGGTGACGTCGGCGAACTGGATGACCTCGTCGCGCTGGTAGTGATGCCCGAGCACGAACAACCGCTCGCCGAGCGTCTCCTTCGCCGCCCGGGCACGCGCCACCAAGGTGGGGTCGGACGGCGCCGGGAGGTCACCCGGGCACTCGACGCCACGCTCGGCGGTGAGGTCCGTGCCGCGACCCAGGGGCAGCAGGGAGAGGTCGACGGTGCTCATGGGTTCATCGTAGGGACCCGCGCCTGGGGTGCTGACATGCGCATGGAGGGCTTGCGGTGCCTGGTCATCGGCGGTGGAGGAGCGGGTATCGGCCGGGCCATCACCGCGGCCGCCGACGTGCGCGCCCCAGGCCGTCCGGCGTGCGCACTGACCGGTGACGTCCGCTCGGCCGAGGACGTGGCCGCGATGGTGGCGGCGGAGTACGCCGCCGATCAGATCCGGATGAACGTCGCCGCAGCAGCGGTCTATCTCGGCTCGTCGGAGTCGTCGTACGTGACGGGGCAGCAGGTCGTCATCGACGGCGGTGTGTCGGTGCGCGGCCCGTTCAGCTGACCGACCCTGCTCACATCAGGGCGCCGTGGGGCAGGTACGGCTTGGGCGGCTTCATCCGCCGCAGCGCCTGGTACCCGCCCTGGTCGAGCTCGAGCCGCGCCGCCAGCCCCACCTCGACGGCCCAGTCGTTCTCGGGGGTGATGTGGCCGATCAGCAGGTCGTCGCTCGAGGCGATGGCCTCCCACATCAGTCTCGCGGCGGTACGACGGTCGGTCGCCGCGAGGAGGGCGATGCCATCGTCGAGGTAGGCGTAGCCCTGCCCCGTCATGGTGTCGCTGACCACGAGCCGGTACTGCTCCAGCAGGATCTCGTGGTCGGGACCGTGCGCCGCACCACGCGTCCGACGGTCGACCGAGTCCATCAGGTCGATGTCGTTCGCGCTCCCGTCACGCACCTTCTCGACGACGGGGATGGTCGAACGGTCGGGCTTGCCGCGGAGGAACATCTGCGGGTACAGCCGGAAGCCCACGTCGTGGTACCGCCGCACCGCCTTCGGGTCGTTCGACGCGTTGAGCATCCCGCGCAGGGACCCCTTGCCGTGCTCGAGCGCCGGGGCGAGCAGGGCCCGGCCGAGCCCGAGTCCCTGGGCGCCGGGCACCACGGCGTACGACGCGAGGAGCCACATCTTCTCGCGCACGAACGACACGACGACGCCGAGCAGCTCGGCGTCCCGCTCGGCCACCCAGCAGCCACCGGGGTCGGTGGCGACGAGGTGTCGGGTACGGCGGACCCAGGCGAGGCTGCGCTCCGGCGGGCGCAGCTGCGGGTCGGGCCAGGACCGGCGGAACATCCGGGTGTCGAGCTCGTGGAACCCGATCGCGGTCACCCGTTCGGCGGCTGCCACGTCCTCCGTGGTCATCGGTCGGATGCGCACGTCAGTCACCGGCCCAACCTAGACCGGCGTGGGGTCGGCCAGGATGGGTACAGGTCCTCGGTGCGCAAGGTCGGAGTAGAGGAGGAGCTCCTCCTCGTGGACCCCGAGACCGGCGAGCTGGCCAACGCCGCAGGTGCCGTGCTGCACGAGCACCGCACCGAGCACGGGGACGCGCCGCCTCCGTCCGCCTCGCGCGACCTCGAAGGTGAGCTCCTGCGCCACATGGTCGAGACCCACACCGACGCCACCGACGACCTCGCCGAGCTCTCCCGCCAGCTGCGCCAGGCACGACGTACGGCGATCGCGGCCGCCGAGGAGTCCGGTGTGGCGGTCGTGGCGGTCGCCACCGCGCCGCTGGGTGCCGTCGTACCGGAGGTCAGCGCGAACCCGCGCTACGAGCGGATCGTGCAGGAGTTCGGCGACACCGGCCGCGGCGCCGGCACCCTCGGCATGCACGTCCACGTCGACGTGGCCGACGACGAGGAGGGAGTGCGCGTCATCGACGGGCTGCGGCCCTGGCTCCCGCTGCTGACCGCGCTCACGTCCAACTCGCCGTACGCCTCGGGACGCGACACCGGATACGCCTCGTGGCGGCAGCAGGTGTGGACCCGCTGGCCCACCGCCGGCACGGCCGAGCCGTACGGATCGGCCGCGGAGTACCACCGCGTCAGCGACACCCTGATCCGCGTCGGGGCCGCGCTCGACGACGGGATGCTCTACTACGACGCGCGACTGTCGGCGACGTACCCCACCGTGGAGATCCGGGTCGCCGACACCTGCACCGACGTGGACGACGCCGTCCTGGCCGCCGCGCTGGCGCGGGGACTGGTGGAGACCCTCGCGGCGCCGGGCGAGCCTCGTGATCCGGCGCGCAGCGACCTCCTGCGGGCGGCCTGGTGGCGTGCTGCGCGCTACGGCCTGACCGGTGATCTCGTGCATCCGCTGACGTGGGAGCGGGTGCCCGCCGCCGAGGCGCTACGGGCGCTGACCGAGGAGGTCGGGCCCGCGCTGGAGTCGGCGGGGGACTCCGCCCTGGTCGACGACGGCCTGGCCCGGCTCGCCACCAGCGGCACCGGCGCGCGTCGCCAGCGGCAGGCGTTCGAGCGCACCGGCGACCTGCAGGGTGTGGTCGCCGACCTCGTCACGCGCACCGCCGACGCCGCGGCCGAGTGACGGCTCACCCCGCGCGGCCGCGACGCCGGTGCTCGACCGGGCTGACGCCGTACGACCGCTTGAAGGCGTCGCTGAAGGTGAACGGGCTGGCGTAACCGACCGCGCGCGAGATCTCGCCGACGGTGTCGTCGCTGCCGGCGAGCAGGTCGGCGGCCAGGGCCAGACGCCAGGCGCTCAGGTAGGCGATCGGTGACTCGCCGACCGCCGTGGTGAACCGCCGGGAGAAGCCGGCCCGGGACAGGCCGACCTCGCGCGCCAGCGACGTGAGGGTCCACGGCGTCGCGGGATGGTCGTGGACCAGGGTGAGGGCGCGGGCGACCTCGCGGTCGTCGCCGGCCCGCAGCCAGGGCGGCAGGTCGTCGGCCGTCGTCGCCCAGTGCTGGACCGCGGCCACCACCAGGGCATCGAGCAGGCGGTCGAGCAGGCTCGCCTGGCCGGGAGCCTCACGCTCGAGCTGCTCGAGCAACAGGCCGACGAGCGGGTTGTCCCACTCGTCGTCACGGATCACCAGCCACCCCGGCAGCGCGGCCAGCATCCGGGCGCCGACCTCGCCGACGGACGCGTAGTTGCCGACCAGCAGACCGTCCTCGCCGTCGGGGTCGTTGCCCCAGGTGCGCAGGCCGTGGGTCATCGGCAGGTCGAGGCTGGCGCCGTCGGGAGTCTCGCTCCGGTTGCCCGGGTGGATGACCGCGATCGGGTCGCGGCCAGGCAGGTCGCTCACGTCGTACGGCGCGGGGCCGCGCACCAGCAGCAGGTCGCCGACCGACAGTGGCACCGGAGGGTCCGGCTGCCGGGTGAAGCAGGCAGCGCCGCGGGTCACCGCGACGACCGTCAGCGGCGCCTCGTCCCGGATCCGGAGGCACCACGGACGCGCCATCGGCACCCGGAGCAGGAACGACCCCCGCCCGCGGGGTGCGTCGATCAGGCTCGACAGTGGATCCACGGGTGAAGCGTAGACGAATTCCTAGGCAGAGGGCACTCTCACCCATGGAAAGTCTCGTCGATCGCCGCTGCACTGGAGTCATGAACCTGACCCAGATCACCACCGTCCTCGCCGCGCTCGGCTCGGCCGCCTTCGGCGGCGTGCTGTTCGGCTTCTCCACTCTCGTGATGCCCGGTCTCGACGACTCGCCGCCGGCCGCGGCCGTCGCCACCATGCAACAGATCAACAAGGTGGCGCCGCGGTCGATGCTGGCCGTCGACATGGTCGTCACGCTCCTGCTGTGCCTCGGCGTGGCCGTCGCAGCCCTGCTCCGGTTGCGAGGCGACGCGACGGTCGGGACGGGGCTGGTCCTGCTCGGCTGCCTGCTCTACGTCGCGTCGTTCGCGATCACCGCGATCTACCACATCCCGCACAACGACGCCTTCGCCTCCGTCACTGCCGACGGTCCCCACGCCGCCCAGGCCTGGCGCGACTACGCCCGGCCGTGGGAGGTCTGGAACCACGTGCGTGCCGCCTCTGCCCTCGCCGGATCGGCGGCCATGATCGCCGGTCTGCTGACCCGGTCGGCGTGAGTGCGCCCTCGACGGCGAGACTGGGGGCGTGCGCGTCCTTGTCGCGCCGGACAAGTTCGCCGGCACCCTCACCGCCGTGGAGGCAGCCCGGGCGATCGCGGACGGCTGGCGCCGAAGGGCGCCCGAGGACGATCTCGACCTCGCCCCGATGGCCGACGGCGGCCCCGGGTTCGTCGACGTGCTGCACGCGGCGCTCGGCGGTGACCTCGCGGCAGCGACCGTCCGGGGACCACACGGCGAACCGACTCCCGGCGCCGTGCTGCTCGCGGGCGACCGGGCCTGGGTCGAGAGCGCTCAGGCGTGCGGGCTGACCCTGACCGGGGGTGAGCGCGCCGAGAGCGCCACCTCGTGGGGCGTCGGCGAGCTGCTCATGCAGGCGATCGAAGCAGGGGCCACCGACATCACGGTCGGCCTCGGCGGCTCAGGCACCAACGACGGGGGAGCGGGCCTCCTCGGCGCGCTCGGTGCCACCGCCGACCGGCCACTCGACGAGGGAGCGGCCGGGCTGGCCGGCGTGACCGGGGTGGATCTCGCCCCGGCCCGTGCAAGCGTCGCCGGGATCCGGTTGACCTGTGCCAGCGACGTCGACAGCCCGCTGACCGGACTGTTCGGAGCGACCAAGACGTTCGGCCCGCAGAAGGGCATTCCCGAGGAGCGGCTCCCAGCCGTGGACCGGGTGCTCGAGGAGCTCGCTGCGGCGACCGACCGCCGTACCTCCCTCGAGAAGGGCGCCGGGGCGGCGGGCGGCCTCGGCTTCGCCCTGCTCCTCCTCGGCGCGGGGCGACGGCCGGGCTTCGACGTCGTGGCGGACGCCGTGGACCTCCCCGCGCGGGCCCGCCGGGCCGACCTGGTGGTGACCGGGGAGGGCGCGTTCGACTTCTCCAGCCGCTCCGGCAAGGTGCCGTACGGCGTCGCGACGGTCGCGGCCGAAGCCCTGCGGCCGTGCATCGCACTTGCCGGCCAGGTGCTGGTCGGTGCCCGCGAGATGCGCGCCCTGGGCATCGAGTCGGCGTACTCCCTGGTGGAGCTCGTCGGTGAGGAGCGCGCGCTCACCGAGCCGGCCGACAGCCTCGCCGAGCTGGCCGCGCGGGTCGCACGGACCTGGTCGCGGTGAGAGCCCGTCCGCTCCCCGTGTGGATCGAGAGGAATAACCCCGCCTGTGACAGAATTGGGTCTGTCATACGTGCATCGCACCAGTGAAGGAGCCAGCAGCATGACCGAGCAGGTCACCGAAGAGCGCCGTACCGACCAGATCAACCTGAGCCCGGTCGCCGCTTCCAAGGTCAAGAGCCTGCTGGAGCAGGAGGGTCGTGACGACCTCCAGCTGCGGATCTCGGTGCAGCCCGGTGGCTGCAGCGGGCTGCGCTACCAGCTGTTCTTCGACGAGCGCACCCTCGACGGCGACGTCGTGACCGACTTCGACAGCGTGGCCGTCGTGGTCGACCGGATGAGTGTCCCTTACCTCAACGGCGCGATGATCGACTTCGTCGACACGATCGAGAAGCAGGGCTTCACCATCGACAACCCGAACGCCACCGGCTCGTGCGCCTGCGGAGACTCGTTCCACTGACGACTGAGGACGTTCCGACCCGGCGGAGCCGGGGCGGAACGGCCGGAGGGAGCACCGCAGCGAGCTTGCTCGCCAGGCACAAGCACAGACGTCACGAAGCCCCCGCCTTTCCGAGACGACTCGGCGGGGGCTTCGTGCACGAGTGAGGACGTTCCGAGCCGGCGGAGCCGGGGGAACGAGCGTGCTCGCCGGGCGGCTCGCAGCCCAGTCTCAGTCCAGGTGCAGGTGCAGTGCGTTGGCCAGGCGGGCGGCTGCCTCGCTGACCGTGATGTCGCGCTTGGGCACCTCACGCGGGAAGTCGTCGTACTCCAGGCTCGGTGGCCCGGCGACCGCGGCACGGGCCACCCGCTCCAGGCGCAGGTTGCGACCGACGGCGGCGCAGTCCGCACGCTGCCGGCTCACGGTGTCGAGCTCATCGTGAGTCAGGTGCGAGGGGGTTTGAGGAGCGGCCATGACTCGACGGTACGGGCTGCCGATGAGTACTCACAGCCGTACTCATGGGTAGTGTTCCGTGCCGTGTCCCTGCTGATCTGCGGCTCCATCGCCACCGACCACCTGATGACCTTCGCCGGAAGGTTCAAGGACTCCCTCGTCGTCGACCAGCTGGACAAGATCTCGGTGTCCTTCCTGGTCGACGACCTCGAGATCCGACGCGGGGGAGTCGCGCCCAACATGTGCTTCGGGCTCGGCCGCCTCGGCCTGCAGCCCGTGCTCGTGGGCGCGGCCGGCGAGGACTTCACCGACTACCGCAGCTGGCTGGAGCGGCACGGCGTCGACTGCTCGTTCGTGCACATCTCCGACAGCCGCCACACCGCTCGCTTCGTCTGTACGACGGACAGCACGATGGCGCAGTTCGCCTCCTTCTACCCCGGTGCGATGAGCGAGGCCCGGCTGATCGAGCTGCTCCCGATCGTGCAGCAGGTCGGTGAGCCCGACTTCGTGCTGATCGCCGCCGACGACCCCGAGGGCATGCTCCGCCACACCCGCGAGTGCCGGCAGCGCGGCTACCGGTTCATCGCCGACCCCAGCCAGCAGCTGGCCTTCAGCGAGGGCGAGCTGATCCGCGACCTGATCGACGGCGCGACGTACCTGTTCTCCAACGAGTACGAGTCGGCGATGATCGAGTCCAAGACCGGCTGGTCGGCCGAGGAGGTCCTGAACCGGGTCGGCACCCAGGTGACCACGCTCGGCGCCGCCGGGGTCCGCATCCTCGCCCGCGACGCCGAGCCGATCGAGGTCAAGGCGGCATCGGGCGTCACCGCCGTCGAGCCGACCGGGGTCGGCGACGCCTTCCGGGCCGGCTTCCTGGCCGGCCTGGAGTGGGAGCTCGGGCACGAGCGCTCGGCCCAGATCGGCTGCGTGCTCGCGGCGTACGTCGTCGAGACCGTCGGCACCCAGGAGTACGCCTTCAGCGCCGAGCAGTTCGTCGACCGGATCCGGTTGTCCTACGGCGACGAGGCCGCTGTCGAGGTCGCAGCCCGCCTCACCTGACCCGGCGTACGACGTAGCGCGGCACGTCGTCGTCGGCGGTCTCCTCGCCGACGTACTCCTGACCGGTCATCCGGCACCACGCCGGTACGTCGTACCTCGCGGCGGTGTCGTCCGCGACGACGCCGACCAGCTCACCGGGCGCGACGTCGCCGATCCGGCGGGCCAGCTCGATGATCGGGGCCGGGCAGACCAGCCCCCGGCAGTCGAGCTCGAGCATCACAGGCGCTCGCGCAGGTCGTCGACGACGCCCGGGAGGGTCGCCAGGAAGCGATCCACGTCGTCGTCGGTGGTCTCGCGGCCGACCGACACGCGCACGTTCCCGTGGGTGAGCGCGCCCATCGCTGCCAGCACGTGGCTCGGCTCGAGCGCCGAGGAGGTGCATGCCGACCCGCTCGCGACCTCGAAGCCGCTCCGGTCGAGCTCGGTCACCAGCGCCTCGCCGTCGACGTAGAGGCAGGAGAAGGTGACCACGTGGGGGAGCCGTTCCGTGGGGGAGCCCACGACGTCCACGTCGGGGATCCCGACGACCGAGCGACGGATCCGGTCGACCAGGGCGCGCTGCCGGGCGTCCTCGGTCTCACGCTCGGCGACGACGGCCTGGAGCGCGGCCGCCGCGGCGAGGACGGCCGGCACGTTCTCGAAGCCCGTCTCGCGAGCGCCGGCTCGATCGTCCTCCGGGAAGGGCTCGCGCCAGCGGGCGTCCCGGCGTACGGCCAGGATGCCCACGCCCGCCGGCCCGCCCCACTTGTGGGCCGACGCCGCCAGTGCCGCCCACCCCTCGGGCAGCGGCATCCGGCCGGCCGACGCGCAGGCGTCGACGAAGAGCGGTACGCCGTCCAACCGGGCCGCGAGGTCGGCGACCGGCTGCACGGTGCCGACCTCGGGGTTGGCGGACTGGCAGGCCACGACCGTGGCGTCCTCCAGGTCGAGCGCCTCCAGGTCGATCCGGGCCTCCGGGTCGACGGGCACCGACCGCGTCGGGCTCCTGGTCCAGGTCGCTGCCTCGATCACCGAGGAGTGCTCGACGGCGCTGTACACGATGGTGTCGCCCCGGCGCTCGGCGCCGCGGTGGAGGCCGAGGAGGCCCCGCTGCACGGCCGCGGTGCCCGAGGACGTGAAGGACACCTCGTCGGGCCGGAGACCCAACGCCTCGGCGGTCGCCGCCCTGGCGTTGTCGAGGACCAGGCGTGCCGTGCGTCCCGCGTGGTGCAGCCGCCGTGGGTCGGCGTACGCCGCGTCCAGCGCGGCCGCGTAGGCCTGGTGGGCGGCCGGGTGCAGGGCCTCGCCGGAGGCGGTGTCGAGGTAGACCCGGCGACCGTGCTCCACGGAGCCGTCGGTGGCTGACACGTGGCCAACCTAACCGGCCCGACCTGCCGGGTGCCCCACCCCGCAGTCGTCCTGCGGTTTCGGATAGTGTGCTGGCTGTTGGTGATCGCCGAGCAGAAAGGCTCGTTCGTGGGTCGGCACGTCCCTGCTTCCACGGCCTCGACCACCCGTCGTTCGCGGCGGAGCGCGGTCGTTCTCGGCGCCATCTTCCTCGTGGTCGTCCTGTCGGGTTGTAGCGCGCACACCCGGCACGAGTGGTCCAACTTCGCGATGCCCGACCCGGTCACGGAGGAGGGGCAGCACACCTTCGTCCTCTGGCGCTGGGCCTGGGTCGCCGCGCTGCTGACCGGTGCGGTCGTGTGGGGCCTGATCTTCTACGCGATCTGGCGTTTCCGGCGGCGCAGCGAAGACGACATACCGGTGCAGACCCGCTACAACCTGCCGCTCGAGATCTTCTACACGATCGCGCCGATCGTGATGGTCGTGGTGTTCTTCGTCCACACCGAGCGCACCCAGAACATCATCCAGGAACCCGTCCCCAACCCCGACGTGACCGTCTACGTCGTGGGCCAGCAGTGGACCTGGACCTTCAACTACCTCCCGGGCGGCACCATCCCCACGCCGGACGACAAGGTCCTCTACAGCGTGGGGGAGGCCGGCACCCCGCCGACCCTCGTGATCCCGGTCGGTAAGACCGTCACGTTCAAGCTGCACTCACCCGATGTGATCCATGACTTCGGGGTGCCCGGCTTCCTGGAGAAGCTCGACGTCATCCCGGGCCCCGCCGCCGACGACAACCAGTTCTCGGTGACCCCGACCGTCGAGGGGACCTACCGCGGCAAGTGCTACGAGCTGTGCGGCGTCTACCACTCGCGGATGCTGTTCCTCGTCCGGATCGTGTCCGTGGACGACTACGAGAACTACCTGCAGAGCCTTCAGGCTGAAGGCAACGTCTCCGACAAGCCGCTGCTCGGCGGCATCACGTCTCAGACCCAGTCCGGACTGTCGCACCCGCTCGGGACGCCCGATGGAGGGTCCGAATGACTGCCACCACCCCCTCGACCTCGACCACGGTGGAGGTCCCACGTCGCGCTCTCGGCGAGACGATCGTCAAGGTCCTCACCACCACCGACCACAAGGTGATCGGCAAGCTCTACCTCACCACCTCGTTCGCGTGGTTCCTGGTCGCCGGCGTGATGGCGCTGATCATGCGCTCGGAGCTGGCCAACCCGGGCATGCAGTTCGTCAACGACGAGGTCTACAACCAGCTGTTCACGATGCACGGCACGATCATGCTGCTGCTGTTCGCGACGCCCCTGTTCTTCGGCTTCGGCAACGTGCTCATGCCGCTGCAGATCGGTTCGCCCGACGTCGCGTTCCCGCGGCTCAACATGTTCAGCTACTGGCTGTTCCTCTTCGGCGGCCTGATCGCCGCCTCCGGTTTCCTGACCCCCTCCGGCGCCGCCGACTTCGGCTGGTTCGCCTATACGCCGTTGTCCGACGCGGTGCGGTCACCCAGCGTCGGTGGCGACCTGTGGATCATGGGTCTCTGGATGGCCGGTCTCGGCACCATCCTCGGCGCGGTCAACTTCATCACCACGATCATCTGCATGCGCGCCCCCGGCATGACCATGTTCCGGATGCCGATCTTCGTGTGGAACACGATGGTCACCAGCCTGCTGGTGCTGGTGGCGTTCCCGGTGCTCGCCGGCGCACTGCTGTCCCTGGAGGCCGACCGAAGACTCGGAGCCCACGTCTTCGACACCAGCCACGGTGGCCCGATCCTGTGGCAGCACCTGTTCTGGTTCTTCGGTCACCCCGAGGTCTACATCATCGCGCTGCCCTTCTTCGGGATCGTCTCCGAGATCCTTCCGGTGTTCAGCCGCAAGCCGATCTTCGGGTACGTCGGGCTGGTCGGCGCGACTCTCGCCATCGCGATCCTCTCGATCGCGGTGTGGGCGCACCACATGTTCGTGACCGGCAGGGTGGACCTGCCGTTCTTCTCCGGCATGACGTTCCTGATCGCCGTTCCAACAGGGGTCAAGTTCTTCAACTGGATAGGCACGATGTGGGGCGGATCCATATCCTTCGACACCCCCATGCTCTGGAGCATCGGCTTCCTGATCACGTTCCTGTTCGGTGGCCTGACCGGTGTCATCCTGGCCAGCCCGCCGCTGGACTTCCACGTGTCCGACTCCTACTTCGTGGTCGCCCACTTCCACTACGTCGTCTTCGGGACCGTCGTGTTCGCGATGTTCGCGGGCTTCTACTTCTGGTGGCCCAAGATGACCGGGCGGATGCTCGACGAACGGCTCGGCAAGGTGCACTTCTGGATGCTCTTCATCGGCTTCCACACGACCTTCCTGGTGCAGCACTGGCTGGGTGTCGAGGGCATGCCGCGACGGATCGCGGACTATCTCCCGCAGGACGGGTTCACCACCCTCAACCAGGTCTCCACCGTCGGTTCGTTCCTGCTGGCCGCCTCGACGTTCCCGTTCCTCTACAACGTCTGGATCTCGCGCAACGCGCCCCTGGTCGAGGTCGACGACCCCTGGGGCTGGGGCCGGTCGCTGGAGTGGGCCACGAGCTGTCCACCGCCGCGCCACAACTTCGAGAGCATCCCGCGGATCCGCTCCGAGTCGCCGGCCTTCGACCTGCACCACCCCGAGATAGCCCTGATGGAGATGGAGCAGAACGACGACCTCGGCGAGACCGATCTGGTCGACGCGCCGTCGGTCGACGGCCGGGAGGGACATCTGCGTGAGCAGATCGACCGGGAGGACGACGAGTGAAGGTCGAGGCCTGGATCTTCGCGATCACCACGGCGTTCTTCGTGGTGGTCAGCCCGGCGTACTGGCTGATCGCCGGTGACTGGACCGGCACGTCCGCGCTGGTGATGACGACGCTGCTGGCGGCGATGGTGACCCTGTACCTCGGGTTCCACGCGGCGAAGATGGAGCCGCGCCCGGAGGACCGCAAGGACGGCGACATCGCCGACGGCGCCGGCGAGCTCGGCTTCTTCCCGCCGTACTCCTGGTGGCCGCTGTGGTGCGCCTCGTCGCTCGGCGTGATCGTGTACGCCGTGGCGATCGGTGCCTGGTGGTTGGTGATCATCGGGTTCGGCCTGGGCGCGCTGGCGCTGTCCGGCTGGATCTTCGAGTACTACCGCGGCGAGCACGCCCACTGACGACTCGGCAACCGATCGGGCCGCGTCTGCGTCTCAGTGGTGCACGGAACTCTCCGTGCCCCGACGATTCCCGGTTGGTGGGGGGTCGCGGGTTACATTGAAGTGTCTTTTCTTCACCTCCGGGGAGTCCGATGTCGTTCCTGCGTGCCCGTCGAACCGTGCTCGTCGCTGCCCTGCTCGGCCTGTCCTTGGCTGCGGCCGGCTGTGACCTGGGCGGGTCCGGCCATGCCGCCGGTGGCCTGCAGCCCCGTCAGGGCTCCGGGTCCACCCACGGCACCACCGAGCAGGCCGTCGAGCCCGCTGCCGTCGTCACGACCAACGTGGCCCGGGGCGCCACCGACGTGTCGGTCGACCACCGCGTCCACGTCACGGCCAAGAACGGCCACCTGACCTCGGTCGCCGTGAGCTCGAAGTCCGGCTCGCTGGCCGGGAAGATGTCCGCCGACGGAGAGTCGTGGACCGCCGGGGTCCTCCTCGAGCCCAGCACGTCGTACACCGTGGTCAGCTCGGCGGAGTCCGCCGGTGGCAAGACCGTGACCCGGACGACCCACTTCCGCACGGCGCCGCTCACGCTCGACCAGCAGACCTACCCGTCGATCGCTCCGCTGTCCGGTCAGACCGTGGGCGTCGGCATGCCGGTGATCGTGAAGTTCGACGTGCCGGTGACCGACCGCGCGTCGATCGAGAAGAACCTGCACGTGGTCTCGCAGCCCGCGCAGAAGGGCTCCTGGCACTGGCTCAGCGCCAACGAGGTCCACTGGCGCCCGGTCCACTACTGGAAGCCCGACACGACCGTGACCGTCAACGCCGACATCAACGGCGTCCCGGCCGGCAACGGCATCTACGGACAGCTGGACCGCTCCACCACCTTCCACGTCGGCGCCTCGCACGTGTACAAGGTCAACATCCAGACCGACCAGCTGCACGTGTACGACAACGGCCACCTGGTGCGGACGATCCCGGTCACCACCGGCATGCCCGGGTTCACCACCCGCTCCGGCACCAAGGTGATCATCGAGAAGGATCGCTTCCACACGATGAACTCCGAGACGATCGGGATCGACCCCAACAGCGCGCTGGGCTACAACATCAAGAACGTCGAGTACGCCATGCGCCTGACCTACTCCGGTGAGTTCCTGCACGCCGCACCGTGGTCCGTGGCCGACCAGGGGCACTCGAACGTCTCGCACGGCTGCACGGGCATGAGCACCGCGAACGCCGGCTGGCTCTACAACCACTCGCAGATCGGTGACGTCGTCGAGTACACCGGGTCCAACGTGCACATGACCCTCGACAACGGCTACGGCGACTGGAACGAGCCGTACTCGACGTACGCCGAGGGCTCCTCCCTCCACTGACCTGGCGTCGCGGCGACGCGTGGGGGCGCTGACCTGGCGCTGCGGCGACGCCGTACGACGCTGACCTGGCGCTGCGGCGACGCCGTACGACGCCGACCTGGCGCTGCGGCGACGCCGTACGACGCTGACCCGGCGCTGCGGCGACGCCGTACGACGTGGCCGACGGGGGTCCTCCACAGGTCGAGGACGTCGAGGGTTGGCCGCCCGCAGTGCGGGGCAGCCCTGGAGCATGAGTACGACGCTGCTCGGCCCTGCCGTGGGACTTCCGGTGGACCGGCCCTTCACACGCCGTGAGGCTCTGGCTCGGGTTCCGGAACGGCGCCTGAGTGCGCTGGTGCGTGACGGTCTCGTCGTCAGTCCCTTGCGTGGTGTCATGCATGTCGCGGGCCTCGACGACGGGCTCGAGCTGCGCATCGCCTGCGCGAAGCTCGTCGTCCCCGCGGACGCCGTCATCACCGACCGCACCGCCGGGTGGCTCCACCTCGCACCGAACGTTCTCGCGCCCGGCGACCACCTCCAGGTCCCGGACCTCGACGTCTTCCGCCCCGCTGGCAATCGGGTGCGACGCGATGCCATGCGCAGCGGCGAGCGCACGTTGGAGCGCGACGAGATCGTGGAGATCGACGGGCTGCGCGTCACCTCGAAGCTGCGAACGACGTGCGATCTCGGCATGCAGCTGCCGCGACGCCCAGCCTTCGCGGCGATGTGCTCGATGATGAAGGTCGCTGACTTCACCCCAGCAGATATCAGGCGAAAGGCTGATACGAGGTTCAAGGGGTATCGCTGGGTCACCCAGCTCCGCGCCTTGGCTCCGATGGTGCACGACGGCTTCGACTCACCAGGGGAGTGCGCGCTCGGGCTCTGCTGGCACGACGAGGGCGACCTCCCGCCGTACGTGTGCCAGTACCAGGTGACCGGCCCGGAGGGGCCGTGCTTCCTCGACCTGGCCGTCCCGGAGCTCCGCTATGCCGCCGAGTACGACGGCGCTGCGTGGCACGGTCCCGACCAGTCTGAGCATGATGAACGCCGCCGCGAGTTCCTGAGGTCGGAGAGTGGCTGGATCATCGACGTCCTCCGCGACCATCACGTGAGCGGGCCGACGCCTGTGGCAGGAAACATCCTGAGAGCCGGGATCGAGCGTGCGCGCCGTCGACTCGGCCGGCTCGCGTGGACCGGGCAGGACCGTGACCCGGCCGCAAGCATGATCGCCGGGTCGGCGCCGTACACCGTCATCCACGCGCCGGGTCGGCGCGCATAGGCGTAGCGCGAATGCCAGGTCAGCGCCGTACGACGTCGCCCGCGTGCCAGGTCAGCGCCGTACGACGTCGCCCGCGTGCCAGGTCAGCGCCGTACGACGTCGCCCGCGTGCCAGGTCAGTGGGAGCGGAGGGGTACGTCGTCGGCGTCGCGGAGCGCGTGGTCGTCGAACTCGTGCCCCGAGGCGGGGTGGTCGAGGCCGGCCTCGAGCTCGTGGACGTGCTCGGCGTGGTGCCGGGCCTCCTCGAGCTCCTCGACGGTCGGCTTCTGCACGTTGTCGGCGTACATCCCGCGCGACAGCCTGGCCCGGGCCCGCTGGAGGCGGCTGCCGGGCGCGACCACACCGTGCTCGTCGGTCTCCGACTCCGGGGTGTAGATCTCGTCGCGGTGCCGAGCCGTGATCGTGTACGCCCGCTGCTCGCTGATCGGCAGGTGCCGCTCGGTGTAGGCGCCGTTGGGTGCCCGCATGATGATCCCGGTCTCGTAGCCGTGCAGCAGCCGGTCGTTGTCGGCACGCTGCAGCCCGATGCACCAACGCCGGGTCACGTAGAACACGATCGGCGGGATGACGAAGATCGCCGCCCGCATGAAGTACGTGATCGAGTTCAGGTTCATGTGGAGGTGGGTGGCGAGGATGTCGTTGCCGCCGGCAGCCCACAACAGCCCGTAGACGGTCACCATCGCGGCGAGGAACGCCGTGCGCGTCGGCGCGTTGCGCGGGCGTTGGAGCAGGTGGTGCTCGCGCTTGTCACCGGTCACCCAGGCCTCGAGGAACGGCCAGCCGATGATCATGGCGAAGAGCACCATCGGCGCGACCTGGCCCGGGATGATGATGTTCCAGGAGATGGTGACGCCCCAGATATGGGTCTCCCAGTTGGGCATGATCCGGAGCAGGCCCTCCGCGATGCCCATGTACCAGTCGGGTTGGGACCCGGCCGTGACCTTCGATGGATCGTAAGGCCCGTACTTCCAGACCGGGTTGATCGACAGCAGCCCGCCCATCAGCGCGCTGACCCCGAAGACCATGAAGAAGAAGCCGCCGGCCTTGGCCATGTAGACCGGGAGCATCGGGTAGCCGACGACGTTCTGCTCGGTCCGGCCGGGACCCGGCCACTGGGTGTGCTTGTGGAAGACCAGCAACAGCATGTGCGCGCCGATCAGCGCGAGCAGCAGGCCCGGGATCAGCAGGATGTGCACCATGTAGAGGCGGGGGATGATCACGTCACCCGGGAACTCCCCGCCGAACAGGAAGAACGACATGTAGGTGCCGACCACCGGCGTCGCCTTGATCAGGCCGTCGGCGATCCGCAGCCCGGTGCCCGAGAGCAGGTCGTCGGGCAGGGAGTAGCCGGCGAAGCCCTCGATGATGCCGAGCAGGATCAGCAGGGACCCGATCACCCAGTTCAGCTCACGCGGCTTGCGGAACGCGCCGGTGGCGAACACGCGCATCATGTGCACGAGCATCGCGGCGATGAAGATCATCGCGGCCCAGTGGTGCACCTGCCGCATCAGCAGGCCGCCGCGTACGTCGAACGAGATGTGCAACGTCGACGAGTACGCATCCGACATCGGTACGCCGCGCAGCTGGGTGTAGGAGCCCTGGTAGACCGACTCCGACATGCTCGGGTTGAACCAGAAGGTCAGGAACACCCCCGTCAGCAGCAGGACCACGAAGCTCCACAGCGCGATCTCGCCGAGCATGAACGACCAGTGGTCGGGGAAGACCTTGCGCAGGTTCTTCCGCATCAACGTCGCGAGCCCGAGCCGGTCGTCGGCCCAGGTGGCGGCAGCACCGGCCTTGCTCGGCTTGGAGGCCGTCGCGGGCTCCTCGCGGTTGGTGGTCGCGATCTTGCTCGTGTCGAGGGACATGGTCAGCCACGCTCCCAGAAGCTCGGTCCGACGGGTTCGGTGAAGTCGCGCTTGGCGGCCAGGTAGCCCTCGTCGTCGACCGTCAGCTCCAGCTGGGGCAGTGCCCTCGCAGCGGGGCCGAACAGCACGCGACCGGAGTCGGTGAGGTCGAACGTGGACTGGTGGCACGGGCACAGCAGGTGGTGGGTGGTGCGCTCGTTCAGCGAGATCGGGCAGCCGACGTGGGTGCAGATCTTGGAGTAGCAGACGATGCCGTCGAGCGACCAGTTGAGGGTCTGAGCCGACACGATGTCCTCGGGCACCATCCGGTTCAGGATCACGGCCGCCTTGGACTTGATCACCAGCGCCCGTGTGCCCTCGACGATCGGCTGACCCTGGTCGTCGACCGCGAAGAGGATCTCGGGCTCGGCGTTGACCAGGTCACCGATCTCCAGGTCGTGAGGCTTGATCGGCGTGCCGACGACGTCACGGACGACCCGGATCAGGGTGCGGTTCTGGGTCGCCCACCACGCCTGCTCCTCGGGGGTCCACGTGTCCAGGTCCCAGATCGTGTGGTCGAGGCTGTCGCCGGGAAGCGGCCCGAGGTCGCGCAGCATGATGATCGGCAGGATGCCGAGGAGACCACCGGCGCCCAGCAGCGTGTTGCGGATCAGCGGCCGGCGGCCGAGCCCGGACTCCTCGAGTCCGGTGGCGAGGATGCTGACGGTCGCCTCGCGGTCCTCCTGCGGGGAGGAGGCGGTGTGGCGCATCTCGACGATCTCGTGGTCGGCCATGAGCTTGCGAGCCCACTGGATGATGCCGGCGCCCATCGCCAGCAGGGTCACCGCCAGGGTGACGCCGAGGGAGACGTTGGAGGCGCCCAGGCCCTCGAGGGTGTCGGTGGTGGGCCCGATCTTGAAGACGAGGTACGAGACGACGAACAGGACCGCGCCGAGCATGGCGAGCCCGAAGAGGCCGGCGACCTGACGCTCGGCGCGCTTCTCCGCCTTCGGGTCGACGTCCGTGGGGCGCCACTGGTGGGGCTCGAGGCCGGGGTTCGGGATGGGCTCGTCGACGCCCACGGGCGTGTGGTCGCCGTGGGTGGTCTCGGGAAGGTTCTCGTCGCTCATGCGAGCCCCCCGCGGACGTGCGAGCGCAGCGAGCAGTTGTGTGGGGTGGTTCTCACGCCTCCGCCTCCGCCTTCGTCTTGGACGTCCGGGCCGTGTGGGCGGCGATCCAGACCGCCACGCCGACCAGGCCGCCGATGCCCACCAGCCACGCGAACATGCCCTCGCTCACCGGACCGATGCCGCCGAGCCCGAAACCGCCGTACCCGGGGTTCTCCTGCAGAGACTGCAGGTAGGCGATGATGTCGCGCTTCTCCTCGACGGAGAGGTTGCCGTTGGAGAAGTTGTCCATGGCCTGCGGCCCGGTCAGCATCGCCTCGAAGATGTACTTCGGCGGGACGCCACGGATCGGCGGCGCGTAGCCGCCCTGCGGCATGGCGCCGCCGGATCCCTCGAAGTTGTGGCACGCGGTGCAGTTGGTCAGGAAGATCTGGCCGCCGCGGGAGATGGCCGCCTGCCGCTGCTCCTCGGACAGACCGTCGAGGCTCCAGTCACTCGCGTTCGGGATCGCCGGGCCGGGGCCGAGCGAGGCAACGAACGCCGAGAGCGCGGCGATCTCGTCCGCGGTGTACGACGTCTCCTTCTGCGGGATCTGGGGGCCGGGCTGGACGGCCGGCATCCGCCCGGTGCCGACCTGGAAGTCGACCGCAGCGGCGCCGACACCGACGAGCGAGGGGCCGAGCTGGTTGCCGTCGAGCGTCTCCACACCCTGTCCGTTGACGCCGTGGCAGAACGAGCAGCCGACGAGGAAGAGCTGGCGGCCCTGCTTGACCTGGGCAGCGCTGTTGTCGGCCTGCGCCTGGGCCGGCGAGAACGCGGCGTACAGACCGCCCATGAGCATCAGGCCCAGCAGCATCACGAGCAGCCCGGCAACGGGTCCCCGACGGTGACGTGAGAGTCGTCCGAGGGGGCGGTTCAGGAGGCGCACACTCTGTCCTCTACGGGTCACTGGATGAGATAGATGGTCGCGAACAGCCCGATCCACACCACGTCGACGAAGTGCCAGTAGTACGACACGACGATGGCGCTGACCGCCTGCTCGTGGGTGAACCGCTTGGCCAGGAAGGTGCGACCGAGCACGAACAGGAACGCGACCAGGCCGCCGGTCACGTGGAGACCGTGGAAGCCGGTGGTGAGGTAGAACATCGTGCCGTACGCCGAGCTCGGGATGGTGATGCCCTCCTGCACCAGCGAGGCGTACTCGGTGGCCTGCCCGGCGATGAACACCGCGCCCATGATGTAGGTGAGCACGAACCACTCGCGCAGGCCCCAGCCGCTGACCTTGAACACCGAGCCCGCGCGTCCGACCTGCCCGCGCTCGGCGGCGAAGACGCCCAGCTGGCAGGTGAGGGAGGACAGCACGAGGATGGTGGTGTTCACCGCTGCGAACGCGACGTTGAGCTTCTCGGTGTTCTCCGCCCACAGCACCGGGCTGACCGACCGGATCGTGAAGTACGACGCGAACAGGGCGGCGAAGAACATCAGCTCGCTGGACAGCCAGATGATCGTCCCGACGCTCACCATGCTCGGTCGGTCGTGGTGTCCGTGGAGCCGGGAGGCCGGGATCGTCGTCGAAGCTGTCGCCACGGGCGCCATTATGTCCCGACCCTGCCGAGACGGGCACCCCGACCCCCTCTGGATGGACGACATATTCTCCCAAGCGTGATCCCACCCCTCTTCCACGTCGTCGGCGCGGACGACGACGCCCTCCCGCGCTTCACGCTGGGGCGGGTCTTCACCGAGTGGGAGCTGGTGTCCTGGGCGACGCTGCTGATCCTGGTGAGCACCGGCCTCTACCTCTGGGGAGTGCTGCGCCTGCACGGCCGCGGTGACCACTGGCCGGTGGGCCGCACGCTCTCGTTCGTGGTCGTCGGCATGGGCAGCGCGGCGCTCGCCACGGTCTCCGGGCTGGGGGTGTACGACGACACGTTGCTGTCCGTGCACATGGTCCAGCACATGGTCCTCGCGATGGTCGTGCCCCTGGCGATGGCACTCGGCGCGCCGATCACCCTGGCGCTGCGCACCCTGCCGCGGCGCCCGCGGCGCTGGCTGCTGGTCGTCCTGCACTCACGCGTCGCGAAGGTGCTGACGTTCCCGCCGCTCACCTTCACGCTGTTCGTGCTGACGCCGTGGGCGCTCTACTTCTCCGGCTGGTACCCCGCCACCCTGCACAGCGACTACCTGCACGAGCTGACCCACTTCCACATGGTCCTGATCGGCTGCCTCTTCTTCTGGCCGCTGGTCGGGATCGACCCGATCCCCGGTCGGATCAGCTACCCGGCCCGGATGCTGCTGGTGGTCCTGACGCTGCCCTTCCACGCCTTCATGGGCGTCACGATCATGGCCCAGAAGCGGCTCATCGGCGGCTCCTGGTACCCCGAGCTGCACGAGGGACCGATGGGTGCCTGGCTGCCCGCGCCGCACGTCGACCAGACGCTCGCGGGTGGGATCCTGTGGAGCGCCGGCGATGCGGTCGGCCTGCTGTTCGTCGCGGTGCTGTTCGTGCAGTGGGTCCGCTCGTCGATGCGCGAGGCCGAACGCGAGGACCGGCGCCTCGACCTCCTCGAGGCGCGCGAGGCACGTGCCGCGCGGGTCGCCTCGGCCGAGCCACCCGGCGTGCCGCCCGGGCACCCCGTGGGCGCCACGCCGCCCGTCGAGGACTCCCGGTAGCCTTCTGCCCGTGAGCGACTCCGAGGCCGGCCAGGGCACGCTGCGGGTGCTGGTCTACAGCGACGACGTCGACGTCCGGCAGCAGGTCATCCTCGCGCTCGGCCGCCGTCCCCACCCGGACCTGCCCGAGCTGGAGTACGTCGAGGTCGCCACCGAGCCCGTGGTCCTGCAGAACATGGACGCCGGTGGCATCGACCTGGCCATCCTCGACGGCGAGGCCGTGCCCGCCGGTGGCATGGGCATCGCCAAGCAGCTCAAGGACGAGATCTACCACTGCCCGCCGGTGCTGGTGCTGATCGGCCGGCCCCAGGACGCCTGGCTCGCCACCTGGTCGCGCGCGGAGGCCGTCGTACCGCACCCGATCGACCCGGTCCGGCTCGCCGAGGCCGTCACCGATCTCCTGCGTCCGCGTCTGCCCGCCCCGACCGCGACCGCCTGACGACCGTGTCGGCCAGCTGGAGCGAGGTGCTCAGCGCCCTCGTCCAACGACAGGACCTCACCCCCGATCAGACCCAGTGGGCGATGGGGGAGATCCTCGCCGGCGCCGCCACCCCGGCTCAGATCGCCGGGTTCGCCGTAGCCCTCCGGGCCAAGGGCGAGACGATCGACGAGGTGACCGGCCTGATCGACGCGATGTACGACGTCGCCACGCCCCTGGCGATCCCCGGCCGGGCACTCGACGTCGTCGGCACCGGCGGCGACCGATCGATGAGCGTGAACATCTCCACGATGGCGGCCATCGTCGCTGCGGGCGCCGGTGCGCGGGTGGTCAAGCACGGCAACCGCTCGGCCTCGAGCCAGGCCGGCTCCGCCGACGTCCTCGAGGCCCTCGGCATCCGGCTCGACCTGCCGTCCGACCGGGTGGCGCTCCTGGCCGAGCAGGTCGGGATCACCTTCTGCTTCTCGGCGGCCTTCCACCCGGCGATGCGGCACGCGGGTGCCACGCGCCGCGAGCTGGGCATCGCCACGACGTTCAACGTCCTCGGCCCGCTCGCCAACCCGGTCAAGCCCGCCTCCCAGGCGATCGGCTGTGCCGACCCGCGGATGGCGCCGATCATGGCGGGGGTCCTGGCTCGTCGTGGCGTCGACGCCTGGGTGTTCCGCGGCGACGACGGGCTCGACGAGCTGACCACGACCACCACCTCTCAGGCCTGGCTGGTGCACGACGGGATCGTGACGCCGTCGCAGATCGACCCGGCGACTCTCGGCCTCCCCACCGCGCGGCCGGACGACCTGCGCGGCGGCGACGTCGCCCACAACGCCGAGGTCGTCCACCGGGTCCTCGGCGGGGAGACGGGCCCGGTCCGCGACGCCGTGCTGCTCAACGCCGCGGCGGCCCTCGCGGTCTACGAGACCCCCGCGGCTCCGGTCGACGAGGCACTGCCCCCGGCGCTCGTGCGCGCGGCCGAGGCCGTCGACACCGGCGCCGCCGCCGACGTGCTGGCGCGCTGGGTGGCGGCGTCAGCCGGCTGAGCCGAACCCCGGCGCCACCGCCGGGCCGTCCGACTTCCACGACGCCGGTGCGCGGAGGAGCTCGAAGTCCTCGGATTGCTGGACGACCCGCCAACCCTCCTGGGCGGACAGCTGGATGCCCAAGCGTGACCCCGGACGCAGCAGGGCGACCCGGGCGCCGCTCGCACGCACGGTGGCGTCCCATCCGGGCTCGACCATGATCACAGCGGTGTTCAGTCGCAGCTCGTCGGTGGTGAAGGTGTCGCCGTAGCCGTGCATCATCAGGTCGAGCTGCGGGTAGCGCCACATGAAGTAGCCACCCTGGTCCCAGTCGTCGAGCACCTTGGTGCCCGGTGGCAGCGCGCGCAACGCCGGGTCCATCCACGCCGCGTGTTTCGGCGGGTCGGCCGACGTGTGCGGCACCGCCACCGCGAGTGCCACCAGCGCGACCGCCGCGCCCCCTGCCAGCACCAGCCGCTCGCCTCGCACGACCGGCGTACGACGGCCGAGGAGGTCCTGCAGCGGCGCGGCCGCGAGGGGGGCGATCATGGCGGCCGCGACCGGGACCGTCCGCTGGGAGTAGACCGCGAACCCGGCCGCCAGCGCGACGAGGAGGATCTCGGTCCAGTCGTTGTGCTCGCGCTTCCACATGGCGACGCCGGCGACGGCGAACAGCACCCCGACGGCGACGGCGTACTCGCTGGTCCAGTCGGGCGACCCCCACTCGGCGAAGTAGGCGGACCGCGACCCGACCGCGGCCACCTCGGTGTAGAGCCTCGGGCCGACCGGCGTGAGGGCGGCGACGGCCGCGGAGGCCACCGGCACCGCGGCGGCCCGCACCAGCAGCCCTCGGGGTGCTCGGTCGAGGGCCAGGCCGACCACCGCCACGCCTCCGATCACCAGGGCCACCGGCCACATCCCGTGGAGCATCGCCCACAGCCAGACAAGGGGGATCAGCCACCAGCGGACGCGGCCGTCGCGGCGGGTGCGCAGCCAGGCTCCGACCACGACGGCGACCATCAGGTAGCTGATCACCTGCGGCCGCATCGACAACCCGTTCTGCATCGCGAAGAGCGCGGTCGCGGTCAGCGCCGCTGCGACCAGGGGCTCGGCGCGGTCGCGGCACACGACGTACAGCCCCAGGAAGAGCGCGATCTCGAGGAACCCCGAGAGCCAGGCCACCCCGGCCAGCCCGAACCAGTCCTCGGTCCTGGCCATCACGACCTCCGAGAGCCACTGGGTCGGCACCCAGTCGCGGGTTGCGAACGTGCTCACGCTGCCGGGGTGGCGCAGCGACCAGCCGTCGAGGAACTCCTGGCCGAAGCGGAGGTGGAAGTAGGTGTCGGTGTTGGTGAGCGTGCGGGCGCAGTTCGCGAACAGCGAGACCAGGACGCCGACGACCACGAGGCCGGCGAGGACGACCCGGGTGCGCGCGAACCGGACCGGTGGAGCGACCTCGACGACCTCGGCGGAGCTCACCGGTGCCGACATGACTGCAGCCTAGGACTCACCCTCGGACTCCGCGCCGGTCACGAAGTCGATCAGCTCCTCGACCCGGCCGAGCAGAGCCGGCTCACAGTCGGCGTACGACCTGACGCGGGCGAGGATCTGCTGCCAGGCGCGGGCGACGTCGGCCTGGTCGGTGTGCGGCCAGCCGAGGGCCTCGCAGATCCCGTGCTTCCACTCCACGTCGCGCGGGATCTCGGGCCAGGCGTCGAGCCCGAGCCGCTCCGGCTTCACCGCGGCCCAGACGTCGACGTAGGGATGGCCGACGACGAGGACGTGCCGGCCGAAGGGGGAGCGGCGTACGTCGTCGGCGATGCGCGTCTCCTTGGAGCCGGGCACGAGGTGGTCGACCAGGACGCCGACGCGGCGTCCCGGGCCGGGTCCGAATCCGCGCAGGTGGCCCGCCAGGTCGTCCACACCGCCGAGATGCTCCACGACCACCCCTTCGAGCCGGAGGTCGTCACCCCACACCTTCTCGACCAGCTCGGCGTCGTGCCGCCCCTCGACGAAGATCCGGCTCTCGCGGGCCACGCGGGCACGGCTGCCGGCGACGGCCACCGAACCCGACGCCGTACGACGTGCGGCCGCCGGAGTCGACCGCGTCACCGGGGCCGACAGGACGACGGGGCGACCCTCGAGCAGGAAACCCGGGCCGAGCGGGAAGGTACGACGCCGACCGCGGCGGTCCTCGAGTGTCAGGACGTGGAGATCGCGGTCCACCGAGACGATCTCACCGCACCAGTCGGTGGTGACCTCCTCCACGACGAGCCCGGGGGTCGCCTCGGCGGGGGTGGCGCGGCCTCGCGCCGGCGCACGCCAGTCGGACGCCAGCACGTCGGAGGAGTACCGGTCAGGAGTCACCGCGCCACGCTAGGTGGCGGTACGAGCGCGCACGACGAGGCGCGCCGGGTCAGGCGTGCTGGGCGTCGTCGGAGTCCGAGGACGGATCCTCGGAGGACGCGGTCGACGATGACGAGCCCGATGTGTCATCGACCCCCGTTGCCGCGTCCTCCGAGTCTGTTCCCGAGCCTGCGCGCGCCGCCTCCTGCTTGAGCAGGTCGTCGGGCGCGTCGTCGTCCGCCGGCTGGGCAAGCGGGTTGTCCTCGCTCGGCTGGAGATCGTCGGGAAGCTCGTCGTCGCGGACCGTCAGCGGGCCGTCGTCATCGGACGGCGCGCCCTCGGTCTCGCTCGGTTCCTGACTCACGGCCCCGTTTCTACGCGGTGGACGGCCGGGACGTCACATCCACAAGGGTGGGAAAAGGGATCCTCAGGCCATCGGCAGGCCACGTGCGGCGGGAGGCAGCGCGGCGTAGCCGAGGGCCACGGCGTTGACGAGACCCTCACGCGGGAACGGCCACTCGCCCTCGGCCAGCGCCCGGTCAGCAGGTACGCCGGACCCGGCGAGGTCGCGGATGGTCTGGGCGACGATGGCGATGGCATCGCGCTGCTCCTCGACGAAGTCCTGGTCGACGACCGCGCCGTGCCCCGGTACGACGACCGTGTCGGGCCCGAGCAGGCTGAGGACGACATCGAGGGCGCCGGGCCAGGCCAGGGGATGGGAGTCGACCCCGTAGACCGGCGGCCCGCTCTCCTCGATGAGGTCGCCGGCGAGCAGCACGTCGACGTCGGCGATCCGCACGACCGCATCGCCGTAGGAGTGACCGGGGCCGGGGTGCGCGAGCTCGACCTGCCGGTCGCCGAGGTCGAGGACGCGGACGGAGGAGAAGGTGTGGTCGGCGACCACGATCTCGGTCTCGAGGACCTCGTCGCGGCGCGAGTCGTCGGTGGACTCGTCGTACCTCTCCTTGATCCGCTCGCCGGCCTCGATGGTGCGCGCTGCCGCCTCCTCGTGCGCGTGGATGGGCACGCTGCCGAACGCCTCCCGGAACGCGCCGTTGCCGAAGGTGTGGTCGAAGTGCTCGTGGGTGTTGAAGACCGCGGTCACCGGACCGACCCCCAGCGCTCGTACGTCGTCGACGATCGCGCGCGCCGCCCGGCCCGACGCCTGGGTGTCGACGACCAGCAATCCGTCCGCACCACCGACCAGGCACACGTTCAGGTCGAACCACTCCTGCCGGGCCACCCACACCCGGTCGGCCACCTCTCGGAATCCCGTCACGCACCTGAGCCTAGTAAGGTTGGCACTCCCGGGTGGTGAGTGCCAGCGGTCCCGGCCGGAGCCGTGACGAGCCATGACCAGGAGGTGGCGATGCAGGACGAACGCCGCCTCGCCGTACTCCGTGCCATCGTCGAGGACTACGTCTCGACGCAGGAGCCGGTCGGCTCCAAGGCCCTCGTGGAGCGCCACGGTCTCGGCGTCTCCCCGGCGACGGTCCGCAACGACATGGCCGCCCTGGAGGAGGAGGGGCTGATCACCCAGCCCCACACGAGCGCAGGGCGGGTTCCGACCGACAAGGGCTACCGGCTCTTCGTCGACCGGCTGACCACGATCAAGCCGATGAGCGCGGCCGAGAAGCGCGCCATCGCCACCATCCTCGACGGCGCGGTCGACCTCGACGACGTCGTCCAACGGTCGGTGCGGCTCCTCGCGCAGCTGACCCACCAGGTGGCGCTCGTCCAGTACCCCACGCTCTCGCGCTCGACGGTGCGCCATGTCGAGCTGATCGCCCTGGCCGAGACCCGTGTGCTGACCGTGCTGATCCTCAGCACCGGTCGGGTGGAGCAGCGCCTGGTGGAGCTCGACGCCCCGATGGACGAGGAGACGCTGGCGGCCGTCCGCCACAGGGTCGCCGGTGCGGCCACCGGTCACGTCATCGCCGACGCGAGCACCGCGCTCGCCGACCTGCCCGCCCCGGCGGGCGAGGCCGCGGCCCAGGCGCGGGTGGTGGACGTCCTCGTCGACGCGATGTCCGACCACCGCTCGTCGGAGCGCGTCGCCGTCGGCGGAGCCGCCAACCTGGCGCGTTTCGGCGACAGCTTCGAGCTCTCCGTGCGACCACTCCTGGAGGCCCTCGAGGAGCACGTCGTCCTGCTCAAGCTGCTCGGCGAGGCCCACGCCGGCGGCACCGTCACGGTGCGGATCGGCCATGAGAGCCCGTACCAGCAGTTCGCCAGCACCAGCGTGGTCGCCACCGGCTACGGGCTGGGCGACGAGGCGATGGGCAACCTGGGCGTGGTCGGCCCCACCCGCATGGACTACCCAGGGACGATGGCAGCGGTGCGCGCGGTCGCCCGCTACGTCTCCCGCATCCTCGACGAAGCCTAGGACAGATGACTCCCGATCCCGATCTCTACGCGCTGCTCGGCGTCCAGCGTGATGCCGACCCCGACGCGATCAAGAAGGCCTACCGCCGGCTCGCCCGGCAGCTGCACCCCGACGTCAACCCCGACCCGGAGACGCAGGAGAGGTTCAAGGAGGTCTCGCGCGCCTACGAGATCCTCAGCGACCCCCAGAAACGCGCGGTCTACGACCGGGGCGGCGACGCCTTCGCCGGTGGCGCCGGCTTCGGCGCCGGCTTCTCCTTCACCGACATCATGGACGCCTTCTTCGGCGGACAGGCGCCGGGCGGCCAGGGCCGCGGCCCGCGCCCACGGGTGCACCGCGGCCAGGACGCCCTGATCCGGATGGAGGTCTCCCTCGCGGAGGCTGCGTTCGGAGTCACCCGCGAGCTCAAGGTCGACACCGCCGTCCTGTGTACGACGTGCCAGGGCGAGGGCACCGCACCCGGCACCCACCCGGTGCCCTGCGAGACCTGTCGCGGCACCGGCGAGGTCGCCCACGTGCAGCGCTCCTTCCTCGGCGAGATCCGCACCCTGCGTCCGTGCTCGGCCTGCCGGGGCTTCGGCACGCTGATCCCCGACCCGTGCCGCGAGTGCTCCGGTGACGGGCGGGTCCGCGCCCGCCGTTCGATCACGGTGAAGATCCCGGCCGGCGTCGACAACGGCACCCGGGTCCAGCTCGCCGCCCAGGGCGAGGTCGGCTCGGGCGGTGGTCCCGCGGGCGACCTCTACGTCGAGGTGCGGGTGACACCCCACCCGATCTTCACCCGCGAGGGCACGGACCTCCACTGCACGATCACCGTCCCGATGACGGCGGCCGCACTCGGCACCACGCTGACCCTGCCGACCCTCGAGGCCGACGTCGAGTCGGGCGCGGGCAGCGGGGTCGAGACCGAGTTCGAGCTCGACGTACGGCCCGGCACCCAGTCCGGCAGCGAGCACAACCTGCGAGGGCGTGGTGTCCCGGGGCTGCGGGGCGGACGCGGCGACCTCGTCGTCACGATCGTGGTCGAGACCCCGTCGCGCCTCGACCCGCGTCAGGAGCAGCTCCTGCGCGAGCTGGCCGCGATCCGCGGCGAGGAGAAGCCCGACGGGAAGCTCACCCCCGGTGGGAGCAAGACCTTCTTCGGGCGCATCCGCGACGCGTTCAACGACCACTGAGGCTGCGCCCCGATGTCGCTGCCGGTCCACTGGGTCGAGTCCCTGGCCGGCGTCGGCCCGGGTGACCTGGTGGAGGTCGAGGGCGACGAGGCACACCACGCGGTCGCCGTACGTCGTCTCCGCACCGGCGAGCCGGTCGCCCTCACCGACGGCGCCGGTACGACGGTCACGGGCGTGGTCCGCGCGACCGGCAAGCGACGGCTGACCGTCGAGGTCGAGGCGGTCGACGCCGTGCCCGAGCCTGAGCCGCGGGTGACCGTCGTCCAGGCGCTGCCCAAGGGTGACCGCGGCGAGCTCGCGGTCGAGGTCCTCACCGAGGTCGGAGTCGCGACCCTGGTCCCGTGGGCCGCGTCCCGGTCGGTCGCCGTCTGGCGCGGTGAACGGGCCGAGAAGTCGCTGGCACGCTGGCGCATCACGGCGCGCGAGGCCGCGAAGCAGGCGCGACGCGCGTGGTTCCCGACCGTCGAGCCGATGGCCACGACCGAGCGGGCGTGCGCGATCGTCGGCGCGGCCGACCTGGTGGTCGTGCTCCACGAGGACGCTCCGGCCGGCCTCGCGTCGCTCGACGTGCCGGTCACCGGCTCCGTCGTCGTCGTGGTCGGGCCCGAGGGCGGCCTGACGGACGACGAGGTGGCGGCGTTCGTGGCCGCCGGCGCACACGTCGTACGCCTGGGTGGTGAGGTGCTGCGTACCTCGACCGCCGGGGTCGTCGCCGTCGCGGCCCTGTTGTCGCGGACCGGCCGCTGGGCTACTTGACCTCGAGCGTGCGGGTGTCCGTGTCGGGGTTCCCCTGGCCCGACGGGTCGTCGTTCTCGGCCACGAGGGTGTACCCGCCCGGCGGGATCTTGGTCGTGTCCAGGGTGACCGTCCAGGGGTACAGCTGGTGACCGCCCTGTCCGCCGATGGTCGGCGTGACGAGGTACTTCTTCCCGTGCCGCTGCAGGTAGATCACCGAGGTGCCCTCGAACGAGTTGTTCGTCCCGGTCACGGTGAGCTTCCCGGAGACCTGGTCGCCCTCGTTGGGCGAGGAGATGTTGACGAGCGAGAGCGTCTTGAGGATCGGGGCGTTGCGGACCGGCTGGGAGATGTCGACGCCGAGGAGCGTCTGGTGCGCCCCGGGTGGCGTGCGTCCGATCGTGAAGAGAACCGGAGCTCGCTTCCCGACGGCGGCCTGGGCCGTGTAGACGAGCTGCTGGACGGCTGCCTTCGCCTCGGCGGGGCTCATGCCCGTGGGCCGCGTGGCGAGGCCGGTGCCCTTCAGCGCGATCCGGAGCGTGTCGCCCCCGCCCGTCGTCTCGTACGACGCGTGGTCCAGCGTCGCGAGAGCGTGCCAGGACGTGCGGTAGTCCGGGTCCAGCGGAAGGCTCGCCAGCGAGTCCTGCACCGCTTCGGTCAGCACGTCTGCGCCGCTGCCGCCGGGATCGGCGGCCGGCAGACGTGGCCCGCGATGCCACTCGCGGTAGAGCACCGGCTTCCCGGCCGCGTTGGCGCCGACGTAGTACACGGCGTACGCCTGGGCGCCGGTGGGGGCCGTCGGAGGTGAGGTCGAGGGCGAGGAGGGCGGGGCCGCGGAGTCGGTCGCGGTCGCCGTACTGACGGGGGCGATGGAGTGTGGGCCGTTGCCCTGGTCGACACCGAGGCCGTTGGTGTCGTCGTCGGGCCCGGAGAGCGCCGTGGTGGTGTAGGCGATCACGCCGATGACGGCAGCGCTGGCGACCGCGCCGGACAGGGCGTAGAGCCAGGGTCGCGGTCGGGACATCGGAACCACCTGGGGGTCGGGGTGCACGGAGGCGCGGATCTCGGCGATGCGGTCCCGCGGCTCGATCTCGGAGACCGCGTCCGAGAGCAGCCGCCGCAGCTGGTCGTCGTCGTCGTTCATCGGGTCTCCTCCAGACTGGGGCCCAGGACGGCCCGGAGCGCGGCGGCGCCCCGGGACGCGTGGCTCTTGACCGCACCGCGGCTGATCCCGAGGACGTCGGCGATCTCGGCCTCCGAGAGGTCGAGGTAGTAGCGGAGCGCCAGCACCTCGCGCTGGCGGCGGGGGAGACCCCGCAGGGCGTCGAGCACGGTGCCACGCCGCTCGACGTCGTACGCCGCGTGGTCGGCGCCCGCCTCGTGCACGGGGAGCGCCTCGCGCTCGGCGTGACGCCGGACCACCGAGAGGTGCCGGAGGTGGGAGCGGGAACGGTTCACGACGCTCTGACGGAGGTAGGCGAGCGCCTTGTCGGGGTCGTGGAGCCGGCCCCACTTGGAGTGCATGGCGACGAAGGAGTCCTGGACGACCTCCTCGGCGGCGCCCTGGTCGTGGAGGAGCATGACCGCGAGCCGCACCAGCTGCCGCCAGTGCGCGACGTACAGGACCTCGAGCGCCTCGTCGGCGCTCCAGCCCCTCGTCACGTCTGGCATCAGCCGGACCTCTGCATGGCCGATCACGCTAGTGGCACGCGCGCCCCGGCCCCGAGGTTTACGTGCGTGCCCCCGGAGAATTTCGTGCAACGATGTGGGCCGTGGGAGCCGACTGCCTGTTCTGCCGGATCGTCGCCGGGGAGATCCCGGCCGAGGTCGTGGCGGAGACCGAGGGCGCACTGGCCTTTCGCGACCTGAACCCGCAGGCGCCGGTCCACGTCCTCGTCGTACCTCGTCGGCACGTCGCGGACGCTGCCGAGCTCGCCGACCAGGCTCCCGCGACCATCGCCGAGCTCGTCGCCCTCGCCCACCGGGTCGCCGCCGACGCCGGTCACGACAGCTACCGCCTGGTGTTCAACACCGGCGGGGACGCCGGCCAGACCGTGTTCCACGCCCACCTGCACGTGCTCGCCGGACGGACCATGACGTGGCCGCCGGGCTGAGCCTGCGCGCGGCCCTCGCCGCCGGTGCCCTCGCCCTGGTCGCGGCCTGCGGCAACTCACCGGGCTCGACCGACGCCGCCCAGGACCCACCACCGTCCGACGCTCCGAGCAGCAACCAGGCGGTGGGCGAGGCCCCGCACCCGGTCGAGGCGGTCAAGCCGAAGCCGTTGCGCGACGGCGAGTCCCGGATGACGCTCCGGATCCCCGAGTCCTACACGCCGTCCGCCCCGAACGGCGTCGGGACCGACGACTACCGCTGCTTCCTGCTCGATCCCCGACTCGCGAAGGACATGTACCTCACCGGCACCTTCGTGAAGCCCGACAACCGCAACGTGGTCCACCACGTGATCCTCTACCGCGTCGACCCGTCGCAGGACGCCGCTGCCGAGCAGCTGGACTCCGCCGACCCCGGGGAGGGCTGGACCTGCTTCGGCGACAGCGGCCTGCCCAACAGCTCCGACCTCGATGACGCACCGTGGCTCGGTGCCTGGGCTCCGGGCGCCACCGAGTCGGTCGCCGCGCCCGGGTTCGGTACGCCGCTCGCCGCGGGCAGCAAGATCATCATGCAGGTCCACTACAACCTGCTCGGCGGACCCGGGCCCGACCGCTCGGCGACCCTGCTCCGTCTCGCGCCTGGGACCGAGAACCTCACCCGGCTGACGACCATGCTGCTGCCCGCACCGGTCGAGCTGCCCTGTCGTCCGCGGTACGCCGACGGCCCGCTGTGCGACCGGGAGCTGGCCATCAACGACGTGATCCACCGGTTCGGCACGGTCGGCACCACCAACAACCTGCTCTACCTCATGTGCGGTGGGCAGCCGCACCCGTCGCAGATCACGTCGTGCGCTCGGAAGGTGTACGAGCCGACCACGATCCGCGGCGTCGCCGGGCACATGCACCTGCTCGGTCGCTCGATCAAGATCGAGGTCAACCCGGGCACGCCCCGGGCGAAGACCGTGCTGGACATCCCGATCTGGGACTTCGACAACCAGGGCTCGAAGCCGATCAAGCCGGTGTCGCTGAAGGTCGGCGACACCGTGAAGGTGACCTGCAAGCACGTCCAGTGGTTGCGCGACAAGCTCCCGGCGTTCGACGGCCAGCCGGACCGCTACGTCGTGTGGGGCGAGGGGACGATGGACGAGATGTGTCTGGGCATCCTCACCGTCACACATCCCTGACGTCGAGCCGGCGAATGGAGGGGCGGGTGGCGTGACGTCGTACCGGCGCAATGCGTTGGTGGGCCCACCAACGCGCCCGTAGCATGGGACGCCTGATGACAGAGACCCAACCAGCCCCAGGCGCCCGCCACGTGGTCGTGGTGCCCGGCAGCATCGACATGGTGAGCCTCCTCGGCCCCGGCGACGACCACCTCAGCCTGATCGAGCGGTCCTTCGACCTCCGGCTGCACGTACGCGGCAACCGGATCACCCTCGAGGGCGACCCCGGTGAGGTGGCGCTGGCCGAGCGGCTGCTCGACGAGCTCGTCACCCTGATCCGCACCGGCCAGGGGATCAGCGGCGAGACCGTCGAGCGCGTGCTCGCGATGCTCCGTGCCGAGACCACGGAGCGACCCGCCGACGTGCTGTCGCTCAACATCCTGAGCAACCGCGGCCGTTCGATCCGCCCGAAGACCCTCAACCAGAAGCGCTACGTCGACTCCATCGACAAGCACACGATCACCTTCGGGATCGGCCCGGCCGGCACCGGCAAGACCTACCTCGCGATGGCGAAGGCCGTGCAGTCGCTGCAGGCCAAGCAGGTCAACCGGATCATCCTGACCCGTCCCGCGGTCGAGGCCGGGGAGCGGCTCGGCTTCCTGCCCGGCACCCTGAGCGAGAAGATCGACCCCTACCTGCGTCCGCTCTACGACGCCCTGCACGACATGGTCGACCCCGACTCGATCCCGAAGCTCCTGGCGGCGGGCACGATCGAGGTGGCCCCGCTCGCGTTCATGCGCGGTCGCTCGCTCAACGACTCGTTCATCATCCTCGACGAGGCCCAGAACACCTCGCCGGAGCAGATGAAGATGTTCCTGACCCGCCTGGGCTTCGGCTCCAAGATCGTGGTCACCGGCGACGTCACCCAGGTCGACCTCCCGGGCGGGGTGAAGTCCGGCCTCAAGGTCGTCGAGGGGATCCTCGGCGAGATCGAGGACGTGTCCTTCCAGCGGCTGACCGCCCACGACGTGGTGCGGCACAAGCTGGTCGGCCAGATCGTCGCGGCGTACGACGAGTTCGACGCGCACGGGCCACTGACGTCGAGGCGTTCCGCCGGCGACGACGCCCGGTGACGGCCCCGACCACCCGATGAGCATCGAGGTCCTCAACGAGTCCGGCTACGAGCTCGACGTGACGCGGCTGGCCGCCCTGAGCCGCTTCGTCATGGACCGGATGCGTGTCCACCCGCTCGCCGAGCTCTGCGTCAAGGCGGTCGACGAACCGACGATCGCCACGCTCAATCTGCAGTGGATGGAGAAGGAGGGGCCGACCGACGTCCTCGCCTTCCCGATGGACGAGCTGCGGCCCGGCCTGGTCAACGAGGAGCCCGAGGAGGGCGTGCTCGGCGACCTCGTGCTCTGCCCTGCCGTGGCCGAGAGGCAGGGTGAGACCGCCGGCCACGGCACCGAGGCCGAGATCGAGCTGCTGACGGTGCACGGCATCCTCCACCTCCTCGGCTACGACCACGCCGAGCCCGAGGAGCACGCGGAGATGTTCGGGCTCCAGGACCAGCTGCTCGCCGCCTGGCGAGCCGACGGGTGAGCGACCCGACCGGAGGCCCGGCAGGGTTGGTGCTGGCCGCCGTCCTCGTCGTCCTCGCGGGCATCTTCTCCGCCGCCGACGCCTCGCTCGCGACGTACTCCCGGGCCCGCGCCGAGGAGCTCGTCGGCGAGGGCCGTCCCGGCGCCCGGCGGTTGGTCACCCTGCTCGACGACCGCGCCCGCTACCTCAACACCGCCCTCTTCCTGCGGCTCTTCTGCGAGACCAGCGCGGTCGTCCTGGTCACCCTCGAGATCCTGCGCTGGTTCGACGGCGAGCGCTGGCCGACGATCCTCACCACGGTCGTGGTGATGCTCGTGGTCTCGTTCGTCGTGATCGGCGTCGCCCCCCGCACCCTGGGCCTGCAACGGTCCGACCGGGTGGCGCCCGTCGCGGCCACCGTCCTCACCTTTGCGACCAAGATCCTCGGCCCCATCCCCCAGCTGCTGATCCTCGTCGGCAACGCGATCACCCCGGGTCGCGGTTTCCGCGAGGGGCCGTTCTCGACGGAGACCGAGCTGCGTGAGCTGGTCGACTACGCCGAGGCGTCGTCGGTGATCGAGTCGGGCGAGCGGGCGATGATCCACTCGGTCTTCGAGTTCGGCGACACCATCGCCCGCGAGGTGATGGTGCCGCGCGGTGACGTGGTCTACATCGAGCGCTACAAGAACCTCCGGCAGACCCTCTCGCTCTTCCTGCGCAGCGGCTTCTCCCGGGTGCCGGTGATCGGCGAGAACCTCGACGACATCGTCGGCTTCGCCTACCTCAAGGACGTCGTCCGCCGTGACTTCGAGGCACCCGAGGTGGAGTTCACCCAGCGGGTCGAGGAGGTGATGCGGCCGGCCCTCTACGTGCCTGAGTCCAAGCAGGTCGACGCGCTGCTCTCGGAGATGCAGGCCACGCGCCAGCACATCGCGGTCGTGGTCGACGAGTACGGCGGCACCGCCGGCCTGGTCACCATCGAGGACCTGCTCGAGGAGATCGTCGGCGAGATCACCGACGAGTACGACCGCGACCAGGTCGAGGCCGCCACCCTCGACGACGGCTCCGTCCGGGTGTCCTCGCGCTTCCCGATCGACGACCTCGACGAGCTCTTCGGCTTCGACGTCGAGGAGGACGACGTCGACAGCGTGGGCGGCCTGATGGCCAAGCACCTCGGGCGGGTCCCGATCCCCGGCTCGCACGTCGACGCCCACGGGCTGCGGTTCGTGGCCGAGGCCGCGACGGGTCGACGTAACAAGATCGAGAGCGTCCTGATCAGCCGGCTCTCCGCCGACGCCCCCGCCGAGACCCCCTGACGCCGTCGGTGTGCCGCAAGGTCGCGGGCCGAAAATCCTGTCGTTTGGTCCCCAACGCCGACATTTCGGACCCCAGACCTGTCGTTGGGGACCAAACGACAGGGTCTGGGTAGCCTCAGCGGCGTGACCGATCTCTCCGCCGAGGACCAGAAGCTGGTGACGCTGGCGCGGGCCACGATGGCGCGCACCCGGGCGCCCGAGGGGGCGGCGGTCCGCGACCTCGACGGCCGGACGTACGCCGCGGCGTCGGTCGACCTGCCCTCGCTCCGGCTCACCGCGCTCGAGGTGTGCGTCGCGATGGCGGTCGCCTCGGGGAGCAGCGGTCTCGAGGCGGCGGTGCGGCTCGGCGGCGACGAGGCGCCCGACCTGCGCGCGGTCCGGGAGTTCGGCGGCGAGGCAGTTGTCGTCCATCTCGGTGACCCGCGAGGCCAGGTCACGGGTACGGCGTGACGGCGGCCGCGGCCGGGACCTTCCGACTCGGCGACCGCACGGTGAACCGCCTCGGCTTCGGCGCCATGCGCCTGACCGGCCGCGCAGCGATGGGACGCGGTACGTCGCGACCCGTCGACCAGTCGGTCGCGGTGCTGCGGCGTGCGATCGAGCTCGGCGTGAACCACGTCGACACCGCGGCGTTCTACTTCTCGGCCGACAGTGCGGCCAACGACGTCATCCGGACGGCGCTCGCGCCGTACCCCGACGACCTGGTGATCGTGACCAAGGTCGGCCCGCGCCGCGACCCCGACGGCACCTGGCTGGACTGGGCCCGCCCCGAGGAGCTCCGCGTGGAGGTGGAGCGCAACCTGGCCGAGCTCGGTCTCGACCGGCTCGAGGTCGTCAACTACCGCAGCAACGGCAGGGACGACCTGGCTGCGGCCGTGTCCGCGTTGACCACGCTCCGCGACGAGGGCCTGCTCCGCCACGTCGGCGTCTCCAACGTCGACCTCGCCGGGCTCGAGGCCGCGCGGCAGGTCACCGACATCGTCTGCGTGCAGAACCGCCACGCACCCGGCTACGAGCGCTCCGACAGCGGCGACCTGCTCGCGGCGTGCGGCGAGCACGGCATCGCGTTCGTGCCGTTCTTCACCATCGCCGGGCGCTCGCGTGAGGGCGCGGCGGAGGAGCAGTACGACGCGGTCCAGGCGATCGCGGACACCCACGGTGCGACGCCTGCCCAGGTCCGCATCGCCTGGACGCTCGCGCTCGGGCCGCACGTGCTGGCGATCCCGGGGACAGGTGACCCCGGCCACCTGGAGGAGAACGTCGCCGCGGCCGCCCTGCGCCTCACCGACGACGACCTCGCGGCGATCGGTGCCCTGGCCTGACCTGAAAGGGTGTCAACCGGACCCCCTCTCCGTTCCGGCGCCGAGCGGAGTATGTTCTCGTCCGTGGTCACTGGTTTGCCCGCCCATGACGCTGCGGTCGCCCGCCTGCGTGCGTCCTACGACGCCATCCCGGCGGGCCAGTCCGTCCGGCTGGCCAAGAAGACCTCCAACCTCTTCCGGCCTCGCGCGGCCACGGGCGCGCCCGGGCTGGACGTGTCGGGGCTCGGCGGGGTGATCTCGATCGACGTCGAGGCCCGCACGGCCGACGTACAGGGAATGTGCACCTACGAGCACCTCGTCGACGAGACGCTGCCCCACGGTCTGATCCCCTACGTCGTACCGCAGCTGCGCACGATCACCCTCGGCGGGGCGGTCAGCGGTCTTGGCATCGAGTCGACGAGCTTCCGCAACGGCCTGCCCCACGAGTCGGTCGTCGAGATGGACATCTTCACCGGCTCGGGCGACGTCGTGACGACCCGGCCGGGTGAGGACCTCTTCGAGACCTTCCCGAACTCCTACGGCTCGCTCGGCTACGCCACCCGCCTGCGGATCCGCCTCGAGCAGGTGCCGGCGTACGTCTCGCTGCGCCACGTGCGCTTCGACGACGCGGGTCTCCTCGGCAAGACGATCACCGCGATCATGGACGCCCGTGAGTACGACGGCGTCCGCGTCGACGGCCTCGACGGCACGGCGTTCGCCCCGGGGGAGTACTACCTGACCCTGGCCCAGTGGACCGAGACACCGGTGGTCTCGACAGGCTCGACCATCGGTGGGGGCTCGACCAACGGTGGGGGCTCGACCAACGGTGGGGGCTCGACCAGCGGCCGCCGCGAGCCGAGCGACTACACCGGCCGCGAGATCTACTACCGCTCGATCCAGCAGCGCGAGACCGACCTGCTGACGATGTACGACTACCTGTGGCGCTGGGACACCGACTGGTTCTGGTGCTCGCGGGCGTTCGGTGCCCAGCACCCCGTCGCCCGCCGGTTGTGGCCGCGCCGCTGGAAGCGGTCCGACGTCTACTACCGGATGGTCGGCCTCGACCACCGCCTCCACGTCGGCGCCTGGCTCGAGCGCCGCAAGGGCAACCCGGAGGGCGAGCGGGTGGTCCAGGACGTCGAGATTCCCGTCGACCGGCTCCCGGACTTCCTCGACTGGTTCGACGCCGAGGTCGGGATGCGACCGGTGTGGCTCTGCCCCCTGATCGCGAGCCAGAAGTGGCCCACCTACCCCCTCGCGCCCGACGAGATCTACGTGAACGTCGGCTTCTGGGGCAACGTCCCGGTCGGGCCCGAGGCGCCGAACGCGCCGCGCAACCGTGCCATCGAGGCGAAGGTGCACGAGCTCGGCGGCCACAAGTCGCTCTACTCCGAGGCGTTCTACGACCAGGCGACGTTCGACGAGCTGTACGACGGTGCCAACCTGGCTGCCGTCAAGAGCCGGTACGACCCCGATGACCGGCTGACCACCCTCTATGACAAGGCGGTGAGGAGACGATGACGATGAGGATCGCCGACGCTTTCGAACAGCTGATCCAGGGCCCCCTGCCCCTGCGCTTCACGGCGTACGACGGCAGCGCGAGCGGACCCGAGGACGCGCCGTTCGGCTTCGACCTCCGCAACGAGCGCGGGCTGGCCTACCTGATGACCGCGCCCGGCGACCTCGGGCTCGGTCGGGCCTACGTCACCGGCGACCTCGTCGTGACCGGCGTACACCCGGGCGACCCCTACGAGGGCCTCAAGGCACTGAAGGCGGGCCTCAACCTGCGCCGCCCGTCGCCGGCCGAGCTGGTCAAGATCGTCTCCGCGCTCGGGATCTCCCACCTGCGGCCCCCGACGCCGCCCAAGGAGGAGACGCTTCCGCGCTGGCGCCGGGTCGTCGAGGGCGTGCGCCACTCCCGCACCCGCGACCGCGAGGCGATCCACCACCACTACGACGTCTCCAACACGTTCTACGAGTACGTCCTCGGCCCGTCGATGACCTACACGTGCGCGGTCTTCCCGACCGATGACGCGACGCTGGAGCAGGCGCAGCACTACAAGTACGACCTGATCGCCCGCAAGCTCGACCTGAAGCCCGGCATGCGGCTGCTCGACGTCGGCTGCGGCTGGGGCGGGATGGTCCGTCACGCGGCGCAGCACTACGGCGTGAAGGCCCTCGGCGTGACCCTGTCTCGCGAGCAGGCGACCTGGGCGCAGGAGAAGATCAAGGAGATGGGTCTCGACCACCTCGCCGAGGTGCGTCACAGCGACTACCGCGAGGTCACCGAGACCGGCTTCGACGCGGTCAGCTCGATCGGCCTCACCGAGCACATCGGGGTGCGCAACTACCCGTCGTACTTCGGCTTCCTGCGGGACCGGATGCGTCTGGAGGGGCGGCTCCTCAACCACTGCATCACCCGGCCGCACAACCGGCACACCGAGACCGGCGCGTTCATCGACCGCTACGTCTTCCCCGACGGCGAGCTGATCGGCTCCGGGAAGATCATCACCGAGGTCCAGAACGCCGGCCTCGAGGTGCAGCACGAGGAGAACTTCCGGCTGCACTACGCCCGGACGCTCGCCGGCTGGTGTCGGAACCTGGAGGAGAACTGGGACGCGTGCGTCGCCGAGGTCGGCGAGGGCACCGCGCGGGTGTGGGGCCTCTACATGGCCGGCTCGCGGCTGGCGTTCGAGCGCAACGAGATCCAGCTCCACCACGTGCTCGCGACCAAGACGGACGACGCGGGGCACGACGGCTACCCGTTGCGGCCCACCTTCGCCGAGGACGCGACGTACCCCGCCTGACGACGGGCGGTCACCAGGAGGGATCGGGCGACACGGCGCGGCCGCTGCGGATGCGCCGTCGTCTCAGCAGGCGCCAGCCGGCGATGACGGCGAGCGCGTAGGCGGCACCCGCGATCTCGTCGACCACATAGTGCTCCCCGCCGTAGAGCAGGGAGAAGCCCATCGCGAAGGGGTAGCAGGCCAGCAGCGTCTTCTGCCACCAGTTCTTGCCGAACCAGAAGAACCCGGCCGCCAGCGTCGCGTACGCCGTGTGCAGTGACGGCATGGCCGCGACCGGGTTCACGAGGTACTGCCCCTGGCTGACCATGCCGCCGACCATGTGCAGCCCGATCGGGTCGAACCCCTCGGAGGTGAAGCGCCCGACCGTCGGGCCCGGGAACACCCCACCGCTGTCGGCCAGCCAGGGCGGTGCCATCGGGTAGAGGAAGTACGTCGCCACACCGGCCACCGCCAGCACGATCACCATCCGCATCCAGATCAGGAACCGCGGCCGGTTGCGGATCCAGAGGACGACGGCGACGGTCGGCATCACCAGGAAGTGGCTGCAGTAGACCAGGCTCACGAAGATCCCGATCAGCGGGATCGACGTACCGGGGTGGAAGTGCTCCTGCACCCACGTCGTCGGCATCATGCCGTCTCCGCCGAGGCGGCGGCCGAGCCACTGGTCGAAGGCGATCGGGAAGTGCACGTGCAGCGGGAGTCCGAGGTCGTTGTGGACGGCGGTGATCGGGTAGGTCTTCGCGTGCACCTGCGCGTCGGTGTACGGCGAGGCGTAGCCGCGGCTGTAGTCGTAGGCCAGCAGCACGGCCTGGAACGGCAGCCAGTCGACGATCATCTGCACCCAGGCTGCCCAGCCCCGGCCGAGCACCGCGATGGTGAGGAACACCAGGATGCCGGCGTAGATCCCGAGCCGGTCGGTCGGGACGCCGACCAGGGCGATGAACGCCAGCAGCCCGACCGCATAGGCCGCGAACGCGGCGTAGCGCACGTAGCGCCAGCGCCATCCGGTCCAACGCATCCGCTCGGGACCGACGACGCGGTGGCCGGTCTCCTCGGTGAGGTCGGTCGCGGTCACCCGGCGATGCTAACCGGCGAACGGTCGCGCACTAGATTGGGCGCGATGAGCACCCGGGCCCAGCGGTACGACGCGGAGGTGCTCTCGCGTGTCCAGGTCTCTCCGCATCTGCTCCGGTTGACGCTCTCCGCGTCCGGTCTGGAGTCCACCGGGATCGCCGACGAATGGGTCGGGCTGGTGCCCCCGGGGCAGTTCCAGGTGCGCTACTACACGGTGCGCTCGCTGGCCGGTGACCGCCTGGTGCTCGACGTGGTCGTCCACGAGGAAGGCCTGGTCACCGACTGGGCGACCGGCGACTGTGAGGGCGACCGGGTCGTGGTCACCGGGGCCCAGGGCTCCTTCGACCCGCCGGCGGACGCCGCGTGGCTGCTGCTCGTCGGAGACCTGACCGCGATGCCGGCGATGGCCCGGATCGCCGAGACCAGCGACCTGCCGACCCGGATCTGGGCCGAGGTGCCCGACGACCTGGCCGGCTACCTCCCCGATGAGGCAGATGTGAGTTGGCTGACGCCGGCCGAGGGCCGGTCGCGGCTGGCCGAGGTCGTGGAGGGCATCGACTGGCCCGACGGCGAGGGCTACTTCTGGATGGCTGGGGAGTCCGCCCAGATGCGCGCCATCCGCAAGCACCTGATGCGTGAGCGGCGCCTGCCCAGCACGGCGTACGACGTCATGGGCTACTGGCGCGCGGTCGCGGCTCGCCAGCCGCGGTCGGTCGACCCGGGGCCGATCTGGCAGGCCGGCAAGGCGGCCGGACACAGCGACGAGCAGATCTGGGCGGCGTACGACGAGGCGCGCGGTGGCTGACCACGACGCGTCGTACCGCAGCGGCTTCGCGTCGTTCGTCGGCCGGCCCAACGCCGGGAAGTCCACCCTCACCAACGCGCTGGTCGGTCAGAAGATCGTGATCACCTCCGACAAGCCGCAGACCACCCGCACCGTCGTACGCGGCATCGTCAACCGCGACGACGCCCAGCTGATCCTGGTCGACACCCCGGGGCTGCATCGCCCGCGCACCCTGCTCGGTGAACGGCTCAACGACCTGGTCCGTGCGACCTGGTCCGAGGTCGACGTGGTGGCCGTGTGCTTCCCGTCGAACGAGAAGATCGGCCCCGGCGACCGGTACATCGTCAGCGAGCTGGCCAAGATCCGGCGTACGACGAAGATCGCGGTGGCCACCAAGACCGACCTCGCCGACGGCGCTCGGATCGGGCAGCACCTGCTCGACATCGCCGAGCTGGGGCGTGCCACCAACACCGAGTGGGCCGAGATCGTGCCCGTCTCCGCGGTGTCCGGCGACCAGGTGCAGCTCCTGGCCGATCTCTTCGTCGCCCAGCTGCCAGAGGGCCCGCAGCTCTACCCCGACGGCGACCTCACCGACGCCCCCGAGGAGATCCTCGTCGCCGAGCTGATCCGCGAGGCCGCCCTCGACGGCGTGCGTGACGAGCTGCCCCACTCGATCGCCGTGGTCGTCGAGGAGATGGGTCTGCGTGAGGATCGGCCCGACGACCGGCCGCTGCTCGACATCCACGCCAACCTCTACGTCGAGCGCTCGTCGCAGAAGGGGATCATGATCGGCCACCAGGGGTCCCGCCTGCGCCAGGTGGGGACCGTGGCGCGCAAGCAGATCGAGGCCCTGCTCGGTACCCCCGTCTACCTCGACCTGCACGTCAAGATCGCCAAGGACTGGCAGCGCGACCCCAAGCAGCTGCGCAAGCTCGGGTTCTGACCCCTGCGGGCCAGCTCCGGTGGTGTCGAGACGGGCGTGGAACGCCCTCCTCAACCACCGGATGGAAGCGGTCATGCTTCGATGGTTGAGGAGGCGCGCCAGCGCCGTCTCGAAACCCCGGGAAGCGCCGAGTCCTCGGTGGTTTCGAGACGGGCGTTGAACGCCCTCCTCAACCACCGGATGGAAGCGGTCATGCTTCGATGGTTGAGGAGGCGCGCCAGCGCCGTCTCGAAACCCCGGGAAGCGCCGAGTCCTCGGTGGTTTCGAGACGGGCGTTGAACGCCCTCCTCAACCAGCGGCTGAGCGTTGCCGGCCTAGTTCCCGGTGGTGTCGAGACGGGCGTTGAACGCCCTCCTCAACCAGCGGACGAGCGCGCGGGCGCACGGCCAGCGGGTGAGACCCGGCTCAGGCGGGCGCCCAGCAGACGCCGTACGTCTGACCGCCGCGCCACTGCGCGAGGGTGGGCCACTGGTAGGACCAGCGGTAGTTGAGCGGGTCGCTGGCGACGACGCGGCCGGCGTCCTTGCAGGTCGTCTGGCCGGCCTCGCGGACCTTGGTGACGCCGGGGTAGGCGCCGGGCGCGAACGGCACGGTCTCGAGCGCGGTCCAGGAGTGGGGCACGGAGCAGATCCGCTGCTCGAAGCCGGCGGTTCCGGGCTCGGCGGTGCCACACAGGCCGTAGTGGGCGCGTCCGTCGGTGGAATCGAGGGCGCCGGCGACGCGCGCGGTGAGGACGGCGAGGTGCTTGCTGTCTCGGATGGCGAGCGCAACGCAGGAGTACCACCGCGCGCCGAGGGCGGCCTGCTCGACGGTCGGGGTGAACCACACGGTGCGGAGCAGGCTCAGCCGGCGGTCCTCGAGAGTGCCGCCCGCGAACGTCGCGAAACGCTGCGGGCACTGGGTCGAGACCAGCCGGTGTACGGCGGCCCCGTCGACCGCGAGGTTCTTCGCGTAGCTGCCGACGTAGAAGTTCACCGCCGTATGACGTTCCGTGCAGGGGACCGGCTTCTTGCTGATCGTCGGCGCCAGAGCGTCGGCGTACCCCAGGCGGTAGCAGGCGCGAGCGGGCGGCGGAGGGTCCGGTTGCGGGTCGGGCGACGGGGAGGGTGAGGTCGCGGTCGCGGTCGGTGAGCTGAGCGCCGGGGTCGGTACGGCGTCCGGCGTCGAGCTCGTCGACCCCGAGCAGCCGGCGGCCAGGAGCGCGACGGCCAGAGCCACCAGCGCGGCTCTCACGAGACGGTCCTGGCCCAGCACACCGAACGGCGGTTGCCGGCGTTCCACTCGGGTTCGGGGAACCAGGAGTAGCCGAAGTCGTAGTCGACCGGGTAGTCCAGCCAGGCGCCCACCGACTTGGAGCAGAAGTCCTTGGTCCGCGCCTGGACGGCGCCGTCACCCGGGTACTGGGCGGAGGCGTCGCCGAGCACGATCGTGGTCACGGCGCGCCAGTTGTGCTTGGCCGTGCACGGCACCTTCACCGACCCGTCCACGGTGCCGCCCTGAGCGCAGACCAGCCACGCGTCCTGGGGCCGCCCGGCCAGCAGGTCCTGGGTCGTGACCGGGAGGTCGATGTAGCTGGTGCTCTGGGCGCCGCCACCGATCACGTCGCAGCGGAACCACCGCGCGCCGTCCTGCCACGCCGAGGGGCTGGGGCGGAACCACGCCCAGCCGAGGATGGTCCGCATCGCCAGGCTCTCGTCGGCACCGGTGAAGTCCATGAACTGCTGGGTGCAGGTGCGATAGGCGTACGCCGCCACGTCGCCGTCGTCGTACGACGCGTGGGCGAACTTCGCGGGCAGCGAGTCGACGACGTAGGTCTGCGCGGTGTGCGGCTTCGAGCAGGCCTCGGGGGCCGTGTCGTTGCTGGGCTGGGCGACGTCCTGGGGTGTGAGGACCCTGCAGGCGCCGACGTCGGGCGTGGCGGCCGAACCGCCCGAGTCCCCGCCCGGCGTCCAGAAGCAGCCGGAGAGAGTCCCTGCCGCGACCGTCAGGAGCGCGACGAGGCGCCAGACGTGCGGCATCGGACCCCCAGGCCTCGGTGAACGGGAACGCTGGCGATGCTACCCAGTGAGCCGGCCGCCAGAGCGCCCCCGTGGCCTAGCATCGGCGCGTGCTCGAGGTGCGGGAGGCGACGACGGCCGATCGCCACGACGTCGTCAGGGTGATGGCCGCGGCCTTCGACGACGATCCCGTCACTCGCTGGCTGGTGCCGGCGGGGCGCTCCCTCGAGCCGCTCTTCGCCGCCCACGCCCGCTGGGCCCACTTCGCTCCCGGTTGCACCGACCTCGCCCTGCTCGACGGCGAGCCCGTCGGGGCGGCGTTCTGGGACCCGCCCGGGTTCCGGGTGTCCGGGCTGCGGCAGGTCGCCGCGCTTCCCTTCTACGTGCGGGCGCTCGGCCGCCACCTGGGTCGCGGCGCGGCGGTGGAGTCCGTCATGCACCGGTCCCGTCCGCACGAGGAGTTCTGGTACCTCGCCGGCGTCGGGGCCCTGCGCCGCGGTGAGGGGATCGGGACGGCGTTGCTGCGGCACCGGCTCGACCAGGTCCGGGGACCGGCGTACCTCGAGAGCAGCAAGCACGAGAACATCCCGCTGTACGAAAGGCTCGGCTTCGAGCTGCGCGAGCCGATCACCCTGCCCGGCGGCCCCGACCTCTGGCCGATGTGGCGGACCGGCTGACCCCGAGCACGACCGTGAACGGCTCCTGCCATGATCGGCAGGGACGGAAGGCGACCCACGTGACGACCACTCTCTACAGCGCCGGCTGCATCGTGGCGTTCCAGGACGGCCAGCACCGGATCCTGCGCGACGGGTGCCTCGTCGTCGAGGACGACCGGATCACCCACGTGGGCACCAGCTTCGAGGGTCCCGTGGACCGTCGCGTCGACCTGCCGGACCGGATCATCACGCCCGGTTTCATCAACACCCACGCCCATCTCGACGAGTCGCCCATCGACAAGTCGGTGCAGGAGGACGTCGGCAACCGCCAGTTCTGGCTGACCGGGCTGATCGAGATCCTGCCCACCGAGATGGCGGGCCTGGACGAGGAGTCGGCGCGGGCGTGCGTCGACTACTCCCTGGTCGAGCTGGCGCGCACCGGCACCACGACCGTGGTGCAGATGGGTGGGCTCGAGGACTACGCCGCGGACGCGATCGAGGCCAGCGGCCTGCGGGGGTACGTCGCCCCGATGTACCGCTCCGGCCGCTGGTTCACGCCGGACGGGAAGCGGGTCGACTACGCCTGGGACGCCGACGACGGCCGGCCGGGGTTCGAGGCCGGCGTGCGCTTCGTCGAACGGCTACAGGACCGCGCCGACGGTCGGGTGCAGGGACTCCTCGCGCCGGCCCAGGTCGACACGTGCAGTGAGGCCCTGCTGCGAGACTCGCGCGCCGCGTCCGACGACCTCGAGGTCCCCCTCTCGCTGCACGCCTCGCAGGGTGTCTGGGAGTTCCAGGAGATGACGCGGCGTCACGGCCGGACGCCGGTGGAGTGGCTGTCGGACATCGGCTTCCTGGGGCCGCGGACCTTGCTCGGCCACGCGATCTTCGTGGCCGGGAACTCGTGGGTGAACTTCGCCGGCGACGACCTGGGGCTGCTCGCGAGCTCCGGGACCTCGGTGTCGTACAACGCCTGGTGCTTCATCCGCCGCGGCATCGTGATGGAGTCGTTCCCCGACTACGTCGCCGCGGGCGTCAACATGTGTCTGGGGACCGACACCGCTCCGCAGTCCATGATCGAGTCGCTGCGCTGGACCGCGATCGCCGGCAAGGTCGCGGCGCGCCGTACCGAGGTGTCGACGGCACGCGACGTCTTCGACGCCGCCACGGTCAACGCAGCCGCGGCACTGGGCCGCCCCGACCTCGGACGGATCGCCCCGGGCGCCAAGGCGGACCTGCTGTTCTGGCGCGCCGACGGGTTCACGATGGCGCCGGTGCGCGACCCGATCCGCAACATCGTCTACTACGCACAGCCGGGCGACCTGGCGGAGGTCGTCGTGGACGGGCGCACGCTGGTCGAGGACGGCGAGGTGCTGGGCGCCGACGTGGAGGCGGTCACGCGCGGGGTCCAACGGGCCGGCGAGCGCGTGTGGTCGCGGTGGTCGTCCGGCGACTGGGCGGGACGCACCCTGGACCAGGTCGCTCCGCAGACCTACCCCGACTTCGGCGACTGACCGACCGTCCGGACCTTGGTGAAGCGGATCGTCTCGGCGACCTTCCAGCACCCGAGCAGCTCGTTGATCGCGATCATCGGGGCGTTGCCGACTGCGTTCCAGGTGTCGATGGCCTCCACGTCGGGACGTTCTTCGCGCAGCCACTCGAGCATCGCCAGCTTCATCCGCAGCCCGAGCCGGTGGCCGCGGTGCGCGGCGACCACCGAGGTGTCCTCCTGGGCCGCGACCGCCGGCCGCAGCTCATGGGTACACACGATGGTGATGCCGGCGGCGGCGCCGGTCTCCCGATGGCGCGCCACGATCGTGTACGGCGTCTGCTGCTGCTCGGCGAGCCAGCGCTCGACGGTGCGGATCCGCTCCGGCGGATAGGCCTCGAACTCACCGTCCCCCGGGCCGTCGTTGATCGCCTCCCGCAGCAGTTGCATGTCGCCCAGCATGCCGTCGGGACAGGCGCCCAGGAAGCGCTCGAGGTCGTAGCCGGCCGCAGCTTCTGCTGCCTCTGCCACGAGGGACGCAGGCTGCGGGTCGCGCAGCGAGAGCCGACGAACCTCGTGGGAGCCCTGCCGCGTGTAGCCCAGCCGCGGAACCGCAGCCTCGCCCGCCGTGCCGGCCCAGGCCGGCGCCCGAAGCCTCGGCCGGTCCGTCGCCGCCTCGGCGACCTCCATCAGGGCGCGACCGATGCCCTGCCGCTGGTGGTCGGGATGGACCGCGCCGAGGATCTTGGCGCCGTCGAGGTTCTCGAACAGGTTGAGCGTCAGCCCCGCATAGCCGACCAGCCGACCGTCCAGCCTGGCCAGCCACAGACCCTCGAGTGGACCCTCCGTGCCGTAGTCGCGGCACTCGAGCAGGAACGTCTCCGCGGTGTGGTGACGGCGTACGGTCTGCTCGAGCGCGGCGTTGTCGATGGCCGCCAGCGCCCCGCTCGTCTCGAGGTCGAGCGCCGACACGTGGAGACGCTCGATGGTGACGCTCACAGCGCCACCAGATGCAGGTAGGCGAGCCCCAGCACCCCGCGATAGCCCTCGAGGTACGACGCGTGCTGGCGGGCGACGCGGGCCCGCACGTCGGCGGCGTCCGGGTGGTCCGGCTCGTGGTCGGCCAGCCAGCGCACCCAGCCGGCCGCGAAGCCGGACTCGAAGGCATCCCACTCGTCGAGGCTCGCCTCGTGCGCGGCCAGCACCCCGAAGCCGTGTGCCTCGGCGAGGGCGACCAGGTCGCCGAGTCCCACGTACTCGTCGTCGCGGCCGGACAGCGGGGCGGTGGCGGCGGGGGTGGGCGGCGCGGACCAGATGCCCTCGCCGTACACCAGACGCCCACCGCGGGGCAGCAACGCACGGAGTGCGGTGAGGGCCGCTGAGTAGTCGATCGGCTGCGCCTCCTCGACGTCCGATCCCCAGATCTGGGAGGCGCCGATGCAGGTGACGGCATCGAACGGTCCGGTCACCTGCCGGGCGTCGCGCGCTTCGAACCCCGCCCGGTCACCGAGGTCCCGGCTCGCGGCCGTCGAGGCGGCATGGGCGAGCGCCTCCTCGTCGAGGTCGATCCCGAGTCCGGTGGCGTCGGGGGCAGCCGCGAGCACGCGGAGCAGGAGCTCGGCCCAGCCGCAGCCGACGTCGAGGACCGTGGCCGGCCGGTGCCCGGTCAGGAAGGCGACCAGACGGTCGGCGCGGTCCTCGGAGAGCGGGGACAGGAAGGTCAGGTCCTGGTGGAGGGGCGGGAAGGCGGCCATCGCGCCCGAGTATCGGCGTACGACGTGCTGTCCCGCCACCGCCTTTCCCCGGGTCGTCCGCCTGAGGTGCTGCTAGAACAGCACCTCAGGCGGACAACCCTGTCCACGGGCCGGGACCGCGGCGGGCCCTCAGAGCCCTCTCGTTGCTAGTCTGAACGGGTCATGAAGCGCAGCCTGCTCCTCCTTCGCTGCCGCAGCGGGGCCTGAACAGCCGGTCCTCCTCGCTGCGGAGTGTGTGCTGTCCGCCGGCGCCCGACCTCTCGCCGACGAGGAACCATGACTCTCCAGCACACCGGCTTCACCAACACCCAGCAACCGAGCCCGATGCCGTACGGGCGCTACCACGCCTTCGAGCCGATCGACCTGCCCGACCGCACCTGGCCCTCCGCACGGATCGAGAAGGCGCCGCGCTGGCTCTCCACCGATCTGCGTGACGGCAACCAGGCACTGATCGACCCGATGAGCCCGGTCCGCAAGCTGCGGATGTTCGAGCTCCTCGTGGACATGGGCTACAAGGAGATCGAGGTCGGCTTCCCGAGCGCCAGCGAGACCGACTTCGCCTTCGTCAGGCAGCTGATCGAGCAGGACCGCGTGCCCGAGGACGTCACGATCTCGGTGCTGACCCAGGCACGGGAGGACCTGATCGAGCGCACCGTCCACTCGCTGGTCGGTGTCCACCACGCCAACATCCACCTCTACAACGCGCTGGCCCCGCTGTTCCGTCGCGTCGTCTTCCGCGCCAGCACGGACGAGATCAAGGACATCGCGGTGCGCGGTACCGAGGTCGTGATGAAGTACGCCGAGAGCCTGCTGGGGCAGACGATCATCGGCTACGAGTACAGCCCCGAGATCTTCACCGGCACCGAGCTGCCCTTCAGCGTCGAGGTGTGCGAGGCGGTCAGCGACGTGTGGCAGCCGGACGACGGCCGCGAGATCATCCTCAACCTGCCGGCCACGGTCGAGATGGCGACGCCGAACGTGTACGCCGACCAGATCGAGTGGTTCTCCCGCCAGCTGACCCGGCGCGAGTTCACCACGATCAGCCTGCACCCCCACAACGACCGGGGAACCGCTGTCGCGGCGACCGAGCTCGCCGTGATGGCAGGGGCCGACCGGGTCGAGGGCTGCCTCTTCGGCCACGGCGAGCGCACCGGCAACGTCTGCCTGGTCACGCTGGGCATGAACCTGTTCAGCCAGGGCATCGACCCTCAGATCGACTTCTCCGACATCGACGAGATCCGCCGCACGGTCGAGTGGTGCACCCAGCTGCCCGTGCACCCCCGCCACCCGTACGCCGGTGACCTGGTCTACACGGCGTTCTCCGGCTCCCACCAGGACGCGATCAAGAAGGGGCTGGAAGCACTCGAGCGCCAGGCCTCCGACTCCGGGCGGCCGGTCGGTGAGATGCCCTGGGAGGCGCCGTACCTGCCGATCGACCCGAAGGACGTCGGCCGCTCCTACGAGGCCGTCATCCGCGTCAACAGCCAGTCCGGCAAGGGCGGCGTGGCCTTCGTGCTCAAGGCCGAGCACAAGCTCGACCTGCCGCGGCGCGCGCAGATCGAGTTCAGCCGCGTGATCCAGGAGCGCACCGACACCCTGGGCGGCGAGATCAGCCCGGCCGAGATCTGGGACGTCTTCCGGGTCGAGTACCTCGACCGCGAGGCACCCCTCGAGCTCAACTCCGTGCACACCTCGTCGGCGGCGGGGGAGAAGGACCGACTCGACGTCAACGTCTACGTCGACGGCGACCTGCACGAGCTCTCCGGAGAGGGCAACGGCCCGATCGCGGCGTTCGTCGACGCGATCAACGGGCTGGAGCGTCCCGGTGGCGGCTTCGACGTACGGGTCCTCGACTACGCCGAGCACGCCCTGAGCGCCGGCGGCGACGCCATCGCGGCGGCGTACGTCGAGTGCGCCATCACCGATGCCGACGGCGACACCGAGGTCCGCTGGGGCATCGGCCTCGACGCGAACATCGTCACCGCGTCGCTCAAGGCGGTGATCAGCGCGGTCAACCGCGTGGTGTGAGCCGCTTCATCGACACCGGCGCCACGAGCGAGGCGCACGAGCAGGCGCCCCCGCCGTCGGGCATGTAGTCGAAGGCGCCCGCTCCCTGCCACTGGCGGCCGTGCGACCGCACCGACACCGTGACACGCCTGCCGTCGTACTCATCCCAGCTGCCCTTGTCGTCCAGCGCGACGAGCTGCAGGGACCTGGTGGCGATCGGGTCGCGCGATCGGGCGGTCGCGCAGGGCTCACCAGCGACGCACACGGTGACGGCTGCACGGTCGAGCATGTCCGGGAGGCCGCTCAGGACGTAGCTGGACCCGGGGCACGGACTGCACTGGGCGGTGCCGGACGCGGTTCCGCACGCGGAGAGCAGAGCCACGGCGGCCACCCACGCACGTCTCATGCGGATCGGACGGGGCCTCGGCCGTCAGGGTTCCCGCCGGAGCACCATCAGCTCCATCCGCTGGTCCGAGCCGGGACGGATCGGCTCGATCTCCCCGGTGCCCACGAACCCGTAGCGCTCGTAGACGAGCCGCGCGTCACCGTTGGTGATGTTCACGTGGAGCTGGACCCGAGGGAGGAGAGGGGTCACCGCGTCCAGGATCCGGCGGGCATGACCGTGGCCGCGGTGGCCCGGATCGGTCCACATCCCCCAGACCTGTCCGACGCCGTCGTTGTCGAAGAGTCCTCCGACGGCCACCGGCTCGGAGTCGTCGACGACGTACACCGGTCCGCTGAGACGTCGTCGCCAGTCGTCCTCGGTGAAGGCCCGCTCGCGCTCGAGCGTCGAGCCGAACGCGTCGGGCGAGTCCGCCAGCGAGCGGAGCCGGATGTCGCGGAAGCACTCCCAGTCGTCGGGACCGAGCCGACGTACCTCACTCATCGTCGAGTCCGAGGATGCACGCCGTGCCCGCATCGTCGAAGCCCACGCGGCGGTAGATGCTCGCCGCCGCGTCGTTACCGGCGCTGAGGAACACCGTGCGTACCCCGGCGTCGCGACACGCGTGGACGAGGGCAGCGGTGATCGCGGTGCCGACGCCCGCCGTCCGGTGTGCCGGAGGTACGCCGATCCCCATCAGCTCCGCGGTCTCGCCTCGCGGGGCTGCCGAGCCGCCGCCGATCAGCCGCCCGCCGGCGTCGAACGCCGCGACCTCGATCAGGTGCCCCTGCGCGATCAGCTCGGGACGCCTGCCCACCGGCCGCGCGATCACCTCGTCGTCGCCTTCGAACGCGGCATGGACGGCTCCCACGGCCAGCCCGAGATCGGCGTCGTCGTGGCTGAGCACGCGCGTCCGGCCGGGCACGGCGACCTCGGTGTCCGGCGGCAGGGCCAGCAGCGGGTACCGCCCCGCCTCGTGGCCCGCGGACGACACCGCGGGCAGCAGGGACGGCGTGACCTGGTCGACCCACTCGATCGCGCGCGGACGACCCAGCTCGACCTGGCGGTCGAGCACCCGCCGTACGTCGTCGGCGGTGAAGGACGTCTCCCCGCCGAGGCGTGGCCGGGCGTAGAAGTCCCATCCGGTGCCCTCCTCGGCGAGGAACAGGGTGAACGGCCCGACCTCCTCCGTGGTCGCCGCGGCCCGGGGAACCGTGTCGTAGTAGGCCTCGATCGCGTCAAGTCTCACCGCCCCAGCGTCCCAAGACCGGAGGGTGGTGGCGACTAGGTTTCTGCTCATGTTGGTCTCGCAGCGGGTCGGTCAGTTCTTCTTCGACAGCGGCTCGGGCACCGAACGACTCGAGTACACCGAGTACGGCGCCGGCCCCCACTGGGTCGTCCTGCTCCACAGCCAGCTGATGCCGCGCCGGATGCAGCAGCCACTCGCCCGTGCCCTGGCCGGTGAGGGGCTGCACGTCGTGGCTCTCGACCTGCTCGGTCACGGGCGCTCGGACCGGCCGGCCGACCCGCTCGTGTACTCGACGAGCGCGTTCGGCGACCAGGTCGTCGCGCTGCTCGACCACCTCGGTGCCGACCAGGCGGTCATCGGCGGTACGTCGCTCGGGGCCAACGTCTCGCTCGAGGTGGCCGCGACGGCACCGGCGCGGGTCAAGGGCCTGATCGTCGAGATGCCGGTGCTCGACAACGCGCTCGATGCCGGGATCGTGGCGTTCGTGCCGATCATGTTCGCGGCCCGCTTCGCGCCGTTCACGATCAACGGCCTGCGGAGGCTGACCCGACCGATCCCGCGTGGGCTGGTGCCGTTCTGGACCGGCATCGCTCTCGACGCGATGGACCAGCGGGCCGACTCGTTGGCGGCGATCCTGCACGGCGTCATCTTCGGCCGGGTGGCGCCGTCCTCGCGGCAGCGCCGCCAGATCTCGGCCCCTGCCCTCATCGTCGGTCACCCCCGTGACCCGCTGCACCCGTTCTCGGACGCAGCGATGCTCTCCCGCGAGCTGCAGAACGCCGAGTTCGTGCGCGCCACGAGCGCGGTCGAGTGGCGGGTGCGGCCCGACCGCCTCAACGCCACGGCCGCCGAGTTCGCCCTCCGGTGCTGGCAGACCTCGGGGCGCAAACGCCGTACCGGGTCCTAGGGCGTTCCGGCCCGGCCCGGCACAATGGCGGGGTGCCTCTCTACCGCGACGAGGCGATCGTGCTGCGCACCCACAAGCTGGGCGAAGCCGACCGCATCATCACCCTGCTGACCCGTCAGCACGGGCGCGTCCGGGCGGTGGCCAAGGGCGTCCGCAAGACGACGTCGCGGTGGGGCTCGCGGCTGGAGCCGTTCACCCACGTCGATCTCCAGCTGGCCGAGGGACGCAACCTCGACGTGATCACGCAGGCGGACACGATCGACGCCTTCCCGGCCCATCTCGGCGACCACTACGACCGCTACACGGCCGGCACCGTGATGCTCGAGACCGCCGACCGGCTGGTGGCCGAGGAGAAGCAGCCCTCGGTGCAGCAGTTCCTGCTCCTGGTGGGCGGCCTGCGGGCGATGACCGCGGGCGAGCGTGCGCCGGCCCAGGTGCTCGACTCCTACCTGCTGCGCTCACTGGCGGTGGCCGGCTACGCCCCGTCGTTCACCCACTGCGCCCGGTGCGGCGACCCCGGCCCGCACCGGTGGTTCTCGCCCGCTGCCGGCGGTGCGCTGTGTGCCGACTGCCGCGTCCCCGGCTCGGCGTCGCCGTCGGCCGGCACGCTCGAGGTGATGGGCGCGCTGCTGGCCGGCGACTGGCCGGCGGTCGCCGCAGCCGACCAGCGCCACCTGCGTGAGGCCTCCGGCCTGGTCACGGCGTTCCTGCACTGGCACCTCGAGCGCGGGCTCCGCTCCCTGGAGTACGTCGAACGATGAAGCGCGCCGTACGCCGGCCGAACCCGCACCCGTCGGGAGCCCGGCCGCCCGAGATCCCGACCGCGCTGGTCCCGCGGCACGTCGCGATCACGATGGACGGCAACGGGCGCTGGGCCAAGGCGCGCGGCCTGCCACGCACGCAGGGCCACGAGCGGGGCGAGGCGGCTCTCTTCGACGTGGTCGAGGGCGCGATCGAGATCGGCGTGAAGGCGATCAGCGCCTACGCGTTCTCGACCGAGAACTGGACGCGGTCACCCGACGAGGTCCGCTTCCTGATGGGCTTCAACCGTGACGTGATCCGCCGTCGCCGCGACGAGATGCACGAGCTCGGCGTGCGGGTGCGCTGGTCGGGTCGCGCCCCCCGGCTCTGGAAGTCGGTGATCCGCGAGCTCCGGGTCGCCGAGGAGCTGACCCAGGACAACGACGTCCTGACGCTCAACATGTGCGTCAACTACGGCGGACGTGCCGAGCTCGCCGACACCGCCCGGTCGATCGCCCGCGAGGTCGCCGCCGGCCGGCTGCAGCCGGAGAAGGTCGACGAGAAGGTCTTCGCCCGGCATCTCTACGTCCCCGCCCTCGCCGACGCCGACATGCTCTGGCGTACGTCGGGTGAGAACCGGCTGTCCAACTACCTGCTCTGGCAGGCGGCGTACGCCGAGCTGGTGTTCACCGACATCCTCTGGCCCGACGTCGACCGCCTGGCGCTGTGGAAGGCGATCGAGATCTACGCCGAGCGCGACCGGCGGTTCGGCAAGGCCTGAGCCCCTCACACCCCGGGCTGCGTCTGTCACGGCTTCATCAAGGTATGTAGGGAAACCCGCACTTCCCACGATCAGTTCATCGAGGGAAGTGCCGGCTTTCCTCCATACCTTGATGAAACGCCGCCCGGCGCCCGTCCGCACCCCACCGCCGACGTCAGCGCGAGCAGGCCCCGCAGGTGCCGACGATCTCGAGGGTGTGGGAGAGGTCGGAGAAGCCGTGCTCGGAGGCGATCGCGGAGGTCCAGCGCTCGACGGCCGGCCCCTCGACCTCGACCGTGGCCCCGCACGAGCGGCAGACCAGGTGATGGTGGTGGGTGTCGGAGCAGCGCCGGTAGATCGCCTCGCCGTCCTCCCGGCGGAGGACGTCGACGAGGCCGTGGTCGGCGTACAGCGCGAGGGTCCGGTAGACGGTCGCGAGCCCGACGCCGGACCCGCCCGCGGCGAGCAGCTCGTGCACCTCCTGCGCGGACCGGAAGTCGTCGACGGCGCCGAGCGCGTCGAGGACGGCCTGGCGCTGCGGAGTGGTGCGCGGAGGCTCAGTGCTCGTCATAGTGACGTCCTTCCCCGGTGACGTGGACGGCGTGACGGTGGCCGTCGTGGACGTAGTCGACGTGGTCGCCGTGCTCGACCGCGAGGTGTCCGCAGCCGGGGCCGTGCTGGTGCCCGTGGTCCTCGTCGGTCTCGGCGTGGACCGGCAACGAGGCGCCGGCGTCGAACGGCACGCTGGCCCGCCGGCGCCTGGCCAGCAGCATCCCCACCGGCGAGGTGGCGACGAAGCCGGCCAGGGCGACCAGCACGATGGTGGCCCCCGGCGGGAGGTTGAGGAACGCCGAGACCACGACCCCGCCGAGCGAGGCGAGCAGCCCCCCGAGCATCGCCCCGAACATCGTGGTCCGGAAGCTCCGCGCGAACTGCTGCGACGTCGCCACCGGGATGATCATCAGCGCGCTCACCAGCAGCAGCCCGACGGTCCGCATCGCCACCGCGACCGTGACGGCGGACAGCACCGAGACGAGCATGTTGTAGAACCGCACCGGCATGCCCCCCGCCCGTGCGAAGTCCTCGTCGTGCGACACGGCGAACAGCTGGGGCATCAGCGCGACCCCGACCACGATCACGATCCCGGCCAGCACGACCGACACGACCACGTCGCTGGACGAGATCGTGGTGATCGAGCCGAACAGGTAGGCCTGCAGGGCGAACGCGCCGTTCCCGGCGAGCTGCACGAGCACCAGACCGCCGGCGATGCCGCCGTAGAAGAGCAGCGCCAGGGCGAGGTCACCGGTGGCCTTGCCGGAGGTGCGGATCAGCTCGATCAGCAGGGCGCCGACGACCGCGACGGCGACCGCGGTGTACGTCGGCGACGTACCCGTCAGCAGGCCGAGGGCGACCCCGGTGACGCAGATGTGGCCGATCCCGTCGCCCATCAGCGACAGCCGGCGCTGGACCAGATAGGTGCCCATCCCCGGGGCGGCCAGGCCGGTGACGGCCGCGGCGATGATCGCGCGGATCATGAACGGCGCCAGCAGCAGCTCCCACATCAGCGACCACCCTCCAACGGCGCCTGCAGCGGTGGCAGCCAGCCAGGCGGGCGCTGGTCGTGGTGGTGCACGTGACCGTCGCCGTCGACGAGCTGCTCCGGCGGCCCGTCGTAGGTGACCCGCCCGTCCCGCAGCGCGACCACGCGGTCGATGAGCGACGCGAACGGCCCGAGCTCGTGCAGTACGACGACCACGCTGGCGCCGGCGCGGGCCCGCTCACCCAGCGTCGCGGCGATCCGCTCCTGGCTGTCGGCGTCGACCCCGGCGTTCGGCTCATCGAGGAGCAGCAGCTCGGGCTCGCCGGCCAGCGTGCGGGCGACGAGCACCCGCTGCTGCTGGCCACCCGACAGGGTGGCCACCGAGTGTCCGGCCCGGTCGTCCATCCCCACGGCGATCAGCGCCGCGGTGACCGTGGCCCGGTCGGCCCGCGAGAGCGGCACGAAGGGTCGCCGCCGTGCGATCCGGCCGCTGGTGACCACCTCGCGCACCGTGGCCGGGACGCCGGAGGCGAAGTCGGAGCGCTGTGGCACGTAGCCGACGCGCTCGTGCTGCCGGAACCGCTGGAGTGGGGTCCCGAAGAGCTCGACCGAGCCGTGGCTGACCGGGTTGAGCCCGACGAGGGCCTTGACCAGGGTGGACTTCCCCGACCCGTTGGCCCCGACGATCGCGACCACCTGGCCGGGGTCCACGTCGAAGCTCACGTCGCGCACGATCGGCCGACCGCCGAGGACGACGCCCACCCGGTCCAGGGACAGCACGGGGGCGGTCACGGCGTACACCCGTTCGCGTGGGCGATGGCGGCGAGGTTCTGGCGCATCAGGGAGAGGTAGGTGGCGTGGGGGTCAGCCGAGGTGAGGCCCTCGATCGGGTCCAGGACGCCGGTGGAGATGCCGAGGTCGCCGGCCAGCGAGCGCGCCAGGTCGGGGGAGGCGAGGGTCTCGAAGAACACCGTCGTCACGTGGCGCTCCCGGATCAGGGTGGACAGGTCCTGGAGGCGCTGCAACGACGGTTCGGAGTCGGGCTCGAGCCCGGCGATCGGGACCACGTCCAGGTGGTAGCGGCGGCCGAGGTACTCGAAGGCGTCGTGGCTGACCACGAGCGTGCGGTTCCGACAGGTGGCGAGGGTGCGGGCGTAGTCGCGGTCCAGCCGATGCAGCTGCAGGGCCAGGTGCGCACCACGCTTGCGGTAGTACGCCGCGTGGGCGGGGTCGGCATCCGCCATCGTGGCCGCGAAGGCCCGGGCGGCCGTCGCCATCAGGGACGGGTCCTGCCAGAAGTGCGGGTCCAGGTCGTCGGCCGTCTCCTCGGAGTAGCCGGCCGACGGCGAGAGCAGGTGGACGGCGCTGGTGACGTCGAGCTGGTGCTCGGGGGAGTCGTTGGCCATCGCCTGGTCGATCGACGGCGCCACGCCCTTCTCGAAGAAGCCGACGCGGGCCTCGTCGACCTTCGCGACCTGCCGCACGGTCAGCTCGTACTCGTGCGGCTCGACGCCGGGCGGCGTCAGGTCGACGACGTCGTTGAAGCGGCCGGCGATGTCGTCGGCCAGGAAGTACAGCGGGTAGAAGGACGTCACCACGGTCGGACCGCCCGAACCGGGGGGACGACAACCCGTGAGGAGGACGGCGAGGGCGATCACGCCCACCACACTCGTCCGCACCCATCGCATGAGAATCATTCTCACGGGCATTGAGAATGATTGTCAACTGCTCACAGAGACGCCGTCAGGCCGTGGTCAGCGTTCTGAGCATCTCCTCCAGGTGGACGAACGCGGTCGTGCCGTGACCCTCGCCCGGGCGGACCACGAGCCGGGCGGAGGGCACCTGCTCACGAAGCCAGACGCCGTGGCTCGGGGGCACCAGCCGGTCGGCGTCGCCGTACCAGAGGTGGCAGGGGACTCGCAGCCGGGCGAGGTCGAGGTCCCACGCCGAGCCCCACGACAGCCCGTCGCGGACATAGCCGTCGTACCGGACGAGCGCGTCACGCATGTCCGCCGCCCAGCGGATGCGGGTCGGTGGGTCCAGCCACTCGATCGCATCGGTGGGCACTCCGGCGAAGAAGCCGGCGACGATCTCCTCGTCGGTGAGGTCGGACGAGAACCAGCCGAACTCCTCTGCGGCCAGCGTTCCCAGCTCGGCAACGGCCTCGCTGTCGCCGGTCAACGCACGCTCCACCAGTGGCCGTTCGCGGTCGTCGGGCAGCGGCTCGTCGAGGTCGATCCAGGGGCCGATCCCTGCCGCGACCCCCACGCCGGTGACCCGAGCCTGGTCGGCCAGCCCCGTGGCGAGCGCGTACGGGCCTCCCCCGGAGACCCCCAACACCGCGAAGCGGCCCACGTCGTACTGATCGAGGAGGTCGAGAGCGTCGAGCCCCACCTGGGCCAGGCCCGGCGGCAGGTTCGAGGACGCGCCGTAGCCGGGCCGGTTGAACGAGAGCAGTCGTACGCCGGCGCGCAGGGCCGCCTCGTGTCCCAAGGCGGCCTGGAGCCGACCGGAGGGAGTGCCGCTCTGGAACAGCACCGGGCTGCCCGCCGGTTCGCCCCCCTCCCAACACGCCACCGTGCGCCCGTCGGGAAGCTCCAGGATCCGGTCCTCGCCGATCGGGGGAACCGGCGGATGCCGCTCTGGCGTCATGCCGTGACTGTAGGCCCGCCCCCGACGGCTCAGCACGGAGCGGGGAGCGCGGTGGTCGCGAGGACGACTAGGGTCGCGACGTGATCGTGGTGAGCCGGTTCCGTGTGGCCGAGGTGGACGCCGCGTCCTTCCGCGCCGATCTCGAGCGCGCCCACGAGATGCTCGCGGTCCAGGCCGGCTACGTCGTGGGCCGCATCGGTCGCAACGTCGACGACCCCGGGCTGTGGCTGCTGACCACCGAGTGGGAGGGCCCGGGTGCCTACCGCCGCGCCCTCTCGGCGTACGACGTGAAGATGGCGGCCGTGCCGACGCTCAGCAAGGCCCTGGACGAGCCGAGCGCCTACGAGGCGGTCGTGCCGGGGGAGGCCCTCAATATCCAGCAGACACGGTCGTTAGGCTGATTGTTCACGCACGATCAGACCGGCAGCCAGCCGGCCCGACCTCCAGGAGCCCCTTCGTGGCCAAGCCACCCCCCACCAAGCTCGACACCGTCGTCAACCTCTGCAAGCGCCGCGGCTTCGTCTTTCCCTCGGGTGAGATCTACGGCGGCACCCGCTCCGCATGGGACTACGGGCCGCTCGGGGTGGAGCTCAAGGAGAACGTCAAGAAGCAGTGGTGGCGGACCATGGTCACCCAGCGCGACGACATGGTCGGCCTCGACTCCGCGATCATCCTGCCCACCAAGACGTGGGAGGCCAGCGGTCACCTCGCGACGTTCACGGACCCACTGGTCGAGTGCCAGTCCTGCCACAAGCGCTTCCGCGAGGACCACCTGCAGGAGGAGTACGCCGGTCGCAAGTCCACCGCGGAGAGCCCGGTGGACCCCGACTCGGTCGACATCAACGAGTCGGTCCCGTGCCCCAACTGCGGCAACCGCAACACCTGGACCGAGCCGCGCAACTTCAACATGATGCTCAAGACCTACCTCGGCGTGATCGAGGACGAGTCCGGCCTCCACTACCTGCGTCCCGAGACCGCCCAGGGCATCTTCCTCAACTTCGCCAACATCGTGACGAGCGCGCGGATGAAGCCGCCGTTCGGCATCGCCCAGATGGGCAAGAGCTTCCGCAACGAGATCACGCCGGGCAACTTCATCTTCCGGACCCGCGAGTTCGAGCAGATGGAGATGGAGTTCTTCGTCAAGCCGGGCGAGGACGAGGAGTGGCACCAGTACTGGATCGACGAGCGCACCCGCTGGTTCACCGATCTCGGCATCGACCCCGACAACCTGCGTCACTTCGAGCACCCGCAGGAGAAGCTCAGCCACTACGCGAAGCGGACCGTCGACATCGAGTACCGCTTCGGCTTCTCCGGCCGTGAGTTCGAGGAGCTCGAGGGCATCGCGAACCGCACCGACTACGACCTCACCCAGCACTCGACGTTCTCCGGCCAGGACCTCTCCTACTTCGACCAGGCGAGCGGCGAGCGCTACGTCCCCTACGTCGTGGAGCCGGCCCTCGGCCCGAACCGGGCGATGATGGCGTTCCTGCTCGACGCCTACGTCGAGGACGAGGCTCCCAACACCAAGGGCGGCGTCGACAAGCGCACCGTGCTGCGGCTCGACCCGCGGCTGGCCCCGGTCAAGGTCGCGGTGCTGCCGTTGAGCCGCAACGCCGACCTGTCGCCCAAGGCCCGCGACCTCGCTGCCGAGCTGCGCGGACACGGCTGGAACGTGGAGTTCGACGACTCCGGCGCCATCGGCCGCCGGTATCGCCGCCAGGACGAGATCGGTACGCCGTACTGCGTCACCGTCGACTTCGACACCCTCGACGACCACGCGGTGACCGTGCGCGAACGCGACTCGATGAGCCAGGACCGGATCGCTCTGGACCAGGTCAGCGGGTACTTCGCGCAGCGCCTCCTCGGCTGCTGAACGTCGTAGCGACGCCCCGACGCGCCGCCCGGCTCGGTCACCAGGCGTCATGCACAATGACCGCGTGAACCGCCGACCCGTCGCCTGCGCCGCGATCCTGGCCGTCGCGACCCTCGCTCTCGCCGGGTGTGGCGGCGGCAGCTCGTCGACACCCGACGCCGGCTCGTCCGGCTCGTCCGGCACGTCCGGTTCGTCCGACACGGGTGCGACCGGTGGTACGACGACCAGACCCGCCGCCGGCTCGAGCTCGTCGGACCCGGCGGTCACCGTCCAGGGCGTGACCCTCACCGACCAGGGCACGAAGCTGAAGGTCGGACAGGCGGCGAAGGTCTCCTGGCACCCGAACCAGAACACGACCGGCGTGATGAAGGTGTCGGTCACCAAGCTCCAGAAGGTGCCGATCTCGGCGTTCAGCGCCTGGCGGCTCGACCCCGCCACCCAGCGGTCGACGCCGTTCTTCGTGCACGCCACCGTGCACAACCTGGGGAAGGCGCCACTGTCGGGCGTCCCGGTGCCGCTCTACCTGCTCGACGGCCACAACACCCTCCTCCAGGCGTCGACGTTCCGGGCGCAGTTCCCCGCCTGCCCGAGCACGCCGTTGCCGGCCAAGTTCACGCGCGGCAAGAAGGCCTCGGTCTGCCTGGTCTACTTCGCACCCGACCACGGCAAGCTGGTCGCCGTCAGCTTCCGCCCGAGCCAGAACTTCGACGCGATCACCTGGGCCGGCCCCCTCGCCAAGCCGAAGCAGTAGCCCCGCCAGCGTCGTGCCCTCCGCTGGTGGAGGAGGCGCGCCAGCGCCGTGCTCTCCGCTGGTTGAGGAGGCGCGCCAGCGCCGTGCTCCCGCTGGTTGAGGAGGCGCGCCAGCACCGTGCTCCCCGCTGGTTGAGGAGGCGCGCCAGCGCCGTGCTCTCCGCTGGTTGAGGAGGCGCGCCAGCGCCGTCTCGAAACCATGGCGACTCCTCGCATTTGGCCCGCGCCCGTCACCCGCCGGACAATCGGGGCATGCCCCTGACCCTCGGCCCGCTGACCGTGCCCGTGCCGGTCGTGCTCGCGCCGATGGCCGGGATCACCAACGCCGCCTACCGGCGGCTGTGCGCCGAGCAGGGTGCGGGGCTCTACGTCTGCGAGATGATCACCTCGCGCGGGCTGGTCGAGCGCGACTCGACCACCCTCACGATGCTCGTCTTCGACGACCTCGAGCAGACCCGCTCGGTCCAGCTCTACGGCACCGACCCGGCGTACGTCGGCAAGGCGACCGAGATCCTCTGCGCCGAGTACGGCGTCCATCACGTCGACCTCAACTTCGGCTGCCCGGTGCCCAAGGTGACCCGCAAGGGTGGCGGGGGAGCGTTGCCGTGGAAGCGCGGTCTGCTCGCCGAGATCCTGCGGTCCGCGGTGGCCGCCGCCACGCCGTACGACGTGCCGGTCACGATGAAGACCCGCAAGGGGCTGGACGACGACCACCTGACGTACCTCGACGCGGGGCGGATCGCCCAGGAGGCGGGCTGCGCCGCCATCGCCCTCCACGGCCGCACGGTCGCCCAGTCCTACAGCGGCCAGGCCGACTGGGAGGCCATCGCCCGGCTGGTCGAGCACGTCGACATCCCGGTCCTCGGCAACGGCGACATCTGGGAGGCGGGCGACGCGCTGCGGATGGTCGACCAGACGGGTGCCGCCGGTGTGGTCGTCGGACGCGGCTGCCTCGGGAGGCCCTGGCTGTTCCGCGACCTCGCCGCGGCCTTCACCGCAACGCCGGTCGCCCTTCGAGACGGCGCTGGCGCGCCTCCTCAGGAGCCGGAGGGCGCTCTGCGCCCGTCGCGAGACCCGGTGACACCCACCCTCCCGACCCTCGGTGAGGTTCGCACGATGATGCGCCGGCACGCCGAGCTGCTCAGCGAGCACATGGGGGAGGAGCGAGGCTGCAAGGAGTTCCGCAAGCACGTGTCGTGGTACCTCAAGGGCTTCCGGGCCGGCGGCGAGCTGCGTCACTCCCTGGCGCTGGTCGACTCGCTGGCAGCGCTCGACGTACTCCTCGCCGACCTCGACCCGGACGAGCCGTTCCCGGTCGCCGAGCTCGGTACGCCGCGGGGCCGCCAGGGCTCCCCGCGGGGGCGGGTGGTGCTCCCCGAGGGCTGGCTCGACGACGCCGACGGCAGCTCCCTGCGCCTCACCGAGGAGACCACCGAGACCACCGGCGGCTGACTCCCCGGCGGCACGCCAGGGTGAGCAGCGACACCCGACCACGACCTACCCCGGAATGAGACACGGGCGATCGAGTGTGCTTGACTCGTCTGTCGTGTCCGAATCGTGACCCCTTCTCGGGGCTCGGGGAGTCATCTCGGGCCGGACCCCCGACGACAACAGCAAAGGAATCAGCGCTGTGGCACACCATCGCCACAAGCGGGAGCCCAATGCCCGCAGGCTCGTAGCCCTCACCGGTTCGCGTGCCGCCCGGATCGCCGTTGGCGCGGCCATGGCCACCACCCTCCCGGCCGTCGCGCTCGGCGTCATCGCAGCCGACCCCACACCCGTGTCGCTGGCGTCCCAGCAGACGCCACGGGCCGTCATCCTCGATCCCGGGCGCTATGACCGCGTGCCGGTCTCACGCTCCTTCGACCGTGCCGCGGCCCGGACCTTCCAGGAGGGGGTCGCCGCCCAGGAGGCCACCGCCCGTGCCGTCAAGCGTGCGCACACGAAGAAGTGGACCACCGTCGACCTGAACCTGTGGTCGAGCGCGTCGCAGGCCGCGCGGCAGGTGGGGCTGCTCTCCTCCGGCAAGCAGGTCCTGGTCACCGGCCGGGTCACCGACGGCCGCGCCGAGCTCGTCGTGGACGGCCAGTCGCGCTGGGTCACCGCGGGGTTCCTCGCCGACACCAAGCCAGAGCCCGCCACCGCAGGCTCCTCGGCGGCCGGCGCCTCCGGCTCCGTCACGGCCGCCGCCGGCCTCTCGATGGCCCCGTGCCCGGACGGGTCGGTGGAGTACCGGCTCACCTCCGCGGCCGTCTACGTCTACCGCTCGGTGTGCCACGCCTTCCCCCAGATCACGTCGTACGGCGGTTGGGACGCCCACGGCGAGCACGTCTCCGGCAAGGCGCTCGACATCATGACCAGCGACGTGAGCCTGGGCAACGCGATCGCGGCGTTCCTCCAGCAGCACGCCTCCGAGCTGCACCTCTACGACATCTTGTGGCAGCAGCACATCTGGACCCCGGTCCGGGCCTCCGAGGGCTGGCGGCTCTTCGCCGACCGCGGGTCACCGACGGCCAACCACATGGACCACGTGCACGTCTCGGTCTACTGACCCGAGCACCCGCTGCCGGATGTCGGTGCGGACTGGTAGTCCAGACCTCGAGCCGTCTCGAGGAGGACGCATGCAGTGGGAGGACCTGACGCAGCGGCAGCCGCGGCTGGCGGAGCTCGGAGCAGCGCGGCTGCTCGAGCCTGGGGTCGTGCTGGTCGTGACGCTTCGGCGTGACGGCACACCCCGGTTGAGCCCGGTCGAGCCGTTCGTGATGGAGGGCGACCTGTGGCTCTCGATGATGTGGCAGTCGTGGAAGGCGCGCGACCTCCTCCGTGACCCGCGGGTGCTCGTCCACAGCATCGTCACGAGCCGCGACGGCACCGAAGGTGAGTTCAAGGTCCGGGGCACGGCGCACGCCGACGAGGACCCTGCCCGCCAGCAGCGCTACGCCCGAGGCGTCGCCGACGCGTTGGGGTGGGAGCCGGAGCCGGGGCGGTTCCACCTGTTCGCCCTCGACATCTCCGACGTCACGTTCATCCGCTACGACGACGCCACGGGCGACCAGTTCGTCGCGTCGTGGCCGCCCGCACGCGAGTTCGTGCGGAGGGGTACCGGCGCCACCAGCGTGGGGGAGCCCGAGGCGATCACCGACCTCCTGGTCGGCGACTGAGGGAGCAGTGGGGCCACGCTAGATTCGCCCCCGATGCCCGAGTACGACGACGCCGCGCGCGAGCGCTGGGTCTCCGAGCCCCCCAAGCGGGTCCCCGCGCCCGAGCGCACGCCGTTCGAGCGTGATCGCGCGCGGGTGGTGCACGCCGCTGCGAGCCGGCGACTGGCCGCCAAGACCCAGGTCGTCGGGCCCCAGAGCGACGACTTCGTCCGCAACCGGCTCACCCACAGCCTCGAGGTGGCACAGGTCGCCCGTGACCTCGCCCGCGCGCTGGGGTCCGAGCCCGACCTCGTCGAGACCGCGGCCCTGGCCCACGACCTCGGCCACCCGCCGTTCGGTCACAACGGCGAGCGGGTGCTCGCCCAGGCTGCCGCGGAGTGCGGCGGGTTCGAGGGCAACGCCCAGACGCTGCGCCTCCTGACCCGGCTGGAGGCCAAGACCTTCGGCCCCGACGGCCGCTCGGCCGGGCTCAACCTGACCCGGGCGACGCTCGACGCCTGCACCAAGTACCCGTGGACCCTCGCCGAGGCCGAGGTGCCGACCGGCGTGCACGCCGACGGCTCACCTCGGCTCGTCCGCAAGTTCGGGGTGTACGACGACGACCGGCCGGTCTTCGACTGGGTGCGCGACGGTGTCGCCGGGCGGCGGCAGTGCCTCGAGGCGCAGGTGATGGACCTCGCCGACGACATCGCCTACTCGGTGCACGACGTCGAGGACGGTGTCGTCGCGCGTCGGATCGACCTGACCACGCTCGACGTGCAGGCGGTGTGGGCGGCCGTGCGCGGGTGGTACCTCCCCGACGTCGACGAGCATGCGCTCGACGAGGCGCTGGCGCGGATGCGGACGGTCGCCTCCTGGCCCGGCACGGCGTACGACGGCAGCCGGCGCGGCCTGGCCTCGCTGAAGAACCTGACCAGCGACCTGATCGGTCGCTTCTGCGCCGCCGCGCGGGCCGCCACGTTCGCGTCGTACGACGGCCCGCTGCTGCGCCATGCCGCCGACCTGGTGGTGCCCGAGGAGTCGCTGGTCGAGATGGCGGTGCTCAAGGGCATCGCCGCCCACTACGTGATGCAGGCCGACGACCGGGTCCTGGCAATGGCACGCCAGCGTGAGCTGCTCGCCGAGCTGGTGGAGGCCGTGGTCGGCGCCGGTCCAGGGGTCCTCGAGCGGCCCTTCGCCGACGACTGGGCCGCGGCCGCCGACGACGCGGCCAGGCGACGGGTGGTGGTGGACCAGATCGCGTCCCTCACCGACGCCAGCGCCGTCACCTGGCACGCCCGGCTGGCGTGACCGGGTTCGCAGGTCGAGCGGTCCGCCACGCTGGTCGAGCGGTCCGCCACGCTGGTCGAGCGGTCCGCCACGCTGGTCGAGCGGTCCGCCACGCTGGTCGAGCGGTCCGCCACGCTGGTCGAGCGGTCCGCCACGCTGGTCGAGCGGTCCGCCACGCTGGTCGAGCGGAGTCGAGACTCAGGGCAGGTCGCCCTGGGGACCTGCCATGTGGTGCGGTTCCGGGTCGTTCGAGCCGGTCACCTTGTCCTTGGCCGCGCCGGCGGCGCTGGTCACCTTGTCGGCGACGATCGGCGCCTGATGCTTGGCCACGTCGACGGCCTGCTGGGTCTTCTCCTGCACCCGCGGGTCGTTCTTGACCTTGTTCACGGTGCCCCGGATCTGCTCGTAGCGCTCCCGCCCGGCCTGCGCGCCGAGCACGTAGCCCAGGGCGAACGCGATCAGTAGTGACAGCTTCTTCATGGTGTCTTCTCCCTTGTGTCGGTGGTGGTGGTGGCCTCGTCGGCCTCTTCGCGGATGGCCCGGCCCCGCGCCAGGTCCTTCTGCTCCTTCTTACGCGCCTTGGTGATGCCTCGAGTGTCTCGCGCCGGCAGTTGTAGTTCCTCCTCGGCCGCGATGCCCGCCTGGAGCTGGCGACCGCGCTCGAGCTCGGAGTCCAGCTCGGCACCGAACAGGAGCGCCAGATTCGTGATCCAGAGCCACAGGAGGCCGACCACCGCTCCGGCGAGCGAGCCGTAGGTCTTGTCGTAGCTCCCGAACGTCGAGACGTAGAGCGCGAACGCGGCCGAGGCCACGATCCACACCAGGATCGCGACAACCGCGCCGATGGACAACCAGCGGAACTTCGGCTGCCTCACGTTCGGCGTCGTGTAGTAGAGGATCGCGACGATCAGGACGACGAACAGCACGATGATCGGCCACTTCACGATGTTCCACGCCGTGACCGCCTCGGTGCTGACCCCGAGCACGGAGCCCATCGACGACGCGAGCGGACCGGACACGATCAGCATCACCAGCACGACGGCCACCAGGAGGATGGCCACGAGGGTGACCAGCAGCATCACCGGGCGCAGCTTCCAGAACGGCCGGCCCTCGTCGATCTCGTAGACGGTGTTCATGGCGCGGCCGAAGGCGCCGACGTACCCCGAGGCCGACCACAGGGCGCCGATGATGCCGAGGACCAGCCCGAGACCCGCGCTCTGGGAGGTGGCGATGTGTTCGAGGGCCGGCTGCACGGTGTCGAGGGTGCTGGGCGACACGAGGGGCGTGAGCACCGAGATCACGTTGTCGACGCTGCTCTGCCCCTGGCCGACCACACCCAGGAGGGAGATCAGGGCGATCGCGGCCGGGAAGAGCGCCAGGACGGCGTAGTAGGTGAGGGCCGCCGCGAGGTCCGTGCAGTGGTCGTCGCCGAACTCCCGCATGGTCTTGCGCACGACGTAGGCCCAGGACCGGCGGGTCAGGTCCGTCGGTGACTCGGGCAAGCGGTCGTCCTCCACGTCGGGCGTCCGGTCCTGGGTCCGGGACTCCCCGGGACGGGCGCCGCCGGTCATCGTCGGCGCCACCAGACGAGGACGCCCGCCAGCAGGACGACGGTCAGTGCGGCCGCCACCAGCTCGGGGCGAGGCCTGCCGTCGTCGGTCGTCGCGCGGTCGGCCACCTGGGCGGCACGCTCCTTCGCCTGGGCCTTCACGTCGAGCTTGTGGGCGAGCTGGTCGACGGTCTGAGCCAGCTGGTCGCGCTGCCGGGCGATGTCGGCCTCGATCTCGGTGGGCGTGCGGCTGTCGCTCATGTGCGGTCCCCCTTCATCACGGCGATGTCCTCCTTGACGCCCTCGATCGCCTGCTCGGGAGCGGGCGGCGTCGCCTGCTGGATCTCCTTCTTGCCCACCAGGGCCACCACGGCCGCGCCGGCGAACAGCACGACGCCCACGAGCAGTGCCGACAGCCAGTCGGGAAGGGCGTGGGCCAGCCCCAGGATCGCCGTCGCGATCACGCAGGCGATCCCGAAGAAGGCGAGCAGTCCGGCCACGCTGAACATGCCGATCCCCACGCCTGCACGCTTGCCCTTCTCGGCCGTCTCGGCCTGCGCGAGCCGGAGCTCGGAGCGGATCAGCTCGGGGACCTGCTGGGTGAGGTCGTGGACGAGGGCGCCGAGGGTGGGATCGTCGTTGACCGAATGCCCCGGGCTGCCGGGTGTCGACGTGCTCATGGCCGGCCCGTACCCACCCGTCACCGGAGGTAACCGCCCGAGCCCTGTGTCGTCGGACGCCCGTAGACTCCCGGCGTGGCCGGGCGAATTCGCGAGGAAGACATCGCGGAGGTGCGTGAGAAGGCCAAGATCGACGAGATCGTGTCCGACTACGTCACGCTCCGCCCCGCCGGGGGCGGCTCGCTCAAGGGCCTGTGCCCTTTCCACGACGAGAAGTCCCCGTCGTTCAACGTCAATCCGGCCCGGCAGTTCTGGCACTGCCTCGCCGGCGAGACGCGAGTCCTGACGTACGACGGCCCTCGGCCCATCCGTGACCTCGCTGGGAGCACCCACACGGTGCTGGGGTCCAACGGCACGTGGATCGATGCCCCGTTCCGATCCTTCGGCGTGCAACCGCTGCTGAAGCTCACCGTCACTCGCAACCGACAACGCAAGGAGCTGTACGCCACGGGCGAGCACCGGTGGTTCGTCCGGTCCGGCACGGACCAACGCAAGCGGCGCGAGGTTGTGACCAAGGAACTGAAACCGGGTCAGCGACTGGTCTCGCAGTTCGTGCGACCCCACATCCAGCGGACCACCCCGTCGCCGTTCGGCATCGCCCACGGCTTCACGTATGGCGATGGAACGCGCTCCGGGTCCGGTTCCTTGGCGCAGCTGTGTCCACCCAAAGACCTGGCGATGCTGAAGTGGTTTCCCAACAGCCACACGACGGCCAAGGGGGACAACCTGCTCGTCCACCATCTGCCGCGCTTCTTCAAGGAGCTTCCCGATCTCGGACGAGTCGGTCCCCTACCTCTACGGCTGGTTGGCCGGATACTTCGCAGCCGACGGCTGCGTGGCGGCCGATGGGACCGTGATCATGAACTCGGCGACCAAGAGTGACCTCGAGTTCTTCCGGACAGCCTGCACTCGACTTGGCATCGGGACTCACGGGATCACGACCCAGGTCCGGGAAGGCTTCGCCGGCAGGGAGCCGAGCGAGCTCCACAGAATTCACTTGATCAACGAAGACCTCCGCGAGAACTTCTTCCTACTCGACTCGCATCGGGAGCGTTACCTCAGCGCCAACAAGACCTTCGCGCGCCGAGGGTGGGTGGTCGAGAGCGTCGAACCAACCGAGCGGGTGGAGGAGGTGTTCTGCGCGGAGGTCGAGGAGGGCCACGCCTTCACGCTCGAGGACAACATCCTCACCGGCAACTGCTTCGGCTGCGGCGAGGGCGGCGACGTGTTCGCCTTCCTGATGAAGATCGACGGCCTGGGGTTCAGCGAGGTCGTGGAGCGGCTCGCGGACAAGTACGGCGTGACGCTGCGGCGCGAGGAGGGTGACGCGCGGCCCGACCGGCCGCGCGGCCCGCAGCGCGCGCGACTGATCGAGGCCCATCGTGTCGCCCAGTCGTACTACGCCGACGCACTGGCCACGCCCGACGCCGTCGTGGCGCGCCAGTTCCTGGGGGAGCGCGGCTTCGACCAGGCGTCGGCCGAGCAGTTCGGGATCGGCTTCGCGCCGCGCGACGGCGACGCCCTGCTACGTCACCTCCGGCAGAAGGGCTTCACGGAGGAGGAGACGGTCGCGGCCGGGCTGGTCGCGGTCGGCAGGTCGGCGTACGACCGCTTCCGCGGCCGCCTGCTCTGGCCGATCCGCGAGTCCAGCGGCGAGACGATCGGCTTCGGCGCACGCCGGATCTTCGACGACGACCGGATCGAGGCGAAGTACCTCAACACGCCTGAGACCGCGATCTACAAGAAGAGCCAGGTGCTCTACGGCCTCGACCTGGCCCGCCGCGACATCGCCCGCTCGATGCAGGCGGTCGTGGTCGAGGGCTACACCGACGTGATGGCCTGCCACCTGTCCGGCGTACCGACGGCCGTCGCCACCTGCGGTACGGCGTTCGGTGACGACCACGCCCGCGTGCTGCGCCGCTTCCTCAACGACCACGAGGAGTTCCGCGGCGAGGTGATCTTCACCTTCGACGGCGACGCAGCCGGGCAGAAGGCGGCGCTCCGCGCCTTCGGCGGCGACCAGAACTTCGTGGCCCAGACCTACGTCGCGGTCGAGCCGACCGGCCTCGACCCCTGCGACCTCCGCATCCAGCACGGCGACGCGGCCGTCCGCGAGCTGATCGCCCGCCGCCGCCCGCTCTACCGCTTCGTGCTCGAGAACGTCGTCTCCAAGTACGACCTCGACCGGGCCGACGGCCGGGTCGACGCCGTACGCGAGGCGGCGCGTCTGGTCTCCTCGATCCGCGACAAGTCCAAGGTCGAGGCGTTCGCGCGTGAGCTCGCCGGGATGGTCGGGGTCGACGTCGAGCAGGCCCGCACCGAGGTACGAAGAGCCGCTGGGCGGGCCGCCCGACCCGCGCCGCAGGCGGCTCCCCCTACCGCACCGCAGGGCGAGTCGCCGGCGGCGCCGGCCGCACGGCCGCTGCCCGACCTCCGCCACCCGCGCTTCGCGCTCGAGCGCGAGACGCTGAAGCTCGTTGTCCAAGAGCCCGAGGCCGTGGCGCGGGCGACCCGCGACATCGGCGCCAACGACTTCACGCACCCGACCTACCGCGCGGTCTGGGGGCTGGTCGAGCTGTCCGGAGGGCTCGGGGCGGCAGACGTGGGCTGGGCGTCTCGCCTGCGCGATGCCGCCGCCGACCAATCCGTGGCCGCTGCGCTCTCGGCGCTCGCAGTGGAGCCGGTGCCGAGTCGCAAGGGCGCCGACGACGCGTTCGTCGCCAACACCGTCTACCGCCTTCAGGAGCTGACGGCCCAGCGCCGGATCGCCGACGTGAAGTCGCGGCTCCAGCGCACCAACCCGGTCGAGCAGACCGCCGAGTACAACCGGATGTTCGGTGAGCTGACCGCCCTCGAGCAGCACCGCCGCCAGTTGCGCGACCTGGCGTTGGGCGCGCAATGAGCCGGACGTGAAGTCGTTGCGCCGCGAGCGACCGCCGGTCGAGGTGGCCGCCGGCGAACGGCTGCTGGCCTGGGCGCCCGTGGCGGGTGGCCAGTGGGTGGCCGGCACCCGCGACGCCCTCTACCTCCCCGACGTGCGACTGCCCTGGGAGGAGGTGGAGGCCGCCGACTGGGACCACGACCTCGACCGGCTCCGGGTGAGCGAGGTGGGCCTGTGGGGCCTGCCCCGGGTCGAGCACGCGCTCAACCTCGACGACACCGCGCCCGGCGAGACCGACCGGCTGCTGCAGCTGGTGCGCGAGCGGGTCACCGCGAGCGTGCTGCTCGTACGTCACGTGCCGATCACCGGCAAGCGCGGCGTGCGCGTCGTGGGCCGGCGTGCCCCCTCCGGGCGTGCGCCGGTGCAGTGGGTCTACGAGTACGACGCCGGGATCGACCCCGCCGACCCGGTCGTGCAGGCGGCCGCCGCGGCTGCCCTGGCCGTCGCGCAGAGTGACGTCGGCCTCGAGTGACGGCGCTCCCGGCGCCACTGGTCCCGATTCGCGGCGCCCGACCCCGCTTGCTAATCTGTGCGGGCTTCCGAACGATCCCCTGTAGCTCAACTGGCAGAGCATTCGACTGTTAATCGAAGGGTTGTTGGTTCGAGTCCAACCGGGGGAGCCACCACCGCAGGTCAGAGTCCCGGTCACATCACTGTGACGGGCCTCGTGTGTTTTCGGGCGGCAGTTCGGGCGGCGGTTCACCCGGAGAGCATGTCGTCGACGACGCCGAGCGCATGCGCCTTGGCGCTGTCCATGACGGTCCCGTAGGTGTCGGCGGTGATCGAGGTCGAGCTGTGGCCGAGGACCTCCGAACCGTCCGCACCGACACCGAGCCACTGGCGCAACCGATGACCTGGTCGTCACCCCCTTGACTCTCCTCCGGGCCTACGAGGACGGTCGCGCATCCGGAAGGCGGCACCGGCAGCAGCGACCCTGATGGCCGGGCTCGACAAGGTGGCGCGAGCCTGCCCAGGCATCTACGGTGAGAGAGTGCCGGGGGGAGAACAGGAATTGTTCTCATGAAGCATCGCCGTGAACGGAGCCGCTTTCGCATCCGAGTCGGGTTGATCGCCACAGCTGCGACCGTGCTGGTGGTCGGTGGTGCGGTCAGTGCTGCTGCCCTGCTCCCTGGGGCCGACACGACCCAGACCGCCACCTGTACCCACCATCCGACGCTGTCGCCGGGCTTGGGCGGTTCGTCGTTCCAGATCACCTGCACGGTGCTCAATCCGCCGGCCTCGACGCTCACTTCTACGGCCACCACTACGGCTACAGCCACTCAGACAGCCACTGCTACGGCTACGGCCACTCAGACGGCTAGCGCTACGGCTACGGCTACGGCCACCGTGACCAACCCGACGACACCACCGACCACGCTGCCGACCAGTGCCAGCACCTCGTCGGGAGCCTGGGAGTGTTCGGTGCCCATCGGTGGGGTCTGTGGTGTCTACGACTTCCCCAAGATCCCGATGTCGAACGGCTACGACACCTATGTGTCCAATCAGGCGATCAACGTGCACGGTACGGAGACGGTCAACGCCAACAGCCCCGATGACTGGCAGGTGGTTGCCAACCTGAACGACTGCGGTGGCTGTGTGCAGACCTTCCCGGACGTGCAGCAGCTCACCAACGACTGGAACGGCAGTGGCTGGGGCTCGGGCAGCCAGGACACTCCGCTAGCGGCGTTGTCCAAGCTGCAGATCAACTACTCGGAGACCTCGCCGTCCAGTGGTGCCAGCTACGAGTTCGCACCCGACATCTGGCAGGACAACTACAACTCGGACGTGATGTTCTGGGTGGACACCCAGGGTCGCTGCAACACCGGGGCCTTCGGTGACACGGTGCTCGGGCACGCGGTGCTGGGCGGGCGGAACTGGACAGTGCACCGCTACGGTGGCGCGGGAGCGGAGATCATCTTCGTCCTCGACGGAGCCGATGGTCCAGGCACCTGCGCTCAGCAGGCCTCTGGCACGGTCGACATCAAGGCCGGCCTGGAGTGGCTGGTCTCCAACGGGTTCGAGAACGGGCCGGTCGTGCTGTCCCAGATCAACACCGGCTGGGAGATCACTCGGGCCGACAACGCCACGTTCACGGTGCACAGCTACTCCATCACCGCCAACTGACCCGGTCCAGCGGCCCCAGGGGGTGACAACCCCGAGAGCGCGCAGGCCGAACGGAGTGCCCGAGGCACAGGGACCATCGTGGGTCCTTCAGCCTTGGCTGATCGATAGGTAGTCCGATCGCACCAGCGGTCAACAGCTCTCTCGATCTCAGGACCGGACCGGTTCGGGGGTGTCCGGGGGAGCCGGGCGGGCACCGTACGGGCCCCCCTTGAGGCGGGGGCCCGTACGGTCTCCAGCGGTGGAGGGGGCTCAGCCGTTGGAGACTGTGAACGGACCGGTGATGGCTCCGCCGTCCGACTTCGCGATGATCCGCCCCGGGTTGGTGGCCCCTGCAGCGGCGTTGCGGAGCCGGATCGTCCAGTCCCCGATGCCGGGCGGCGCGGCAGCCACCACCTGCGCCGTGGCACCCGGGATGGCGGCGCCGGCCGTGCCGTCGGCATTCACCCGGTACAGCTGGATGATCGCGCCGAGCTTGTCGCCGGTGCCGACCACCTTGAAGTCAGTCGCCTTCCACTTGGCACTGGTGATCGTGATGCGGTCCGTTGCCGGTGTGGTCGCCTTCGTCAACCGCGGACTCGAGCTCGGACCGGTGCCGGCCGGGTTCTTCGCCGCCACGGAGAACTGGTACGTCGTACCCGGCGTCAGGCCTGTGATCGTCTGCCGTGGGACCGTCGTGATCGACGGCTGGTTGGTCAGCGGGATGCCGGCGTTGTCGAACACCCTGACCTGGTAGCCGGTCACCGAGGAGTCGGCGAGGGGGTTCCAGGTGAGTGCGATCGAGGTCTGCGCTGCGGTGCCGGCCAGCCCGGTCGGGGCCGCGGGCAGGGCCACGGAGGTCGGCCGGTAGTCACCCTCGAGGACGACGTTGTTGCCGGCCTGGTCGAAGGCGGCGATCTTGAGCGTGACGGCCGCGGTGATCGGGATGGAGTTCCCCGACAGCAGCGTCGCGTTGTCCGACGGCAGGTCTCCGGAGATGACCGGGGAGCCGTCGGTGGTGAAGAACACCTGACCGTTGCTGTTCACGTTCACCGCATTGGTCTCCACCACGGCTCCGGCCACGGGCTGCGGGTTCAGGCTGAGGGTCGGGGCCGTCGTGTCGGTGGCACCCATCCGGAACGGGATGCTCAGCTTCGAGCCGGCCATCGACCGGACTTCGAAGGTGTACGACGCGGCCGGGTCGAGCCCGGACAGGGTTGCCTGGGTCGTGTTCACACCGACTCGAGCACCGGTACTGGTCTGCTGGCCCGCGCCGTTCGGCGTGCTGATGGCCTCGACGCTGTACCCGGTGACCGGGTCCGCGGTCGGGACGGAGGTGACCGGGGTCCACTTCAGCAAGGCGGTGGCACCGGTGCGCACCACCGAAGCCGAGCCGGCCGGCGCGCTCTGGTCGGCGGGACCGGCGGGGCAGCCGCCGAACCCGGGGCCGCCGACCTCGCCGAACTCGGCGATGGTCAGGCCCTGACGGTTGCCGTCGGCGTCCTGCACCTGCCAGTTCATCGCCCGCTCACCGAGGTCCGCCGCCGCGGTGGTGTCGGCCCCCTCCTGGGTGTCGAACTGGTAGGTGGCCACGAAGTGGCCCGGCGTCGGGAAGGCCATCCCCGAGCTGTAGCCACCCCTGGGAGCCGGCACGATCGGACCCGGCAGGGCGCGGACGTCGCGCTTCCCGACGACCGGCACCAGGTCCGGGTTGATGATCCGCTGCTCCAAGAAGTCCGGGTTGACGATCGTCGGATCGAAGGTGCCCTCCACGGTCACGGTGGTGCCGCTCTGGACCATGTCCTGGGTCACGGTGGCCGAGGAGGTCGTGGTCTCGTCGTGCGAGCCGTCCGGGAACGAGACCGAGACGATGTCGCCCGCGAGGATGTCCGGCGTCACGTTCAGCGCGGTGCCGTTGCCCCAGCACACGCCACCGGGATGGTTGATCTCGAACGCCACGTCAGTGCCGGAGACCACTCCCTTGGCGGAGCCGACGACGCCGACACCCGGACGGGTCACCTCGACCAGGGCCGTCTCGCCACCGTGCTCGGAGTAGCCCTCGAGGGACACGAAGTCGCGGTTCGGGAAGACCACGACGTTGTTCGGGAACTCGGGTACGGCCGCGGAGGCCGCCCCGGCGGTCAGGACCAGTGGTGTCAGAGCCAAACCGAGTGCTGCGGTCGCCCCGATGCTTGCCCGGATCCCTCGCCGACGGGCAGTGGGCGCTGCTGATGATGCGAATGACAGGTGCATGATCGGACCTCGCTTCGAAAGTCAAACCGGGGAACGGGCCACCTCTCCCGCCCACCTCCGGTGATGAGAAAAGGTCGTCGCGCCACCTTGAGAAATCCTTGTGTTTCCCTCAGGAAAGGAGCCATCCAGAGAGGCCGGGTTTCTCATGCCACTTCGGCGCTCACGACACGCCCACGCTCGGTCGTTGTCCGTGCGCGGTGACAGGATCGGAACATGGGAGGCGAGCATGAGTGACTACCCGCGACTTCTGCACACCGCGATCGACACCACGGACGCCCGGGGGCTGGCGGAGTTCTACCGGCAGCTCCTGGGGCTTCACTACCGGCCCGGCGACGAACCGCCCGCCGATGGGGAGGACGACGCCGACTGGCTGGTCCTGGTCGACGAGGACGGCGGCCGGGTGTTGGCGTTCCAGGAGGTGGAGCGGCTCGAGCGGTCCACCTGGCCGAGCCACGACGTCCCCATGCAGATGCATGTGGACTTCACCGTGCCGAGCCGCGAGGAGCTGGAGCGGCACCGCGAGCGCGCCGAGGGCCTCGGCGCCGAGATGCTGCTCGACCGGACCGCCGACGAGGGCGAGCCGCTCTACGTGCTGGCCGACCCGTCGGGCCACCCGTTCTGCCTCTTCGTCGCCTGACGGCGCTCAGCGACGCAAGGTGACGTGCGTGACCAGCGACGTCGAGCGGGTCGAGGCGACCTCGAACGCCAGCCCCGGCAGGTCGCGGAACAACGCCTCGCCCGCGCCGAGCACGACCGGCGCGAGGTGGAGGCGTAGCTCGTCGATGTAGCCGGCGGCGAGGTACTGGTTGATCGTCGAGGCGCCACCGCAGACCGAGACGTGCCTCTCGCCGGCTGCCTCGCGGGCGAGACGGAGGGCCTCCTCGATGCCGCCGGTGACGAAGTGGAACGTCGTCCCGCCCTCCATCTCCACGGGCTCGCGCTCACGGTGACCGAGCACGAAGACCGGCCCGTGGTACGGCGGGTCGTCGCCCCACCAGCCGTGCCAGTCGAGGTCCCACTCACCGCGGTCCGGGCCGAACATGTTCCGGCCCATGATGTACGCGCCCGCCGAGCAGATCGCGTCGATCTCCGCGGCGTTCTCGTCGGGCTGCTCGAACATCCACCGGTGCAACGACTCAGCACCGACCCCGAGCGGGTTCTGGAGGCTCTGGTCGGGTCCGGCGATGAAGCCGTCCAGCGAGATGCCGGGGTCGGAGGTGATCGAGGCCATCAGCCGCCCCATCCCATCGGGTAGACCTCGAAGGAGGTCGCGAAGGCGACGCCCATCCGCTGGCCGGTCTGCCGGCCGAAGCCCTCGAGGAACTCGCGGGGGTCCCAGTTCTCCCAGCCCAGCCCCTCGATGTACGCCGCGTGGGCGGCCAGCGACTCCACGCCCTGGTCGAAGGTGCCGCTGGTGTCGACGCCGTGCTCGGCCAGCGGGGACCCGCCCACCCAGACGGCCTTGACGCCGCCCCACGGCTCCACGCCGTCGACCAGCTGCTCGGGGAAGACCCAGCGGTTGCCGGCGTCGCGCACCGCGTCCAGCACCGCCCGGCCGGTGGCGATGTGGTCGGCCTGGTTGAGGTTGCGGCCGCCGAAGGTCTCGTGGAAGTTGCCGGTCAGCACGATCTCGGGCCGGTGCCGGCGGACGACGGCTGCGAGCTCGCGCCGCAGCGGCACGCCGTACTCCAAGATGCCGTCGGGCAGACCGAGGAAGTCGACGACGTCGACGCCGACGATCCGCGCCGACTCGATCTCCTCCGCCTCTCGCACACGCCGGCACTCCTCCGGGTGCATGCCGTCGATGCCGGCCTCGCCGGAGGTGACCATGCAGTAGACGACCTCCTTGCCCTGGGCGGTCCAGCGCGCGACGGCCGCAGCGGAGCCGAACTCCATGTCGTCGGGGTGCGCGACGATGGCGAGCGCACGGCTCCAGTCCTCGGGCAACGGTTCGAGTGGGGGTGGCTTGTCCATGGGGTCGAGCATGCCGTGTATTGGGTTGGCGGCACAGGGCCGGGACCGGTTGGCTGGGCTCATGGTCGGCATCGGAGAGCGTGAGGACCCCGATGCCTGAGTGGTACGACGCCCTCCCGGAGCGCGACCTGTCCCTCTCGTCGCGGTGGGCGACCGCCGAGTTCCGGGACGAGCTCCGCGCCTGGTGCGAGTCGGTGGTCGGCCCGGTGGTCGGGATGGAGCAGCACAAGCTGCGCGGCTGGGCGACGGTCTGGCGGGTGGAAACCGCTGGGGGTGCGTGGTTCGCCAAGCAGAACTGTCCGGGCCAGCAGGTCGAGGTGGCGCTGATGGACGCACTGTCCCGGCTGGCGCCCGACCGCGTCGTGCCGGTGACGGCTGCCCGTGACGGCTTCCTGCTCACCCCCGACCAGGGCCCGGTGTTCCAGGAGACGGCCGGTGGCGATCTGGAGAACTGGGTCCGCCTGGCCCGCGACGCCGCCCTGCTGCAGCGCGCGTTGGTGCCCCATCACGCGGAGCTGCTGGCGACGGGCATGACCGAGCTGACGCCGCAGGACGCGCCCGGCTACGTCGCTGCGCGCGTCGACCAGTACGCCGCACTGGCCGCGGATGACCCGCGCCGCCTGCCACCCGACGTCGCCGACCGGCTGCGCGCCCATCTCACCGTCGTACGACGGTGGGCCGAGCAGGTCGCGGCGCTCGGCCTGCCGGTCACGCTCAACCACAACGACCTGCACGAGAACAACGTCTTCGACGTCGACGGCCGGCTCCGGTTCTTCGACTTCGGCGACTCGCTGCTGACCGAGCCGCTGGGTGTGCTCCTGATCCCGCTGAACATCCTGGGCGGGAAGCTCGAGGCGGACGGCGACGACCCACGCCTGTGGCGGGTGGCCGACGCCGCGCTGGAGGTCTGGACAGATCTCGTGCCGGCCGCGGAGCTGCGTGCCGCACTGCCGGCGGCCCTCCAGCTGGGCCGGCTGGGCCGGGTCGAGTCGTGGGTCCGCTGTCAGCCGTCGCTGAACGACGAGCAGCTCGCCGAGTGGGGTCCGGTGGCCGCCACCTGGCTCGGGACCCTGGTCGCGGACCCGCCGGTCGGTGCGTCGTAGGAGCAGGAGGGCCGGCAGTGGGCCGGCAGGGTCAGCAGAAGGCGTGCGGGTGGAGCCCGGCGTAGCTGATCGGGCCGGCGACGACGGTCAGCGCGCCACTGCCCACGAAGGTGCAGGTGCGCTGTGCGTCGGAGTTGAAGAAACCGCGGTCGTTGGCCGCGCTGACGCCGAACACGAACCAGACGATCACCATCATCATGAGGAACGTCTTCATGGAACCTCCCGTAGCACCGACCCGTCCGGTGTGCTGCGATTTTAGAGTGTCGACGCCTCGCGCGTCGGCGTTCTGGCGGTTCCCATGACGGTGAGCTTGCCGAGCTGGACCGCCACCCAGGCGATCGCTATCCCTGCGATGTCGTCGACGGCGAAGTGCCAGCCGAGATAGACCGTCGCGAGCACGGTCCCGACCAGGAACGCGAAGACCACCCACGACAGGATGCGCAGCCCGTAGTAGCGCGCCATCAGCCAGATCAGGCAGGTCAGGGCGCAGTGGAGGCTCGCGAAGGCCGAGATCTGGGCGAACGCGTCGGCGGCCTGCGGGTGGGCGAGCAGGTGCGCGCGCTGCTCGACGTACGTAGCCTGCGTGGACTGGATCGACGTACGGGTGAGCCCGGCGAACTCCCCGGGCGCCTGGTGGAAGGGGCCGAGCGAGGGGATCAGGTAGTACGAGCCGACGCCGATGACCCAGGCCCACATCGCCGCGACCACGAAGACGTAGGCCTGCCGCACGGTGGGGGTGAACGCGAGGGCGGCCACCAGGGCGATGGTGACCAGCCAGGAGAACGACTCGTAGAGATCGGTCAGCAGACGGGCGGCGAGGTCCTCCCCGAGGAGGTCATGAAGGAGGACGGCCGGGCTGTGGCCGAAGAAGAGCCATCGGTCCCAGCGCAGGAGCATCGCGTCGTGCGGCGTCAGCAGGACGTCCCAGCTCTTGAGGTTGCGGTAGCTGACGTAGACCACGAAGTACCCGACGAGGCCCGCCAGGATCATCACGATCCGGTACGGCGTCCAGCGGGTGCTCACCGTCGACCACAACGTCGCACCGTCCTTGCGGCCGCGCAGCCAGCGCACCACCACGTCGACCGCGACGAAGAGCAGCAGCATCTCGGCCGTGTCGGGGAGCTTGGCGCGGAACAGCTTGCCGTGGGGATCCTTGAACGGGATGTCGACCTGTCGCGAGCGCGCCCAGGCGATGGCCGCGAAGCCGAGAACGAGGGCCAGCACCCGCAGCTTCCACGCCCATGGAGAGCCGCCCTCCGTGCGCTCCTCCGGGAGATCGGTACGCGTCCCCGCCTCCGTCGTCCCCATGCCGCCTCCCGTGATCCGGTGCCCTCGATCCTGGACCGCCGTCGGGGACATTCAACCCGAGGCACGGTCGTGATCGGGAAATGGCACCCCTCCACGCGTCGTCGAGGTCGCCGCCCCCACTGGCTAGGCTCTCGCCCTCGAGGGGTCACTCTCGCGGGGCGGTAGCTCAGTCGGTCAGAGCAGAGGACTCATAATCCTTCGGTCCTGGGTTCAAGTCCCAGCCGCCCCACCGCACCTGACCTGCGCACACCGGAGCGAACAGGGTCCCCGTCCGGTAGGAGGACGGTCGCACGGAGCCGCTCGAATCCCCGGTGGGCATGGCTCTTGACGGTGCCTTCGCTGATCCGCAGGTCGGCAGCCGTCTCGGCGACCGACAGCTCGAGCCAGTAGCGCAGCACGACGACGCTCCGCTGCATCTCGAGGAGCGCCTGCAGCGCGATGAACAGCTCGCTGCGTGCCTCGACGTCCGGTTGCGGCGACCTGTGGTCGAGCCCGTCGAGACCCGGTCGCTCGCGCCGCCACCAGGGCCTGCGGACCTCGTCGAGGTCGGCGCGGACGATGATCTGACGCACGTAGGCCTCCTCGCGCCCGTCGCGTCGCACCCGCGGCCACGCGACGTACAGCTTGGTGAGGGAGATCTGCAGCAGGTCCTCGGCCCGGTGCCAGTCTCCGCACACGGCGTACGCCACGCGGCGCAGCCGGACCTGCCGCCTGGCCACGAACTCGACGTACGCCGCCTCGTCGATGGGGTTCAGGACGCCTCCCCGGTCGGGAGCCAACCTCGAGCGCGGAGCCAGGACGCGAGGTCCTCGCCGCGTTCCGCGGTGACGAGCCGATGGACCAGCCAGCTGTGGTGACCCCGCAGCAGCAGGACGAAGGAGCGCTCGCCCTCGATGCGGGTCTCCAACCCGAAGGCGCGCTCGGTGCCACGGACGACGGGTCCGATGGTCAGCCCGATGGGTTGGCCCGCCAGCTGCGGCACGCCGTCGACCACGACGACCGGGAACTCGGGGTCTCCCTCGCCGCCGGTCGTGGGCGTGTCCACGGGCTGCGAGGACGTGGCCGGCTCGCTTGGCGACGTCGCGGAACCGGCGTGGTCGGGTGCCGAGGTCGGCGACCAGGCCCACGCCACGACCGGCAGCACCACCACCAGCACGGCCCCGACGGCACCCGTGGCGATACGGGTTCGCCGCCCGTGCAAGGCCGCCCGTCCGGCGGCCAGCCGCCGCTCCGGCGGTGGCAGCGGGGGACCGGGGTCCATCGCCTGGTCGATCCGCTCACGAAGGTCCATACCCGTCCTTGCGCATCGGAGGGCGGATCGGTTGTCCGATGACCGAAAGTCCGCTCAGCTCCGAAGTCGAGGTACTAAGACCATTGGGCAGTGGAGGGGTGGCGCACGGGGGCGGACACTGTGAGCGCACGGGGATGAGGGCGAGCACCTCGCTGTCCTCTCACAGGAGGTGGGCAGATGCCCCCGGTCAACCGTCTTGCGCCAGCCACAACGACTCGGGTTCGTGCTCGCGGAGCGGGGCGGCTGATCACCGCTGTGGTCGCCGGAGCCGTGGTCGCGGCTTTGACGACGGGTGTGGGCGCTGCAGCCCAGACCAGCGCCCGGTCGGGAGGCGCAGACGCGGCCCAGGCGCACGCCGTACCGATGCAATCATCGGGCTCGGCAGCCCGAGCCGCGCAGGCGTTCGGGACCGTGCCGGTCGCGTTCGTTGCCAACCGCGGACAGACCGATCCGCGGGTGCGGTACTACGCGGTGGGTCATCGCTTCGCGTTCTTCGCGACCCGTCACGAGCTGATGCTCTCGCTGAGCAAGGACAGCCCGAACCGCCACCTCGCCCTCGCACTTCGCTTCCTCCACAGCAGCCCTGCCACCGAGGTCACCGCTGCCAGGCGGGCGCCCGGCACCGTGAACTACCTCGCCGGCCGGAACCCCTCCGCCGGGCAGACCGGGCTGTCGCGATACCGCGAGCTCGTCTATCGCAACCTCTGGCCGCGGATCGACCTGCGGCTGCACGAGCGCGCGGGTGTGCTGAAGTACGAGTTCCACGTGCGGCCCGGTGGTCGGGTGTCCGACATCCGTCTCGCGTACGCGGGTGCCCGTCGCCTCGCCCTGGGCGCTGACGGTGTGATCCGGATCAGGACCGCGCTGGGCGTGCTGCGGGACAGCCGACCGGTGACCTACCAGAAGATCGCCGGCGCCCGCGTGCCCGTGGCGAGCCACTTCCGGCTCGACGGCACGGGCAAGGCGGCACGCTTCGCGTTCGGCGTCGGTCGCCATCAGCGCGGCCACGAGCTGGTGATCGACCCCGGCGTCCAGTTCACCACCTTCCTCGGCGGCAACAGCAACGAGATCGGCACCGGTATCGCCGTCGACGGCAGCGGCAACTCCTACGTCGGAGGTACGACGCAGTCGCCCAACTTCCCGACCACCACGGGAGCCTTCAAGCGCACCGGCGCCGTGAACAACTTCTCCGACGTCTTCGTGACCAAGCTGAACCCGGCCGGAACGGCCCTGATCTACTCGACGTACGTCGGCGGCAGCGACCTGGAGTCCGGCAACGGCCTCGCGGTGGACGCGGCCGGCAACGCCTACGTCACCGGCACCACGAAGTCCACGAACTTCCCGACCACGGCAGGCGCCTTCGACCGGACCCTCAACACCCCGGGAACCTGTCCGCGCTGCGGCATCGACAACACCGACGGGTTCGTGTTCAAGCTCAACGCCGCCGGCTCGCAGCTCGCGTACTCCACCTATCTCGGTGGGGGCACCGACATCGACTCGCCGCGCGGGATCACCGTGAACGGCGCGGGCAACGCCTTCATCGTCGGCGAGACCAACTCGACGGACTTCCCGACGACGGCCGGGGCCTTCCGACGTACCCCCGCCGGCCAGACCGACATGTTCGTGACGAAGCTGAACCCGGCCGGGTCTGCCCTCGCCTACTCGACCCGTCTGGGTGGCACCCAGGTCGACAACGGCCAGAGCATCGCGGTCGATTCCGCCGGCAACGCCTACGCCGCGGGGTTCACCAGCTCGACCGACTTCCCGACCACCGCCGGAGCCTTCGACCGGACGGCGAACGGCGGCTTCGACCCCACTCTCACCAAGCTGAACCCGGCCGGCTCGGCGCTCGTCTACTCGACCTACCTCGGCGGGCAGGGCTTCGACGCCGGCAACGACCTCACCCTCGATGGTGCAGGCAACGCCTACCTGGTGGGCCAGACCTCCTCGACGGACTTCCCCACCACGCCGGGTGCCTTCGACACCACCCCGGACGGCGCCGACGGCTTCGTCACCAAGGTGAACGCCCCGGGCTCGGCGCTGGTGTACTCGACCGCGATCGGCGGGAGCGCGGGCGACTCGGTCAACGGCGTCGTGCTCGACCCCGCGGGCGACGCCTGGTTGGCTGCCGGCACGACGTCAGCAGACTTCCCGGTCAGCGCCGACGCCGCGGACGCCTCCATCAACGGAGCGAGCGACGCCGTCATCGCCGAGCTGAACGCCGCAGGCTCGGCGCTGCCCTACGCCACCTATCTCGGTGGCTCGCAGGGCGACAGCGCCAACGACATCGGGCGCGACGCGGCCGGCAACCTCTACGTCACCGGCAACACCTTCTCGATGGACTTCCCGGCCACCATCGGCGCGTTCGACACGGTCTGGAACGGCGACCCCACCCTGTTCTGGGGCGATGCGTTCGTCACGAAGCTGTCCCTCACCGGCGGGACGACGCCACCGGCTCCGGCTCCGGTCCCGGTCGCACCCACGCTGGTGGCGCCGGCCAACGGTGCGAGCTCCGAACAGCCGGTCGGCTTCGACTGGAACGACGTCACCAGCGCGGCGTCGTACACGATCGAGATCGACGACTCGAGCGCCTTCACCGCGCCCCTGGTGCGCAGTGCGACGGTGACGTCGTCGGCGTACCTCGCCGGTGGGCTGCCGGCCACCACGCTGTTCTGGCGGGTCCGTGCGGTGAACATCGACGGGACCCCGGGGGCGTTCTCCGCGACCCGGAGCGTCCTGCCTCAGGCCGCCCCCGCCCCCACCACGCTGACGACCCTCGACGTCAACCCGGCGACCGTCGCCGGTGGTGACGCGTCCAGCGGCACGGTGGTCGTCAGCGTCTCGGCGCCCGACTCCACCGTGATCTCCCTGTCGAGCAGCAACCCGGCGGTCGCGAGCGTCCCTGCCAGCGTGACCGTGCCGACCGGCGGCTTCACCGGGACGTTCACGATCGCGACGTCACCGGTCGCGAGCACGACCAACGTCGTCATCACCGCCACGCTCAACGGCACGACGCGCTCGTCGACCCTGACCGTCACCGGCGGCAGCCAGCCACCACCCTCGTCAACGCTGCAGAACCTGGTGCTGAGCCCCTCGAGCGTCACGGGCGGCACGGGTGCGCAGGCTGCCCTGGTGCTGTCGGGCGCCGCGCCGCTCACCGGTGCGGCCGTCTCGTTGACGAGCAGCAACCCCGCCGTGGCGGCCGTGCCCGCGAGCGCGACGGTGTCCGGAGGAAGCACGACGGCCGTGGTCGGCATCTCGACGGCCGCGGTGAGCAGTTCCACCCCGGTGACGATCACGGCGTCGTACGGCGGTGTCACCCGTACCGCCGTTTTCACCGTGACGCCGGCGGCGGCCCCGCCACAGAACGCGACGGTCACGGTCAACGCCACCGGGCGTAGCGGTGAACGCGTCACGTCGAGCCCAGCGGGCATCAGTGTCGCCACCGGGAGCAGCGGGTCGGCCAGTTTCGCGATCGGTACGTCGGTCACCCTGTCGGCGTCCAACGGCCGCTCCGCCGTGTGGACGGGTGCCTGCTCGAGCGGTGGGAGCAAGGTGAAGACCTGCACCTTCATCGTGGTGGGAACCGGCTCGGTCACCGCCAACGTGCAGTAGGCCCGGTCCGGTCCCGAGCGCGGTTTCAGCTCGCTCGGAACAACTCGTCGATGCGCCGCCCTCGATGCCCCTCGTGGTGGCAGAATCCGGTCGGCAGTCGGCCCTCCGCGACCACGCGGTCCTGGTCGAGAGCCACCGGGTCAACCAACCGCGAGGAGTCGTTCGAACGTGAGCAGCCAGATCAGCGTCGGCGTGCAGGAGGCCCGGGAGAGAGTCACCACCATGTTCGTCGCCGGAGTCGCCCTGGTGGCGGTCGGAGTCGTCGGGGTAGCCATCGGATGGCCGCGCATCGTGATCGACGACAGCGGTGAGCCCGCCCACCGGGGGAGTGTGGTCGTCGCGGTGTTCTGCGCCGGGTTGATCCTCCTGGGTCACCTGCTCGCCGCCATCGCCGTGGTGGCCTGGGGCGTCCGGTTCGGGACGGAGTCGGCCGGTCCGCCGGCAGCGACGGACGGTCCCACCGCCCGCACGCGCCCGCCCAAGCGGGTCTGGTCCTACGAGCAGGGTCGGTTCACCGACCGGGACGACCTGAACAAGCCCGTGTCCAGCCAGGGCGGCGAGCAGACCACCTGACGTACGCAGTCAGCTCGACCTCCTGGGCGCCGGATCACCTTCTCGGACGGTGTCGCTGATCGCGACCGCGGCGAGGACGGCCGTCGATGCGGCGATCCCGATCATCGCGACGACGATCACCGTCAACGCCTACGTACCCCACAGCCCGACGGCGCCGGCGTCGTCCGCCCCTTCGGCGGCCTCCACCTCGAGCCCCTCGGCGCGCTGGAAGTAGCACCACCAGAGTGCGACGGCTCCGGTGAAGCCGATCGCGAGCGCGCACAGCTGCTGGAGCCCGAACGGCGCGTCGGGGAACCCGGTGCCCATCGTCAGCAGCGTCTCGCCCAGCACGATGATGAAGAACAGACGGAAGCGCTCGAGGAGATGTCCAGCCGCGATCTCCGTGTGCGCCAGGTCGATCCGCCGGCCGCGCCCAGGCAGCCAGTGCAGGGCCGTCACGCCGGCGTACGTGGCGACGACTGCGATCCTCCAGAGCGCCAGTCGTACGTCGGTCCCCGGCATGGCGCCGGCCATCCACAGCACGCCGGTGCCGAGCTCCCAGAGCAGGTCGTTGATGAAGTGCTCGCCCTGCGGTCGGCCGCGCAGCGCGACGATCAGGAACGTGGCGCGCCCACCTGGAGGAGCAGGTAACCGGTGACGAACAACCACGCGCGATCGCCGAAGGCGTCGCCGATCGCGACCGCCATCAGCAGCCTGGCGAACATCAGCCCGACGAGCACGAGGCACCGACAACGCGTCCGGCTCGAGCCAGTTCGCTCACCACGCGGTCATGTACCACGCGTAGAAGATCGCGAGCGCCATCACCAGGGTCTCGATCGCCGTTCGCAGATCCACGTCCGTGAACAGGTGGTGCGAGAGCTGACCGATCGCGAAGACGTAGACCAGGTCGAAGAACAGCTCCAGCGGGGTGACCTCCCGCACCGGGCCGGGGGCCCGCGAGACGGCGATCCTCATCGCGTGACCTGAGCGCCGAGCCACCCTGGGCCCGGGGGTGCTGCGCGCCGCCCTCGCCGCACCACAGGGATGGCACAGTGCACGGCATGTGGAGCGGCCGCAGCCCGTCGGAGTGCCCGTGCGGGAGCGGTACGTCGTACGCCGGGTGCTGCGGCCGCCTGCACCGGGGCGCAGCGGCCGACACGGCGGAACAGCTGATGCGCTCGCGCTACGCGGCCTTCGCGGTGAGCGACGAGGCGTACCTGTTCCGGACCTGGCACCCGCGGACCCGTCCCGACGACCTGACCCTTCCGGCCGATCGCACGTGGACCCGCCTGGACGTGCTGCGGACCGAGGCCGGTGGGCCGGGTGACGAGTCAGGTGTCGTGGAGTTCGAGGCGCACTACCTCGCGGGCGGCCGCCCGGGCGTCCAGCACGAGGTGAGCCGCTTCGAGCGCCGTCGCGGTGTCTGGGTCTACGTCGACGCCCGACCCTGAGCCCGGTCGGCCGGAATCGGGGTGCCGGCCGGCTTCCGGGGTCGTACCTTCCTCGCATGCAGCAGCAGTGGGAAGACCCGGCCTGGGTCGCCACGGCCCACGGGTGGATCGCCGACCGGCTCGGGGAGCTCGGGCTGACCCGGACCGGCGAGATCGAGCAGCCGCACGTCCGCGACTGGGCGACCGTGATGCGCGTGCCCACCGACGCGGGCGACGTCTGGTTCAAGGCCAACGCCGAGGTGCTCGCCTTCGAGGCCGGCCTCGTCGCCCTGCTCGCCGAGCGCCGGCCGGACGTCGTACCCCCGCTGCTGGCTGCGGACCCGGCGCGCGGCTGGATGCTGATGTCCGACGCCGGCACCAGGCTCCGGACGGTGGAGCCGGAGGAGCCCTGGCTCGACGGCTGGAGCGACGTGCTCCCGCCGTACGCCGAGCTGCAGGTCGCCCTGACCGACGACGTGGAGACGATGCTCGCGCTGGGGGTGCCGGACCTGCGGTTAGCCACCCTCCCGGAGCGCTACGAGCAGCTCCTCGACGTGGTCGGCGCCGAGCGACGCTTCCGGGACGCGCTGCCCTACGTGGTCGACCTCCGCGACCGGCTCGCGGCGTACGGGATCGGCGAGACCGTACAGCACGACGACCTCCACGACGGGCAGATCTTCGTGCGCGACGGCCGGCCCCGCGTGCTCGACTGGGGCGACGCGTGCGTCTCCCACCCGTTCTTCACGCTCTCGGTCTCGCTCGAGGGCATCCTCCAGTGGGGGCTGTACGACGTGGAGGGCGCCGTGGACGTCGCGCGGTACCGCGACAACTACCTCGCACCCTTCGCCGCGGCGTACCCCGATGTCGACGTGAGGAGCGCGGTCGAGCCGGCGCTGCGCCTGGGCTGGGTGTGCAGGGCCGTCAACGGCCATCTGCTGGGCGGGGTCGAGCGGACGATGACCCGGCTGGGGATGTTCCTCGACGGCACCGCCTGAGGCGGCACCCTCACTTCGAGGGCTGCGGGGTGGTGCAGTGGATCTTCGGGTTGACACCGACGTAGTTCAGCGGCCCCGCGACGACGGTGAGGGCGGTGTCGCCGAACGTCTTGCAGCTGACGTCACGGTCGTTGCTGAGATAGCCGCGCTGCCAGGCGGCGAAGAGCCCGATCACGAGCCAGACGATCACGATGATGCCGATCAGCTTGCGCATGCGTGCCTCCTCGTCGTACGCCGGGGTGCCGACGCCCTGCCGACGCTAGGGGGGCGGGGCGGCGAGCAGGACCTCCCGAAGGGTGAGCCGGACGGGTGAGGCCTGCTGGTCTACGACGGCTCGCCGTCGATCAGGTACGACGACCCCTGCTTGACCAGGTCGAGGGTCACGTGGTCGCTCGAGGTGCTCCCGTTGGTCTTCACGTAGTCGACGTCGTAGGAGACGGTCATCGCGCTGGGATCGGCCGAGATGTTGCTCGCCGAGGCTGACTCGATGTCCTTCCAGAAGTGGTGGTACCCGCCGTAGTGCCCGCTCGCGTCCTGGAATGCCGGTGTGAGCATGTCGTAGGTGGCGTGGTCGTCCTGGGTGACCGTCGACAGGTAGGTGGCGATGAACTGCTGCATCGCGGCCGACTGGTCGCGTGGCCCGGACGACCGGGAGGTCTTCGGCGAGCTGGGTGAGGACGACGTGACTCCGGCCGCCTTGTCCTTGCCGCTGTTGTCACCGCCACCCCGGGTGAGCGCGGCGAAGCCGAGGACGGCGACGGCGACCAGCAGCACCACGGCAGCGACCCAGGGCCACGCCGAGCGGCGGCGACGCGCGCCACCCGGGTAGGGGGTGGCGGGCGGCGTCGTGGTCACCTCGGGCACGGGATCCGCCGCGACCGGCGGCACCCCGACCGGCGTCGACGGCGTCGGCTGCATGACCCGGGTGGAGTGGTCCTCGACGGTTCCGAGTGGTGCCGGGTGGATGGTCACGGCGCGACCCTGGTCGAGGAAGTCGCGCACCTGTGCCATCGACCAGCGCTGGGCCGGGTCGCGGGTCATCGTGTGCTCGAGCGCGGGCGCGAGCCAGCCGGGGTCGTCGATCCGAGGCGGCTCCTCGTGCACGATCCGGTAGAGGCCGCCCATCAGGTTCCCGCTCACGTCGTACGGCGGGTGGCCGGCGAGCGCGTGGTACAGCGTCGCGCCGAGCGACCAGACGTCCGAGGCCTCGTGAGCGGTCGCCCCGGAGGCCACCTCGGGCGCCAGGTAGGCGGGGGAGCCCGTCACGAGCCCGGTCTGGGTGAGTGAGGCGTCGGCCTCGGCCCGGGCGATCCCGAAGTCGGTCAGCTTCACGTCCCCCTGGGGCGTGACCATCATGTTGGAGGGCTTCACGTCGCGGTGCACGATCCCCGCCGCGTGGGCGGCGGCGAGGGCATCGGCCGCCTGCCGGACCAGCGGGGCAGCCTCGTCGGGGGTGAGGGCGCCGTCACGGGTGATCAGCCCGCTCAGGGATACGCCTTCGACGTACTCCATGACGAGCCAGGTCTCCTCGCCCTCGGTCACCAGGTCGAAGACCGCCACCACGTGGGGATGGTTGAGCCGCGCGGCCAGGCGGGCCTCCCGCTCCGCGCGTTGGAGGTCGGGGCCGCTCGCACCCGGCATCATCCCGATCCGCTTGAGCGCGACCTCGCGCCCGAGCACCGTGTCGCGACCCAGCCAGACCGCACCCATGCCGCCGCGACCGATCTCCCGGTCGAGCTCGTACCTGCCTGCGATCAACGTCCGTCCTTCCGGCCTCCAGCCGCTCGCCAGAGTAGGCGTTGGCCTTGTCAGTCCCAACGTTCCCGGGTGAGGTGGACCTCATGCCCACCTGGTCCGACGTCGACGCCCTGGCCCAGCGACTGCCCGACGCGGAGCGCGGCCTGGCGCACGAGGGATCGCCCGCGTGGTACGCCGGTCGGCACATGTTCGTGCGCTACCGCGAGGACGACGGCCGCCAGGTCGTCCAGCTCTGGAGCGGCGACATGGATCTCGCGCGGCAGCTCGCGCCCCGCGGTGACACGTTCGTGCGGATCGACACCTTCGAGTTCCGAGTCTCGGTGTGGGCGATGCTCGACCGCCTCGATCCACGGGAGCTGGCGGAGCTGATGCTCGACTCCTACCGAATCCGAGGCGGCGTACGTCGTGCCGGGAGGGTGGACGAACCCACGTTCTTCGAACCCCTCTGACCGTCCCTCCGGGAGAACCCGGTGGAGCGGTGGTCCTCCGATGCGGCAGGCTGGGCCCGACACTCCCGAGAACGAGGTGCCGAGCGTGAGCATCGACCCGACCCTGCTGGACGACCTCGAGTGGCGCGGCCTGATCGCCCACTCGACGGACCTCGCCGCGCTGCGCGAGGCCCTGACGTCCGGGAGCGTGCGGTTCTACGTCGGCTTCGACCCGACCGCTCCGAGCCTCCACATGGGCAACCTGCTCCAGCTGACCACCGCGCGCCGGCTGCAGGACGCCGGCCACACGCCGTACCTCCTGGTCGGCGGTGCCACCGGCATGATCGGGGACCCCAAGGACTCGGGGGAGCGGACCCTCAACTCACTCGACACGGTCAAGGACTGGAGCGAGCGCGTACGCCGCCAGGTGCAGCCGTTCGTGAGCTTCGAGGGCTCGAACGCGGCCACGGTCGTCAACAACTACGACTGGACGGCGAGCCTCTCGACGATCGACTTCCTGCGCGACATCGGCAAGCACTTCCCGGTCAACCGGATGCTGGGCCGCGACACCGTCAAGCGCCGGCTCGAAGCGGGCATCAGCTACACCGAGTTCAGCTACGTGCTGCTGCAGTCGATGGACTTCCTCAACCTCTACCGCGACCACGGTGTCACGCTCCAGCACGGCGGCGAGGACCAGTGGGGCAACATCACCGGCGGCGTGGAGCTGATCAGGCGTGCCGACGGTGGCAAGGCGCACGCGTTCGTGACACCCCTCGTCACCAAGCCCGACGGCACCAAGTACGGGAAGACCGAGGGTGACGCGCTCTGGCTCGACTCGGCGATGATGTCGCCGTACACCTTCCACCAGTGGTGGCTCAACGTCGACGACCAGCAGGTCGGCCAGATGCTCCGGCTGTTCACGTTCCTTCCGCGCGCCGAGATCGAGGCCATCGAGGCCGAGACCGCCGAGAAGCCGTGGCTGCGGTCGGGGCAGAAGCGGCTGGCCGACGAGATCACCACCCTCGTCCACGGCGCGGAGGAGACCGACCACGCGAAGGCCGCCGCGGCCGCCCTGTTCGGCGGTGGCGATCTCCATGCCCTGAGCCAGGCCACCTTGGCGGCGGCGCTGCGGGAGGCCGGCGCAGCCTCGGTGCCGTCGCTGCTCCCCGTGGTCGACCTGATGGTCGAGACCGGGCTGGCGAAGAGCCGTGGCGAGGCCCGACGCACGATCAGCGAGGGCGGCGCCTACCTCAACAACGTCCGGGTCGAGGACCCCGAGGCCGAGCCACGGCCCAGCGACCTGATCGGCGGGTCCTGGCTCGTCCTGCGCCGGGGCAAGAAGAGCTTCGCGGGCGTCGAGGTCGGCTGAGATGACGCTCGAGCCGGCTTCATCCGAGGGTGGGCGCTGGCTCGGGACCCTGCGCGACGAGGCGCGCCGCCGGGTGCCGCCGGCGGTGTGGACCTACGTCGAGAGCGGAGCCCGGGACGGCGTGACCGCTGCCGAGGCCACCTCGCAGTGGCAGACGGTGCGGTTCCGTAGCCGGGTGCTGCGCGGAGTGGCGGAGGCCGACCTCGAGACGTCCCTGCTGGGCGAGTCGTTCGCCTCGCCGATCGGGGTGGCACCGACCGCGATGCAGCGTGCGATCCACCCACAGGGCGAGCGGGCCATGGCCGCGGGTACCGCCGCCGCCGGGTCTCTGCACGTGGTCTCCTCCAACTCCGGGACGCGCTTCGAGGAGCTCGGTGGTGGCCCGTGGTGGCTCCAGGCGTACCTGCCGCCCGAGCGCGACCAGATGCTGCCCGTGCTCGAGGCGGCCGCGGAGCACGGCGTCCGAGCGATCGTGCTCACCGCGGACACGCCGTACCCGGGGACCAAGTACGCCGCCGACGACGCCGACTGGACCGGGATCGACCTCAGCTGGTGGCGCTGCAACTTCGCCGAGCCCGCGACGCCGACCCCGTGGAAGGACTCACTCTCGCTGGACGACGTGACGTGGCTCCGGGAGCGGTCGGGCGTTCCGGTCGTGGTCAAGGGCGTGCTCCGTGGCGACGACGCGGTGCGGTGCCTCGACGCGGGAGCCGAAGGTGTCTACGTCTCCAACCACGGCGGTCGTCAGCTCGATCGCGCCGTCGGCACCGCCCGGGCGCTGGCCGAGGTGGTCGCAGCGGTGGAGGAGCGTGCCGAGGTCTACGTCGACGGCGGCATCCGCACCGGCCTCGACGCGATGGCCGCGCTCGCCCTCGGCGCCCGAGCGGTGCTGGTGGGCAGGCCCGCCGTCCACGCCCTCGCCGTGGACGGCGCCCGCGGCGTGGAGCGCCTCCTGACCGAGCTGTCGGACGAGCTCGGCGACGCCATGGTGCTGGCCGGCTGTGGGACGCCGTCCGAGACGCGCGACCTCCTCGTCGACCCGGACCCCGCAGGCCGCTGACCTGCGGGTTCACGGTTGTGCTCCGGGTCACGCGATCTCGATTTGCGTCGCCGTGGACGAGCCCATACTGTTCTCACCTGTCGCCAGGGTGCGGCGGGAAGCAAGACCGCGAGGTCGGGCTTCCGGCCCCGAGGCAGACATCCAGCTCTCAGCGAGACCCTTCACCGGGTGGAGTTGTTGCGCGTCTGATTTTTGAGAACTCAACAGTGTGTTTGTCGATGAATTGGTTTGTATGATCCCGTCTCCATGGTTGGGTGGCCTGTTTGTGGGTTGTTTGGTTGTGGTGGTGGTTTCTTTTTGAGTTGACGAACGATGATTCTGGCGATTGCTAGTTTTTCGTTTTTTGGCTTGGATGGATTCTTATGGTCGGAAATTGTTTTTTGGTTTCGATGGAGAGTTTGATCCTGGCTCAGGACGAACGCTGGCGGCGTGCTTAACACATGCAAGTCGAGCGGAAAGGCCTCTTCGGGGGTACTCGAGCGGCGAACGGGTGAGTAACACGTGAGTAATCTGCCCTTCACTTTGGGATAACTGCCTGAAAGGGTGGCTAATACCGGGTATTCTCCTTGCGCCGCATGGTGTGGGGTGGGAAGTTTTTTCGGTGGGGGATGTGCTCGCGGCCTATCAGCTTGTTGGTGGGGTAATGGCCTACCAAGGCTTTGACGGGTAGCCGGCCTGAGAGGGTGACCGGCCACACTGGGACTGAGACACGGCCCAGACTCCTACGGGAGGCAGCAGTGGGGAATATTGGACAATGGGCGGAAGCCTGATCCAGCAACGCCGCGTGAGGGATGACGGCCTTCGGGTTGTAAACCTCTTTCAGCACAGACGAAGCGCCTGTGAAGGTGGTGACGGTATGTGCAGAAGAAGCACCGGCCAACTACGTGCCAGCAGCCGCGGTAATACGTAGGGTGCGAGCGTTGTCCGGAATTATTGGGCGTAAAGGGCTCGTAGGCGGTTTGTCGCGTCGGGAGTGAAATCCACTGGCTTAACTGGTGGCTTGCTTTCGATACGGGCAGACTGGAGGTATGCAGGGGAGAACGGAATTCCTGGTGTAGCGGTGAAATGCGCAGATATCAGGAGGAACACCGGTGGCGAAGGCGGTTCTCTGGGCATGTCCTGACGCTGAGGAGCGAAAGTGTGGGGAGCGAACAGGATTAGATACCCTGGTAGTCCACACCGTAAACGTTGGGCGCTAGGTGTGGGATCCATTCCACGGGTTCCGTGCCGCAGCTAACGCATTAAGCGCCCCGCCTGGGGAGTACGGCCGCAAGGCTAAAACTCAAAGGAATTGACGGGGGCCCGCACAAGCGGCGGAGCATGCGGATTAATTCGATGCAACGCGAAGAACCTTACCTGGGTTTGACATACGCCGGAAAGCTCTAGAGATAGAGCCCCTTTTAGTCGGTGTACAGGTGGTGCATGGCTGTCGTCAGCTCGTGTCGTGAGATGTTGGGTTAAGTCCCGCAACGAGCGCAACCCTCGTCCCATGTTGCCAGCAGCGCCTTCGGGCGGCTGGGGACTCATGGGAGACTGCCGGGGTCAACTCGGAGGAAGGTGGGGATGACGTCAAGTCATCATGCCCCTTATGTCCAGGGCTTCACGCATGCTACAATGGCCGGTACAAAGGGCTGCGATCCCGTGAGGGGGAGCGAATCCCAAAAAGCCGGTCTCAGTTCGGATTGGGGTCTGCAACTCGACCCCATGAAGTCGGAGTCGCTAGTAATCGCAGATCAGCAACGCTGCGGTGAATACGTTCCCGGGCCTTGTACACACCGCCCGTCACGTCACGAAAGTCGGCAACACCCGAAGCCCATGGCCCAACCACCTTGTGTGGGGGGAGTGGTCGAAGGTGGGGCTGGCGATTGGGACGAAGTCGTAACAAGGTAGCCGTACCGGAAGGTGCGGCTGGATCACCTCCTTTCTAAGGAGCACACACCCCGACTCGCGGCCGTGGTCCCAGCAACTGTGCTGGTGGCCTCAGTGTTGTGGGCGCATGGTGGTGTCTCACTAGTGGAATCATCGACATCTTCGTTCTTCTGCCGGCCTCCCTTTGGGGGGTCGGGTGGGGGGACCGGGACCCCGCCTGGTGAACCAGGGGGTGGGGACACACTGTTGGGGTTCTGAGGAATCAGGCCCGCTACCTGCCCGGGGGTGACCCTGGGTGGGGCAGCGCTCTGGGGCTTCGGTACCAAGAACCCGGCCAGTCCTGGGTCGCGCGTGTGCGTGGCTTGTGGGTTGGTGTGGGGTTGTTGTTTGAGATCTGGATAGTGGACGCGAGCATCTTTGTAGTGTGTTGTGTGCACTGCCACGTCTGGTTCATCCCGTGTGGCTGGTTGGCTGACTTTGAAGGCTTCGCTGTGGCTTTCGTTCCTTCGTTTTTTGTGGGGACGGATGGTCGTGGTGGGGTCTTTTTTGTGTTGGTGGGCTGGTTGGTGGGGTGGGTTGGGTTGGTGGTGTGTGTGACAAGCTGTGAAGGGCACATGGTGGATGCCTTGGCATCAAGAGCCGATGAAGGACGTAGGAGCCTGCGATAAGCCCTGGGGAGTTGGCAACCGAGCGTTGATCCGGGGGTGTCCGAATGGGGAAACCCAGCTGGAGTCATGTCCAGTTACCCGCGCCTGAATGAAATAGGGTGTGTGGAGGGAACGTGGGGAAGTGAAACATCTCAGTACCCACAGGAAGAGAAAACAACAGTGATTCCGTGAGTAGTGGCGAGCGAAAGCGGAGGAGGCTAAACCGTGCACATGGATAACCCGGCAGGGGTTGTGTGTGCGGGGTTGTGGGGTGTGTTTGTTACTGGTCTGCCGGCCGGTTGCGGAGTAAAAAAGGTGTGGTGAAGTTGAAGTCCATTGGAAAGTGGCACCGTAGAGGGTGATAGTCCCGTAGGTGTAAGCCGCACTCTTCGTGAGCATATTCCCAAGTAACACGGAACTCGTGAAATTCCGTGTGAATCTGGCGGGACCACCCGTCAAGCCTAAATACTTCTTGATGACCGATAGCGGACAAGTACCGTGAGGGAAAGGTGAAAAGTACCCCTGGCGGGGAGTGAAATAGTACCTGAAACCGTGTGCCTACAATCCGTCAGAGCCTGGCGCCTCCTTGTGGGGCGGGTGGGTGATGGCGTGCCTTTTGAAGAATGAGCCTGCGAGTTTGTGTTGTGTTGCGAGGTTAACCCGTGTGGGGGAGCCGTAGCGAAAGCGAGTCCTAACAGGGCGTAGCCACTTGTGGCGTTGAGTAGCACGATCAAGACCCGAAGCGGAGTGATCTATCCATGGGCAGGTTGAAGCGTCGGTAAGACGACGTGGAGGACCGAACCCACCTAGGTTGAAAACTGGGGGGATGACCTGTGGATAGGGGTGAAAGGCCAATCAAACTCCGTGATAGCTGGTTCTCCCCGAAATGCATTTAGGTGCAGCGTTGCGTGTTTCTTGCCGGAGGTAGAGCACTGGATAGCCGATGGGCCCGACCAGGTTACTGACGTTAGCCAAACTCCGAATGCCGGTAAGTCAGAGCGCAGCAGTGAGACTGCGGGGGATAAGCTCCGTAGTCGAGAGGGAAACAGCCCAGACCATCAGCTAAGGCCCCTAAGCGGTGACTAAGTGGAAAAGGATGTGGAGTCGCAGTGACAACCAGGAGGTTGGCTTGGAAGCAGCCACCCTTGAAAGAGTGCGTAATAGCTCACTGGTCAAGTGATTCCGCGCCGACAATGTAGCGGGGCTCAAGTCATCCGCCGAAGCTATGGCATTCACGCGTGTACCCAGCATCATCCCTTCGAGGGTGGTGTTCAGGTGTGTGGATGGGTAGGGGAGCGTCGTGCCGCCAGTGAAGTCCCGGAGTGATCCAGGGGTGGAGGCGGCACGAGTGAGAATGCAGGCATGAGTAGCGAATGAGGAGTGAGAAACTCCTCCGCCGAATGATCAAGGGTTCCAGGGTCAAGCTAATCTGCCCTGGGTAAGTCGGGACCTAAGGCGAGGCCGACAGGCGTAGTCGATGGACAACGGGTTGATATTCCCGTACCGGCAACATGGCGCCCCTGACGAACCCGGTGATGCTAACCATCCGAAACCACACCGACCGGACCCTTCGGGGCGAGGCGGTGTGGCAGAGCGTGGGATCCGAACCGGTAGTAGTCAAGCGATGGGGTGACGCAGGAAGGTAGCCCAACCGTGGCGATGGTAGACCACGGGCAAGGACGTAGCACGGGTGGTAGGCAAATCCGCCGCCCTCACTTCAATGTGGAGTGTGAGATCTGACGCGGAGCCGTCTACGGCGAAGTGGGTGATCCTATGCTGCCAAGAAAAACCTCTAGCGAGCCATGCGCCGCCCGTACCCCAAACCGACTCAGGTGATCAGGTAGAGAATACCAAGGCGATCGAGACAACCATGGTTAAGGAACTCGGCAAAATGCCCCCGTAACTTCGGGAGAAGGGGGACCCGGATCGTGAGCCCACTTGCTGGGCAGAGCGTGAAGGGTCGCAGAGACCAGGCCCAAGCGACTGTTTACTAAAAACACAGGTCCGTGCGAAGTCGCAAGACGATGTATACGGACTGACTCCTGCCCGGTGCTGGAAGGTTAAGGGGACGAGTCAACCCGACCTTTGGTCGAGGTGAAGCTTTGAACTTAAGCCCCAGTAAACGGCGGTGGTAACTATAACCATCCTAAGGTAGCGAAATTCCTTGTCGGGTAAGTTCCGACCTGCACGAATGGAGTAACGACTTGGGCGCTGTCTCAACCATGGACTCGGCGAAATTGCAGTACGAGTAAAGATGCTCGTTACGCGCGGCAGGACGGAAAGACCCCGGGACCTTTACTATAGTTTGGTATTGGTGTTTGGTACGGCTTGTGTAGGATAGGTGGGAGACTGTGAGACCTGGACGCCAGTTCAGGTGGAGTCAACGTTGAAATACCACTCTGGTCGTATTAGATGTCTAACCTAGGCCCATGATCTGGGCCAGGGACAGTGCCTGATGGGTAGTTTAACTGGGGCGGTTGCCTCCTAAAATGTAACGGAGGCGCTCAAAGGTTCCCTCAGCCTGGTTGGCAATCAGGTGACGAGTGTAAGTGCACAAGGGAGCTTGACTGTGAGACAGACATGTCGAGCAGGGACGAAAGTCGGAACTAGTGATCCGGCACCACCATGTGGATGGGGTGTCGCTCAACGGATAAAAGGTACCCCGGGGATAACAGGCTGATCTTCCCCAAGAGTCCATATCGACGGGATGGTTTGGCACCTCGATGTCGGCTCGTCGCATCCTGGGGCTGGAGTAGGTCCCAAGGGTTGGGCTGTTCGCCCATTAAAGCGGCACGCGAGCTGGGTTTAGAACGTCGTGAGACAGTTCGGTCCCTATCCGCCGCGCGCGCAGGAAACTTGAGAAAAGCTGTCCCTAGTACGAGAGGACCGGGATGGACGAACCTCTGGTGTGCCAGTTGTCCCGCCAGGGGCACCGCTGGTTAGCTACGTCCGGACGTGATAACCGCTGAACGCATCTAAGCGGGAAGCACATTTCAAGATAAGGTTTCCCACCCACTAGATGGGGTAAGGCCACCCGCAGACCACGGGATTGATAGGCCGGAGGTGTACAGCAGCAATGCCCAGCCGACCGGTACTAATAGGCCGAGGGCTTGTCACCCACCCACCTCACCACACGTTGCTACGCGTCCACTACCCAGAATCTGAACCAACAACCCACCCCCACCACAACACCCAACCAACACCACAGTGTTGACACGATGTTGAAAAAGGAGGGGGCCACCGGGTTGCTGTTCACAACAGAACAGAACAAACGGTTCACCACGTTACGGCGGCCATAGCGGCAGGGAAACACCCGGACCCATCCCGAACCCGGAAGTTAAGCCAGCCAGCGCCAATGGTACTGCACCCGACAGGATGTGGGAGAGTAGGACGCCGCCGAACATTCTTTGTCGATGGGGGTCATCTTCGGATGGCCCCCATCGCTATCGTGGGGCGCGTTCGGCGTCCCGTCGAACAGGGTCCGAGGAGTGAGAGCACGTGGCAGACGGTCGTCGTCCTTCGAGCAGCGAGGGGGCCTCTCGAGGGCGCTCCCAGGGTGGGCGACCCGGTCAGTCGAGCAGCGGCCGTTCCGACAAGCCCCGGTCCGACAAGCCCCGGTCCGACAAGCCCCGGTCCGACAAGTCCCGTTCTGACGGTCGCGGTCGCTCCGACTCCTCGCGCGGCGGTCAGGGGCGCAGCTCGTCGGGGCGTCCCCCGCGCAAGGGCGACTGGTCGCGGTCGGCCGCGGAGCAGGGGCCGCGCACCGTCGACCAGGAGAAGTACGACGGTCCTCCGCTGCCCGAGGAGATCACCGGGCGTGAGCTGGACCGCTCGATCAGCGGACAGCTGAAGGGCCTCCCCGACAAGCTCGCGCTGCGGGTGGCTCGCCACCTGGCCGCCGCCGGCATGCTGATCGACAGCGACCCCGAGACGGCGTACCAGCACACGCTGGCGGCCCGGGCGCGTGCGTCGCGGCTGGCCGTGGTGCGCGAGGCCACCGGTGAGGCGGCCTACGCGGCCGGTCACTACGCCGAGGCGCTCGCCGAGCTCCGCGCCGCCAAGCGCATGAACGGCGCGACCGACTACCTGCCGATCATGGCCGACTGCCAGCGGGCGCTCGGCCACCCGGAGCAGGCCCTCAAGCTGGCCAAGAGCCCCGCGGTGGCGAACTTCAGCTCCGCGGCCAAGGCGGAGATGACCCTGGTCGAGGCGGGCGCTCGGCGCGACATGGGTCAGCTCGACGCCGCCCTGCGCACCCTCGAGCTGGCGCCGCTGCAGTCCAAGAGCCGCGAGCCGTGGGTGGTGCGCCTGCGCTACGCCTACGCCGACACCCTGGAGTCCGCGGGGCGCGAGACCGAGGCCCTGGCCTGGTTCCACCGCACGCACGCGGTGGACTCCCTGGACCTCACGGACGCCGCGGACCGCGCCGAGATCATCGAGAAGCGCCTCGCCTGACGACCTCGGCCACCTCGGCTGCGCTGCTGGTGTTTCGTCGTCCCATCGGTCACAATGACTGCACAACTACACACGTGTCACTTCTGTTCTTTTCATCGCGCATGAGCCCGCTGGGGAAGGCGTCGCTCCGATGCCGCTGATGAAGGAGAACCACGGTGACCGCACCTATCACCAGCCGCCCCGTCCCGACGACGCGTGGCGTGTTGTTCGTGCACTCCGCGCCCTCGGCGCTGTGCCCGCATCTCGAGTGGGCCGTCGGGGGCGTGCTCGGTGCCGCCGTCAACCTCGAGTGGTCTCCCCAGCCGGCCCAGGCGGGCACCTACCGCGCGGAGCTGTCCTTCTCCGGTGAGCCCGGCACCGCCGCGGCCATCGCCTCGGCGCTCCGGGGCTGGAACCACCTGCGCTTCGAGGTCACCGAGGACCCCACCGCCCAGTCCGAGGGCGCCCGCTTCTCCTACACCCCCGACCTCGGCGTCTTCCACGCGGTCACCGGACTCCACGGCGACCTGATGATCCCGGAGGACCGGCTCAAGGCCGCGGTGGTCAAGGCCGCCCTCGGTGACACCACGCTCCTCAACGAGATCGACAAGCTCCTCGGCAAGCCGTGGGACGACGAGCTCGAGACCTTCCGCCACGCCGGCGAGGGTGCACCCGTGCGCTGGTTGCACCACGTCGTCTGAGCTCGCTCACGGACTCGTCCCCAGGTCGTCGGACCTGCCGGCCGCGATCGGTCGGCCGTTCACGCTGAACGGGTCAACCGGACGTGTGCGGGCCGGAACCACCGTGTGTGCTCGACGGGTGGGTCGATCGGCAAGATGCCCGGGGTGTACCAGCGGAGCCGTGCCGTGATCGTGAACCGCCCAGGCGCCACCGTCGTCCGGCACAGCCCGAACCGGCTGCGGCCGACCTTCGGGTCCGAGCCGGCCAGGAAGTCGCCGGAGCCTCGCGGCCTGCCGCGCGGGTCGTGGAGCCACGTCTCGAGGATCCAGTCGTCCGACCCTGGCTTGGCGACGTAGTGGTAGCCGTAGCGGTGGCAGCCTGCTCGCAGGACCTGGTCCGGCGCGGCCACGTGCCCGAAGCCCCTGCTCCATGCCCGGGCCGCCGAGGCGGGCGCCAGGGCGAGCACGGCTCCGACGACGAGGGCCGCCACCGTCCGGCGGCCGCGTGAGCCTGGCATGTCACCCCCTCGCGGGTTCCAGGGGTACAACGAGGCGCTGTGACGTGCGTTACTCGGGGCCGGTCGATGTCCAGACCCATCAGCTCAGAGCGGGATGTTGCCGTGCGCTCCCCGGCGTACGCCGTCGCGCTGGACCGCATCGTCGATCGCCCGTGCGATCGCGGAGCGGGTCACGGCGGGCTCGACGACCTCGTCCACCACCCCGATCTCGACCGCCTTGTCGACGCCGCCGGCGAGCCGCTCGTGCTCGGCCGCCAGCTCGGCCTCGACCTGGGGCCGGATCTCGGGCGCCACCTCGGCCAGCTTGCGGCGATGGAGGACCCGGATCGCCGCCACCGCGCCCATCACGGCAACCTCCGCGCCCGGCCAGGCGAAGACCTTGGTCGCGCCGAGGGCCCGGGAGTTCATCGCGATGTAGGCGCCGCCGTAGGTCTTGCGGGTCACCAGCGTGACGCGCGGGACCACACACTCGCCGAAGGCGTGGAGCAGCTTCGCCCCACGGCGTACGACGCCGTCCCACTCCTGGCCGACACCGGGGAGGTAGCCCGGCACGTCCACGAGCACGATGAGGGGTACGCCGAGCGCGTCGCACAGGCGCACGAAGCGGGACGCCTTCTCGGCGGACAGCGAGTCGAGACACCCGCCGAGGCGGAGCGGGTTGTTGGCCACGACGCCGACGGTCCGGCCACCGAGGCGGCCGAGCGCGGTGACGATGTTGGGCGCCCAGCGCTCGTGGAGCTCCTGCATCGTGTCGTCGTCGAGAACCGCGCCGACGAGCGGGTGCACGTCGTAGGCCCGCCGCTTGGACTCGGGCAGCATCTGCGACAGGTCGCGGTCGTCGACCTTGTCGACGTCGAGCTGGCCCTGGGACCCCAGCAGCGAGGCGACGGTGCGCGCCCTCTCGAGCGCCTCCTGCTCGCTCTGGGTGAGGATGTGGACCACGCCGGAGCGTCGACCGTGGGGCTCGGGTCCGCCGAGCCGGAGCATGTCGACGTCCTCGCCGGTGACCGAGCGGACGACGTCCGGTCCGGTGACGAAGATCCGGCCGTCGGGGCCGAGGATGACCACGTCGGTCAGCGCCGGGCCGTACGCCGCACCACCGGCCGCCGGGCCGAGCACGACCGAGATCTGCGGGATCTTGCCCGACGCCTGGGTCATCACCTGGAAGATCCGGCCGACCGCGTGCAACGACAGCACGCCCTCGGCCAGACGGGCACCACCGGAGTGCCACAGCCCGATGATCGGGGTGCCCTCGGTCATCGCCCGGTGGTAGGCGTTGACGACGACCTTGCAGCCCTCGTCGCCCATGGCGCCGCCCATGACGGTCGCGTCGGAGCAGAAGACGACCACGCGACGTCCGTGGACGCGTCCGACGGCCGCGAGCATGCCGCAGTCGTCCTCGGGGCTGATCAACCGCATCGTGCCCTCGTCGAGCAGCGCGGTCAGCCGGTGGAGCGGGTGACGGGGGTCCTCGGTGCGCGGGGGCTTGGTCGCGGTGGCCGTCATCACACAGAACCGAACGCGACCGCGACGTTGGCGCCGCCGAAGCCGAAGGAGTTGTTGAGGGCCGCGATGTCGCCCGACGGCAGGTCGCGCGGCGACGTGGGGATGTCGAGCTCGACCTGTGGGTCCTTGTCGTCGAGGTTGATCGTCGGCGGGCTGACCCGGTGGTGGATCGCCAGGATCGTTGCGATCGCCTCCAGGGCACCGGCGCCGCCGAGCAGGTGCCCGGTCATCGACTTGGTGCTGGTCACCACGACCTCGTCGGCGTGGGAGCCGAGGGTGGCGTGGATCATCAGGCCCTCGGCGATGTCACCCTGCGGGGTCGAGGTGGCGTGGGCGTTGATGTGCGCGATGTCGGAGGCGCTGATCTCGGACTCCTCGAGAGCCCGCACGATCGCTCGTGCCCCGCCCCGGCCGGCAGGGTCGGGCTGGGCGATGTCATGCGCGTCGGCGGTGATGCCGGCTCCCAGCACCTCGGCATAGATGCGAGCGCCTCGCGCCCGGGCGTGCTCCTCGGTCTCGAGCACCAGGACCCCGGCTCCTTCGCCGAGCACGAAGCCGTCGCGCGCGACGTCCCACGGCCGCGAGACCGTGGTCGGGTCACCGGCGTTCTTCGACAGCGCCATCATGTTCGCGAACGCCGCCATCGGCAGCGGGTGGATCGCTGCCTCGGTGCCGCCCGCGAGGACGATGTCGGCGCGCCCGAGCCGGATCTGGTCGAGCGCCAGCGAGATCGCCTCGTTGCCCGACGCGCACGCCGAGACCGGGGTGTTCACCGCGGCCCGCGCGCCGACGTACAGGCTGATCTGGGCGGCGGGGGCGTTCGGCATCAGCATCGGTACGGCGAGCGGCGAGACGCGCCGCGGGCCCTTCTCGAGCAGCGCGTCGTAGTTGGAGAGCAACGTCGTCACCCCGCCGATGCCGGACGCCATGGCGACGCCGAGCCGGTCGTGGTCGATCTCGGCACCGTCCAGACCCGAGTCGGCCCAGGCCTCCATGGCCGCGACCATGGCGAACTGCGACGAGCGGTCCAGCCGACGGGCCTTGACCCGCTCCAGGACCTCCGTCGGCTCGACCGCGATCCGGCCGGCGATCTTGACGGGCAGGTCCTCGGCCCAGGGGTCGTCGAGATGACGGACGCCCGACTGGCCCTTGACCAGGGCGTCCCAGGTGGACGAGACATCGCCACCGACCGGGGAGGTGGTCCCCAGTCCGGTGACGACGACACGCTTCTTAGCCATTGGGTCCTCGCGAGTGCTCGGTGGATGGATGGGTGGGCGGGCGGGGCCCCGCCGTCAGCCCTGGGCGTTCTCGATGAAGGAGACGGCGTCGCCGACGGTCTTGAGGTTCTTCACCTCGTCGTCGGGGATGGACACGCCGAACTTCTCCTCGGCGGCCACGACGACCTCGACCATGGACAGCGAGTCGACGTCGAGGTCGTCGACGAACGACTTGTCGAGCTGGACGTCCTCGACGGGGATTCCCGCGACCTCGTTGACGATCTCGGCGAGGTCGGCGCGGATCTCTTCGGTGGTGGCCATGCTGTGGTCCTGCTCTCTGTTGTCACCAATGGTGGTTGCGGTTGTGTTCCCTGGCGTTGCCGGGTGTGTGGGTCACGGAACGGTGATGACCTGAGCGGCGTACGCCAGGCCGGCACCGAACGCGATCAGCAGCGCGGTGTCCCCGCTGCGCGCCTGTCCCTCGTCGATCATCCGATCGAGGGCCAGGGGGATGGAGGCCGCCGAGGTGTTGCCCTGCTCGGCGATGTCGCGGGCGATCTTGACCCGCTCGGGAAGCTTCATGGCGCGGGCCATCGCGTCGATGATCCGCATGTTGGCCTGGTGGGGCACGAACACGTCGAGGTCGTCGGCGGTGATGCCCGCCCGGTCGAGCGCCTGGTGGGCGACCTTGGCCATCGTGAACGACGCCCAGCGGAACACCGGGTTGCCCTGCATGCTGAGGCTGGGCATCACCGGCTTGTCCTTGGCCATGGCGTCGCGCCAGTCCTCGTCCTGGCGGATCAGGTCGAACTGCTCGCCGTCGGAGCCCCAGACCACCGGGCCGATGCCGGGGGTGTCGCTCGGTCCGACGATCGCAGCACCCGCGCCGTCGGCGAAGATGAACGCCGTACCGCGGTCGGTGGAGTCGGTGATGTCCGAGAGCCGCTCGACGCCGATCACGAGCACGTGGCCGGCGCCGCCGCCGCGGACCATCTGGTCGGCCAGGGCCAGCCCGTGGCAGAAGCCGGCGCAGGCCGCCGAGATGTCGAAGGCCGCCGCCTGGTCGGTGCCGAGCTCGTAGGCGATCGCGGTCGCGATCGCCGGGGTCTGCAGCAGGTGGGTCACCGTCGCGACGATCACGCAGTCGATCTGCTCGGAGGCGATGCCGGCGTGCTCGATCGCCTTCCGGGCGGCCGCGACCGACATCACCTGCACGGTCTCCTCGGGGGTGGCGAAGCGACGCTGCTTGATGCCCGAGCGCTGCTGGATCCACTCGTCGCTGGAGTCGATCGCGTCGACGATGTCGGCGTTGGGCACGATCAGCGACGGGCGGTAGCTGCCGATGCCCAGGACTGCGGCGTACGGCGAGCCGGTGGCGGTCTCGATGGCGGCCATCAGGCTGCTCCCTCCGGGTGGAGTCGGACGAGGGGCTGGCCGGGCGAGACCAGGTCGCCGTCCTCGACGAGCCACTCGACCACCTGGCCGCCGTGCGCGGCCCGGACCTCGGTGCGGTCACGCGAGCTCGCGACGTCGCCGACGGTGGCGCCGGGAAGCAGCATGTCGGCCTCGGCGGCCTCGGCGGAGCGATGGAACGTGCCCTTCATCGGCGAGACCACCATCAGCCAGGTCGGTGTGGTCTCGATCATCGAGGCCTCACCGTGCTTGGCGCAGAAGGCGCGGGCGTCGTCGAGCTGGTCGGGCGTCTTGAGCGCGAACGTCTCGACCCCGGGCATCGCGCGCTTGGCGATGCCGGCCAGGGTGCCCGCCGGGGGCATCTCGAGCAGCCCGGTGACACCGATGTCGGTCATGGTGTCCATGCAGAGGTCCCACCGCACGGGGCGGGCGATCTGGCCGACGATCCGGGCCACGACCTCGCGGCCGTCGTGCACCACTTGGCCGTCGCGGTTGGAGATCAGCGGGGTGCGGGGGTCGTGGGTCGACACGGAGCGGGCGAGCGTGGCCATGTGGCCGACCGCGGGCGCCATGTGGTCGGTGTGGAACGCGCCCGCCACGCTGAGCGGGATCAGCCGGGCCTTCGCCGGCGGGTTGTCGGCCAGGGCCTGGAGCTGCTCCTTGGTGCCGGCGGCGACGATCTGGCCGGGGCCGTTGTCGTTGGCGGCGACCAGCCCCTGGGCGTCGAGCGCGGCCAGGACCTCGTCGCGGTCGCCCCCGAGGACCGCGGTCATGCCGGTCGCGGTCGTCGCAGCGGCATCGGCCATGGCCCTGCCGCGCTCGCGCACGAGCACCATGGCCTGCTCGGCGGTGATCGCCCGGGCGCCGGCGGCGGCGGCGATCTCACCGACGCTGTGGCCGGCGACCGCGCCGATCTGGCTGAAGGCGTCCGCGGGGTGCGGGAACAGCTCGAGCGCGGCGATCAGGCCGGTCGCCACGAGCAGCGGCTGGGCGATCTTGGTGTCACGGATGGTCTCGGCGTCCGCCTCGGTGCCGTAGTGCGCGAGATCCAGCCCGGCGACGGTCGAGAGCCAACCGAACCGGGAGGCGAAGGTGGGATCCTCGAGCCAGGGGGTGAGGAAGCCGGGGGACTGGGCTCCCTGACCGGGAGCGACGATGACGAGCACGGGTCCAGCCTTCCGGGTCGGGCGGTGCGGATGCCCGTCGGGCGCGCACGAAACTCACCCCCTCTTCTTTGTAGGTTTCCTACAAAGAGGGCCGGGTCTCGGAATCCTCGGCGGGTAGCCGCGCCTGGCGGCCGAGAACGAGCGCGAGCTGCAGCGTGAGCGCCTCGCGGGAGTCCGTTGCGGACAGCCCCGTCACCTCGGCGGCCTGCCGGAGCCGATAGCGGACCGTGTTGGGGTGCACGAAGAGCGCGCGGGCGGTGGCCTCGAGCGACTGGCCCTGCTGGAAGTACGCCGTGAGGGTGTCGATGAGCGTGTTTCCCCGGGTCGAGCCGGCCTGGCGGAGCGGGACGAAGACCTCCTCGACCAGGTGGCGACGAGCGTGACCGTCGCCGGCCAGCACCCGTTCCGGCAGCAGGTCGTCGGTGGCCACGGGACGGGGTGCATCGGGCCAACCGACTGCGGCCCGCAGCCCGGACAGCGCGGCGCGGGCGGAGACGTGGGCCGAGGCGAGGTCGTCGGCCCGCGGACCGACCACCACCGGCCCGTCACCGAAGTAGCGGACCACGACATGGGCCGCCTTGTCCGGGTCGTCCTCGCCGCCGAGGATCACCACCAGGCGATCGCCCTGGGTGGCGCACAGGGCGTCCATGCCCGCCGCCCGGGCCGAACGTCGTACCTGGTCGAAGAGGTCCTCGCTGCGCTGGGACGGAGCGTTCCCGAGGACGACGCTCACGCCGCCGCGGTGGGCCCAGCCCAGGGCGCTGGCGCGCGAGGCCACGGCCTCGTCGGCCTCCGCACGCAGCACCGAGTCGACCACCAGGGCCTCGAGCCGGGCGTCCCAGGCGCCGCGGGCCTCGGCCGCTCGGGCGTACACCTCGGCGGTCGCGAACGCGACCTCGCGTGCGTAGCGCAGGACGGCGGCGTGGACGGCGGGTGCGTCCACCGGGTCGACGACCTCGTCGACGTGCGACTCGACGACCTCGATCCCGAGGCGGACCATGTCGACGGTCTGGCCGAGCGTGATCACGCCGGTCAGGGTCCGCGGAGCCGCGCCGAAGACGGCCGCCGCGGTGTCGCCGGGCGCCGCGGCGTCGTCGCCGAGGCGGAACCAGTCCACGAAGCCCTGGATGCCGGCCTGGAGGATCTGCCCCACCCAGGAGCGGCTCTCGGCCGAGAGGTCGGCGAACCACGGCATGTCGGTGAGCATCCGCGACATGGCGGCAGTGCTGAGCGAGCCGGTCGAGCGACGCAGGGCGTCCGCTGCGCGCTCGCGGGAGACGGCCGTGGAGGCAGGGTCCGGCACGGCGCGCATGCTCACGCCTCGACCCTAGTCCGTCTCCGGGGCGGTAAGGGGCCGCCCGACGGCGGTGGGAACCCGGGATCGAGCGATCCTGGGTGAACGGAGCGTTTTCTCCTTACCAACAGTGGGTACGTCTGGTTGAATCCGGCAGGACTCGGACCAGGAGGCCCACCCGCCGATGCGCCAGCACCGACTGCAGCACGTCACCATCCACGGGCACCGCCGAGCCTTCGTCAAGGTGGGCTCCGGCCCGACCCTGCTGCTCCTGCACGGCCTCGGATGCGACCACACGACGTGGCTCCCGGTGCTGGACTCGCTCTCTCGTCGCTACACCGTGATCGCACCCGACCTGCTGGGCCACGGTGACTCCGACAAGCCGCGCGCGGACTACAGCGTGGGCGGCTTCGCCAACGGCATGCGTGACCTGCTCACGGTGCTCGGCGTCGACAAGGCCACCGTCGTCGGCCACAGCTTCGGCGGCGGGGTCGCCATGCAGTTCGCCTACCAGTTCCCCGAGCGGACCGAACGGCTGGTGCTGGTCGGCTCGGGCGGCCTGGGGCCCGAGGTGTCCGCGGCGATCCGGGCGATCACGACCACGGGCTTCTACCAGGTGATGGGGCTGCTGACATTGCCCGGCGTCCGGCACGTCGGGACGGCCGGGCTGCGGGCCCTGTCGCGCACCGGCGTCAAGGAGTTCCGCGACTTCGACGAGGTGGCGTCCATCTACCAGTCGTTCCGCGACCCGGCCGCCCGCGCCGCGATCCGGCACGTCGTACGCGCGGTCGTGGACTGGCAGGGCCAGATCGTGACCATGACCGACCGGGCCTACCTCACCGAGGCGATGCCGATGTGCGTGATCTGGGGCGACGAGGACCGCGTCATCCCGCCCAGCCATGCCGCCCGCGCCGCCGAGCTGGCGCCGAAGGCGCGGATCGAGATCCTGCCGAAGTCGGGTCACTTCCCGCACAAGGACCACCCCGACCTGTTCGTGAAGGTCCTCCACGACTTCGTGAAGACGACGCGCCCGGCGACGTACTCGCGGGCGCGCTGGCGCCGGCTGCTCCAGCGGGGGGCCGACGCGCCGGCTCCGCTCGAGTCGGTCTCGGCGCCCAGCGCCTGAGCTCCGCGCTCACTGCGATCAGTCGCGGGCCTCGAGCGGCAGGCTGACCCGCATCACGGTGCCCCTACCGCCGGGCCCGCACCGAGCTCAGGCGTCCAGGACTTGTGGCCCTCAGCACAGGTGCGCGCAGCAGGCCGGCTCAGGCGTCCCCGCCCTCCTGCTTGACGCCGGAGACCGCGGTCGGGTCGTCGATCCGGTAGTGGTCCAGCGCCTTCTGCACCGCGTCGCGACCGATCCGGCCCTCCTCGGCGAGAGCGGACAGTGCCTGGCAGACCACCGACTCGGCGTCGATCTTGAAGAACCGGCGTGCGGCCGGACGGGTGTCGGCGAAGCCGAACCCGTCGGCACCGAGCGCGTGGAACGGCTGCGGGATCCAGCGCGAGACCTGCTGCGGTACGGCGCGCATGTAGTCGCTGACCGCGATCACCGGACCGGGGGCGTCCCGCACCTTCCGCGTGACGTACGGCGTGCGCTGCTCCTCGAGCGGGTGCATGAGGTTCCACTCCTCGGTCGCGAGCGCCTCCCGGGACAGCTCGTTCCAGGAGGTGACCGACCAGAGGTCGGCCGCCACGCCCCAGTCATCGGCCAGCAGCTCCTGCGCGCGCTGGATCCACGGCACGCCGACGCCGCTGGCGAACAGCTGGACGCGGGGCGCGTCGTCGGCGACGCCACCGGGAGGAGTGGCCAGGTGGTAGATGCCACGGAGCAGTCCCTCGACGTCGAGGTGCTCCGGCTGCGCCGGCATGCTCAGCGGCTCGTTGTAGACGGTCAGGTAGTAGATGACGTCCTCGCCGTGCGGGTGCTCGTTGCTCGAGCCGTACATCCGGCGCATGCCGTCCTGCACGATGTGAGCGACTTCGTAGGCGTACGCCGGGTCGTAGTGCACGACGGCCGGGTTGGTCAGCGCCAGCAGCGGGGAGTGCCCGTCGGCGTGCTGCAGTCCCTCGCCGGTGAGCGTCGTCCGGCCCGCCGTTGCGCCGATCAGGAAGCCGCGTGCGAGCTGGTCGGCCATCGCCCAGATCGAGTCGGCGGTCCGCTGGAAGCCGAACATCGAGTAGAAGATGTAGAAGGGGATCATCGGCTCGCCGTGCGTGGCGTACGCCGATCCCGCGGCCGTGGCGGACGCGACGCAGCCGGCCTCGGAGATGCCCTCGTGGAGCATCTGTCCCTGCGGCGACTCCTTCCACGCCAGCAGGAGCTTCCGGTCCACCGACTCGTAGAGCTGGCCCGCCGGGTTGTAGATCTTCGCCGAGCTGAACATCGAGTCCATGCCGAAGGTGCGGTACTCGTCGGGCGCGATCGGCACGATCCGCCGGCCGATCTCGGGGTCCTTCATCAGGTCCTTGAGCAGCCGCACCAACGCCATCGTGGTCGCGATCTTCTGCTTGCCCGAGCCCTGCTTCAGCTCGTCGTACATCGCGTCGCCGGGCAGCGTGATCGAGCGCGGGTTCAGCCGACGCATCGGCACTCCGCCGCCGAGCTCGCGGCGCCGGTCGCGGAGGTACTCCAGCTCCGCCGAGCCCTCGCCCGGGTGGTAGAACGGCGCCGACCCGTCGAACTCGTAGTGCTCGTCGATGTCCTGGTCGGTGATGGGGAGCTCGAGCCGGTCGCGGAACGCCTTGAGCGTCGGGGCGTTCAGCTTCTTCATCTGGTGGGTGGCGTTCTTGCCCTCGAGCGCGTCGATCGTCCAGCCCTTGATGGTGTGGGCCAGGATCACCGTCGGCTGGCCGACGTGCTTGGACGCCGCGTCGAAGGCGGCGTACACCTTGCGGTAGTCGTGGCCCGCCGCGGGGCAGCAGCTCGATGTCCCGGTCGCTCATCCCTTCGACCATCTTGCGCAGCCGGGCGTCGGCGCCGAAGAAGTGCTCGCGGATGTAGGCGCCGGTCTCCACGGAGTAGGTCTGGAACTGGCCGTCGGGAGTGGTGTTCATCTGGTTGACCAGGGCGCCGTCGACGTCCTGGGCGAGCAGGGCGTCCCACTCGCGGCCCCAGACGACCTTGATGACGTTCCAGCCGGCGCCGCGGAAGTAGGACTCCAGCTCCTGGATGATCTTGCCGTCGCCGCGGACCGGCCCGTCGAGCTGCTGGAGGTTGCAGTTGATGACGAACGTGAGGTTGTCGAGCTCCTCGCGCGCGGCCAGGCCGATCGCACCGAGCGACTCGGGCTCGCCCATCTCGCCGTCACCGAGGAACGCCCACACGTGCTGCTCGCTGGTGTCCTTGATGCCACGGTTGTGGAGGTAGCGGTTGAAGCGTGCCTGGTAGATCGAGTTCAGCGCCGCCAACCCCATGGAGACCGTGGGGAACTCCCAGAACTCCGGCATCAGCCGCGGGTGGGGGTACGACGACAGGCCCTTGCCGGGGCCGTGCTGGACCTCCTGGCGGAAGCGGTGGAGCTGGTCGGAGCCCAGCCGCTTCATCAGGTAGGCGCGGGCGTAGATCCCGGGGGAGGCGTGACCCTGGATGAACAGCTGGTCACCGCCACCGGGGTGGTCCTTGCCCCGGAAGAAGTGGTTGTAGCCGACCTCGTAGAGGCTCGCGGCCGAGGCGTACGTCGCGATGTGGCCGCCGACCTCGAGGCCCTTGCGGTTGGCCGAGGACACCATCACCGCGGCGTTCCAGCGGATCAGCCGGCGGATCCGGCGTTCCATCTCCTCGTCGCCGGGGAACCACGGCTCGCGCTCGGGCGGGATGGTGTTGATGAAGTCCGTGCTGGTCAGCGCCGGCACGCCGACCTGCTTCTCGCGGGCGCGTTCGAGGAGCCGGAGCATGATGTAGCGGGCACGCTCGCGACCGTGGGTCTGGGTCAGGTCGTCGAAGGACTCGAGCCACTCCCGGGTCTCCTCGGGATCGATGTCCGGGAGCTGCGTGGGCAGGCCCTCGTGGATGACCGCGCGGGTCTGCTGGGTCTCGCTGGGGGAGTCGCTCGGGGCCTCGGAGTTGGCCGCGGGGGTGGCGGCGGAAGTCTCACTCACCCGTTCATCGTGTCACGCGTCGCAGCGGGGTGAAATCTACCCATGGGTAGGCCAGGTCTGCGGAACGGGTTGCGCAGCGCGGCGTAGTCCGCTGGACTACCACCACCGAGCCGGAGGCGATCGACCGTGTCGCCGGCGAAACAGCTTGGAGGAGCCCGTTGAGCGCGACCGCTGGTGGCGGTTCCACCCATACCGACGCCCCCGCGGGTCCCGCCGCGCGACTCGGCCTGGTCAAGGGCATGGTCGTCCAGGAGCTCGGCTGGGACTCCGACACCGACGACGACCTCCGGGTCGCCATCGAGGACGCCCTCGACTCCGACATGGTCGACACGGACTACGGCAACGTCGTGGACGCGGTCGTGCTGTGGTGGCGTGACGAGGACGGCGACCTCGTCGACGGCCTGGTGGACTCGTTGACCGACCTCGTGGGCGGCGGTGTCATCTGGTTGCTCACCCCCAAGGTCGGCCGCCCGAACGCCGTCGAACCCGCCGACATCACCGAGGCCGCGCCCGTCGCGGGTCTCGCCCTGACCACGACCGCCGCAGTCAGCAAGGACTGGACCGCCACACGACTCGTCACGCCCAAGTCGCCCGCGTGACCGGTCTGCCTCACCCGCATCGCCTGGTCGGTCGCGCACTCGGTGCTGCCGGTTCGGTCGGCACCAGCGCCAGGGTGCTCGGAGCCTCGGGCGTGCTGCGCCCGATCCCGCCCACGGCCCTGGCCCGGATCGGCAAGGCACTCAAGGACTGGGGGACCGGTCCAGCGGGTGGGTTCACCGCGATGGCGGTGCGGGAGCCCGACCGCGTCGGGCTGGTCGACGAGAAGGGCTCGCTGACCTGGGGCGAGATGCACCGGCGTTCCAACGCCCTGGCCCGCGCTCTCGCCGAGCGCGGGGTCGGTGAGGGCGACAGCGTGGCGATCATGTGCCGCAACCACCGAGGCTTCGTGGACGCCTGCGTCGCGACCGCCAAGCTGGGCGCCGACGTCCTGCTTCTCAACACCGCGTTCGCGGGTCCGCAGCTGGTCGACGTGCTCGAGCGCGAGGGCCCCCAGGTGGTGATCCACGACGAGGAGTTCACCGGGCTGCTGTCGGGTGCGCGGATCGACGTCCGGATCCTCGGCTGGGTCGACTCCGAGACCGACGCCGACTCCATCGAGGCCCTCGTCACGGCGTACGACGACTCGGACGTCGACCCGCCGGAGGGCCACGCCCGCATCGTGATCCTCACCTCGGGCACCACCGGGACCCCCAAGGGGGCGCCGCGCAGCGAGGCCGGGATCGGCGCCGCGGTGTCGCTCCTGTCGCGGCTGCCGCTGCGCTACGGCTGGCGTACCCACATCGCCGCGCCGCTGTTCCACACCTGGGGCTTCGCCCACCTGGCGCTCGCGATGCTGCTGGGGTCGACCCTCGTCCTGCGGCGGAGGTTCGACAGCGAGGAGTGCCTGGCGACGGTCGAGGACGAGCGCTGCGACTCCCTCGTGGTGATCCCGGTGATGCTCCAGCGGATCCTGAGCCTCGACCAGGAGGTCCTCGACCGCTACTCGTTGCCGACCCTCAAGGTGACCGCCGCGTCGGGCTCCGCGTTGCCCGGCGACCTCGCCCTCGCGTGGATGGACTCCTTCGGCGACAACCTCTACAACATCTACGGCTCCACCGAGGTGGCCTATGCCTCCATCGCGACCCCGGTCGACCTGCGCGAGGCGCCGACCTCCGCCGGCAAGCCACCCTGGGCGACCGTGGTGAAGATCCTCGACGACGACGGCCGGGAGCGGCCGCCGGGCGAGACCGGCCGGATCTTCGTGGGCAACGGCATGCTCTTCGAGGGCTACACCGGCGGGGAGTCCAAGGAGGTCGTCGACGGGCTGATGTCGTCGGGCGACGTCGGCCGCTTCGACACGTGCGGCCGCCTCCACGTCGAGGGCCGCGACGACGACATGATCGTCTCCGGTGGGGAGAACGTGTTCCCGCAGGAGGTCGAGGACTGTCTGTCGCGCCACGAGGCCGTGATCGAGGTCGCCGCGGTCGGCATCGACGACGACCAGTTCGGCAAGCGGCTGCGGGCCTTCGTGGTGACGACGACCCCGCGTCCGAGCGAGGAAGAGCTCCAGGACTGGGTCAAGGAGAACCTCGCCCGCTTCAAGGTGCCACGCGAGATCGTGTTCCTCGATGAGCTCCCTCGCAACGCGACTGGCAAGATTCTGAAGCGTGAGCTCGCTGAACACGACTGATGCCCCGACGCCCGGCCCCTCGTCGGGGCTTTCCGCGGGCATGCCTGCGCCCGACTTCGCGCTCCGCGACCAGTTCGGACAGGACGTCGTGCTGTCGTCGTACGCCGGCACGAAGTCCGTGCTCCTGGTGTTCTACCCCTGGGCCTTCTCCCACGTCTGCACCAGCGAGATGTCGGGGATCCGCGACCGGCTCGACGAGTTCATGACCTTCGACACCGAGGTCTTCGCGATCTCCACCGACCCGACGTACTCCCTGCGGGTCTTCGCCGACACCGACGGCCTCAACTTCCCGCTGCTCAGCGACTTCTGGCCGCACGGTGCGGTGGCGCAGGCCTACGGCGTCTTCGACGTCGAGCGAGGAGTGGCCCGCCGCTCGTCCTTCGTGGTCGATCGCGCCGGGATCGTGCGCTGGGCGGTGCACAACGAGCTGCCCGACGGACGCGACCTGGACGAGCACCTGGCCCGCCTGCACCAGCTGGACTAGACCAGCCGGATCATTTTCAACGGAATTGCGACGCAGGTGTGGAGTTCCGGGCGGTCAGTGGGTTATTGTTCGTGTCGTTGAGCCGCTGGTGACCCGAGACGCCAGCGGCTCGACTCTATTTTCTGCCCTTCTCCGTGATCGCTCCGGAGACTCGTAGGGCCGCGTACCGTGGTCATGTGCCCGGCCCGCGCTTCGTCGTCGTGATGGGCGTCTCGGGCAGCGGCAAGTCGACCGTGGCCCGCCGCTTGGCCGACCGCCTCCACTGGGATCTCCTGGAGGGCGACGACCTGCACCCCCCAGCCAACGTCGAGGCGATGGCCGCCGGCAGGCCGCTCACCGACGCCGAACGTCGGCCGTGGCTGGAGGCCATCGGACGGTGGGTCGACGAGCGGGCCGTGGCCGGCGTCAGCGCCGTCCTCACCTGCTCGGCCCTCCGGCGCAGCTATCGCGACATACTCCGCGAGGGGCGGCCGACGCTCTGCTTCTGCCACCTGACGGTCGACCCCGGCGTGGTGAAGCGCCGGATGGCGGTCCGGACCGGTCACTTCATGCCGGCGTCCCTCCTGCCCAGCCAGCTGGACACCCTCGAGCCGCTCACCCCCGACGAGCCGGGGATCACGGTCTCCTCGAACGAACCGCCGGAGACCGTCGTGGCCGAGGTCGTACGTCGGCTCGACCTGCTGCCTGCGGGTGCCGGTGGTTCGGCGACCCCGGGCGACCCCGGTTAGTCTGTCCGCGCTCGGAGACGGGCGAGGGCGCATAGCTCAGCTGGTAGAGCGCCTCCCTTACAAGGAGGATGTCAGGGGTTCGAGTCCCTTTGCGCCCACCGCCGGGCCCGGGCTGCCGGTGGCATGGCAACGCCCCGCGGTGTGTTGGGCCCTCACCCACGGGGCGCACCGTCCGGCCATCAGGCCGGACGGTGCAACGCTAGCCGCGCCAGCAGTCCGCGTCGCCGCCTCGAAGGGTGAGACATCGGATGCGGGGACGTGGTAGGAGTCAGACGCCGGCGGCGGTCACGATCGCGTCGGTGAGGAAGCCGGCGAGCAGGCCGATCAGGACGCCGAGGTAGATCAGGTCCTTGCGGGTGCTGCGGCCCGCGATCGCCAGGAGCTGCACGATCACGTAGATGATGGATCCGGCGGCCAGCGTCAGGAAGATGACCGAGACCGGCTCGCTGGTGAAGGCGTGACCGACCGCGGTGCCGATGAAGGTCGGACCACCGCCGATCGCGGCGAGCAGGAGCAGCAGTCCCCACGAGGGACGGGCATCGGGGTCCTCGGCGGTCTCGGCCGCCAGCGGCGCGACGATGCCGAAGCCCTCGGTGGCGTTGTGGAGCGCGAAGCCGATCACCAGCAGGGTGGCCAGGGCGATCTCGCTGCTGGCGGCGGCCTGGCCGATCGCGAGGCCCTCGGCGAAGTTGTGCAGTCCGATGCCGACCGCGATCAGGAACGCCAGCTGCTTGCCGGGCGACCAGCCGGCCATGCCGCGCGGGGCGAGCTCCTGGCTGGCCATCGCACCGGGGCCGAACGACTGGGCCCGGACGCGGCGTACCCGTCGACCCATCCAGGCCTCGTACTGCTGCAGACCGAGGAGCCCGACGCTGAGGCCGAGGGCGAACAGCAGCCCGTAGCCGAACGTGGAGGTGAGCCCGGCACCGGTCTCGTGATGGGCGGAGAGCCCCTCGTCGATCGGCTCCCAGGCGGCGGAGAGGACGTCCCACGTCAAGAAGAGCAGGACGCCGACCGCCAGCGCGTTCAGGGAGACCCGCAGCGCCTCACTCGGGCTGCGCATCCGACCCAGGGGCATGCCGATCAGGATGGTGACGCCGGCGATGAAGCCGAGCAGCAGAGTCTCGCCGATACCCACAGGGATCGTGCCTTCCGGTCGGACGGCGTCTGCACCGTCGATAGTTAGGTAAGGCTAACCAACCGGTCGACCGGGCACAATCCCCGGGCTGTTCGGGCCAACCATCCGCCAGCGTCCGCGGACTAATCTGCCTGTCATGATCGTCCCGTTCAGCGTCAACGACTTCCTGCAGCGCGCGGTGGCCGTGTACGGCGACCGGATCGGCATCGTCGACGAGCCCGACCAGCCGGCCGACTCACTCGGTGACGTCAGCTACGCCCGCGTCGACGCGCTCGCGCGGGCCATGGCGGCCCGGCACGACCGGCTCGGCCTCGACGTCGGCGACCGGGTCGCCTTCGTGTCGCACAACAGTGCCCGGCTCTTCACGGCGTACTTCGGGGTCTGCGGCTACGGCCGGGTCCTCGTGCCGGTGAACTTCCGGCTCTCCTTCGACGAGGTGCAGTACATCGTCGAGCACTCCGGCTCGCGTGTGGTGTACGTCGACCCCGAGCTGAAGGACGCTCTGGCCGGGCTCGAGGCCGAGCACGTCTTCGTGATCGGCGACGACGACGACCTCTACCTCGAGGACGCCGACCCGCGCCCGTGGGAGCCGGACGAGAACGCCACCGCGACGATCAACTACACCTCCGGCACGACGGCCCGGCCGAAGGGCGTGCAGATCACCCACCGCAACATCTGGACCAACGCGGTCACCTTCGCGTTGCACGCGGGAGTGACCGACCGCGACGTCTACCTCCACACGCTGCCGATGTTCCACGCGAACGGGTGGGGGATGCCGTTCGCGATGACCGGCTGCGGCGTGAGCCAGGTCGCGCTGCGCAAGGTCGACGGTGCCGAGATCCTGCGCCGCGTCGAGCGGTACGGCGTCACCGTGATGTGCGCGGCCCCGGCCGTCGTCGCCGCGGTGCTCGATGCCGCGCCCGACTGGGAGGGCGAGATCCCCGGCCGCGGCCGGACCCGGATCATCGTGGCCGGCGCCCCGCCACCGACCAAGACCGTGGCGCGTGTCGAGTCCGAGCTGGGCTGGGAGTTCATCCAGATCTACGGACTCACCGAGACCTCACCGCTGCTCACCGTCAACCGCAGCCGCCAGGAGTGGGACGACCTCACTGCCGAGGAGCGCGCCCAGAAGCTGGTCCGCGCCGGCACGCCGGCGATCGGGGTCAGCCTCCAGATCGACCACGACGGCGAGGTGCTCGCCCGCTCGAACGTCGTGCTCGAGGGCTACTGGGAGCAGCCCGAGGAGTCGGCGCAGGCGCTGGCCGGCGGCTGGTTCCACACCGGGGACGGCGGCCTGGTCGACGACGACGGCTACCTCACGATCCAGGACCGCAAGAAGGACGTGATCATCACCGGCGGTGAGAACGTCTCGTCGATCGAGGTCGAGGACGTCATCTTCAGCCACCCGGACGTCGCCGAGGTCGCCGTGATCGGCGTACCCGACGAGAAGTGGGGCGAGACGATCAAGGCGCTCGTGGTGAAGGCCGACGACTCCGACCTGACCGAGCAGGAGCTGATCGACTACGTGAAGTCGAAGGTGGCGCGCTACAAGGCGCCGTCGAGCGTGGAGTTCCGCGAGATGCTCGACCGGACGGCGACCGGCAAGCTGCAGAAGTTCAAGCTGCGGGCACCGTACTGGGAGGGTCGCCAGCGCCAGGTCAACTAGCGTCCTGGGGGTCGTCCGCCTGAGGTGTTGTTCTAGCAGCACGTGGGGCGGACGACCGGGAGAGCGGCGATAGGGTCGGAGGGTGCCGACGCTGGGTGAGGTGGTGGACCTGGTCCACGAGTGGTACCCGCCGGAGACCGCCGACGAGTGGGACGCGGTCGGCCTGGCCGCCGGCGATCCCGGCGCGGAGGTACGACGGGTGCTGCTGGCCGTGGATCCCGCCCTGCCCGTCGCCCGCGAGGCGGCCGACTGGGACGCCGACCTGCTGCTGACCCACCACCCGCTCTTCCTGCGCGGCGTGCACGGGGTCGCGGAGACGACGCCGAAGGGCCGCACCCTGGCGACCCTGGTGCGCGCGGGGTGCGGGCTGCTGACCGCCCACACCAACGCCGACCACGGAGCCCCGGGAGTCTCGGACGCCCTGGCCCGGGCGCTCGGGCTGCGCGACGTACGCCCGGTCGTGCCGAGCGGCCCGGCGCTCGACAAGATCGTGGTGTTCGCTCCGGTCGGTGACGCGGAGGCGATCCGTGCCGCCCTGGCTGGGGCCGGTGCCGGCCACGTGGGCGACTACGACACGGTCTCCTACAGCGTGCCCGGAGAGGGCAGGTTCCGGCCGCTGGCAGGAGCCCACCCGACGGTCGGCACCGTCGGCGAGCTGGAGGTGACCGACGAGCTCCGGATCGAGGCGCTGATGCCGCGCGCCCGCAGAGCCGACGTCGTCCGGGCCGTGCTGGCCGCGCACTCCTACGAGGAGGTGGCGTACGACGTGCACGAGCTCGCCGACCCGATGACCGGACCGACTGGTGCCGGCCGGATCGGCGACGTCGACGAGACCACGCTGGGGGAGTACGCCGGCGCGGTCGCGACCGCGCTGCCGCCCACCGCTCGAGGTGTGCTCGTCGGCGGCGACCCCGACCGCGTCGTACGCCGGGTGGCCGTCACCGGCGGAGCGGGTGACTTCCTGCTCGACCGGGCGCTGACCAGCGGCGCCGACGTGTACGTGACCAGCGACCTGCGGCACCACGTGGCGACCGAGTTCCTCGAGAAGGGCGGCCCGGCGCTGCTCGACGTATCCCACTGGGCGGCGGAGTGGACCTGGCTCCCCGAGCTGGCGGCGCGGCTGGACGAGGCACTGGGCGATACGGTGGAGATCCGGGTGAGCACGATCTCCACCGACGCGTGGCAGATGCGGCGATGACCACCCCCAGACCTCAAGAGGAGCACGTGTGAAGGCCGACCCGTCCGCCCAGGTGAGACTGCTCGACCTCCAGGACCTCGACTCGCGAGCCGACCAGCTCCGCCACCAGCGGCGCTCGCTGCCCGAGACCGCCCGGCTCGCCGAGCTCACCGAGGCCCGGACGACCACCGAGAACCAGGCCCGCGACGCCCGGATCGAGGTCGACGACCTCGCCGTCGAGCAGGCCAAGGTCGACGCCGACGTGGAGCAGGTCAAGACCCGCCGCCGGCGCGACCAGCAGCGGATCGACCAGGGGCTGATCAGCAACCCCAAGGACATCCAGCGGATGCAGCAGGAGATGGTGTCGCTGGAGCGCCGGATCACCTCGCTCGAGGACGACGAGATCGAGGTCATGGAGCGGGCCGAGGAGGCCCAGCGCACGCTCGACTCGTTGATCGCCCAGCTCACCGACACCGACGCCGAGATCGCCCAGCTCACGGCGGCCCGAGACGCCCGGCTCGCCGAGATCGACCAGGCGCTGGGCGAGCTCGACGGTCAGCGCGGCCCGATCGTGGCGGACCTGCCGGCCGACCTGCTGGCGCTCTACGACCGGCTGCGCGAGAACAAGAACGGCGTGGGTGCCGCCCTGCTCCGGGCCCGCCGCTGCGCCGGCTGCAACCTCGACCTCGACCACGCCGAGGTGGCCACCATCCGCGCATCGGCCGACGACGAGGTGATCCGGTGCGACGACTGCAGCCGGATCCTGGTCCGCACCTCCGAGTCAGGCCTCTAGGTTGACCGAGCCGATCAAGCGGGTCGTCATCGAGGCCGACGGCGGCTCGCGCGGCAACCCCGGCCCGGCGGCGTACGGCGCGCTGGTCAAGGACGCCGACACCGGCCGCGTGCTCGCCGAGGAGGGCACCACGATCGGGGTCGCCAGCAACAACGTCGCCGAGTACAGCGGGCTGATCGCCGGGCTGAGGTTGGCCGAGCAGGTGGCGCCCGGAGCCGACATCGAGGTCCGGATGGACTCCAAGCTCGTGGTCGAGCAGATGAGCGGCAACTGGAAGATCAAGCACCCCGACATGCGGCCGCTGGCGATGGAGGCCAACCGCCTCGCGCCCTTCGGCACGACGTACACCTGGGTGCCGCGCGAGCAGAACAAGCACGCCGACCGGCTCGCCAACGAGGCCCTCGACGGCGGGCGGTCCGGGGCGACCTACCACCTCGCCGAGCAGGACCCGGGCGACGACGCCACGGGCGCCGACTCCTTGGTCGAGGAGGTCGAGAGCCCGACGCAGCAGGAGGCGGTGCGGGAGGAGGTCGCGGGCTACCGCGGCTGGTCCTTGCCCGAGGGGCCCGTCACCACCCTGGTGCTGGTCCGCCACGGCGCGACCGCCCATACCGCCGACAAGCGCTTCTCCGGCGGTATGGCGAGCAGCAACCCCGGCCTCACGGACGAGGGCCGGGCCCAGGTCCGCGAGGTCGCCGACTGGCTGGCGCCCCTGGCCGAGGCCGTCGAGGCCGTCGTCGCCTCGCCCGTACGCCGGACCCGCGAGTCGGCCGAGATCCTCGCCGAGCGGCTGGACCTCGACCTGGTCGAGGAGCCGGGCTTCGCCGAGATGGAGTTCGGCGTCTGGGACGGGCTGACGTTCGCCGAGGCCCGCGACCGGTACCCCGACGAGGTGCAGGGCTGGCTCGGCTCGCTCGACGCGTCGCCCCCGAGCGGTGAGTCGTTCCGCGAGGTCGAGGCGCGCGTCCTGGCCGGTCTGGAGCGGGTTCTCGAGCGGTACGCCGGGAAGACCGTCCTCGTGGTCAGCCACGTCACCCCGATCAAGACCCTCGTCGCCCATGCCGTCGACGCACCCCTGTCGGCGCTGTTCCGGATGGAGCTGTCGACCGCATCGGTGAGCGTGGTCTCGTTCGTCGGGGCGGCGGGTGAGGACGGCGACACCCGGCGCGGCTCGATGCGTCTCTACAACGCCCAGCCGCCGGGAGCCGGGCAGATGCTCGACCCGCAGCGCTGGTAGCCGCTCAGAGCTCGCCGACCACGACGTCGAGCCCGGTCCCGGCGGAGTCGGTCTCGACCGTCCACCCGAGGTCGCTCAGCAGGGCGGCGAAGGCCCGCGGGGTGCGCGCGTCCCTGCCGTCCTGGAGCAGGGCGCGGACCAGGCGGCCCTTGGTGGCCTTGTTGAAGTGGCTGACCACCTGCCGCCGCCCGTCGACCTCGTGCAGCACGCGCACCGTGACCACGCGCCGCGCGAGGTCGGCCGCCGGCCGCCAGAACGCGGCGTACGTCGAGGAGCGGAGGTCGACGATCAGCCCGCTTCCGGCCGCCTCCCGGACGACGGGGTCCAGCGCACCGCGCCAGTGCGAGGCGACGCCGCCGAGTCCGGGCAGGCTGACGGCGCCGCCCAGCCGGTACGGCGCGATCCGCTCGCCGGGGCGGACCAGGCCGTACAGCGACGAGACGATCGCGAGCCTGGCCAGGGCGCGGCGGTGGGCCGAGGCGTCCAGGGTGCCGAGGCCCAGGGCGTCGTAGAGGACGCCGGTGTAGATCCGCTCCGCCGGCGCGGTGGGCAGCTCACGGAGTCGTGCATTGCGCCGTACGTCGTCGGCCTGGTGGGGGCCGAGCCCCAACGTCGCCCTGGCGGAGTCCGGGTCACCCTGGCACAGCCGCTCCAGTGCCGAGAGCATCCGCTCGCGCGGTTCGGCGAGTCCGACGGGCCAGGTGTCGGGACGCAAGGGAGCGCCGCGTCGGGGAGCGGCCTTGCCCTCACTCGGCGGCAGCAGGATCAGCACGCCGCGAGGCTAGCGACACCCCGAGTCGTCCCGCCCGTGGCCCGCTCGTGTCGGCGTGCGATGAGACGGTGGCGGCATGGACCCGACGAAGCCGCAGGACGGGCCACTGGCCGGCCAGGTGGCATTGGTGGCAGGCGGCACCCGCGGAGCGACCAAGGCGATCGCGGTCGAGCTGGGCCGTGCCGGGGCGGTCGTCCACGTCACCGGGCGCACGGCGCGTGGTGCACCGTCCCCGATGGCCCGACCGGAGACGGTCCAGGACACCGCGCAGGAGATCGAGGCGCTGGGCGGCACGGCGTACGCCCATCGGGTGGACCACTCCGACGTCACCGCGGTCGCCGCCGTGGTCGCCGACGTCTCCGCACGGCACGACGGACGCCTCGACGTCCTCGTCAACGGCATCTGGGGCGGTGATCCGCTCGCCGACTGGGAGCACCCGTTCTGGGAACAGCCGGTCGAGGTCGGGCTCCGGCTGCTCGCACAGGCCCTCCACACCCACATCATCACCAGCGCCGCTGCCGCTCCGCTCTTGGTGGCGAACGGTCGCGGCCTGGTCCTCGAGCTCACCGACGGAAAGGCCGGCGACCCCTATCGCGGCACGCTGTACTACGACCTCGCCAAGGACTCCGTCACGCGGCTCGCGCTCGGGATGGCCGGCGACCTCCGGCCTCACCACGTCTCGGTGGTGGCCCTGGCACCCGGGTTCCTCCGGTCGGAGGCGATGCTCGACCGGTTCGGCGTGACCGAGGAGACCTGGCGCGACGGGATCGCCACCGACCCGCTGTTCGCCGTCTCCGAGTCGCCGACGCTCGTCGCCCGAGCCGCCGTGGCACTGGCCACGGACCCCGACGTGATGCGACTCAGCGGTGCGTCGCTGGCGAGCTGGGACCTCGCCCGCGACTACGACCTCACCGATGCCGACGGCTCCCGGCCCGACTGGGGCGGCTTCTACGCCGACTGGGCGGCCGGCCGCGACCCCGACCCGTCCGACTACCGGTGAGACCTCACTAAGGTGGTCGCATGTCCTCGAGTCGAGTGGTTCGGGTCCGCGCCGGAGACCAGGTGGGCGCGCAGACCCTCCGCGACGGGATCGCGAAGATCCAGAGCGAGCTCAAGGTCTCGGCCGCCTTCGCGCCCGAGGCCGAGGAGGCCGCCAGGCGTGCTGCCGCGGCTCCACGGCTGCCCGACCTCGACCGCACCGACCTGCCGTTCGTCACCATCGACCCGGCCTCGTCGATGGACCTCGACCAGGCCCTCCACCTCGAGCGCGAGGGCAGTGGCTACGTCGTGCACTACGCGATCGCCGACGTCGCCGCCTTCATCGAGCCCGGCGACCCGGTCGACCTGGCGGCCAACCAGCGGGGCGAGACCCTCTACGGCGCGGACTCCAAGATCCCGCTCCACCCGACGGTGCTGTCCGAGGACGCCGCCTCGCTCCTGCCCGACCAGGTACGACCGGCCCTGCTCTGGACGATCCACGTCGACGACACCGGTGAGGGCACCGAGGTCCATGTCGAGCGGGCCCGGGTCCGGTCCACCGCCAAGCTCGACTACGCGACCGTGCAGCAGGCGATCGACGACGGGAGCGCGGCCGAGACCCTGCAGCTCCTCAAGGAGCTCGGCGAGCTCCGGCTCGCGCGCGAGGCCGGACGCGGGGGCATCTCGCTGCCGCTGCCCGAGCAGGAGGTCGACATCGAGGGCGACGACTGGTCGCTGCACTTCCGCTCCCTGATCCCGGCCGAGAGCTGGAACGCCCAGATCTCGCTCCTCACCGGCTTCGCCGCGGCGTCCCTGATGGTCTACGCCCGGGTCGGGCTGCTCCGCACCCTGCCGCCGCCGGACCCGCGCGACGTACAACGGCTGCACCGCACGGCCCGCGCCCTCCACCTCGGATGGCCGGCCGAGCAGCTCTACCCCGACTTCATCCGGGCGCTCGACCCCGGCAAGCCGAACGAGGCCGCGATGATCACGGCCTGCACGCGCCTGCTGCGGGGGAGTGGGTACGTCGGCTTCGACGGTGAGGTGCCGGCCGACCCGATCCACAGTGCCCTGGCCTCGGAGTACGCCCACGTGACCGCGCCGCTGCGCCGCCTCGGCGACCGCTACGCCGGGGAGATCTGCGTGGCCCTCTGCGCCGGCACCGACGTACCGGGCTGGGTGCTGGAGAAGCTCCACGTCGTCCCCGACACGATGCGCGACTCCGGGCGTCGGGCCCACCAGTACGAGTCGGCCGTCCTCGACCTGGTCGAGGCCGGCGTGCTCCAGCACCGGGTGGGGGAGACGTTCGAGGGCGTCATCGTCGACCTCGACGACCGTGACGACAAGCGCGGCACGGTGACGGTGCAGGACCCCGCGGTCGAGGCGCGCGTCACCGACGCCGAGCCGCTCCCGCTCGGCACCGACGTCCGGGTCACGCTCGCCCAGGCCGACCTCGCCTCCCGGGCCGTGTCCTTCACCCTGGCCACCGGCTGACGGGGTCGCGAAAAAAACTTGGATTGCCACGTTTGACCCACGGCCGCCCGGGGTACGCCCCTTCGCAGAAGCGTCTCGGCGGCGGGTGGATCCCCCCGTGTCCGCCCGCCGGCGCCTCGCCGGTGGAGTCCTTCGGCCGGCGGGGCGCGCTTCGCATCTCACGCCGGCTACCGGCGCTGGTCATCGACAGTGGCGGAGTCCCGCCTCGTCATGTTCTCGCCACCGGAGGCCGCGGGCACGCGCGTCACGGCCGTTAGATTGCGCCCCCGAGGCCGCTGGCGTCTCGGCCCCCCGTCCGGGACGCCAGCGCCCTCGTGGCGCGCGTCGGAAACTCCCTCAGAACGTCTCGGCGGCGGCCTCCACCAGCAGCGTGACCGTGGTGGCGCCCGGATCCTGGTGGCCCACGCTGCGCTCGCACAGGTAGCTGGCCCGACCCTTCCGGGCCAGCATCGGCACGGTGGCGTCACGACCCGCAGCGGCGGCATCTCGTGCCTCACCGAGCGCCTCCGTCAACGAGGCCTCGCGCGCCAACGCGGCCTCGAGTGCCTCGACAGCAGGGGTCAACGCGTCCACCATCGTCTTGTCCTCCGGGACCGCCTTGCCCCGCTGGACCACTCCGTCCAGCCCTGCTCTCAGCGACACGGCGAGGTCAGCCCGGGGCACGGACTCGGCGTCGCCGAGTGCCGTGCCCATCCGCAGGAACAGCGTGCCGAACAGCGGTCCGCTCGCACCTCCGACTGTCGAGACCAGCGTCATGCCCACCTTGGTCAGCAGCGCTTTCGGGGTCGTCGGGCTGGACTCGTCCAGCGCGGCGAGCACCGCCTTCATACCGCGGTCCATGTTGGTCCCGTGGTCGGCGTCGCCGATCGCGGCGTCGAGCTCGGTGAGGACCTCGCGGTTCTCCGCCACCAGTCCCGCGAATGCGCGCACCCAACGTTCGAGGTCGGCGGCGTCCAGCTGATCCTGCGCCACTCACCTGCCCCATCTCAGTGCCGGCGTGCTCACCGGAGCATCCCAGAGCGTCAGCAGCTCGTCGTCCGCCTTGAGCAGGGTGACCGAGGTCCCGGCCATCTCCAGTGAGGTGATGTAGGAGCCCACCAGGCTGCGAGCCACCCGTACGCCGTGCGCCTCGAGGATCTTGTCCACCTCGTGGTACATGACGTAGAGCTCCGATGAGCTTGTTCGCGTGGTCGACCCTGAGGTCCGGGTGCGCAGCCTCGATACCGAGGAGAGCCTCGGACACGACGGCGTCGGGATCGTTGATGAGCTTCTTCATCGGACCTCCTCAGCCGGTGGCAGTGTCGGGGTCGAGGGTGCCTACCGACTCCTGGTCGGCGGCGGTGCGGAAGATCACCGGGAACAGCAGTGCGGCCACGATCGCACCGACGAAGTCGGCGATCACGTAGACCGGGAGCTGAGCCCAGTCCACCGCTCCCGACTTGCCGAAGACCGCCTCCAGCAGGAAGGGGGCGAAGTAGCGGGCGGGGTTGATCGCGCCACCCGAGGTGGGCGCGACCACGATGATGATCGCGAACACGATGAAGCCGATCGAGAGCCCGGCGAACCCGGGGACCGCCTTGCGGTGGATCACCCCGAGGACGGTGAAGACGAGGATGAAGGTGCCGATCGCCTCCGCGGCGAACGCGTACCCCCAGCCGATCGAGTAGCTGCTGACGCCCAGCCCTACGTCCAGCGCCACGTTGCTCAGCACCGCGATGATCGCGGCGGCCCCAGCGATGGCGCCGAGGACCTGGGCGACGATGTAGCTCGGCACCTCCTTCCAGGCGAAGTTCCCCGTGATCGCCAGCCCGATCGTCACCGCGGGGTTGATGTGGCAGCCGCTGATGTGACCGAAGGTGTAGATGGCGGCCACGATCACGAGGGCGAAGGCGAACGCGATCACGCCGAGATCCGCCATCCCCAGAGAGCCTTGGTTCAAGATGAGTGTCGCGGGGACCGAGCCCACGCCGATGAACACCAGAAAGGCAGTGCCCAGGAACTCTGCCAAGAGTTTCTGGACCTGTGTCGGTTCGTCGTTCACGGGTTTTCCTCTCGTTGCGGTTCACAAGGTCCGGATGGCGATCTCGGCCGGTGCGCTCAGCAACGAGGTGATCTCGTCCTCGAGCTTGACCAGCGTGACAGAGCAGCCGGCCATGTCCAGCGACGTGCGGTACTCACCGACGTAGCTGCGTCCCACGTTGATGCCACGTGAGGACAGCTGGTCGTGGGCACGACCGAAGAGCAGGTAGAGCTCACTGATCGGGGTGCCGCCCAGCCGGTTGATCATCAGGGGGAGGTTGTCCCTGAGCGTACGGAAGATCGGTGACGACCGCTTCGAGCAGCTCGTCGATGACCTCGTTGGCGCCGGCCAGCTTCTCCCGACGGCGACCTGGCTCCTCGTGGATGCCCGTCTCCTTCCACCAGCCCGAGTCGGGGGTGCAGGTCAGCAAACCCATGGAGAAGACCGCACCGCGCTCGACGGTGTCAAGGATGCCCAGTCGGTGGTGAGAGCCCACCCATGCTCCAACCGGACCCCAGACCTACCCGCTATTAGGGGTGGGGACTCGCTCGGGCGGAAGGTACCGTCGAAAGAGGTGCCCCGGTTCCCCCGAGTGGGCGCCTGCACCCGGCGACTTCGCCCCATGCGGTAGTCGCCGGGTGTCCGTCGTCGGGGGTAGGTTGCTCCCAGTGGCGCCGGCGTTGACCGGGTTCGACCGGGGGCACGACGTTTCGGGAATGGCTCGCCCCGCCGCACGGGGGTTTGCGGCGGGGCGTAGTCCTGTCCGACGGAATCATCCTCATCGGATGATTCCCTCCCGGCGTCCCAGGTGAAGACTCGCCGTCACACACCTGTCTCCGGCTGGCTCGGGCCGACCGGAACCCGAACGGAGGCACACCAGATGACGGACACCGAGAACCCGGTCGCAGACACCCTGGCCACCATGACGTTGATCTCTGTCGAGAACAGCGGGCTTTCCGGTCGCGAGCTGATGCTGGCCCGGATCGCCGCGCTCGTCGCGGTCGATGCTCCGGCCGCGTCGTACGTGATGAACGCCGGCGCGGCCATGGACGCCGGCGTCACCCTCGAGGACGTCCAGGGCCTCCTCGTCGCCGTTGCTCCGATCGTCGGTACGACGCGGGTGCTCTCCGCCTCCGTCAACCTGGCCAGGGGCATCGGTTTCGCCATCGCGCTGATCGAGGAGGAGCTCGAGGCCGAGGGCGAGATCTGACCGCCCTTCGATCTCTCTCCTGACTGCGGCGTCGTCGACGACGGCGACCGACCCGCCACCGCTCCAAGGTTGTCGCAACCTGGGCGCGCGACAGTGGCCTCGGTTGATGGGGGGATCATGTGGACGCGCCACGACAGCGCCGGCGGGCGACCGCGGCCGCGTGCCTGACGGCAGCCATCCTGGCGTCGTGCGGCGGGCATCCGTCAGCGGCGCCCACGTCTCCATCGTCGGTGCCGACCCAGGCTCAGACACCGGGTGGGGCGCTGGGCGGGGCCAGCGTCGAGGAGTCCGATCAGCAGGCCTGCGCGGGCGTCGAGGCGATCATCGCCCACATCACGGTCGACACCGCCCGCTGGTCTCCTGCCGTCCATCCGTTCGACCGGGACATCGCGGTCCGCCTGGCCTCCCAGTCGCGCGAGCTGAACAGCCAGGCCCTGGCTGCTGACCCGAACGTCCGGCGAGCCGTCTCGGCGACCGCCACCGCCTTCGGCGGGGTCGCCGAGGCGATCATGGCCAAGGACCGTCATCGGCTGGATCGGGCGATCGGCGAGTCGCGCACGGCGTACAGCGGGCTGAAGGCGGTGTGCAAGATCCAGGGCTGACCCGGGCGACCCGACTGCACGGACTCCCGGCCAGGTGTCCGATAGCATCCGCCTGAGCGACGAGCTCGGTGAACCGGAGGTGCTGTCGTGAAGGTGCGACCAGGGGCGCTGGCCCGAGGTGCAGGCGTAGCGCTCGCTTGCTTCGCGTCCGGTCCGACGTCGGCTTCGCGAGTCCTGTTCGCGGCGTACGCGGTGGGCTGGCCGCTGGGCAAGCCCGGTCTTCAGGTCTTCATGGTGATCCCGGACACCGATGAGCCTTGGAAGCGGGCCACGGTGCCGTTCGTGACCTCGGTGACGTCGTGGTCGACGGTCATGGTGGTGGCGACGACCGCCGTACGACGGACGAAGCTGCCGGTGCCGCTCGCGGCGGTCCTCCTGGGAGGCACCGTGATCGTGGTCGACTCGCTCCTGTCCGACCTGGGGGAGCGGCGGGAGAGCGGGGAAGAGGTCACGGCCGCGGACCCCGACGTCGTACCCGACCCTGTCGAGGGCTGACGGGAGCCTGCGTCTACTCGACGATGCGCAGGTCGCGCTCGGTGCCCTTGAGCCGCCGGCCGCCGGTCTCGGTGACGGTGACGATGTCCTCGATCCGGACCCCGAACCGACCGGCGAGGTAGACACCGGGCTCGACGGAGAAGCACATCACCGGGACCATCGGCTGTTCCTCACCTTCGATCATGTACGGCGGTTCGTGCGTCGTGGTGCCGATGCCGTGGCCGGTGCGGTGGATGAACTGCTTGCCGTACCCCGCGTCGGTGATCACCTTGCGTGCTGCCCGGTCGACCTCCTGGAACGGTGGTGAGGAGAAGGTGCACCGCGATCTCCCGCCCGCTCACCCGGCGGGAGTGACCGGGTCCACGGCGGACTCCAGCCGCGCGCCAACCGAGCCGAGCTCGCGGGCGATGGACGCCGGGTCTCCCGTGGCGACCTGGTCCTGCACGCCAAGACGCGCAGCCCGGACGGCGTCCCTGAGGTCGCGAGCCTGAGTGCCACCGGACTCGTCGGGAGCGGTCGACTCCAGGCCGGTCAACCGGTCCTCGAGCGCCGTCACCCGGTCCGCTGCGACCTGCCACCCGCCCGCGAGCTCCTCGATCGAGCCCGCCTGCTGCAAGGAAGGCAGCAGCTGCCGGGCGAACCAGGCCGCTTCTTCCCGCGCGGCGGCCAAGTCGGCGCTCCAGGCTCGGCGCCTCCGGACCCGTGGGATCAGGATCGCCGACAGCGCCGCCGCGACGCCGGCGGCGACGAGCAGCCACCAGACCCACGAGGGTGTTCCGGAGTCTGCGGCCGAGTCCTCGGTGCCCGTGGATGGCGCGGAGGACGAGGCGGTCGGACCCGCTGAGGGCGACTCGCTCGCGGTCGGTGGTGAGCTCTCCGGAGACGGTGACGTCGAGCTGGTCGCTGACGTGGAGGGCGACGGCGGCTTCGAGGGAGACGGCGACTTGGAGGGGGACGGCGACTTGGAGGGGGACGGCGACTTCGAGGGGGACGGCGACTTCGAGGGAGTCGGTGACGTGGAGGGGGCTGTGGACTCCGGAGGGCCGGGGGTCGTCGTCGCGGTCGCCGACTCACCGCGACTCGGCGAGCGGGTCGGACTCGGAAGCGATGCTGTGCGCGAGGGGAGAGTGATCGACGTACGAGATCCTGTCGGCGTCGGCAGGCTGACGTCGCCCGAGCCTCCGCACGCGGTCAGGAACAGGACCAGCAGGAGCCCGAGGGGAGCGGCTCGACTCGCGCGCGCGCTCTTCCTCGCCGGGGTGCTCGGGTTCACGACGTAGCCCCTCCTGGTGACGTGCGCACGCGCGTCCGCGACCTGAGGGTATGGCACCCCGGCTCGCCTGGTGCCACGATGGGGCTCGCCGATTTCCTCCGCGCGACCGAGCGCGCGTCGGACTTTACTGCGTGAGGTACTGGCGGACGAGGTCGACAGGAAGGGCGAGACCCATGGCGACGTTGGTGCCTCTGCGCGCCGCAGGCCCCGCGTCGCGGGGCTCCCGGCCGGGAACTCTCCCCGGATGAGCCCGCGGCGGACGGGTGCCGGTCTGCTCCCCATCCTGGGTTGGCTGCGCACCTATGACCGGGGCTGGCTGAGGGGCGATCTGATCGCAGGGGTCACGGTGGCCGCGTTGATCGTCCCCAAGAACCTCGGGTACGCCGGCATCGCCGGGATCCCGCTGCAGAACGGGCTCTACGCGGCTGCCGCCGGTGCCTTGCTGTACGGGATCTTCGGGACCAGCCGACAGATCTCGGTCGGTCCCAGCTCCGGGTTGGCGGCCGTTGCGGCGAGCGCGGTGATCGCGGCCGGCCTCACCGACGAGCAGGAGATCGCCTCGTTCGTCGCCGGGATCACGCTCGCGTCGGGGGTCCTGTTCTTCATCCTCGCCGTGCTGAAGATGGGCTGGATCGCCCAGTTCCTGTCGCGCGCGGTGGTGACCGGGTTCCTGTTCGGCGCCGCGATCGATGTCGTCATCGGCGAGCTCCCCAAGCTCACCGGCACCGACGTCGACGGCACCAACTCGCTGCAGGAGCTGTGGTCATGGTTGGGCACGTTGGGTGAGACACAAGGGGCGACGGTGGTCGTAGGTGTCGTCGCTCTGGTGGTGGTGTTCGGGCTGCGGCAGGTCGCCCCTCAGGTGCCCGGGGCGTTGGTCCTGGTCGTCGGAGGATTGCTGGCCTCCTGGATCCTGGACCTCGGTTCCCACGGGGTGGCTCTGGTCGGCGACATCCCCCGGGGACTCCCGTCGTTCGAGCTTCCCGACGGGGCTCTGATGTGGGACCACGTGGTGCCCGTGGCGATCGCCGCGGTCGCCCTGGTGCTGATCGGCTTCTCCCAGACCGCCGGAGACGCCCGCGCCTTCGCCGCCAAGCATCGCTACCAGATCGACATCGACCAGGAGTCGGTCGCCCAGGCGATGGCCAACACCGGCGCCGGCCTGTTTCAGGGCATGCCCGTCTCGACCAGCTTGTCCGCGAGCTCGCTCAACGACCACTCCGGTGCCCGCTCGGGACTGGCCTCGATCACCTCCGGCGTCACGGTGCTGCTGACACTGCTGGTCCTGGCGCCCCTCTTCTCCGACCTGCCGAAACCCGTGCTCGCCGCCCTCATCATCGAGGCGGTCGTCATGGGCATGATGAACCTGCCGGAGATGCGGCGCCTGGCCCGGGTGCAGAGGTTCGACTTCTGGGTGGCGATCGCAGCCATCGCCGGCACGCTGGTGTTCGGCGTCCTGGCCGGCGTCGTGATCGGGATCGGGTTGTCCCTGCTCTGGCTCGTCTACGTCGCCACGCATCCGTCGCTCCCGGTGCTGGCCCACGAGGCCAACACCCAGGTGTTCCGCGAGCTCAGTGAGCACCCGGACGACGTGCCGGTGCCGGGGGTACTGACGATGCGGATGGACGGCGGCCTGTTCTTCGCGACCTCCGACGCCCTCGAGGACCGGCTTCGAGATCTCATCCACACGACTCCTGGACTCACCGGGATCGTGCTCGACTGTGGTGGGATCAACTTCGTCGACTCGCAGGGCGCCGGGAAGATCGGAGATGTGCTCGATCTCGCGGAGGAGTCCGGCCTCACGCTGCGTCTGGCTCGCCTGAAGCCGAACGTCAGCGCCACCCTCGATCGGGACGGCGTGCTCGCCCGGGTCGGCGCCGACAAGGTGCACGGCAACGTCTACCGAGCGGTCCAGGCGCAGCTCGAGAGCCAGGCGACATCACTGGATGAGCCGTCGCCGTAGATCACCCGGGCCGATGGCTCACCCGGCGAGGATCTTGGCCTTCTGGGCCTGGAACTCCGCCTCGGTGAGCACGCCCGACGCCTTGAGCTCCCCGAGCTTCTGCAGCTGGTTCAGCATGTCGTCCGCGCCGGGGGCGCCCGCCGGAGGTGGCGGTGGCGGGGGCGGCGGCGCCGCGTACTGAGGCTGCTGGGCGTAGACCTGCTGGTCGTAGGCCTGCTGGTCCTGCGACGCCCACCGACCGGCTTGACGCCGTGACACGCGGTTCGACACCGCCGTCGCCGTACCCGCGACGACGGCCGTCCGCGCCATTCCACCAATGAGTCCCATGGGTGTTGTCCTCTCTCGATTCGTGCGTCAGGCCTCGGACGAGTCCAGGGCGTCCAGTGCGTCGATCACATCGCCGGCCGGGATGCGACCGCTCGCCAGCACCTGACCTCCAGCGTCCCGCATGGCCGTCACAAAGGGTCCGGCCCACGTGTTCTCGTAGACGAGGAGACCGGCCGCGCTGCCGGGCGCGATCAACGACGCCGCCTGAGCCAGGTCGTCGTCGTCGAGCAACCCCGACTGAGCACCTTCGAAGACAGCCAGATCGAGCTCCCCGTCACCGTCGAGGTCGGCCACCGCGACAGCCGTGAACGAGCCGTCGGCCGAACGGATCACGAACCGCAGGTCGAGGATCCGGATGATGCCCTTGTCCACGAGGTCGAGCAGGATCCTCATGCCCTGGCCCGTGACCTTGGCCTCCGAGAACTCCAGGACCAGGTAGTCGATGGGCCCAACGTTCTGCTCGGACATGGCCGGCCTCCTGCCGTCTCGGGGCGTCTCACACGCGCTGTCAGGTGCGATGATGGCACAGCGACGTTGGTTTCGATCACCCTCTCGGACGGTGGCATGTCGGCGGATTCCATGTGAGCGGCCGGGACGGTCCCACACCCGGAGGTTCAGCGCGTAGGTCAACCGGAGAAGTCGGTCTTCAAGGACATCGACGTGTACCCGTCGACGGGCTCGAACCCGAAATGCCGGTACAAGGCCAAAGCTCCGACGTTGTCAGCCTCCGTGGTCAAGGAGACCCGTAGCGCCCCCTCGGCCGCAGCCGCATCGCGAACGCGGGCCAGGAGCGCACGGCCGACGCCTTGGCGACGGTGGCGATCCGCCACGTACAGGTCCCGGAGCTGCCACCAGTGCCCGAGCCGCAAGGAAGCGGGGGTCGATGCGACGAGCGCCATGCCTCCGGGCTCGCCGTCGCGGTGTGCGAGGAATCCACGAAGACCACCACTCGCAAGCTGAGACGTCAGCCAGTCGCGGACCTCAACCAGGTCTCCCGGCTGCCCGTAGTGTCGTCGGTAGCACTCGAACAGGGCCACCATGTCGGGCATCGATGGAGATGCCGCGTGGACTTCCGCGATCTCCAGTCCGACGCTCACCACAGAGAGGCTACAAGCCGACGACGCTGCGCTTGTCGGGCGCGTTGGACACCGTTTCCAGCAGCGCGCTGCTCCTCGGTCAGGTCACTGGGCAGACCCGGCGGACGGCCTCGTCGTGACCCACCGTCCACTCGTAAGCAGACAGGAGGAAGGTTGAGCATCGTGGTGATCGCCGCGGTGGCGCTCTTCCTCTTCAGGCGAACCCGGCGCTCGTAGCGCCGTGCGCCGGCATAGGGCTTTCGGCCGGGACTTCAGCGGGTGGTCGCTCGTCCCTGCGGGTGGTGCGGTCAACGACCGCGCCGTGATCCTCTTGGCTGTCGAGTCACGGACTCGGAAGTGACGTCTCGTGGGTGCGGGCTCAAACACACTGCGGGGCGTTGCGTCAGCTCCAGCCAGATGCCCGCCGGTGACCCCATGCTCCGGCGGGCGTCTCGCAGGTCCGAGACCTGGGGGCGGAGGGGCTGGTCTGTAGGCCGGGACGGGTCCCCGCGTGCTGGGTGCCGATGGGTTGCGACGGCGTAGCACGGCTGACCTGCACAAATGGCTTCGACCATCGCCCGTCATCGGTCGCGGACGCAGAATCGCCCGGACAGTAGCCGGACAGTAGCGACGGCTGTGGACTGGCCTGCGGACAGCTCAGCTAGTTCCTAGTCCCCAAGAGTAGGAGCCCGTGCTCCAGTTCTGGGTGGCGTGGTATTCGTATCCCGAAACAGTGCCATCGTTGTTTTTCTTCGGCCAAGCTCTGGGTGGGATGAGCAAACAGGCTGCCCAGAAGGCCTACGGAGACGGCTCCTAGTACGCCAGCTGGCTCCGCAGGGGCCGCACCGCAGCCGAGACAGCCCAGGCCACCGCACGCACCAGGTCAGAACGTGGAGAATGCGCGGACGCGGAGATCGACACCCGACTGTGCCACCCAACGAAACGCACTCACTTGCTGTCCGGGCGCTCTCATGCCGGGGAGCGGTCAGCTCGGACATGTCCCAGGGACACTTCGTCGAGCCATGTGGTACTCCGTCGCTGCTCCGGGTACCCATCCTCCGGATGACTTCAGAGTGCCCGTCCAGACCGCCAGGTCTGGCTGGACAAGGCATCCAGACCCTCGGCTTCAAGACCGCATCACTAGCATGTGAGCCGTGTTGCGTTGACCGCCTGAGCCCGCACGGCTTTCCGGCCGGGACCCATTCGCGGGTTTGACATCTCGAGGAGTCCGGCTGGCCAGCGAGCTGCTAGTGGGAGATCCAGATGTCCTTCCAGGTGGGCATCCCGATGGTGCTGTCGTCGAAGTCGCCCTGGATCTTCGATCCGTGCGCCATCGCGACGCCGTGGTACCAGGTCGTGAACAGCGGGAAGTACTTCTGGGCAATGGTCTCGTCCAAGCTGTTCCATGCCGCGGGCTGCTGGTCGAGCGACAGACTCTGGATCTCGTTGATCTGGGAGTCGACCGACTTGTTGCTGAACGCGCTGAGGTTGGACCCCAACGTGTGAATCTGCTCCGGGAAGGTCGACCCGTAGATCGCCGGGATCCAGGTCGAGCCGGACAGCCAGTCCGAACACCATCCGGCGGACCGCACGTTGATGTTCTCGGTGGGGTCCTCAAGCGCCATGTCGAAGTTCCCCGTCGTGGTCGGCACCGCGGTGGCCTTGAAGCCGGCCTCGGTGAGCGCCTTGAGGATCACGTCCTTGACCTTGACGTTGCTCGGGTCGTCGGTAGCGAACAGGAACCGGATCTCATACCCCATCGCGTGGGCCTGCTGCAGCAGCTGGCGTGCCTTCTGCGGGCTGTTGTCGAAGCCCGTGCGACCCGTGACGTTGTATGCCGTGCGACCGGGCAGGCCCGGAGGCATCAGGTTGCTCGCCGGGATCGCGGTCACGCCCGGGATCAGGCCGCTGGCCAGGATCACGTCCTTGTAGGGGAACGCCCACGACAGGGCCTCACGAATCTTCTTGCTGGTGATCTTCCGGTTGTCCGGCGCCCACAAGCCGGTGCACGGCGTCGATCCCAAGGTCAGCCGCTCTGGAGACTTCTGCTGCATCTGCTGGAAGTCGGGCGCCGGCAGGTTGTCGTAGGTCAGCGTCGTCTGAGCCGGCCCGGAGTCGCCGAGCAGGATCTGGTCGATCTTCTCCGACGCCTGCTGGGTCTGGAAGATGTACTCGTCGGGATAGTCCGTCCGCGCCGGGTCGGTGCTGGGATCCCAGTACTTGTTGCGCACGAGCACGAGCTCCTTCGACGGGCTGTAGCTCTGGATCATGTACGGGCCGGTCGACCAAGGCTTGTTCTTGTAGCTCTTCGGATCCGAGACCTTGCCCATCGGGATCGGGCCGTTGGCCGGGAAGGTGCCCCAGTACGGCATGTCCGGGAAGGGCTTGGCCATCAGGATCGTGATCTTGTCGCCGTTGACCTTGATCCCGTTGAACGTCTTCTGGCCCGAGGTGTAGGGACCCTTGTAGGCCGCTCCGCCCTTGTAGTAGACGTTCGAGTAGTACGGGCACGCCCCGGTCGGGAAGGTCGCGGCGTCCATGCACCGGGTCATGCCCCAGGCCACCTCCTTGGCCGTCACCGGCTGCCCGTTCTGCCACTTCACGCCCGGGCGGATCGTGAAGGTCCACCGGGTGTAGGAGTCGTTGTGGGTACCCAAGTCGGTGGCCAGGTCGGGCACCAGCGCCATCTGCTTGGTCGCCGGGTCGTACTTGTACTGCGTCAGCGACCGGGTCACCAGTCCACTCATGATCGACGAGGTGTCGGGGTAGTAGATCTCGCTCGGGTCGATCGTGTTCGTCAGGCCGCCTTGGGTCAGGACTGTGACGGTGCCGCCCTTCCTCGCGCCAGCGATGGTGACCGGACCCTGCGCCGTCGGGTCCCGACCGTTGCCGGTGTTCCCGCCGTGGACATTGGCGCCGCTACCCGCGGGGCTGCCAGAGGACCCCGAGCCGCCACAGGCGCTCAGGACGAGCACGTTCACCACAGCGAGCGCGCCGAAGGCCGTGATCTTGGGGTTCATCTTCTGTCCTGTCGGTCCAGCGTGCGTGGGTCCGTCGGCGCTGTGGTGCGCTGACAATTCAGGGTTCGACCACGTTCTCGGCAGCGCCTTGGGGGACGCATGACACTCAGCCGACCAGGTCTCGGGCCAGGGCGGCGGCCGCGCCGCGGTTGGCGACGCCGAGCTTGCCGAGGAGGTTCGAGACGTGCACGCTGACGGTCTTCTCGGTGATGAACAGCGTCTCCGCGAGGGTCCTGTTGGTGGCCCCGGTGGCGAGAAGGTCGAGGACCTCGCGTTCGCGCGGTGTGAGCCGGCTCAGCGGTCCGGTCTGTGACGCCTTTTCGGGCAGCGGGACCCGGCTACGTGTGGCGAGCCGGAAGGCGCGGCGCTCGAGGTCGTGGGCACCCATGTCGTGGGCGGTGCTCCAGCACTCGACGAGCAGCTCGCGGCCCTCGTCCCGGCCGCCATGGGAGAGCAGCTCGGTGGCCAGGTTCAGCCGCGGCTCGACTGCGAAGTAGGCGCCAAACGGCTCCGCCAGGGCCGTCGCCTTCCGGAACTGCGTGACAGCCGGGTCTCCGGCGTACCTTGCGGCGTAGGCCTCAGCGAGGGTGAGCTGGACCCCGTAGTAGGTCGAGCGCCACTCGTCGGTGAGGCCCGCCTCGCACCGCTGGAGCTGTAGCGCGGCTCGGTCACGGAGCTCGTCGGTCTGGGTCCACGGCGTCGACCGACCTAGGCACAAGGCCTGGAAGCCGATTCGTGCGGCCCCGGCCGCCGTCAGCGGGGAGTCACAGTCGTCGAGCTGCGCCAGGTACGACACTGCTACCTCGAGGACGCCGGACTGGTCGTCGAGCATGGCCGCGAGCGCGAGCTCGGTCAGGACCTCGGTGTCCCACGGCTTCCGCCCTACTGCCTGTGCAAATGCGGCGGTCTCGTGTACCAGGGGGGTCGCCGCGTCCGTGTCACCTCGTGCCAGCATCAGCTCCGCGCGCGGCGCGTGCCAGCGCGCGCTGCCCGCCGGCAGTCCGAGCTCAACGAGCTCCTCGAGCCGCCGCTCTGCCTCGACGAGACGGCCGCGCCATAGGACCGCCACCAGCGCCGCGGCCCCGCACATGGTGGCTTGTATCGGAAGTCCCAGGGCCATGCCCTCCTCGAAGCCCTCATTGGCGATGGACAGGCCACGAGCGACCTGCCCGGCCTCCATGTACAACACCGGGAGCCCGCCGAGCACGTGCCCGACCCTGCCCGCTGCCCGCCCCATGGCCTCGGCCCGTTCCATCCCCGCCAGTCCCTCGCCGATGTGGCCGAGGTAGAAGTGTGAGAGGGACGCGAGGTAGAGGGCATCTACCTCCGCTTCGACGCACCCCGCGCTCCTGGCGGCGTCGATGGCTCGTTGTGCGGCTTCGACACTGGCGGCGAACTGGGTGTGCCTGTTCAGATACAGCGACCGGGCGTTCAGGGCCCGTGCCAGCTCCTCGGTGAGGGAGTCACCGGCGTACTCGATCGCCCGTCGGATCGCCTCCTGCTTACCGATCGCCTCCCCGGTGAGGGCGGCGGGGACCAACGCAGAGTAGACGCGGCTGGCCAGCAGCCGGTCGGGCTCGGGTCCGAGCATGTCCACCGCCGTGTGGATCAGCGTGCGCCAGCGCTGGTCGTCACCCTGCTCGACTGCCGACTCGCCCAGGAGGACGACGAGCTCGGCCTCCGGGAGTCCGGCCACGGCTTGGGCGTCCGGGACCCGGTCCCACAACGACAACGCGCGTTCGAGCTGGATGATGGCCTCGGCAGCTCCCAGACGCTTCGCCGCCAGCCCGGCGCGGACCGACGCCGACAGGGTGCGGGGTAGGTCGTGGGCAGCGTTCCAGTGGAAGGCGAGCCGGCTCAGGACCGCCAGCCCGGGGTCGGGCTCGCCGTCGATCCTGGCCTGGAGGATCTCGGCCAGCCGACCGTGGATCCGGGTCCGTTCGTCGGGCATCAGGTCGTCGTGGGCAGCCTCACGCAGCAGCGGGTGGCGGAACTCGAGGTGGCCGCCGTGCTGGCGCAGCACGTTCGCGTCCAGGGCCTCCCTCAGGTAGCCCTCCATCCGGGTCTGGTCGACTCCGGCCAGCTCGGCGAGAGTGATCGTGTCCAGCCGGGTCCCGTCGACCGAAGCAACACGGAGTAGGGCCCGCGGGCCGTCGGCCAAGGCGTCGATCCGGCCAAGCAGCAGATCCGAGAGGTGATCGGGGACCCCTTGCTGGTCGTCGGCCCGGTTGGCGGCCAGGAGCTCCTCGGCGTACAGCGGGTTCCCCTCCGACCGCGCCAGCACGGTATTCACCAGCGACGGGTCGGGTGGCCGGTCGCTGCGGGCGGCGACGATGCCCGCGATGTCGTCGCGGCCCAACCCGCCGAGGTCGATCCGTCGGCACCCGAGGGTCCGGCTGATCTCCGCCACGGTCTTCCGGAAGGGGTGGCGGCGGTGGAGCTCGTCGCTGCGGAAAGTCAGCACCAGCACGAGCGCCCCACGCGCGATCCGAGACAGCGTGGTCGCGAAATCCTGGGTCGAACGATCCGCCCAGTGCATGTCCTCCAGCATCATGAGCACCGGGCCGGCGGCCGCCGCCTCCAGGACGACCGCGGTGAGGTCGTCCACCACATGGAGGGTCTCCCGACTCCTCGGTGCTTCCGGGTCCAACAAGGTGAGCATCCGCCGCGCTGACGGCCTCGTCTGGAGGTTGTCCAGCCCTGCGAGCAGCGCCCTCACTGCCTCGACCACGGGGGCGAACGAGATTCCGGCCCCGATGTCGAGACAGTGCCCCGTCGCCACGGTGAACCCCAGCTCGGCCGCCCGGCGTTCAAGGTCGGCCACGAGCGTGGTCTTCCCGATCCCGGCATCGCCCCCGACCAGCACGACCTGCGGGCTTCCCTGCCCCGCGAGCCCGAGGGCCTCGCCCAGCTCCGCGATGTCCCGCTCGCGCCCCAGCAGCAGAGAAGACGTACCGCTTGGCACGGGCATGCGGTCCACCGCCCTAGGCGTGGGTTAAGCGAAAGCCCTGAGATCCCCCATCGTAGGCGCCCCCGACAGCGTTGGCGACCGAGATCGGGGTGGGCAGGCACCTGTCCGACGGCCCGCACATGTTGGGGGCCACAGGACCGGACGAAACCAGCTCCGCACGGTCACCGGTGACTTCACCCACCTCGACCGGCGTGCGCTGCGGGTGCTGGAGACGGCGCTGACCTGAGGACCGGGAGGGGAGCAACTCGGGGCTCTCCTCCTCCTCCGCGCCTTCAGACCGCAGGTCGCGCGGCGGTGTTCCTGGCGATCTCAGTCAGCATGGACAGAGTCTCCACAAGCCAGCCGATGGTGGCGTAAAAGAGCGCTCCGAAGATCGCGATCATCACCGTGACCACCACGCCGCCGAGGAAGAACGCGATGTGAGGGCCTGGGTGTGCTTCGGTGCTGCGCTGGGACTGCTCACGACGTGTAGCCCTCCTTCAAGACGCTCTTCGTGGGGTCGTGCTGGTGCCGTAGAAGTTGATCACCCAGCCCGCCTTCCTGCGGGTCACCGCGCCGATAGTCATGGCTCACACCAGGCTGAGTAAGTCTGATGGATCCGAGGCGACGCACTCACATGCCGATGTGAGGTCGAGGGACATGCGCGTCCTGAGGAAGCCGTGGACACCTACGAAGGGAGATGTCGCCCGTTCGGCGATTCCTCAGTCCTTGCGGCCAGACCACCACCGCCTTTGGCGTTTGCCATGCGGCTCCATCTCTGGTTGCAGTGTCGGGCGCATGTAGCCTCCCGACGCCATGTGGCCGCGCCGAGGAGCGTTGAACCCATATCGTCGATGGGCTCGATGGATGGGTGTCCGAAGGAACCATAGGAGGCCGGCGAGCGCGAGTAGGACCACCACCACGACCTCTACTACGGCAACCATGGAATGCCCTTCCCAAGACGCCCGTTCAGGGTACGCCCGCACTACTCGGACACAAGTCGGCCACCGAGACCTGGGACACCTACGGCCACCTGATGGGCGACGAGGATGACCGTTCCCGTTCGGTGATCCAGAGTGCGCTGGCGAATCTGTCGGACAGTAGCCGGACAGTAGACCAGGTCTGGCTGCATCACTGCAGGTCAGAGACCCGGGGCGGAGGGGCTGGTCTGTAGGCCGGGTTCTGTTCCCGGGCGCCTTGCGACGCACCGTTCGGCGACCATCCATCTGGGGCCGCCGTTACCGACGACCTCGTGCGGTCCACCCGCGCACTCGGGCGGGCAGCCCTCGAGCGTGCGCTGTTCGACCTTGCTCCGGGCGGGGTTTACCGAGCCGATCCGGTCGCCCGGATCGCTGGTGGTCTCTTGCACCACCGTTTCACCCTTACCTGCACCACCGCTGGTCTCGACAAGCTCAACCGACGATGGCCTTTCAGGCGGTCTGTTCTCTGTGGCACTGTCCCGCGGGTTACCCCGGGTGGGTGTTGCCCACCGCCCTGCCCTTCGGAGCCCGGACCTTCCTCGACGTCCTCGGTGTGACCGAGTACGCCGCGGCCGCCCGACCAACCCCTCCGCGTGGCTCAGTGTAGGGGTGGCGCGCTCGGCCGCCCCATCCCACGTTGCACCGTCGTACACGGAAGAACGCCGGGCCGGCCCGGGTGAGAGGGCCGACCCGGCGTTCCGGGTAGGGACTACTGCGGAATCGTCAGCTCACGTTGACCGCCGTGTCGTCGACCACGAACGAGGTCTGGAGGGATGTGTCCTCCGTGCCACTGAACGAGATCGTCACGGTCTGCCCTGCGAAGGACGACAGGTTGAACGACTTCTGGCTGTAGCCCGTGGCCTTGTTCAGGTTCGAGAACGTCACCAGGGTGGTCGCCCCCGCCTTGACGGTCAGCTTGTCGAACGCCGTCGTCGTGGTGGTCTCCGCGCTGTCGATGTGGAGCCAGAACGTGAACGTCGCCGCACAGCCGGCCGGGATCGTCACCGACTGCGTGACCGTGTCGGTGTGGCTGGTGCCGTAGCCGTCGAGCCACGCCTTCCAGCTGCCCGTGTGGGCCGGCTGGCCCGCGGTGTTGTCGACCACGCCGGCCGTCGCCGACCAGGGAGCGGCCGAACCGGTCTCGAACCCGGGGTTGCCGAGCTTCTGACCCGGGCTGGAGCAGGTGCCCCCGCCGACCGGGTTGATCGTCCACGACACGGCGGCAGAGCCGGTGGCTCCGGTCGTGTCGCGAGCGGTCACCGTCGAGCTGAAGCTGCCGGCCGTGGTCGGCGTACCGCTGATCAGGCCGGTCGAGGCGTTGATCGACAGACCCGCCGGCAGACCCGTGGCGGACCACGTGAGCGTCTGGCCCGAGGCGGAGTCGGTCGCGGTCATCTGCACCGACTTGGCCGTGCCCACGGTGCCCGACTGGGCACCCGGGTTGTTCACGGTCACGGTGTTGCCACCCGTGGTGCAGGTCGGGTCAGCGGCCTGCGCCGGGACCGAGACGGCGTTCCACGCGGCCTTCGTGGTGTTGTACAGCCCGCAGGTGGGGTCGAGGTTCTTGGCCGCGGTCAGCGTCCAGGTGCGGTACTTGAGGTACGACGAGGTCGACGTCTTCATCAGCATCGCGTTGTACATGATCTTCTCGGCGTTCTGGATGCCGACACCGGTCACCGTGCTGCCGTTGCAGGTCGGGCTGGTCGGCTGGCCGTTGGTCGGGTTCGTGCCCTCGGCCAGCAGGTAGAACCAGTGGTTGCCCGGGCCGGCGGCCGCGTGGACCTCCTGGGACGGGATGCTCGACGAGTAGCAGTTCGAGTCACCGACCGCCGAGGGGTTGTACATCACGCGGATCGGGCCGCTGCCGACCAGGTTGATCGTCTCGCCCACGGTGAAGTCGGGCGTGTCGATCGGGTTGTTGGCGAACCACTCGGTCGCGGCGCCGAACGTGTCGGCGACGAACTCCTGGGTGCCGTTGCCCGAGATGCCACCCGGGGTGTGGTCGTCGACGCCGTGTCCCTGCTCGTGACCGAGCACGTCGAGCACGGGGATCCACTGGCCGCTGGTGTTGTGGCCGATCTGCACCTGGGTGCCGTCGTAGAAGGCGTTCTCGTCGTCGAGCCCGATGCGGATCGGCCAGCCGCCGCCGGCGCCGTCGAAGCTGTTGCGCCCGTCCCAGGTCGAGAGCATCCCGTTCTCGGCGTTCTCGACGTACATCGCGTCGACGCACGCGGTCTCGCGGTCGGTCTTCACGCCGGTGCCCCACGAGTCGTCCGTGCCGGTGAACGTCGTGTTGTTCGCGGCGTTCTGGCACCTGATCGTCGGGTGGGCGGGGTCGGTCATCGAGAACGTGGTGCCGCTGTGGGTCGTCGGGATGGTGAGGTTGCTGCCGTCCCACGCCGAGTTGCCGGTGCCGTCGGCGACCCGCTCCTTGGCCTGCAGGACCTTCCCGTTGCGGGCATCCACCACGACGTCCTTGATCGAAGGCTCGACGCCACGGTGCCCGGTGACGCGGGTCTCCCAGCCGAGCCGGGACGTGGCGTTGTGCTGCCACACGACGAGGTGCGCACGAGTGTTGTGGGTGACGTTCGGGACCTGGTGGCGCGCCGTGTGCACGGCCGAGGCCCGGGACGTGGTGGGCCTGATCGACCGCAGGCTGACCTCATGGGTCTGGGCGACGGAGGTGGTGAGGACCTGGCCGTCGGAGTCGGTGACGATGACGAAGTCGCCGCCCACCACGGGGAGGCCGCGGTAGTCGCGGGTGTACGCGGCGTACTGGATGCCGTGCGACGACTGGACGGGCATGGCCCGGAACGTGTCGTGGCTGCTCGCCTTGAGTGCCGGCGGGTCGCTGGCGACAAGGCGGTGTGCTGATGCAGCGGCCAACGCGTGGGCGTTCGGCCCGTGCGCCGGGGCGGCGGCGACCGCACCGTGGGGCACCGACGCGAGCGTCGCCCCCACCAGTGCGGCGACTGCGATGCCGCCGAGATGTCTCCTGCTCATTGCTTTCTCCTGGATCCGGGCCGAAGCCCCTTTCGGAACGGCTTTCCTCACGGGGAGTGCCGTCGATGGGTGGCCACCGGATGTCGGGCGGCCGTCGACCCTGCCCGGTGTGTGGGGGGAGGGGTCGTTGCGAACACTCGCAACGGGCGATGAGGGGGTCAACGAACCGGACGTGCAGGTTTTCGCATTGCACGAACTTGAGTCACGGGGCGGCCAACCGCCACTTCCACCCGTGCGACACGGCCTGAACGATCCAGGGACGCAGGTGCTCCGGAACCCGACGTCAACGGGTCAGTGGGCCGACGAAATCAGGGGTTGGTGAGCACCTCGGCGCCGTCGGCGGTGACCAGGAGCGTGTGCTCGAACTGGGCGCTGCGGCGGCCGTCCGCGGTGACGACGGTCCAGCCGTCGTCCCACATCACCCACTCGTGAGTACCGAGGTTGAGCATCGGCTCGATGGTGAACGTCATGCCGGGGAGGATCTCGTCGTCGAACCGCGGCTCGTCGTAGTGGGGGATGATCAGCCCGCTGTGGAACGCCGTACCGATGCCGTGGCCGGTGAACTCCCGCACCACGCCGTAGCCGAACCGGCGGGCGTAGGACTCGATGACCCGCCCGATCACGCTGACCCGACGACCCGGACGGACTGCCTTGATCGCACGGTCGAGGGCCTCGTGGGTGCGCTCGACGAGCAGGCGGGACTCCTCGTCGACGTCGCCCGCCAGGAACGTCGCGTTGGTGTCACCGTGCACGCCGTCGAGGTACGCCGTGATGTCGATGTTGACGATGTCGCCGTCCTCGACCACCCGGGCGTCGGGGATGCCGTGGCAGACCACCTCGTTGACGCTCGAGCAGAGACTCTTGGGGAAGCCCTTGTAGCCCAGGGTCGACGGGTAGGCGCCGTGGTCGCACAGGAACTCGTGACCGACCCGGTCCAGCTCGTCGGTGGTGACACCGGGCACGACGTGGGAACCGACGAGCTCGCGGGCTTGGGCGGCCAGGCGGCTGGCGACGCGGATCTTGGCGATCGTCTCGTCGTCCTTCACCTCGCTGCCGGTGAACGGCGCGGGCGCCGGCCGGTCGACGTACTCCGGGCGCGCGATGGAGTCGGGCACGGGCCGACGCGGCGAGATCGCGGCAGGTGCGATCGCGGTCGAGGTCATGATCTGAGTCTAGGAGGCGGAGGCCAGGGTGCGTGGGCGACGTAGGCTTCCGGGCCATGGAGAAGTACTGGTTCTGCGTCAAGCACCACGCGGTCGAGGGCCCCGACGGCTGTCCGCCGATCGACCGGCTCGGCCCTTACGCCACCGAGGCCGAGGCCGCCCGCGCCCTGGACAAGGCCAAGGAGCGCAACGAGGAGTGGGACAACGACCCGAACTGGAGCGACGAGCCCGGATGGGACGGCCAGTCGCGACGGCGTACCACCGAGTGACGACCCGCGAGCCCTCGCGTCCCACTCCACCACCGGCACCACCCCGGATCTCACCGCTGCCGTTCGCGGGGATGATCGGGCTCGCCTGCGTCCTGTTCCTCGACCTGGGCACGGCCGGGGTGCTCCGGTGGTGGGCCGTGGTGCTGCTGGTCGTGGTCTGGGTCGGGCTCTTCGTCCTCGCCTGCGCCTGGTGGACCCCCCACCCCCGCCGCCTGCCGTGGCTAGCGGCCGCCGGCCTCGTGCTCTGGGTGCTGGTCGTGGTCGGCGTCAACGTCGCTGCGCGCTGAGCCCGACCCGCGTCTGGCGGTGGGCCGGTTGTCCGGTGGTTGAGGAGGTCGCTCTGCGTCTCCGGTGGTTGAGGAGGTCGCTCTGCGACTCCGTTTGGGAGGTCGCCTGCGACCGTCTCGAAACCATCGGCACGGTGCCTGGGGCATCAGGCACGTCACCGGGTTTCGTGACAGGCGCTGGCGCGCCTTCCTCAACCAGCGGTGGGGCGGGTTTCGTGACAGGCGCTGGCGCGCCTTCCTCAACCAGCGGTGGCCGGGTTTCGTGACAGGCGCTGGCGCGCCTTCCTCAACCAGCGGTGGCCGGGTTTCGAGACAGGCGCTGGCGCGCCTTCCTCAACCAGCGGTGGGCGGGTTTCGTGACAGGCGCTGGCGCGCCTTCCTCAACCAGCGGTGGCCGGGTTTCGTGACAGGCGCTGGCGCGCCTTCCTCAACCAGCGGTCGTCCGGTGGTTGAGGAGGTCGCTCTGCGACCGTCTCGAAACCACCCGCCGGCTCGTCGCCGGGGCTCACAACCAGCCCAGGGAGGTGGCGATCCGGACCGCCTCGGAGCGGTTGCCCGCGCCGGTCTTGCCGATCGCCGACGACAGGTGGTTGCGAACGGTGCCGGTGGTCAGGTGCACGCGGCCGGCGATCACGGCCACGGCCGAGCCGTCGGAGGCCGCACGGAGCACCTCGGTCTCGCGCTCGGTGAGCGGTGAGTCGCCGACGGCGAGGCTGTCCATGGCCAGCGTCGGGTCGACGACGCGCAGGCCCTGGTGCACCCGGCGTACGGCGTCGGCGAGCTGGGCGGCGGGGGTGTCCTTGACCACGAACCCGTCGGCTCCGGACTGCATCGCACGGCGCAGGAATCCGGGTCGACCGAAGGTGGTCACGATCAGGACGCGGGTCTGCGGCGCCACCCGGCGCACCTCGGCTGCCGCGCTGATGCCGTCGAGGCCGGGCATCTCGACGTCGAGCAGGGCGACGTCGGGCCGATGCTCCAGCACGGCCGGTACGACGGCGTCCCCCGACGAGACCTCCGCCACCACCTCGAGATCCGACTCGAGGCTCAGCAGCGCGGACAGCGCACCCCGCACGAGTGCCTGGTCGTCGGCGAGCAGGAGCCGGATCACGGCACGACGACCTTGAGCGAGAAGCCGGGTTGAAGCGGCTGGGTGACCACGGTGCCACCGAGGGCTGCGGCGCGCTCGCGCAGGCCGGTCAGCCCGTTGCCAGCGCCGGTGGTCTCGGTGCCGCGTCCGTCGTCGCGGATCTCCACCTCGTGCGCCCCGAGCAGGACCGTGCAACGACGGGCGCCACTGTGCCGGATCACGTTCGTGATGCCCTCGCGCACCGTCCAGGCGAACAGCTCGCGTCGGTCCGTGGGCACGACGTCGGTCGAGTTGGGGAGGTCGGCGGCGATCTCGGCAGCGGAGAGTGCGGTGCGGGCGCGGGCCAGCTCCCCGGGCAGGGTGAGGTCGCGGTAGCCGTCGACGGCCCGGCGTACGTCGGTGAGCGCGTCGCGCGACAGCCTCTCCAGGTCCTCCAGCTCGGTGCGAGCCCGGTCGTGGTCGACGTCGAGCAGCCGGTTGGCCAGCTCGGCCTTCACCGTGATCACCGTGAGGGAGTGGCCGAGGATGTCGTGCAGGTCGCGGGCGAACCGGTTCCGCTCGTCGTCCAGGGCCAGCCGGGCGTTCTCCTCGCGCACCGCCAGCACCTCGATGTTGCGGTTGATCGCCTGCGAGATGCCCCAGATCGCCAGCGTCGCCACCAGCGTGCCGAAGAGGATCCCGTCGTCCTTGTGCCAGCCGGGCACCACGATGGTGGCGGCGTAGGTGACGAGCGCGACGGCGACCGCGACGAGCCAGGCCCAGCTCGTCCGGAGGCACATCACGCAGGTGACGGCGATGTAGACCGCCGCGGCCGTGCCTTCCTGGCCGATCGCGAGGCACATCACCACGCCGAGGGCGATCTCGAGCCCGACCAGTCCGAAGCCCAGGGGGCGCCCGAGCGGAGCGCCGAAAGGTGCACCGGTGCGCCGCCAGCGCATCGACACGAAGATCGTCAGGTAGACCGCCGCGAAGAGCAGCGTGGCCACGATCCCCACCCAGCCGTGCCACGAGTCGCGTTGTTCCCAGGCAGCCGAGAGCGGTGACAGCAGGTAGAACAGCCAGATCCCCGCGAAGGCGAGACCCCAACGGCGCGGACCGTTGGCACGGTCCGCGTCGAGGGTGCTGCTCATGGACGTCACGGTAATGGCCTCAGACCCGTGCCGTGTCCTTGCTCATCCGCCAGGCGGCGCCGCCCACGAAGATCGCGAACCAACCGACCGCGTTGACGACGGCGTACCACGGCAGCTCGTGCGTGAGCGGTGCGCGTGCGATCTCGGCGACGCCGTACATCGGCGTCCAGTAGGCGATGTTGCGCACGATCTCCGAATAGTTGTCGAGGGGGATGAACACGCCGCCGAGGAAGGCGAGCAGAGCGAGGCCGGGCCCGAGGATCTGCATGGCGTTCTCGCCCGGGACGATGAAGCCGACGAAGACCCCGAGAGCCGCGAAGGTGAGGGTGCAGAACAGGGTCACCACCGCGCTCAGGATCCAGACACTGGTGGGCATCTCGGCCTTGCCCTGGAGGATCCCGACCACGTAGACCGCTGCGATCGCCAACCCGCCCATCACCAGGGCGACGATCGCCTTCATCACGATGTAGGCCACCGGGTTCAGCGGGGTGAGGCGCAGCTGACGCGACCAGCCCAGCGCGCGCTCGAGGGCCACCATGGAGCCACCTGCGGCCGCGGTGAGTGCCGCGCCGTACAGGCCCATCGAGATCAGGATGTACGCCGCCACGTTGCCGGACCCGGCCGGGTCCTGCCAGCCTTCCTGGCCGCCGAAGACGAGCAGCAGGGAGGCGGGGAAGATCAGCGTGAAGATGATGGTCCGGCGGTTGCGCAGCATCCGCTTCAGCTCGATGCCGAGGACGGTGAGGTTGAACCCACCCAGGGACGGGACCCGTCGGGTGCTCGGGTCGATGGTCTGCGTGCTCATGCCTGCTCTCCTTCTACGTCTTCTACGTCGTCGCGCTCGCCGCCGGTGAGGCTGAGGAAGGCGTCCTCGAGGCCTCGGGCGGTGATCTCCAGGTCGTGGGCGGAGGTCTCGGTCAGCAGGTAGCGGGCGACCGCGTCGGTGTCCTTGGCGTGCACGTAGACCGCGTCACCGCGCTGGTCCACGGCCTCGACGCCGGGGAGCTCCGAGAGCCGCCCGGCGTCCGCACCGGGCAACGTCGCCCGGACCGTCCGCCCGGCGGCCATCGCCTTGATCTGGCTACCGGTCCCGTCGGCGACGATCCTGCCCTGGCTGATCAGGATGATCCGGTCGGCGTACTGGTCGGCCTCTTCGAGGTAGTGCGTGGCGAAGAGCACCGTGCGGCCCTTGGCGGCGTCCTCGCGGATCGCGGCCCAGAAGGCGCGACGCCCCTCGACGTCCATGCCTGTGGTGGGCTCGTCGAGCAGCAGCAGCGCGGGGTCGGACAGCAGCGCCATCGCGAACCTGAGCCGCTGCTGCTCGCCGCCCGAGCACTTGCCGACCTTCCGGTCGGCGATCCCCTCGATGCCGGCCGTGCGCAGCACCTCGTCGACCGGGGCGGTGTCGGCGAACAGGCTGGCCGTGTAGGTCACCGTCTCGCGGACCGTCAGGTCCTTGAGCAGGCCGCCGGTCTGCATGACGGCCGAGACGAGGCCGCGGGAGATGGCCTGGCGCGGGTGGAGACCGAGCACGCGGACCGAGCCGGTGGTGGGCTGCGAGAGGCCGAGCACCATGTCGATCGTCGAGGTCTTGCCGGCGCCGTTGGGGCCGAGGAAGGCGACGATCTCGCCGGGCTCGAGGGAGAGGTCGATGCCGCGTACGGCGTGGACGGGGCCGAAGTCCTTGGTCACCCCGGACAGCTGTACGGCGGGTGCCGCACCGCCCGGGTGGCCCGAGGCGGCCGGGGTCGAGGAGGTTAGCTGGGTCATGCATGTAGCGTGTCGCACTCGCGGTCGGAAGACCTCGCTCAGTCATCATGAAGCTGGCATGACAATCGTCATGGATCGGACGTGAGTCCTGGACGGGGGAAGCTCGGGTGGGCTCTGCACGTAGAAAGCGGCACGTCGCTGCCCTGATGTCGGCGGGTCTCGTGATCGCGCTGGCCGCCACCGTGGTCGGCCTGCCCCATGCCACGACGGCGTCGTCGGCGAGCGCGGCCGTCACGGACCGGCCCGACGTCGTGATCGTGCTGACCGACGACCAGCGGGCGGAGACGGTCAATCCCGAGGGCATGCCCCAGCTGTGGTCCGAGATCCGCGAGCAGGGCCGCAACTACCCGAACGCGTCGGTCCCGACGTCGCTGTGCTGCCCGTCGCGGGCCTCGATCCTCACCGGCCTCTACGCACACAGCCACCGGGTGTTCTCGAACGGGATGCCGTTCGGCGGCTACACCCTCTTCCACCAACGGGGTCTCGAGGACCACACGATCGCCCTCGCCCTCCACGACGCCGGCTACGAGACGAGTCTGGTGGGCAAGTACCTCAACGGCCCGTTCCCCGAGGCGCTGGCGGCAGGTGTGGTCCCCGTCGGATGGGACAACCTGATCTCCTACACCTCTCGGGGCGACCACTACTACGACTACACGCTCAACGACGGCACCACGCACGCCGAGGACCCCGCCGACTACAACACCGACGTCCTGGCCGGGTATGCCAAGCGCTTCATCCGCAGCACACCGGCCGACAAGCCGCTCTTCCTGATGCTGGCGACGACCGCACCGCACAAGCCCTTCACCCCGGCCCCGCGCGACGTGGGGCTGTGGCACGGCCGACTTCCCTCGTACCACCCCCCGGCCGTCACCGAGAACGTCTCGGACAAGCCGCCGTGGGTCCGTCACGCGCCGCGGCCCACCCAGGCTCAGATCGACGACGACCTGGCCAGCGGGCAGGAGGCCGTGATGGCGATCGACGACGCCGTGGGCGGCCTCGTCGACACGCTCAGGGCGACCGGGCGGCTCGACAACACCCTGTTCATCTTCCTCACCGACAACGGACTGATGCAGGGCGAGCACGGGCTGATGGCGAAGAACGTGCCCTACCGCTGGGCGACGTCGATCCCGCTGCTCGTGCGGTGGGACGGCCACGTCACGCCCGACAGCACGGATCCCCGGTTCGCCCTCAACGTCGATCTCGCCCAGACGATCAGCGACGCGACCGGTCTCGGCCTCCAGACCGAGGGGCTCGACCTGCTGGGCGACACCCGCCGGTCCGGCTTCCCGCTCGAGGGTGGCCCGTGGTCACCCGGCAGCGGAAGGCCGAAGCGGCCTCCGTACTGCGGCTACCGCACGCACCGCTGGATGTACGCCGAGTACGCCACCGGGGACCGTGAGCTGTACGACTACCGCAACGACCCGCAGGAGCTCACCAACATCGCGTACCGGTGGGCATCCCGGCCGACCGTGAAGCGGCTGCGCACCCTGGCCATGAGGACCTGCAGCCCGGTGCCCCCGCGGTTCGCCTGGTCGCAGGGGAACCGCGCGGCCTCGAAGGGCCACCCCTCCTCCTGAGGAGGTCAGGAGCGCGGCCGTACCAGCAGGATCCGGTCCTGCCCGCCGCCGTTGTCGGTGGTGACGAGCAGGTTGCCCCCGGGCAGCGCGGTGACGGTGCGGATCCGCCCGAACGTCCGCAGCGCCTCCGGGGCGACAGCTGACCGGAAGTGGCCACGACCGTCGAAGCGGAGGAAGAGCACCCGCTCGGACTTGAGGACCGCGACCGCCAGCGTTCCGCCGTAGCGCCCCCACCCCTTCGCCGGCACCCACGCCGCACCGGACGTCGCGAGCGTCGGGAACCCCGAGCTCCAGCGGGCCGGGGTCTGCCGACCCGGCAGTGACTGGTCGGTCATCGGGACGGACTCGTTGTAGCCGGGGACCGGGTTCCAGCCGTAGTCGTGGCCGTTGCGGAGCAGGTTGACCTCGTCGTCGCGGTCGGGGCCGTGCTCGACGGACCAGAGCGTCCCGTCCGCACGCTGAGCCAGGCCCTGGACGTTGCGGTGCCCCCAGGTGTGGATGTACCGCTTCGTGCGGTCGGACGCGTGGGCGAACCGGTTGCCGGGCCACGGGCGCCCGCTGAACCGGTCGAGGCGGAGGGTCTTGCCGCCGAGGGAGTGCAGGTCCTGCGGGTTGGTGCCCTGGGCGGCATCTCCCGTGCCGACGACCAGAGCGCCGTTGCGCGCGATGAGCAGACGACACCCGCCGTGACGTCCGGAGCTGGTGGGGAACCCGCCGATCAGCTTCTTGATCCGGGTCGCCTTCCGCTCTGCCACGTCGAGCCGCCACGCGGCGACTCTCACCTCGTGGCCGCCACCGGGCCGGAACCCGCCCTGGCACACATAGATCCGGTGGTTGCGTGCGAACTCGGGGTCGACCGCGAGCCCGAGGAGCCCGGTCTCGCCCGAGACCCAGACCCGGCGACTCGGGAAGGCGACGGTGCGGCGATGTCCGTGGGCGACGATCGAGAGGCGGGCGCGCTCGCGTTCGCTCACGAGTAGCCGACCGTGACCGAGAGGCTGCACGTCCCACGGATGGTCGAGGCCCTTCACCACGGTGGTGACCCGCAGGGTGGGGAAGCCAGGGCCAGGGGCGACACCAGCGTTCACGGGGTCAGGGTCGGTCTCGTCGCAGCCGGTGAGGGCACCCGTGACGACGAGCGGCAGGGCAGCGAGGAGGAGTCGGCGCACGCTCCACGGTACGCCTCAGAACGTGTGGTCGGCCCCCGGGAAGGTGCCGGCCTTCACGTCCTCGTCGTAGGCGCGGGCGGCCCGCAGGAGCTCGCCGTGGAGGTCGGCGTACTGCTTGACGAAGCTGGCCATCCGGCCGGTGCGGAGGCCGAACGCGTCCTGCCAGACAAGCACCTGCCCGTCGCACTCGACGCCGGCCCCGATCCCGATGGTGGGGATGACGAGCTCCTTGGTGACCTGGGCCGCGACGTCGCCGGGCACCATCTCCATCACGACCGCGAAAGCCCCCGCGTCCTGGACGGCGTGGGCGTCGGCGAGCACCCGCTCGGACGCGTCGCCGCGCCCTTGGACGCGCGGACCGCCGAGCGCGTGCTCGCTCTGCGGTGTGAACCCGATGTGGGCCATCACCGGGATGCCTCCCTGACTGAGCCGGGTGATCTGGGGCGCCATCTCGACGCCGCCCTCGAGCTTCACGCAGTGCGCAAGGCCTTCCTTCATGAAGCGCGTGGCGGTGGCGTAGGCCTGCTCCGGCGAGCCCTGGTAGGACCCGAACGGGAGGTCGCCGACGACGAGAGCGCGACTCACCGACCGGCTGACCGCACGGGTCAGGGGGAGCAGCTCATCGACCGTGATCGGGACGGTGGTCTCGTTGGCGTAGACGTTGTTGGACGCCGAGTCGCCGACCAGGAGCACGTCGATGCCGGCCTCGTCGAACGTCGCGGCGGCGTACTGCTCGTAGGCGGTGAGCATCGAGAACTTCTCGCCGCGCTCCTTGAACTGGCGCAGGTGGTGGGTGCGGACGCGCTTGACCGGGTTCGCACCCTTGGCCGGGCCGGTGCCGTACGGCGCGGCGACCTCGTCGGGCTGGTTCGTCCCAGTGCTCATCGTCGGGCTCCTTGCGCGTCGTCGCGGCTCCCCGGTGGAGTCCACGCAACCCGTCCAGGCTAGTCAGGTGCGGGCCGGTTGTCGGTGGTCGAGCGTCGCCGAGATCGTGGCGCTCGTCACGTCCGCTCGAGCTCCTCGAGCAGGCCGTCGAACGCGATCTCGTCGTCGGCGGTGCCGAGGTGCGGCGCAGCGAACCACGCGGCGTACTCGTTGATCTCGTCGAGGCGCCACTGGAGGTCGAAGAGCTCGAGCATCTCCGGGTCGGCCTCGGTCTCGGCACCCTCGTCGACGAGGATGCGCAGGTCGAGCTCGCGCGGGGCCAGCTTGAGGGACTCCCAGTCGACCAGGAGCCGGCCGTCGGCGGTGAGCAGCTGGTTGCCGCTGTCGGGCTCGCCGTGGGTGGCCACCCACGGGCGGGCGCGAGCGACCTCGGCGAGGTGGTGGTAGCGCCCGGTCCACAGCTCCACGTCGGCCAGGTGGGCGCGGACGGCATCGCGGGCAGGAGCGGCGTAGGGGCCGGGGCCCCACTCCTCACGGGTCAGCGTGGCCGTGGTCTCGGAGAAGTCCGGACCCACCACCGGCTGCCAGGATGGAAGGGAGGGCGGGGGATCGGCGGCATGAAGCCGGCCGAGAGCGGCGGTCGTCCAGGCCAGGTCCAGTGGGCCGTCAGGCGTGCCCTCGCGCCACGGCGTACAGCTGAGGGCGCCGTCGGCGAGCGGCACGGTGAACCGGCCCTCGTGCGTCTCGAGACCCGCCAGCACGAACTCGAGACCGGCCTCGCGCAGGGCAGCGGCTCCGGCGTACGCCGCCTCCAGTCGCGCGGCGGTGCGCTTGGGCTCGAGCCGGTCGAAGGTGACGAACAGCCGCGGCCGGCCACCGTCGTACGCCGCCCAGTGGTGCGCCCCGAAGCCGACCGGCAGGTGCTCGACGCGGTCGACGGCGGCGTCCCAGTCCCGACGTACCACCGCCAGCAGCTCGGCGTCATCGAGGTCGACCGGTGGTTCACGCACGGAACAGGACTACCGGATGGTCGAGCGTCCCGCACCTGGATTGGCAGGCACGGCGCTCAGAACAGGTGGTAGCTCTCGCGCGCGATCTGGAAGCCGTGTCGCGTGCCGACGTCCCAGCAGATCATCCCGACCTCCTGGCTCTGGCACGCGTGTCCCTTCCAGATCGTCGTGTCGCCGTAGGCGAGCTCCGTGGGTGACGCCGTGAACGACGTGTCGCTGCGACAGGCGCCGCGCACCCCACCCGTCGTACCGATCGTGAACATGTGGTCGTTCCAGTCGAACTGGCAGTCGGCGGGGCGGGGGACCGGCACATAGGTCGCCTTCTGGATCGAGCACTCCACGCCGAAGGTGAGCGAGCACTGGATGTTGTGGCTGGGCGAGATGATCTGGTCGACGTGATCGGCGTGTCCGGTGATCGGGGGAGGCAGGGCAGACGCCGGCGACGATGCACCGTCTCCCGCCGGCGCGGGCGTGGAGGACGACCCGTCCTGGCTCGCGCTCGACCCGGCTTGCACGGAGCTACCTGAGCCGCCGCACGCGGAGAGCGAGGCGGCCAGCCCGAAACCGACGATCGTGACGCTGACCCCGTGCATGGTCCCCCTGGGCTCGATCCGTGCGGCCCAGTGTGCCTCACGACGCGGGGCGAGCCCGGGTAGGTCGGCTCGCTTGTCGCTGCCCGGTGCCGGCGGGCTCAGGTCGGCAGGCGCCGCTCGCGCAGCCGGTCGAAGGCGCGCTCCGAAGGTGGTCTGCGGATCAGCTCGAGCACCGCCGCTGTGGGTTCGTCGGGGCCGTGGGTCGTGTCGACCGTCAGATCACAGTCGCCGTGGGCGAAGACCAGCCGCTGCTGGGTACCAGCCGTCCCGGGGGCACGGTCCCCTCGTGCCTTCTCGCGACGGCGCAGCTCCGCGGCATCGCAGGTGACGTGGACGAGCAGCACGTCGAGACCGACGCTCAGCCCCAGCAGGTCGTCGAGGCGCCACGGCTCGCTCAGGACGTGGTCCCCGAGCACGTCGCAGCCGCACGCGGCCGCGCCGACGAGTGCACGGTGGTAGGCCGCGCGAGTGCGATGGAAGACGTCCTGCCACTGCCGGTCGGTGAGCGTGGCGTCGGGGCGGGTCCGGATCTTGTGGAACAGGTCCACCGGGAGCACCAGCCAGGGGGTGCGCAGGCGACCGACGACCGCCTTCGCCAAGGTGGTCTTCCCCGAGCTGGAGGGCCCGTTGAGGAGGACCAGGCGGCCGGAGGGCATGGCCCGACGGTAGCGACGCCCGGGCGGGGCGTCTCGGGTTCGTCTCAGGCGCCGATCTCGGAGAGCCGGGGGAGCACCTTCGCGCACATCTGTTCGGTCCAGCCGACGGGGTCGGACGGGTCGGGGCCGACCCATACCTGGCTGATGCCGAGGTCGGCGTACTCCTGCATGGTGGCGAGCCAGCCGTCGACGTCGTCGAGCGGGCGGTTGAGGGAGCCGGTGATGGTCTTGGTGACGGAGTCGTAGTCGCGGCCGAGGTCGTCGCAGTGGCCGCGAAGGACGTCGAGCTTGTGGGCGACCTCGTCGACGCCGGTGGCGAACAGGTTGCAGGCGTCGGCGTACTGCGCGACCAGGCGGAGCGTCTTGCGCTCGCCGGTGCCGCCGACGAGGATCCGCGGGCCGCCGGGCTGGAGGGGCTGAGGGACGAGGGTGAGCTCCTCGAGCCGGTAGTGGGTGCCGTCGAAGGTGCCGCCGCCCGCCCACGCCTGCTTGATGATCTGGAGGGTCTCCTCGAGGCGCTCGAACCGCTCCTTGGTCGTCGGGTAGGGGACGCCGAGGCCGCGGTGCTCCCGCTCGTACCACGCTGCGCCGAGCCCCAGCATCGCGCGCCCCTGCGAGAGGACGTCGAGGGTGGTGACGATCTTGGCGAGCAGCCCGGGGTGGCGGTAGGTGACGCCCGTGACGAGCAGCCCGAGCTCGATCCGGCTGGTCTGAGCGGCCACGAAGCCGAGGCTGGTGTAGCCCTCGAGCATCGGCTCTGGCGGCCCGCCCAGGGGCTCCATCTGGAAGTAGTGGTCCATCAGCGTGAGGGTCGCGACGCCGCCCTCGTCGGCGGCCCGCGCGACGCCCGCGAGCGTCGTACCGAGGGCCTCCGCTCCGCCGGGCCAGGTCAGGTTCGAACAGTGCACTCCGAGCAACATGCCTGCCACGCTACGCCCGTACCGGAGGCATCCTCCGCCGGGGCTGTGCGCGCGGGTTGAAGACCAGAGGATCATCCCGTGCCCGATGGTTGAGGAGGGCCGCCAGGCCCGTCTCGAAACCAGGTTCCCCTCAGCCGCTCGATCCTCGCGTACGTCGGGCGGCAACGCTTCGGCTGCTGAGTCTGCCCAGGTCTTCGGTGCGGCCCTCGACGAGGGCCTGCCGCTTCCTCCGTGACCATCCTTGGATCTGTTTCTCGAGCGCCCACGCTTCATCGATCCGGTCGAACGCAAGACACCAGATGAGACGTACGGGCCGTCGGCGCCGGGTGTAGGCCGCGCCCTCCCCGTTCTGGTGCTGCCAGACGCGGCGTTCGAGATCCGTCGTACTGCCGACGTAGAAAGAACCATCCGAGCACTCGAGGAGGTAGACCCAGGCCATAGGTCGAGCCTTCCGTTCCTCCGGCTTCGTCGCATCGCTTCACTGCTTGGCTGTGGAGGGCCTCGGTTTCGTGACGGCCCTCAGCGGGCCTCACCAGCGGCTCACACGGCCGCGGGTGTACCTCGCTTTCGTGACGGCCCTAGCGGGCCTCCTCAACCAGCGGTATCCGGTGGTGACGGCCCTGGCGGGCCTCCTGGATCGGCGGTTGGCGCGTGGACCTCCCTAGACTGAAGGGGTGGAGTTCTACTCGGCCTACGCCCAGGGGTTTGCGCGTGTGGCGGCGTGCACGATCCCGGTCGCGCTGGCCGACCCGGCCGCCAACGCCGCGACCGTGCTGGCACAGGTGCGGGAGTGCCACGACGAGGGTGTCGCGGTCGCGGTCTTCCCCGAGCTCTGCCTCAGCGGCTACTCCATCGAGGACCTCCTCCTGCAGGACACCCTGCTGTCGGCCGTGCAGGAGGCGATCGCGACGATCGTCGCCGCCTCCGCCGACCTGCGGCCGGTGATCGTCGTCGGCGCGCCGCTGATGCACGGCACCCGCGTCCTCAACTGCGCGGTCGTGATCCAGGGCGGTCGGGTCCTGGGCGTCGCACCGAAGTCCTACCTGCCGAACTACCGCGAGTTCTACGAGCGCCGCCACTTCGCACCAGGCGACGACCTCAGGGGTACGACGATCCGCGTCGCCGGCGACGAGGTGCCGCTCGGGCCCGACCTGATCTTCGCTGCCACCGATGTGCCCGACCTCCGGCTCCACGTGGAGATCTGCGAGGACATGTGGGTGCCGGTGCCGCCCAGCGCTGAGGCGTCATTGGCCGGCGCCACCGTTCTCTCCAACCTGTCGGGCAGCCCGATCACGATCGCCCGCGCCGAGGACCGACGACTGCTGGTCCGCAGTGCCAGCTTCCGCAGCAACGCGGCGTACATCTTCGCGGCCGCGGGCCAGGGCGAGTCCACGACGGACCTGTCGTGGGACGGCCAGACGATGGTCTACGAGTGCGGCGACCTGCTCGGCGAGAGCGAGCGGTTCCCCGACGGGCCGCGCCGCACGGTGGTCGACGTCGACCTCGACCGGATCCGGCAGGAGCGCATCCGGCAGGGCACTTACGACGACAACCGGCGAGGTCTCGACTCCGCTCGACCGGCGAAGTACCCGTTCCGGACGGTGGAGTTCGAGCTCAGGCCGCCTACCGGCGACATCGGGCTGCGACGCCACGTCGACCGCTTCCCGTTCGTGCCCGACGACGTCGAGCGGTTGGCGCAGGACTGCTACGAGGCCTACAGCATCCAGGTGGCCGGCCTGGTCCAGCGGATGCAGGCGATCGGGCAGCCGAGGGCCGTCATCGGCGTCAGCGGGGGCCTCGACTCGACGCACGCCCTGATCGTCGCCGCCAAGGCGATGGACCGGCTCGGCAGGCCGCGCAGCGACGTCCTCGCGTTCACGATGCCGGGCTTCGCCACCGGCGACACCTCGAAGTCGCTGGCGACGCGCCTGTCGAAGGCGCTCGGCGTCACCTTCGAGGAGATCGACATCAAGCCCGCGGCCGAACAGCTCCTCAAGGACCTCGACCACCCGGCCGCCGACGGCGAGGCGGCGTACGACGTCACCTACGAGAACGTCCAGGCCGGGCTGCGCTACGACTACCTCTTCCGGCTGGCCAACCAGCGCGGCGGCATCGTCGTCGGCACGGGTGACCTGAGCGAGCTCGCGCTGGGGTGGTGCACGTACGGCGTCGGCGACCAGATGTCGCACTACAACGTCAACGCCGGCGTCCCGAAGACGCTGATCCAGCACCTCATCCGGTGGGTGATCGACAGCCGGCAGTTCGACGACGAGTCGAACGCCGTGCTCCGCGAGGTGCTCGACCAGGAGATCACCCCCGAGCTGATCCCGACGGTCGAGGGCCAGAAGGCGCAGTCGACGGAGGACACCGTCGGCCCCTACGCGCTCCAGGACTTCACGCTCTACCACGTGCTGCGGCGCGGGTACCGACCGAGCAAGATCGCCTTCCTGGCCTGGCACGCCTGGCACGACGTCGACGCGGGGGAGTGGCCGCCGGGCTACCCGCCCGAGGCCCGTCCGGCGTACGACCTCGCCGTCATCCGCGCCTGGCTCGAGGTCTTCTGCCGCCGCTTCTTCGCCAGCCAGTTCAAGCGCAGCGCCCTCCCGAACGGCCCGAAGGTGAGTGCCGGCGGCACGATGAGCCCCCGCGGGGACTGGCGGATGCCGAGCGATGCGGCCGCTACGGCATGGCTGGCCGAGATCGACGCTCACGTGCCGGCTTCCTGAGACGGGCGACAACCTTTCCGGGGGTCTGGCAGTCCTAGAACCGACGGTCCACGGGGGGCCGTTCTCGGACCTCGAAGGAATGCCATGACTCCACTACGTCGAGTGGCAGCGATCGCGCTCACCCTGGCCGCCGCCGCCCTGGCCACCACCGCCCAGAACGACGCCCACGCGTCCTCACCGCTCAGCCGCGCCGGCGCCGGTACGCCGCACACGCGGCTGCACGTCCACGTCACCGGCTGCGACCGCTGCTCGATCACCCTGCAGCAGGCCGTGGAAGGAAGGCTCAACGTCTGGACCTCGAAGCCGCGGCGGGTCGGCTCCGACCACGTCGCGACGTGGACGACGAAGACCGCCCACACGCCGGGCCTGTCGTTCCTGATCACCGCGCCGTGGGAGGGCAACACCGGTGCCGTGACGAACATGGTCACCCGCGATCGCGGCCGCCAGGTCGGCGACGCTGTCACTGTGGCGCAGGCGCGCCACAGCCGTCGCGCCGAGGGCTGCTGGGCCGGCACCTCGCTGGACACCGCCCGGCTCGACTTCCAGGTCGCTCGGGTGGCGGCTCGGACGCTGGACGGCCGGCCCACCCAGATCCCGCTCGCCTACGCCACGCACACGATGTCGAGCTGGAAGCCGATGGTGAAGACGTTCAAGGGCACGATCGGCAACCAGGACGCCTTCTGGTGCACCCGGCCGTGACTCGAGCGCCCCGCAGGTCTCGACAAGCGCGACCTGCGGGGCGCTCGTTCAGTTCTTGGTGATCCTTCCGTCCGTCGTCACCGTGAACGGGTCCGGCAGCGAGCCGACGTAGCTGACCAGCGGGACGAGCTCGGCGTCGGCGGTCTGCACGATGTCCTGTGCGGACTCGAGGACCGTGAAGCCGTCACCACCACCCACCATGAACGAGTTCGCCGTGCCGGTGTACGACGTCGAGTCGTCGTCGGCGATCGGATGGGAGTCGTCTCCTGCCGCCCCCAGCCACACACCGGTGATCGACCCACTGCCCTGGCTCCCGGTGTAGCTGAAGTGCAACCCCGAGACCTGCATGATCCCTCCGGTCCCGGCCGCGAGCTGCTGGTTGAGCAGCGCCCAGACCTGGGTGCCGGTGAGGGTGAAGGTGTCGACGAAGTCGTCCTGGAACGGCTGCATCGTGAACAGGTTGCCGAACGTGACCGGCCCTGCCTGCAGACCCGCACGGACGGAGCCGGTGTTCACGAAGGCGAGCTGCGTGCCCGTCTCGACTCGTTGCGCGTCGGCGATCAGGTCCCCGGCGGGTGACTCCCCGGCGGGTGTCGAGCCACCCTCGCGCTGCGACGGGATGTCCGTCGAGGCGTGGTTGACCACCCGCTGCGTGATCGGGTTCGTGGCCTCGACCGCGGCATCGACGATCCGTTGCACCTTCGGGTCGGGCGTCACCGCCGGCGCCGAGGGATCGGTCGTGCTCGGTGCCGTGGTCCGCCAGGTCGGCTGCACGGAACCCCAGGTGGCGGCGATCGTGCCCTGCTTGCGGTCGAGCAGCAGGTGCACGTCGTCGTAGGCCTCGGTGAACGAGCCGGCCTGGATCACCAGGGCATGCCCGACCCGGGTGTCGATCACGGTGTGGCTGTGACCCGAGATCAGCACCGACACGGCGGGGTCGAGGCGTGAGGCGATGTCGTTGATCCGGTCGTTCACCGTGCCCACCGGGAAGTTCGACTGCCGACCTCCCTCGTGGACGACCGCGACGAACGCGTGCACCCCCTGGTGCTCCAGCACACCGACGTACTTGTTGATCGCGTCCGCCTCGTCGACGAAGTGCACGCCGTCGGTGGCTCCCGTGGTGGTGATGGTGGGGGTGGTGATGGTCGTGGCCCCGATGAACCCGACCCTGACGCCGCCGATCCGCTTCACGACGTACGGCGGCAGGAGAGGCCGCCCGGTCCTGTCGCTGATGACGTTGGCGTCCACCACTGGGAAGTCGAGCCGGTCGAACCTGATGGACGGGTCCACCGTGGACCGGCCGCCGTTGACCTGTCGCAGCATCTCGGGCACCCCGCGGTCGAACTCGTGGTTGCCGAGGGTGCCGACGTCGACGCCCATCAGGTTGAGCGCGTCCAGCGTGGGCTTGTCACGCAGCAGACCCGATTCCGGGGGACTGGCACCGACCATGTCGCCGGACTCGACGGTGACCGTGTGGGGGTCCTTCGCCCGAGCCTGCTTCAGGTACGTGGCCAGCGTGGCGATGCCGCCCGCTGGGCTCCGCACCCCGGTGTAGGGGTCGGTGAAGTTCAGTCCGGTGCCGGTGATGTTCCCGTGCACGTCGTTGAACCCGAGCACCTGCCCGGTCGTGTACCTGTCGCCTCCGCGGAGGATCTTGGTCAGCACGCTGCCCTGTGCCTGCAACGGCGGGTCGAAGCCGCCGAGCACCGCGAGCGTGGGGGCGAGGTCGACGGCGCGGACGTGGCGCACGGCAGGCTGGTGCTTGATGTCCGGTCCGCCGGCCACGAACGTCGCGTGCATGTTGATGTTGTGTCGGAGGTCGACGTCGTCGGGCAGGTAGCCGTGCTGGCCGAAGAACCGGGACGGCGCCACGAGGGTCCCGACGGTGGCCGCGTCGAACTGGTACGGCGGCTTGGCGACGACGACGACATCGCCCGTGCGCGTCGGGTTCAGTGAGTCGCTGCCGTCGACGTCGGCCATCTGCTCCTTGGTCAGGACCTTCTCGATGATCGGCTGACCGGTCGTCGGATCCTTCAGGCTCCGGTAGGCGTGGACGATGCTGTCGACCGTCGACTGGTACTGACTCGGGTCGAGGACGCCGTCCGGGTCTCGTCCCTTGAGGTTCAGGTAGATCTGTGCGGTCGCCCCGGCCTCGCACTCCTTGGCGATGGTGCCGCCGGGAGCGCTGGTCGCCGCCGGCCGGCAGTTCCCCGTCTGCTCGACGTCCTGGAGTCCCAGCTGCTTGAGCGGCAGCGCGGCGTCGATCGCCAGCCACTGGGGTGCGAAGCCGTGGTCGCTGCTGGCGAGGATGTCCGGGTCGTGCCCGATCAGGGACCGCAGCAGCCCCAGGCGCGCGTCCGCGGAGTGGTACGCGCCCTCGAGGTACGCCGTGCGCTGGGCGACGCGTCCGTCGCGCGGCCCGGTGCCGGCGACCCGGTCGAAGTACGGGTTCGGCGAACCGTCGGGAGCCTTCGGCGTCAGCAGCCCGAGGATCTGGTGGCTGACCTCGTCGGTCTGGTCGGTGCCGGCCAGCAGGACGTCGGTGTCGGGCTGCAGGGTCCCGAGGACGAACCGGTTGACCGCGGTGTCGTAGGCCTGGTTGAGGTCGACGACCTGCTGGTACCAGGTGTCCTCGTCGATGATGCCGGCCTCTTCGGGGGCGAAGTCGCCGAAGACCGCCGGTGGCAGGTTGTCCGCGATGTACTTCGCCAGGTGGTCCTCGCCGGGCGCGCCGGCGGGGAGCGCGTTGCAGGCGGCGGTGCTGCAGTGGGCGTTGGGCCGGGTGACGGAGGTGAAGTACAGGCTGAACTTCGACAGGTCGCCCGCCATCGTCATCACCTTGACGTAGAAGCCCGCGGACTCTCCTGCCGCGGTGCCGACGAGGCCGTTCGCACCGCTGAGCCGGATCGCGCTGAACCGGCCCGGGACCAGGGTCGACAGGGACTGCGACCCGTCCTTGCCGGCCGTGGACGGCACGATCAGCGCCCGGTCGTAGCCGTGCGAGCCCGAGGCGTAGACGTAGAGGTCGAAGGTGCGGTCGGGGTTCAGTGCGCTCGAGGTCGTCTGCACCGTCAGCGTCGTCTGCTGGGCCGGCAGGGCGCTGGCGGGTACCTGGGTCCAGCCGGTCGCGGGCTGGAAGTCCGCCACCTGGTAGGCGAGGCCGAAGCTCGCGGCGGAGGCCTGTTTGGTCGGGTCGAGCGGGGTCTCGAGGACGCCGCGCCGGGAGAAGAACGTGTCGAAGTCGACGGTCGGTCCGTTGATGTCGGCGTTCAGTCCGCCGGTCCACTCCAGCTGGGCGACCTTCTTGCCCGCGAGCTCGGCCGACGAGGCCACCGACTGGGCCTCCAGCACGTTGCCCGGCTCCGTGCCCGGGCTCGCTCCGTTGCCGTGGAACGCGAACGAGATCGACTGGGTGAACGGGAGACGGGTGTCGAAGAAGGTGTTGTTCGTGCTGCCGTGGACCCCGGGGTAGGCACCGGTCGCCAGCGTGTACCAGCCCTGGCCGGTGTTCGGCGGGAAACCCTGCGTCAGCCCGTTGTCACCGGTCGCACCGTCGTGCATGAGGTCGGCGTACGTCGGCATCAGGTGGCGGTGCGCGAACGTCTGCATCAGATCGGGCCGCATGCCGTCCGAGCTGTACATCACGACGGGATGATCGCCGCCCGGAGGCTGGTGCCCGTGGCGGTCACTCCTCGCAGTGGCCAGGGCCGCTGGTGCGGCCAGGGCCGACGCGGCGAGTGCGGTGGAGGCGATCAGGACGAGGGAACGACGACGCATGGCAACACTCCGAGAGAAGAGACCGAGTTGGCATCACCCTCGCGCCCGCACGCAGGCGCGTCAACGGCACGGAGATGGAATCTCTGCCAACGCGCCGTGACGTCCGGCGGGGCCCCGCCCGGGTCAGGGTGCGCGGTGGGGTGCGCGGGTGCGGGCGACTGGCGGTGAGCCGAACGTGCGAAGGACGTGCTCCAACGTCAGGACGAGCAGCTCGTGGGTCGTCTCGCGGGAAGCCTCGCCGCGCAGCCAGCGCCGGGTCGCGGCCCGATTCATGCCCGTCCAACATTCCAGCGCGTACCGCAGGCGAGGCGAGTCACGAGCAATGTCGGCATGGAAGTCCACGACCACCGCAATCGCGCGACGGACCAGCTCGGCGACGGCGCGGCGCACGTCGGGGTCGGCGATGTCCTCCCCGGGCGCGATGGTGCCCAGGTAGATCGTCCTATTGGCCTCGGTCCAGTCCAGCCAACGCGAGACCGAGTCCCCTACCCGTGCCCGGGCGCCGCGCCCTTCCGGCGGTCGCAGCTGTTCCTCGTGGACCGCGGCCAGCCGGTCCAACAGCGCGATGTAGACGTCCTTGCGGCCGCCGAAGTAGTGGTGGACGAGCCCGCGGGTGACGCCGGCGGAGCTCGCTATGTCCTCGATCGAGACCTCGTCGTACCCGCGCTCCGCGAACAGCACGTTGGCGGCATCGAGGATCTGTGCGCGGCGCTGCTCCGGTCCCAGGCGGGTGTACCGACGGGGTGTCGTCATGCCTTGCAATGTAGCCGAATTGGCGATGCGCCAACAGAGTTGTTAGCATTGTGTCAACAAGAGCGTTGCGCCGCCAAGGCGCTCCTGACCCCGGTGCCCGCCCTCAGTGGGGGAGGGCGGGTCGCCGGTGATCGACCCACCCCGCGTCATCCACACCATCCATCGACGAAAGTTGAAGACACATGAAGTTCCGCAACGTGGCACTCGCCAGCACGGCCGCCGTCATCGCCGCCGTGGCGATCGGCTCAGGGGCCGCCCAGGCGACCAGCCTGATCACCGGGCACGACGTCAAGGACGGCTCGATCCACAAGGTCGACCTCGGCAACGGCATCAACCACCGGCTGGACCGGAAGCTCCCGGGCAAGGACGGCGTGACGGACCTCAACGCCGGCGCCAACTACAGCACGACCTGGGTCGGCGACAACGGCGCCTCTCTCCAGACCGTCATCTCGAAGTGCGACGACGGACAGGTCGCCGTCGGCGGCGGCTTCTCCACCTGGGGCGGCACCGACACCAACGAGTCCGACCTTCCCTACGACCTCGGTGGGGACAACAAGAACATCCAGGTGACCGTGTCCGCGCCGTACACCGGCAAGGCGTACGACGAGAGCAAGTACCACGGCGGCATCCTGCCGGACCGCTGGGTCGTCAAGGGCTACAACAACGGCGGCACGGACCAGATCGTCCGCGCGTGGGTCATCTGCGCCAACGCTTCCTGATCTCTCCCAGAGCAACGACCCCGACCCGCGCCGCGGGGCGGGGTTGTCGCTGTTCCAGGAGGGTTCGAGGTCGCGCAACATCGCCGTAACACGCCTGCGACACACTGACCCGCATGGGCAAGCAGGAGGACTTCGTGCTGCGCGCGCTCGAGGAGCGTGACGTCCGGTTCGTGCGTCTGTGGTTCACCGACGTGCTGGGTTTCCTCAAGTCGGTCGCCGTCGCACCCGCCGAGCTCGAGGGCGCCTTCGACGAGGGCATCGGGTTCGACGGCTCGGCGATCGAGGGCTTCGCCCGCGTCTACGAGGCCGACATGCTCGCCAAGCCCGACCCGTCGACGTTCCAGATCCTGCCCTGGCGCAGCGGCGACGGCCCGTCGACCGCCCGGATGTTCTGCGACATCGTGATGCCCGACGGCTCCCCGTCGTACGCCGACCCGCGACACGTCCTCAAGCGCACGCTGAGCTCGGCGGCCGAGCAGGGCTTCACCTTCTACACCCACCCCGAGATCGAGTTCTACCTCTTCAAGGACACCCCGGAACCCGGCCGCGAGCCGGTGCCGGTCGACCGCAGTGGCTACTTCGACCACACCGCGCAGAGCCAGGGCGCCGACTTCCGGCGCGAAGCGATCACGATGCTCGAGTCGATGGGGATCTCGGTGGAGTTCAGCCACCACGAAGGAGGCCCGGGCCAGCAGGAGATCGACCTGCGCTACGCCGACGCGCTCTCGACGGCCGACAACATCATGACGTTCCGCACCGTGATCCGTGAGGTGGCGCTGGGTCAGGGCATCTGGGCGACGTTCATGCCCAAGCCGTTCACGGCCCACCCCGGCTCGGCGATGCACACCCACGTCTCGCTGTTCGAGGGCGACCGGAACGCGTTCTTCGAGGCGGGCGCGGAGTACCAGCTGTCCAAGACCGGCCGTCAGTTCATCGCCGGCATCCTGCGCCACGCCAGCGAGATCGCCGTGGTCACCAACCAGTGGGTCAACAGCTACAAGCGACTGCTCGGCGGCGGTGAGGCGCCGTCGTACATCTGCTGGGGCCACAACAACCGCTCGGCGATGGTCCGCGTGCCCATGTACAAGCCGCAGAAGGGTGTCTCGACCCGGATCGAGCTGCGCACCATCGACTCCGCGTGCAACCCCTACCTCGCGTACGCCGTCGTGCTCGCCGCGGGCATGAAGGGCATCGCGGAGGACTACGAGCTGCCGCGCGAGGCCGAGGACGACGTGTGGACGCTGACCGAGCGCGAGCGCAAGAGCATGGGCATCGCGCCCCTGCCGAGCAGCCTCGCGGACGCGATCTCGGTGGCCGAGGACTCCGAGCTGCTCGCCGAGACGCTGGGCGAGCACGTCTTCGACTTCTTCCTGCGCAACAAGCGCACCGAGTGGCGGGACTACCGCACCCAGGTCTCGGCCTTCGAGCGTGACCGGATGCTGCCGGTGCTCTAGTCGGCCGACCACTGTTTCATCAAGGTATGTAGGCCAACCGGAACTTCCCTCGATGAACTCGGCACGGGAAGTTCCGTTTCGTCTGCATACCTTGATGAAACGTCAGGTCGGGCCAGCAGGTTCGAGTCGACTCAGCCCCGGTCGGCCTTCTGGTCGAGCGTCTGCGCCAGCATCCACGACGTGCCGTCGGGGTCGTAGAACGTCGAGAGCCGGACCATGCCCGGGATCTCGTGCCAGTCCTCGACGTTGACGTCGTGGCTGCGCAGGTGGGCGATGGCAGCGTCGATGTCGTGGACGCCGAAGGTGGGCACCACCGTGCCCGGGGTGACGTCCTCGGTCTGGCCGAGCCCGATCGTGAAGTCGAACGGCGTCTTCAGCTCACACCATCCGTAGTCGGCGAGCTCGTAGCTCACCTCGAAGCCGAGGACGTCGCGGTACCACGCCAAGGAGCGGTCGTAGTCGGACACGTTGACCGAGATCACACAGTTCGCCGGGTTGAAATCAATGGTCATGACCTACTTTTATACTAAGTTGTTTTCTATGTCAACGGCGGAGCTGGTCGATCTCTTCCACCACCGCTGGGCCGCGCCCGCCCTGGCCCTGCTGGACGAGCGGGGTGGTGCCCGGTTCGTCGAGCTCCAGCGCAAGCTGGGCGTGACGCGTGAGTCGCTGCGCCGGGCGTTGGACGCACTCGTCGAGCTTGGATACGTACGCCGGAACGAGGGCTACGGTCACCCGCTGCGACCGGAGTACCTGATCACCGGTCCCGGCCGCGACGCCTCGGCCCTGGCCGCTCGGGTGAGCCGGTCGCGGTCCCGGGAGACCCTGCTGCGCAAGTGGTCCGTGCCGGTGCTGGCCGAGCTGGAGGAACCGCGGCGGTTCTCCGAGCTCCGCGCCGCCCTGCCCGCCGTCACGCCGCGGGCACTGGCGCTCGCGCTGCAGGAGCTCGAGTCGGTCGGGCTGGTCCGACGCGAGGTGCGGCCGACCCGTCCACCCTCGACCGTGTACCGGCCGACGGCTCGCGCCGACACGATTCTCGGACGTTGACGCGACTGCGCGGCGCGGCCGCACTACCGTGGAGCGCGTGACTCCCCGCGTCCTGGTCGTCCAGCACGAGGACGACGACCCGATCCACCGGATGGGCGAGTGGATGGACGTCGACCTCGACGTACGCCGTCCCTACGCCGGCGACGACCTCCCCACGTCTCTCCAGGGCTACGCCGCCATGGTGGTGATGGGTGGCGCGATGGGCGCCAACGACGACGCGACGTCCCCCTGGCTGCCCGCCACGCGGGAGCTGATCCGCCAGGCGGCGGCCGACGGCGTGCCCACCCTGGGGATCTGCCTCGGCCACCAGCTCGCCACGGTCGCCCTCGGCGGTGAGGTGCTCCCCAACCCGGCGGGCAGACAGTTCGGTCTCTACGACGTCAACTGGGAGCCCGCAGCTCACCTCGACGGGCTGTTCTCGACCGTGGCCACCGCGCGGCGTGGCGCGCACTGGAACGACGACATCGTGACGCGGCTGCCCGAGGGCGCCGTCCTGATGGCTCGGTCGAGCTCCGGCGACGTCCAGGCCGTGCGACATGCGCCCACGGTCTGGGGGGTCCAGTGGCACCCCGAGGTCGACGAGCCGCTGTTCCGCGGCTGGCTCGTGGGCGGCGACGCCGACCCGACGCTGGCCGAGGCGACCCTCGCCGACCTCGCGAGATCGGCCGACGAGCTCGAGCAGGCCTGGCGTCCCCTCGCGTCCCGGCTCGTCGAGCTGGCGTCCGCCCGTCAGCCCGTCTAGGGCGCGACTTCCACGGCCGGCAGACGGAACTCGTCGCGCAGCCGTTCGCGGGCCGTCGACGGCGCGCCGATCCGGTCCAGGCCGAGCAGCGCGGCACCGACGACGGGAGGCGACCGCACCACCGCGGCGGTCGCCAGCGGTGCCTGATCGCGCAACAGCCGGTGGATCTCGTCCAGCAGCAGGGCGTGGCCGGCGGTGATGACGCCTCCACCGAGCACCACGTCGATCGGCTCGTCGAGGACGCCGAGGCGACGCATCGCCGCGAGCGCGAGGGCCACCACCTCCTCGGCCTGACGACGTACGATCCCGTCGGCCGTGGCGTCACCCTCGGCAGCGACCTCGAACAGCACCGGGGTCATCTCCAGGCACCGCGCCTCCGTGATCGCGCCGAGATGCACCGCCTCGATCAGGCCGGCCATGGTGCCGATGCCGAAGTGCCGAGGCAGCGCTGTCCGGAGGCGCGTGTCCGGTCCGCGGCCGTCCTCGGCCCGGGCCGCCCACCACATGGCCTCCTGCCACAGGTGCCCACCCCCACCCCAGTCGCCGGAGATGTGCCCGACGGCAGCGAAGCGGACGGTGGTCCCGTCGGGCAGGAGACCCGAGCAGTTGATCCCGGCTCCGCAGACCACGGCGACCCCACGCTGCTCGTCGATGCCGGCCCGCAGGACGGCGAAGGTGTCGTTGAAGACCTCGCTCGACTCGCCCCATCCGCGCGCGGCGACGGCGTCCTCGAGCGCCTCCTGCTCGACCGGCAGGTCCGCGTTGGCAAGGCAGGCCGACACGTGCCGCACCATCGGTCCCTCGTCGTGGTGGGCGAGACCCGCGTCGGTGCACGCGGCCTGGACGGTGGCCACCAGCCCGGCCACGGCCTCCTCGGCGCCGACCCGGTGGGGGAGGAAGGGTCCGCCACGTGCGGTGCCCACCAGCCGCCCGTCCGTGGCGATCAACGCGATGTCGGTCTTGCTGTTGCCTGCATCGATGGCCAGGACGCCCGCGACCATGCCCTGCGACTCGCTCATCTCAGGCCCACGGGAGGTAGGCGCGGTTGTGGTCGACCAGGCGGTCCGTCAGCCCGCGGGCCCGGTCGACCTGGCCGACGAGCGGGTGCGCCAGGAGAGCCTGGAACACCCGGTCGTAGCCACCGTGGAGGGCGGCCTCGAGCGCCAGGTGCTCGTACGCCGTGACGTGGCCGACGAGCCCGGCGTACAGGGGTGCGAGGGGTTCGACCGGCAGCGGCTTGACGCCCGAGTGGCCGACCTCGGCGGGCACCTCGATGACCGCGTCGTCGGGCAGGAACGGCAGGGTGCCGTCGTTGCGCAGGTTGACCACCTGGGTCGACGTACCGTCGCCGCGGCCGAGCAGGGCCGCCGCCAGCTGTACGGCGGCCTCGGAGTAGTAGGCACCGCCGCGCTGCTCGAGCAGCTCCGGCTTGCGGTCGAGCGCCTCGTCCTTGTACATCCGGAGCAGCTCTTCCTCGATCGCCGTCACCTGCGATGCCCGCGACTCGCTGGAGAGCAGCTCACGCACCACCTCGTCGTGTGCGTAGAAGTAGCGCAGGTAGTACGACGGCACCACGCCCAGCTGCAGCAGCAGCTCCGCGGGGAGCTCGATGTCCTCCGCCAGGTCGGTGACGTGGTCGGCGAGGATCCCGGGGAGCCGATCGACACCGTCCACGAGCGCGGCTCGTTCCCAGGTGAGGTGGTTGAGGCCGACATGGTCCAGCTGCACCCGGTCGGGCTCCACCCCGAGATAGCCCGCGAAGCGGCGCTGGAAGCCGATCGCGACGTTGCACAGCCCGACTGCACGATGACCGGCCTGCAGCAGCGCACGGGTCACGATCCCCACCGGGTTGGTGAAGTCGATGATCCAGGCCTCGGGCGCAGCCGCGGCCACCTGGTCGGCGATGTCGAGGACGACCGGGACCGTCCGGAGCGCCTTGGCGAGTCCGCCGGCGCCGGTGGTCTCCTGTCCCACGCACCCGCATTCCAGCGGCCAGGTCTCGTCCTGGTGGCGTGCCGCCTGGCCGCCTATCCGGAGCTGGAGCAGGACGGCGTCCACGCCGTCCAGTGCCGGCGCGAGCTCGGTGGACGTGATGATCCGGCCGGGATGCCCCATCCGGTCGAGGATCCGGCGGCCGAAGGCGCCCACGAGCTCGAGGCGCTCCGGGTCCGGGTCGACGAGCGCGAGCTCGTCGAAGGGGAGCACGTCGCGCATCCGGCCCAGGCCGTCCACCAGCTCCGGCGTGTACGTCGACCCACCGCCGACGACTGTGATCTTCATGGGAGGCCTCCCGATGTGCTCGTCATCCCTTGACTCCCGTCAGGGTGACGCCCTCGATGAACGCCTTCTGGGCGAAGAAGAAGACGATGATCACCGGGGCCATCACCATCAGCGTTGCGGCCATGGTCAGGTTCCAGTTGGTGTGGTGCGCGCTCTTGAAGGACTGCAGCCCGTAGCTCAGGGTCCAGGCGCCGGGGTTCTCGCTGGCGTAGATCTGCGGGCCGAAGTAGTCGTTCCAGCAGTAGAAGAACTGGAACAGCGCAACGGCCGCGATGGCGGGCCGGGTCAGCGGAAGCACCACGCGGAGCAGGGCGCCGAGATCGCTGCAGCCGTCGACCTTGGACGCGTCGAGATACTCCCGGGGCACGGTCAGCATGAACTGACGGAGCAGGAAGATGGAGAAGGCGTCCCCGAACGCCAGCGGGATGATCAGCGGCCACAGGGTGCCGGTGAGATGCAGGTCCTGCGCCCACACCAGGTACAGCGGGATGATGACCACCTGCGGCGGCAGCATCATCGTCGCGATGATCACCATCATGCACAGGTGCCGCCCGCGGAAGCGGAAGCAGGCCAGGGCGTAGGCGACCGGGATGCTGGAGATCAGGGTCAGCGCCGTCCCGGACACGGCGTAGATCAGCGTGTTGCGCCACCAGGTCCCGAAGCCCGGGGTGCGCCAGACGTCGACCAGGTTGTGCCACACGAAGGGGTGCGGCCACAGGTCGCGGCTCAGCGACTGATGGTCACTCATCAGGGCGGTCAGCGCGACGAACACGAACGGGAGGAGGAAGAAGAGCGCTGCAGCGACCGCGAACGCGTGCACCGCTATCCACTCCAGGGCGCGGCGGCGCCGTACGTCGCCCGGAACCGGGTTGGCTGTGGCCACGGGTCAGTCCTCCCTCGCGACGAGTCCGCCGCCGGGTCGCATCAGGAACGCCGCGAACACCAGGGACATCGCGAACAGGATGAGGGCGACCACGCAGGCGGCCCCGAAGTCGAACCTCTGGAAGCCCAGGTTGTAGACGAGCTGAGGGAGGGTGAGCGTCGATCCGCCCGGGTAGCCGGGCTCGGTCTGCTGGCCGGAACCGCCGATCTGGCCGCTGGCCACCTGCCCCGCGACCAGCGGCTCGGTGTAGTACTGCGTCATCGCGATGATCCCGGTGACGACGGAGAACGCCAGGATCGGCCGCAGGTGGGGGAGCGTCACGTGCAGGAACCGCCGGTAGGCGGGCGCTCCGTCGAGCTCCGCGGCCTCGTAGAGCTCGCGCGGTACGTCGAGCAGCGACGCCATGAAGATGACCATCAGGTCACCGATCCCCCAGAGGGCCAGCAGGGTCAGGGCCGGCTTCGACCAGCTGGGGTCGTTGAACCAGCCCGGCTCGGGCAGCCCGAGCTTGCCCAGGATCGAGTTCACGGGCCCGGTGCCCGGGTTGAGCAGGAACACGAACGCGAGGGTCCCGGCCACCGGCGGCGCGAGGTAGGGCATGTAGAAGAGGGTGCGGAACAGCCCGCCGCCGCGCTTGATCCGGATCACGAGCATGCCGATCGCCAGGCCCGAGAGCACCCGCAACGTCACGATCACCACCACGAACCACACGGTGTTGCGCAGTGCCGGCCAGAAGAACGGGTAGTCCCGCAGCACGAACGACCAGTTGTCCAGCCCCACCCACGTCGGCGAGGTGAAGCCGTCGTAGTGCGTGAAGGACAGGTAGGCGGTCGTGACCAGGGGATAGATGAAGAACAGACCCGTGCCGAGCAGCCAGGGCGACAGGAAAGCCACGTTGCGCACGAAGTCGCGGCGGCGGCGCGCCCGCAGCGCCGGACTCCGGGCAGGAGCCCGCTTCACCGAGTCCGCTCTCACTGGGCCTGTGCGATGTCGGTGTCGATCTGGTGAGCCGCCCCCTCCAGGCCGGCCTGCAGGTCGGTCAGCTTGCCGTTCTCGTAGTCGTAGCCGACGTTCTGCAGGGTGAGCTGGTAGGCGCCGCCGTTCGGGCTGGACGGAGTCGTGTTGCTGTACTGGTTCTGGGCGATCTTGATGAAGGTCTGGAAGCTCGGGTTCTGGTCGAGCTTCGGCGACGCGAGTGCCGCGTTGGTCGACGGCACGTTGTGGATCGCGTTGGCGAAGTTCACGACGGCGTCGGTGTCGGTGGTGAGGTACTGGACGAACTCCCAGGCGGCGTTCTGCTTCTGGCTGGTGTTCGCGATCCCGACGATCGTGCCGGTGATGTAGCCCTTGCCGTACTGGTCGGCCTGGTCGTCCGGGACCGGGAAGGGTGCGACGCCGTAGTCGACCTTGCTGTCCGAGTCGTCGACCATGCCGCCGCGCCACTCGCCGTCGATGGCCATCGCGACCTGGCCCGTCATGAACGGGTTGTTGTCGCTGAACTCGTCGCCGAACGTCGTGCGGTACTTGTCGAGCCGGTCGAAGCCGCCGAGCTTGCCGACCAGGCCCTTCTGCCACTGGTACGTCGAGGACAGAGGCGGGTCGTTGGCGACGTTCGACTTCCCGTCAGGGGTGAAGTACGTCGGCGACGACTGGGCCGCGAAGTGCGTGATCGTCGACTCGTAGCCGTGGTAGAGCGGCATGAAGCCGAGCTGCGAGTAGGTGTCACCGGAGGTCTTGGTGAGCTTCACCGCGTCGGCGTCGAACTCGGAGAAGGTCTTCGGCGGGGACGTGATGCCGGCGGCCTTGAAGTCGTCCTTGTTGTAGTACAGGCCGTAGGCGTCGCTCAGCAGCGGCAGGGTGCACTGGTTGCCGTCGAACTGCGTGTACTGCAGCTGCGCCGACGGGAACATCTTCGTCGGGTCGATGCCCGCCTTCTGCAGGAAGGGGTTGAGGTCGACGAAGGCATGGGAGTTGCAGAACTCACCGACGTTGTCGGTGGTGAACGACGAGACGACGTCGGGGGCGCTGGACCCTCCCGCCCGCAGGGCCTGGTTGATCTTGTCGTCGGTGATGTTGCCGACGGCCTTGACGTGCACGTTGGGGTACTTCTTCTCGAAGCCGTCGATGGTGGCCTGGATGGCCTTCACCTCGCTCGGCGCGGACCAGCCGTGCCAGAAGGTGATCGTCACGTCGGCGTTCGGGTTGTCGTTGGCCCCGCCCTTCGACGACCCGAAGCATCCGGTCACCGCGAGGGCGAGCGCGGTCAGCGTCCCGCAGAGCGCGAGGGGGCGGGTGAGGCGCCGCTGTGTGGTCATGGTGACCTCCTGGTGACGGCCCGGGCGTGGCCCGGGTCGGTGGTGGGTTGTCGGACGGTGTCGAAGATCTCGTCCCGAGCCGAGGTCAGAGCGGTGTGGAGGGCGCCGGCGAGGACCGGCCGGTCCTGGATCACGGCCAGCTCGAGCCGCGGCCGGGCAGCCGCCAGCGAGCCGAGCTCATCGGCGATCAGCTGCAGGAGGCGCGGGCCGCCCGCGATCAGCACGCCACCGGAGAGGATCACCAGCTCCGGGTCGACGACGGCGACCATGGCCGAGATCCCGAGGGCGAAGCGGTGGGCGAGCTCGGCGAGCAGCCGGTCGCCGGCGCCGGGCAGGTCGAGCGCTGCGGCGACGGCGGCCGGCGGAGTGGACGCGCGGACCCCGAGGGAGCGGGCCAGCGCCAGCACCTGCGGGCCGCCGGCGAGCTCCTGGAAGGCCCCCGCGTTGCCACGTCGTACGTCGCGCACCAGCGGGGTGCCGGGCAGGGGGAGGAAACCGACCTCGCCGGCACCGCCGGTCGCTCCGCCGCGGAGCCGGCCGTCGATCACGACCGCGGCGCCCAGGCCCTCGTCGGCCCAGAGCAGGACGAAGTCGTCGACCCCGCGCGCGACGCCGGCCGCGAGCTCGGCGACCGCGGCCAGGTTCACGTCGTTGTCCACCTCGAGCGGGAGGCCGACCTCGTCGGCGAGCTGCTCGAGCAGATGCGGGTCGTGCCAGCCCGGGAGGTGCCGTGCGTAGCGCAGTCTCCGGGTGGTGGGGTCGAAGGCGCCGGGGGTCCCGATCGCGAGGTGCCGCAGGGCCGACCACGGCAGGCCGGCCGACGTGGTTGCTCCGTCCAAGGCCTGCTTCACGTGGGTCACGGCGTCCGGGCGCGGCCGCCGCGGGGTGCGCAGCTCGTACTCGCCGACGGTGTGGCCGGTCAGGTCGGCCACGGCGGCCAGGATCCGGGCCGGGGTGACGTCGAGGGCGGCGACGTGGCCGGCGTCGGGGTTGACGGCGTACAGCTGGGCACGCGGGCCGGGGCCACCGTGGGTGTTGCCGCTCGTGATGACGAGGCCGGCGCCTTCGAGCCGGGTGAGCAGCTGGCTCGTGGTCGGCTTCGAGAGCCCGGTGAGGTCGCCGAGCTGGGAGCGTGACAGGGGGCCTTGCTCGAGCAGGAGGTCGAGGGCTGCCCGGTCGTTGATGCCGCGCAGCAGGCGAGGCGTCCCGGCCTTCACCGGGTCCCGCTGCGGGGGGTGCGGACGGGCGCGTGGGGGTGCAGGTGGAGCTGCGCGGCGGCCGCGATCACGGCCGCACCGGTCATGTCGAGGGCCGGTTCGTCGGTCTGCCAGGCGCGTACGTCGTCGACGTAGCGGCTGCCGTGGCCGTCGAAACGCGTGAGCTGGCGCGACGCCGACGTGCAGGGGAGCATCCCGGTCTGGAAGCCGCCGAGGCCGCCGTCGAAGTTGCCCTTGCCGTTGGGGCCGTTGACCACCGCGCCGACGTCGAGCGGCGGGCGCCCGTCGAGGCGGCCGGCGAGGTTGGCGACCTGGTGCTGCATGCAGTTCGGGAAGGTGTGGCCCACGCCGACCATGGCGGTCACTCCCCATGGGTCACCGCCCAGGAGCCAGGTCCGCTGGGCGGTGGCGAAGCTCTGGAACCGGTCGGAGTGGGTGAGCGCGTCGTACAGGCCGACCGTGGCGACCAGCCCGAAGGTGTGGGAGTTGACGTCGAAGTCGTCGACCGAGACGGCCGCGCGGAACGGGTCGTGGCGGGCGTGGCGCACCCCGCGCATGATCTGGGAGCGCAGGTTGCGGGTCAGCTCGCGCCGGGTGACGGCGAGCGGCCCCGCACCGTGGACCTCGCTCATCGCCCGCGCCAGCGAGACGTCGGCGAGAGCTCCGGTGTCGTAGAGGTTGAGGGTGTCGGTCGACCCGGAGTCGAGGTACCGACGGGCGAAGGCGGCCGAGTCCCTCAGGTACTGGTCCGCCGGGACATCGAGGTCGTGTGCCGCCAGGGCGAGCTCGGCCGAGCCCAGCTCCATGTCGTCCAGCCAGCTCGACTCCGGGTAGAACGCGTGCGGGAGTGCGGTCACCAAGGGGTGCGGCGGACCGGCGGTCGCAGCCATCGCGTAGAGGAGCCGGGCCTGACGAAGCTCGCGCTGGGCACGGGCCCGGTGGTGGCGGGCGTCGGCCTGTGCCGCGAGGGCGAAGGAGGCCACGACCCGGCCGACCAGGTTGGGGCTGATCGGGCTGCCGGCTGGAGCAGCCGCGAGGACGGGGCGGTGCGAGACGAAACGGTCCTGGTGCGCGTGGTCACGGTCGTCGGCCTGGGGGAGCCGCCACAGGTCGTGGTCGCCGCGGAAGGTCCCGGCCCGGTTCCCGGAGCCGATGCCGACCTGGATGTAGAGCGTGCGGCTGCGCGCGTCCCACATCTTCTCCAGCCAGTGCAGGCCGTACCGAGCCTCGGCCGTGAGGGCCGCTGGCGCCCGGTGGCCCAGGAGGCGGGCGCTGGTGAAGAGCAGGACGTCGTTGTACGCCGTGGAGTGGGTGAACTTGAGGTAGTCGCCGGCGTCGAACCAGCCACCGGACACGTCGACCGCGGGGCCGCCGAGCGGGTGCAGTCGGCGGTCGGTGATCAGGTCGGAGCCACGTGCCATCCGCGGCCAGCGGTAGACGGTCGCTCGCCGGTCGTGCAGGTGCGAAGGCCTGCGGTGCAACCGGCCGCGGACGACGTGCCGGCCGTCGCGCTGCGTCTGGTCGAAGGCGACTCCCGAGTCGAGCAGCGTTCCGAAGAGGCGGCTCGCTCCCGTCACGCGGAACCAGGGGGACGTCGCCTGCACCGCACCTGCTACGACGACTCGGTAGCGGCCGGGCGCCCGCAGCCGGCTGAGGTCGAGTCGGTAGACGTCGGGGAAGCGCTTGTTCCAGGAGCCCGTCGATGCCGAGGGCACGTGCCCGCGGAGCACCACGCGGTCGGCATCGTCGGTCACCACGAAGGTGCCGTGCTGGACGGCCCGTGGTGCCATCAGCATGGCCTTCTTGGACTCGTGCGGGAGATAGCCCTGCTGGTTGACCCGGATCTGCCCTGGTACCGCCGCCGCGAGTGACGGGGGTGCGCCCGCGGCGGCGGTCCGGGGCAGACCCGGTGCGGAGACCAGGGTCGCGGTCAGGACCGCACACGCCCCGGCCGCCACCAGTCTCTCTGTCGCCCTTGCCATGCGGCCCCATAGTTAGATAGGAAACTTTCCTAATACCCTGCACGATGGGCTCGGCATCCGCAAGAGGTTCGACAGGGTGTGTCGTGCGGGGACCCCAGAGAGGCAGCGGAGCATGGACGTCGTGGTCGTCGAGGACCAGGAGGCGTTGGGATCGGTCGCGGCCTCGCTCGTGGTCGACGCGCTGGAGGGCGACCCCGGTCTGGTGCTGGGCGTCGCGACCGGATCGTCCCCGGTGACGACGTACCGGGCCTTGGCGGCGGCGCATGAGTCCGGCCTCGACTTCTCGGGGGTGCGATGCGTCGCGCTCGACGAGTATCTCGGGATCGCCGAGTCCGACCCCGCGTCGTACCACTCCTTCGTACGACGCGAGATCGCCGCACCACTCGACATCCCGGACGACCACCTGCTCGTCCCGGACGGCGCGACCGCCGACCCGGAAGCCGCCTGTCTCGCCTTCGAGGACGCCGTGCGCCGGCTGGGTGGTGTGGACGTCCAGCTCCTGGGGATCGGCCGGAACGGGCACCTCGGCTTCAACGAGCCGGGCTCTCCCTTCGGGTCCCGCACCCGGGTGGCGCGGCTGAGTGAGACCACGCGAGCCGACAACGCGCGCTTCTTCCGCCGTCCCGGGGACGTGCCGACGCACTGCCTCACCCAGGGCCTCGGCACGATCCTCGAGGCATCCCGCCTCGTGCTGGTGGCATCGGGGTCCCACAAGGCCTCGGCCGTCGCCGCCGCTGTCGAGGGACCCGTCACCGAGTCCTGCCCGGCGTCGGTCCTGCAGCGGCACGAGCACGCCACGGTGGTCGTCGACCGGGAGGCGGCTGCCGGTCTGCGCGGATGAACGAGGCGACGCCCGGGCACGACTGGTTACATTGACGCGGTGACCCCCGGCCGCAGCGACTCGGTCCACTCGCGGCTGCTGCGCCTGGGATTCCAGGACCCGGCGCGGGCCCGCGCCGAGCTCGCCACGCTGGGTGACCGGGCGGAACCACTCGTGGCGCTGCTGGCCCGGACGGCCGACCCCGACCAGGCGCTCTCGGAGCTGACCCGCCTGGTCGGCCGGGCGGGCCCGGACCTGGTGGGTGAGCTCGCCGACGACGAGGGCACCTCGATGCGGCTGCTCTCCGTCCTCGGTGCGAGCCAGGCGCTGGCCGATCACCTGTGCCGCCATCCCGAGCAGTGGCGCGAGCTGGCGGACCCGTTCCTCGGCTCCACGCGCCCGCCGGCCTACGCCGTACGGGACGCGCTCCTGCGGGCGGTCGGCGCCGATCCCGAGTCCGAGCACCCGACAGCAACGGTCGCGTCGGCACCCGACGTACTGCGCGTGGAGTACCGCCGCATCCTGACCCGGCTCGCGGCGCGCGACCTCGCCCACCACCTCGGTGTCGACGACGCCGCGGCCGAGCTGTCCGACCTCGCTGCCGGCACCCTCGAGGCGGCACTGGCGATCGCGCGGTCCCGGGTGCCCGGCGCCGAGACCGCGCGGCTGGCGGTCGTCGCACTCGGCAAGTGCGGCGGGCACGAGCTCAACTACGTCTCGGACGTCGACGTGCTGTACGTCTTCGAACCAGCCGCGGACGCCGCCGAGGTGTCCGCCGCGCGTGTCGCCACCCAGCTGGCCTCCCAGCTCATGCAGGTGTGCAGCGAGCACACCGTCGAGGGGACGATCTGGCCGGTCGACGCCAACCTGCGCCCCGAGGGCCAGGCCGGCCCGCTGGTCCGCACCCTGGCGAGCCACCGTGCCTACTACGAGCGCTGGGCCAAGACCTGGGAGTTCCAGGCCCTGCTCAAGGCGCGTCCGGTCGCCGGCGACCTCGACCTCGGGCGGGCGTTCCTCGAGCTGGTCGAGCCGATGGTCTGGCAGGTCGCCGAGCGGGACGGCTTCGTGAGCGACGTGCAGGCGATGCGCCGGCGCGTGGTCGAGAACATCCCCGCCCGCGAGGCGGACCGCCAGCTCAAGCTCGGCTCCGGCGGGCTGCGTGACGTGGAGTTCGCCGTCCAGCTCCTGCAGCTGGTGCACGGGCGAGCCGACCGGAAGCTCCGCAGCGCCGCGACCCTGAGCGCGCTGGACGCGCTGACCAGGGGTGGCTACGTCGGCCGCGAGGACGGCGAGTCGCTCGCCGCGGCGTACTCGTTCCTGCGCACTCTCGAGCATCGCATCCAGCTCCAGCACCTCCGGCGGACCCACATCGTGCCCGCCGACGAGGCATCGCTACGCCGGATCGGCCGCAGCATGGGCTTCGTCAAGGAGCCGGCCAAGGCGCTGGACGAGGCCTGGTCGCACCATCGCCGGGAGGTACGCCGACTCCACGAGAAGCTCTTCTACCGCCCGCTCCTCGAGGCCGTGGCACGGGTGCCGGCCGAGGGGGCGCGGCTCACCACCGAGGCGGCCGGCGTCCGGCTGGCGGCGCTCGGGTTCGCCGACCCCAAGGCGGCGCTGCGACACCTCGAGGCGCTCACCAGCGGGCTGAGCCGGACCGCGGCGATCCAGCGGACCCTGCTGCCGGCCATGCTCGAGTGGTTCGCCGACGCACCCGACCCGGACGCCGGGTTGTTCGGGTTCCGGCGGATCAGCGAGAGCCTCGGCTCGTCGCACTGGTATCTCAAGACCCTGCGCGACGAGGGCCAGGTCGCCGAGCGGCTGGCCCGCGTGCTGGCCACGTCGCGCTACGCCACGGACCTGCTCGAGCGCGAGCCGGAGGGCGTCCGGATGCTCGGCGGCGACCTCACGCCCCTGTCGTCCGAGGCGGTCCTTGCCCAGATGCGTGCCACGGCCGACCGCCAGGACGACCCGGCCGAGGCGGTCCGCTCGATCCGAGCCCTGCGCCGACGCGAGCTGCTCCGGATCGCGGTCGGCGAGCTGTTCGGCGAGACGGAGGTGGCCGAGGTCGGCGCGGGGCTGTCGCGGCTGACCGACGCGACCCTCCAGGCCACGCTCGACGTCGCGGGCCGGTCGGTGCGCGAGCAACGGGGGATCGACGAGGCACCGACCCGGATGGGTGTGGTGGCGATGGGCCGGTACGGCGGGTTCGAGCTGTCCTACGGCAGCGACGCCGACGTGCTGTTCGTCCACGAGCCGATCGACGACGCCGCGGACGCGGGCGGCGACGCCACGGCGTACGCCCAGGCAGTGGCCAACGAGCTCCGTGCCCTGCTGATCGCGCCCGCCAGCGACCCCGCGCTCGTGGTCGACGCCGACCTCCGCCCTGAGGGCAAGCAGGGGCCGCTGGTGCGCACGCTCGCGTCGTACGCCGCCTACTACGCCAAGTGGTCCAAGGTCTGGGAGGCGCAGGCTCTGCTCCGCGCCGATGCGGTGGTGGGGGACGAGGGTGTGCGTGAGCGGTTCACCGAGATGGTCGACCCCCTGCGCTACCCACCCGACGGCATCAGCGACGCGGACGTGGTCGAGATCCGGCGGATCAAGGCACGCGTGGACCGCGAGCGCCTGCCCCGCGGCGCCGACCCGCAGACCCACCTCAAGCTCGGTCGCGGGGGGCTCGCCGACATCGAGTGGACCGTGCAGCTGCTCCAGCTCCGGTACGCCGGCACGGTTCCCGCGCTGCGCAGCCCTCGCACCCTGACCGCGCTCGATGCCGCCCACGCGGCCGACCTGCTCTCCGACGCCGACGCCGGCGCACTCGACGGGGCGTGGCGCACCGTCAGCCGGCTGCGGAACGCGATCACCCTGGTCACCGGCAAGAGCGGTGACCAGCTGCCGCGCGACGCCCGCGAGCGCGCCGCCGTGGCGAGCATCCTCGGCTACGGTCCGGGTCGGTCGGACGAGATGGTCAACGACTACCTCCGCACCACCCGCCGCGCCCGAGCCGTCGTCGACCGGGTCTTCTGGGGGTAGCGAGCAGCCGTGCCGAGGAACGAGGCACGGCGTAGGCGAGCGCAGGTTTCGAGACGGTCGCAGAGCGACCTGCTCAACCAGCAGTGCCAGGGTTTCGAGACGGTCGCAGCGCGACCTCCTCCATCAGGGGGGCGGCGCGAGGCGATACTCGGGTCATGACCTCCACTGCCGAACGCGCCACCCAGCTGCTGGCGCTGCACACGGATCCGACCCTGCTCACCCTGGTCAACGTCTGGGACGTCGCGAGCGCCCGCGTCGTGGCGCAGACCGAGGGCACCGCGGCGCTGGCGACCGCGAGTCATGCGATCGCCTCGATGTACGGCTACGAGGACGGCGAGCGGATCCCGCTCGACCTGATGCTCGAGGCGGTCGGCCGGGTCGTGAACGCCGTCGACCTGCCGGTGACCGCCGACCTCGAGGGCGGGTACGGCGACGCCGGGGAGACCTGCCGCCGTGCGATCGGCCTCGGGGTGGTCGGCGCCAACATCGAGGACCAGATGAAGCCGTTGCCCGAGGCGGTCGCGTCGGTCGAGGCCGTGCTGCGTGCCGCCGCCGACGAGGGCGTTCCCGACTTCGTGCTCAACGCCCGCACCGATGCCCTGCTCCGGGGCGGCGACCGCGATCCCGACGAGGTGCTGGCCGACGCGATCGAGCGTGGTCGCGCGTTCCTCGACGCCGGGGCGCCGGTGGTCTTCGTGCCCGGTGCCCTCGTCGAGCACCAGGTGGTGGCCCTCGTCGAGGCGTTCGGCCCGCAGAAGCTGTCGATGCTGCCTGTGCAGGGCGCGCCGTCCCTCGAGCGGTTGCAGGAGCTCGGCGTGGCGAGGGCCAGCTTCGGTCCGTTCCCGCAGCGGGTCGCCCTCACCGCCCTGCAGGAGATGGTCGAGGGCGTCGGGCGCGGTGAGGGCATCCCGCCCGGCACCCGCAACCTGACCTGAGGCCGGATCAGCCGGGCGGCGCGTACTGGCTCAGCGTGAGCTCGGCTCCCTGGGGATCACGGATCAGGGCCTCCCTCGTCCAGGACGTGTCGGCGGACGAGACGACAGTGGCGCCCAGCCGCTCCGCGGTGGCGGCGCTGGCGTCGCGGTCGGCGACGGCGAAACGCACGCGCCACTCGGGCTCGGCGTCGGTCAGCGAGAGACCGGCGATCACGTCCGCGAAACCCGCCGGTGCGTGGGCCTGGCGCTGGTGGATGTCGGGGTCGACGGTGGCGGCCAGGTGGTCGCCGTAGCCGGGAAGCCGGATCATCCCGGCGCCGAGGTCGTCGGACACCTGCCAGCCGAAGACGTCGCCGTAGAACGGCAGGACCCGATCGGGGTCGGGCGTGTGGAGGTCGCTGAAGTTCCACGTGCTGGGCACGTTGACGATCTGCGCGCCGAGCCGGCGACGCGCCTGCCACAGCTGGAACAGGGCACCCGCGGGGTCGGCGCAGGTGGCCGTACGGCCGGCCGGTCCGGCCTCCTCGGGACCCCAGACGACGGTGCCTCCGGCAAGCACGACCGCCTCACCGGTGGCATCGGCGTCGTCGCACGACACGTAGGTCCGCCAGGCCGGGGGCTCGTCGGGGTCCATCGACCCGATCGCCGCCACGTCGTGGTGGTCGAGTGTGGCGATCAGGTAGCTGCCGGGCACGTCGGGCGGCATCGCCTCGGTCAGCTCCCAGCCGAAGAGCTCGCCGTAGAAGCGGGCGGCCGCCGGTGGGTCGGGCTGCGCGGTGTCGACCCAGCAGGGGACTCCCTGCGGATAGCGGCGCTGGTCGGTGATCAGGACGGTCATGGTGCTCCTTCCTCGACTCGTGAGCTCCACCCTTGCAGGACCCGGCGACAGTCAAGGCACCCCGCGAAAGGAGTTTGCTGCTGTCGGGGGCGGCTGGTTGGCTGGGCCGGTGAGCGACGACGAGCAGATGGAGCGTTTCCGCGCTGCGGCGAAGGCCTGCACCAGCACGGTCTTCTGGCATCCACCGCGCACGCCCGCCGAGGTCCTGCGCGCGGTCGCCGACGATGCCGAGTCGCTGGACGTCACGGACTGGGACGTCTACGCCGAGCGCGGGCCGGTCGCCGAGGTCGAGCGACAGGTCGCCGAGCTGCTCGGCAAGCCGGCCGCCGCATTCTTCCCGAGCGGGGTCATGGCCCAGCAGGCCGCGCTGCGGGTGTGGACCGACCGCTCCGGCTCCAAGCGGGTCGCGATCCCCGACCTCTCCCACCTGCTCCACCACGAGGACGACGGACCGCGCCGGCTGCACGGCTTCGAGTTCGAGCACCTGACCACCGGGCGCGCGACGGCGACGGCGGATGACCTGCGCGCTCTCGGGCCCGGGCTGGGTGCCGCTCTGGTCGAGATGCCGCTGCGCGATGCCGGCTGCCTGTTGCCGACCTGGGAGGAGCTCGGTGAGCTGTCCGCGGCGGCCCGGGAGCTCGGCGTACCCCTGCATGCGGACGGCGCACGGATCTGGGAGTCTCAGCCGTTCTACGACCGCCCGCTGGCGGAGATCGCCGGGCAGTTCGACAGCATCTACGTGTCGTTCTACAAGGGTCTCGAGGGGCTCGCGGGGGCCGCGCTCGCCGGTCCTCAGGACGTCATCGACGAGGCCCGGCGCTGGCGCAAGCGGATGGGCGGCACCCTCTTCCACCTGACGCCGTTCGCGATCTCGGCCCTGTCCGGGCTTCGCGACCGGCTGCCCCGGATGGGGGAGTACGCCGCGTGGGCGCGGTCGCTGGCCACCGAGCTGTCGGCGCGCGGGCTGCGACCGTCTCCCGAGCCACCGCAGACCAACACCTTCCTGGTCCACACCGAGGGTGACGCCGATGCGATCGTCGAGCGGGTGATCGCGTTCATGGAGCACGAGAAGATCCAGCCGTGTGGCGGCTGGTGGAAGGCCCCGGTGCCCGGCTTCGCGATGACCGAGGTCGCGGTCCACGATGCCGCGCTGGAGCACGACCCCGCCCAGGCGGCCGACTGGTTCGTCGAGGTCACCCGAGGGTGAGCGGCGAGACCGTCGACATCGACGGGGCGCTGCCGGAGATGTGTGCGGTCGCCTCGCGGCTGACCCCGACGTCGTGGCAGCACCCCGGGCAGATCACGTGGAGCGCCCGCTACGCCAAGCCCGAGGACCTCGAGCACGGGCCGGTGCGGGTCTTCCACGCCGACGGCCTTCCGGTCGGCTGGGCGTGGGTCGAGAGCCCGGAGTGGATGGAGTGGTGCATCGACCCGGCGTACCCCGGTGTGGCAGAGGAGGCAGTGGCCTGGTTCCTGGCGACGGCGACCGCACCAGCCGTCCGTACGTCGACCCTCGCCACCGAGCCGCACCTCGTGGCGGCTCTCGAGGCGGCAGGCTTCGTGCACGTGGAGATCCCGTGGTTCAGCCAGCACACCCTGGACCTGGCGACCCTGCCACCGATCCCTGACGTGCCCGGCTACTCGTTCCGCGCCGTACGCCCCGACGAGCATGAGGCCCGCGCGGCCTGCCATCGGGGTTCCTGGGCGGAGACGTCGAAGGTGTCCGGCGAGGCTTATCGACGCCTGATGGCGACGGAGCCCTATCGTGCTGTGCTCGACTGGGTGGCGGTCACGCCGGATGACGAGATGGTGGCGTCCTGCTGCGTCTGGCTCGACGACCAGTCCGGCATGGCCCTGGTCGAGCCGGTGGGCTGTCGTCCGGAGCATCGTCGCCGCGGGCTCGCGAGCGCTGTCAGCCTGGCCGCCCTGCACGCCGCTCGCGGCCTGGGCGGCACGACCGGTCTGGTCAGGCCGCGGGGCGACGACGACTACCCGGAGCCGGGCCGGGTCTACCGCAGCATCGGCTTCCTCCCGGGCCCGCGGACGCGCGACTGGGTGCGAGCTCGCTGAGGCTCAGGACGCACCTACAAGGAATTTCCAACCTGCCGGGATGACCGTGGGTCTGTCGTCCGCTAGGAAAGAGCAGGTGTGCCATGACCGCAGCCACGCGTCGCCACGTTGGCCGAGGGATCAGCAAGGAGTCTCGGAGCTCGGGTCCACGGAGGCGGGGAGCTGCCAGGTCCAAACCGTTCGCGGCGCTCTGCGCGCTCGCGATCGTGCTGGGACTCGGGCTCCAGCTCGGCAGCATGCAGACGGCTGCTGCGGCACCGGCACCGGTCGGCAACGACTTCGTGGTGACGCCGGGTGACCTGGCCTTCATCCTGAAGCAGATCAAGATCGCCGAGCGGCACACCACGACGCTGACGGCGTCGAACCCGTGCGGCACGCTGGTGGCGCGACCCGGGGACAACATCCCGGACGCCGAACAGATCCCGGACATCCTCACGTCGTACGGCCTGCGGACGGTCGACGGCTCCTGCAACAACCTCAAGACCGCGGGCACCGCGCGCTTCGCGGCCTCCGACGAGGTGTTCCCGCGACTCACGAAGCCCTCCTTCCGTGACGCCGACTCGGTTCCCGGCGGCCCGGAGACGGGTCCGCCGAGCCCGCGTTCACCTTTCCTCCAGCACGGACAGTGCACCGACCCGGTGGCGTGCAACACCAGCTACAAGCAGACCAGCGGCAACGTGGTCGACTCGCAGCCTCGCACGATCAGCAACCTGATCGTCGACCAGACCTCCGGCAACCCGGCGGCCGTCGCGGCAGCCACGCGGCCCGTGCGTGCCCAGGACGGCACACCGAGCGCCGTCCCCTGCGACGTGGCCGCCGGCGGTGCCGACATCACGCCGCTGCAGCCCAAGGGCTGCACGGCGCAGCACCACACCCTCTTCATCCCGAACATCACCACCGACGTCGGCCTCTCGCCGCCGTTCAACTCGGTGTTCACGTTCTTCGGGCAGTTCTTCGACCACGGCGTCGACCAGACGGTCAAGACCGGCGACACCGTGTTCATCCCGCTCAAGGCCGACGACCCGCTGCGGACCCTCGGCCCCGACGGCATTCCCGGCAACGGTGACGAGGTCCCGGCCTCTCAGGCATTCATGGTCCTCACCCGGGCCCAGGTCAAGGCCGGCCCCGACGGCATCTTGGGTACCGACGACGACGGACCCGACAACACCGACACGCCCTGGGTCGACCAGAGCCAGACCTACACCTCGCACGCCTCGCACCAGGTCTTCCTGCGTGAGTACCGGCCCAACGACCCGGCCGCCGGCGACGCCGCCGTCGGGCGCACCAGCCCGAAGGCCGTCGCGACCGGCAAGCTGCTCACCGGCCTCCCGGCCGGCCAGACCTACTCGGGCGACCCCGCGGTGCCTGGTTCCGCGTCACCGGACATGACGGGTGGCGAGTCGACCTGGGCCGCGGTGAAGAAGCAGTCGGCCGCGCTGCTCGGCCTTCGCCTCACCGACATCGACGTGGTGAATGTCCCGATGGTCGCCACGGACCCGTACGGCAAGTACCTGCCCGGCCCCACCGGGCTGCCGCAGTACGTCTGCAACGGCGCCTGCACGATCAACGGTGTCGACCAGGGCACGGGGGACATGCTCGAGGGCAACCTCGCCAACCCGGTTCCGGTGCCGGACAACGTGCGGCACTTCGAGACGCCGTTCCTGACCGACATCGCGCACAACGCGGACCCGTCCGCGCTGTTCGACTCCGACGGTGACCACATCCCGGACGCGCTGCCGACTCCCGACAAGGACGGGCAGCCCTGTGGTGCCGCACAGACGGACCCGAACATCCCCGATCTCGTGCACACCGCGTCGGCCGACTTCGCCCACCAGTGTGGCGGCACCTACGACGACGAGCTGCTCGCCTCGCACGCCGCCTGTGGTGACGGTCGCTGCAACGAGAACATCGCGCTCACCTCGATCCACCAGATCTTCCACTCCGAGCACAACCGGCTGGTCGACTACATCAAGAACGTCCTCGAGACGGACACGACTCCCGGTGCAGCTGCTCGCCTGGCGGACTGGAAGGCCATCGGAGTCGGTGGCACCGGCACGCCGTTGGGGCTCGAGACCGGAAACTACGGCTATGGTGAGCGGCTCTTCCAGGCTGCGCGCTTCGTCACCGAGATGGAGTACCAGCACCTGGTCTTCGAGGAGTTCGCACGCAAGGTGCAGCCGGCGGTCCGGCCGTTCCACGTGTACTCCCCGGACATCAACCCGGCTATCGAGGCCGAGTTCGCGCACGCCGTCTACCGGTTCGGGCACTCCATGCTCGACGACGACGTCGCCCGCACGAACGTCAACCCGAGCACCGGGAAGAAGACCGACAACTCGCTCCCGTTGCTGACCGCCTTCCTCAACCCGCCAGAGCTCTACAACGGTGGTAGTGCCGGGACGCTCACGGCGGCACAGGGCGCGGGCAGCGTCTTCATGGGTTCGTCCGACCAGACGGGCAATGAGATCGACGAGTTCGTGACCGAGACTCTGCGTAACAACCTGCTCGGTCTCCCTCTCGACCTCGCGTCGATCAACATGACGCGTGCCCGTGAGGCCGGCGTGGCGCCGCTGAACGAGGTGCGTCGGGAGATCTTCGCCCAGACCAACGACGGCCAGCTGGCTCCGTACACGAGCTGGAGCGACTACGGGCAGCACCTCAAGCACCCCGAGTCGTTGATCAACTTCGTGGCGGCCTACGGCACGCACCCGACCATCGTCAACGCCACCACCTTGGCCGCGAAGCGCGATGCTGCACGGGCGATCGTGGACCCGCTGCCGACCGACATCCAGCCGGCCGATGCTGCGGACTTCATGTTCAGCACCGGTTCCTGGGCCGACGCCAACGGCAGGACCACCACCGGACTCGACGACGTCGACCTGTGGGTCGGTGGCCTCGCCGAGGTGACCAACCTGTTCGGTGGACTGCTGGGTAGCACCTTCAACTACGTCTTCCAGACGCAGTTGGAGAAGCTCCAGGACGGCGACCGCCTGTACTACCTGGCGCGCACGCCCGGTATGAACCTGCGCACCCAGCTCGAGGGCAACTCGTTCTCCGAGATGATCCAGCGCAACACGGAGGGCACGAACACGCTGAAGGCCGACGCGTTCTCGACCGCCGACTGCAGGTTCCAGCTGGGCGACATCACGTCGCCGTACTCGACAGGCGCACCCAGCGGGGTGCCGGACATCAATCCTGCTCTGGGAACGACGCTGTCGATGACGGCGACGCCGGCGCTGACGCCGCTCATCGGTGCCGGCACGGTCAACGACGACCCGGCTACGACGGACTGTGACGAGAACCAGCTGTTGCTGGAGAAGCCGGACGGCACGATCCAGTACCGGGCGGTCAACAAGATCGACCCGGCGGGCATCAACGGACAGTCCGTCTACAACGGCACCACCGGTGACGACAAGGTCATCGGTGGCAACGACAACGACACCTTCTGGGGTGGCGCGGGCAACGACCGCATCGAGGGCAACGGTGGAGACGACATCGCGCTCGGCGGTGACGGCAACGACATCATCACCGATCTCGACGGTGCCGACGTGCCGAAGGGTGGTCCGGGCAACGACGCCGTCGACGGTGGTCCCGGCGACGACATCCCGATGGGCAACGCCGGCAGCGACTTCATCAACGGTGGAGCCAACGACAACGAGTCGTTCGCCGGACCCGGCAACGACTACGTCATCGCCGGCCAGGGCGCAGACACCGTCTTCGGAGACGGTGGCGACGACTGGCTGGAGGGTGGCACTGGGCAGGACCTGCTCCAGGGCGACCACGGTGCGCCGTTCTTCGACGACCCGGCCGAGAAGGCACCCGGCAACGACATCTTCGTCGGCCAGCCCGGTGAGAACGACTACGACACCGAAGGTGGCGACGACATCATGGCGCAGAACGCCGCGATCGACCGCAACGCAGGTGCCGGAGGGTTCGACTGGGCCATCCACCAGTACGACACGGTGGGCGGCGACGACGACCTCGAGATCAACCAGCAGCTGGCCGGTCTGCCGCTGCCTGTGGTCGTGAACCGCGACCGCTGGCAGGAGACCGAGGCCGACTCGGGCTCGAACTTCAACGACATCATCCGAGGCGACGCCCTCGAGCGGATCGTCGGTGGGTTCGGGTTCACCGGCTGTGACGCTCTCGATCAGGCTGGTGTCGACCGCATCACGGGACTGGGGGACTACGTCACGACGTTCCCGACCTCCGTTGCGGACGTCAAGGCCGTCGCGGCCGCAGGTGACTGCCCGCTGACCGGCGTTCCGGGCGCCGCTCTCGACGGCACCCCCGGTGTCTGGGCCGAGGGCAACATCCTGCTCGGTGGTGGCGGTAGCGACGTGCTCGAAGGTCGCGAGAACGAGGACATCATCGATGGCGACTCTGCTCTGCGCGTCGCGATCACCGTCCGGACCGACCCGGCCGACCCGTCGACCGAGATCGGACGCACCGACCTCATGGAGGGCAAGGCACAGCCAGGGGGCACCTTCGGTCCCGGGACCGCAGGGATGACCCTGCAGCAGGCCGTGTTCGCCGGACTGGTGGACCCGGGCAACCTGGTGAACGTCCGAGAGATCGCCGAGCCGGACGGTTCCGCGATCGGTGCGAGCGCGGCCCGTAGCCTGGCAGGCGACTGCCCGGCGGTGAGCGCAGACGGGACGGTGCATGTCGCTGGCCACGACCACCAACTGCGACACCGCCGTGTTCTCCGAGGAGCCCACGGTTGGCGCGGCTGGCTTCACGGTCACCGCCAACGCGGACGGCAGTGTGACCGTGGCGGACAACGCCTCGGTGGCAGCCGGCCCGCCGTTCCCCAAGGGCGACGGTACGGACACCCTGTGGAACATCGAGAACCTGCGGTTCTGCATCGGGACGGACGCGGTGACGAAGGAGTGCAACGCGTTCGAGGACCGACTGGTCACGACTGTTCGCCTCGCCGCCCGCGACGCCGCTCAACGTCACTGCTCTGGCTCTCAACGCCAGCGCGCTCGTGACGTGGACCGAGCCGGCTGGGCCCGACGTCACGTCGTTCGACATCAAGGCGTTCGACGGGACCACCGAGGTCAAGAAGGTCACCGTTCCCGGGACCGACTCCTCGGCGATCATCACGGGCCTGACCAACGGCACGACGCTCACCTTCAGGGTGCGCGCCAACGGCCAGGGTGGTGGGGGCACGGACAGTGCCCCGTCCGCTCCGGTGACGCCGCAGGCTCCACAGGCCACGGCACCAGGTGCACCGTCGATCGGCACGGCTACGGCCGCTGTGGGTGGCGCCAGCGTCACCTGGAGCGCGCCAGCCAGCGACGGTGGTGCAGCCGTCTCGTCCTACAAGGTGGAGGTGCTCGACAGCTCCAACGCCGTGATCCAGACATTGATGGTCAACGCTCCAGCCACCAGCACGATGGTGACCGGTCTGACGCCGAACACGGTGGTCCGGTTCCGGGTGTCGGCCATCAACAGTGTGGGTACGAGCGTCTCGAGTACGACGTCCAACCCGGTGACCGTGATCGGCGACATCATCGCCCCGACGGTCAGCAACCGGACGCCCGCAAGCGCTGCCACCGGGGTGCCGACCGGCACGCTCGTGACCGCGTCGTTCAGTGAGCCGGTCCAGGGTGTCTCGGGCACCACGTTCACCTTGCGCAACACGGTGACCGGGACTGCGGTCAGCGCGACCGTGACACTGAACCCGGGCGGGACCTCGGCCACGCTCAAGCCCAACGCGGCTCTGGCGAGCGGGACGCAGTACACCGCGACGCTGACCGGTGGCGCGGGCGCGATCCGGGACACGGGAGGCAACGCCATGTCCACCACGACCTGGTCGTTCAAGACGGTGGCGGACAAGACCGCACCGACGGTGACGAGCAGGGCGCCTGGATCGGGCGCGAAGAACGTGCCGACGAGCTCGAACGTCGTCGTCGGGTTCAGCGAGCAGGTCAAGGGCGTGTCGGGTACGACCGTCACACTGACGAACCTGTCGTCCGGCAAGAAGGTCGCGGCGACGGTCACCCTCAGTGGCAACGGGAGGACGGCCACCTTGAACCCCAGCGCCGCTCTCGGCAAGGCACGCCAGTTCGAGGTGAGGCTGACCGGCGGCATCAGCGACATGGCCAACAACAAGCTGGCCGTCCTGACCTGGAGGTTCCACACCTGAGGAGGTAGCCAGAAGCACGCCCAGATGCCCGCGGACCTGGTCCGCGGGCATCTGCGCGTACAAGGTGTCCACAAGGCGTACGTCGTTCTATTGACCCATGTCTCTCGCGCACGCCACCCGACCGACCCGGCTGAGCCGGTCGTCCTACTTCGCCAGCGGCCTGCTGCTGCTCGCCACTGTCGCCGGCGGTGTCCGGGCCACGGCACTGCTGACGGCCGATGACGACCCGCAGTCGCTGCAGTTCGCCGGCGCGACCTGGACGGTGACCGATGTCGCCCAGGTCGTGGGGGTGGCTCAGCGGGACCTGATGAGCGGGATGGGTCACAACATCGGCGGCTACGTCTCCGACTCACAGATGATGGTCCGGGTCTCGTTCCTCGTCTCGGCCGGCGACCAGCGCGCGGGGTTCGATCCCACGCAGCTGCGGGCCTACGAGGTCGGCAAGAGCACCCCGATCCTGCCGACGGGCGGCTCTCTGGGCACCGGCGTGCTCTCACCCCACGCGGAGGTCGAGGGCACCGTCACCTTCGTGGTCTCCCGCGACGGGGGCCATCTGACCCTGCGCGCCCCCGGATCGTCGGGCGACGTCGACCTGACGACCGTCGACCAGGCCCCGCCTGGCACGGGCGACGACCACGAGCACCACGAGCACTGAGGGAGCGCTGCCATGTCACGGATCTCGTCCGCCCGTCCAACGGGTTCGGCCGATGACACCTTGCTCGTGCTGGGTGACCTCGCCGTTGCACTGCTGTGCGCCCTCGCCGGCTCGCTGTGGCTCCTCGCCGTCGAGCCGGGTGCGCATGCCGGGCACGAGCAGGGCGGTCTGGCCCAGCTCATCGCGATGCTGGGGTGTACCGCCGCGTTCGCCCTCGTCGCCCTTCCTCTGACCGCCCATCTCGCGCGGGCCCGTCGGGTCGGCACCCCGCGTGAGGACGTCGTCGTACAGGCGCCGGTCGTCGCGCTCGCGGTCGCCGCGGGCGCCTGGCTGCACGCAGGGCTCGCCGGCATCCACGCGTCTCCGTTGAGCGTGCTCGCAGATGCGGCCACGGTCCTCGTGGCAGTCGTCCCCGTCCTCGTCCTGGGTCGCGGTTTCCCAGGACGGCTGCGGGCGCTTCCGTCACGACGCCTGCTCGCGGTCGCGATCGGCGCCGCGCTGGCGGCGGCGGTCGCCGGACTCGGCGGCGCGGCAACGTCCGCGGCGTCGGCGGCAGCAACCCCCGGCTGCTTGTCCGGCGGCCCCGTCGACCGCTCCTACGACATGGCAGCGATCGACGTCGACATCACCACGAACCGCTTCGGTGACCACGACCCCGGCGGTCACATGTATGCCCTCACCAGCGCCATCCCGGCGATCCGCGCCGAGGAGCAGAGCCGGCAGGTCTCGATCGGGCTCCGTGACGACCCGATCCAGCCCCTGGTGATCCGCGCCAACGAGGGGGACTGCCTCGCGATCACGTTCACCAACCAGGCCGCCGACGGCGACCTGGGGATGCACATCGACGGCCTGGAGTACGAGGCGTCGTCCTCCGGCGACCAACTGGGTGCCAACCCCTCGTCCGCCGTGGCTCCGGGGCAGACCGTGGAGTACCGGTACTCGGTGCCGAACGACCCTCGCGAGGAGGGCGGTCACTACATCCACCCCGGCCCCGGCAACCGCGCTCTCATCGACCATGGCCTGTTCGGGTCCCTGATCGTGGAGCCGCCCGGCTCGACGTACTGGGACGCCAGCACCTTGGGCAAGCCTCTGGTCTCCGGCTGGGAGGCGATCATCAAGCCGGCAGGCGTCGACGTGGCCTGCATGCCGACCAGCGCGACGCCCACGTGCGGCTTCCGCGAGGCCGTCCTGCTGCACCACGAGTTCGGCAACGACAACGAGACGCTGACCGCGGCCGACGGCACCAAGCTCCCCTTGGTGGACAAGACCACCGGCTCCTACCGGCCCGGCGAGTTCGCCCTCAACTACCGCAGCGAGCCCTTCCGCAACCGGCTGCTCGACTTCCCCAAGGAGAAGAGCCACGCCTACAGCTCCTACACCTTCGGTGAGCCGTCGACCCCGATGATGCGGGGCTACCTCGCCGACCCGACCAAGATCCGGATCATGCACGTCGGTGCGGAGAAGTTCCACATCTTCCACCTGCACGGCGGCGGCGACCGCTGGCGGTTCAACCCGGTGTCCGACGCGTCGTACAACTACGCCGACACCGGTCTGCGGAAGGACCCGCCGACCGTCGGGTCGCCCTCGCAGCGCCTCGACTCCCAGTCCATCGGCCCAGGCGAGTCCTACAACCTCGAGATCGAGGGCGGAGCCGGCGGCGTCCAGCAGTCGGCGGGTGACTTCCTGTACCACTGCCACATCGCCAAGCACTACGTCTCGGGCATGTGGGCCTTCTGGCGGGTCTACGACACGCGGCAGCCCGATCTGGTGCCGCTGACGGACCGGCCCCTCCCGCCGAAGGCGGTCGAGTCGAAGGGCCTGATCGGCAAGACGTTCAACGGCAAGACGATCACGGCCAAGAACCTCGGCTTCTGGGTCCGGCCGCAGCTGCCGCCGTCGGGCATCCCGGCCAACAACCAGGACGCCACCGTGCTGGACTGGAAGCTCGCGGGAACGGCCAAGAAGCCGGTGTACCTCGGTGCGCCCGGTGACCCGACGGTCTACACCGACTCCCCGATGGGCTTCCCGGGGCAGCCCAACCTGCTGGCGATCGACCGGAACCACATGGTGGGCAACCGCCCAGCGATCCTGTTCAACCCGGTCAACGGCCGCCCGGCGTACCCGTTGCTCCGGACCCACATCGGAGGGCGTCCACCGTTCACGCCGAACGGGCACTCGGGGGCTCCCTGGCTCGGTGAGGACGCCAACCAGAAGGTGCAGGGCACCCATCCCGATCCCTGGGCCAAGCGCAAGGACGGGCTCTGTCCTGCTGGTCGGACCGAACGCACCTACAACGTCGTCGCGATCGCGAAACCGATCCGGCGTACGCCGAACTTCGTCGACGACGACGGGCGGATCTTCGTCCTGGCCCATGACAAGGACGCCACTCTCGCGGACGGCGACCGTGGCGAGCCTTTGGCCATCCGGGCCAACCAGGGTGACTGCGTCGCGATCACCCTCACCAACGAGATCCCCGACAACAAGGCGTTCGACCACTTCTCCAAGGTGAGCATGCACATCCACCACGTGCAGTTCGACGTCCAGGGCTCCGACGGCGTCAGTGCGGGCTACGCCTACGAGCACTCGGTCCGTCCCTACCAGCTGTCGTCGGCCACCCTGACGGCGCCCGCGGCGAAGGGCAGCACCACCCTGCATCTGTCGTCGATCGACGGCCTGACCGGCACCGACGCCAACGGCAGGACCGACAAGAAGTGGATCGCCGTCGGTGAGGGCACGGAGAGCATCGACATCAAGCAGATCAGGTCGGTGAACCCGAGCACCAAGACGGTCACGCTGATGACCGGGCTCGGCTCCGACCATCCCGCAGGGCAGTACGCGGGCACCGAGTTCCTGCAGGAGCGGTGGTACCCCGACGTGATGCTGGACAACATCTTCTGGCACGACCACGTGGACGGGATCCACGGCTGGGGCCACGGCCTGGTCGGGCAGCTGATCATCGAGCCCAAGGGATCGACGTGGACCGATCCGGTGACCGGCAAGCCGGTGGACTCGGGGACCTACGTCGACATCAACACCCACAACGCTCTGGCACCGGGGCTGGTCAACGGCAGCTTCCGTGAGCTCGCGCTCTGGACGATCAACGACAACGACGGCGACGCCTACTCGACGCTGAACCTGAAGGCCAACCCGCTGATAGACAGACCCGACCAGGCCAACCAGTTCAGCTCCTGGAAGTACGGCGACCCGATCACGCCGCTGCCACGGCTGTATCCGAACGATCCGCTCGTGGTGCGGACCATCAGCATCTCGCCGACCCTGGACACACTCCACCTGCTGGGCGGGCGCACCGTGCTCGAGCCGCGTCTGACGGCGCCCGACGCCAACGGGAACCCGAGCCCCGAGGGCACGATCATCGACGCTGTGCACTATGGCATCAGCGAGCGTTACACGCTGGTGTTCAACGGTGAGTCGCCGACCATGCGGATGCAACCGGGTGACTACCTGTACGCCAACGGCCTGCAGCACCGGTTGCAGGACGGCGCGTGGGGGATCATGCGGATCCTGCCCGGGCTGGTCGACGACCTCCAGCCGCTGGACGGCGTCCCGACGCCGACGACGCCGTACACGATGCCGACACCCACGGGCCAGGCGCCGCCTGCCTCCGACGGGCCTGGCAACCCCTGTCCCGCCGGTGCGCCGAACCGATCGTTCGACCTCACCGCCATGGACCGGTCCAACAACAACGGGAACGGCGGCAGGACGGCGTACGTCCCGACCAGCGACGCGGCGGCGATCAAGGCCCGCACCAAGAACCCGGAGCCGCTGATCATGCACGTGGTGGCTGGGGACTGCGTCAAGGTCACCCTGCGCAACCAGCTGCTGGACCCGGTCGGGTTCGCGATGGGCAAGCTCATCCGCGACGGCGGGTCGGGCGGCGTCAACGTCGGCTTCTCGACCGACCAGAACGTCGCTCCGGGCGGCGCTCCGGAACTACGTCTACTACGTGCCGTCCGACCAGATCGGCAGCGCCGCGATCGGCGACCTGGCGAGCACCACCACGATGAAGCGCGGCCTCTACGGAATGGTCGTCGTGGCGCCTGCGTCGACGGTCCCCGGCCAGCCGACGATCTTCCGCGACCCGACCACCGGTGCCCTGAAAGACCTCGGAGCGCAGGTGCTGGTGCGGGCCCCTGGCAACGTGCCGGCCAACTACCGTGACTTCTCGGTGACGTTGGCCGACGACGACGTCCAGATGGGGCGCGACACGATGCCGTACCCGACCAACGCCAATGCCGGGGCGACCCTGGTCAACTACCAGAGCGCGCCCACGCTGAACGGCGACCTGGACTTCACCGACCCGGGCCCGGTGCCGTGGTTGACGGGGTACGCCGGCGACCCCGAGCTCGTCCACGTGCTGATGGCTCCCGGCAGCGAGAACAGCCACGTGTTCTCCCTCGGGGGACTTCGCTGGCCGCAGGACCCACGCGTCCCGAACTCCAACTGGATGACCCACCAGGGTATGGCCGGCTGGGAGACGTTCGACCTTCAGGTGGTCGGCGGCGTGGGTGGCGGTCACTCCGGTGACTCCTTCTACGGCGACACCCGACTGCCGTTCACCCAGGTCGGCGCCTGGGGTCTCCAGCGAGCACTCACCGCCGACAGCTGCTCGATCCTGCGCGTCGACGCGAGTGTCTGCTGAGTCCGGTCGGAGCGTCCAAGGAATCCACAACCAGGGCGAGAGACGATCGCTGCATGAACGGGGACAGCATGGTCGTGCGCACCGCCGGGCCGGTGGCGCGCTGCGCCGTGGCCTCGACCCTCGCAGGCGCCGCTATCATCCACGCGAGCGTGGTGGGCGAGCACCTCGAGGAGTGGGCTCCCGCCGGTCTGTTCTTCCTGGTCCTGGTGCTGCTCGAGAGCGCCCTGGGCGTCCTCGCGCTGCTGGCCTGGAGCAGGCTGACGTCGATCCTGGTGCTGGTGACCAGCATCGGGACGGTCGCAGTCTGGGCGATGTCCAGGACGGTTGGCATGCCGTTCGGACCCGCCGACTTCCAGGTACCAGAGGCCGTGGGAACTGCGGACCTGGTGTGTGGAGGGCTGGAGCTGGTCGCGGCCGCAGTGTGCGCGTTCTCCCTGACGCCACGGCCGGTCGCGGCTGGTTCCGGTCGACTCGACAACAGGGCAACCAGGGCTGTCTCGGCCGGTGCTGTCGTCGTGTCGGTGGCCATGGTCACGGCGTTCGCCGTAGCACCGGCCCTGTCGGGTGAGCAGCACCACCATCACGGTGCCGCCGCTCACCTGACGCTGCGCTAGGTCGCGCCGACCTCCGCCGGCTGCGGACCTCGATCCTCGCTCACTGCTGAAGCACCTACGTCGAGATCAGGATGTCCTCGAGCTCGAGCTCCTGCTCGTGGTCCTCACGAGCCGTCGCCGGCAGGGACGCACGCAGCTCGGTGCCGCCGGCCGCGGCGTGCTTGATGGTGAGCTCGCCGCCGAGGTCGGTCATCACGTCCCTCAGGATCCGGAGGCCGAAGTGGCCCGTCTCCTGATCCGCAGGGCGAGGCTTGCCCGGCCGGCCGTCGTCGCGCACCGCGATCTCGACACCGGACAGCGGTGTCACGCGCACCCACACGAGCGCGTGCTCCGCGCCCGAGTGGCTGACCACGTTGATCAGCCCCTCGCGCACCACCCGGTAGGCGAGGCGGGCGTACGCCGGGTCCATCCCCTGGGTCCCGCGCGTGGAGACGGTGACGTCGATGCCGTTCTTGCCGGCCCAGGTGGCGAGCTCGGTGAGGGCGGCATCGAGCCCGTCCTTCTCCAGCGACGGCGGGTACAGGTCGGCCAGGATGTCCCGGAGCTGGCGGACGTCGGACTTGATGAGGTCGGTCGCCTCGAGAAGGGTCGAGCGAAGCTCGGCCTCGTCGGCGTTCCGCGGATCGGTCGGCGTGACGGTGGGCAGGACGTAGGCAAGCCCCGCAAGGTCCTGGATGACGCCGTCGTGCAGGGTGCGGGTCATCCGCCGGCGCTCCAGGTCGGAGGCGCGGAGGGCGTGCTGCAGCATCCGGTCACGCTCCCGCGTGCTGTTGGCCAGGCGTCGGGCGAGGGACACCCCGAGCGGGACGATCGCGACCATGAGCAGCAGCAGGGCTCCCAGTGACAGTGGCGCGAGCCGGCTCAGGAACGCGTTGTACCGCGTGTCGATCGAGCTCGCCGACCAGTAGGTCTCGACGATCACGGGCTTGTCGTCCTTGCCGAGCGCGCCGACGTACACCTCGAGGGTGTTCGGCTCGCCCAGACCGTCGCCGTCCCCCGACTTCTCTTTCGAGGAGGTCCAGGACAGGGTGAACCTGCTGTCCTCCTGCTTGGTGACCTTCTGGGGGACCGGGAACTTCCTCCCCGCGAGACCCGGCTTGTCGGCCCAGATGATGGTGCCGTCCGGGTCCCACACCTTGATGTGCGCGATCCCTCCCAGCTTGAGACGGTTCGTCATCAGGGCGGTGAAGCGGCTGACGGCGGCGGGTCGGTTCTCGCGCAGACCCTGCGTGACCTGGGGCGCCGCGATGGCCAGGGCGAAGGTCTCGCCACGCACCTCGGCGTCGTGCAGGGCCTGCCGGCTCGACAGCTTGCTGGCGACCCCGAAGGTCGCGATCCCCACGATGAGGAGCGCGATCGCACACCGGCCGACGAACTGGACGATCGCCCCCCTGGCCACCCGGTCAGGGTCGTAGGGGATCGTCGGCGTGCGGGTCACGCGTGCCCCATGCCCGGCTCGATCAGCCCGTAGCGCATGGCGACCACGACGGCTTGAAGCTGGGAGTGCACCCCCAGCTTCGCCAGCACGTTCTTCACATGGCCCCGACAGGTGTGGACCGAGATCGACATCTCTTTGGCGATGACGGTGAGGTCGGAGCCGTCCGCGAGCATCCGCAGCACCTCACGCTCACGCTGGGTGAGATCCGGGCCCGGAGCCTGGCGTCCGCTCTCCCTCACCAGCTGGTGGAGAAGCTTCGGGTTCACCGCGAGGCTGCCCGGCTCCGACGAGCGGATGGCGTGCAGCAGGTCGTCGAGGTCACCGTCCTTGGCCAGGAGCGCCGTAGCGCCGGCCAGGCTCGCGCGCCGCATCAGGCTCGCGTCGATGAAGGCGCTGAGGACGACGACGCGGACGTCGGGGTCCTCGGCCACCACCGCGGTGGTCGCGTCGACCCCGTCGCCGTCCGGCAGCCGTACATCCATCAGGACGACGTCCGGACGCAGCTTGGTGAACATGCGTCGGGCCTCGGCCAACGACGACGCGGTGCCGATGCAGGTGAGGTCGCTCTCCTGCCGCAGCGCGCGTTCGACGAGCTGGCCGAAGACGACGTGATCATCGACGACGAGTACTCTCGTCGTCGGCCTCCCGTTGCCGACGGTCTCGATTTCGGACGTCGACGCAACGATGTGTGCCATGCGTGTTGCTCCCCCCGCACAGGCCCCCCGAGCCCACGCGTACAACTTGCCCCCAGTGTGAGGGGGACCACTGGGGGGGTGCAACCCTCAACGTGAGGGGAATGCATGGTCCCTACGGGCCAGGGGCTTCACCCCTGGCCCCGGACACCCGCGGGCTCACGCCGTCTGGGCGAGGACCCTCACGGCAGTGGTCGCGAGCGCAGCGTCCTGAGAGGGCACCCGGATACCGGGCACGCTCTCGAGCGCCTGGCGGAGCAGCCGCAGCAACAGGTCGAGCTCCTGTGACTGGGCGAACCGGCGGTTGTCGTCCTCGGAGCGCAGGATCTGCAGGTAGAGCTCCTGGCTGGCCGCCGACGGCTCCTCACCGAGACCGTCCAGCATTACCTCACGCAGGGCGGAGTACGTCCGCAGCGCCTCGCCGCGTTCGCCGGACAGCCAGTGCGCACGGATCAGGTGTTGCCACCCCGCCTCGCAGTAGGCCTCCCGCTCCACCACGTGGCGGGCCAGGCGGCGCGCCGCGTCGTGCTCCCCGAGCTGGTTGGCGAGGCCGGCGACAGGCGCCAGCGACTCGGCCATCTCACGGTCGAAGATCTCACGCGCAGCAGCCGCCCAGGCGGCGTACGGCTCACTCGCGAGCAACGGCCCGCGTACGACGTCCAGAGCCTGGAGTGCTCGGCGGACGCGCTCGGTTCCGGTCGCGGCCGGGCAGCTGAGTGCACGGAAGAGGTCGACGTCCACGCGGACGTCGTCCCCCTCGAGCACGTAGCCGCGGTCACGGGTGGACAGCGCCGAGCGCCGGCCACCGACGAGACCGAGCCGCTTCCGCAGCACGCAGACGTAGCTCTCGAGCGTGCCTACGTACGTCGGCGGCGGTGTGCCCTCCCAGATGTAGTCGGCCAAGACCTCCTTGGGCACCGACTTCCCCGCGTTCAGCGCCAGGATCTCGAGCACCTGGCGAAGACGTCCCCCCAAAGCGGCTTCCGGGACTACGACCCCGTCGACCTCTACCTTCGTTGACCCCAACAAGCTGATCTCAATCATGGGACCCCCCTTCCCAGGTCATACGATGACGGTCAATGTTGGCCGTCGGCCAGCCCCACGCGGAGGGTGCCGCGCACCGAAAATAGGCTGGTCCTTTGGGACCATGCGACCTGGGGTAGGCGCAGCGCCGGGGCTGATCCTGGCGCCTGCTGTGCCTGCGGCGTACGTTGAAGGCGTCACGTCCGGAGGAGGATTTCATGCAGCTCACCCGGATCACCGCGACGCTCGGCGCGATCGCGCTCGGTGGCGTGCTGGTCGCCAGCACCACCAGTGTGGGTGCGTCCGCCTCGGCGGACCACCAGCGACCCGCACCCGTGCACGCTCATGCACGCATCACCTTGCATGGCGCCTTCTTCGCGCCGGCACCCAACAAGTTCGACCCGAACAGCAGCGTGCCGAGGGGACTCCACTGCTGGTCCACCAGGATGTCGTTGTAGGCGTCGTACGACGCGTCGCACGCGGCCGCGCCCGAGACGGGACGGAGCCGGTGCCGCTGCTGGGTGGGGTGCTCGGGCTGCTGTAACAGCGCAATTGCGCCGGTTTGACAGTCAGCGGGCCGCCGCGGCTGTCACAACGGCGCAATTGCGCCAGTTGGGCAACCCGCGGCCCGCCCGCGCCGGGTCAGGCCGCACGCCACACCGGCGCGTAACAACCGCGCCCACCGGGTGGCCTCGACGCTGCCAGGTCTGCGGCGTACCGTGGATGGGCTACGTCCGGAGGAGGATCTCATGCGGCTCACCCGGATCACCGCGACGCTCGGCGCGATCGCGCTCGGCGGCGTGTTGGTCGCCAGCACCACCAGCGTGGGTGCGTCCGCCTCGGTGGAGCACCAGCGGCCCGCCCAGACGCGCACCACCACGGTGCACCATGAGAAGGCGCCCTCGCAGCGCATGGTCCGCCTGCACGACAACATGCGGATGGGGAAGCACTGCGTCTCCTCGCGGATGTCGATGTAGCAGTCGTTCGCGACTCACGCACCACACGGCAGTCGGCCACATGTCGCCCGACGCACGACCGCCGGCGCGGCCGGTCAGGGGCTAGGGTCAGCCCATGAAGGCCCGCGTCGTACTCCCCGTCGTGTCCCTCCTGCTCTGCGCCTCGCTGGTGGGCTGTGGTGGCAAGGACAAGCCGGCGGTGTGCGGCTCGGTCGACACCCTCAAGGGGTCGATCGGCGACCTGAAGGACATCAGCCTGACGTCGTCCGGCGCCCTGAGCTCGCTGCAGACGCAGCTGACGACCGTGAAGACCGACCTCGACGCCGTCAAGACCGACGCGAAGTCGCAGTTCTCGACCCAGATCACCGCGGTCGACACGTCGTACTCGACCCTCAAGACCAGCGCGGACGCCGCCACGTCCGCGCCGTCGGCGGCCAGCATCGCCGCCGCTGCCGCAGCGGCATCCGCGTTCGTCTCGAGCGTGCAGACCTTGGTCACCGACGTCCAGGCGACCTGCTAGTCGGCAGCTGTACGGCGCACCACGCCCCGCTGGGGACCGTCACCGGCTCCTCGATCGGCGCCTGAGCGGAGACCGGAGCGGGGCCCCCGCCGGCACCCCCCAGGTAGCCGGCGGGGGCGGGCCCCGTGGGTAAAGATTCGTGGAACTGGGACGTTCTGGCCAGATCTGTTCCCCAATTGCCTCCGAAGGGGCAACAAATTCGCCATACTCATGTCAACGGCTTCTCAACCCCCCAGAGAAGCCAGCCGCTACCCCCCAGCGGCGTGAAGTGCCCCCGCCGCAGTCGCGGCCGGGGGCTCTTCTCATTTCAGCTGGAGCGCGAACGAGGTCAGGGCCATCAGAAGCGCCTGGGCGTGATGCAGCTCCGGGGTCAGGGAGTCGCCGAAGACCTCGACCAGCCAGGCCTGGCCGGAACGGTCGACACCGCCGGCCGCGATCACGACCCGGAAGCCGGTCTGCACCAGGAAGCGGCGCTCGGCGTCATCCCCGCGCAGCGCGTCCGCGACGAAGGAACCTCCGCCGACGGCCTCTGCACTGGCGGGGAAGTTGCTGAGCCGGTAGCCCTGAGGACTCAGCTGGGTGGGCAGCCACTCGCCGTCGCGTGTCTCCTCGTCACGGGGAGTGCCGCAGAACCGGTCGAGGATCTGGTCACCGTCCATGGCGCTCACCCACCAGGCCGCACCGTGGGTGGTCCCGCAGACCGTCGCCGCGACCCGGGAGAGCCGAGGGCCCACGGCGCCCGGCTCGGCGATGATGCTCCGCGTCAGCCTGTTCACGGCGTCGGCGAGCTCCCGGAAGTCTCCCGACGTACGACGCGAGCCGGGGGTCCGTGCGCGGGTCGGGAGCGTCGAGTCGCTTTCCGCGAGCTTCCGGCGGTACTGCTCGGCGTCGGCCAGCCTGAGGAGCGCCCGCATCCGTTCCGCGGGCGTGAGCTCGAGCCGGTCCAGCTCGGCGCGGCTGGAGACGCCGTACGAGAGGCCGTCGCCGTCGCCGAGCTGCGAGGCGGCCTGCACCAGACGCCCCATCTCGTCGTCGACGTCCTGGGGTGCCGCATCGGGTATCGCGAGCAGGAACTCGTCACCGCCGATGCGGCCGGCGAGCGCCCCGGGGAAGCGGCTGGCGGAGGTGGACACCAACACCCCGATCTCGCGGAGGAGGCGGTCACCGGCGGGGTGTCCGAAGCGGTCGTTGACGACCTTGAGCTTGTTGACGTCGCACAGGACCACCGTGAGCCGGGGTGCCGAGGCCAGGTCGCCGGCCCAGGCGAGCAGCTGCTCGTCGACGGCGCGGCGGTTGGCCATCCTGGTCAGCGGGTCGGTGTAGGCGAGCGTGCGCAGCCGCCGGTGGTCGTCGACGCGAGAGATGCCGGCGGCCAGCAGCTCCCCGACGAGCGCACCCATCAGGAGGGCGGACTCGTCGAACCCCTCCTCGGACGTGCGAGTGGCGTAGAGAACACCCCACAGCCGGTCGTCGACGACGATCGGGATGCTGACCGCCGAGCCTTGCCCGGTGCACAGCAGCACTCCGCGGTCGTCGGGCTCCAGGTCGTCGGCCACGGTCCCCGACCACAGCTGGGCCTCCTCGGAGACGGCCTGTGCGCGGGACTGGTCCGCGACCGGGTACGAGTCCCGGCCTCCCCAGAGCTCGGCGGTCTGGAACGCGCCCGAGCGGGACAGGATCTCGACGTTCCCGTGGCGGGGTTCCAGCCGGCCGACGTACGAGCCGTCGGCCCCCAGCTCGGACGCGACGTACTCGACGACGACGTCGAGGAGGGCGTCGAGGTCGCCCGCGGCGCGCGTGGCCCGCGCGAGTGCGTTGAGGCGCTCCGGGACGTGGCTCATGTGCTCAGTGTGCAGTCTGCGCCGGCTCGTCGCGCGGCCCAGCGCTTGCGATGGGCGGGTGACGTCGTGCCCGGCGTCCGTCGCATACTCTCGCCCTACCGGACCTCAAGGTCCGGGCCGAGCCCAGCCCGGACTCAGCGGGGGACCTGATGACCATCTTGTGCTACCACTCGGTGGACCCGGCGTGGGAGTCGCCGCTGGCGATGCGACCGGAGGAGTTCGAGGCCCACTGTCGCTGGCTCGCTCGACACCGGAGCGTCGTCCCGCTCGCGGATGCGGTGACGAAGCTGGACCGGTCGGGCCGGCTGCCGCGAGGGCTCGCCGCGATCACCTTCGACGACGGGTTCGCCGGCGTGCTCGAGCATGCCCTGCCCGTGACCCGGAGGCACGGGCTGCCCGTCACCGTCTTCCTGGTCGCGCAGACGTTGACCGACGACGGGCTGTCGGCGCACTGGGTCCGCACGCCGCCGCCGTGGTCGCTCACCACGCTTACCCGCGACCAGGTGCTGGAGATGCAGGCGCTCGGCGTCGACTTCCAGTCACACAGCTGGGCCCATCTCGACCTGCCCGGGCTCGGGTACGACGGGTGCGTCGCCGACCTGCGCCGGAGCCGGGAGCTGCTCGAGGACCTGCTGGGCGGCAGCGTGACCCACCTCGCCTACCCGCGCGGGCTGCACGATGCGGAGGTACGACGCGCTGCGGAGGACGCCGGCTACAGCCATGCCTACTCGCTCCCCGAGGCCACGGAGCGGCCCGGTCCGTACGCCGTGCCCCGGGTCGGGATCAACCGTGGCAACAGCGTCTCGACCCTGGCGGTCAAGTCCGCTCGGGCGTACCTGCCCACCAGGCATGGACCGATCGGTGCCGTGGCCCGCCGTGCCTCGAAACTCCTTCGCAGCTGAGGGACGCGGCGGTCACGCCACGAAGGGGGAGAGGCCAGGGATCCTGCGCAGCTCGGGAAACATGGTGGTCAGGGCCAACGAGTGACGCGTCAGCCTGAGCACGACCAGGCCCACGAGCCCGCACGCGACGAGTGCCAGCACGAACCCCGGGTCGATGGTGACGCGAACCATCACGAGCAGGATCGTGGCACCGACGATCACCAGGTAGGGGAGGAGGTACTGCAGGCGGTCGCCCCCGGGGTGCAGCGTGCGCGCCAGCACGATCTGGTTGACGACGTTCTGGAGGGCGAGCGTCGCCCCGTTCGCCACGGCCGCGCCGACCGCGCCGTAGGTCGGTGCGAGCGCGAACGTCAGGCCGAGACAGACGACAGCGACGCCGACGTTGGACAGCACGAGAAAACGCAGCCGTCCGTAGACCTGCAGGACGTAGGTGTTGAAGCCCATGGCGACGCTGGCGTAGAAGCCGATGGACAACGCGAGCAGGACCGACGCCGAGGTCGCGTACCGCTCGCCGAACAGGGTCACCGTGGTGGTCCGGGCGAAGACCGTGGTCATCGCGAAGACGGGGAACGTCGAGATCGCGAGGACGTGCGAGGTGTGCCAGTAGGTCTCGCGCACGCCGTCGTGATCGCCCCGGGCGTGCAGTCGCGACGTCATCGGAAGGAACATCGTGATGAACGTCTGGTAGACGACCTGATTCATCCGCGCGGCGGGAGTGACCGCACGGAAGTCGGCGACCTGTCTGGCTCCCCAGTACGCGCCGAGGATCACGACGCTACCCAGGTTGGTCGCCAGGAAGACCAGCTCGCTGGTCATCGTCGGGAACGAGAAGGAGAGCACCTCGCGATACGGCACCGTGATGTTCGTACGGCGTAGGTGACGTGTCAGATCGCGCTCGCGCAGCACCCTGAGCAGCAGCACCAGGTAGATCAGGTTTCCGAGCACGCTGGTCAGGACGTAGCCGAGTGCGAGCAGGTAGACCGACCCGTGGGTGAAGGCGATGAAGGCGACGACTGCGAGGCGCAGCGCCGGTGTCACGACGTACTTCCGGACGAAGATCGCGGAGGCCTGGGAGAACACCGCGAACAACGACACGAACACCTGGTCGAGTGCTTCCAGCGGTGCCAGGTACACCAGGATCAGGAGTACATCGAGCGCGCGGGGGTCGTCGAAGGTCCCCCCGAGCAGGGGACCGTGGAAGAGGAGGAGTGACACCACCAGGAGCGTGCTCGTCACCGCAATGGTGCCGACGGCGAGCAGCATGGTGCCGAACATCCGGGCGTAGTCCTGCTTCTCCTCGTAGGTCGACATGAACCGGCTGAGCAGGCGGCCCTGCCCCAGGCTGAGCAGGACTCTGAGCGACGCTGCCAGCGCGAAGGCGTAGGCGAAGACTCCGAAGTCGGCCTTGCTCAGGGCGCGCACGATGATGATCTGGGTCAGGACGGTGAAGACGAGGCTGAAGAGCCGCCCCATCAGGAGGAGCACCGAACCACGGACCTGTCGTTGCTCCATGGCTGATGCATCGCTGTCCGGCTCCGGATCGACCGCTTCGTGTCCTGACGTCATGCGCCGCCTCCGGTCTCAGGTGTAGCCGTAGCGGCGGCGCAAGGGGTACGTCGCCCAGCCGATCAGCTGCTGGTCCCGTCTGCTCATCCCGGTACGCCACTCCTCGTCCAGCCGGATCTTCACCGTTCCGACCGTGAACCGGCTGGGGTTCCCCGCGACGATGTGCCCGGGGTTCACCCGCACCAGGTCCGGCCCCTCGAAGGGTGCCGGGCCCTGCTCCCCGAGCAGGCTCATGATCGCGCGACAGGCGTCCTGTGGGTCGGCGCAGAAGTCCTCGTACCTGAGGCGGAGCCAGCGGTCGGCCGGCACGTGCCTGCGCAGGATGTCGGCGCCCCAGCAGTTCGACGTCCACCTGCGCGTGGTGGACGCGACTCGCCGCGTCCCCATCGCATGGCTCTCGCCGGCCACCGTGAAGGTCTTCTTCCGGCGCCACGAGTAGGCAACGGCACGGGGGTCCCTCACCACGTGCAGGACATAGAGGGAGACGTCGGGGAGGGCTGCAACGACCGCAGCGTCATGCGGTCGCTTGGACGTGTCGACGACGACCCGTGCGCCGGTGACGGCAGCGAAGGAGCGGCAGGCGGTGTCGATGGTGTCCCGGACGAGGTTCAGGGCGCGCCACGACGTGGTGGGAGCCGAGGCGCTGTGCAGGATGCGCCGACGGTTCGCCAGCCTCGCGATCTCGGACTGGGCGGCGACGATCTCGTCGAGGGTGTCGCGGGGGTCGTGTCCGTCCACGGACGTCAACGTGCGCGTGACCACCGGTCCCCAGACCGGGCAGTCAGCAGGAGCCAGCCCACACGCGCACGGGCGACGCTCCATGACGCCGCGGCTCCACAGCCAGCGGATCTCGCCCGCACTCGCGAACCCCGGAACTTCCCCCAGGATGCTGGCCAGGACCGTCGTACCGCTACGTCCGGCCCCCACGATCGACAACACCTTGAGCGGCGCTGCTGGATCACCCACCCGCCCCCTCCAACCCCTCGTCGGACCAGGGTGGCACGTTCTCGTCGGGCTGGCGACCACGAGTGCTCAGCCGGGAGGCGCCTGATCCTCGGTCTGTATCCTGACGAGGTGGCCAAGGTGAGGGCGCAGCACCTCGACAGCTCTCACCGGGAGATCGCTGGGTCGGACGAACCGAGACGACGCACCGGTCGGCTGGCCGTGGTCGGCGTCGTGATCGTGCTGTCCCTCACGGTCGCCGTTGCCGCCATGATCACGCGAGGAGACGATCCGCACCGGTCCGGGTCCCAGCCCCTGGCGCCCGGGACGACCGACAGTGGTTCGCAACCGGCCCCGACGGTCGTCGCCACGCCCTATCGCGCTTTCAAGGCGAACTCCTGGTGGAACCACCCGGTCCCGGTCAATGCTCCGCACAACCCCCATGAGCTCGGCATCCTCGACTACCTGCGCACCGCCCCCGACAGTGGCGACGGTTGCCTGCGCCTGGCCGGTGCGCACCAGAACCCCTGGGGGGACCCGGTCTACTGGGCTCGCCCCGGAGACACCCGGTACGACGTCACCGGCGTGACGTCCCAGCGGCCGCCCGAGCTGGTCGGGTTGCGCATCCCGGCAGGGGCCAGGCCCGCGGACAACTCCGACGGCACGATGTCGATCTTCGATCGCGAAGCGGGCTACGTGACGCTTCTGACCGATGCCCAGTACGACGCCTCGTCAGATCGCTGGACGGCGAGCGGAGCGACGGTCACCTACCTGGGCTCCAACGGGCTGGACGTCCGGACGGGACGGTCTGACGAACCGCGGAACCGGGGAACCCATCGAGGCAACAACGGAGCCGACTCGGTGGTCCGCCTCGACATGGTGCAGGCGGGGCTGCTCGACCACGTCCTCAAGGTGTCGTCAGGCCCGGAGCTGTCGAGCCGCTGGGTCTACCCGATGACCGGCTCCGACGGTGACGGCCCCGTCGACGACCCTGTGGTCCCGCCCGAGGGGTTGCGCCTGCGGATCAAGCCGTCGGTCCAGCTCGACACCCTGGGCCTCCACCCTCAGGCGCTGGTCATCGCCCGAGCGCTGCAGACCTACGGCATGTACCTGGGTGACTCAGGCGGATCGACGGCGGTGAAGCTCGAGGACACCACGGTCGAGGGCCGGGGACAGCTGTGGGACGTGTCGTCCGAGGACCTGTGCGGGCTCCCGTTCACGTCGGCCTACTGGGACGTGCTCCCAGAGGGGTACGACCCCAGCGCTACCGCGAACTAGTGCGGCTGGGGCTGCTCCGGCGGGATCGTCTGCGTCTCGTGTGGGAGGCGGTTCCAGCCGCGGGCGTCGACCGCGGATCCGCCGGGCTCGCTCTCCGCGACGTTGCGCGAGAGGGCCACCATGACCAGGGCCATCCAGAAGAACTTGTACTCCAGGTTGGACAGGAACATCGCGGCGAACCAGGTTCCGAGCAGCGCGCCCAGTGGAGGACCACGCATCCTCACCGGAAGCCTGAGTGCGTCTGCCACGGTGGCAGCCAGCACCGCGAAGAGCAGGATGAGACCCGGGATCCCCAGCTCGATCGCCACCAGCAGGATCACGTTGTGGGGCTGGTAGGAACCGCCCTTGCCGACCAGGACCTGCGCGTTCGCCACCGACGGCTGGGTCTTCGCATAGACGTCGGGGAACGTCTCCCAACCTGATCCGAGGGCACAGTACTGGGGGCAGGCGGCAATCCCGACCCGCCAGATGGACAAGCGGCCCGAGGAGGACGAGGTCGCCACCGTACGTTCGGCGATCCCGAGCGGGTGGAGGAAGAAGACCACCGCGCCGAGCATCAGCCCGACCGCCGTGTAGGTGAGCAGCCGGCGTCGGCCCTGGGGGGTGGCGAAGGCCAGGACCACACCGGCGACGATGCTCGCGAGGATCCCACCGCGAGAACCGGTCATGAGGATGCCGAGCAGCATGAACGCCGCCAGACCCAGGTACAGGACCTGCGAGCGAGTGCTCCTTCGGGTCACTGACCGGCTCAAGGCGATCACCAGGGGGAGCAGCAGTGCGACGGCTTCGTTGTCCGCGCCGAGCAGGTCGTTGCCGAACCGCCCGCCCGTGTCCAGGGAAGATCCGGGCACGTGGGCGGGGAGCCCACCCAGGAACAGCAGCTGGGCCACGCCGTAGCAGACGACCGCGGTGCCACCCACCAGGAGCCCGTTCTCCGTGCGCCGGAGCACCAAGCGGTCGACCGGGCTCGTGGAGACGAGGACGAAGACGGCCAACAAGCTCCCGAGGACGACGAACCCCGCGGCTGTCGTCGCGGCGTCGACGCTCCACAGGGTGGTAGCGCCCGCCACTCCGAGAAAGAGCAGCCACAGGGGCACGGTGAGTGAGATGGGCACCGTCGTCCGGTGTCCGGCTGCCACCTGGGCCAGGAGACCGGCGACGAGCAGCAGTCCCAGGATGGAGGAAAGGGAGCTGAACCGCGACGAACCGACAGCGAGCAGTCCACCCACGGGCAGGACGGCTGCGTAGAAAGGCAGCGTGACCGTCAGCGGTCGACTGATCAGCACCGCCACGGCGGCCAGGGCGAGGGGTGCCAGCACCAGCGCGAGCAGCCCGTTGTCCGTCATCTCAGCTGGCCACCTCGTGGCAGGCGCGGGTGAGCATGCCTCACCCTGGCTGCGAAGCCAGGGCGGCTTCTCGCCGTCGCTTGGACGTGAACCGAATGCTCTGCCGGTGCAGGGTCACCAGAGCCAAGGCGGCGGTGCCGCTTGACGCGTGCTCGGCAACCAGCATGCGCAGAGACTTCGCTCTGATGCCTTCGGGCACGACCAGCAGTGTCAGCGCGGCATCGTCCGGCGCGCCGATCCAGGCCTCGAGCGATGACCCCTCCACGGCGACGACCTCGAGGGTCGGTCGCGCGCTCCCTGGCCCCGTCACCCCGGCCTGGGCATCCAGATGTGCCTGTCCGGGCGGCGCCGCCCGGGTCCGCCCGAGGAAGGAGCTGATGATGCCGGCGACCCGGTCGACCTGGCTCTGCTCGGGCCCGGTGACGTAGACGACGTCGTGCCCTGCTGTCACCAACCGGCGTGCAAGCGCCCCGATCCCCACCAGGTCCCTGCCGACTGGTGGTCCGCTGCGTGGGAGCCTGACGCTGCCCAGGACCGGAAGGCCGGTCGTGGCCTCGGCCGCGACCGCACCGATGACGGGGCGGCGCAGGACCAGGATGAGACCGATGACGCCCAACCCCGCCACCAGTCCCGCGAGAACGCCCACGACCGGACCCCAGATGCCGCCAGCCAGTTTCGGAGTGGGCTTGGTCGGAACTGCAGCGGCGTGCTGCACCCCGAACGTGCCCACGGACTTGGTGTACTTGTTGAGCTCCACGACGAGGGTGACGGCGGCTTTGTCGGCCACGGCCACTGCCGTCGAAGGTGACCCGCTCTTGGCCACGACGACCATCACGGGGTTGTCCTGGGCCGTCGTCAGCTCGACCGTTCCGGGGATCACCCTGGCGTCGGCGGACAGGCCCAGGAGTCGACGTACCTCTCGGGCCACGGCACCGTTGACGAAGACGCTCTGCGCGAACCTCGGCAGCGGGTCGAGGTTCGGGAGGATCAACGGTTCGGTGGGTCCTACCTGCGCCCGAGCCTCGTAGACGTCGGACGACCGTGACTGGGCCAGGGGAACCAGGACCCCGAGGGCGACGACGAGGAGCGCCACCACCCACCCGTACCGTCGCAGGCCCCACGCCCACGTCGCGCCGACGTCGCTAGTGCCATCCATGTCGCACCATCCTCTGTGATGACGTGCAGCCTAGGGTTCCGTCCGCGTCCGCGCCGACGAGCACCTTCCTGGTCACGCTGACCGCCCCCTCACAGCGCGTACCGTCCGTACGGGGCGAACGCCGAGACCGTGCTGTGGAAGCCGTCGCAGGAGCGCGGATCGGGGAAGCCCGGTTCCTGGTCGCTCACCAGGTTGCCGTGACCGCCGATCTCGGCTTCCACGTCCGGCCGCATCAGCCGACTGGCCCCCGGCAGCCCCTCCCGGCTGGTGATCCCGTAGTTCTGCACCAGAACCGTTCGCGGGGAGGTCTTCCGGTCGGAGCGCACCAGCACGTTCGAGCTGGCCCCTCCGAGCACGTTGCGGGCGATTCGGACGCCGCGCGGCCCTCCGCGCAGGTTGATCGCGACTCGGCCGCCGTAGATGGTGTTGTAGCGAATGGCCACGTTGCGGGGCGCGGCATCCGCCCAGCCGATCGCCAGGTTGTCCTGGCCCTCCTGGTTGTAGATGAGGTTGCGCGTGATGATCCCCCTGCCGGGATGGACCATCGCGCCGAGCACCAGGTTGGTCGCCGGACCAGCGTTCGCTACGGGGCGGAGCCCGTGGAAGCAGTCTCCCGTGAGCGACCACGCGCTCGGTTCGGACCGTCCGAAGCCGGCGACGAACATGTTCGCCGAGGAGCGGGAGCCCCAGATCTCGCTGTTGCTCCACTCCCACCCGACGCCGCCGGTGATCTTGACCATGAACTTCGGTTGGTCGCGCAGCCCTGGGTCCCACGTGACGTCGAGCCCGTTGATGGACCAGTGGTCAGGGCGGCGCAGCCACACGACACCCTTGAGAACGGGCCGCTCTCCGGGGACGTTGGTCACCGTGATCGGTTGCTTCGCCCGCCCGTCATGCAGGTCGAGCTTGCTGAGGACGTCCCGGTACACGCCACCGTGGACGAAGAGCACCTGACCGGCGAACAGCTCCGGCAGCGCGTGGGACAGGGTTCGCCACGGGTGCTCCGCGGTTCCCGGCCCGTGGTCGTCGCCGTCGAGACTCACGTAGCGCGCCTGCGCAGGTGACCGCGGAGTCGGCGCGAGGGGTGTCGTCGGCGTACGCACTACGTGGGAGCCGGATGGGGACTGGGTACAGCCCACGAGCACCGCCGTCAGGCACACAGCAGCGGCGCGCCGGACTGCGTCGGTCCTGGGCCGGGACGTCATCGCGGTGAGCCCGTGCGCGATGTCGGCGAGCCGGCAGCGGAGGGGGCGCTGCGGGCGCGCGTGCGTAGCCGGCGCTGTCCCGCGACGCTGGCGTGCACCAGGTCGACGGCGAACGGGAGCGGGTCGCGCGTGGACCAGATCGCATGTGCCTTCGGCCCGCGAACCGAGCTGGCCCAGTCGCGGATGGACAACCGCCCGCGTCGGTACCCGACGACGGCCGCCTGGAGGTCCCGGCGTACGTCGATCCACTTGACACCGACGTACTGCTGGTGGGTCCGGGGGATCGGCAGTCCTACGGCGTCGCAATAGGCGGTGTACACCAGCTCGACGCCACCGCGTTCGGCGATGGCGGAACGTCCTGTCGGTCGACCCACGTTGGGTTCGATGATCAGCATCCGCCCGGTGCGGGCGTCCCGCTTGAGCTCGAGGTAGGCCAGGCCGTGGAAGCCCACGCCACCGAACGTGCGCAGCGTCTCCTCGAGCACCTCGTCGTTACGACACTCCTCGCCGGACGCACTGGTCCCGACGTCCGGTGGCCACTGTCGGAGCTTGCGTGCGACGAACGTGACCAGTGCCTTCCCGTCGGCGTCGAAGTACGCGTTGCACGAGTAGAGGTCGTCCTCACCTCCGGCCACCCACTCCTGGGCGAGCAGGACGTCGGACCAGTCCCGCACCCGGTCGTAGGTCTCGAGCAGGTCGTCCGGGCCGGCCACCGGCAACGCCTTCGCATGGGTGTGCTGCAGCCATCGTGCGCTTTTCATCGCAGGCTTGAGGACGGCCGGGAACGGCATGGACCGTGCCGCGCTCTCGGCCTCACCTCGGTTCCTCAGGGCCACGGTGTGGGGGATGGCCAGCCCCACCGCGCGGGCATGTTCGGCGAAGCGGACCTTGTCCATCAGCAGGTTCACAACGCCGTGGTCGCCCAGCGGCAGGTGGTACGACGCCGCCAGCTCGCCTCGACGCTCGGACAGGGTCCGGACTGCCTCGTCGGTGCACGGCACCAGCACCGCCATCCGGCCCAGGCGCTGCGCGAGCCCGAGCAACGCCGAGATGAGGGGATCCCCGGACAGTGGGCTCTCGATGACGCAGGCGCACGCGTTCGTCCGCGACCCGAAGTGGCGCAAGTCGGCGGAGACGCCGACCACTGCGACCCCACGGGCGTCGAGGATCCTCGCGGTCTGCAGCCCGGTGATGTTGTCCAGTCCGACGACGACCGCGGGCGGATGTGGGCTGCTGGTCAGGAGGGCGTGCCGATCACGACGATTCATCGGCATCCTCCGCCTCGATCGTCTCCTTCGTGCGCACGAGCTCGAAGATGTGGTTGACGGGCGCGATGTGCGGATCGACGGCTGCCGGCTTCCCCTCGGCCCGCAGCAGGGCCAGCGTGTCCTCCATCGCCTGCACCGACGCCCGCATGGGCTGGTTGGCGAAGATGACCATGGAGAAGCCCTTGGCATGGAGCTCCCGCGTGGTGAAGTCCGGGAACAGGGTCGGCACGGCCACGAGCGGCTTGGTGATCCCCGTCCGGGCCCACGCGTCGAGGAACTCGGTGATCTCCGTCAGGCTCTTGTCCGTGCTGTGGATCAAGATCGCGTCGGCACCTGCCTCGGCGTACGCCGTCGCTCGCTCGATCGCCGCGTCGACACCGTGGCCCGCGATCAGGGCCTCCACCCGGGCGATCAGGACGAAGAGTGGTGACTCCTGTGCGGCCTTGGCCGCGCCGAGTCGCCGGGCCTGCTCCCCGGTGGCGACGAGCTCACGCCGGGTCGCGCCGGCGTAGAGGCTGTTGCGCTTGGGGAAGAGGTTGTCCTCGATGCAGACGGCAGCGACCCCGGCGCGGTCGAACTCGACCGCGGTGCGGACCACGTTGCTGTACCCACCGAAGCCGTTGTCGCAGTCGACCACGACCGGAAGCTCCGTGCTGCCCTCGATGGTGCGCGCGACGGCGAGGGTCTCACTCATCGTCACCAGGTTGAGGTCCGGCAGCCCGTACGCCATCGCTGACACGCCGAAGCCGCTGACCCAGACCGCGTCGAAGCCGTGTCCTTCGATCAGCCGGGCGCTCATGGCGTCGTGAGCGCCCACGGCCACCACGGGCGCGCTCTCGGTCAGGGCGCGGCGCAGCAGCGCCCGCTTGGCATCGGCCCTGCCCATCGCCGGAGGACGGTCAGACGACATGCTCCCCATCGCGCACCTCCGCATCCAGAAGCCCATCGTGATGGGCGCGGAGCAGCTCCACGACCCGATCACCGATCAGCCGTTGCGTGTCCAGAGCCATCGCACCGATGTGGGGCGTCAGGACCACGTTGTCGAGCTCGGCGAAGCGGGAGATGGTCCCCTCGCCCTCGGTCTCGTGCACGTCCAGTGCGGCACCGACGACGTTCCCACCGGAGCTGAGGCAGTCGTGGAGCGCGGCCTCGTCGACGACCCCGCCGCGGGCCACGTTGATCAGCATCGACCCGGGCTTCATCCTGGCGAGCTGCTCCCTGCCGATCAGGTGCGTCGTCGACTCGTCCAGGGGCACGTGGAGGCACAGGAAGTCGGCCTCCCTCAACACCTGTTCGTTGTCGGTCAAGGTGATGCCGCGTCCGAGGAGGTCCTGCGCGATGCTCCCGTTCGGGACCGCCACCGAGCCCAGGACGCGCATCCCCCAGGCGGCGCCCATCTGACCGACCAGGCCACCGATGTTGCCGGCGCCCATGATCCCGAGCGTCTTGCCGTGCAGCAGCACCCCGCCGAGCTGCGGTTTCGGCCAGTGTCCTTCGCGGAGCAGGCGATCGGCGAGATTCACCTTGCGGGCCAAGGAGAGGAGGAGTGCGAACGTGAACTCGGCCACCGGGGGAGCCGACATCCCGGGAATCCGCACCACGCGGATGCCGTGGTGCCGCGCGTAGTCGAGGTCGATGTTGTCCAGGCCGGAACCGGCACGGATGATCAGTCGAAGGTCGTCGGCGACTTCCATCACCTCGGCGGTGAACCGCACACCGCTTCGCACCACCACGACTTCTCGATCCATGATGGCGTCCATCAGGCCGGCCGGTTCCGCCTTGAGGGCGTGGGTGACGTCGTACGTCTGCTCCAGCGTTGCGAGGGCGTTCGGGTCGATCGGGCTCGCCACCAGAATTCTCATACGCGTGCCTTCCAGGAGGTGCGGATCAGGTCTGCCACGTCGGCCACGACCTCGTCGAGCGGACGGTCGACGTCCAGCACCACGAGGTCCGGAACGACCGCGGCCAGCTCGAGGTACTGCCGGCGCCGTCGCTCGAGCCAGGCGACGGTCGCTTCGGGCTTGCGCGCGTGCAGCCGCTCGGCCGGCGCATCGAGCATGATCGTCAGGTCAGGCTTGGGATACGCGCGCTGCAGCATCCACCCATGGAAACGCCGCACGGAGCTCCGTGCAACCGGTCCGTCGTGGACGTCCGCGTGGTAGTAGTCGGCGAAGAAGTGCCGATCGAAGATCACGATGCGTCCGCGTCGCGTGTACGACGTCGCGACGATCTGCCGGAGCCACTCCTCCGCCATCCAGACACTCAACCTCACGGTCTCCTTCACGGATCCCTTCGCCGCGCCCGGCTCGCGTTCGTGGTCGCGGATCGGGCTCGCCGTCAGATCGGTACGGCGGCCGCGGGCCTTCTTCGCCGCCAGGAGCAGCCGAGTCGTCGGCAACATCAAGGAGCTCGCCTCGAGGTTCACGCCCATGTAGATGACCTTGACGGGTCGGGGCAGATCCACCTCGGTCAGTCGGGCGCTGACGGTGCTCTTCCCGGCGCCATCGACCCCGATCAGGGCCACGGTGAGGTGAGCGTGGCGCGGTCGACGTGGCGGCCTGGCTCCTACCATCGCACCGTCCCTCCCTCGGTCCCGAGCGATCGTCATGACGGCCGAGATGGCTCGTGAAGGAGGGCGCTGGCGGCTGCGGCCTCCTCGCAGGCTGCCTCGGCCGCGTCCAGGACGACACGACCGAGCAGGCGAAGGTCGCACGGGTGCGGATGAACGACCTTGGCTGACGGACGGTCGTCGAGGAGCGCGGTGAGCAGCTTGGACTCCAGCTCGGCGGCGTTGTCGATGACCGGGTTGGCGCGGTCGGGGAAGGCGTATCGGAAGTGCCGGTAGTGGGTCACCAGGGGGGCGCGCTCCTCCTCGAGGGACGCCTTCATCCGCTGGGTGATCTCGCCGGGTTCCACCGGCCGGGTCACGATGCCGGGTTCTTCATGGCTCATCACCAGGACCACGGCGTCGAGACGACCCTGGAGGGAGACCCGGTCCGCTCCGAACAGCTCGGCCGGCGGGACCTGGAGGTAGGCCTGGCGCCCCACGATCGGCTCGGCCCGGCGGACGAGGGGCGAGCCGACGAGGCGGGAGTGCGCGGCCGAGCCGGCCAGCCCCGCGAGCCGACGCCAGGCGTCCAGGCGCCTCCGCTCGTCGGCGGGCCGCGCCCGCAGCAACGCAGGCAGCTGGTCGAACTGCCAGGCCCAGACGCGGATCGGCTCCGGCAGCCCGAGCATCCGACCGTCGTCGGTGAGGTACACCCACTCGTCACCGACATAGTCGGCGCCGTCACTCATGCACCCCAGCAACGCCTCGGTCTTGCCACCCTTCGACCAACCGGTCACGAGGACGCCTGTCGAACCCGACGTGAACGCGGTCGCGTGCAGCGGGAGGACGCCCTTGGCCAGGGCGGTGAGGTTGACGATGGCGAGCAGGTGCGGCACGGCAGGAAGCCTTCGCTCGCAGACGATCTCGATGCCGCGAGCGATCTGGTCGAACGCAACGGACGTCCGCCCGTCGGCCCCACCGCGGCCGCGTAGCAGGAAGAAGGTGTCGTCGTCGAAGCCACTGTCGCCGACGCCGACGTAGGTCAGCGGCCCGGCTTCCATGGCATCGACGAACCGGATCGTGATGTCGGGCTCGCGTTCCAACGTCGCTTCCATCGGCCCGAGCTGTCGCCGGACCTTCTCGAGGTCGCCCGTCGCGGCGTCCACGACACGGACGCCGACGATGCCATGCAGGTCGAAGTCGTGCGGCGGGCTCATCGTCCTCGTCCGCCGAGGACCTGGCCGAAGGTGCGGAGCACGATCTTGAGGTCGGTCCACATCGACCAGTTCTCGATGTAGTAGTTGTCGAAGGCTGCGCGATCGGCGATGTCCGTGTCACCCCTGAGGCCGTGGACCTGGGCCAATCCCGTCAGCCCGACAGGGACCCGGTGCCGTGCGACGTACCGCGGGAACCGCTGGGAGAACTCCTCCACGAACGACGGGCGCTCGGGACGCGGGCCGACCAGGCTCATGTCGCCCCGAATGATGTTCCACAGCTGCGGGAGCTCGTCCAGCGACATCTTGCGCATCGTCCGTCCGACCCTGCCCATCCGGACATCCCCCGCGATGTTCCAGCGCCCCGGGGTGTCCTCCGGGTCCGGCCTGAGCGAGCGGAACTTCAGGATCTCGAACCGACGGCCGTCCAGTCCGACCCGCTCCTGGCGGAAGATCACGCCAGGCCCGCACTCGAGGCGGACCGCCAGTGCGCAGACGAGCATCAGCGGGCTCAGAAGCACCAGTGCCACGCTGGCCAGCACGAGGTCGAACGCGCGTTTGGACCGCCACATCAGAGTGCGGTAGGACGCCCGGCTCAAGCGGATGAGGGGGAGCCCGCCCACGACCTCGGTGCCCGGGTCGGCCCCGTGGAGCTCGTAGAGCCGCGGCACGAAGAAGATCTCGCAGGCCATCCGGTCACAGGTGCGCAACGCCTCGACCATGTCCGACTCGCGACTGGTGGTGAAGGCAACGATGACGTTGCGGATCCGGTGCCGGCGAAGCAGTCCCGCGAGGTCGCCCAAGCCGCCGATCACGGGGATGCGGCGGTCGTGCGCCCACAGGAGCGGGTCGTCGTCGACGTACCCGACGGGCCAGAGGCCGTACTCCGGATGCTCGAACAACGTGGTCGCGAGCTTCCAGCCGATCTTCCCGCAGCCCACGATGACGGTCGGGTCGCCCAGCCCACCGCTGCGACGGTAGACCCGCATCAAGGGATAGGCGAGAGCCCTGCCTGCGACGGCCAACAGGATGAAGACGGTCGAGGCGTACACCAGGGCGTCGTGGACGGGCAGTCCGGCGAAGACGCGCAGCGACGTGGCCACGGCGCCGGCGACCAGTCCGCGGCCCACCAGGCTCGGCAGCTCGTCGAGCAGGGAGGGTGCGATGCGTGCCCGGTAGTGGCCTCCGCCGCCGTTGAGGGCCAGCACGAGGAGGGTCAACAGGACGCTGGACCGCACGGACATGGACAATGCGAACGAGGCGGTCAGGGCGGCGGCGACGTCGATGACCAGGGTGACCGGCGCCAGGCCGATCCCGGCTCGTCGCCACCCCCGTTTGGCGGGAGGCACGATCAGCGGCGGCGCTGCCTGGGTCGCTGCGAGTCCGCCGACCATCGGCCTCGCCGCGTGGCGAGCAGATACAACTCCGGTCCCAGCGACGAACTTCTCTGTCGACATCCGGCCCCCGCCCTTTCGTCGAGACCGAGCCGCGCGGGACGGTCCGCTCAGTGAACGGCAGGTGAAGATCGATCTCCGATACACCTGCTGAATACTTCGATAAGGGTTCGTGCCATGTAATCAGAGTGCGCGACCGTTGTCTTTACCGAATTTGGGTTGGGCCGACCTTCAGTGGCTGCCACCGGTTTCCAGCGTGTGCAAGCGCGAACTCGGAGCCGAACCACGGCAGAGAGTCGCAGGTGACCCGGCGTCAAGAGCGGCGATGGCGGAGCGATGCCCACGCGGCCTTGACGTCAGCCCAGGATCGGCGGCGCTGCAGCCCGCGCATCGCGTCCGCGAGTCGGACCGCCCGTCGCGACCTGGTGCGCACGAGGGCTGCCTCGACCTGGCTCAACCGACGAGCCAGCTCCTGTGGGTCGGCATCGAGGCCCGACATCTGTGACCGGGTGTGGAAGTCGACGCGATCCCGCCAGCGCTCTCGGAGCTCGGCCAGGTCGTCGCCGGTCAACGTCCACCTGCGCCGGCTCGCTGTGTCCCAAGGACGGCGTTCCGCGGCGTCGAACGGCGAGTAGCCGAAGAGGCCGGCCAGCGGGGCCCTGCCCTCCAGCGCGCCGCGGTCTGCTGCGGTGAGGTCCTCGGCCCACCGGCTTGCGCGGCGCGCGTCGATGGCATCCCGCGTTCGGGTGCTGCCGTCGACGAACCGTGGCGTCCCCTGCTCTCGCTGGACGACGTGGTGCTGGAGGAGGGCCGCCGAGAAGTCCTCTCCGACGGTCTGCATCACCTCTCGCAGGACGGGTTCACCGTCGGTGACGAGGTCCTCGTAGCGGCACAGGACGAACCGGTCGCCGAGCTGACCGGCGGCCGTGACCAGGTCGAGGTTGACGTCTGTCCAGTAGCTCAGAGCCTCGTCGAAGGAGTAGTGGAAGCTCTTGCGCAGCGAGGCCGCTACGGCTCCGGGATGACGGACGATCCCGACGAAGACGCTCGAGGGGAAGATCTGCGCCATCGTGGCGATGTGGGCGGTGTGGAACGGGGTCTTCTCGCCCCACCTCACCTTGCCCTGCGCCGCGGCGTACCGCGCGAACATGCCCGCGTAGAAGTCGCGCAGCCGCTCGTCGAGCTCGGGTTCCGTCCAACCGATCCGCTGGTACCACTCGGCGCCGTGCCTCCAGTTCGGGATCTGCTTCGTGCCCATCACGGCGCCCATGAAGCCGGTCTCGGCGCCGATGGCGATGCGCGGATGGCTGTCGAGGATCAGCCGCAGCAGGGTCGAGCCCGAGCGCATCGAGCCGACCACGAAGATCGGTCCGTCCCCAGAGCCCTGCCCGTCCGCGTCGGTCATGGCCATCCCGTGGGTCTCTCGAGTCCGAGCCGCTCGAGCTGGCCCGACAGCCGGAGGTTGTACGGCCGATAGAAGTGGTCCAGCCGATCGCGTGCGGCGGCCGACATGGTCTCCCATGGCTCGGCCCGGTTCACAGCGTAGTAAGCGGAGCGCAGACGGCGCTTGAGAACCGGGTGGCGCCGGAAGAACCGCTCGCCGCGTCGGTTCAGTGATACGGCGAATCGCTGCGTCGTCCGATTGCGGTACAGCTCCGTCGTGTTCGTCGCTTCCAGGCCGCCGGTCGGTGCCTGCTGCGGGTCGAGCCCGAGCCAGCCGAACATCCCGTCCATCACCGCCCGCGGATCGTGGACGAGGTCGTCGAAGAACACGACCCGCAGGTCGCTTCCGAACTCGACGACCCAGTCCTCCAGCCATTCCGCGTAGCAGCTTCCGCCCAAGCCCCAGTACGCCTGGTTCTCGACCGCGCCGTCGACCCCCTCGACGTGCAGCCGTTCGCAGCGGTCGAGGTAGTCGTCGAAGGTGAGGTCCCGGGGGATGCGCATCCGGCTCTTCACGAACCGGAACCACGACCAGCACCGATCGGCCGGCTCCCGGAGGCTGAGCACGACCCGGGGTGAGCCGCAGGTCTCGCGGATGGCGTGAGCGACAGCTCGTCCACCGTAGAAGTACCCGGGCGTCGCCTCGACGGCGTACCGCTCGTCCACGCAGTGCTGAAAGTGCTGCGTGTACGTCGTGAGTGGCTCCAACGGTTCGCCGTAGCGGAGCGGCGAGAAGTAGCGGACCTCCTTGAGGTCCGAGAGACCCACGTCGGGATGCCTGCCGAGGTACTCGAACAGAGACGTCGTGCCGGCCTTGCTCACCCCGATCACGAGGAGGTTCGGCAGCCGGGCGGTCGTCGTCTCCGTTGGACGTTCGACCATGCGACCTCCCTCCTCGCGACGTCGCGCCTGGGGCCCGGCCCCGACGCTAGCGGTGACACGTCAGGGGCGGTAGCCGCCCTTGACGAACGTGTAGTCGCTCCAGGGGATCGAACGAAGGGAGTCCTGGTTCAGCACGCCTTGCCAGTCCGCGTTGGCCTGCACCTTCAGGTTGTTGCCCGACCCCGAGTTGTCGCCCACGACCGCGCCGTAGCGCTGCAGAGCCCGGGCGACGGTGTAGGCGGCGGGAGACAGATGCTTGCGCGTGAGGTCCACCTGGGGCTTGATCCGGATCACGATGCCCTCCGGCACCGTGCCGACCTTGTCCGACTCCGACCCCGTCATCGGGAAGTACGCCTCGTGGCCCGTCGGCGTTCGGGGTGCCGTCTCCCACCAGTAGATCTCCAGCCGGTGGTTGATCACTCCCCGGCGGATCTCGCGTCTGGTCACGGCCTGGACGGAGCCCGGGATGCCACGATGCCCGAGGTTTCCCTGGGTGCCGCCCCGGAGGCCCTGGGCGACGCCGTTGCTGGAGGAGAAGTAGCGGGAGACGGTACGGGCGCTCCATCGGTGGGTCGCCCGGTGGAAGCGGGCACCGCCCAGGCCGATCACCTGGTGGCTGGCCACGTCGTGGACGGTCAACTCGGCGTCCGTCGTGGGCATCGCCCGCGCGCCTCGTGGGATGTGGACCCGGACGGTAGGTCCGCTGGTGGGGTTGATGCGGTACGCCGGGTCGGCGGAGCCGGAGCGGTAGATCGGCATGCCCCACTTGCCGAGCACGAGCTTCAGGTGGCCCGGGCTGTGCGCAGCCACCTGCGCGTCGCGGATGTACCGCGTGCTGCGCCGGTCGCGTGGGGTGCGTCCGAGCGGTGTGTTCCAGTAACTGGCCGCACGGAAAGGCCGCGCGCGTTCGGTCCGCGCCGCCTGGACGGCTCGCAACGAGCTCGTCGCGCGGGACGCCGTGGACTCCTGCCGTGGGGACGAGGCCGATCCGGTGGAGGATGCGGCCAGGGCCCATGCCACGACGAGGCCGCCGACGACAAGCGTGGCGGTGTAGCGAGGTCGGCGCGAAGGTCGGGGGTGCATGTCGGGTCCTGGCTCGAGGGCAAGGTCAGGCGGCAGCCTAACGGCCTTCCGAGCATCGCCCAAGCAGGTGACAGGCAGCTGCGCTCAGGGGCGCAGCTCGTCGTACAGCGCTCCGATGGCGTCCGCGGTGGCGGAGCTGGAGAACTCGGATCGAGCACGATGCCGCGCAGCGGCGCCCATCCGACGACGCACGTCGACGTCCTCGAGGAGGGGTCGGAGCGCCTCGGCGACGAGGTGAGGTGACTTCGTCGGTACGACGTGTCCACAGGACGGAGTCACGAGCCGAGACACGTCGCCGACGTCGGTGGCCACCACCGGCAAGCCGGCGGCCATCGCCTCGAGGACCGACAAGGGCATGGCCTCCCACCACGAGGGCAGGCAGAAGACGTCGGCCTCGGCGTAGGCCTGCGGCATGTCCTCGGGTGCTCGGGTGCCGAGAAGCGTCGCCGTCCCGTCGGCGGCCTCGTGCACGGGAACGGCGGCGTCGGGACCTTCGTCAGGCGTGCCTCCCAGCAACCGGAGCTCGTGAGGGACACCCTGGGCGGTCAGCATCCGGGACGCCTCGATCAGGTCGAGGACACCCTTGCGCGGGGTGAGCAGCCCGACGTAGAGGACGCGTGGCGGATCGTGCGGCGTCCCGGGCTCGGCGTACCGCGAGCAGTCCACACCGTTGTCGATCAACCGCACCTTGGCCGGTCCCAACGCTTCCTGCAGGGCACGTTCGCCGGCACTCCAGACCGCCACCACGCGATGGGCCGGGAGCATCGAGACGTGGAGGAGGCGTCGACGCAGGGGAGTGCGTAGCCAGGTCTCGATGTTGCCGCCGTGGGCGTGCACGATCACGGTGCAGCCCCTCGACCGGGCCGCGAGCGCCAGCAGACCTGCGCGCAGGACCGTCACCGTGGGCGCCAGGGCGGAGTGGATGTGGACGATGTCCTGTCGCTTGGCTCTCGCGAAGACCGCCCGGGCGTCGCGGAGCGTTCGGAACAGGTTGCCCGTCGTCACCTTCCCGCCCTCCCGCTCGCCGTGATGGGCCACGTTGAGGAAGTCGAGTCGATACCGAGACGCGAGCTCGCTCTCGACGAGCATCTGGAGGAAGCTCGGGATCCCGCCACGGTCCGGATAGCCCTTGCCGACCAGGAGGACCCGCTTCACGATGCGCCCTTGCTCGACCGCGCGACGTACCGCTCGTACCAGTCGTCCGCTCGAGCCATCAGGCTCGGCGACCCGTGCTCCCGGATGAGAGCCGTGATCTCCTCCTTGCGCCGTCCGCGGTCTGACGAGGGACGGCCCACGTGCGACTCGACGACCTCGCCCCTGCACTCCCGACGGTTCATCTCCTCGACGAGCGCGAAGGCCGACGCCTGGTTCTCCGGGGTCGGCTCGTAGGGCCGGAACGAGGTCCCGAACCGCTGGTTGACGGCTCTCACTACGGACCCGAAGTCGGCGATCACGTCGTCGAAGACGCCGACGACGAAGTGATCTCGAGCGCGCCAGCAGGTCCGGTAGAAGTCGACGTACTCGACCACGGCGTCGTCCGGCGTGAGCGAGGGTCGGCGGATCAGGTACGACGTCACCGCATCCTCCGGTCTCCGGATGAGGACCAGCGCCGGCACTCCGAGTCGAGCGGCGCGCAGGATGTGAGGTGCACCGTGCAGGTGTCGCCCGAGGTGGAGATCGTCGCCGTTGGCGATGATGAACGCCGCCACGCTGAAGGTGTTGCCCGACCGGAGGAACCCGTCGATCACCAGGGCGGTGTCGCGGCGGGCCAACGTCGACCGCTTGTCGGCGCGCAGCCTCATCGCCACGTCCCACACGTACGGCGTTCGCGCGAGGGGTCGCCGGACGTGGTGACGCAACCTGTCGAGCTGGTCGCGGGCGTTCACCGCGCCACGGTACCGAGGAGCTGGACCGTTCAGGCGCGGCGCAGGACGACGAAGTCCTCCCAACGAAGGCCCGCCAGGCTGTCCGGGCCGAGGCGCCCCTTCCACACCGGGTGCGTCGATGTCTCCTGCTCCGCCTTGAGCGCGGACTGGCTGCCCGCGTTGTCACCGAAGTAGCAGCCGTAGCGCTGCAGGGTGCGGGCGACGACGAGTCCTGCCGGCGACAAGCCTCGTGTGGACAGGTCGACGGTCGGACTGATGGCGATGCGTTCGCCCTCGGCGCCGAAGCCGAGCTTGCCGCTCTCGCACCCGATCATCGGGTGCGAGAATCCGTCGCTCGAACGCGTCTCGACCAGGAACAGGTGGAGCACATGGCCGAGGTCCGTGTTGTTCGCGATGCCGTAGTCCACGAGATCTGACCTGATCACCATGGCATCGGAGATCCGCCCGCGGCTGGTGAAGTTCCGCTTGTCGTTGCTCAGCGGGTTGCTGCGATGCAGACCGTTGCTGGAGTGGTACGTGATCCCGGCCGACTGGACGGAGATCGTATGGGGAGCCACGACCGACGCCTTGGTCCCGAAGACGGTGAACCCCGATCCGAGGTCGACGACACAGAAGGGGCTGTCGGTCGTCCCGGTGAGTACCGATCCCAACCACTCGGGCGCGTGAAAGCCGGTGGTGGAGAGCGTCGAGCAGAACCCCGGCACGGCTCCGGTGAGCCTCCAGACCGGGTCGGCAGCGGTGCTCATGGCGTACGCCGTGCCCCAGCGATTGGACCCGGTCCCGTTGATGCGCGGATAGGCGTAGGACCGCTGGTCAGGGTGCGTACGCATGAACGTGTGGAACGCAGTCGTCCGGGTCGGGTCGGGGCTGAGGCCGCCGACCGGCGTACGGAAGTAGGAGCCGGGGGTGTACGGGAGGAAGGGGGTCGTGGTCGCGGCGGCTGCCGCGGGCCCGAACAGCGGGGCTGCTCCGAGCGCGGCGACGGCGAGACCGCCGGCGCCCAGCAGATGGCGACGCGAGAGCAGGGCTCGGGGTTGCGGGGTCGTTCGATGGCGTGGGTGACTCATGAGGTCCTCCGGGGGGTGAGGAGAGGCGCCAATGTAAGGCGGCCGGGCTCGTCCCACGGGGGGATCGGCGAAGATTTGTCCTGGGATCCGCGAGGTGCCTCCCTGATGACGCTGGGTTACGTTGTGGCGCAGCTGGTCGCACCTGCAGTCATCGACGGCGAGGGGTGAGAATGTGGCGGGCCCGGCGTCGCGAGAAGAGACCGGTGAGCCCGGCGACGACCTCGTGACGGTTCTCATGCCGGCGCGCAACGAGGAGCGGTCGATCGGGCGGGCCCTCGACTCGATCAGCCGGCAGAACTACCTGCAGCTGCAGATCGTGGTCGTGGACGACGGCTCGACCGACGGGACCGCCGAAACGGTCCGCGCCCGGATTGCCGAGGATCCGCGTATCGAGCTGGTGCCGAGCCGGCGGGCCGGCATCCCCGCCGCTCTCAACCAGGGCCTCGACGTCGCTCGCGGAACCTGGCTGGTCCGGGTCGACGCCCATGCCACGATCGCCCCGGACTACGTGGCGCGGCTGGTCAGGCATCTCCGGAGTGGGACGTGGGGCGGAGTCGGAGGACGTAAGGACGGCGTCGGTGCCACGGGTCCCGGCCGCGCGATCGCCGCGGCCATGGGTAGCCGATTCGGGGTGGGGAACTCGAAGTACCACTACGCCACCGAGGCCGAGGCGGTCGACCACCTGCCCTTCGGGGGTTATCGCGTCGACGTCGCCCGCAGGCTCGGGGGATGGGACGAGCGGCTGGTCGCGAACGAGGACTTCGAGTTCGACTACCGACTCCGGCGGTCCGGAGAGCGCCTGCTGCTCGACCCGCAGATCGTGATCACGTGGCAGTCCCGGCAGTCGGTTCCGGATCTGTGGCGTCAGTACGTCCGGTACGGGCGGGGTAAGGCAGACGTCGCCCTCCTGCACCCCGCTTCGCTCCAAGCTCGGCACCTGGCCGCCCCAGCGCTCGTGGCCTGGCTGGCCGTTGCGGCGGTGGTCGCAGTCCGGCACCCTCGAGGCGCGGTCGCGATGGTCAGCCCCTACGTCGCCTCGGTCGCTGCGGCCTCTGTCGTGACAGCCCGGCGCCTGGACCACCGCGCGGATGCGGTCCATCTCCCTGCGGCGTTCGTGGCGATGCACGTGGGCTGGGGCGTCGGGTTCTGGCTGCGGCTACTGGGGCGACCGCGCGGACGCACCGGCGGCGCCGGCGCGCGGACCGCCCCGGATCCTCCGGGTCGCGCGGGCATGTCGTCCGTATGACCCAAATTGGGTCCTGGCCGCTCCGAGTGTGCAGTCCTACAGTGAAACCGCCTCGCAGTTCGGGGCGACACACCCGATCGATGGCATCGAGGAGACGACATGAGACATCGCACATGGCCAGGCTTGGCGGCAGGTGGCGCCGTGTTCGTGCTGGCGATAGGAGGCATGCACGTCCCGAGTGTGGGCGCGCCCACCCAGACCTGTTTCGGCCACGCAGCGACGATCGTCGGCACCTCGGGGAACGACGTCATCACCGGTAAGAAGAAGAAGCGGGACGTCATCGTGGGACTCTCGGGGAACGACAAGATCGCCGGTCGCGGTGGCAACGACCTCATCTGCGGTGGCGACGGCAACGACCGCATCGGCGGTGGTCGCGGCGACGACCGCATCACCGGCAGCGCTGGAGCCGACCGGTTGACGGGCAACGCAGGGAAGGACACGCTGCGCGGGGGCGTGGACAACGATCTGGTCGCTGGGGGTAGCGGCAAGGACAAGATTTCCGGCGGCCCCGGGCTCGACCGCCTCGCGGGTGGCACCAAGGCGGACCGCGTCGCGGGCGGAGCCGACAACGACATCCTCGGGGGCGGACGTGGCAACGACCGACTCTTCGGCAGCACGGGTGACGACGTGGTCTTCTCAGGGCGTGGTCTCGACCACATCTCCGGAGGCGACGGCGACGACTCGCTCAGCGCCAAGGACAACGCGCCTGGCGACACCCTGCGTGGCGCGGGCGGTGTCGACACGTGCACCGCCGACGTGGGAGACGTCGTACACGGTTGCCCCTGAGATCGAACGGGACGGAGCCTGGGTCGTCGGGATCAGGCGACCCAGGCGTTCAGCATCTCGCCCTTGAACCAGTCGAACCCGGTCTGTGCCGTTGACTCGGCCTTGGCGCCCAGTGCCAGATCAGCGGTGTTGGACGTCGAGCCCAGCCCACCGGGGAAGCTCTTGGTCCGAGGGGCCAGCGAGTCGACGGTGAGGATGATGCTGGTGGAGGTCTTCTTGCAGGTGACCGTGTGCGGCCGGCCGTCGGCCAAGTCAGTGGGGCCCTGGATGGCGGCCAGCACCTTGGTGCCGTCGGGGCGGATCGACTTGACGACGCACCGGGCCACCGCCTTGCCCTTGGCGTTCTTGACCTCGAACTTGTAGTCGCCACCCTTGTTCGTCACCAGCCCCTTGCGCAGCACGTCGAAGGTCTCGCCGACCGGCGAGGGCGGGTCGTCCATGACCACCGTGACTCCGAAGGAGAAGTTCTCGGACCCCGGGTTGAGGCTCGGCGAAGACGGGACGATCACACGTGAGTCGACGCCGTTGAAGGTGTACCCGGTCCCGTCGCGGCCCACGTGGAAGCTCGTGCCGTCGTTGCCGTTCCCCGAGGAGTCGACGGCTGTGGTGCCGGTGAGCTCGTCGAGCTTCCAATGAGCACGGAAGGTCGCGTCGGCGGCGGCGACAGGGTCGGCGGCGGCGGCCTTCCTATCGGCGGCGTGGGCGTGAGCGGCGGGAGCGGCGAGTGACACCGACGCTGTGACGAGAGCGGTAGCGGCCAGCGGGCGAAGGAACATGTCGACTCCAAGCACATCGGGAGGTCGCGCGTGACGACCGACGGAGAGGTGCAGATGGTTGCTTGCCATCCTAGGTCAGGTGCCTCGACCTGTCGCCCGTCAGCGGCACCGGATGCAGGTGCCGATGGGGTACGTCGGTCACAGGTCCACGACGAGCGCCCGATGGTCGGACACGGGCAGTTCGACCACGCGGGCAGCCACGGGTACCAGGCCTCCGGTCGAGAGCATGTGGTCGATCTGCACCCGCGGAGTCCGCGCCGGGAACGTCGCCCCCGTCGCCAGGGCCTCCATGCCGGTGATCCGACCTGCCCGTCGCGGCCCCATGTTGAGGTCGCCGATCAGCACCAAGGGATGCGGGCGCGGGGTCAGGTGCGCCATGAGACGGTGCAGCTGTCGGCTGTTCCAGGGCCGTAGGAACGACAGGTGCGTCGTCACCACGTCGATGCGGCCGCGGGGCGTGTCCACCTCGGCGACGACCGCGACCCGCGGCTCGTCGCGCACCCAACCGGGCAGCAGACGCCCCTCGGTGCGGTGGGGGACCCGGACGGGCGCCGCGGGCAGCCGCACCACCTGCCATCCGAGCACGTCGTACCGGCTCAGGAACGCGATGCCGTACCCCGCCTCGTCGGGCGGCTCCTCCCCGGTCGCGGGTGACCAGCCGCGGGGCGTGCCGGAGAGCGCTGGGACGAATCGGTGGTGGCGTGCTCCCATGGCGTCGGCCGCAACGGCCGTGAGGTCCGTGTGCCGCGAACGCGGCTGGTTGCGATCGACCTCCTGCAGCCCGAGCAGGTCCGCGTCGAGGAGGCGGATGGACGCGCTGAAGCGCTCCTCGTCGACCTGGCCGTCGGCGGGAGAGCCGCCGTTGAGGATGTTGAACGTCGCGATCCGCATGTCGGCCGGGTCACCACCAGGCCGCGGTCGCCGCCGGATCTGCCGCCATCATCCAGCGGGCTCAGGGTCGGGCAGATCTGCCAGGGCCGTCGTCATGCAGCGCTGCAGGAACACGCCGCGGTGCACGTCGAGCGGGTGGGCGACGCCCGAGCTCACTGCCTGGGCGAACGCCGAGGTGATCGCCTCCTGCACGCCGGGGTCGTCGTCACTCTTCGCGCCGTCGAAGACCACGGGACCATCGTCGGTGCGGGCCTCGATCCGGAACGGAGCCGACTCTCCGGGAGCCGTGATCGAGAGAGCCACCTGAGACACGGCTCCGCCTTGATGTTCGAGGGTCAGCCCCAACCAGCGCAGCGGGTCGCCCGCCGCCGTGATGTCCGTGACCGAGCCGAGGGCGGCGTCGAGGAGGTCGATCGCGTGCGGAGCCAGGTCGAACATCGCACCCAGCTCCACCCGCCACGGCGTGGCGAACGGGCTGCCCGGGAGCGCGGCTCCGGAGACGAAGCTCGCCAACGCGCCGAGGGGCCGCGCTGCCTGCGCCTTCGTCACGAACGCTCTGCCCTCGGCGGTGAAGCGGTTACGGAGGACCACGAGGCTCTGCACGCCTGACGCGTCGACCGCCTCGGCGATCGCCTCCGCCTCCGGCAGGGTGAAGGCCAGCGGCTTCTCGAGGAGGAGGTGCTTGCCCGCGTGCGCCGCGCGGGGCGCGAGCGCCGCCTGCACGGGGGGTGGGACCGCGAAGGCGACGGCGTCACAGGCAGCGAGCAGGTCGTCGAACGACGCGGTGTGCTGGGCGTCGTACGACGTCGCGAGCTGCTCGGCCGCCTCCGGACGTCGCGCCCACACCGCCGCCAGGCTGGTCTCCGGTCCCGATGCCAGCATCGGGGCATGGAAGAGCCCGGCCCACGGACCGGCTCCGACCAGACCCACTCGCAACGTCATGACGTCACACTCCTCGAGCTCGAGACCGGCAGTTCGACCACGAAACGCGCTCCACCCAACGGTGAGTCGCCGACCTCGATGCGACCCCCATGCGCGCGGATGATCTCCGAGACGATAGCGAGGCCGAGGCCCACGCCTCCATGGAGTCGGTCGCGCGAGTCATCGAGCCGGACGAAGCGCTCGAAGATGTCCTCGCGTCGATCCGGAGGGACCCCCGGACCGTCGTCGTCGACGGTCAGGACGGCCACGTCTCCCGCCGCCGTCGACACCGAGACCCGAACCATCGCGCGCGCATGACCTGCTGCGTTCTGGACGAGGTTGCGCACGACCTGCTCGAGCAGGGCGGCGTCGCCGGCGAGCTGCACGGGCTCGACCGCACTCGTGTCGATGCTGACGCTGCCGTCCGAGCCCAACCCGCTGACACCGGAGTCGACGATGTCGTCGAGGTCCACGGTGGACAGGCGTAGCCATGAGTCGTCCGCGCCGGCGCGGGCGAGCAGGAGCAGCTGGTCCACGAGGCCCTCCATCCGTGCCGTCTCGTGGAGCATGTCGCTGACGCGACCCCGTTCTCCCGCCCAGTCCTGGTCCCTGGCCGTCTCGAGCTGCACGCGCAGGCTCGCGATCGGGCTGCGCAGCTCGTGGGCGGCGTCGGCGACGAAGCGTCGTTGGTTCTCGGCGCTCAGCTGGAGGCGCCCGAGCATCTGGTTGACCGTGCGAGCCAGGCGGCCGATCTCGTCGTGCTGCACGGGCGTCGGAACGCGCAGATCGAGGCTCTGCCCGGAGATGGCGTCCGCCCGGGTCCGGATCGCGTTCACGGGCGCGAGCGCGCGGCCGATGGCCAGCCACATCACGGCCGCGAGGACGCCGACGAGGAGTGAGAGGCCGATCCCTCCGATCCTGGTCGCCGCGCGCATCGCGTGCTTCACCTCATGGACCGGGACCGCGACGAAGACGGTCGCCGTGCCCGTCGGTGTGCGGACTCCTTGCGCGACCACGCGGTAGGGACCGGGTACGGCGACCGGGAGTCGCGAGACGTCGACCACGTCGGTCTCGCCCGGCCCGCGCTCGGGCAGACCGATCCCGCCCCGCCCGTCGAGATCTGACGTGGTGGCGACCACCCGACCACCCGTCACGACTTCGGCCGGCGTCTCGGGGTCCTCCATCTCGGGCAGCGTCGTCGGCAGGTTGCCGTGAGCCGCCACCACGGCGATCTCCTGGGCCCGCTCCTTCCCCACGTCGTCGGCAGCGCCGAGGAGCTCGGACTCCAGCGACACCATGATCAGGAGTCCGCCCACCGCGACGGCGATGGCCACGACGAGAGCCGTCAGGAGCGTGATCCGCATGCGGAGCGACACCCGGTGCCACCACGGGAGCCGGTCGGCTTCCTCGGCCATCAAGAGCCTTCGAGGACGTAGCCCTGACCGCGCACGGTCTGGACGCTGGACGTGCCGAACGGGACATCCACCTTGCGACGCAGGTACCCGACGTACACCTCGACCACGTTGGCGTCCCGTGCGTACCCGACGCCCCACACGTGGTCGAGGATCTCCTGCTTGGTCCGAGGTCTGCCTTGATTGCGCATCAGGTACTCGAGCAGGGCGAACTCGCGTCGGGTCAGCTCGACGGACGTCTCTCCGCGCCGTACCGTGCGTCGGCGCGGGTCGAGGACGAGGTCGTCCACCACGATCTCGACCGGGTCACCCGAGGCAGCCCGCCTCAACAGCGCGCGACAACGCGCCACGAGAACCGCGTAGGAGAAGGGTTTGCGCAGGTAGTCGTCGGCACCCATGTTGAGTACGTCGGACTCGTCCGAGACTCCGTCCCGTGCGGTCAGGACCAGGATGGGGGTCCAGACTCCCTCTGCTCGGAGGCGGGTGCAGACCTCGGCTCCGGACATGTCGGGAAGCATCAGGTCGAGGACGATGACGTCTGTCTGGCGCTCCTTGGCGCGTTCGTAGCCCGAGTGCCCGTTGTGGCACAGCGTCACGGTGAAGCCACGAGACCTGAGGCCCTCGGCCAAGGCGCGCGCGAGCCGCACCTCGTCTTCGATGACCAGCACCTCGACCACGTCTCAATCATGGCCTAATGCCTCGGGTTCGGTCGGCATTCGGCGCGGCCTCGTCTGGACGCGCAGGAGCAGGTGGTCGGCCCACGACCTCGTCCTGAGAGACACCGCATGTTTTCTTCGACGGGGTCCGGGCACAGGTGCGAGTCCGAGCGGCTGATCGCGCCGTTGCGCAGGCCGACCGTCGGGTCACGACGGTGGCTCGGCGTTCCTCGAACCTGAGAGTCATCCTAGAAATTCTCAAGGTAGGACACGGAAGGTGAGTCCCACTCCATGTGTCCGTCCGGCTCCGGGGCCGCTATCGAGATGAGCAAGAGATGACGCGTATCGGCAAGGCACTCTCCGGCGGGGCATCGCCGGCACGGAAGGGCAAGGTCGCGGCGGTCGCGACCCTCGCGGTCATCGCGGCCATCCTCGCGCCCGGGGCGGCGACGCCGGCCCAGGCGGCCACGGTCGGTCAGGGCTTCACGATCACGCCGACCGATCTCTCGTACATCCTCAAGCAGATCGAGATCGCGGAGGCGCACGTCGCCAACACCACGTCCGCGACCGGCCCCTGCGGAGCGCTGATCGGCACCGGCCCCCACCAGCTTCCCAGCCCGCTGCTCTCCTTCGGGCTGCGGACCGTCGACGGCTCCTGCAACAACCTGGTCGCCGGGCGAGGAAGGATCGGTGCGTCCGATGAGCTCTTCCCGCGCCTGACCACGCCGGTGTTCCGGGATGCCGGCGAGAATCCTCCCCTCTTCGGGCCTGCGCATCCGTCGTCGTACAAGCAGACCACGGGCAACGTCTTCGACACCGAGCCCCGTGTCATCAGCAACCTGATCGTGGACCAGACCGCCACCAACCCGGCCGCGATCGCCGCTGCCGGCCTCCCGGTTCGGACGCAGGGCAACGAGGGGGTCGCGCCGTGCGTGGTCGACCCGGGCGCCGTCGACCCGGCCACGAGCCTGCCTGACGCGAACGGCCGGCCCGACGACTGCACGCCGTCTCACGAGACCCTCTTCATCCCCAACGTGACGACCGACGTCGGCCTGTCGCCGCCGTACAACTCGCTGTTCACGCTGTTCGGCCAGTTCTTCGACCACGGCATCGACCAGACCGTCAAGGGCGGCAGCGGCACGGTGTTCGTCCCGCTGCAGGACGACGACCCGCTCGTCGCCGGCCCCAACCACCAGTTCGGTGACGGTGACGACCTCCCCGCCGACCAGCGGTTCATGGTCCTCACCCGAGGCACCAACCAGCCGGGTAAGGACGGGATCCTCGGCAACGCGGACGACGTCCGGGACACCAAGAACACCGACTCCCCGTGGGTGGACCAGAGCCAGACCTACACCTCCCACCCGTCCCACCAGGCGTTCCTGCGGGAGTACGAGCTGGTCGCCGGCGAGCCGATCGCGACCGGCAAGCTCCTCGGTGGAGAGGACGCCCCCGTCGGTCAGGACTCGGGGATGGCCACGTGGGCCAGCACCAAGCACCAGGCAGCGACGAAGCTCGGACTGCTGCTGGTCGACAACGACGTCCTCAACATCCCGCAGCTCGCGGTCGACCCCTACGGCAACTTCATCCCGGGTCCGAACGGTCTGCCGCAGTACGTCTGCAAGGCGGACTGCGTCCTGGCTGACGACACCGTGACTGACAGCCCGATGGTGGAAGGCGACCTGACCAACCCGGTGGCGGTCCCGAAGAACGTGATGTACTTCGACACCCCGTTCCTGACGGACATCGCGCACAGCGCCGTGCCCACCGCGGCTGGTCCCGACGACGATCTCGTCGCGGGTGAGCAGCTGGACGTCACCGTCCCGGCAGGCTCGTACGACAACGAGCTTCTCGAGGCTCACTTCGTCGCCGGTGACGGTCGGGTCAACGAGAACATCGGCCTGACCGCGATCCACCAGATCTTCCACTCCGAGCACGACCGGCTGGTCGACGACATCCAGGCCACGCTGGACCTGCCCGCCAACCAGGCGTTGCAGGACTCCTACGAGGCCGTCGGCGCGACGACCTTCGGGTACGGCGAGCGCCTGTTCCAGGCAGCCAGGTTCGTCACCGAGATGGAGTACCAGCACCTGGTGTTCGAGGAGTTCGCCCGCAAGATCCAGCCGGCGATCAACCCGTTCGAGCCCTTCGCGTTCACCCAGCCCGACCTCAACCCGGCGATCCGGGCCGAGTTCGCGCACGCGGTCTACCGCTTCGGCCACTCCATGCTGACCGAGACGATCTCCCGGACCAACCCGAACGGCTCGAACAACGACATCTCGCTGCTGGACGGCTTCCTGAACCCGGCGTCGTACACCGACGGCGGACCAGCAGGCACGCTCAACTCCCAGCAGGCCGCGGGCAGCATCATCATGGGCATGTCCGACCAGACGGGCAACGAGCTCGACGAGTTCGTGACCGACACGCTGCGCAACAACCTGCTCGGCCTGCCGCTCGACCTGCCCACGGTCAACATGACGCGCGCCCGGTCCGAGGGCATCCCGCCGCTGAACGTCCTGCGTCGTCAGCTCTTCGAGTCGAGCAACGACGGTCAGCTCACGCCGTACACCAGCTGGGTGGACTTCGGGGAGAACATCAAGCACCCGGAGTCGCTGGTCAACTTCGTGGCCGCGTACGGACAGCATCCGACCATCCTGACCGACCCGGGTGGGTCCGGGCCCGATGGCATCTCCGGCAACGCCGATGATGGTCAGCCGACCCTGGCGTCACGCCGGGCGGCCGCGACCAAGATCGTCAACCCGGTTCTGGGTGACGTGGACGTGCCGGCCGACGCTGCCGACTTCATGAACAGCACCGGTGACTGGGCGAACAACGGAAGCCACTCGATCACGGGTCTCGACAACGTCGACCTCTGGGTCGGTGGCCTCGCCGAGATCACCAGCCCGTTCGGTGGCCTCCTCGGCACGACGTTCAACTTCGTGTTCGAGAACCAGCTGACCGATCTCCAGAACGGCGACCGGCTCTACTACCTGGCGCGTACGCCTGGGATGAACCTGCGCACGCAGCTCGAGGGCAACTCGTTCGCCGAGCTGATCATGCGCAACACCGAGGGGACCAACTCCCTGAAGGCCGACCCGTTCGCCACGGCGGACTGCAAGTTCCAGCTGGGCAACCTGGCGGGAACCCCCGCGGGCTTCGCGGCGTTCGGCAACACCGTCGCTGACGATCCCAGCACGGAGTGCGACGAGACCGCACTGCTGCTCCGCCAGGCGAACGGCACCATCCAGTACCGCGCGTTCAACAGTGTCGATCCTTCCGGGATCAACGGGCAGAGCGTCTACAACGGCACGGACGGAGTGGACCGGGTCCGAGGTGGCAACGACAACGACACCTTCTGGGGCGGCCTCGGCAACGACCTGATCGAGGGTGGTGCCGGCGCAGACATCGCACTGGGCGGCCACGGTGACGACATCATCACCGACCTCGCCGGTGACGACGTCCCCAAGGGCGGACCGGGCAACGACGCCATCGACGCTGGGCCGGGTCTGGACATCATCATGGCCGGCCAGGGCAAGGACTTCACGAACGGTGGAGCCAACGCCAACGAGACCTTCGCCGGCGACGGAGACGACTTCGTCTTCCTCGGCCAGAGCCTCGATGCTGCCTTCGGTGACAGCGGCGACGACTGGGAGGAGGGCGGTGACCAGCCCGACCTGATGCAGGGGGACAGCGGCAACCTGTTCTTCCTCGACGACTCCCAGGTCCCGGGTCACGACATCCTGATCGGCCAGGGTGGCGACGACGACTACGACATGGAGGGCGGCGACGACATCGGTCTCGGCGGGTCCGGCATCGAGAAGGTCGCCGGAGCCTCGGGCTTCGACTGGGAGATCGGACAGGGTGAGCCGCAGGCCCAGGACATGGACCTCGACCTGCCGATCCCAGGGCTCGACATCCTGCAGGCCGGCGTCCGCGACAAGTTCAACGAGGTCGAGGCACTGTCCGGCTGGAAGTTCGACGACACGCTCCGCGGCGACGACCTCGTGCTGACGGCCGTGGGTGGCGCCGGGTTCATCGGATGTGACGTGCTGGACCAGGCGGGTCTGGACCGGATCGACGGTCTCGACGCCCTGGTGCCTCCGCTGAACACCCCGCTGAACACCGTCGTCGGTCAGTCGGCGTCTCAGAACTGCCCGTTGCTGCACGGCCCGAACGTGTGGGGCGACGGCAACATCCTGCTCGGTGGCGGCGGCAGCGACCTGATGGAGGGTCGCGGGGCCGACGACATCCTCGACGGCGACGCGTACGTCAGCGTCCGCCTGAGCGTCCGCACCGACCCGAACGACCCGTCCACCGAGATCGGCAGCGCCGGCGTCGAGGGGCCGGGACAGAGTGCGATGACCAGCCAGTACCTGCGCAACGGGGCCGGCGCCCTCACCGGGCCGACCCTGCAGCAGGCGGTCTTCGCCGGGACGGTCAACCCGGGTGACATCGTGGCGGTCCGCGAGATCCTGCACGACGCGACCGGCATCGACACGGCTCTGTTCTCCGGGGCCAGTGCCAACTACGACGTCGTCGTCGACGGGGACACCGTCACGGTCACGGACACCACCGGTGTCGACGGCGTGGACATGCTCCGCAACATCGAGGAGCTGCGGTTCAGCGACGAGACTGTCGACCTGGCGGCGCCCAGTGCTCCGCTGATCGAGAGCGTGATCGCGGGTGACCGTTCGGCCACGGTGAACTTCGCACCGGGCGCCCAGAGCGCATCGGTACGGGAGTTCAAGGTCCTGGCCATCGCAGGCGGCTCAGTGGCCCGCACCGTCACCGGGATCCCGGCATCGGACACGTCGGCGCTGGTGGACGGCCTGCAGAACGGTACGTCGTACAAGTTCAAGGTGCTCGCCATCAGCAAGGCGGGGCTCTCGAGCGAACCGTCTGTTGAGTCGGACGACGTGGTCCCGGCTGCGGCGCTCCCGCCGGCTCCGTTGGTCGTCGGCTCGACGCCGGCGAGCGGGGCGGCAGTGTTCGGAGTCTCGGACAACCTCACGGTGACCTTCGACAAGTCCGTGACCAGCACCGACTTCGGTGACGCGACGACGCTGCGCAACAACGCAACGCTGAGCAGCCTGGACACGGTCGTCACCTACGACGACGCGACGCGGACGCTGACGATCAACCCGAGCGCCAACCTGACACCGGGTACGTCGTACACGCTGACGCTCTCCGGAACGCACGAGAGCGGGATCCGGGACGCGTTCGGGACCCCACTGCCGACGACGACGATCACGTTCACGTCGACGCCGGACACGACGGTTCCCACGGTCACCACCGTCTCTCCCCTCGGCGGGGCGAAGCGGGTCGGTCTCAGCACCAACGTCGTGGCGAGGTTCTCGGAGCGGGTGCAGGGTGTCTCCACCGTCACCGCGGTGTTGACCAACCGGAAGACCGGTGCGGCGGTGCGGACGGTGGTCAGCATCAACGGCGCCGGCACCAAGGTGTCGCTCGACCCCCGTGCCAAGCTGGTGCGGAACACCGTGTACACGCTCACCCTCAAGGGCGGAATCACGGCGATCAGGGATGTGGCGGGCAACTCGCTCGCGACCTTCACGACCCACTTCAGGACACGCCCATAGCGGGGCCGGCCTCCACGAGGAGGTAACCGAGCTCAGAACACCCCGGGACCCAGACGCCGGCACATCGGCAGCTGCGGACGACACCCCGGGGTGTTCTGGCGTCTTGGCGGTGCCTCCGACCTGAGTGCGGTCGCGTTCCTCGTGACCGCTATTCGCGTCTGGGTCGATATCGGATCCACTCGGGATGGTTTCCGAGTGTGGGTGGTGGCAGGAATTCGGGTCTTCGGTCGGTCGGGTTGAGGCGTATTTCCCAGGGTGTGTGGTGGATGACGCGGTGGTGATGCCCGCATAGCAGGGCGAGATTGTCGAGACTGGTGTCGCCGCCGGATATCCAGTGGGTGAGGTGGTGGGCCTGACACATGAGTGGTGGTCGCCTGCAGCCGGGGAAGGTGCAGTGTCGGTCCCGGATGACCAGGGCGGTCCAGATGGGTGCGGTGACCAGGCGGCGGGTTCGTCCGACGTCGAGGACCTCGCCGTGGGTGCCGAGGACGGCGGGGATGACCTCGGCGTCGCAGGCGAGGCGGCGGAGGGTGTCGGGTGGTAGGTCGGTGCCGTCGGCGGTGGTGCCGACCCCGGTGGCGATGCCGTGGGCTTGGAGGTCGTTGGTGAGGGTTTGGTGGTCGAGGGTGACCAGGAGCCGGGCGGGGGTGCCGTGGGTCTCGGGCGGGAGGTCGGTGTCCAGCGCGTGCTGGGCGGTGGCCACGAGGGCGTCCCAGAGTCTGGCGCCGTGGTCGCGGGGATCGAGGTGTTCCTCCCCGGTCTCGGGGTCGGTGGCGGGTGCGGGGCAGGTCAGGGGCAACAGGGCCGCCATCAGGAGGGCTCCGTCCTCCGCGCTCCCGCAACCCCGGACCCGGACTCCGCCGGCGCGGTCCTCGCTGACCGACAGGAACCTATTGAGGTGGGCGGCGCGTTCCTCACGCTCGAGTGCGGCTTCGAGGCGGCGGTCGACGGCGTCGGGGTCGACCACCTCGGCCAGGTGCCGGCCCGGCTCGGGCGAGGTCGGAGGCATCGAGGCTCCTCGCCTGACGCAGCAGCACCTTCTCCCCGCGTCGCCGCACGAGGTCACCGGACGGCAAGTCGGCGACGGACCGGACGATGACATCGGCCTGCTCCGGTGACACGGTCCCGGCGACCAGCCCCTCGTCGGGTGCGGGTGAGTGGTCCGGTCAGCGCCCTGGCCCGCACGAGCCGGCGCTTGCCCTCACCGCGGCGTAGTCCGCCGACGTGGGTGAGCCAGTCGCCGGTCGAGCCGTAGTGCAGCTTCTGCTTGGCCAGGTCCCTGGCGTCGGCCTCGGCGACCGCATCGGCCTCGACCGCGGCCAACGCCGAGGTGAGCTGCTGGACCTGGCCGACCACCTCGACCAGCTCGTCATCCGACCTCGCCGACCACAGGACGTCGGCCAGGCCACGGACCGCCGCGACCACGTCGGCCAGCACCGTCACGGGTGAGGAGCCGGGGACCTCGGCGGTGATCGACATAGGACTATGAAATCAGTGGCCACCGACATTAAGGCCGATATCCACAGGGTTTATCCCATCATTCGAGATAATCCACAGGAAATACTTTTGCGGCTATTCATCCACCGCGATAGAGAAAAGACCGCAACCACAGCGAGTACCTCAAACAACGCCGCACCCAGAAGCAAACGTCCGGAGGTACCGCAACCAAAAGCCAACCGCCACCACACTTCTCGTTCTTCACAACCGCAACCCGGGACCACCGCAACGACCTCTAACGTCCGCGGGTTTCGAGACGGTCGCTAGCGCGACCTCCTCAACCAGCGGAACAGCCACGCGACCTCCTCAACCAGCGGGACAGCCACGCGACCTCCTCAACCAGCGGAACAGCCACGCGACCTCCTCAACCAGCGGAACAGCCACGCGACCTCCTCAACCAGCGGAACAGCCACGCGACCTCCTCAACCAGCGGAACAGCCACGCGACCTCCTCCGCGGGTTTCGAGACGGTCGCTAGCGCGACCTCCTCAACCAGCGGAAGAGCCTGCGACCTCCGCGACCAGGGGAACCGCCGCTCTGGGGTCGGCACTGCGACGCATGCTGTGGCGGCTGGCTGCTGGGGCGCTGAGGTGTGCTGCGCGACACAGAGAGCGTGATCAGTTGCGACGACTGTCACCCGGCTAGGCCAGCGGTGTACCAGCCTGCTCTCAGTCAGTTCTCGGACCATCGACCCCGACCAGTATCCGACGCGGCCCGTCGGTGCCCAGCTCCAACACGACCCATGTGCTCACCCGGCGTGGGCGCCGAGCATTGGCCTGGGACCGTGGCGCTGCCAGCGAGTGACCTCCGTGCAGAACCGTCAGGGACGGACGGCCCGTTCCTCGCTGCCGTGGCCCGGCTCGAGATGTGACGCGCCGGAGACGCGCAGAGGCACGAAGGGGTGGCCGGTCCGGGCCGAGGTCACCTCGGTGGTGAGGCAGACATGGTCGCCTCCGTCGTCGAGCACCGCGACTCGTGCGAGCAGCAGCCGGTGGGGACACGCCATCAGCAGGGGGACTCCGTTCCGGTCGACGTCGACGTCGAGGCCGTCGAACTTGTCGACGTCCTGGCCGCACAGAGTGCCGAATCGTTCCGCGAGGTCGAGGTCGGTCTCGGCCAGGAAATGGATGGCGAAATGGCTGGCACGGAGACCGGCACGGTAGGTGTGGTTGGCCTTCGACAACCACAGGCAGTAGTGCCGCGGCGCCATGCTCGACTGTGCGTGGAAACCGACCAAGCAACCGGCCCGCTCGTTCTCGACTGCGGTGGTGAGCACGATCAAGGGCGGGTCGGCCACGGCCATCAAGGTCTCGAAGGCTTCGTCGCTCACGCGGGTCTCCGTCCGGTGGCCGCCTTGAACGCAGCGCGTGCCGGCGCCGGGACCCGGTCAGTCCCGGACACGACGTACCCGGCGATGCAGCTGGAGGATGCGCAGCGAGCCGGCCACCACGGCGAGCACGATGCCGACCAGAGCCGCCACGAGCAGCGAGACCGACAGCGGGGCTCGGCCGTGCCACCCCAGGAACGAGACCTCGACGTCCTGGGTGTTCTGCGCGATGAAGATGACGAGCAGCAAGAGCAGTACCGCGAGCCCGACGACCGCGAACCACGCGCTGCTGGTGCGCGAGCGACGGAGCGGATCCTTCGCTGAAGCGGACGGCGGGGCCGACGGGGGAGTGGAGGCCTCGGTCGGCTCGGGCTCGGGTTCGCTCATGTGACTGCCGTACCCACTCGGTGACTGCGTAGTTCCCCATCGACAAGCGGAATGCCGGTGCCGTCGCCGCGAGGCCGAGCGCCGACTCCGAGATCGGCTCTAGTGCGCGCTCCGGCGACGGCGCGCCATGACCGGTCGCATCACGGCGGAGATCCGGCGGTGGGCGACCGCCGCACGGGCGGCATTCGTACCGGGCGCACCGTGCACGCCCCCACCGGGGTGGGCCGAGGCCGACGCGAGGTAGAGACCGGCGACAGGGGTCTCGGCACGGCCCCAGCCGGGAACCGGACGCAACACGAGCTCTTGGTTCAGCTGCGAGGAGCCACCGTTGATGGCCCCGCCGATCAGGTTCGCGTCCCTGGCCTCGAGCTGGCGCGGCCCGAGCACCCGGCGAGCCAGGATGCGGGACCCGAAGCCGGGGGCCAGAGCCTCGATGCGCTCCTGCATCCGGTCGGCGAACCTCTCGCAGTCGCCGTGGTCCCACCGACCCTCGATGCCGCCGTCGCCGGCGTCCCGGGTGGAGTGCTGGGGCACGTGGGTGTAGGCCCACATCGACTCGGTGCCCGCGGGTGAGCGGGTCGGATCCGTGGTGGACATCTGTCCGGCGAGCATGAATGGTCTGGCCGGGATCGCGTGCGCAGCCACCTGCCCGAGTGCCTCGGTCATGTCCTCGACGGAGTCCGCGACGTGGAAGGTGCCTGGGGCGGCCCCGGGCTCCGACGCCCACGGCACGGCGCCATCCAGCGCCCAGTCGACCTTGACGGTTCCGGGATCGAGCCGGAACGAGCGCATGGCGCGCATCGTCCGCGCAGGAAGGTCTCGGGCGCTCACCAAGGTCCCGTAGAGCTTGGCCGCGCTGACGTCGGCGAGCACGGCGTGCCGGGCGGCAACCCGCTCCCCGTCCGCCGTGTGCACCGCGGTGGCGCGGTGGTCCACGACCTCGATGTGGGTCACCTCCGCCTCGCTGCGCACGTCGCCACCCGCCGCGACGAAACGGCTCGCCAACGCCTGCGCCAACCCTCCGGCGCCGCCGACGGGCACGGGGAAGCCGACCGTCTGGGCAAGCATGGTCATCAAGATCCCCATCAGGCCCGAGCCAGGGGCGGTCAACGGGATGTCGGCGTGGCCGGCGTTGCCCGCCAGCAGGATGCGCGGGGATGCGCCCTGAAACCGCGTCTCGCCCACTTCGGTGACCGGGGTGAGCAGCAGCTTGACGAAGTCCAGGCCACCTACCGACCGCAGGCGGGGCAGGATGGCGAGCCCGTGGCGCACCGGTGGGAACGGCGTCAGCAGCGCGCCCACGAGCTGGTCCCCGATCCGGTCCCACAGGGTGCACAGCGCCAACCAGGCCTCGCCGTCGCCCGGGTGCTGTTGCTCCATGAGGCCGGCCGTGACCTCCCGGTCACGGTGGAGCAACGCCCAGCTGCCGTCGGGGAACGGATGTCCGAGCACGGCAGGTGCGTGCGTCCACGCAAGTCCGTGCTCCTCGAGCCGGAACGACCTGATCGTCGGAGAAACCGCCGCCAACGGGTAGAACGAGCTGAAGGTGTCATGCACGAATCCCTCGTAGACATCCTCAGCACTGCGCACAGCACCCCCCACCTCGGGTTGGGCCTCGAGCAGGAGCACCGACCAGCCCGCATCCACGAGATGGTTGGCGGCAACCAGCCCGTTGGGTCCGGCGCCGATCACGACCGCGTCGTACATCGACGACTCCCTAGGAGCCATCGGGATCTTCGGGGCCGGGAGAGTCGGCAGCAGTACGGCGCTCGGCGATGTAGGCGAGGCGGCGCAGCGTCTCGACGTTGCGCCAGCGAAGAGCCAATGCGCGGACCGGCTTGGGCACGAGGCGCCCGGGACCGGCGACCACGTCCTCCTCGATGACCACCTCGGTCTCGGCACCGACCGGACGCGTCCTGATCACGATCGCGACCTCACCGAGCGGCCAACCGCGTCCGCGCAGCGACAACAGACCCTCGGGCCGGGACTCCACCACCTCGGTGTCGTCGTTGATCAACAGCGGCCAGACTCCGAGCGAGTGGTGCAGGCGGCTGCCGTCCTGGGGCCACTCGTCCTCCACCACGCGCATGCGGGATGCCCCGACCACCCAGACCGGGTAGAGCCAACCGTCGGCCAGCACGTCCCACACGGCCCGAGGGGAAGCGTGGATCGTGCGTTGTGTCGTGATCACGAGACCCCGCCGAACCGCTCCCAGACGCGATGGGCACCGAGCAGGTCGTGCAGCTCGGCGAAGACCGTCGACGGGTCGGAGCCGGTCAGGACACCCGGAGCGTCGCTGATCCCGGCGATCTCGAGCGCGGACGCTCCCTCGCCCCAGGCACCGATCACCTTCGCGTGCCGGAAGCACTCCTGGAGCAGCAGAAGGACTCGCGGGTCGAGCTGCGGGGCGCCGTCCTCGCCGGCCTTCGTGTCCCGTACGACGAGCGCGTCGGCGCCCGGGAGCGGGCTGCCGGCCACGAGAACCGCGTCGTACTCACTCGACCGGGTGGCCGCGAACGTGCGTTGGACGGTCGTGCCGTCAGGCAGCTTCCCGCCGTACGGCGCGACGACCAACGGGACCATGTCCGCCGCCGACACGGCGGCGCGGACGTCGTCGAGCCCGCTGAGGTCACCGTCGGGATCGACGAGGATCCCGATGACGCGCCCGTCGCTCGGCCAGGTCCCACCGATCTGTGACAACGCTGGGCTCGGATCGGGGTCGAGCAGGGTCTCGCTCGGATCCGGTGCCGGGAGTCCGAGCCCGGCGGCCACCTGGGCGCAGAGGTCCGGGTCGATGTTGGCCAGCGCCAGCAGCTGGCGCTCCTTGATGGCCTGCTCGAAGCACTTCGTCAGCTCGAAGCTGTAGGCCGCCACGATGTGCTCCTGCTCCACCGCCGTCATGCTCAGCCAGAACTGGCGCGCCTGGCTGAAGTGGTCGTCGTACGACGCGGGCGCCTCGCGGGTCTTCACCGACTCGGCGACCGGAGCCGGCACGTCGACGAAGCCGCCGTCGCGGGCTCCACCCGCGAAGAACGGGCAGCCGCCGTCCAGCGAGTTGGGCTTGTACGGCGCCACGCCTCCGTGGACCGCGTCCTGGTGGAAGCCGTCGCGGAGCATGTCGTTGACGGGCGCATGGGGGCGATTGATGGGGATCTGGGTGAAGTTCGGACCGCCGAGGCGGGTCAGCTGGGTGTCGACGTAGGAGAACAGGCGCGCCTGGAGCAGAGGGTCGTTGGTGACGTCGATGCCGGGCACCAGGTTGCCGACGTGGAAGGCCACCTGCTCGGTCTCGGCGAAGTAGTTGGTCGGGTTGGCGGTCAGCGTGAGCAGCCCGATGGCCCTGACCGGTGCGAGCTCCTCGGGGACCAGCTTGGTCGGGTCGAGCAGGTCGATCCCCTCGAACATCTCCTCCGGTGTGTCGGGGAAGACCTGGACGCCCAGCTCCCACTGCGGGTGGACGCCGGACTCGATCGCGTCTGCCAGGTCGCGCCGGTGGAAGTCGGGATCGGTCCCGGCCAACATCTGGGCCTCCTCCCACGTGAGCGAGTGGACCCCGAGGACCGGCTTCCAGTGGAACTTGACCAGCGAGGTCTCGCCGGCCTTGTTGACGCACCGGAAGGTGTGGACGCCGAAGCCCTCCATGGTCCGGTAGGAGCGCGGGATGCCCCGGTCGGACATGTTCCAGATGGTGTGGTGCTGGGCCTCGGTGTGGAGCGACACGAAGTCCCAGAACGTGTCATGGGCGCTCTGGGCCTGCGGGATCTCCCGGTCCGGGTGCGGCTTGCCGGCATGGATCACGTCGGGGAACTTGATGCCGTCCTGGATGAAGAACACCGGGATGTTGTTGCCCACGAGATCGAAGGTCCCCTCGGTGGTGTAGAACTTCGTGGCGAAGCCGCGGGTGTCACGCACGGTGTCCGCGGACCCACGCGAACCGAGGACCGTGGAGAACCGCACGAACACCGGAGTCTCCACCTCCTTGGCCAGGAACGCCGCTTGCGTCACGGAGCGGGCGTTGCCGTAGCCGATGAAGGTCCCGTGGGCACCCGCGCCGCGCGCATGGACCACGCGCTCGGGGATCCGCTCGTGGTCGAAGTGCGTGATCTTCTCGCGGAGGTGGTGGTCCTGCAGCAGCGTCGGCCCCCGCTCACCGGCCTTCAGGGAGTGGTCGGAGTCCCGGAGCCGGACCCCCTGCGCGGTCGTGAGCCATCGACCCTGACCCGACACCACCTCGGACGGCACGCCCGTGGGTGCGCCGGTCGCCGTACGTCGCTCCGGGCCGGCCTGGTCCGGCTTCGGGGCAAGCGGCTCGCGCGGCTTGGTGGGTTCCGCTACCGCGGGGGTCCCGGAGCCTGGAGCCCCCGGCAGCTCGGGAGTGCCACGCTCGGCCAGGCGCTCGGCCACGGTAGCCGCCACGCTCTCGACGGTCGTCTTCACAGCCTTCCTCACGGCCTTGGCCGGTTTTCCTGCATCCACGCTGCCTCCTCGGTAGGACTCTCGCCGTACCCAGGCCTCGCTGGACCAACCGCACCCCTAGGGGCGAGGTTGCGGCCGTCGACCCGGGGGTACGGCTGGCTCACCACGCGAGCGCCAACGGGATGGTCCCTTGACCGGCCCGGTCGCGGCTCCAGAGGATGGTCCCCTTGGGTGGGCGGTGAGAACGTGCGCGAGGTTCGCGACTGGTTGCTCGTGCGCGACGGGAGTCTGCGCGCGACACGGCGTGCTGCACGGACGGCGATCGTCATGCCGGCCCTCTTCGCGATCGGGTTCCAGGTCGGGAACCCGACGGTGGCGACCTTCGCGGCCTTCGGGTCCTTCGCGATGCTGCTGCTCGCCGACTTCGGAGGAACGCTCGGTGAGCGGCTGGCGGCGCAGGCCTCCCTGGTGGCCGTCGGCTGCGTCCTGATCACGGTGGCCACCTTGGTATCGGGCAACCCGTGGGTGGCGGCCGCGGCGATGTTCGTCGTCGGGTTTCTCGTGCTCTTCGCGGGCGTGGTGAGCTCGACGCTCGCAGGGGCGAGCACGTCGATCCTGCTGAGCTTCATCCTGCCCGTGGCTGTACCCGGTGGCGCGGGCGCCATCCCGGACCGGTTGCTCGGCTGGCTGCTGGCCGGAGCCGTGTCGTTGCCCGCCGTGACCTTGCTGTGGCCCGCACCCCGTAGCGAACCGCTGCGCGCCGCTGCCTCAGATGCGTGCCGGCAGCTGTCGGCCCGGCTGACCGCGGAGGTGGCGCACTGGCACGGCGAGGAGGGTGAGGACGTGGACACGGCGGTTGCTCGGTCCGACGCCGCGGTCGCCCATCTACGTGCCACCTTCCTGGCTACGCCGTACCGGCCGTCCGGGCTGACCACCGCGACGCGTGCGGTGGTTCGGTTGGTCGATGAGCTGGTCTGGCTCAGCGTGATCCTCGACAACGCCGCGGCGATCCGGCACCAGCCGTCGGACCCGACGGTGCGTGAGGTGAAGTCAGCGGCCGCTGTCCTGCTCGACCACGCCGGACGAGAGCTCTCGCTCCGAGACCCCCCTCAGGACAGCCTGCAAGAGCATCTCGCGGACCTCGTCCACGCCCGCCGTGCGATGGAGGCGGTTGCTCTCGGAAGCGTGGAGCTGCAGCACGGCACGCGCTTCGCCGAGGAACTGGTCGCCTCGCTCGGGCCGAGCTTCCGCGCCCAGGAGCTCTCCTTCGCGGTCATGGCCGTCACGGCGAACATCGAGATCACGACGGCGGCCGAGCAACGCACCTGGTGGCGCAAGCTGCTCGGTCGGCAACCGGATGGCCTCGACGGCCCGATCGCCTCGGCCCAGGAGCGTGCGCTCGCCCACGTGGAACCGCACTCGGTGTGGCTGCGCAACAGCCTCCGCGGCGCGATCGCGCTCGCGGGCGCGGTCCTGATCGCGGACCTGAGCGGAGCACAGCACTCGTTCTGGATCGTGCTGGGCACCCTGTCGGTGCTGCGCTCCAACGCGCTGAGCACCGGAGAGAACGCCGTCCGCGGGCTCGTCGGTACGGCGATCGGATTCGCCATCGGCGGGATCCTGGTCCTGCTGCTCGGAACGAGTCACGTGCTGTTGTGGGCCCTGCTGCCGATCGCGATCCTTGCCGCCGGCATCGCACCAGCGGTCTCGTTCACCGCAGGCCAGGCGGGGTTCACCGTCACGCTGCTGATCCTCTTCAACATCATCAGCCCGGCCGGTTGGCAGGTCGGTCTGGTTCGGATCGAGGACGTGGCGATCGGGTGCGCGGTGAGTCTCGTCGTCGGGACGCTGTTCTGGCCGAGGGGTGCCACCGGAGTCCTGCGCCAGGCCCTCACCGAGACCTACGCCGAGTGTGCGGCGTACCTGCGCACCGCCGTCGAGAGCGGCACCGCGCCCGACGGATCACCGATGGAGGCGCAGGTAGCCGCCTCGCGGGCTGCCGCCGCGGGTCGCCGTCTCGATGACGCGTTCCGGCAGTACCTGGCCGAACGGGGTCGGAAGAGACTCAGCCTTGCCGAGGTCGCGTCTCTGCTGACCGGGGTAGCGGGGCTGCGGCTCACCGCGCAGGCGGTGTCCGACCTCTGGTCCGGCAACGGGTCCGCCCACATCGACGTCCCGCACGCGCAGCTCGAGGTGATCGTCGTGACCGAACGGGTGACCAACTGGTTCGCGGCGATGGCACAGGCGATCAATCGCGCCGGGTCCGTTCCCCACGCACTGCCCAGGGACGGCGCCTCCGACCTCCGGCTCGTCGAGGCACTCGCACGGGACCTCACGACGGTCGCAGCGACAGACACCTCGGTCCGGGCGCACACGGTGCGGCTGGTGTGGACCAGCGACCACGTGGACAACGCCCGCCGGCTGCAGGACCTGGTCGAGCAAGCGGCGCGCACCGCCGCCGACTAACGGTCATCATCGGCGTGTACGTCAGCCGGACCGGGGTACGGATCAGTCACCGACACCCGAGCCCGAGGAGAACGACATGGCCGACCTCAACGGACGCACGATCGCCTTCCTGGTGGCCCCGGAGGGCATCGAGCAGGTGGAGCTGACAGAGCCGTGGGCGGCCGTCGAGCAGGCCGGTGGCACCCCGAGGCTCCTGTCCCTGGAGCCCGGTGAGGTGCAGGCGTTCCATCACCTCGACAAGGGCGACACCTTCTCCGTCGACGCCGTGGTCGGAGACGCCGATCCGGCGTCGTACGACGGGCTGGTGCTGCCGGGTGGCGTGGCCAACCCGGACGCGCTGCGGACGGACGAGGACGCCGTGGCGTTCGTGCGGGAGTTCGTCAGGTCCGACCGCCCGGTCGCCGCGATCTGCCACGCATCGTGGACGCTCGCCGAGGCGGACGTGGTGCGCGGTCGCCGGATGACCTCGTGGCCCAGTCTGCAGACAGACCTGCGCAACGCGGGTGCTGAGTGGGTCGACGAGGAGGTGGTCGTCGACGGCAACCTGGTCACCAGCCGCAAGCCGGACGACCTGCCTGCCTTCAACGAGGCGATGCTGGCCCTGTTCGCCGGCTGACCTCGCTCCGACGGCTCCACTGCTCGGCGGGGCGACGTCGTCCCCCTAGCTCGGCTCGCGGACCGTCCCGTCCCACTGCCACGAGTCCACGGGTCTCTCGGGGTCACGTCCGGTGACCTGCAGCAGGGTCTGCCACGGGTCTCCGTCGGGCGGTGCCTGCGGGAAGAGCCGCCCGAGCACTCGTCGTACGACGTCGGGGTGCGGGTCCCAGGCGAACCCCAGCGGCTCCGCGACGTCGTACAGGTGGAGCAGCACCTCGACGGTTCCCATGGCGGCGAAGCCGTGCGGGTCGGAGACGCCGGAGGTGTGCCAGCCACGGACGTCGGCCGGCCGGGTCCGCGCGAGTGCGGAGAGCATCCCGCCGCACGCATCGACGATCTGGACCAGTCCGGCGTTGCCGCGATCGCGCTTCGCGTGGACGGCGCATTCCGGCTCGCCCTCCCGGTCGGCGAAGAAGTCGAACGACACGTAGGTGTCGACCTCTGGCTTCGAGGGCGCGATCTGGCCGGCGTACGCGAAGAGGTCGTCCGCGACGTGCTCGATCGTGCCTCGGCAGGTCCAGGTCAGGCCGGCGGCGGGGATCATCCAGTCCCGGTCGACCACCCCGAGCAGCGCGGCGATCGCGGCGGAGACGGTGCTGTCCAGGTCGTCGACGAGGTCAGCCATCGGGCGAGCCTGTCACCGCTCGTCCCGCACGAGCAACCGCTTTCGGCCCGGGTCAGCTCTTCTTCAGCTCCTGGGCGAACATGACCAGGATGCCGCTGGGGCCGCGGACATAGGTCAGCTTGTAGATGTCCTCATAGGTCGCCACGCCGCGCAGGGGGTGGCAGTCGTGCCTCGCGGCGATCTCGAGCGCCTCGTCGATGTCGTCGACCGAGAAGGCCACACGGTGCATGCCGATCTCGTTGGGCAGGGTGGGCTCGGTCTCGATCGCGTCGGGGTGGATGTACTCGAAGAGCTCGAGCTGACCGGTGCCGTCCGGCGTCTGGAGCATGGCGATCTTGGCGTGGTTGCCGTCGAGGCCGACGGCGGTGTCGGTCCACTCTCCACTGACCGTGTCACGACCGAGGACGGTGAGCCCCAGGTCGGTGAAGAACGCGATCGTCGCTTCGAGGTCGCGGACGGCGATCCCGACGTTCTCGAGCTTGATGGGCATGCGGTGCACGCTATCGAGTCAGCGCCGAGTGATGGGGCCGGGTGGTGCGAGCGTCGCCGACCACGTGACTACGACCTCCATGCCCTATCGTGGGTCCTGTTGAAGGGATGGCTCTGCAAGCCGTCCTGGCCGCGCATCGATGTGCGGCTTGTATCTCGTACTCCTGGTTTTCGGTTCGCTGGACATCAGCACAGATGGGTGTCTTCAGCGGCCCAGGGCAGACTGCCCTCGGCACGAAACAAGGGATATGAACATGGCTCAGGGAACCGTCAAGTGGTTCAACGCCGAAAAGGGTTTCGGCTTCATCGCGCAGGACGGCGGCGGTGAGGACGTCTTCGTTCACTACTCCGCCATCCAGTCCGGCGGCTACAAGTCGCTCGACGAGAACCAGAAGGTCGAGTTCGACGTCACCGCCGGCCCCAAGGGCCCGCAGGCCGAGAACGTCCGCGTCTCCTGACTTCACCGCAAGGGCCCCGACCGCACGCGCGGTCGGGGCCCTTTGCGCGTGGCCTGTCAGCCGCCCTCGAGGAACACGGGCGTGGGGGTAGTCCCTGACGACGACGGCTGGTCCCCACGCGTTTCAGATCAGTGTGGCGCGATGGGAGCGACCCAGTCGCCTCCGCGCATCACCCGGCCGACCCGCCACTCGCGGTCGAGTACCACCAGATCGGCGCGCAGGCCGGTCGCCAGGCTGCCGCGGTCGTCGAGGCCGAGCAGGGCTGCGGGGGTGGAGGTGGCCGCGGCCACTGCCGCGACAGGATCGACGCCCGCATGCATCACGCAGCGGTGGACCAGGTCGGCGACGTGCGACGTACCTCCCGCCAGCGACGGTGGATCGGTGCGCGTCCACGCCCGTCCGTCCTCCACCCGCACGCGTACGGATCCGAGCTCGAAGTCGCCGTCCGGCATCCCGGCGGCCGCCATCGCGTCGCTGACGAGTACGACGTGTCGCCCCGGGTCCACCGCGAACACCAGATGCACCATCTCGTCGGCGAGGTGCACGCCGTCTGCGATCAGCTCCACGTACGTCGCCCCGCGGGCCAGCGCATCGAGGGAGGCGGCGACCGGGCCCGGCCGGCGATGGTGAAGGGGCTCCATGCCGTTGAACAGATGGGTGACCAGGGGTGTGCGAAGGGACGAGAGGGCCTCGCTGAAACCGGCGGCGTCGGCGCCCGTGTGGCCGAGCCCCACCACGACCCCGGAGCCCTCGAGGCGCTCGGCGGCCGCGGCAGCACCGGGCAGCTCCGGGGCGAGCGTCACCATCCGGACCGTCGGACGACCGGCGTCGTCGACACCCGCGGCCAGCCAGGTGGTGAGCTCGTCGGACCCGGGCAGGCGCAGGTGTGCGGGGTCGTGTGCGCCTCGGTGTCCCGGGTCCAGGAAGGGCCCCTCGAGGTGGCACCCGACGACCGGTGATCCCGTGGCAGCGACCGCGGCGATCGCCCTGACCGCGGCGACGAGCTCTGTTTCCGAGGCACTCACCAGACTGGCCAGCATCGTGGTGGTGCCGTGGGACAGGTGGTGCGCGCCGACTGCGGCGACCTCGGCCGGGTCGCCCGTGGTCACGGTGTGGCCCCCGCCGCCGTGGCAGTGGATGTCGACGTACCCGGCCGCGACCGTGTCGACGGGCTCGGGGCGCGGGCCCGACCAGCCCGCTGCCGGGCCGACGTATCCGATCGTGCCGTCGGGGCGGACCTCGAGCACGCCCTCCTCCAGGATCCCGGTCGTCGTCATGAGCCGCCCCGCCAGTGCCAACCCGGTCATGACTCAGGCGCCCATCCGTCGCGAGCCAGTAGTGCGGCACCGATCACGCCACCCCGGTCGCCGAGCGCCGACGCGGCGACGTCGGCGGGATGGACGAGGGGGGTTCGCTCACGGAGCGCGAGCCGCAGCGGGTCCACCAGCGCTTCGCCGGCCCGGCTGAGTCCACCGCCGATCACCACCAGGGCGGGGCCGACGAGCAGCGAGACGATGCCGAGCCCGTCCGCGAGCGCCTCGACGGCGTCCTGCCAGACCTGTCGTGCGACCGCGTCCGTGCTCAGCCGGGCGGCGACGTCGCGGGCGCCGGTGACCTGGTCTCCGCTCAGCGCGGTGTAGCGGCGGGCGATCGCCGACGCGGACGCGATGGCTTCGAGACACCCGTCACGGCCGCACGCGCACGGGACGCCGGTCCGCACGGCCAGGTGTCCGATCTCCGCGGTCTCGCCGCGGTGTCCGGTCACCAGGTGCCCCCCGGAGAAGATCGAGGCGGCGATCCCGGTGCCGATGGGGACGAACACCAGGTCCTCCGTGCCGACACCCGCGCCGAGCCGGTGCTCGGCCACGCCACCGGAGGCGACGTCGTTGGCGACCCGAACCGGCAGCCTCCACTCCGCGCCGAGTGACCGCACGAGCTCGAGGTCGGCCCACCCGAGGTTGGCGCTGTACGTCGCGATGCCCGCCCCGCGGTCGACGAGCCCCGGGACGACGACGCCGGCGCCGACCACGGGCGCGTCGGGTCGCTGCGCGAGCAGGATGCGGCCGACCTCGGCGACCGCGTCGCGTGCCGGGTGTCCGTGTGGTGTGGGCCGTTTCTCGGACGCCACCGCGGTCCCCGAGCGGTCGACCAGTTCCGCCTTGATGGTCGTGCCTCCGACGTCGACGGCGAGCACAAGATCGTCGCCGCCGTTCACTGCGCAAGAATGACATGTGTCGAGCACGGAGCCGGACCCGGTGATACGACGCGAGACCGGAGAATCAGAGATGCAGAACGGCGCTCCTCGGGGCCACCACCGGTGCTCGCCGACCGCGGGCCAGCGGCTGGACTGACGTCATGTCTTCCTCGGCGGCGACGGTACGCCGCACCGTCGTGACCGTGCGGTCGGCGACCCTCGGTCCCGGCAGCCCGTTGCCCCGGTTCACCCGGCTCCGCGAGCTGCCCTATCCCGAGGTCGGCCCTGGCGCGCCGCCGGACATGCTCGAGCGGGTTGCCCACGGCAGGCTGGAGAGCCCTCTGCCGTACCCCCTCCAGGAGGACTACGACAGGTCGCTGCGCGAGGTCGAGCTCCCGGCGTACGTGCTCGAGAACGGGGTGCTGCGCGCGACGGTGCTCCCGACGCTCGGCGGCCGGGTCTGGTCGTTGTACGACGAGGTCCGGGAACGTGAGCTGCTGTTCTGCAACCCGAGGATGCAGTTCGCGAACTTCGGGCTCACCAACGCCTGGTTCGCCGGCGGCATCGAGTGGAACCTCGGCTCGACCGGCCACACGACGCTGTCGTGCCGGCCGATGCACGCCGCGGTCGTGGCCGGTCCGGCCGGTGACGTGCTGCGGCTGTGGGAGTGGGAGCGGACCCGAGACCTGGTCTTGCAGGTCGACCTGTCCCTGCACCCGGGATCGGACCGGTTGTACGCCTCGACCAGGGTGATCAACCCGGACCCGGAGGAGAAGCCGCTCTACTACTGGACCAACATCGCGGTGCCCGAGTCGCCGGGGACCCGCGTGCTGACCACGGCGGACGCCGCCTGGCGCACCGACTACACCGGCACCCTGATCCGGGTGCCCGTCCCGCACCCGGATCGTGCGGACGTCGACATCAGCCGTCCGATCGCCTCGAGGTCTCCCGCCGACTACTTCTACGACCTGCAGGGGCAGCACGGTCGACACATCGTGGCCGTCGAGCCCGACGGCGGTGGCTTCGCCCAGACCTCGACGCGCGGCCTGCGGGGTCGGAAGCTGTTCCTGTGGGGGAGCGGTGCAGCAGGCTCGCGGTGGCAGGACTGGCTCTGCGGTCCCGACGCGAGGTACGCCGAGATCCAGGCGGGATGGTGCCCGACCCAGCTCGAGCACGACCGGCTGGCGGGTGGGGCGAGCGTGTCGTGGACCGAGGCCTTCGGTGGTGTCGACCTGGAGCCGGAAGCGGTGGGGGGCGGATATGCCGAGGCGTGCGCGGCGGCGCGTGCCGCCGTACACCGGGCGACGGACCCGGACCACCTCGAGGCCATCCACGAGCAATGGCTCACCGAGGTGGCCGACGCTGCGGTTGCCGAGCAGCTGAGCACCGGGTCCGGCTGGGGTCATGTCGAGCTCAGGCTGCGGGGTCGTCCGGAGGCGGTACCGACCCTCGCCCTGCCGTTCCCACCGGTGGACGACGACAGCCTCCCGGCACGCCACCTGCTCGACGCTGACACCGAGGGACTCGCGAGATCGGCCCACCGGCTGCCGGTGCCCCCCGTCTCCGATCGCTGGCGCGTCGTCCTCGAGGAGGCGCCGGGCTCCGAGTGGGTGCACCTGGCCCGCGCGGTGAACGCCCACGTGCGGGGAGAGGCTGGCCGGGCCGTCGAGCAGTACGACGCGAGCCTGGCCGCCCGCGAGAACCCGTGGGCGCTGCGAGGGCTCGCCTTGCTGGCGGACGACGACCGGGCGCGCCACCTGTACGAGCGGGCACGGCGACTCCGACCGGACTGCCGAGGGCTGGCCGTGGAGCACCTCGAGCGGCTGCTCGCCGCGGGACGACCGGGTCACTGCCTCGACGCCATCGCGGACCTGGACCCTGCGATACGCGAACACGGCCGGACCCGGCTGTTGGAAGCCAGGGCGCGGCTGGCCCTGGGAGACCGAGAGCGTGCCTCCACGATCATGGGGTCGCTGGTGGTCGAGGATCTCGCCGAGGGGGACACGGTCCTCGGCGAGGTCTGGGACACCCTGCATCCGGGCGCCGCGCTCCCCGCGCATCTCGACTTCCGGATGACCGACGGAGAACGGTGACCGGTGATCGGGTGAGGATCAACGGAACGTGCCACGGGAGACCGACCCCTCCAGCCGCCGCTGGAAGATCACGTACACGATCAGCACCGGCACGACCGTGATGACGACCGCGGCGAAGAGCGCTCCGAAGTCGACCGCATAGCCGGCCTGCGAGGCGAAGTTGGCCATGCCCTGGGTCAGCACATATCTGTCCGGGTTGGTGTTCAGAGCCACCGGCAGCAGGAACTGGTTCCACAGTCCGAGGAAGTTGAAGATCGCGACCGCGGCCATGCCGGGCCGGGCCATCGGCAGCATGATCTGGAAGAAGGCTCGCCACTCCCCGGCGCCATCCATCACCGCTGCCTCGTACACGTCGTCCGGCAGGGTCTTGAAGAACGCGTAGAGGAAGAACACCGTGAACGGCAGGGCGAACGCGACGTACACCATGATCAGCCCGGGCAGGGTGTTGAGCAGGCTGATGCTCTTCAGGACGAAGAACAGTGGCACGATCGCGAGGAAGACCGGGAAGGTCAGCCCCGCGAGCATCAAGTAGTAGATGAAGCGTGCCCCGGGGAACTCGAAGCGCGCGAGCACGTAGGCGCACATCGATCCCAGGATCATGACGAGGACGAGGGCGACAGACACCACGATGACGGTGTTCAGGAAGAACTGGTGGATCCCGGCATCGGTCCAGGCATGGACGTAGTTGTCGAAGCTCCAGTGCGCCGGCAACCCGAAGGGCGAGGCCAGGATCTCCTTGGACGTCTTGAACGACGACAGCACGACCCACAGGAACGGGACGATGACGATGAGCGTCCAGACGGTCAGCACCGTGTGCGACGTGATCTCAACGGCTCTGTCTCCGCCCGCCCGCTCCCTGCTGCTGCCGGTGGCGGTGTCCGGGTCGGTGGCGACGGACGTCATCGGCTCCGCCTCCCCTCGTCGCCGCCCGTGAGACGGTTGACCGCGAACACGATCACGGCGAACAGCAGCGTCACGACCGCGAGCACGACCCCCATCGCCGTGGCATAGCCGAACTGGCCCTTCCGGAAGGCCGTGTTGAAGAGCTCCTGGCTCATCGTCCGCGTGGTGTTGTCGGGACCGCCGTTCGGGTTCAGCGCCTGCATGTAGACGAATGCGTCGAGGGCGAGGATCCCGAGATAGATGTACGCCGTCTGCACGGTGTCCCGGACGAGCGGGATCGTGATCAGGAGCGCTGTACGGAACCGGCCGGCGCCGTCCATGCGCGCGGCCTCGTAGTAGTCCGCGGGAATGCCCTTGATGGCTGCGACGAACAGCACCGTGTAGAAGCCGACGAAGCTCCAGATGATCACGAACATGGACGCCGGCATCGCCGTACGCGGGTCACCGAGCCAGGCGAAGTTCTCGAACCCGCTGAGGCCGATCTTGGTGAGGATGGCGTTCAGCAGGCCGGCCGAAGGGTCGTACACCTGCGCCCAGATGAGGCCGATGACGATCGCCGGGACGGTGAACGGGAAGAACGACACGACCCGGTAGAACCCGGAGCCACCGACCCCACGGATGGGCCCCTTGCTGGGGCCGCCCACCGTGACCACCGTCGCGATGATCATCGCCAGCACGATGGTCACGATGGGCACGACGATCGCGAGCTCGATGTTGTTGCGCAGCGAGCGCATGAAGGTGTCGTCGTGGAACAGCTTCGTGAAGTTGTCGAACCCCACGAAGTTGTACGTCGGGCTGAAGCCGCTCCAGTCGGTCATCGAGTAGTACAGCGCCTGGCCGAACGGGTAGATCACGAAGACGACGTAGATCGCCACCGGCAGCCCGAGGAAGACCACCATGAAGCTCAGCCGGTCCCAGTTCGGCTTCCGGCGCCGCCGGGCGGCCGGCCGAGGCCGGCCGCCGGTGGCCGTCGGAACGTCGGTGGTGGTGGTCACGTGATCTTGAGCTTCTTCACCGAGGAGTCGTTGGCGACCTTGTCGGTGATGTCCTGCAGGGCGCTGGTGAGCCCTGCCACGTCGAGCTGGCCGGCCAGGAACGAGTTCCAGGGCACCAGCTGGTCGGTGTTCATCCCGTAGTAGTCGACGAACTGGTAGTTGAAGGTGTTGGCGCCGGCGGCGTCCAGCATCTTCGTCTGCGAGACCAGGGCGGTCGACCCGAAGCCGTCGGCCGGAACCAGGCCCTTGACGATCGTCGGCGCGAGGCGGGTCTTGGAGAAGTTGGTCGCGGCCGCCTTCGACAGCATCGCGCGCAGGAGCTCCTTGCCGCCCGCGACGTTCTTCCCCTGGGACGGCACGATGTACGGCTCACCCGCAGCGGCCCTCAGCCCCGCCAACGGCAACGCCGGGCTGGAGGAGAGGGTCGGCTCCGGAGCGCCGGTCATCTGGAAGTTGCTCTTCGTGGCGTCCTTCATCTCGTTCTCGATCCAACCACCGGACGGGTAGAGGATCGCCTGCTCGTCGTTGCTCCACTTCGCCTGGGCGGCCGTGAACTGGGTACCGGCGCCGCCCGGGACGAAGTAGCCCTTCTGGACCATCTCGCCGAGGGCGTTGAAGACGCCCTGGAGCTGCGGAAGGGACCAGCACTTCGGCTGGAGGTTCTCCAGCGCCAGCCGGACCTCGTCGCCGCCTTCCTTGATGGCGGAGTTGACGGCCATCGTCTGGTAGTACGTCGCCGCCTCCTTGCCCCAGACCCAGAGGTACTTGCCCTTGGCCTTGGCCTTGGCGCCGAGGTCCAGCGCCTCGTCCCAGGTCTTCGGCGGGGCCCAGTCGTTCTGCTGGAACAGCGTGGCGGAGTACCAGATGCCGTAGACCGTCATCACGTAGTTCAACGCGATGAACTTGCCGTCGAAGGTGCCCGGGTTCTTCACGTTCGGGTAGACCGTGTCGGCGATCTTCGTGCCCTCGTAGTTGTTGGCCTCGAAGACGTCGTCGAGGGTCTCGAGCTGCTGCTCGATGGCGCTGAACCCGATCTGGTTCTCACCGGAGTTGTCGATCAGGTCGGGTGGGGTACCACCGACGAAGCGAGGCTGCAGCTGCTGGGCGATCTGCGTCGACGGCGACACCTTGATCGTGACGCTCGAGGAGTCCGGCTGCTTGGTGACCTGGTCGGCGGCGAACTTCACGTAGTCGTAGCCGTAGCCGCCGTTGAAGATCACGGCATCCACGCTGGAGTCCTTCGCCAGCCCGAACGGGTTGGTGGCCGACGTCGGTGCGGCGCTGCTGCCGCTGCCCCCGGCGCTCGGGGACGACCCGCCGCAGGCGGCGAGCGCTCCAGAGAGCGGCACGAGCGCCGCTGTCGCAAGCGCGCCACGGAGCAAGGTACGGCGATCGAATGGTGCGTTTTCTCGGCTCATCGTGGATGCCTTTCGTGATGGATCTTCTACTGGGGGCGTGGGTCGTGCGCGTGTCGAGAGGTGAGCTGCCGAACGTTCGGATCAGGCGGAGCCGGCGATGCGCTCGCCGTACCGTGCCTTGAGGGCGTCGTTGTGCGTGTCACCTCCCGGGATGTTGGCTGAGAGGTAGAGCGGCGGGACCTCGCCCGCGTCGCGGAGGCGCTGCGCAGCGCCGAGGGTGAGGAGCTGGGCGATGTACGCGGCCGTGATCGAGGAGACCGCGCCGGCGGACAGCCCGTCGCCGAGGCCGATCGTGGTGTCGCCGTACGGCGCCCGGTTGTCGATCACGATGTCGGCGATCTCCGAGAGCCGCTTGCCGCTGCTGTGCTTGGGAGTGACGGCGTTCGTGTGCTCCAGGCTCGTCACCGCGATGACGGGGTGACCGTCGGCCTTGGCGCGTAGCGCGATGCCCACGATGGACCCGTTGACGCCGGAGTTGGACGCGATCAGGAAGGCATCGGCCGGGTCGAAGGAGTACAGGTCGAAGAGCTCGTCGACGACCGACTCGTCGCGCTCCAGGGTGGCGCCCTGGAGCACCGAGACGTCCCGGCTGCCCCGCAGGACCACGTCGCGCAGCACGATGGCGTGCGTCGGGATCAGGCCACCGGCACGACCCGCGATCTCCATGGCGAACGCCTGGGAGTGGCCGGTGCCGAAGGCCTGGAGGACGCCCCCGCGCTGCAAGGAGGAGACGATCAGGTCGATGGCGGGGTCGAGGCCGCCGGCACGGACCTCCTCGTCGAGAGCGTCGAGCCGGTGACGGACCTCGGTGGCGAAGTCCCCGAGAAGTGCGCTCATGCTGTGACGGTTCCTTTCGAAGCGGGCACGACCCGTGGGCGGGTCGCCGAGCGAAGCGGACGGCGGTGCGGCGAGACGGCCGCTGCGGAGGCCGCCAGCAGGCTCGTCGTACGCGAGAAGTCCCGTTGGGCGGCGAGGAGGTAGAGCAGGTCGATCACGAAGAGCTGGGCGTGCTTGGCCGACAGGTCGTCGGGCTGCAGGTACTCGCCCGGGGCGTGGCTGGTCAGGTGGGCGTCGGCGACCTGCGCCATCGGGGAGGCCGGGTCGCTGGTCACCGCGACCGCGTAGGCACCCGAGGACTTCGCCAGGGCCAGCATCTCGATGGTCTCCTCGGTGCGCCCCGTGTTGGAGAAGGCGACCGCGACGCTCGTGTCACCCAGCAGGACGGCGCTGGCGAGGCCGGCGTGCACCTCGTTCCACGCGTGTGCGTTGATCCCGATCCGGTACAGCCGGGCCTGCAGCTCGGCGGCCATGACGGCGCTGCCGCCGATGCCGTAGATGTCCACGTGCGTGCTCTGGGCGAGGGCATCCGCGACCTCGCCCACCAGCGCGGGGTCCAAGCGCTCCGAGGTGGAGGTGAGCGCCACCGTGTGGGCGTTGACCAGCGTGCGCATCATCTCGGTCGCCGTGTCACCCGGGTGGAAGGCCCGTCCGATGTCGGAGGCCCAGGTCTCGTGGGCGCTCGACCGCCCCTGCTCGGCCGCTGCACCCACGCGCAGGGCGAGGTAGCCGGTGTAGCCGATCGCCCGGCAGAACCGGGTGACCGTCGCCGGGGACGTACCGGCTCGCTCGGCGAGCTCGGTGATCGACAGCCGCAGCGGCAGGGCCGGGTCCTCGAGCAGGAGCGTGCCCACCTTGGCCATTCCGCCGGGCATCTCCGGGAGGGCAGCGTGGATCCTGCTGCTGGCGCCGTAGCCTTCGAAGGCGGGGGCGGCCGGCCCGTCAGGACCACTCATTTGAAAATCCTTATCGGCGATGCGATCGGTGGGGAAAACTATTCTCATGAAGTGGCCCAGGCCACAATGACCGACATGTCACGAATAGGTAACGAATGACTGAACACCTCACCGCGCTGATCGCCGTGGACGCCGGCGGCACGAGCACCCGCGCCGTGGTCGTCCATCCGGGCGGCCGGTGCCTGGGGTACGCGAAGGCGGGCCGTGGGAACCCGACTGCCGTCGGGCCGGAGGCCGCCGCCGGGTCCGTGGCGGAGAGCGTCGTGGAAGCGCTGCGGAGAGCGGAGCTGCCGAGTACGCAGATCCGGATGGTCGTGCTCGCGATGGCGGGGGCGGGCAGCACCTCCGTCACCGCCGAGGTCCGCCGCCGGCTCGCCGGCGTGGGCCTCGACGCGCCACTGGTCTTCGAGTCCGACCTGCTCGCGACGTACTTCTCGGGCACCCATCAACCCGACGGGTACGCCGTCATCGCCGGCACGGGAGCGGGCGCGATCCGGGTGGAGGACGGGCGCCAGGTCGCCGTCGCTGACGCGCTCGGCTGGCTGCTGGGCGACGAGGGCTCCGGCTTCTGGATCGGGCAACGCGTCGTGCGCGCGGCCCTGGCTGACCTCGACGGCCGCGGCCCGTCGACGGCTCTCACGCCGCTGTTGCTCGCCCGGCTCGGCGTGCCCGCGCCGGCGGATACCGGCGACCGGGAGCCCATCATCGCGGCGGTGCGAGCGCTGTACGCCGGCCCACCCGTTCGGCTCGCCGACTACGCCGGACTGGCGTTCGAGGCCGACGAGGACGAGACGGCGCGGCGCATCCTCGACGACGCGGCAGCGGCACTCGCGAGGACCCTCGCCGCCGTCAGGTCACCCACCGTCTCGGGTCCCGTGGTGCTCGGCGGCGGCATCCTGGGGCACGGACGTGAGGTCGCCGATCGGGTCGCCGCCGCGGCCGGTGCGGACGTGGTTCATCTCGTGACCGACGGGGCTGTCGGCGTCTGCGTGCTCGCTCTGCGCCACGCCGGGACGGAGGTCGACGCAGCCGTGTTCCACCAGGTGACGACCTCACTCAGCGCGGTGCGTTGAGCTGACCCCTACTTGGTCACGCGGATGGGAGTGCCGCATCGCGATTGTGAGCTACGCATGAAGGTCCCGTTGTCGAGCGTTGACCGGAAGACGTAGTAGCCGATGTTGCGGTCGCGGTTGACGACGGTTGTGTTCTTCCACCTCTTGTTGTCGCGGATGGCGGTGGGCAGGGTACGGAAGAGGCGACTGCGGGAGCAGTGGGTCTTGGCCTTGTTCAGGAAGGGCCCGTAGACCCGGGTCTGGACGGTGTGCACCTCGGACCGGTCGAACCCCGACACGCTGATCTCCGGGCCGAACGCGTGACCGAGCCTGACGGTGTGGACCACACCGACCCGGGACTGTTGGGTGTTGGTGGTCTTCCGGGTCAGATACGCCGTACCGCAGGCGCTCCCCGGCCGGGTGGTGGAGTTCCCGCGGGCGCCTACGTGCCAGGCGTAGAAGCCCGTCCGTGCGGGATTCCATTGCGGCAGCGAACGGATGCCGTTGCTGCTGATGATCGCCGTCGCGGTGAACAGCGCGGGTCCGGTGCAGCCGGCTGCGGCTGTGGTGAACGGGCCGTAGACGGCGTAGTCCACGGTCTGGCGTCCGGTCAGACCGGTCACGCTGTAGGTGCCCCGTAGCGAGTGGCCGACGAGGACGGAGGCGGCGCTGTTGGTGATGGTGAGGGATTGGGTGCTGACTCCGAGACCGTAGCCCCGCCGTCTCAGAGTCCGGTGATGTCCGGCGACAGCGACGTGGGAGGCCGCTGCGTTCTTCGGGCGGCGAAGGAGCAGAGCGACGTCGGGCACGGTGTGTACAGCCGCGGTGATCCGTGTTCTCCCGGCAGCGGCGCGGAAGTAGACCCGGCCGACCCCGTGGTTGTTCAGATACACGGTTCTGGTCCGCGTGTGGGCGTAGGTGATGTGTACGGCGAGACCACGCTGCTGGCCGGTGATGACCGGCCCGAGGCCTCGTCGGTTCTGGACCCTGACGGTGACGGTGGTCTGGTCACCCGCCGGTACCCGGCGAGCCTTGAGGGTCGTCCGGTACGGGCCGTGACGGTGCTTCGACTGTCGAACAATGGTCTTGGCGTAGGCGCGGATGATGCGCCCGTCCTTCGTGCGGTTGGTGCGGCGGGCCGTGTATGCGCTGCCCACTCGCCACTTGCCGCGACTGAGAAGCGCGTGAATGGCGACGTCAACGGCAGCGGCCGTGGTGCGGTCAGGGGTACCGCCGTACGTCGAGAGGACCCAGGCGGACCGCCTCGTGGCCGCCGGGCTGGAGCCCGGCACTCGGGCGACCCGCTGTGCGGGGCGGTAGGCGGAGTCGGCGTTGCTCTTGCGGGGCTGGGTGCGGTAGCCGAGCTGGGCGCCGACCCGGTACCGCCCCACCCAGAGCCCGTCGGCGTGAGGGGTTCGCCCGATCCGGAACCCCAGTTCCGGCCGCGATGGTGGGCCCGCTGCCTGCGTGGGTGCGGGGATGGCGCCGAGGCCTGCCCCGGCGAGGAGTACTGCGGCCAGGGCGATGGCGCGAGGTCGTGTCCTGCTGGGGGTCATCGCCCCTCCTTTCGTGATCCGGCTGCTCCCTTGGGGCTGGGCGGCGCGCTGGGCGCAACGGGGGTGGGGAGCTAGGGGCGGGGACCGGTGTGCGGCGGGCTGGTGTTGCCGCCGGGCACAGGCCCGTGGTGTGGCAACGGCTGTCGTGTCGGGGCGGGCGACGGCGGGGTCGATGGCTGTGGGGGCGCCGGCGGCAGACTCACCGGCGCAGCGAGCGCGGGGACCTGGGTGGCGGGAGGCGTGACCCCTGCCGTCCCCGGCCGGGCCGACGGCTGAACCCGGCGGACGGACGGTGTGGGGGGTGCAGACGGCGCGGCGGGGGAAGCCCGGCACCCTGGCACACTGCGCGCCGGGGTCGCGTCGATGCAGCGCTGCATCTCCTCCGGCAGTCGATGATGCCGGGATAGAGCGTGTGAGACCCGCCGGTCGCTCCCACGCACCGCAACGTTGCCGCCGCTGGTACCGGGGTCCAAGGATACGAGCAGCCACGCCACGGCCACCAACGCCAGCCCGCCGGTCACAGCGGCGAACCAGTACGACGCATTGTGGTCGGTCATGCGTTCATCTCCGGGAGGAATGTCACAGTGTGTCGTCAACTATGCGCCTGCGTGCCAGGTGAGGGAAAGACCCCAAATTGGGCACTTCGTACCGTTCCCGAGCCCCACGGATCGGCCCGCCTTCCAAGGCCCGGACAGCAGCTAGTCGTACTGATCGGTGAGTTGGTCAACCTGGTGATGGGTGCCACCTTCCCGGTTGCTGAGTAGGTCGTCAGACCAACCAGGAGGCGTAGAAGATCCCGAGCCCCGTCGCGATGCAGATCCCGGCGATGAGCCAGAAGCGGATCACGACCGTGACCTCATCCCACCCCAGGTGCTCGAAGTGGTGGTGGATGGGGGCGATCCGGAAGATGCGGCGTCCCGTGCCTGTGATCCGCCGGGTCAGCTTGAAGCATCCACTCTGCAGGATCACCGACAGCGTCTCGATCACGAACAAGCCGGCGATCACCGCCATCAGGAGCTCCGTGCGAGACATGATCGCCAGCCCGGCCAGTGCTCCACCGAGGGCGAGGGAGCCCACGTCGCCCATGATGATCTTGGCCGGCTTGGCGTTCCACCACAGGAAGCCGACGCACGCTGCGCTGATGGCGACCGAGAGCACCGCGAGGTCGAGGGGGTCGCGCACCTGGTAGCACTGTGACTCGACCACGGTCGGCCGCGCTGATCCGCACCGCTGGTTGTTCTGCCAGATGTTCACGATCGTGTACGCGCCGAAGATCATCGCCGAGGTGCCGGCGAGCAGACCGTCGGCCCCGTCGGTGAGATTGGCGCCGTTGGAGGTCGCGGTGACGATGAACCAGATGACCAGCAGCACCACCACCAGGGGCAGCTTGACTCCCCAGTCGTGGGTGGTGGAGATGTACGACGACGCGGGCCTGACGCCTCGGTCGTCGGCGAAGAACTGCGTGGCCAGGAGCCCGAATCCGAGAGCGACGAGGGTCTGACCGGCCATCTTGGCTCGGCTGCTCAGCCCCTGGTTGTTCTGCGTGTAGACCTTGATGTAGTCGTCGAGAAACCCCACGGCCCCGCAGCCGAAGAGGAGCAGGAGAACGAGCCACGCACTGACGCTCGGCCGGCTGCCCGTCACGATCGTGGCCAGCAGGTAGGCCGACGTCGCACTCGCCAGGATGACGAGGCCACCCATGGTCGGCGTACCCCGCTTGACGTGGTGGGTCGTCGGGCCGTCGTCCCTGATCGGCTGGCCGAACCCGTGCCTGGTGAACCATCCGATGGCGGCCCACGTGCCCAGGAGCGAGCAGATCACAGCCAGCCCGCCGCTGAGCAGGATTGCGCGCATGTACGTGAGCCCCTCTCGGCCATTCGGGTGGTCGATCCCTTCGCGGCATGAGGGACTCGTCTCGGCAACATTGTGAGGCCAGGAGCTCGACGAGTCGGCAGAGGCACACCGACCAGAGCCGATCGTGCTCCCTACAGTCGCCGGACTCGGAGCACGCACGTCAGCATCGGAAGATGGAACTCCCCTTCCGCGGTCTCCGGCCTGCTGGTCAGGAAGTCCTTGATCTGACGGAGCCTGGCCTCGCGTTCGAGCTCAGGCATCACCAACATCCCAGCCCTGGTCGCCAGGGTCGCGACCAGAGAGTCGGCAGTACGGCGTTGCTCGTGCGGAAACGCATGCTGCTCAGCCGAACCGAACCGGACGGTCGCACCTGCCCTCGGAAGGTGCGCGTTCATCGTCTCGACTCGCCAGCTGGCGGGTGTGTCGCGCGGGCCGATGGCCTCGCGCCCGCTCACGCGGGCCAGTTCGGCGACCCAGTCGACGGAGTCGTCCATGACGTTCCACAAGCCGGCGAGGGTGCCGCCGGGCACCAGGACGCGTGCGATCTCCGGCCCTGCGACGTCCATGTCGAACCAGTGCATGGCATTTCCTGCGCATACCGCGTCCACAGACGCATCCGCGAGTGGTATCGACTCCGCACTGCCGGGCAGGGCACGCACCTCGGGAAGAGCTCGACGCAACTCTGCCAACATCGCAGGGTCGGGCTCGACCGCCGTCGTCTCCGCCCCCACCGCACCCAGAGTGGCGGTGAGCTTGCCGGTTCCGGCGCCCAGGTCCAGCACCCGGGGGCCAGGTGCCGACTCGAGGGCCCACGTCACTGCGGCCCGCGCGTAGTCAGGGCGATTCTCCGCGTAGGCAGCCGCTGCCACACCGAAGGAGCAGGCGTATCGCCGTCGCTCCCGCCGTTGCACGGCATCCAACGTAGCCTCCCGAATCGCCCTCGATGACGCTCCCGAGTGACATCGTTCGAGGTAGGGCTCAACCTTCTGCCGGTTCGCGCGTATATCCGGTAAGGACGGACTGAGCGTCGACACGAGGGGGCGTCACGTGACCGATGAACTGGATCGCTTCGGCGCCCTGTTCTTCGCGCACGCCTCCCGACTGGTCAGGCTGGCTGCCCTGCTCGGCGACGACGACCCCGAGGACGTCGTCCAGGAGTCCTTCTGCAAGCTGTACTCCGCCCGCGGTCGACTGCAGGCCGAGGACGCGAAGGTGGTCGCCTACCTGAACAAGATCGTGGTCAACGAGGTGCGCAGCCGACATCGACGACGGCAAGTCGCGCGCCGCGATGCGCACCTGTTCACGACGGCCGACCTGGCCGACCCCACCGCCGTGCACGGCGATCGCCGAGCAGTGGTCGAGGCCCTGGCTGGAGTCTCCCCGCGTCAGCGGGAGGCGCTGGTGCTGCGGTTCTGGATGGACCTGCCGCTCGCGGCGATCGCGGATGCGATGGGTGTCCGGATCGGCACCGTGAAATCTCAGATCTCGCGCGGCCTCGACGTCGTCGGCGCCGCACTCCGTGAGGAGGTGGAACGATGAACGTCGAGGAACGGCTGACCCGAGCCCTCTCCGACCAGGCCGAACGGATCGACGCCGACGTCCAACGGATGTACGCCGGGACGATGCGCCGGGTCGCCGAGCCACGCGTACGTCGTACCCGAGAGCTGCTGGGGCCCCTGTTGATCACGGTCGCCGTGCTGGCCCTGCTGGTCGGCTCGGTCGCGATCATCCAACACCGCGGCCTGAGAGTCTTCGGGCCCGCGGGCACCAGCAAGGCCGGTGGCGTCTCGACCAGCTTCACCTGCGGGGGGCAGGTCAGGGTCGGTGACGCCGCCGGTCGCCAGCAGGACGACTCGTTCCTGCCCAGCCTCGACAGTGGGGCGCAGGCCGCGGCCGACGATGCGAATGCGCCGCGGTACTCCTACGTGGAGAACGGCGACCACGCCACCCTGCGACTCGGCAACGCCGACGGCTCGCTGGCCAGCGTCAGCACCTTCCGCCGAGGCTCAGCCGGCTGGGACCTGCTCACCACCACCAAGTGTGTGGCGGATGACGGCGGCATCCTCGTCCCCGGGGAGGGGCCGTTGCGGCTGGGCACCCGCGAGACGACGCCGTACCCCATCGGGAGCTGGATCCGTGACCCGGCGAGCGCGGTCCTGGTCGACGACCGGTCGTCGTACGACGTGGCCGGGCTCGCCGAGCACCGCACGATGTGGGCCTCGCAGTGTGGCCGCCGGATCTGTCTCGTCGACGGCACCCCGACCGGGTTCGTGAGCACCGAGGTCAAGGCGGCGAGGGCACCTGCGGACATCACGTCCCTGCTGCTCGACCCCGACTCGATGGTCGGCCGTACCCCATCGCTGGTGCTGTGGGTCGTCTACGACGCCGATCGCAGCCTGTCGTCGGTGGTGATGCGGCTCCGTGACGGGACGACCGTTCCCGCCAAGCCGATCTCGGGACCCGGCTGGCGGGGGCGCGCCTACTTCGCGCTCGGTCGCCCCGACGAGGTCCAGTCGGTGCAGGTCCGGCACCGCAGCGGTGCCACGACGACGTACCCCGCCAAGGACATCACCGACCCGCAGATCGGCTGAGCGGGCCGCGATCCCGCCGCGTGTGCAGAGCGTCCGGATCAGATGTCGTAGATGTGACTCAAACCCCCGGCTGACCTGGGCAAACAATGGTTCGGGAAGCCGTCGGTACGCACTGGGTACGCACACGACGGCAGGCGCTTCCCGGGAGCGCGACTACGGTCTCGTGATCCACCCCTCGGTGTCAGCGGTCCGCACGCACTCCATGTGTGGCGTTTCATGTATCCAAGGTGGGTCGGACACCCGCGTCGGTAGCGCAAGCTCCGGACCAAGAGAGCAAGATGCTGCGCGGCGACGGGACAGTTAAGTCGGGTGAGATACACGGATCGGGCAGCTACGAGGAGTTCCATCACCCTGCGGGTTCCATCGCACTCACATGCCGATGAGCGGACATGTCCCCGTGCCATTCGGGAACCGCAACGGGCTGCTGTGCGTCACACTGCTGTTCACCTGGAGGTGCCCATGCGTGAGGTTCGCCGGCTGGCGGGTGCCGCCGCCGTCGCGGCTGTGCTCGTCTCCGGGTGTGGTTCAAACGAGTCCGGTTCACGCCAGTCCGCGGTCCAGGCTGGGGTCACCAACGGGGGGCTCACCGCCGGTGCAGAGGGCACAGCGCAGCGGATCGCGATTCGTGAGGTCAAGAGGCAGCACATCGACCTCAACGCGGCAGTGGCACTCGCTCACGAGAAGACCTCACAGCAAGGCGAACCACATTCAGGATCGTGCCCAACCGGCCCCCTGATTCGCGTGGTGTTGGAGGGCTCGTTCCCGGCGCAGAATCCGGCAGTCAAGGCGGAGGAGGTCTACGCCGACCCGCTGAGCAGGCACTTGGGAATCTGCTCTAGGACGTACCTGAGCACGGTTCCCGCCTTGCGCAGCGACCTTGGGACGCTCCATGTCCCCGGCACAGCGTCCACAGGCGAGTAGCCGCAACGAACGCACTCACTTGCCGGTGGTCTCAATGGGTCAGCGCAACACTTCCTGATTTGAGGAGGTTGCGATGGCACGTGGTTATCGGAGGTTCTCGCCGGCGGATGAGGACGAGATCTGGGAGCGGCTGCGAGCTGGTCATGCAGCCAAGCCCACTGCTCGTGCGTTGGGGCTCACGACTGGCGGGGTGCGTGCCTATCTGGTCCGGTGTGGTGGGATCCGGCCCACTCCCAGGCGGCGCTCGCCGGGCCGGTTGAGCTTGGCTGAGCGTGAGGAGATCTCCCGTGGCCTGGCCGCGGGTCTGTCGCTGCGGGGAATCGCGGCGGGGCTGGGTCGGGCACCGTCGACGATCAGTCGGGAGGTCGCCGCTCATGGCGGGCGGGATCGGTATCGTGCCGCTCCCGCGGACCAGGTGGCGTGGTCGCGGGGCCGACGTCGGCAGCCCTGCAAGCTCGCGACCCGTCCGGGGTTGCGTGCGATGGTGGCCGAGAAGCTCCAAGACGAGCAGTGGTCACCTCAGCAGATCGCCGGCTGGCTGAAGGCCACCTATCCCGACGACCCGGAGATGCAGGTGTCGCACGAGACGATCTACCGCACCTTGTTCATCCAGTCCCGCGGCGCCCTTCGCAAGGAACTGACCGCACATCTGCGGACCGGGCGGGTGATCCGACGCCCCGCAGGAACCCGGCTCCCGGATGGTCGGGGTGGCCGGCCCGGGATCCTCAACATCTCCGAACGCCCAGCCGAGGCCCTCGACCGGGCCGTGCCGGGGCATTGGGAAGGTGACCTGGTCTTCGGCAAACGCATGTCACCGGTCGCGACGCTGGTCGAGCGCTCCACCCGGTTCGTGATGCTCGTGGCGCTACCTGGCGGTCACAAGGCAGACCTGGTCGCCGAGGCGTTGGCCGCGAAGATCACCACCCTGCCCTCAGCACTGACGCGGACCTTGACCTGGGACCAGGGCCACGAGATGGCCGAGCACGTCCGGTTCACCCAGGAGACAGGTGTCGAGGTCTACTTTTGCGACCCCCGGAGTCCCTGGCAGCGCGGAAGCAATGAGAACACCAACGGGCTCCTGCGTCAGTACCTACCCCGGACCCTCGACTTCCGGACCCTGACCCAGGCCGACTTCGACGCCATCGCCGACAAGCTCAACGGGCGCCCTCGACAGACCCTCGGCTTCAAGACACCATCACAAGTACTGGCCAAGGTGTTGCGTTGACGGCCTGAGCCCGCACCGCTGTCCGGTCGTCCTCACATGCCGACGAGCGTGCGTCAAAGCGGAGTGCCGTCGCGCACGATGTGGCGGTGACGCAACAGTTGCAGCACCTTGCCGGTGCCTACTTCCACCAGGACTATGACTTGGACTCGGGGTCGCCAGACTCCGTGATCGAGTCGTTCATCCAAGGTGAGGGAGAGGCGTCGGCGGCGGAGTTGGTCGCCGAGATAGATCACGTGCTCGCCTCAGGCCTGACTGAGCGCGAGATGCTCAACCTCTGGGTCGACGCTTGGGGTGCGTCCTACGACCCACGCGACGACGGGCAAGACATGCGGATCTGGCTCACCGGTGTCCGGAACCGACTGTCGACCCAAGGGTCGTGACCAACGCACTCACATGCCTGTCCGGTCGCACCGACTCGGCGATGAGCGGTCCGTACGAAGAGTCAGCTCGCTGAGCGAATCCCTCATGGGAGCAGTTGGCGCGTGGCACCTCGGCGCGACCGCTCGCGAGCACGGCTAGCCTCGCGCGACGGGGAACAGCTCGTCGCGGCTATGGCCGCGCAGGACTTGTAAGTCGGTTTGGAGCCAGCTCGGGACGCCAAAGGTGAACATCAGACCCCACGCGAAGCCGGAAACGAGACCGACGACGAAGCCAGGCCAGCCCAGACGCGTGACCAGGTAGATCTGCACCGCGACGACGCCAAGAAACCCGGCATCGGTCAGGACCTCGAGCAGCACCGGGTGGCGCTGGCGCATGCGCTGTCTCTCTTGCGCGTCGGGCAGGTCACCATAGGCAGCAAACGCCGCTCGCTGCGGGCGGGACAAGGACGCTCTGTTCCCTGTGTGTTGGCACGACCCGTACCGGCGAGTGTTCGCGATGCATTGGTCGGTGTGGATGGAAGCGTCGGAGGCGAGGCAGGCAGGCCCGCGGCTGGGCTGGCCGCGCTGACGGACAGTGGTGGTCATGGAGGCGATCCCTTCGAATCGGCCGGCGCCTCCGGCCTCGTGGACCACCACACTTGTACTAAGGAACGCTCACCACATCAGTAATCCTCCTCATCTTCGGTCGCTGGGCTACGTCGCCCACGACCGCTCATGCCGCTGTCCGGGCGTCCGCTCATGCCGATGAGGGCCGATCTGGTGAAGCCGCCCGAGGCTCTTTGCTCGGCATCCACAAGCTTTGTTCGGTCAGGCGTGCGGATCAACCTGGAACGCGCTGACCTCCTGCGCACAGCGGCAGCCAACCGCGAACCTCGCGGCCCACTTCAGGGCTTCGTCGCGTGAGGGCACGTCGATGATGGTCATGCCTCCGAGGGGGTAGATGGCGGCGGTGACGGTCCCGTCACCGGCCACCCAGACGGGATCCACGTCCTCGTCCAGCCCGCCAGCGAACACGAACGCGCCAGCGTCCTTGGCCTCCTGGGCCACAGCGTGAGAGGTCCTGGCGACGTCAGGTAGCTCCTCTGCCGGGATTGGGTCCATCGCGTGTTCGCCGAACGAAATCAGGTACCTCGTCATCCGAAGACTCCCTTCCCGGGCCTCGTCGGCCCTGAGAGATGGCTTCCGCGAACGGTATGCCCGAGTCCGACACATGGCCACGAGACGCGGACTCCAACGCACTCACATGCCGCTGAGCGGTCGGGTAGCGGACCCATCCGCACTAGCGTTGTGGACGTGATGCACCGCGCCTTCCCGACCAGCGTCATTGCTGGCGCGGACGTGACCATCCGCCTTGCGCGAGACAGCGACGCGGAGTTGATCAGCGGCATGACGCACGCCCCGGAGGTCCATCAGTTCTGGGGTGGGCGGACGATCACCGTTCAAGAGGCATCGGCGAAGTACACAGGGCGGAGAGTTCCGGAGGTCGTCTCCTACGTCATCTGCGAGAGAGAACAGCCCGTCGGCTACCTCCAGGCGTCGCAGAGGGATGAACGTTATGGCGTCGACATGTTCATCGCGGCGGAGGCACAAGGGCGAGGCATCGGTCCGCGAGCAGCCCGAGCGATCGCCATCGAACTGACCCGACTCGGATGGTCGCCGCTGACCGCCGACCCGGTCGTGGACAACCTCAGGGCCATCAGCGCGTGGCGCGCTGCGGGATTCGAAGCCACGGGCGAAGTCGGCCAAGACGAAGGCAGGGCGACCGAGATCATGTGCTTCTCGTCGTCCAGGCAGGCGTCGACCTAGCCGAGGAACACTTCCGACGAAACGCACTCACATGCCGCTCTCCGGTGGCACCCGATGCAACTTCCGGTCCCGTCGCCACGCTACGTGTCATCATGTCCGTCCACCGAACCCACGGGAGGACCCGCGCATGTCACGACACCGGACCTGGATTCGACGCACCGGCGCAGGCGTCCTCGCTGCGGCCTGCACGGGCATGCTGGCGCTGAGCCACCCCGGAGCCTCGGTGGCACACCCCGTCCCGAAGGCAACCCCGCGCACGTCCTACGCCGTGGGCCACACAGTCCACCTGGGGCACGGCGCTACCGCGATCCAGATGCCGGAGTTCGCGCAGTCGATGTACTACACCTCGGCCGGCCTGCTCGTGCGCACGAACAAGGACGGCTCCTCCGACGGTGGAGCACCGTTCCACTTCGAGCTGGTGAAGGCGCATGGGAAGACCGAGAAGCTCAGGGTGACCCTGGGCGAGGTCGTCCCGTCCACCGACCCGAGCAAGCCCTATCTCGCGTGGGCGAAGATGAAGGGCGGCCACATCCGGGTCGTCGTCCGCAACGTGCGGACCGATCGCAACGTCGCGGTGGTCGCCGTACCGGGCACCTTCGACTGGGGCGGCTGGATCGCACCGCCGGTGGCTCTGATCGGTAGCCGGGTGTACGTCGGCACCAACGACCAGACCGAGGTGGTCAACTGGCGAACCGGCCGCGCGAGAACCAGCGCGACGGTCCCCGGCTCGCAGTTGCCCGACGTACACGGGAACCACGCCGTAGTGGATGGAGCACAGGCGACGCGAGTTGTCGACGTCGCCTCCGGGAACGTGCTGCTCCAGGTCCCGCAGAGGCACGGCTTCGTCTTCGTGCAACTCTCCCCCGACGGGCGCTTCGCGACCACCACCGGTGTCTCCGGCTCGTTCACGGTCCATGACCTCCGACGGGGCACCTCGGTCCGCCTGCACAAGGCGGACTCGGGCTACGGTTGGAGCGCCGACGGAACTCACGTCTACCGGGTGAACGGCTCCACAATGACCACCTGCAACGCCGCGACCGGCGCCTGCCAGGCGACGCACATCCCGGCGATCCCGCCGCTTCCGAGCGTCCGCTACCCGGGAATCACCTACGAGTCCTGAGCCGGAGTCCTCGGGACCAGGAAGGAGTGGCCATGCTATGGATCGTCATTCCGGTCGCCGTGCTCGTCGTCGGAGGCCTGATCGCCTTCCTCTTCGGGCCCACGATCAAGACCTTCTTTGGCCCCGACTTCGAGCCGGCACCCAAGGACGCCGCCAGTGTCGAGAACGCGATCATGAACCGAATGGTCGACGGCGGCCAGGGCGGATAAAACCTCCGCACATGCAAGCGCAGTTGCTGGGTCCCACAGTCGTCCGAGGGCTGTAGCCAGACGCACTCACAGCCGATGTGAGGACGTCGGGCACTTCTGCGTGAGACGGTCCGGCATGGACGAAACCAGTCGCTCGGACTACCCGCCCGATTTGAGCCCTGACCCTTCGATGCCCAGCCACGCGCTCGGTTCCCCGGTGATCCAGAAGATCCGCAACGAGGTCCCGGAGTTCGAAGAGACCTTCCAGGCGAGCCTGCTGGACGAGGATGGCGAGATGGGCTCGATGCAGGCCATGAGCACGTTTGCCTCGTGGGTGCTGGCCCGACAGGCCGCCGACCCGCAGGCACCCGAGGTCGGGCGCTCCTACGCTGTCATCGAAGACTTCACGGCATCCAACACGGGTCGGGAACTCGTCGCAGAGTTCGTTGAGGTGATCATCAGTCACCCTGACGCGGTTGGCCGTTTGGGCTCCGCCACCCGCAGCAGGTACGTGGGGTCCGCGTAGCGCTAGCGGCCATACGAACGACCTCACATGCCGCTGTCCGGTCATCCGCTCATGCCGATGTGATGGTTGTCTGTGGTCTCGCGCTCGCAAACCGCCAACGAAGGCTAGCCGTCCCGGTGACTACCGGCACGGCCTATACGGGAGATCGAACAGGTCGTCGGTCTTCCGGATCGTATTGAAGTTGAACTGGGGCGAGTTGGACTGGGGGCAGAACGCAGACGGCGGCGACTCGTACTCCACGTCGAACACCGCCTTGCCGTACTGCGCCGGCCAGGACTGGACCGCCCCGCACTCAGCGTTCTGCCAACACTCCTCCTCGATCCCGAAGTCGAAGTAGGGCTGGAGTGCGTCGGCTTGGTCCCGGTCGTTCTTCAGCCCGACCGATAGCCCCACCCGGTGGGCGAGGTTCGCCAACGCCGCGTTATACGAGAGCTGTGCGGCAGAGGTGATCGACAGCCCGGAGTGGCTCTGGTAACCATCGACGTCGTCGAACTCGATCGCGTCCACGCCGATCAGCTTCGCCTCCTTCACCCTGGCGAGCATCTCGTCCAACAGGAACTGACGGGTGGTCTCGGAGCGCCCGGTGTTCGGGTTGATCCCCTTCACACCAGGGTTGATGTTCAGCCAGAACTCGTCGGGGAAGTTGCTGAGCGGGTTCCCGAACAAGCAGCCGTCACAACTCTGGTCGAACGCCTGCAACTCCGGGTAGTCCGGGCGCCAGGTCTCCGCCGTGCCGGCATCCACATAGCCGATGACCTTCGCACCGCGCACGTGCAGCGCCCGGACGGCTGCGTAGTTCAGGACTGAGTAGTCCTGCGGCGAGTAGCACTTGCCGTCCTTGAGGAAGTCGATGTCGAAGACCGTCGGCGCGACGGTCCGGCCGCTCGCGAACGACCTGCCCGTCACTCCGATGTTGACGAACCCCGTGCTTGCGTAGCGACATCCGCCATGACGACCGGGCGACCCCTGGAGCTGGTACTGCCACCGGGCCTTGACCGCGGGCTTCCAACAGTGGCCGGCCGACTGGTTGCAGGCCAGCGGCGCGGGCAGGAGCGCCGCTGCCGGGCGGGCTGGCCCGCCCGCCGCCGGGATCGTCGTCAGCCCGAGCACCAGGAGAACGAGCGAGACCGACGAGAGCAGGCCCCTGGTGTACGCCGCGCGAACGCTCATCGCTGCCTCCTTCCGAGAGCACGATCAAATCCTCTGGCGCGGTCCCGGTGCCGAGGCGAGAGCGGCGAGTCGACAGTACTGCTGGCTGTCGGACCGGGTCCACCAACGACCGCTCATGCTGTGAGGGTCCCTCTTGCCGGTGTGAGGACGGCTAGGTACGCGCGATCAATGAGCGAGCGCGGAGGCCAATTTGTCGGCGGCCTGGCCCCAGGCTGCCTCCGCGCCATCGGCCCCATCGACGGGGAAGGGGCCTTGCCGCAGTGACAGGCGGGTGCCGCCGTCCTCGGCGGTGAGCTGCACGGTCATCGTGACCGTTGAGCCGTCGGGCGTCACGTCGGTCACCACCAGTCGATGCGGCGCCTCGATCTCGGTGATGTTGCCGCTCAGGGGCATCCTCCGATCGCCGGCGATCATCGTGAGCGCCCAGGGTTGGCCGGGCGCGGCACCGAGCTGAACCGACGCCGCGTCGACCTGGACGCCCGCTGGCCCATACCAACGAGCAAGCTCGGACGGCTCAGTGAAGGCTGACCACACGGACTCGACGGGTGCGTCGAACCAGCGGTTGAGGACGACATCCCGGGTGGTCTCACTCATCGCTTCTTCTCCTTGAGGTAGGTGTCGAGTCGACCGAGTCGGCCCTCCCACAGGTGGGTGACGTGATCGATCCAGCCCCGTGCCGCGTCGAGTGGCTCGGTGCGCAGATGGTTGGTGCGCCACTGCGCATGCGCTGTTCGGGTCACGAGTCCGGCTTCCTGCAACACCCGCAGATGCCTCGATATCGCGGGCAGGCTGATGTCATAGGGCTCTGCAAGCTCCCCTACGGTCGCGTCGCCGGCGCCGAGACGACCCAGGATGTCACGGCGCGTGGCGTCTGCCAGTGCCGCGAACACTCGGTCGAGTTCGTCGGTCGTCGTCATATGCTTAGCGTAGCAGTTATATAACTAAGTCATTAACTACGGTCCTAGCCTATGCCTCCGACGTGGGCCCCCCAACGCACACGTGGCGCTCGTCAGAGCCTCGGAAGTCGCCAACGAGATTCCGCCGTGACCCGCCCGAAAGGCTCGCTAGCCTGCCCCAAACACTGGCGAAAGGACCGGCCGATGATCCATCGGCACGTCACCGTCTCTGACGCCGCGGATGTCGAGGCCGAGGCCGAGGCCGAGCGCATTCTGGGCATAAATGATCGGCGGAGACGTCTTCGGGGACGACCAGTTCCATTGCGTGATCGACGAGGGGGAAACTGGCCGATCGGCGTGCAGCACGCCCCCGACCACGTCCCCCCGACTGGCCAGACGGTGCGCCCCAACAAGTGCACGTTGACCTCCACGTCACCGACGCCGCTCAGGCGCACGAACAAGCCACGGCGCTCGAGGTCCGGTTTCTCCAAGCCGCACCCCGATCTGGGCAGCAGGAAGGCCACCAGGTCTACGCCGACCCGGCCGGTCACCCGCTTTTGCATCGGATGGGGCCACCCGTCCCACGAGACCGTCGCCGCCTTCGTCCCCAAGAGGAGCGGCTGGCGGGCACCGTCAGGCACCGAAGGGCTAGGCCGGTAGCCCCGTCGCGAGACGACGAGCCGCTCGGGTGTAGGGCTCGGTAGAACGCGACCGCTGCCGCCCATCTGGGAGACGTGCAGGTGCGCGAGCGCGGTCCACCTCGCAACAGCACACGCCAGCCGACGTGTGTGGTACGACATCACGTCGTCACCTGTGGGCGAGACGTGGACTACGAGTTTTCCTGTTAGGTTCGGTAGAGGTTGGTCATGGCGGCGCGTGTCTGAGGATCGAGGCTACCCGGCTCCGTGAGGCCGGCGAGCCGGATGGTGGCGCGGATCTGCTCGAGGTACTCCCCACAGTGGGTGCAGTCCCTCAGGTGGTCGGCCAACAACTTTCGGTGATCGGGCCTCGAGGCGCCCGCGAGGTAGTCGCTTAGGAGTGCGACCTCGTCGCGGCAGGACCTCTCGTCGCTACGCCGGCGCCGGAACGGCAGCCAAGGCACGAGCCTCATCGGGAGACCGCCATTCCGACTGCGGCCCGGACGCGAAGTCTTGCGCGATGGAGCACGACACGTTGGTTGCCGTCGGTGAGCATGAGCACCTCGCACACGTCCTCGGCCGACAGCCCTTCGACGTCGCGCAGCGTGATCACCTGCCTCTGAGCCAACGGTAAGGCGAGGATCGCGGTCTGCACGGCCGCCACTAGCCCCGCCCGGTCCGCGACCTCGGCGGCCCACTGATCGGGTGGGGTCTCCCACGAGCCGTCGACGGTGAAGACCGGCTGGTCGGCCACGCGGGTGACGTCCTCCACGGGAACGATGCGCTGCTCCCGGACCGCGATCGACCGAGCCCGGTTGGCGCAGATCTGGAACAGCCACGTCTTGAACGACGAGCGGCCCTCGAAGCGGTCCACACCGCGCAGGACCGCGAGCCATGTCTCCTGGGCGATGTCCTCGACCAGATCCCTGCTCCCCACGAAGGTCCCGGCCCATCGGATGAGCCGTGGATGGTAAAGCTCGACCAGCTCACCGAAGGCGAGCTCGTCGCCGGCGCGCACCCGCGCAAGCAGGTCGTCGTCACGTGTCCCGAGCGCGTCCCCCACGCCTTTGACCCTAGGTCCGTGACCCGCTGGCAGCCGCCCGACGATCTTGCAAAGTCCTTACAGACAAAGGGAAAAGGCCGATCCGGTGTAACCAACATGCCGCGGACCGGACTCAACGGTGTCCATGAACCACGATTCACCGACCAAGGAGCCACCATGAAGAACTCGATCCGGTTCGGCAGCCTCGCCCTCACCGTTACGGCCGCCACTGCGCTGGTCGTCGGCCCGACCGCAGGGGCCGGTCTCGCCGCATCCGCGACCTCGCACTCGCACGCCGACCGGCCGTTCCACCACTCTTCCCCGCACGCTCTATTCGTCCAGACCGACGACATCAACGGCAACCACGTCGCTGCCTACGCCCAGGACGCCGACGGGTCGCTGACCCTGAGCGGTACCTATGCGACCGGCGGAAAGGGCGGCATCCTGCCAACCTCCGTCATCGACCACACAGCCTCCCAGGGAGCCGTCACCTATGACCGGGCCAACCGACTCCTCTACGTCGTCAACGCCGGCAGCAACACCGTCTCGGTGTTCGGCGTAGAGGGCGACCAGCTCCACCTCCGCCAAGTCGTACCGTCGGGCGGAACCTTCCCGGTCAGCGTGGCGGTCCACCACGACGTCGTCTACGTAGTCAACGCCCAGAACGGCGGCTCGATCCAGGGCTACCGGGTCTTCGGACGCTTCCTGGCACCGATCGGGGCCTGGAACCGGCCGCTAGGTCTGGACCCGTCTTTGACCGCCTTCACCCAGACACCCGGCCAGGTCGCCTTCAGCCCCGACGGCTCGCAGCTGCTCGTCACCACCAAGGCCAACACCAACAGCATCGACGTCTTCGGTCTCGGTCGCTTCGGAGGCCCCGTGGGTGCGGTCGTGCACAACGTCCGCGCCGGCTCGGTGCCCTTCGCCCTCGACTTCGCCGCCGACGGCACCGTCCTGGTCACCGACGCCGGTCCCGCAGCCGTCACCTCGCTCAAGCTCAACGCCGACGGCACCCTCACCCCGCTCTCGACCGTGGTCACCGGTCAACGCGGCACCTGCTGGGTCATCCGCAGCGGGAACCACCTGTTCACCACCAACCCCGGCGGCCCCTCGGTCAGCACGCTAACCCTGAACGGCGCCGCGGTCCCCACCGTCACCAGCACCACGACCACCGACGCGGGCACCATCGACCCCGCGATCAGCCACGACGGCAGGTACCTCTACGTCGAGACCGGCGCGGCCGGGATCATCGACGAGTTCGCCGTCCACCCCGACGGCTCGCTCACCCAGATCGGCTCGGTCACCGTGGCCAACGGCGCCGGAGCCGAGGGGATCGCAACCAACTGACCGCCCACCCGTGCAGGCCGTCCGCACCGCGGGCGGCCTCCACGCAAGTCCCAGCGGCAACACCGCCCTTGATTCTTCTCACCGACGACGAAACGCCCAGAAAAGCGCACCCTGGCCCTGACCGCCGTCAAGGTGCCGTGTCTGCGGAGGCCGAACCCACTCAACTGGGAGTCATTGTCGCCGGACAACACGCGATAGGGAGAGTGCAAGTCTGATGGCGCACCAGAATCATGGGCCGCTGGCGACGGGCTCGATCCACGCGCTCCAGGCGAGCGTACGCCTTACGGACCCGCTGCTTACCGCCCACTATGACGCAGGCGCTTTTGTGGTCTCAGGCGGCCAGGCCGTGAACGGGTCGGATGAAGCCGCCTAGGTGTACCTGGCCATCACGTTGGTCGCAGCCGGCTGATCGGTGGGTGGCCTCCGAGTGCGCTGTGACGGCGGCCAGTGTTGTAGTGCTCTAGCCAGGGTGCAAGTGCTGCGGTTCGTTGGTCGTTGGTGGTGAAGACCTGGCGGTAGGCCCACTCGGCGAGCAAGGTGCGGTTGAGGCGCTCGACCTTGCCGTTTTGCCAGGGGCAGTGAGGCTTGATGAAGACCTGCTTGATCTGGCCGTAATCGGCGCAGACCTGCCTCAGGGAGTACCGGTCGGCGAACGCGTTGTCGGTCATCAGCCGCTCCACTCGGGTGATGCCGTGTGCGGCGTAGTAGGCCAGGGCGCGTTCGAGGAATGCTGCGCAGGTCGGTCCCTTCTCGTTGGGCAAGACCTCCGAGTAGGCCAATCGGGAGTAGTCGTCGACCACGGAGTGGACGTAGTCGTAGCCGACAACGGTGAGCCGGCGGCCCCGGCTCCTGCTCATCGATCGGCCGTGGGCCTTCCAGCCGCCGCCGACCGGGATCCGGCCCAGCTTCTTGACGTCCATGTGCACCAGCTGACCCGGGGTAGGTGTGCTCGTAGCGGACCGCGGTCGCCTTGGAGGCTCGGATCACCTCACCGGTGATCGGATCCAGCATCGACAACCGGGGACCCCGTGCCTGGCCAGTACCCGCGACACGGTGCGCGCGGGAACCCCGAGCCGGTGACCGATCTCGTCGGTACCCAGTCGCTGTCCGCGGCGCAGCTCGAGGATCGCCGACTCGGTCGCCGCGGCGGTACGAGTCGGCATCGAGTGCGGCCGGGAGGATCGGTCGTGCAACCCGCCGGGCCCCTCAGCGGCGTAGCGATCAACCCAGGTCTTCACACACTTGCGAGACACGCCCATCGCCGCCGCGATGTGGGCCTGAGGCCAGCCAGCGCGATGACGCTGCACGATCAGCAGCCGGCCGTAGAACGTGGTGCGGGCATTACCGTGGGACACGAGAACCTCCGGGTCGGAGTGGGCCTTAGACAAGCCACATCCCATTCGGAGGTTCTCGTTCGTTCAAGCAGGCTCGCTGCTACCCACGTCCTGTCCAGGTACACCTAGGGCGGCGCTGATGGTCGGCAGGGGAATTGGAGGGAACACGCCGAGGCCGGTGTATGAGCGGACCGAGTAGGGCCTCACCAGCGGGAGCGAGGTCCGGTGTTTCTACGAGTGACGTGACTGCCGCTGGCAGAGAAGACGGTGTGTGTGCGGAGCGCAGGACCCACAGGGAGAATTCTTGACGGTCAGCCGACCAGATGTCGGGCCAGGGCGGCGGCCTCGCCTCGGTTGGCGACGCCGAGCTTTGCGAGCATGTTCGATACATGCACGCTCACCGTCTTCTCGCTGATGAACAGGTCTGCCGCGATCGTCTTGTTGGTAGCGCCGGTGGCGAGGAGGTCGAGGACTTCGCGTTCACGGGGTGTCAGTCGGCTCAATGGGCCTTCCTGCACCGCCGCGTCCGGGAGGGGTACTCGGGTGCGGGTGGCGAGTCGGAACGCGCGGCGCTCGAGCTCACTCGCGCCCGTGTCGTGGGCGGTGCTCCAGCACTCGACGAGCAGCTCTCGACCCTCGTCCCTCCCGCCGTGGGCCAGCAGCTGTTGTGCCAGGTTCAACCGTGGTTCGAGGGCGAAAAGGGGTCCGAACGGGTCTGCGAGCGACGCCGCCTCGCGGAACTGCTCTACGGCCGGTTCGCCGGCGTCTAGTGCGGCGTAGGCCTCGGCGAGCGCGAGCTGGACGCCGTAGTAGCTCCTGCGCCACTCGTCGGTGAGACCTGCTGTTGCTCGCTCGAGCTGGTGATCGGCGAGCTGGTGCAGGTGGTCAACCGAAGGTCCGGTGGTGGCCGGGTTCAAGGTCAGGGCCTGGAAGCCAATCCGTGCCGCCGCAGCTGCGAGCAAGGGTGAGTCACACTCCTGCAGCGCGACGAGGTATGAGGTCGCCGCGTCGCGGGCGCCCTCGTCGTCGTCGAGCATGGTGGCAAGGTCGACGACGCGTAACACGTGCTCGTCGGCTTGTCCTTCCAACTCTTCCTCGGCGGCGACCTCCGCACGCACCGCGGGCCCCGCGGCAGCGAGGTCACCGCGCGCCAGCAGAAGCGTGGCACTGAGGCGGCAATCTCGATGGCCGGGCAACCCGAGGGCGCGCAGGCCGTCGAGCCGTTGCTCCGCCTCCTGAAGTCGGCCGAGCCCGATGAGTGCCTCGATCCATGGGTCCCCACAGGCGACAGCCTGCTGGATCAGGCCCGTAGCGAGGCCCTCGTCGAAGCCATCCGACGCCAGCGCCATGGCGCGTTCCACGTGGCCCGCAGCCCTGTATGCCCGTGCTAGGGCCTCGATCGCGTAGAGTGCGTGACCGAGGAAGCCTGCTCGACGGTCCGCCGCTATTACATACTCGCTCTGCGCGAGCGACTCCGTCACGCGGCCCATCCCGAAGAGCACCTGGGCCCGCCAGCCCAGGGCATCCATCTCCACTATGTGCCGCGCGACCGTCCTGGCGACCTCCGCTGCTCGTTCGACGTCGGCCAGGGCAGGGGTGAATTGGTCGCGGAAGGTGTGCAGGGCGGCCGAGGCGATCAGTGCGCGTGCGAGCTCCTCGGAGGGCGACTCGCCCGCGTGGTCGAGCGCGCGATGCACCGCTTCCTCGGTACCGATTGGGTCGTTGTGGAACAGGCAGCTGAAGGCCAGCGCGGAGTACGCGCGGCTGGCCAGAAGGGACTTGGTGTCCGGCTCGACCATGTCGACGGCTCGTCGAGTGAGCGCGTACCACCGGTCGCCGTCACCCTGTGCGCCCGACGACTGCGCGAGCAGTACGACGAGCTCGATCTTCGCCAGCCCTGCCACGGACTCCGCGTCGGGCACCTGGTCCCACAGAGCCAACGCCAGCTCGCGGTGGGTGACCTCCTCGGCAGCGCCGAGGCGTGCGGCCGCGGTTCCCGCGCGGACGGATGCCGCTAGGGCGTGCGGCAGATCGTGCCCGGCGTTCCAGTGGAAGGCGGCCCGGCTCAGGGCCGCGAGCCCGGGATCCGGCTGGGCGTCCAGCCCGGTCTGGAGGATGGCGGCGAGCTCCGCGTGGATTCGGCTGCGCTCGTCGGGCATCAGGTCGTCGTAGACGGCCTCGCGTAGCAAGCCGTGTCGGAACTCGAGGGCGTCCGAGGTCTGGCGCAGAACCCGCGCATCGAGAGCCTCGCGGAGGAGGGTCCCAGCCCTGTCCTGCCCCAGGCCGGACAGGGGCAGGAGTGTGGCGCTGTCGAGGCGAGTCCCGCTGACCGAGGCGAGTCGCAGGAGGGTCCGTGTGTCCTCACTCAGGGCATAGATCTTGGCCAGGAACAGATCCGCGAGCAGCTCCGGCATCCCCGGCTGGACGGCATCCACCAGTTCCTCGGCGTAGAGGGGGTTGCCCTCGGACCGCGCGAAGACTTCCTCGACCACGGAGGGTGCGGACCGCTGTAGGTGTGCCGAAACGATGTGGGCAATATCGCTGCGGCCTAAGGGGCCGAGGTCGAGGCGTCGGCTCCCGGGAGCCCTGCCGATCTCGGTAAGCGACGCACGGAAGGGGTGCCGGCGGTGCAAGCCGTCGCTGCGGAAGGTGAGCACCAGGAGCAGCCGGCCACGGACCGTGCGGGACACAGACGTCACGAAGTCCTCGGTTGACCGGTCTGCCCAGTGCATGTCCTCAAGGACGAACAGCAGCGGCTGGGTGCCGGCTGCCTCGAGGACGGTCTGGCGCAGGTCCTCCAGCACGTCGAGGGTCTCCGCGCTCCGCGGCACCTCGGGGTCCAGGAGCCTGCGCATACGCCGAGCCGACGGACGCTCTTCCAGGTCCTCGACCTCGGTGACGAGAGCCTGCACGGCCTCAAGCACAGGCGCGAACGAGACGCCGGTCTCGAGGTCGAGGCAGTGCCCAACCGCGACGCTGAAGCCGAGGTCCAGAGCTCGACGTTGGACCTCACCGACCAGAGTCGACTTACCGATCCCAGCATCCCCACCGATGAGAACGGTGTGCGGAGTTCCCTGTGCAGTCGCGTCGAGCGTCTCGTCGAGAACCCCGAGCTCTTTCTCGCGACCGAGGAGGCGGGGCGTGTCCTGCGATCCAAGCATCCCAGTCCACCGCCCTAGGTGTGGGTCTGTGGAAGTTCCGAGACCACACATGCTAAGCCTGGCCCAGCAGGGACCGCCACGGAAATCGGCCCCCCTGACCAATCTCGAACCGGCTACTCACCGAACGGCACCCGGCCTCGGGCGGTCGTGGACTGGTCATGAGCCCCTGGGTACTGACCACCGGGCGGGTCCGCGTTGTAGTTCCGTGCCTGAACCATGGTCGGCTGGTCTGACCACGAGCCTGCCAGCGAGATGGGCCCCGAGAACGACAGCACGGCTGTTCCTGCCGCAACGACGGCGACGATTCCGCCGCGGTATCGGGTACGCGGTGGTGGCTGATCGAGGTGGCCGTCATGGTCAGTCCCCTGGCTAAGCGGCCGGACTTTCCGACCTTCTGACCACTCATATTCGACCTAAGACGCCGACCCGACATCGGGAGACTTCCCGATCCTCGGCTCGAAAACGCAGCGTCATCGAGCCCGCCAAGCAGAGATAGCGCCGCGGGCGAGCAGGGTTCACAACTGGCGAAGTGGTGCCCGCTCGGTACGGGCATGCCGTCCACCACCCTGGGCGTGGAGGGTGCGAAGTCCCGGACCAACGAAGGCGCGCCAAGAGCGCTTGCGACCGAGATCGGCGGGGCCGGCATGCGACTGACGCGGTCATCACCGGCCGATCTTTGTAGGACACGTTGTCAACCGGCAGCCGTTTCACATGCCCGATGAGGGTGCGTCACACCGCCGGGTGTGCACGGCCTGCTGGTGCTGTGGGTGCGACAGCCCGATTCTCAGGGCCGAACCGCTCAAGACCACCAGCGGACATGTGGCCATCACGTCTGAACCGGACGGGGTAGGACTCGCCGGACAACACGCGAAAGGGAGAGTGCAAGATGCTGCTCGGTTCAAGCCGCCGTGCACGCCACTTGCCTCTTCCGTGGCTCCCCTGGCCAGAGTTGCCGAACCTACCCCGCCGCCCTCAGACCCCCGCTCAGCGTCGCGAGCCGGCGCGGACCCAACGCCCGCTCATGGCTCATGAGCGTGCTTCTGGGAGACTCTGCTTGTGCCCTTCCCGGACGAGAAGTTCTCCCAGAACGGCGTGGAGGTCGTTGCGTACCGGACTGGATGGTCGACCGAAGGTGCGGACATGACAGCCTGGCTCACACGATCGCTTCCGGGAGCCACGGCCACCGACCACATCGGCTCGACCTCTGTACCCGGCCTACCGGCGAAGGACTGCATCGACCTGATGGTTCGCGTCGAGAGCATCTCGGGCTTCGACCTTCGCCCGCTCGTAGACGCGGGCTACCGGGAGAGGCCAGAGGAGTGGAACCGCGTCGAGGCGCTCGGGACGCACGTTCATCCGAAGCGGGTGTTCGCGCCACCTGTCGGCGGCAGGTCGGTCAATATCCACGTCCGGGAGGCTCACACGGAGACAGCGCGGTACGCCCTCCTCTTCCGCGACTTCCTTCGGGCGAACGACGACCACCGTGACTCATGGGGTCGCTTCAAGATGCGCCTCGCCCAGGAGTGCCCGGACTTGTACGTCTACGGCCAGATGAAGGCAACCGTGCAGCCGCTCCTGATGGCGCTCGCCGAACAGTGGACCACCGAGCACGCCTGGGACCCGTAAGTCGAAACGCACTCACCCCGGTGAGCGGTCGCTCTGCGGTCGTGGACGTAGTCGAGATCAGGCGTGGAGATCGGCGGTGGACGAGATAGCTTCTGCGAGTGCATCTTGGACCGTCATGGTTCGTCCGCGTGCGTAGGAATCTGCCCATTCGGTAGGGGTGAGGACCGATTGCGCAGCCGTGCGGGCGTCTGTGGTCTCGCGCTCCTGCGCGTGATCGCGGGGGGTTCCCATGCGTTCGCGTGCGACGTCGCATGCCCCGATCAGTAAGGGGGCGAACCTGGGGAATCCCGCCTCCGCGAGAACGGCGCTGTAGTCCTCGGCACCGCAGAGGAGATTCAGCGCGGTGTATGTGGGCGCCCACTGGTGCATCTGGTTCGACATCAGCTCGTGGGCTTCATTCCGGCGGCCGAGCTTCCGTAGGGCGCACGCGACGTTGTGTTCGGCGGCGGCGGCGGCGGGGCCGACACCGATGCACTTATAGTGCTCGCGCGCCGTCTGGTGAAGCTGCAGCGCGCCTTCCCAGTTCTCCTCGTCTGCCGCCAGCCAGGCCAGCTGGGTGTCGGCATCCCCGAGCACGAAGTGATCGTCTGATTGTCGCGCCAGCTCCAGGGCCTCTTCGTACCGCCGACGGCCGGCGTGAGGGTCCCCGAGCTCGGTCTCGGCCCAGCCCAGGATCAGCAGGGCCGTGGACAGGTGGGGGTCATCGAGGGTCCGCAGGACTGCCACGCTGTGGCCAGCGACCCGGCTGGCTTGGGCCGGATCCCCTTGAAGCAGCAGATTCTCGGCGTAGCCAAGCAGGGAGTTGCCGAGGTCGGCGGTCTCCTCGAGGTTGGCGGTTTCGAGCGCGGCCTCGAGCCAATGGCGGCTCTCGGCAGGTTCTGACCAGTTCCAGATGGAGTACGCCCGGGCGAGTAGGGCCAGCCCGAGCTGGCCCCTTCGCCCGGTGCTCAGCTCGGGTCGATCATCCGGGGACGTCGCCCAGGTCAGCGCCTCCCGGAGGTTCTTCCGCTCGAGGTCGAACGAGCCGATCCCACGGATCGCCTTCTCGCGGTTGGTGGACACATGACGGATGTCCCACTGCTCCGCAACATCCACGAAGTGTGCGGCGTGCACCCGTCGCGCGTCCTCAAGCTCACCGGCGTGCGTGAGAGCGTCAACGGCGAACGCCCTGATTGTCTCCAGCATCGCGAACCGGGGTTCACCGCCGGGGTCCTCGGCAACGTTGATCAGACTGGCGTCAACCAGGTCGGCCACCAGGTCCAACTCTTCCCCACGCACGACTCCATTCGCACAGACTGCGGCGAGCGCCTCGAGGTCCGCCCCGCCCGCGAACACCCCTAGACGGCGGAACAGCGCCTGTTGATCTGCTGGCAGAAGGCGGTAGGACCAGTCGATGGTGTCTCGAAGGGCCTGCTGTCGAGGCGGCCGGTCGGCATCGGCACCGCGGAGATCGAGCGCCTGATCCAGGCGGGTCAGTAGCGCTTGCGGTCCCAGCAACTTGCACCTGGCAGCGGCCAGCTCGATGGCCAACGGCAGGCCGTCGAGGTGGCGGCAGATCGCGGCCATCTCCGATGAGTTGTCGGCGGTCAGGGCGAAGGATGCGCGCACAGTTCGGGCGCGGTCCACAAACAACTGCACCGCTGGCGAGGCATCGGCCGCCACAAGCGTGTCCGCGGTCGGGAGGGCGAGCGGCGGCACCGAGTATTGATGCTCGCTGGTCAAGTGGAGCGGACGCCGCGAGGTCGCGAGTACCTTCGCGTCTGGCGCCACACGCAGAAGCTTCGCCACGGCCGCGTCGGCTCCCCGCATCTGCTCGAGGTTGTCCAGCACGAGCAACGCGTGCAGTCCAGCCACATGGGCGAAGAAGCCCGGCGGAGTGCGGTCCTCCGCTGCAAGATCAAGGACCTCACCGATGCTGCTCCAAATGACGTCGGCTGTCGTGACCGCGGCCAGCGGCACGAAGTACACCCCGTCCGGGAACCCCCCTACGACCGCGCGCGCGGCTGCGATCGCCAGCCGTGTCTTTCCAGACCCACCTGGCCCGGTCAAGGTGACCAGCCGCACCTCCAGATCCCCCAGCAGTGCGGCCAGTTCGCCCACTTCCGACCGACGGCCCACCAGCGGCGTGGTGGTGACCGGCAGGCTCGAAATCGTGCCCACCGATCTGAGCGGCGGGAAGTCGGCCAGTACGCCGGGAATCAGGACCTGGTGGAGATGCTCGGGTGCGCCGAGGTCCTTGAGCCGATGCCCGCCCAGGTCAAGCAGGGCCACACCCGCGGGCAAGGTCCCGGAGACGAGCTTCGCCGTGACGTCGGAGATCACCACCTGACCGCCATGAGCGGCCGCAGCAATCCGCGCAGCCCGATGTACGTCGATCCCGACATACCCATCACCATGGATCACCGGGCTGCCCGTGTGGATTCCCATCCGCACCCGGACCCGCTCACCGTTCGGCCAGTCGCACACCGAAAGGGCACGCTGAGCCTCCACCGCGGCTCGAACAGCGTCTTCGGAGGTCGAGAACACCACGAAGAAGCTGTCGCCCTCTGTGCCCATCTCCACGCCATCGCAAGCCGCCCAGGCGTCCCGCTGTGCTACGCGACAACTGTCCAGAGCCTGCCCGTAGGCCCGCCCCAGCCGCGTCAACAGCAGAGTCGACTGCTCGACGTCGGAGAACAACATCGAGACCGTCCCAGACGGAAGCTCGACCACACCCCCATCTTCACGCCCGAACCACTTCGGCGCGACCGTCATCGACCCTGGCGAGGTCGATTGGGCTCGCGCAACCACAAAGCCAGACCAGACCAGGCCCACACTTTCTGCGCCGAGCACCGGCATGGCGACAGCCCTGAGCCAGATCCACCCGATCGGCGTCGACCCACGCTCCCGACCTCGGACGCCCTCACATGCCGCTGTCCGGTCGCACGTTCGTAAGGATGAGCGAGCGGATGCCTCTGATGTGGGGCAGGATCTCAATTCTTGGCACTCGCCTTGACCTCCCACCGTCGATCGGCGAGGACGGCAGGCTCATCTGAGCCGTGCCCGAAGCCAGGTGTTCGTCCCGGGCGCCAAGCCTCTGGCCTTGGGCTGGTCGGCGACGGAGGCCACGGCGAGGGCGGCGCCGTCGGGGAGCGACCACTTCAACGCGTGGTAGACCCGCGAGAGCGTGTCATCGCTGTCGACGAAGGCCAGCCCACCGGCGGCGACGATGACCTCGCGCCACGGCCCGGCCAGGTCCCGTGAGGGATCGAGTTCGTGAAGGTCGGCCGAGGTCCATGCGACGTACACGGTCATGTTGCTGGGGTACCCCGTCCTCGCCCGATGCACACGCCGCTCACCGCAGTGCGCCAGACCCGAGAAGCGGACGAACCCTCTACGAGCCCAGGTTCGTCACCAGGCTGACTGCCACAGCAATCAGGCCGGTCCCGAAGAGGTAGGACAACAGCATGTGGCCCAGCACCACCTTGCGGGTATCAGGACGGTTGGGCTGAACTTCACTGGGGGCATGGCCATGCCGATGGTAAACGCGAGGTAGGCGAAGTCGCTATAGGAAGGTTCAGCATCCATGCCGAAGTCGAACCCCTGGCGGTCTGGCTTGTCGTAGTAGTACAGCCGCGCGTACTTCAACGCGAACACTGTGTTCACCATCGCCCAGGCCAACGTCACGCTCAGGACGCTCAGCAGCACGGTTGCGACGGCGACGGGGGTCCTTACCTCCGGAGCGCTGGAGGGCCACCGCGACGGCCGCGAGGCTGGCCAACGCTGCGAGAACGACCCACAGATCAGTCGAGGCAGACCGACTCTCCTCCTCGGCCAGCCGCTCAGTCCCCTCGGCGTCCTGGTGCCAGCCGATGGACCCCACCCAGGGCGAGTGCAGAGCTAGCCGCCACGCACCAGCCGACAATCGGTCCAAGCACCACCGCCCACGCGGCCCCCGCCGCTCGCCACCGGACAGCGAGCCGGCGTTGCGCTTTGGAGGTGATCGGCGCAGGTCGCGCAAGGCGGTCAGCGACGTTGCCTGTGGGCGCCGTTGACCGTGACCGTCGGTGTCTGTGGCGGCCGTCCGGCGCCCGCCGGTTCCGGTCAGCCGCTGTTGATCACCGCGGAGATGCGGTGGCCCCAACCGACCAAATCGAGGTCGCTCCACCCGCCGGTGTTGGGTCCGATCTGTAGGTAGTCCCCGCCGAAGTGAACGTGTTCGAAGACGCCGGCTAGGCAAGTCATCTGGTGGATCGACATGAACTTGTCGTTCCAGTCCTCGGCGTAGATCCACCATCCAACGTGGGTCAGATCCATGTAGCTCTCTCCAGACCCGACGTCGAGGTGGTCGCCGTGCCACAGCTTCTCTGTGGCCAGCCGGACCACGTAGGGCGGCGGATTCGGGATCGGCGCCGGATGCTCGGGAGGTGGGGGTGGGTAGGGGCAGGAGCTGAACGGGGTCCACGGGTCGGTGTAGCCGGGGTAGGGGCAGTAGTGGGGCCCGTAGTCGGTGACGCTGAGCGACCCCGCGCTCGCTGCCAGGACGGGCCGTGAGACGAGGCCTGTCGCCATGTTTGTCAAGAACATCGACTGGATGATCGGCCCCCATACGGCGCGGTCGCGCAGCGCGAAGATCTCATCTCGGCTCCGGACGAAGAACGCCAGCTCGTCATCGTCGAACCTTCCGACGTCCTGGGGGTCGTACAGGGTGCCATCGACTCGGACAGGAAGCTTCGGTGTGGGCCGTTTGGTGGTGCCGCGCAGCGCCGGCGCCGTGGGTTGGCCGAGCTCCTGGATCGGGACGGGTCCCGGGCCGCCTCTGTGCGGTTCCCGCAGGGCCTCGGTGACCGACGTCGCGAGGTCCTCCAGGGACCGGATTCCCTCCGCCTCGAACGCCGCCATCAACGTCTCGGCGGTCAGATCGGGGAAGTTGGATCTGCTGAGCAAAGCCATCACGCCGTGTGCCTGGCGTTCGGACAGCTGCGATTGCGTCATGTCGGCTCCTCGAGTCCAGCCTCGCGTTTGGGGCCTCCCGAGACGAATCTGCCTCCCTCCATGACACTGCCGTCTCGCGCACGCGTCAACCCACGCCGAGAACGCGACGCTCGGTCCGGTTGACGGCACCGACGGCTCGAGGTGAGCGGGTCAGGCGCGTTTCACGCGGTTGGCCTTCGAGCAGGTGCGCTACCAATCACCGACGCGCGGTGGCGACGAGGGGACTGGAACTTCTGTGGGCGGCGCAGCGACGGCAGTGGCTTCAGACATTGCCCGGACGCCCAAACGCTTCACAGCCTGCCTCCTACGCCGCTGCAGACGACCAAGTTGTGATTGTCGATGAACGATGTCTTGGTGGTCGCCGCAGGGACCAACCTGGGAATCCGGTCCGCACTGGAAGCACTCGCGGAGGTAGGTGACGCCGGAGCCTTGGAGGCGCTTGACTGGCTCCGCTGAACGCACTCACGTGCCGCTGCCCGGTCGCACTCACGTGCCGATGAGCGGTCGTCCGTCGAAGGTGCACCATGGAGTGGTGGTCGTGCTTAGCGAGGTGGTTCTCGAGGTCGCGCATCGCCACTCATTCCCGAGGTCTCCGGCTGTGCAGCTCCGCGGGCACGGCTCCGTGAACCATGTGTTCTGCCTGGGAGCTGGAGTCGAGCGATATGTGGTGCGGATCCCCATCGATGTATTGCGGGAGGACGAGTTCGAGGTCGAGCACTGGTGCCTGGAGCAGGCTGCGAAGCATGGGATCCCGGGTCCTGAAGTCGTCGGCCGTGGGAACGTCTTGGGAACTCCCTACATCGTTCTGACCTACGTCGAGGGGTCCGTGCCCGACCGGGGTGACCTCGCGGCCTGGGAGACCCTCGGGCAATACGGACGCCTCGCCCACAGGCTTGAGTGGACGTCCGGCCCCGATCCGCTCTTCACTCGATTCGGTCGCGACCCAGACGACGCGTGGCGTCAACATCTGCGCTACAACGCTGAGCAGCTCACCGACGCCGATCCACTCATCGGGCTCGGCGTGTACCCCGTAGCCCAACAACCCCGCTTTCTCGACATCATCGCCGAGCTTCTGGAGCACGACTTCGCCTACGGCCTACGGCACGGAGATCTTGCGCCCCGTAACCTCCTCATGACACCCGAGGGATCCCCGGTGCTGCTCGACTGGGGACAGGCGAGCGTGGGACCCATCCCCTACGGTGACCTTCTCGCCGCCTACAGGTCCCATCTGGTCAAGGGGCAACCGACGGAGACAGAGCTCGACGTGTTCTCGGCCGCCCTGGGGTTATCGCTCGGCACAGTCAACGGCTCGCTCGACAACCTGTTGATCCTGGAGGCGCTCGACCGGGTCCGGTGGGCCCTGGACAACCGACCCGACCGGGTGGCCGATCTCGTCAGGGATGCCCGCGCCACCCTGCACACCTGAAACGTCCTCACATGCCGCTGTCCGGGCCCACGCACATGCCGACGTCCGGGCTTCCGCGCATTCTGTTGAGCGGTGTTCAGGTCGGGGGTAGGTAGGCATCGTGTCCGGACGGAAGACCAGCGAGTTGGTGATCGCATGGCGGAGCGCGCGGGAGCAACCATGACGGATGTGGCAGGTTCGCACGTCTCGATGGTGTCCGAGCCCAAGGTCGCGATCGAGACGGTCTTGACGGCTTCGGCAGCACCTCCGACTGACAACACCAGCCGTCCGCGGCAGCCGGTGACGAGCGAACGCAACTCGATGTTCGTCTTTCGACGCCCGCAGCCGGCGGACGGCCGGCTATGTCGATCGGTGCGGCATCGGCGGGACGACCCGCGGCACGGCCATGACTGCGCTTACGACGCGGGCGCACCGCTCGTGATGGAGGAGCCGTTCGTCGCGATGACCCACCAGAGCCCACCGGACTGGTTGAGGCCCTGCCCGGTCGTGTCGCCCTCGGCGTTGTCGCCGACGTAGGTGTACATCGGCATACCATCGACGGTCAGCTGCTTCGTCCCGTCGTCGCGGGTCAGCTCACCGAGCTTGGCCGTCACTCCCTGAGGGTCCTTCGGGACCGATCCGGTTACCGGCACCGGCGGCCAGTAGGTCGCACATGACCCCGAGCAGTTCGACACGCCCTTGGTGTCTGCAGCGAAGCTGTAGATGGTCTTACCGGCGCTGTCGGTGAGGATCGTGCCTACGGAGGTGGCCGTCGTCCCCAGGCCCCCGCCGGGGGCGGCGGCTCCTGATGACGACGACTCGCCACTCCCCGAGCCGCTTCCGCAGGCGGAGGCAAGGACCAGGACGGCGATCCCGACGGCTGCCTGGCCGAGCCAGCGCGATCGGGATGCGAACAGGGCTGGTGCTGAATGCTTGCTTGAGGTCGGCATCGTCGCTCCTGTGCAGAACATGAATTTTCCGAGGGGCTTCAAGCGTGCTGCTTCTTCCGCGGCATTTCGTCACCGCCTCCGGGCATCTCCGGTACCGGGTAGCGGGAACGCGCTGTGTGGTTCAGCCTGAGACGCTGCCGTCCACCACAGGTGGCCCGTGCCTTGTCGCATTCAGGCTCTGCACATCCGAGGCGCGCAGTGTGCACGGCGTCAGGCTTTCCTGAACGCACATGCGCTGTCCGTGCTCGGAGCTGTCGATGAACGGGCCGACCACGGGTGTCATGTCGTGAGGTTTCCAAGGGCGCTACTCCCCGATCTGAACTCGCCCACCGGCCGTAGTGGGCGGGTGGGCGTGTTGTGCGTGGGTCACCGACTGGGCGTGATGGACGCGCCACGCATGCGACAGATGCGGGTAGTTCTTGAGTCGGTAAGTCGAGGCGGACGGGGCGCCGGGAGCATCGAAGGCCGTGCCGCGTGTGTCCTGCTGGACGGCGAGGCCGGCGATCCCGGCTGCGGAGATGATTCCCGCTACTGCCGCGGCGGCGATCCATGGGGTGTGATTGTGGTTGGTGTCGGCGCTGCTCATGCTGGCAAGTCCTTCCTTGTGTCCCGGGAAACGGGCCCCCTCGGGCACAACGCTGGTGCTAAGACCTGCTCACCACATCGGGCATTGTTCTTACGTTGGCGTCCGCACATGCCGCTGTCCGGTCGCCCTTACATGCCAATGTCTGGACGCGCGCTCATGGCTCCCTTCTGTGTCAAGACACCTTCGGGAGTGGGGGTTTAGGCTGCTGGGTGGCGGGTCCCGGAGTGGCTTGTCCGAAGAGCCGGTGTTGGGGTTGTGAGCCGGTCGCGCTGGATTCAGAGCCGTTGCCCCGGTGCCCTCCCGGACCCGCCGCCTCCTGTGCTGTTGCCGCGGCGGCGTGTACGGCGATGTCGGCGAGCATGGTGCGGCAGACGGTGTCGGACAGTCTTCGTTTGAGTCATCGCATGGCTTCCATCGGTGACTTCCCGCCGGCTCTCTTGCGGTCGTAGTAGGCCCGGCCCGGGGTCTGATTGCGCAGTTGGACGGTGGCCATGATGTGGAGGGTCTTGTTGATCTGACGGTTCCCGCCGCGCGATTTACCCGCATCGAACACCCGGTACTCCCGCCCAAAGGGGTAGCGGACATCCGCAATCAACCCATGCCGCTATCGCTCCCTTCGCGACGAGCGGCACGCTCTGGTGACGACGATCTGACGCCCCCGTGGCGGATCACGCGACCGCCCCCAGGGGTGGGGTTGCGGCGTCAGCGCATGGGTACGGATCGGTCCTACCCAGGAGGCGCACCGTGAAGCTCAGACATCGGCCGAGGCCGTGGTGAGGGCGGCGCACCACCGTCGTCGACGAGCGGGCTGACGTCGTGAAGTCCATGAAGCGACTTGTGCAGGCACCGCCGGCTCAGGTGTGGGACGTCCTGGCGGACGGCTGGCTGTATCCGGTGTGGGTGGTGGGTGCTTCACGGATGCGCGCGGTCGACGACCGGTGGCCGACTGCAGGCGCCAAACGCCACCACTCGCGCGGGGTCTGGCCGGTGCTCATCGATGACGACACCGAGGTCGTCGGTCGAATCCCACCCATCTGTTCGCCCTGCGCGGCTGGCCCCTCGGTGAGGTGGATGTGGTGATTCGGCTGCGCGCCGCTGGAGGCGACACCGAGGTGGTGATCGAGGAGGACGCCGCAGCAGGGCCGGGGCTCCTGGTGCCTAGATCGCTTCGCGGCTTCGCCCTGGGCTGGCGCAACGTCGAGACCCTGCGTCGCCTCGCCTACCTGGCCGAGGGTCGCCCTAGCAACTCAACCGACACTGAGGTGGAATCGTGAGAGCACTGACCTGGCAGGGCAAACGCTCGGTTTCCGTCGAGACCGTCACGGACCCCGTCATCGAGCAACCCAACGATGCCGTCATCCGCGTCACGTCCACGGCGATCTGCGGGTCCGACCTGCACCTCTACGAGGTCCTGGGACCCTTCCTGACTCCGGGAGACGTGCTGGGACACGAGACCATGGGCGTGGTCGAAGAGGTGGGACCCGACGCCGGCGACCTCCAGGTCGGAGACCGGGTCGTGGTGCCGTTCAACATCTCGTGCGGCCACTGCTACATGTGCTCTCGCGGCCTCTTCGCTCAGTGCGAGACCACCCAGGTCCGTGAGTTCGGCAAGGGAGCCAGCCTCTTCGGCTACACCTCCCTGTACGGCGCGGTGCCGGGTGGTCAGGCGGAGTACCTGCGCGTACCGCAGGCGCAGTTCGGACCGATCAAGGTCCCGGAGGGCGTGAGCGACGAGCGCTACCTCTATCTCTCCGACATCCTGCCGACCGCCTGGCAGGCCGTCGAGTTCGCCGAGGTGAACGAGGGCGACACCCTGGCGGTCTTCGGACTGGGTCCCGTCGGTCAGCTGACCCTGCGCATCGCGCTCAACGCCGGCGTGCGCGCGATCGGGGTCGACCTCGTCCCCGAGCGGCTGGCGCTGGCGACCGCGAGCGGGGCGGAGGTCGTCGACATGAGCAGCGTCGACGACGTGCCACCGGCGATCCTCGACCTGACGGACGGCCGAGGTGCCGATGGCACCGTCGACGCGGTCGGCATGGAGGCGCACGGCTCGGGGCTGGCGAAGGCAGCCATCGGAGCGGTGGGGCTGCTGCCCGACGTCGTGGCGAAACCGCTGACCGACAAGCTCGCGATCGACCGGCTGGCGGCGCTCCAGGCCGCGATCAAGTCCGTACGCCGTGGCGGTACGGTCTCGGTCTCAGGGGTCTACGGCGGTGAGGTCGACCCGATGCCGATGATGGAGATGTTCGACCGGGGCATCACGATGCGCCTGGGTCAGTGCCATGTGAGGCGCTGGACCGACGACATCATCGCGGTGCTGGCGCAGGACGACGACGTCCTCGGCGTCGAGTCCCTGGCCACCCACCGGGTGTCGCTCGAGGAGGCTCCCGCGGCCTACGAGATGTTCCAGAAGAAGACGGACGGGTGCATCAAGGTCGTGCTGAAGCCGTGACTCCGCCGTCGACTCGGGTGGTGCTGGTCACCGGTGCCTCCAGTGGGATCGGTCAGGCCACGGCGTTGCAGGCGTCGCGGGCCGGCCACCACGTGGTCCTGGTCGCTCGCGACGAGTCGGCCCTCCGGTCGGTCGAGTCCGCCTGCGCCGATGCGGGAGCCGCGAGTGCGCTCGTCGTGGCGGCCGACCTCGGCGACGACACCGCAGTCGCGCTGTGCGTGAAGCAGGCGGCGGCCGTGACCGGGACCATCGATGTGGTCGTGAACGCAGCCGGTGTCGTGGCCTATGGGCGCACGGAAGACGTCCCCGCCGAGGTCTTCGAAGGAGTGCTCCGCACCAACGTGATCGGTTCGGTCAACGTGGCCCGGCACGTCGTACCGGTCCTCCGCCAGCAGGGGCACGGCACCCTAATCCTCGTGGGATCGGTGATCGGACACATCGCAGTTCCAGGCATGAGCCCGTACGTCCTCAGCAAGTGGGCGGTTCGAGCCCTGGCGCGCCAGCTGCAACTGGAGAACCGCGACCGTGGCGGGGTACACGTGGTCTACGTGGCGCCCGGTGGAGTCGACACGCCGATCTACGAGCAGGCCGCCAACTACTCCGGCTTCGTCGGACGCCCACCCCCGCCGGTCGCCAGCCCGGAGCGCGTGGCCCGAAGGATCTGGCGTCTCGTCGACCATCCCCGCCCGCGTGCCCAGGTCGGTCTGGCCAACAACCTGATGAGGTTCGGCTTCACCACGTTGCCGCCGGTCTTCGACGCTGCGGTCGGCCCGCTGTTCGCCGTGGCTGCCAAGGACCGCACCACGCCGGTGGGAGCCTGGGCGGGCAACGTCCTCGACTCGCGGCCGTCGGGCAACGCCCTGCACGGCGACCAGGGCAACGCCCTCGTCGGCGTCGTCCGCAACCTGCGGACGCTCGCCGGGGCCTGGGCCCGCCGATGAGCGCGTCGGCTTACGACGCTGTGGTGATCGGCTCCGGACCGAACGGTCTGGTCGCCGCCAACCACCTGGTCGACGCGGGATGGTCGGTCCTGGTGCTCGAGGCCCAGCCGGCGGTGGGCGGCGCGGTGCGCAGCGCCGAGGACGTCCGTCCCGGTTTCGTGCACGACACGTTCAGCGCCTTCTACCCGCTGGCAGCGGCCTCGCCGACCATCCGCTCGTTCCACCTCGAGGACCAGGGTCTCGAGTGGACCCACGCTCCTGCCGTCCTTGGCCATCCTTTCCCCGACGGCCGATGGGCGATGCTGCACCGCGACCGCCAGGTCACGGCGGGGTCCATGGAGGAGCAGGCACCGGGGGACGGCGAGGCCTGGCTGGCCCTGTGCGAGGTCTGGGACCGCATCGGCGATCAGCTCGTCGGCTCCCTCCTGTCGCCGTTCCCGCCGGTCCGTCACGGCCTCGGGCTCCTTGGCCGGCTTCGGTCAGCCGGTGGCCTCGACCTCGTCAAGACCTTGCTCACCCCCGCGGTGGACGTGGGGCGGGCACGGTTCGCGGGCGACGCACCGCGCATCTTGATCGCCGGCAACGCCGGGCACGCCGACATCCCCCTGACCGCCCCTGGTTCCGGCCTGATGGGCATCCTGATGAGCATGCTGGGCCAGACCGTCGGCTTCCCGGTCCCGGTCGGTGGCGCCGGTCGGCTCACCCAGGCCCTCGCGGATCGGTTCCTCGCTGCCGGCGGCGAGGTGCGGTGCTCTGAGGAGGTCGTCCGGGTAGAGGTGACGGACCGCCGCGCCACCGCCGTATGCACGGCCGCGGGCGAGCGGATCGGGGCACGGCACGCCGTGCTCGCCAACGTCATCGCCAGCAGCCTCTACGGCGGGCTCGTGGCTGTCGAAGACCTCCCCGCCAGGACCGTGCTGTCGATGCGCTCGTTCCAGCTCGACCCCGGCACGGTGAAGGTGGACTGGGCCCTCGACGGGGCGGTGCCGTGGGCCTCCGTCCCGGCGCACACACCGGGGACGTTCCACGTCGCCGACTCCGTCGAGGAGATGACCGAAGCGCTCGGCCAGGTGAACGCACGTACGATCCCGGCCCACCCCTTCATGCTCGCCGGGCAGATGACCTCGACGGACCCCACACGCTCACCGGCAGGCACGGAGTCCCTGTGGGCGTACACGCACGTACCCCAGGACGTGGCCCACGACGCAGGCGACGGCGGCATCACTGGCACGTGGGATGACGGTGACTGTGAGCGGTTCGCCGATCGGATGCAGGAGCGGATCGAGCGACTGGCACCGGGCTTCGGCTCGCGCATCCTCACCAGACGGGTGCTCGGACCACACCAACTCGAAGCCAAGAACGCCAACCTCATGGGCGGAGCCATCAACGGTGGCACCTCCCAGATCCACCAAGAGCTGATCTTCCGGCCCGTCGCGGGACTCGGGAGGGCCGAGACCCCGATCCGCGGCCTCTACCTGGCTTCCGCCTCCGCACATCCGGGGGGAGGTGTCCATGGTGCGGCTGGCATGAACGCCGCCCGGGCCGCCCGGGCACACCGCAGACTCGCGCCGATCACCAACACGCCCAAGCGACTCAAGAAGCAGTCAAGGGGATGACCCTGGCTCCTACGTTCCGATACATGGATCCGTGCGCCCCAGCAGAGCCGTTCGGCGAAGGCTGGCGCACGTGGCTGCACAGTTCGGTCCGCCAGCATGCCGAGCTGTCTGGCGGCCGGCGGACATGACCGAGGCGATGTCTGAGGCAATGGCAGACGAGTTCGGGAGCATCGCCACGTGGACCGCTGAGGCGGTAGTGGACCTCGGCCCGGATCATGCTCTCCCGGCAGCTTGCCGTGGTAGCGGTAGCCCGGAATCTCTTGACTGGCTCGCCGACCAGCTCAGGCTCGCCGCCACCACCACATTCCTCGACTCTGGAGCCGGCGTCGGCGGTCCCGCCGAGTACGCCGCGCGTACCACGGGCGCACGGCCTCTACTTGTTGAACCCATGCAAGCCGCGTGCCGGGCCGCGTCCAGCTTGTTTGGTCGTGCCGTCGTCGTCGGTGACGGAGCCTCCCTGCCCTGTTCCGACGGTTCGTTCAGCGCGGCCTGGTCCATCGGCGTGCTGTGCACGGTGCAGAACAAGCGTGCTCACCTCGAGGAGCTCGCGCGCGTCCTGACCTCACAGGGGAGGGTCGGTCTCCTGGTGTACGAGCGCGGCACGAAGCCTCTGCGACACCAACCCCAGGGGAACTACTTCCCCAGTCCGCTCGAACTGAACGACCTGCTTATCCAGGCCGGCCTGGCGGTCTGTGACACGGCACTTCTCACCGACTTTGCGCCCTCTCCGGACGTGTGGCAGGAGGCATCGGCGCGTGTGGATGCATGGATCGCCCAGCGATACCGCGAAACAGCGGCCTTCCAGCACGCGGAGCGCCAACAGTCCGCGATCGGGTCGTTGATCGAAGAAGAGCTGGTGACCGGGCGGATGATCATCGCCCGGGCGGCCAAACCCTGTTCCTGACAGAGAGGCGCACGCTCCTCGTAGGCGTGCGCACGTACCGTTCCCGCGAAGTCCTGTTGGGTCGCGAGCGTGCGTCACGACTGGCTCCTCGTGGTGTGCCTGGTCGTCGGGGCGGCGTCACGCGGCTGCGCGGTCGCCCCGAGGCCGGGTCGCCGGAGGAAGCGGATGCCGAGCGCGAGCCGCCAGAAGGAGACGACGAGGATGCGGGACGTTTCGTGACGCCGACCGGGCCCTGCGTCAAGATCATGACGACGTCTCCGATCCCTAGGAGACCACGTCCAGGCCATGAGCGTGACACTCGTCATCGCGAAGCCGAAGGCCACGTCCTCGACTGGCGCGAAGGCGAGGCGAGCTCCTGAGAGCGTCGCCAGGTCGTAGGCCTCGCATAACTCATGCAGGACCTCCACAGATCTCGAGGACGTGGCGATGACCCAACGGGAACCAGGGATGCGCCGGCGATCCTGTCGTCACCGACACCCTTCACCGTGCCGGATCACACCGCCGACAGATAGACCTTCGCGCAGTGAGCGGATGTTCGACGGCCGCGGACGAGCGCTTTCCAGTGGCACGCCAACAGCACGCTTCGGATGCCGATGCATTCGAGCTCCACAACAGGACTGAGGACGCCTTCCCAGGGCCGCGCACTGACGACTCACACCGGTTCGCGTGACGGTCAGGGGACGAGATGTCGAGCCAGGGCGGCGGCCGCGCCGCGATTGGCGACGCCGAGTTTGCCGAGCAGGTTCGATACGTGCACGCTCACCGTCTTCTCGCTGATGAACAGGGTGGTCCCGATCGCCTTGTTGGTGGCTCCGGTGGCGAGGAGGTCGAGGACCTCGCGCTCACGGGGCGTCAGCCGACTCAACGGTCCCTCGCTGCTGGCCGACTCCGGCAACGGAACCCGGGAACGGGTTGCGAGCTGGGACGCGCGCTGCTCGAGGGCCCGCGCACCCATGTCGTGGGCCGCGGTCCAGCAGTCGACGAGGAGCTCGCGGCCCTCGTCTCGGCCGCCATGAACCAGCAGCTCCTGTGCCAGGTCGAGCCGGGGCTCGAGCGTGAAGAAGCGGCCGAACGGCTCAGCCAGCTTTGCCGCCTCGCCGAACTGCTCGACCGCCGGCCTGCCGGCGACCCTGGCCGCGTAGGCCTCTGCGAGCGTGACCTGGACTCCGTAGTAGCTGCCACGCCACTCGGCCGTGAGACCGGCGCGGGCTCGCTCCAGCTGTCGCTCCGCCAGGGGGCCTAGAACGCCAGCGTGCTCCGCCGGCGCGAGCCGCGCTTTGGAGAGCGCGTGGAAACCGATCCGCGCGGCGGCGGCAGCGATCAGAGGAGAGTCGCCGTCCTCCAGCTGACTGAGGTACGCCTCGGCCACCTCGAGGCATCTCGGCACGTCGTCGCGCAGCTCGGCGATCCGGAGCTCTCGGAGGACGCCGAAACCATCCGACTGAACGCCGACGACTTCGTCATCGACCGATGCCCTGGGCGTCAAACGGGCCAGCGCGTCGACGTCACCGCGGGCCAGGAACAGCTCCCCACGCAGACCCTGCCAGTGTTCATCCGGCAGGCCGAGACCCAGGAGTTCATCCAGCATGGTCTCCGCCGAGTCCAGGCGACCCTCCCATGTGAGAGCGGTCACGATCTGCTCCCCGCACAACGCCGCCACGGGGAGTCCCGCTGAGAGGGCTTCGCGGTAGGCAGCACCGGCGACGGAGTTCGCCCGCTCGATCTGCCCCGACTCCATCAGCATGTCCGCAAGCCACGCGGCTTGGCTGAGCGCATGCCCGACCATCCCGGCGCTCCTAGCCACCTCGACCGCCTCCTCCGCAGCGGTACATGCCTCACTTACGCGACCGACACATTGCAACGCTTCTGACCTGAACTCCAGGGCCAGGAGGAGGGGATCGATGCACGACGCGGTCGTGGCAGCCTGGATCGCTTGATCTGCGGCGTCCAGACCAGCGGCGAACCGGCCGTCGTAGTTGTGCAGCAGAGCTTGGGCGCTGAGAGCGTACGCCCGCTCCTCGGTCGGGGCGTCGCCGGCGTACTCGAGCGCGAGCCGGACCGCGCCAGGCGCGACGGACATGTGGTTGGTGTTCATGGCGGAGAAGCCGAAGGCGGAGTAGGCCCGGCTCGCCACCAGCCGATCGGTATCGGGCTCGAGCAAGTCCACTGCCCGGCGGTTGAGCGTGTACCAGCGTTGGCGGTCACCTTGGTCGTTTGCCGACCTCGCCAGCGTCACCACGAGCTCGACCTTGGTGCGGCCGACCAGGGCTTCGGCGTCTGGCACGCGATCCCATAGCGAGAGTGCTCGCTCGAGGTGCGTGACCGCCTCAGCTGCGGCGACCTTCCAGGCGACCATCCCGGCCCACTCGGAGGCCCGCAGAGCGCGCGGCAGGTCCCCGGCTGCGGACCAGTGAAACGCCAGTCGGCTCAACACTGACAGACCGGGGTCCGGGTCCGCGTCGACCCGAGCCTGCAGAACAGCGGCGAGGTCTGCGTGGAGCCGGGTTCGCTCGTCGGGGAGCAGGTCGTCGTACACGGCCTCGCGGAGCAACCCGTGCCGGAACGCCAGTGAGTCCCCCGCACCCCGTAGAAGGTTCGCGTCGAGCAGCTCGCGGAGGAATCCGTCCAGTTGCGCCCGGCCTATGCCTGCCACCTCTGCGAGCGTGTCGGTGTCCACGCGCGTGCCGTCCACCGAGGCGACCCTCAGCAGCTCGCGCGGCCCCTCAGCGAGTGCGTCGACCCGCGCCAGGAACAGGTCGGACAGGTGTTCGGGCATCGCCTGTGGGTCGGCTGCCAGGAGCTCCTCGGCGTAGAGCGGGTTGCCCTCCGACCTGTCCAGCACCGAGCGGACCACGGCCGGGTCCGCAGGACCTCCCGAGCTCGCCGCCACGATGCTGGCGATGCCCTCCCGGTCCAGCGGACTCAGGTCGACGTGGCGAGCGCCGGGAACCCGGCCGATCTCGGCGAGCGCCTTCCGGGTCGGATGCCGGCGGTTGAGATCCTCACTGCGGACGGTGAGCACGAAGAGCAGTCGGCCTCGTCCCCGGCGAGAGAGTGCCACCGCGAAGTCCTGGGTCGAGCGGCCCGACCAGTGCATGTCCTCCAGCACGAGCATCACCGGTCCGGCAGCGGCGGCCTCGAGCACCGTCTGCCGTAGGTCCTCCAGCACGCGATAGGGCTCCGGGCTCCGTGGCGTCTCCGGGTCCAGCAGGGTGCGCATGCGTCGCGCGTTGGGGCGTGAGTCGAGATCCTCGAGCGGTGTGACCAGCTCGCTCACCGCCTCGATGACGGCGCCGAACGCGATGCCAGCGTCGATGTCGAGACAGTGTCCCACGACCACGCTGAACCCGAGCTCCTCGGCCCGCCGGGCCAGATCCGAGACAAGGGTGGTCTTGCCGATCCCAGCATCCCCGGCCACGAGAACGGTCTGCGGTTCGCCCTGGAGTGCGAGCGTGAGGGCATCGTGCAACTTTGCGGTGTCCCGCTCGCGGGCCCGCAGAAGAGTAGGTGTCCCGCTCGACACGGGCATGCGGTCCACCGCCCTAGGCGTGGTTTGAGCAACAACCCTCAGACCAGCCATGGTAGGCGCCCCCGACAGCGCTGGCGACCGCGTCGGGGTCGGCCGGCGCAGCCCGGTCGCTCAACCACGGGAACCCAGGCTCTGGGAAGACCACGTTGGCCGCCGAGGGCCGGGCGGAGCTCTTCGCAAGGACTGAGCGGGCGCGCCCAAGGCCCACATCGACGGAGCGCCGTCCCCATCTGGGGAACGGCGCTCGTCGGAGGGCTTGGGCAGCGGGTCAGCGGGTGACCGAGCCCTTGGGGGATGCGACGTTCGGTCGCACCTCGTCCTTCTTGATGTGACCGCCCCTGCAGGCCGCGTCTTAGTGGGCGAAGTGGGCTACGAGTGGGCGTCCGTGACGGTTGCTTGCCCAGTGCTCGCGGTGGCGACTCGGGCTCACGCTTGACTGCGGTGAGGGAGGTTGTCGTGGCCGGCGTTCCTGGCTGTCAGATCGTCGGAGGGGTCGGTTTTGGCGCTGCCAAGATCGGAGCAGTAAGTCAGAGTCCCGCACTTGATACCGATGTCGATGGCTGCCGAGTCTGCCAGCGCACGATCCTCGACATCCCACGCGTGTTCGCAGTGTGCATCGAGGGCATGGCCGGGAACTTGGTCGGCTTTGGGCGCCGGCACGAGTACCTCTCCACAGGGAGCCTCTGGGCTGTGGAGAACCCGACGAATCTCGGTCGTGGGGTGCACTGGGTACGCACAAGAATGAAAAACGGCGTCTGACACCGGAAGACGTTTCCGCAGGTCAGACGCCGTTTCCGGCCTCTAGTAGCAGGTCAGCAATACCCGCGATTTAGATGTCGTAGTAGAGCTCGAACTCGTGGGGGTGGGGGCGCAGGGCGACGGGCTGGATCTCGTTCGTGCGCTTGTAGTCGATCCAGGTCTCGATCAGGTCGCCGGTGAAGACGCCGCCCTCGAGCAGGAACTCGTGGTCGCCCTCGAGGGAGTCCATCACCGCGTTCAGCGAGGCGGGCACGGTGGGGATGTCGGCGTGCTCGTCGGGCGGGAGCTCGTAGAGGTCCTTGTCGACGGGCTCGTGCGGCTCGATCTTGTTCTTGATCCCGTCGATGCCGGCCAGCAGCATCGCCGAGAAGGCGAGGTAGGGGTTCGCCGACGGGTCGGGGCAGCGGAACTCGATCCGCTTGGCCTTCGGGTTCGAGCCGGTGATCGGGATCCGGACGCAGGCCGACCGGTTGCGCTGGCTGTAGACCAGGTTGACCGGAGCCTCGAAGCCCGGCACCAGGCGGTGGTAGGAGTTCACGGTCGGGTTGGTGAAGGCGAGCAGGGACGGCGCGTGCTCGAGGATGCCGCCGATGTAGTAGCGCGCCATGTCGGACAGGCCGGCGTACCCGGTCTCGTCGTAGAACAGCGGCTCGTCCTCGTCCCAGATCGACTGGTGGCAGTGCATGCCCGAGCCGTTGTCGCCGAAGATCGGCTTCGGCATGAACGTCGCGGTCTTGTTGTTGCGCCACGCGACGTTCTTGACGATGTACTTGAACTTCATCACGTCGTCGGCGGCCTTGAGCAGCTCGTCGAAGTTGTAGTTGATCTCCGCCTGGCCGGCCGTGCCGACCTCGTGATGGGCGCGCTCGACGGTCAAGCCGGACTTCTCCAGCTCGATGACCATCTCGTCACGCAGCTCGCCGAAGTGGTCGTACGGCGCCACCGGGAAGTAGCCGCCCTTGTAGCGGACCTTGTAGCCGCGGTTGTTCTCCTCGGAGCCGGAGTTCCAGGCGCCCGCCTCGGAGTCGATGTGGTAGTAGCCGGCGTTCACCTTGGTCTCGAAGCGCACCGAGTCGAAGACGTAGAACTCGGCCTCGGGAGCGAAGTACGCCTTGGTGCCGATGCCGGTCGAGGCGAGGTAGGCCTGGGCCTTCCGGGCGATGTTGCGGGGGTCGCGGGAGTAGGCCTCACCGGTGAGCGGGTCGTGGATGAAGAAGTTCACGACGAGGGTCTTCGCGACGCGGAACGGGTCGATGTACGACGTCGTCGGGTCCGGGAACAGCGACATGTCGGACTCGTGGATCGCCTGGAAGCCGCGGATCGAGGACCCGTCGAAGTTCAGGCCGTTGTCGAAGACGCTCTGGTCGAACGACGACACCGGGACGGTGAAGTGCTGCATGATGCCGGGCAGGTCGCAGAAACGGACGTCGACCATCTCGACGCCCTCGTCCTTGATGTACTTGAGCAGCTCGTCGCTGTTGGCGAACATTCGTCCTCCTCGGCCGTCTCGCGGCCCCTCGTGCAGGTCAGGTCCGCCGCCGCTCTGCGCCGGACCTCTGCAACGTAGGCGGGGGCAGTTTCTTGACCGTATCCGGTTTGTTTCGCCGACGTAACAGGTGACCGCCCCGGTCATCGGGGGTACGCCGGCGCCTGGCTACCCTGACCGCGTGCCCGCGACCGAGCTGCCCTTCGAGACGGCTTCCTGGGGACGGCGGATCCTGGCCCTGCTCGTCGACTACGCCGCCTGCTGGGGCGTGATGCTCCTGATCTACGGCGGCGCCTGGTTCGGCAACGGCAGCCTGCCGTCGCTCTACCTGACCCTGCTCTTCGTGGCCGAGTCGGCCTTCCTGATGGCACTCTCGGGAGGGTCGTTCGGCCAGCTCGCCACGCGGCTCCGGGTGGTCCGCGTCGACGGCAGCGGAAGGCCGCTCAGCCTCCTGATGGCGCTGCTGCGCCAGGTGTTGATCTGCCTCGTCATCCCGCCGCTCGTCTTCCGCCCGGACGGGCGGGGGCTGCACGACATGATCTGCGGATCCGCAACCGTTCCGTTACGCGTTCCCGACCGCGGGCCTGGGGTCCGCGGTTAGGCTGGCGACGCCGCGCGGGGCTCGGTTCCGCGGCACTCCGTTCGCACCGGGCGGACGTCGACACGTGGAGCCCGGGAGGACCCCATGCGCACCCTGACCCTTCGCAAGGCCGCCCTCGTGGCCGCCCTGCCGCTGGTCCTCTCGTCGTTGGCCGCCTGCGGCAACAGCTCGAGCCAGGCCACCGCCGACGACCCCCAGGCCGGGCCCTCCAGCAGCCCCACCGCCACGAGCTCGAAGCCGCCCGTGGCGAAGACCGTCGACAGCGCGCAGTTCCTGGCAATGGTGAAGTCGGCGGCCCAGAAGATCACCACGGCCCGGTTCGCGATGAACATGGACCTGTCGGGCCAGAGCGTGCCGGTCAAGGGCGTCATCGACATGACCGGCGACAGCCTGGCGATGCAGATGAATCTCGACGTAACGGGCATGGGTACGCCGACCGAGATGCGGCTCGTGGACCGGACCATGTACGTCGGAGTACCGGGCTCCACCAACAAGTTCTACAAGGTCGACCTCGACGACACGAAGGGACCGCTGGGCTCGCTCGGGGATGACGCGTTCAAGAACCTCGACCCCGGGTCTCTCATCGGCCAGATGTCCCCGGGGGTCTTCAAGAAGGTCACGGACCGCGGGACGTCGACGGTCGGCGGCCAGGAGCTGCACCACTACTCGGTGCTGCTGGACCTCAGCAAGGCACCCCAGCTCAAGGGCCTGCCGGCGGGCTCGACGCCCAAGGTCGCGACGTACGACGTGTGGCTGGACAGCGAGGGCCGGCTGGCGCGGTTCGTGATGCTGGTCAAGAACTCCATGAAGATCACCGCGAGCTACTCCGACTACGGCACTGCCGCGCACGTGGTGCCGCCGCCGGCTTCCCAGGTGATGGCCCTCCCGAGCGGGATCGCCACCAGCTGAGCTGAGCCCGGACTCCGTCCGGTCTCAGCGGCCTCTTGATCTCGAGACGCGTCACACGGCTCGTCGCTGCGCTCCGATCCGTGTCGACGCTCCTCGATCTGCTCGGCTGAGCTGAGCCCGGACTCCGTCCGGTCTCAGCGGCCTCGCATGTTGCCGCGCAGGCCCTTCATCGAGGTCGGTACCGGCCCCTTGGGCATCGGGACCGGGGGCCGCGAGGCGTCGATCGCCTTGAGGCGCGCCAGGATGTCGGTGATGTCGGCAGGCTGGACCTGGCGCTTCATCTTCTGCACGTGACGCGAGAGCTTGGACAGGGGTACCTGACCCTCGTCGCCACCGACCACGATCTCGGTGACGGGCGCGTCGGTGGCCACCCGCTCGTGGCGGCGCCGCTCGCTGGCCAGGAGGGTCTTGACCCGGCCCGGGTTGCCCTCGCCCACGAGCACGATGCCCGGAGGGCCGATCACACGGTGGACGACGTCCTGCTGCTTGGTGAAGGCGATGGCCTGGTCGACGTGCCAGCCGCGCTTGAGCAGGCCGAGCGCTCCGGCGGCGGCGCCGACCTGGCCCTCCATCTGGCCGTACACGGCCTTCTGGGCGCGCCGTGAGAAGACGATCAGGGCGGCCAGGATGCCGAGCATCAGCCCGCCGAACACCGATAGCCCGAGGCTCAGCGCGCCCCCTCGGCCGGTGACGACGAAGAAGAGGCCGAACCCGACGAGGGCGGCGAGCACGAAGGCGCCGGCGACCCAGGCGCCGATGGCCGGGTCGCTCTTCTTGGCCATCTGGTAGGTCTGGACGAACTGCTGGCGGCGCGAGAGCTTCTCGGGCTCGGCAGGCGTGGGGCTCTTCGCCATGGCGGGTGCTACTCCGTGTCAGTGACTGGCTGGCTGGTGGTCAGGACGGCGTACGGGCCGACATGGCCTGACGGTACAACCGACCGGCCCGGTACGACGAACGCACGAGCGGCCCGGACAGGACGCCCGAGAAGCCGATCTCCTCCGCCTCGGCCGCCAGCTCGACGAACTCCTCGGGCTTGACCCACCGCTCGACGGGGTGGTGGCGGGGCGACGGACGGAGGTACTGGGTGATGGTGACCAGCTCGCAGCCGGCCGCGTGCAGGTCGCGCAGCGCCTGGCTGACCTCCTCGCGGGTCTCGCCCATGCCGAGGATCAGGTTGGACTTGGTGACCAGGCCGAACGCACGGGCGGCGGTGAGGACGTCGAGCGAGCGGTCGTAGCGGAACGCCGGGCGGATCCGCTTGAAGATCCGAGGCACGGTCTCGACGTTGTGCGCGAGCACTTCCGGCCGGCTCTCGAAGACCTCCGCGAGCAGGTCGGGCTTGCCGTTGAAGTCGGGGATCAGGTTCTCCACCCCGGTGCCGGGGTTGACCTCGTGGATGGCGCGCACGGTCTCGGCGTAGAGCCAGGCGCCGCCGTCGGGCAGGTCGTCGCGGGCGACACCGGTGATGGTGGCGTAGCGGAGCTCCATCTTCTGGACGCTCTCCGCGACGCGGCGCGGCTCGTCACGGTCGAGGGGTGCCGGCTTCCCGGTGTCGATCTGGCAGAAGTCGCAGCGACGGGTGCACTGGTCGCCACCGATCAGGAAGGTCGCCTCGCGGTCCTCCCAGCACTCGAAGATGTTGGGACAACCGGCCTCCTGGCACACGGTGTGGAGTCCTTCGGACTTCACCAGCGACTGGAGCGCGGTGTACTCCGGCCCCATCCTGGCCCTGGTCTTGATCCACTCAGGCTTGCGCTCGATGGGGGTCTGCGCGTTGCGGACCTCCAGGCGCAGGAGCTTGCGGCCGTCGGGGTCGGTGGGGGCTTGGGTCACGTCGGTCCATGCTACGCGGCGCACCGAGCCTCACAGATTCCGGCGCGGGTCTTGCCCAGGACGATGGTAAGTTGTAACTTACGGTAAGTAATGACTAACCAAGCAGCCCGCGCGTTCAGCGCGCTCGCCGACCCCACCCGGCGGCAGATCTTCGAGTGGGTGGCCGACCAGCCCCAGGCCGTCGGCCAGCTGGCCGACCGCCTGCCCGTCAGCCGGCCGGCGGTCTCCCAGCACCTCAAGGTGCTCACCGAGGCGCACCTGGTTGCGCCCCGGGCCGAGGGCACCCGACGGATCTACGCGGTCGACCCGCAGGGTCTGGCCGGGCTGCGCGACTACCTGGACGGCTTCTGGAACCGCTCGCTGGCGGCGTACGCCCGGGCTGCCGAGGAGCACACCCACACCCGACAGGAGCACCGATGAGCACCGACACCCAGCCGATCTCCATCACCGCGACGACCACCGTCGAGGTGCCGATCGACGAGGCGTTCCGCTTCTTCACCGAGGAGATCGGCGCCTGGTGGAACCCCGACCACCACATCATCGAGGCGCCGCTCTCGCACATGGTGTTCGAGCCGTTCGTGGGCGGGAACGTCTACGACGTGGGCACCGACGGCAGCGAGTGCCGGTGGTCCCGCGTGCTCGTCTACGACCGTCCGCACCGGGTGGTCTTCAGCTGGGACATCAACGGCCAGTGGGCCATCGAGACCGACCACGACAAGTGCAGCGAGGTCGAGGTGACCTTCGTCGCCGAAGGCCCGGGCGCCACCCGGGTCGTCCTCGAGCACCAGCACCTCGAGCGGCACGGCGACTCCCTGGTGTCACAGCTGGACGGCATGCGGGAGGGATGGCAGGGCCTGGTGGACCTGTTCTCGGCAGCGCTCGAGCGGCGCGGCTGACCCGTCGTCAGCCGGACAGGCCGAGCACCGGCACCCGCGGGGTGCGGGCGGGGTCGGGGCGCGCGTCGTAGTCCGGCGTCGGCGTGTACGACGTCCAGGCGAGCAGGTCGGCCAGGTGCCGGCGTACCAGCGGCAGGACCTCGGCGACCGTGACGTCGCGCCCGAGCTCGGCGCTCAGCGAGGTGACGCCGGCGTCGGCGATGCCGCAGGGCACGAAGCGCGCGTACCAGGAGAGGTCGACGTCGCAGTTGAGGGCGAAGCCGTGCATCGTGACGCCGCGGCTCACCCGGATGCCCAGCGCGGCGATCTTGCGCTCCGGCCCGAACTGGTCGGCGCGCAGCCAGACCCCGCTGCGGCCGGGCACGCGCGCGGTCTCGACGCCCAGGTCGCGACAGACGCCGATCAGGGCCTCCTCCACGCGGCGTACGTAGTCGACGACCTTGACGTGGTCGGGCAGCCGGACGATGGGGTAGCCGACCAGCTGGCCCGGGCCGTGGAAGGTGACCAGGCCGCCGCGGTCGACGTCGATCACCGCGGCGCCACCGGGGTCGGCCGGGCGATCGCCGGGCGCGGTGCGCTTGCCGGCGGTGAAGACGGGCGGGTGCTCGAGCAGCCAGACGGTGTCCGGCATCTCGTCGGCCGTGACACGGGCATGGATCTCGCGCTGCGTGTCCCAGGCGGCGAGGTAGTCGACGGCGTCCTCGCCGTACCCGCCCTCGCGGAAGACCAGATCGCTCACGGTCCCGACGATAGCCCGGGCGAACACGGCGTACCGACGACGGTCAGCCCCGAGGGCCGAGGGCCCGTCCCACGAACGCCAGCTGAGCGGGCAGCATCCGGGTCCAGTACGACGAGTTGTGGGCACCGGGCTGGAAGGTGCTGGTCACCGGTCGGTCGAAGCCGGCGACGTACGCCTTGTCCGCGCTGAAGAACGGGTCGTCGGTCCCGCAGTCGACCCGCACTCCGACGCCGCGCAGCTGTGCCTGGCGCCCGAGCACCGAGTAGCGCTCGTACTCGGCGGCGTCGGCGAAGCCGGAGCGTGAGGCTTCGGCGGGCTCGGTCCAGAGGGCGGCGCTGAGCACCGCGGCAGCGCTGACCCGCGACGCGCCGAGGATTCCCGCCAGCCGCAGCGCCCCGTAGCCGCCCATCGACCAGCCCTGGAAGGCGAGGCGGTCGGTGCGCAGCCCCTGTTCCTCCAGACGGGGCAGGAGCTCGTCGAGGACCATCGCACCGGCGTCCTCGCCGTTCGGGCGCGGGTGCCAGTACGTCGTACCGCCGTCGACCGTGGCGACCGCGAAGCGCGGCACGCCCGCTGCCATCGCTGCCGGCAGGAACCGGTCCATGCCCAGCTCGGAGACCGCCGTGGAGTGGTCACCGCCGAGGCCGTGCAGGCAGACCATCACCGGCAGCCGCTCGACCTCGGGGCCGGGGTAGATCACCGACCAGCCGGTCTCCGCACCGAGCCGGTGTGGTGACACGAACGAGCCGCTGACCACCCGGCCGGGCGTGACGTCGGGGATCTGGCCGGCGGGGCCGTCCAGACCGAGGGCGCTGCGCACCCGGGTACGGCCGGGCAGCCAGCCCTCGTCGACCGCGATGCCGCCGGTCGCGGCGACCGCGACCGCACCCCCGGACCCGATCAGCAACGCGCGTCGCGAGAGCACCACGCGCACACCGTAGAGGCCTGTGGAAGAAGTCCGGGTGGAGCGCGCCGGAGGGGTCACAGTGGGGAGATGCGCGTGCGGACGCTGATGTTGCTCTCGGTGCTGGCCACGATCGGCATGATCGCGGTCGCCGTCGTCGTCGACGCGCCCCGTGATCACGCCGTACGCCGCGTGGCAGAGGCGGGCGCGGGCCCGACCGTGACCGCGCGACCGGCCGCCCGAGCGCTCGTCGTACTCCGTGCATGGGACCGGCGTCGGGCCAGGGCGTGGGCGCTGGACGACCCCGCCGCCCTGCGGGCTCTCTACCTGCCCGGCTCCAGCACCGGGCGACGCGACGTCGCGATGCTGGCGGCGTACCACCGGCGGGGCCTGGAGGTCACCACCATGCGACGCCAGGTGCTGGCCGTGAGAGTGCGCGACAGGGCCCCGCGGACGTTGTCCCTGGTGGTCACCGACCGTCTGGTCGAGGCGCGCGTGGCCGGTGGTGGTCTGCGGGCGGTGCTGCCGCGGAGCAGGCCGGCGACGCGCAGGATCGTGCTGCGACACGAGCGGGCGGGTTGGCGAGTCGAGGAGGTCTACGACGACTGAGCGAGACCGGCCGCGAGCACCGCCGTGACGTCCGGGTCGCGGAACTCGTAGCCCGCGTCGACCAGGGCCTGGGGCACGCTGTTCTTCGAGCCGAGCAGCTCCGGGGCCATCCGCGAGGCACCGAGCCGGATGGCGAACGCCGGAGCAGGGAGCACCGTCGGACGGCCGAGGGCACGGCCGAGCGCCCGGGTGAACTCGGCGTTGGTCGGCGTCTCGGGGCAGCTGAGGTTGAACGGCCCGCTCGCGTCCTGGTGCTCGACGAGGTGGGCGACCCCGCCGACCCAGTCGCGCAGGGAGATCATCGGGAAGTACTGCTGACCGTCGCCCAGCCGCCCTCCCAGGCCGAACCTGAACAGCAACCGCAGGGCCTTCAGCGGCTGGCTGCGGACGTCCATCACCGGGGCCGTGCGCAGGATGCAGACGCGCGCGCCGGCGTCTCGAGCCGGCTGGGCCGCGGCCTCCCATACCCGGGTCACCTCGGTGAGCAGGTCGTCCCCCCGGGAGTCCGCGCTCTCGGTCAGCGGCTCGGCCCCGTGGTCGCCGTACACCGAGATGCCGTTGCCGGCGAGGAAGGCCGGCTTCCTGTCGCTCTCGGCGATGGCCTCGGCGAGGGTCGCGGTGCTCTGCACCCGGCTCGAGCGCAGGTTGTCTGCCCAGGTCTGGGAGTGAGGGTTGCCTGCGGTCGGGGTGCCGGCGAGGTTCACCACGACGTCGGCGGCCTCGACCAGCTCCCTGTCGACGAGACCCTGGGCGGGGTCCCACGTCGACTGACCGGGCCCGGTCGTCCGACGCCGGGTCAGCCCGGTCACCTGGTGGCCGCGGCCCTCGAGCACCCGCGTCAGGTGCACCCCGAGGAAGCCCGAGGCGCCCCCGATGACGACGTGCATGCGCTTACTTCCTTCTTGCTGGTGGATGTCGAGACGCGCCGCTCGGCCCCTCTCTTCGTTCAGGCCCGAGCCGGACGCTCCTCGATCTCTTCGCTCATCTTCGCCTTCCCGGGCTCAGGCGAAGCGCTCAGACCTCGAACTGGCCGGCTTCGAGCCTGCCCTTGACGTCGGTGAGGAACCGGGCGGCGTCCGCACCGTCCACGAGGCGGTGGTCGTAGGTCAGGGCCAGGTAGACCATCTGGCGTACGGCGATCGTCTCGCCGAGGTTCGGGTCGTCGATCACCACCGCGCGCTTCACCACCGAGCCGGTGCCGAGGATGGCGACCTGCGGCAGGTTGATGATCGGGGTGTCGAACAGCGCGCCGCGACTACCGGTGTTGGTGATCGTGAAGGTGCCGCCCGACAGCTCGTCCGGCGTGATCTTGTTGGTGCGCGTGCGCTCCGCGACGTCGGCGATCTTGCGCGCCAGTCCGGCGATCGAGAGGTCACCGGCTTCCTTGATCACCGGCGTGAGCAGCCCGCGCTCGGTGTCGACGGCGATCGCGAGGTTCTCGCGGTCGTAGTAGGTGACCTCGCCCTTCTCGGTGTCGATCGCGGCGTTCAGGCTCGGGTGCTGCTTGAGCGCGTCGACCGCCGCCTTGGCGAAGAACGGCATGTAGGACAGCTTCACGCCCTCGCGGGTGGCGAAGTCGGCCTTCACCGCGTCGCGCAGGCGCGAGATCGAGGTGACGTCGACCTCGACGACGGTGGTGAGCTGAGCCATCGTCTGCAGCGACTCGACCATCCGCGACGCGATCACCTTGCGCAGGCGCGACATCGGCTCGGTCTTGCCGCGCAGCGGCGAGGGGGCATCGGACGCCGCCGAGGCTGCCGGCGCAGCGGCCACCGGCGCTGCGGGCGCCGGCGCTGCTGCCGGTGCGGGAGCAGCCTGCTTGGCGGCGGGCGCCGCGGCCGCCGCGGCGGCAGCAGCGGGGCGCGCAGGCGTGGTGTCGGTTCCCTGCTTGTCGGCGGCGTCGAGGACGTCCTGCTTGCGGATCCGTCCACCCACCCCGGTGCCGACCACCGCAGCGAGGTCGACGCCGTGCTGCGTGGCCATCTTGCGCACCAGCGGGGTGACGTACGCCGACGCCTCGCGCTCACCGCTGGCCGCGGGCTCGGGTTCCTGCTCCTCAGCGGGTGCTGCCTGCTCGGCGGCCGCCTGCGGCTCGGGCGCGGACTCCTCCTCCTGCTGTTGCTGCTGCTCCGCGGGCGCAGATTCGGCGGCCGGGGCCTCCTCGGCCGGAGCCGGTGCGGCCTCGCCACCGCCGGACCCGCCCGCGTCGGCGGAGCCGATCACCGCGAGCGCGGCACCGACATCGACGGTCTCGTCCTCGTTGACCTTGATCTCGAGCAGGGTGCCGGAGACGGGGGAGGGGATCTCGGTGTCGACCTTGTCGGTCGAGACCTCGAGCAGCGCCTCGTCGACCGCCACCTCGTCGCCGACCTGCTTGAGCCAGCGGGTCACGGTGCCCTCGGTCACGGACTCCCCGAGCTCCGGCAGGTTCACCACGGTGCTCTCGCCGCCGCCGCCCGATGGCGCCGACTCGGCTGGCTGCGGCTCGTCGGGGGTGTCGGCCTCCTCGGCCTGCTCGTGGGCCTCGTCCTGCTGGTTCTGCTCCTGCTCGAGCGGGGTCTCCTCGGACTCGGACTCGGACTCGGACTCGGACTGCGGCTCCGACTCGGGCTCGCGACTCGGACTGCGACTCGGACTGCGACTCGGGCTCCGACTCGGGCTCCGACTCGGACTGCGGCTCGGGCTCCGGCTCGGGCTCCGTCGCAGCCTCGGTCTGGCCTCCCTCGTCACCACCACCCGAGGTGTCACCACCGGCCTCGTCGGAAGCGCCGATCACGGCCAGCACGGCGCCCACCTCGACGGTCTCGTCCTCCTGCGCCCGGATCTCCAGCAGCGTGCCCGCCACCGGCGAGGGGATCTCGGTGTCGACCTTGTCGGTGGAGACCTCGAGCAGCGCCTCGTCGACGGCCACCTCGTCGCCGACCTGCTTGAGCCAGCGGGTGACCGTGCCCTCGGTGACGGATTCGCCGAGCTCCGGGAGGTTGACTTCGGTAGCCATGTAAGTGCCGATCTTCCTGTCGTCGCGGTCGCGGTGGTCGTGCGGTGTGGTCAGGCGTGGGCGTGGAGTGGTTTGCCGGCCAGCGCGAGGTGCGCCTCCCCGAGGGCCTCGTTCTGGGTCGGGTGGGCGTGCACCAGGGGTGCCACGTCCTCGGCGTACGCCTCCCAGTTGTAGATCAGCTGGGCCTCGCCGACGAGCTCTCCGACCCGGTCGCCGACCAGGTGGACGCCGACCACCGGACCGTCGGTGCGGCGCACGAGCTTCACGAAGCCCTGCGTCATCAGGATCTGGCTCTTGCCGTTGCCGCCGAGGTCGTAGGTCACGGTCTCGATGGCGTCGTCGCCGTACGCCGCGCGGGCCGCCGCCTCGTCGAGGCCGACCGAGGCGACCTCGGGGTGGCTGTAGGTGACGCGCGGGATGCCGGTCTCGTCGATCGGGGTGGGGTCGAGTCCGGCGATGTCCTCGGCCACGAAGATGCCCTGCTGGAAACCGCGATGGGCCAGCTGCAGGCCGGGCACGATGTCGCCCACGGCGTACACGCCCTCGAGGTTGGTGCGGAGACGCTCGTCGGTCAGCACGAAGCCGCGCTCCATCGCGACGCCCTGCTCGTCGTACCCGAGCCCGTCCGTGGACGGTCCGCGACCGACCGCGACCAGCAGCAGCTCTGCCTCGATCACGTCTCCGCCCTCGACGATGACCGCGACACCCTCGTCGGTGACCTTGAGGCTCTGGAACGGCGTGCTGGTGCGGACGTTGATCTTCCGCTTCTTGAAGGCCCGCTCGAGGGCCTTGGACGACGCCTCGTCCTCCGACGCAACCAACCGCGGGAGCGCCTCGACGATCGTGACATCCGCGCCGAAGCTCGCCCACACGCTCGCGAACTCGCAGCCGATGACGCCACCACCGAGAACGACCACGGACGCCGGCACCCGGTCGAGCCGCAGCGCGTGCTCGGAGGTGAGGACCCGCTCGCCGTCGACGTCGAGCCCCGGCAGCGACCTGCTGTAGGAGCCGGACGCCAGGACCACGTGCTTGCCCGCGTAGGTGGAGGTCCCGTCGGCGGACACGACCGTGACCTCGCGCGGACCCGTGAGCCGGCCCTCGCCCTCGATCACCGTGATGCCGCGGCCCTTGATCAGTCCGGTGAGGCCCTTGAAGAGCCGTTCGACGACCTTGTCCTTGTAGTCGTTGACGCCGTCCATGGACACCCCGTCGAGCGTCGCGTTGATGCCGAACCGCGCCGCCTCGCGCGTCTGGTCGGCGATCTCACCTGCGTGGAGGAGCGCCTTGGTGGGGATGCAGCCCACGTGCAGGCAGGTGCCGCCCAGCTTGCCCTTCTCGACGAGGCCGACCGAAAGACCCAGCTGGGCCGCCCGGAGTGCGCAGGCGTAACCGCCTGATCCGGCCCCGAGAACGAGTACGTCGAAGTCTCCGTCACTCACTTTCCCATCCTTGCACTCTTTGCTCGACGCTTCACAAGGTGCTCCCGCCGCTCCCATCGACTTGGCACACTGTTCTCCGTGAACCTGTTTCGTCGCGGTCGACGCGGTGACCGCTACAAGCGCCCGGCGGGCGACACCGCACGCACCGGATCCACGAGCGTCCGTGCCTCGAGCAGCGAGGACGAGGCGCATCTCGCCGAGTTCATCGACAGCCGCGAGGGGGTGGAGGGCTTCGTCGAGCCCCGCACCGCGGTCAGCGACGTGACCTTGCTGCTCGTGGCCTGGGACGGCGAGTTCACGCGGCGTCGGGTCCCGTCGGCCGACTGGGCCTACAAGTTCTGCCAACGTCGCGGCATCAAGGCCTACGAGGCCGGCGTGGTGGGCATCCCGCAGCGGATGCGGGAGTACATCAGCCGGCAGAAGCGACAGAAGCGCCGCTGAGCCCCCGGGCGTAGTCGACGAGCGTGGTCAGCCCGAACCCGGTGCCGCCGGCGGTCAGGTAGCCGCTCGCCGAGCCGGAGTTGAAGCCGGGTCCGGCGATGTCGAGGTGGGCCCAGGGCAGGTCGTCGGTGAACTCGCGCAGGAACGCCGCAGCGAGAAGCCCGCCACCCCAACGCACCCAGTCGTGCTGGGCCAGGTCCGCGATCTTGCTGCCGTGCACCCGCTCCACGATGTCCGGCGGGAGCGGCATCGGCCAGTGCTTCTCGCCGGTCTCGCGGCCGGCCTCGATGACCGGGCCGACGACCTCATCGCTGCCGAACACCGCCGACACCTTGGTGCCGAGCGCCATCACCATGTGACCGGTCAGGGTCGCGACGTCCACGATCATGTCCGGCTTCTCCTCCACCGCACGCGCCAGGCCGTCGGCGAGCACCAGCCGACCCTCGGCGTCGGCGTTGAGCATCTCGACCGTCGTACCGCCGTAGATCGTGAGCACGTCTCCGGGCCGCATCGAGCTGCCGGACACCATGTTCTCCGCCAGGCACGCGTACGCCGTCACCTTGACCGGCAGCCCGAGCCGGGCGATGACCAACGTGGCCTGGGTGACCGTGGCGGCGCCTGCCATGTCGCACTTCATGGTGTCCATGGCGTTGCCGGGCTTGATGGTGAGACCACCGGAGTCGAAGGTGATGCCCTTCCCGACGAGGGCGAGGTGGGCGACCGGGTCGGGAGGGGAGTAGCGGAGCTCGACCAGCCGGGGCGGGGCGCTCGAGCCGCCGCCGACGCCGAGGAGCCCGCCACAGCCGAGCTCGGCCAGCTTCTTCTCGTCGAGGACCTTCACCCGGACCTTGCTGCCCTTGGCCGCGGCCGTGATCTCGTCGGCGAACAGCGGGGGCGTCAGGTCGTTGGCCGGCGTGTTCACCCAGTCGCGTACGGCGCCCACGGCACCCGCGACGACCTGCGCCTCCTCGAAGGCGGTGGTCGCCTCGGTACGGCGGGCGGCGGGGCTGAGCACGCTGACCGTGCCGGCCGCCTTGTCGGGCGACTTCGAGAGGTAGCGCCCGAACGTGTAGGCACCGAGCAGATAGCCCTCGGTGACGTTGCGGACCAGCGCGGCGTCGCCGGCCGGCAGGGCGAGGGCGACCGATGCGGCGTTGCTCGTGGAGCGGGCCGCGACCCCCGCTGCCCGGCGTACTGACAGCAGGGCGGCGGCCCGGTCATCGACGGGCGCACCCATGCCGACGAGCACCAGCAGCGGGCTCGCCAGCTTGCCGCCGGTGGGGACGCGGGCCACCTCGCCGGCCTTGCCGGAGAAGCCGAGCGTGCTCAGCAGCGGACGCAGGGCACGGCCGAAGGCCTCGGCGACGTCCTCGCCCCCGTCGGCGAGGATCACGCCCTTCGAGGTCTGGAGGGCGCCCACGACGACGGCGTCGGCGCGCGTCTTGGCCGGGCTCGCGCCCCGGAGATGGTAGGAGGTCACCGACGCAGGATAGTCACGTCCGCCCGCCACGCCGTGCGTCTCGAGGCACGGGGCTCCAGCCGGTGTAGGTTCGCGCACATGGCCCACCTGACCTCGCCGCCGGCGGACCTGCAGAGGTCGCCGCTCCACGACCGGCACGTCGCGCTGGGTGCGAAGCTCGCCGAGTTCGGCGGTTGGTCGATGCCTCTGGAGTACCCCTCAGGGGTGGTGAAGGAGCACACGGCCGTCCGTGAGGCGGTCGGTATCTTCGACGTCAGCCACCTCGGCAAGGTGATGGTCGCCGGCCCCGGCGCCGCGGCGTACGTCAACGCGACGCTGAGCAACGACCTCGGCAAGATCGTCCCGGGCAAGGCGCAGTACACGTTGTGCTGTGACGCGACGACCGGCGGAGTCGTCGACGACCTGATCGCCTACTACCACGACGACGAGCACGTGCTCCTGGTCCCGAACGCGGCCAACTCCGCGGAGGTCTGCCGCCGCCTGCTGGCCGCGGCGCCCGAGGGCGTGAAGGTCCTCGACCACCACACGCAGTACGTCGTACTGGCGGTGCAGGGGCCGAAGTCCGACGAGGTCCTCGACGCGATCGGCTTCCCGTCCGGCCACGGCTACATGTCGTTCGTCGAGGCGGAGTTCGAGGACACCGGCGTCGTGGTGTGCCGCACCGGCTACACCGGCGAACGTGGCTACGAGCTGATCGCGCGCAACGACGTGGCGCTGCCTCTGTGGGACCGCCTGCTCGCGGCCGGTGAGCCGTTCGGGATGCTGCCGTGCGGGCTCGGCGCCCGCGACACCCTGCGCACCGAGATGGGCTATCCCCTGCACGGGCAGGACATCACGATCGACGTGACACCCAACCAGGCCGGCCTCGGCTGGGCGGTCGGCTGGAAGAAGGAGGCTTTCTGGGGCAGGGACGCGCTCGTCGCGGAGAAGGCGGCCGGCCCGGAGCGGAAGCTGCGCGGGCTGGTCGCGCTCGAGCGCGGCATCCCGCGGCCGGGGATGCTGGTGAGCCTGACCCCTGACGTGCCCGTCTGCGAGATCACCTCGGGCACGTACTCGCCGACCTTGAAGAAGGGCATCGGGATGGCGCTCGTACCGACCTTCGTGGACCCGGAGGCCGAGCTCGGCGTCCAGATCCGCACCCGGCGCGAGATCTTCGTGTCCCACCCCTTGCCGTTCGTCGACACCTCGGTGCGGTCCTCATGAACGCCACCCCACGACGTTCTTCGCCTCCCCCGCTTCGCTCCGCCGTCGAACAACGCCGCAGGGACCCCGCATGAACCTGCCCGAGCAGCCCGCCACCTTCCGCCAGCCGACCCCGTCGGAGCGGCCGTGGTGGTGGAAGCTGCACGACGTCGAGGGCACCGACGCCCGGGTGCCGGAGGAGTACTCCGATCAGCGTTTCGCGTCCCAGGCCGACGCCGAGTCGTGGGTCGGCGAGGTGTGGACCGAGCTCGCAGCGGTGGGGGTCGCGTCGGTGACCCTCCACGAGCACGACCGGGCGGTCTACGGCCCGATGTCGCTGTCCGCCTGAGGTCCGTGGCGCTTCCCGGCCCGGTCGCCGACGTCTGTACGACGTTCCTCGCTGCCGTGCCGCACGGCCTCGTGACGGGTCTCTACCTGCGGGGCGGGCTCGGCTTCGGTGAGTGGGTCCCAGGGCACAGCGACGTCGACTTCTTCGCCACCCTCGACCGCCGCCCGTCGTCGGAAGAGCTCGCGGCGCTCCGGGCGGCGCACGCGACGGTGACCGCGCGGCACGGCGACTCGCCGCACTTCGACGGTGCCCACGTGCTGGCCTCCGACCTGGCGTCCGACCCTCGCGCGTGCCCGGACGTGCCGACCGTGGGGGTCGGGAGGTTCCACGAGCGAGGCCGCCACGAGATCTCGCCGGTCGCCTGGCACGAGCTGGCCCGGCACGGGATCACGGTGACCGGCCCGGCGCTCGACACGCTCGACATCTGGACCGACGACGCGCTGCTTCGCGCGTTCACGATCGACAACCTGGACACCTACTGGCGCGGCCGGGCCCGCGACTGCGCCGACGACCCGGCCGCCGCGGCCTCCGACTTCGCCTGCGAGTGGGTCGTGCCCGGTGTGGCGCGGCTGCACCACCTCCTGGTGACCGGGCGCCAGACCGCCAAGTCGCTGGCGGCCCGGTGGGGGCTCGGGTTCTACCCCGAGCGGTGGCATCCGGTGCTGCGCGAGTCGCTGTGGGTGCGCGAGGGCGCCTTCGGTCCGCAGTACGACGACCTCGCCCGGCGCGGCGCGGACGTCACCGCGTTCGCGTCGTACGTCATCGAGCAGGGCGTGGCTGCGGCCTGAGCTGGCGATGTGGTTTCGAGACGGTCGCAGAGCGACCTCCTCAACCAGCGATCCTCCTGAGCGGAGGACGTCCCCGGAGCGCTCAGTCGGTCGCCGGGTTCAGCTCGCCGACCGGGACCGCGGCCGCGACCCGGTTGCCGGCGGGGGCGAGGGGACAGGCCCACTCGGGGTCGTAGGCGCACGACGGGTTGTAGGAGAAGTTGAGGTCGACGACCCACGCGTCGCCCTCGTGGCCGAGGTCGGCGCCCTTGACCGTGTCGAGGACGTAGCGCCCAGCGCCGTACGTCGTCGTCCCGGCGGACCCGTCGCGCAGCGGCACGAAGATCCCGTTGCCGTAGGAGCTGAGCCACCACACGTCGAGCCCACCGACCAGCGGGATCTCGAACCGACCGGCTCGCTGGAACGGCACCTCACCGTCGCTCCCCGTCGTCGGCCGCCACTCGTCGGGGTCGGCCGGCTGCATCTCCAGCACGAAGCGGTACGCCGGGTCGTACGGCGCGTGGCGCAGGCGCTGACCCGGCTGCCGGGCCGAGGCGGGGTGGCTGTCGAACAGCTCGCTCCGCGCCTCGACCCAGAGCCCGTGCGCGGCCTGCGGGTCGGGCTCGTCGCGCACCGCGGCGTAGAGCGCGTGCACCTCGCGCCGCCACGACGCCACGTGCTGCGACCAGGTGCGAAGGTCCGTCATGGGTCCAGCATGCCCGTTCGGGTGGGGCCTTAAGTCGTGTGAGTCGGTATACTTTGGCTCATGTCCCGTCCGCCCGACTTCTTCCTGATCGGCGCCCCCAAGGCCGGCACGAGCGCGCTCCACGCGGCGCTGGCCAGCCACCCGGGGCTCTACCTCTCGCCGGTCAAGGAGCCGAAGTACTACCTGTGCGGCGACAGCCCACCCCCGGCGTACAAGGGACCGGGTGACGCGCACAGCAACCTGGAGTGGATCTGGCAGCGCGACCGCTACCTCGCGCTCTTCGACGACGCCCCCGACGACGTACCGCGCGGCGAGAGCACGCCGTTCTACCTCTACCACCGCGACGCCCGCCGGCGGATCGCCGTCGACAACCCGGACGCGAAGCTGATCGCGGTGCTCCGCGACCCGGTCGACCGGGCGTACAGCAACTGGATGCACCTGTGGATGGACGGGCTGGAGCCGCGCGACGACATCGTGGAGGCGATCCGGAGGGAGCCGCAGCGCGTCGACGACGGCTGGGCGCCGTTCTGGCACTACCAGGGGCTCGGGATGTACGGCCGGCAGGTCGCCGACCTCTTCGACCACTTCCCGCGCGAGCAGGTGCTCCTGCTGCGCTACAAGGAGCTCGTGGACCAGCCGCTGTCCACGCTCGATCGCGTCTGCACGTTCCTCGGTGTCACCTCCGCCCCGATCGACGAGGTGCCGCAGGACAACTCGCGGAAGTTCGTGCAGAAGGGACCGCGCACCAAGGCGCTCAGCAGCGTGATCCGGACCGGCGCCGCGGTCGGCCAGTTCTTCCCGCCGGAGGTGTGGCGGAAGGTCAGCAAGCCCCTGGTCGACCGACTCCAGCGCGGCGGTGACCCGAGTCGGCCGCGGCTCACGCCGGAGCAGCGGGCCATCCTCCTCGAGCCGCACCTGCCCGACATCGAGCTGCTCGAGCGGCTGACCGGGGAGTCCTTCGACGACTGGAAGGGCTATCGCGAGGGCAGCACCTTCGGAGAGCGCAAGTCCGTCGAAGCGAGCACCGGCTGAGCTCAGCCCGTGGATGTGACCAGGTCGTGCGCACCATCCGGCCGGGCGACCTCCAGGTAGTACCGCAGCGTGCCGTCGGGCATCGTGACCGACGCTGCGTACCGGCACGCGCCGTCGGAGTACGGCGACCGCAGCGGCTCGGCGTCGTCCGGCACCAGCACCGAGGCCGGGTCGCCGGGCGTCGCGGCCCGGGCCACCCCGGTGGTCTCGTGCCAGTTGTCCTCGGCGCGCGGCCGGCCGTCGTACAGGACGACGAGCGGGTCGAGACCGAGGACGTCGCTGACCCGCGCGCCACGCGCGTCCCAGGCGCCGGGACGCGGGGCCAGGACGGTGCCGTGGCGGTGCCACACCAAGCCGTCCGCGCTGTGGTGGTATGCCGTCGACATCCGGTCCTCGTGGCCCGCATCGCTCAGCGGGTGCTCGCAGATCCAGGCGTGCCAGCCGCCCGCGGCGTCGACGACGATCACCGGGTCCTTGACCGCCACGGTGTCCGAACCCGCGAGCACGACGGTCCGGCGACCCGTGGCGAAGTCCTCCGGCCGCTCGGCGTCGATCGCCTCGATCCACCAGTGCTTGGTGTCGGGGGTCGCGCAGGAGACGTAGAGCCGCCACACGCCCGCCGGCGTCCGGACGACCACCGGACGCTCGAAAGACTCGGCGCCGAAGTCGTCGCGCCACACCTCGCTGATCGTCTCGAACCGCACCCCGTCCCTCGATCGCGCCACGACCGTGGAGACGCCCCGTCCGGCGTTGAGGGGCCGGCGTACGCGATAGGTGAGGTAGACGTCGTCGTCCACGACGACGGCGCTCGCGGCACCGGCCCAGTTGCCCGGCCCGGAGTCGGGTGCGGGCACGACGACCTCGGCGCGGTCGAGGTCGGGCAGGAGGATCGTGGCGAGGTCCATGGGCCAAAGTCTACCGATACACTCGTGTTAGACGTTGCATCCACCATGCCCGCTAGCGTCGGAGCATGCGCAGGTTCAGCCAGGTCAACGTGTTCTCGTCCGAGGAGTTCCTCGGCAACCCGCTCGCCGTCGTGCACGACGCCGACGGGCTGAGCCACGACGAGATGCTCCGGTTCGCGAACTGGACGAACCTCTCGGAGACGACGTTCCTCCTGCCGCCCACCGACCCTGGCGCCGACTACCGGGTGCGGATCTTCACGCCGGGTGGGGAGCTGCCGTTCGCGGGCCACCCGACGATCGGGAGCGCCCACGCCTGGCTGGAGGCCGGGGGAGTGGCACGTGCCGATGACGAGGTCGTGCAGGAGTGCCCGGCCGGGCTGGTCCGCGTACGGCGTGGCGAGCGCCTCGCGTTCGAGGCACCGCGCGTCACGCGTGAGGGGCCGGTGACGGGCGAGGAGCGCGAGCGTCTGCTCCGGGCGCTGGCGATCACCGACGACGACGTCGTCGACGCCCGTTGGATCGACAACGGCCCCGGGTGGGTCGGCGTGCTCCTGCGAGATGCCGCCGCCGTGCTCGCCGTACGGCCCGACTGGAGCGCGTTCGGCGACCTGGAGGTCGGCGTCGTCGGCGCCTATCCGGACGGCTCGGAGTGCGCGGCCGAGGTGCGGGCGTTCTGTCCCGGCCTCGGTGTCGTCGAGGACCCGGTCACCGGCTCGCTCAACGCGAGCATCGGCCAGTGGCTGGCCGGCGACCGTCTCCCGTCGTCGTACGTGGCGTCGCAGGGCACCGTCCTCGGACGCCGTGGCCGGGTGTACGTCGAGCGCGACGGCGACACGGTCTGGGTCGGTGGCGACGCGACGACGATGATCAGTGGCGAGGTCTCGCTGTGAGCACCTTCGTGCTCGTTCCGGGCGCGGGCGGCAACGCGTCGTACTGGCGCGAGCTGGTCGCGGAGCTCGAGAGCCGAGGTCACGAGGCGATCGCCGTGGACATCCGTCAGGACGACCCGGCGCTCGGACTTCCGGAGTACGCCGACCTCGTCGAGGCCGCGATGGGGGAGCGGTCGGAGGTCGTCCTGGTCGCCCAGTCGCTGGGCGGCTTCACCGCGCCGATGGTCGCTGCTCGCCGCCCCGTGCGGATGGTCGTGCTCCTCAACGCCATGATCCCGCTCCCCGGTGAGCGTCCCGGCGAGTGGTGGGAGGCAACCGGCTCGGATGCCGCCCGTCGGGCGGCCGAAGAGGCGGCGGGCCGCGACCCCGAGTTCGACCTGGAGCGGACCTTCTTCCACGACCTGCCCGACGACGTACGGGCGCAGATGGAGCGGGACCCGCAGCCACGCGAGCCGGCCGACACGATCTGGGGTCAACCGTGTGCCATCGAGCGCTGGCCCGACGTGACCACCCACGTGATCGCCGGACGGGACGACCGGCTCTTCCCGGTGGGGTTCCAGCAGCGGGTGGCGGTCGAGCGACTGGGGATCGAGCCGGAGGTGCTGCCGGGTGGCCACCTCCTCGCGAAGAGCAGGGCCGCCGAGCTCGCCGACCAGCTCGAGGAGTACCTCGCCTCGCCGTAAGAGGGCAACGCAGGTCAAGGCGGTGGTCGGTCCCGGAGGCTAGCGTCGACCCATGCTCGAGACACCCGAGGAGCTGGCCCACCTCCAGAGCCTGCTCGACGCCTCCCACGCCCGTTCCACCGAGCACCTGCGCGGCATCATCCACGGCGACCGCACCCTGAGCGCCGCGCAGATCGCGGCCCTCCTTCCCGGGATGAAGGTGATCTCGGTGGCCACCGTGACGGCCCACGGCGAGCCGCGGATCAGCGCGATGGACGGCCACTTCCTCCATGGCACGTGGACCTTCTCGACCAGTCGTACGGCGGCGAAGGCGCGCCATCTCGCCGCCCGGCCCGCCGTCTCGGTCGCCCACGTGGACGGCGAGAAGCTGGCCGTGTTCAGCCACGGTCGTGCCGTCGAGATCGAGGGCGACGACCTGGCCGAGGTCGACCGGCACTGGACCGCCCACTACGGCTCCTCACCGCTGTCCTGGGGTGAGGTGGTGATGTACCGCCTCGACCCGTCGTGGATGGTCGGGTACGCCTGGAAGCGTGACGAGCTGCTCGTCGAGCGGGGAGTCGCCGTCTGACAGGCGCGGATCGGTGAGAACAGGCGCATCCTGGGGGTATGCGCACGACGCAGGCGCGTTGGAGGCTCGGCCATCGACCCGCGCTCGACGGACTGCGGGGCGTCGCGATCCTGCTCGTCGTCGCCGACCACGCCGGGTACCTCCGGGAGCCGGCGGGAGGGATCGGCGTCACCGTCTTCTTCGTCCTGTCCGGGTTCCTGATCACCCGGGTGATCGTCGAGGCCCGTGACGGCGGCACCTGGTCGATGCCCGGGTTCCTGACGAACCGCTTCGTGCGCCTGTTCCCGGCGCTCCTGCTCATGGTGTCCGTGGTGTCGTCCGTGATGGTGCTGCGGGGGTTCGCTGCGGACCGGATCGCCGCCCACGCCGTGCCCGCGCTCACCTACGTGCAGAACATGGCGCCCCGGATGAGGTTCCCGGTCTTCGGTCAGACGTGGTCGCTGGGCGTCGAGGAGCAGTTCTACCTGGTGTGGCCGCTCGTCCTGCCCTGGATCCTGAGGCGGACCCGGCCAGACCTCGTGCTGATCGGGGCGATCGCGGGCTCGGCGGCCGTGATGATCGCCGTCCCCTACGACTGGCTGCCCATGCACGCCTACGCTCTGCTCGCCGGCTGTCTCCTGGCTCTGCTGGGTCCGCTGCCGGGCCGCTGGTGGCTGGTCCCTGCAGGTGCCCTGGGCCTGGTCGTCTCGGTCGAGGTCGCCCCCACCTTGCACCAGATCTATGTCTACGGTCCGTTGATGGCGACGCCGGCCGCCGTGCTCCTGGTCGCCGGCGCGGCGCACGAGAACGCCGTCCTGGAGCTACCCGTTCTGCGCTTCCTCGGCCGCATCTCCTACGCGTGGTACCTGTGGCACGCATCGATGCTCCGGCTCACGGAGACGACGTACGGTCGCACCGCCGCGATCCCGCCCATCGCCCTCTCCCTCGCAGCGGCGGTCGCGTCCACGTTCCTGCTGGAGGAACCCCTCAGGCGCGCGTGGCGGCTGCACCGACGCCCCGCCGCGGTCACCCCCCACGACGTGCTGACCTGACCGCGGAACAAGTCGGCCGACAGCCCGGTTGCAGTCACACGTGAGCCGACTGTTCGAGCCCCTGACCTTGCGGGGCACCTCGTTCCGCAACCGCGTATGGGTCTCGCCCATGTGTCAGTACTCGTCCGTGGACGGCCGTCCGTCCGACTGGCACCTGGTCCACCTGGGCTCGTTCGCCCGCGGCGGCGCCGGCCTGGTGATGAGCGAGGCGACGGCGGTGGTTCCCGAGGGGCGGATCTCGCCGCAGGACGCCGGCATCTGGAACGACGAGCAGGCGACCGACTACCGACGCATCACCGACTTCGTCCACTCACAGGGCGCGGTCGCCGGCGTCCAGCTCGCCCACGCGGGCCGGAAGGCGTCGACCCGACGTCCGTGGGAGGGCCGTGGCTTCGTGCCCGAGAGCGCGGGCGGCTGGCAGACCGTCGGCGCGTCCGCGCTCGCGTACGCCGACTGGCCGGCACCGCGCGAGCTCACGGGCGAGGAGCTGGTCGCCCACCCCGGGGCCTGGGCCGATGCCGCGCGTCGTTCGCTCGAGGCCGGGTACGACGTGGCCGAGATCCACGCGGCCCACGGGTACCTGCTGCACCAGTTCCTGTCGCCGCTGACCAACCGGCGTACCGACGCATGGGGCGGGGACCTCGCGGGACGGAGCCGCCTCCTGCTCTCCGTGGTCGATGCCGTCCGTGAGGTCTGGCCCGACGACAAGCCGGTCTTCGTCCGGCTCAGCGCGACCGACTGGGTCGAGGGCGGCCTCGACCTCGACGAGACCGCGGAGGTCGGCCGGCTCCTCGCCGCGCACGGCGTCGACCTCGTCGACGTCTCCAGCGGTGGCAACTCGCCGGACCAGCAGATCAGCCTGGAACCGGGCTACCAGGTGCCGTTGGCGGCGCGGATCAAAGAGGTGTCCGGCCTGCCGGTGGCGGCGGTCGGGCTGATCACCGAGCCCCAGCAGGCGGAGAAGATCGTCAGCGACGGCGAGGCGGACGCCGTCTTCCTGGCCCGCGAGCTGCTCCGCGACCCGCACTGGGCGCAACGGGCCGCCGAGGCGCTCGGGGCCGACACCTACTGGCCCGACCAGTACCTGCGGGCGCGTCCCTGACGCTGGTCGGTGCCCCGATCTAGGGTGAGGTCATGCAGGCGTACCTCGACCTCCTCCAGCGCATCCTCGACGACGGGGTCGAGAAGTCCGACCGCACCGGCACGGGCACCCGCAGCGTCTTCGGCCACCAGATGCGCTTCGACCTGACCGAGGGCTTCCCGCTGGTCACCACCAAGAAGGTGCACACCCGCTCGATCTTCGCCGAGCTCCTGTGGTTCCTCCGCGGCGACACCAACGTGAAGTGGCTGCAGGACCGCGGGGTCACGATCTGGGACGAGTGGGCCGACACCGACGGCGACCTCGGTCCCATCTACGGCTACCAGTGGCGTTCGTGGCCGGCGCCCGACGGCCGCCACATCGACCAGATCGCGCTGGTCCTCGACCAGCTGCGCCGCGACCCCGACAGCCGGCGCCACATCGTCTCGGCCTGGAACGTCGCCGACATCCCCCAGATGGCACTCGCGCCCTGCCACACGATGTTCCAGTTCTACGTCGCCGACGGCGCCCTCAGCTGCCAGCTCTACCAACGCTCCGCCGACGTCTTCCTCGGCGTCCCGTTCAACATCGCGTCGTACGCGCTGCTCACCCACATGGTCGCCCAGGTCGTCGGCCTCCGCGTCGGCGACTTCGTGCACACCCTCGGCGATGCCCACCTCTACGCCAACCACGTCGAGCAGGCGCGGCTCCAGCTCACCCGCGAGCCCCGGCCCCTGCCGACCCTGTGGCTCGACCCGTCGGTGACCGAGATCGACGCCTTCGACCTCGAGCACATCGCGGTCGAGGGCTACGACCCCCACCCGGGCATCAAGGCCCCCATTGCCGTCTGAGGTCTCTCCGCAGGAGGAGCCAACTCCGCTGGTTGAGGAGCCCGCTGTGTCGGCCCCGCTGGTTGAGGAGCCCGCTGTGTCGGCCCCGCTGGTTGAGGAGCCCGCTCTGCGGGCGTCTCGAAACCATCTGACGCTCGTCGCCGCCTACGCCGACAACCGCGTCATCGGCGACCACGGCCGGATCCCGTGGCGGATCTCCGAGGACTTCGCCCACTTCAAGGCCACCACCCTGGGCGGCACCCTCGTGATGGGCCGCGCGACGTACGACTCGATCGGGCGACCGCTGCCCGGCCGGACCACGGTCGTCGTGACGCGCAACCCCGACTGGTCGGCCGACGGCGTGCTGGTCGCTCACTCGCTGCACGAGGCACTGTCGCTGGCGGCCGAGCAGCCGGGGGAGACCTACGTCGTGGGCGGCACTCAGATCTACGAGCAGGCCCTGCCCCTGGCGAGCCACCAGGTCCTCACCGAGGTGCACCGGTCACCCGAGGGCGATGCCCACTACCCGGCCTTCGATCCCGACGAGTGGGTCGAGACCCGCCGCGAGCCGCGCGACGGCTACGAGTGGGTCTGGTGGGAGCGCCGCTGAGGTTTGTCCCAAGGTATGTATTGCTACAAGACGACGTTTGTGTCAGCATCCTCGCATGGGAGCAGAGCTCGCCGGCTACCTCGTCAGCCTCATCGTCCTCGCGATCATCTACGTCGTCGGCTACCTCGTCTGGCAAGGCAACCGGACACCGGCGTCGCGCCGCGAGGCCGCCTGGAGGTGGGCTCGCCGCCACCAGGCAACGGTCGACCCGCGCTGGTCCCCGGAGGTCGAAGCGCAGCTGCGGGCCCACACCGCGATCTCGGTCGCCGGGCTCTACGTCGTGTCGGTGGTCCTCGTCAACGCGCCTCGCTCCTTGGCCGCCGTGGCCGCCTCACTCACCGCCTTCCCGATCCTGCTGGGGATCGCCCAGGGATTCGCTTTCGCGCGCACACCGCTCGCTCCGGGTCCTCGCATCGCGCGCCTCCGGGAGCCGACCCTGGTGGACTACATCCCCTGGCGGACGCGCGTGCTGATGTGGGCAAGCGCGATCATCGGTTGTGTCGCCACGCTGGTGGCGGAAGCGAGCCGCTCCGAGGCGTTCCTGCTGCCGGTGTCCCTCCTGCTCCCGGCGGCGGCCCTGGCCGTCGAGGTCGTGGGCGCCCGGATGGCGCGTCAGCCCGAGCCCGCCGAGGATCCGTCACACCTGTACTGGCAGGACGCCTTCCGTGCCGACCTGATCCGTGAGGCCGCCTTGCGTACGACGTACGCCGCGGCCTTCCTCTGCTTCCTGACGCCGCAGATCGCCGGTCTGGACAGCGATCTCGCCACCGTCGTGTGGTGGACGATCGGCGCGGTGATCCTGGGCTTGGTGCTGGTGGAAGCCCTGCCCGACCGCAACCACCCGGCCCGGTACATGCGCACTCGTCTGTGGCCCACCCTGGCCGTCGACCAGGTGCTCCAGCCCGGCGAACCGGTTCCCGTGGTAGCGGCGTGATGATCACCCTCGACACCAGCGACGGCGATCCTCCGTACGAGCAGATCCGGACCCAGATCGGAGCCCAGGTGGCCAGCGGCGAGCTTCCGCCGGGGACGAAGCTGCCGACCGTCCGCGCCCTGGCGGCCACGCTGGGCATCGCGCCCAACACCGTGGCCCGCGCCTACCGCGAGCTCGAGCACACGGGCGTGGTGACGACCCGGGGCCGGGCGGGCACCGTCGTGAACGGCGACAAGGCGGACCGCGCGTCCAAGGACGCCGCCCGGTCCTACGCCGACGCGATGCTCGCCCTCGGCGTGGGGCAGGATGAGGCACTCGATCTGGTGAGGAGAGCGTTCAACCGTCCCGTCACCAGCTGACACCCGAGGGGGTAGCACGTGCTGGTGCACGACGAGGTGCGTGACGCCCTGGCCGACGGTCGGGCGGTGGTCGCGCTGGAGAGCACGATCATCAGCCACGGCCTGCCCCGGCCCGACAACGCCCGCCTGGCGCGCGAGTTCGAGCAGGCAGTGCGCGACGGAGGCGCGGTCCCGGCGACGGTCGCCGTGATCGACGGCCAGGCCCGGCTCGGTCTCGACGACGCCGCACTCGACCGGCTCGCCAACGACGAGGACGCCACCAAGGTCAGCGTCCGTGAGCTCGCCGCGATCGCCGCACGCGGCGGAGTCGGCTCGACCACCGTCGCCTCCACCGCCCATCTGGCTGCGGCGGCCGGCATCACGGTGTTCGCCACCGGCGGCCTGGGCGGCGTCCATCGCGGCGCGCAGGACACCTTCGACGAGTCGGCCGACCTGTCCACCCTGTCGCGCACCGGCGTGCTGGTCGTCTGCGCCGGTGTGAAGTCGATCCTCGACGTCGGTGCCACCCTCGAGCGGCTCGAGACCCTGGGCGTCGGCGTGCTGGGCTACCGCACGGACCGTTTCCCGGGCTTCTACCTCGCGGACTCCGGCCACGACATCGGGTGGCGGGTCGAGCGGCCCGACGAGGTGGCCTCGATCCTGGCGGCCCGCGACCGCGTCGGTACGACGGGGCTCGGGCTCATCCTCGCCAACCCGATCTCGCCCGACGACGAGCTCGATCGCGACCTGCACGACCGGCTGCTCGAGTCGGGCCTGGCCGCCGCCGACCGCGACGAGGTGCACGGCAAGGACGTCACGCCGTACCTCCTCGACTGGTTCCACCGCGAGAGCGGCGGCGCGTCGCTGCGCGCCAACGTCGCGCTCGTGCGCTCCAACGCCCGGCTCGCTGCGGAGGTGGCGACGGCGTACGCCGCTGAGGAGCCGACGTGACCTTCTTCTGCCTCGGTGACCTGATGGTCGATGTCGTCGCGCGCCTCTTCGGCCCCTTGGCCGAGGGGTCCGACAGTCCGGCGGTGATCTCCTACGTCGGAGGCGGATCGGCCGCGAACACCGCTGCCTGGCTGACCCGCGTCGGGGTCGACTCGGTCTTCGTCGGCGCGATCGGCGACGACGCCGCGGGGCAGTCCCAGCTCGAGAGCCTGCACACGCTCGGCGTCGACGTGCGCTTCCGCGTCGACCGCACCCGGCCGACCGGCACCTGCCTCGTGCTCGTGGCGCCGTCGGGGGAGCGGACGATGGTGCCCGACCCCGGTGCCAACCTGGCGCTGCAGGAGTTCGACGTACCGACCGACGAGTTCTCGACCGGCGACCATCTCCACGTGTCGGGCTACGCGCTGCTCCGCGACTCGCGGGACTCCGCAGTGCACGCGCTGTCCGCCGCCGTCGAGGCCGGGATGACGGTCTCGGTCGGGGCGGCGTCGGCCGCCCCGTTGGAGCTGCTCGGCGCGACGTCGTTCCTCAAGCTGCTGCCGGCAGACGCGCTGCTCTTCGCCAACGAGAAGGAGGCCGCGGTCCTGACCGGCATCGAGGGCAGCGCCGCAGATCTGGCCGCCGCCCTGGCCGGCGACGGGCGACAGGTGGTGGTGACGGCTGGGTCGGGCGAGGCGGCGTGGAGCGACGGCACCGAGGCGACGACGATGGCGGCCGAGCCGCTGGACCGGCCGGAGCTCGACACGACCGGTGCGGGTGACGCGTTCGCCGCCGGCTTCCTCGCCGCGCGGGCCCGCGAGGCTGTCCCCGCGGTGTGTCTACGCGACGGCCACGCGCTGGCAGCCGCGGCGTGCCGGACGACGGGTGGCCGCCCCGAGGCGTGACCGTCGGTGGTCGAGCGGAGTCGAGACCCGTGCCAAGGTGAGGACATGGAGCTGCGCATCTTCGTCGAACCCCAGCAGGGCGCCACGTACGACGACCAGCTGGCCGTCGCGCGCAGGGCCGAGGAGCTCGGGTTCGGCGCCTTCTTCCGGTCCGACCACTACCTCGCGATGGGAGTCGACGGGCGCCCCGGCCCGACCGACTCCTGGGTGACGCTGGCCGGGCTCGCGCGCGAGACCTCGACGATCCGGCTCGGCACGATGATGACGTCGGCGACCTTCCGCTACCCCGGGCCGCTGGCGATCGCGGTCGCCCAGGTCGACCAGATGAGCGGTGGACGGGTCGAGCTCGGGATCGGCGCCGGCTGGTACGACGCCGAGCACGCGGCGTACGCCATCCCCTTCCCGCCGACCGGCGAGCGGTTCGACCGCCTCGAGGACCAGCTGGCGATCCTCACCGGGCTGTGGTCCACGCCCGAGGGCGAGACCTTCTCCTACGCCGGTGCGTACCACTCGGTCACGGACTCACCCGGGCTCCCCAAGCCGGCTCAGCGGCCGCACCCGCCGATCATCATCGGTGGCAAGGGGGCGAAGCGGACTCCGGCGCTCACCGCCCGCTACGCCGACGAGTTCAACCTGCCCTTCGTCGGTCTCGAGGAGTCCGGACAGCAGATCGGGCGCGTGCGTGCGGCGTGCGAGGCGATCGGCCGCGACCCCGACTCGCTGGTGTACTCCAACGCGCACACCATCTGCTGCGGCAGCGACGAGGCCGAGGTGCGGCGCCGCGCCGAGGTCATCGGCCGCGCACCGGACGACCTCCGTGCGAACGCACTGGCCGGCACCCCCGACGAGGTGGTCGAGCAGCTCGGTCGGTACGCCGCACTGGGCGCGCAGCGCGTCTACCTCCAGGTCCTCGACCAGCACGACCTCGACCACCTCGACCTGCTCGCCGCGGAGGTCATGCCCCACGTGTGACCGCGTCAGGCTGTCGGGTCGGTCGCGACTCGGCGGTCGATGCCGGTGCCGTGGGTGGGGTGGCCGCCGCGCACGTGCACGTCGTACGACGTGGCGGTCGCGACGTACAGCCGCAGGTCGCCGTCACCGCTGAGCTCGTCGACACTGAACGCGCGCGCGCCGCGCGTCTCGGGGTCGAACGCCTCGTCCACGACGTCCGGGAGCCCGTCTGGCGACACCTCGTGGGCCGTGGCCGTCAGGTAGACGGCCTCGCCGTCCCCCGGCGCACGCGTCGAGTCGAACATGACGATCTGTACGTCGGGACGCGCGCGCACGTTGATCGAGTGCTGAGCCTCGGGGGAGGAGACCCAGTAGAAGTCGCGGTAGCGCGCGGGCGTGAAGAACACCGGCGACAAGCGCGGCCGCCCGTCCGGCTCGACCGTGCCGAGGACCAGGTAGCGGTTGTGGTCGATCACGCGCCGGGCCATCTCGCGCAGGTCGGCGTCCTGTCCAGCTGCCGTCATCGCTCCATCCGACCACACCGTGGGGGCGCGCACCTCGAGGCATGAGACGTTGCGTCGACACGTCCACTCACGTCGCGGCGGGTGACCTCGTTCAGATGAAGGGGTTCTGCCGCTCGATCGACTGACTCTGCTGCTCGATGACCGCGTACCCGACGCCGGCGTCGCCCGAGGACTGATCCTTGGCGCGCACGAGTCGGCGCTTCGATCGGCCGGCCGTGAACCAGTCAACCGCCAGGAGAAGCACGACCAGGAGGGAGATCCCTCCGAACACGAACAGCCAAGCGGGCATGTGATGGCTCTTTCAGAGGGAACGCCGAGGCGGCGCCCGTAGGACTCGCATCGTAGTGCCATCCGCAAGGCGGTGTGCGAGGTCGGCGCGTTGGCTGGTGGCGACCATGCGGAGATCTTCTGCACCAGTGCGGAGCAGCTGAGGGTGGCCGAGGAGATGATCCGCGACGTCGACGCGTCGGGGCATTGGCCCGGCAGAACGGTGACCAAGATCAGTACGGCGGGGGTGTTCTGGGAGATGGGGCCCGAGGATCAGGACTACTTCCTCCGTTACCCGCACGGCTGCAAGCCCCCCTTCCCCCGGCAGGACGAGAGGTCCGAGGAGCGGTAGCTCAGAGCTGCTGGGCCAGGCCCACGACGTGACCCTGAGGATCGGCGATCAGCGCGAACGAGACGCCGGGGACGGTGACGGGCTCCTGGACGACCCGGCCGCCGAGGCGGGTCGTGTCGGAGATCGAGGAGGCGAGGTCCTCGACGCCGACGAAGAACGTGACGAGGTCGCTGTCGCCTTGGAGCGGACTGATCGCGGTGTACAGCGCGTCGGGCACGCCGGTCTCGACGAACGTGTACCCGGGGAACGCGCCTTCGGTGGGGTAGGTCCAGCCGAACAGCTCGCCGAAGAACGCGCGGGTCGCGTCCGGGTCGCTCGAGCGGATCTCGGCGTGCACGATGGGGTGGCTCATGTCGACCTCCGGTGTCCGGGCCACCCGGTGGTGACCGCCTACTCCGATGACGGGCGAGGTACTCCCGATTCGACGGAGGCCAGTGCTCCGGCATCGCGACGGCGACCCACGACCCAGTAGAGCAGCGAGTTGCCCGGGTTGATCCCGATGAAGATCCGCCACAGGGTCTTGGGCCCGCGCACCTGCTCCTGGCTTCGACCGGCGAGGTCGCGGTAGGCGAGAGCCGCGAGGGCGGCCTCGACGGCGACGACGGCGAGGACGACGTTCCGATTCGGCTTGCGCACGCTTCGACCGTAGGCCCGAGGTCTCCCCGTTGCAATCAGAGCCAGCGCCGCACCCGCCGGGTGTACTCGACGTACGACGTGGCGAACGTGGCGGTGAGGTAACGCTCCTCGGGAAGCACGGCCCCCCACAGGAGCAACGCCCACTCCAGGGGCAGCACGAGCAAGGCCCAGAGCGAGCCGGCCAGCAGGGACAGGCCCGCCGACAGGGCGAGCAGTCCGACGTACAGCGGGTTGCGCGACAGCGCGAACGGTCCGGACTCGATGATCGTCACCGTGGGGCTGCCGGGCAGGAGCCCCGTCCGGTGGTGCGCCATGGACAGCAGTGCCCAGCCGTTCCACCCCGCGAAGGCGATGACCAGCGCCCACCCGAGCCAGGTCGTCACGCGGCCGGTGTGGAGCGGGTCACCCAACGTCCACGTGGCGAGCAGCCCGAGGGCAAGGGGTACGCCGACGGCGACGGGTGGCCACAGCCGGAACCGCGGGCCGGAGTCCGAGGTCATGCCCATGCCTAGCACGCCCGCGGGGGGCGCGCGCGAGTAGCCTGACCCCATGACGTCCTCGGCGCCCTTCGGGCGGATGCTCACGGCGATGGCCACGGCGTTCACCGACGACGGCGCAGTCGACCTCGACGGCACGGCGGCCATCGCCGCCCACCTCGTCGACCACGGCCACGACGGCGTGGTGGTGAGCGGGACGACGGGGGAGAGCCCCACGACCAGCGTGCGCGAGACCGGCGACATCCTGCGCGCGGTCAAGGACGCGGTCGGCGACCGGGCCAAGGTCGTGGCCGGCGTCGGGACCAACGCGACGGCCCACAGCATCGACCTCGCGCAGCAGGCGGAGAAGCTCGGGGCGGACGCGCTGCTCCTGGTGACGCCGTACTACAACAAGCCCGGGCAGGCCGGCGTGCTCCACCACTTCCAGCAGGTCGTGGCGGCGACGGGCACGCCCGTGATCCTGTACGACGTGCCGGCCCGCTCGGCGACCCAGATCAGCATGGAGACCTACGCCCGGATCAAGGGCGACACCGTGGTGGCCGTCAAGGACGCCGTGGGCGACTACGCCCGGGGCGTCGAGCTGATGCAGATGGGGTACGCGGTCTACTCCGGCGACGACGTGGCCAACCTCGGCTGGCTCGCCCACGGCGCGAGCGGCGTGGTCAGCGTCGTCGGCCACGTGGCCGGCCGTCAGATCCGCTCGATGATCGAGGACTACCTCGACGGCAACACCACCGCAGCCCTCAAGACCTACACGACGCTCCTGCCCGCCACGCGGGCGATCATGGGCGTTCCCAACTACGGCGCCACCACCGCGAAGGCCGCCCTCCAGCTCCTCGGCGTCCTCGACAACCGCAACGTCCGCGGGCCGCTCGTCGCCCTGACCGACGACGAGGTCGCCGCACTCCGCGTCGGCCTCGAGGCCTCCCACCTTCTCTGAGAGAGAAAACCCTTTGAGCCACCCTCATCCCGAGCTCTCCGCACCGGCCCCACTGCCGAAGGGAGGACTCCGGATCTACCCGCTCGGCGGGCTCGGCGAGGTCGGTCGCAACATGACCGTCTTCGAGTACGACGAGCGCCTGCTGATCGTCGACTGCGGCGTCCTCTTCCCCGAGGAGAACCATCCGGGCGTCGACCTGATCCTGCCCGACTTCGACGCCATCCGAGACCGCCTCGACAAGGTCGAGGCGCTGGTCCTCACCCACGGGCACGAGGACCACATCGGCGCGACGCCGTACCTCCTTCGCGAGCGGGGCGACATCCCGCTGGTGGGCTCCGAGCTGACCCTGGCGTTCCTCGACTCCAAGCTGCGGGAGCACCGCCTCAAGGAGACGATCCACCACAAGGTGAAGGCCGGCGACCGGCTGACGCTCGGTCCGTTCGAGCTCGAGTTCGTCGCGGTCAACCACTCGATCCCCGATGCGCTGGCCGTCGCCATCCGCACCGGCACCGCACTGGTGCTCCACACCGGCGACTTCAAGATGGACCAGCTCCCGCTCGACGGGAGGATCACCGACCTGCGCGCGTTCGCGCGACTGGGGGAGGAGGGCGTCGACCTCTTCCTGACCGACTCGACCAACGCCGAGGTCCCGGGCTTCACCACCACCGAGAAGTCCATCGGGCCGGTGCTCGACACGGTGTTCCAGAACAGCGACCAGCGGATCATCGTCGCTTGCTTCGCCTCCCACGTGCACCGCGTGCAGCAGATCCTCGACGCGGCCGTGAAGCACAAGCGCAAGGTCGGGTACGTCGGCCGCTCGATGGTCCGCAACATGGGCATCGCCCAGGACCTCGGCTACCTCCACGTCCCGCCCGGCGTGATGGTGGACGCGAAGGACCTCGCCGACCTCGCCCCCGAGCGGCAGGTGCTGATCTCGACCGGCAGCCAGGGCGAGCCGATGTCGGCGCTGAGCCGGATCGCCCAGCGCAACCACAACTTCGTGCACATCGAGGAGGGCGACACCGTCATCCTGGCCAGCTCGCTGATCCCGGGCAACGAGAACGCCGTGTTCAAGGTGATCAACGGGCTCACCCGACTCGGTGCCAACGTCGTCCACAAGGGCAACGCCAACGTCCACGTCTCCGGCCACGCCAGCGCCGGCGAGCTGCTCTACGCCTACAACATCGTCAAGCCGCGCAACGTGCTGCCGGTGCACGGCGAGTTCCGCCACATGAAGGCCAATGCGGCGCTGGCCAAGGCGACCGGGGTCCCGAACGTCGTCATCGCCGAGGACGGCGTCGTCGTCGACCTCGTCAGAGGCGTCGCGAGCATCGCCGGCAAGGTCGACTGCGGCTACGTCTTCGTCGACGGCGCCAACATCGGCGACATCACCGAGGCCGACCTCAAGGACCGCCGGATCCTCGGCGAGGAGGGCTTCGTCTCCGTGATCGTGGTGATCGACTCGGTCAGCGGCAAGGTCAGCAGCGGGCCCGAGATCCACGCCCGCGGCTTCGCCGAGAACGACAAGCGGTTCGACGCCATCAAGCAGCCGATCATCGACGCTCTCGACGCGGCGATCCGCGAAGGTGTGGCGGACCCCTACCAGCTCCAGCAGACCGTACGCCGCGTGGTCGGCCGCTGGGTCAACCGCGAGCTCAAGCGCCGGCCGATGATCATCCCGGTGGTCATCGAGGCCTGAGCGACCCACCGCAGCGAACGCCGCAGCGAGCTTGCTCGCAAGGGGCGCTCACACCCCTAGAGCCCGAGCAGCTGCGGCCTCGTCGTCGGTGGCTGCTCGGGCGTCCGCAGCGCCGGCTCGAGTCGGGCCCCTGCCGCGGCGGCCGCGGACCGGAGCTGCTCGACGAGGGTCGGCCCGGGGTGACCCGACCCGTAGTCGACCAGCGGGACCATCCGCAGCAGCGTCACCTGGCCGCCCCGGCTCTGGAGCCACGGCCGACCGTCGGGACACACCCCGGCCTGGCGCAGGTCGTGGAGCGCCACCACGCGACGGAACACGCGGCCCTGTGCGACGACGACGGCCGAGCGCAGACGGAAGGAGCGTCGCGTGCCCAGCAGGAGCACCGCCGCGGGGACCAGCACCACCCACCCCAGCCACCCGGACGGTCGGGACACCACGAAGGCGACTCCCACCGACCCGAGCAGCGCGCCCAGCACCGCCTCGCTCCAGCGAACGATGGCCGGCGGTCGCCAGACGTGAAGGTCCCCCCGAGACATGCGTGACCACTCCCTCCCGGTGTCTCGTGCCCGGTCCGAGCCGGTCGAAACGTCGCGAGCCTGGGTCAGGGGTCCGCCACCTCGCGGCGGATGACGAGCAAGGCGACGTCGTCGCTCGGCGGTTCGAGGGTCAGCATCGTGTCGAGGATGTGCGACGACATCACGTCGGCGTCCTCGCAGCGGAGGACTCGGCACAGCTCCTCGAGCGCGTCGTCGATCGTTCCGAACACCTCCGCGCTGCGCGGGGAGCTGAGCGTGCGTCGCTCGACCAGGCCGTCGGTGAACAGCACGAGAGCGCAGCCGGGCTCGAGCTTCACCACACCGCTGGTCCGCTGGAACTGCGGGTCCACGCCCAACGGCAGGCTGACCGGGAGGTCGACCTGACGCGCCACACCGTCGAGGCTCAGGTGGAGTGGCAGGAAGTGACCGGCCGAGGACAGCCGGACCTCGTCGAACGGCGGCTCCGCGATCGCGTACAGAGCAGTGGCCATCGCCCCGGGCTCGAAGTGCATGATCTTGGCGTCGAGGTGGGCGAGCACCTCCTCGGGCGCGTCGTACTCGAGCGAGTACGCACGCAGTGCGCTCCGCAGACGGCCCATGACGACCGAGGCCGGCAGGCCGTGGCCGGCCACGTCGCCCATCACCATGCCGACGCGGCCACCCGGCAGCTCGAAGACGTCGTACCAGTCCCCGGAGACCCCGCCCTCGCCGGGAACGTAGCGGCCGGCCAGATCCAGCCCCTCGATGATCGGAAGGCTGGACGGGACGAGGCTGCGCTGCAGCGCTGCCGCCGCCGCGCGCTCGTCGGCCGCGACGTACTCCTCCATCGCCTCACTCACCTGCACGGCCATCGCCTCCGTGAGGGCGATCTCGTCCGGCAGGAAGGGACGGCGCTCCCGCACGCCGATCTTGAGAACGCCCGTCACTCGGGTGCCGCTCCACACCGGCACGCCGAGGACCGACCGCACCCCGAGCGCCAGGAAGGCCGGGTTGACCAGGTCGTCCTGCGACACCTCGTCCAGGCTGATCGCCGTGGCGAACTGCGCGACGCGACCCGCCAGGCCTCGACCGAGGGGTACCCGGTGATGGACGGCGGTGGTCCGGACGGCGCTGTCGGTGAGCAAGGTGACCAGGTGACGGGACGCCGGGTCGAGCTGCAGCAACGTCACCACGTCGGCCCCGAGACCTTCCCGCACCGTCGACAGGATGCGTCGCAGGTGGGCCTCGCTGTCGAGGAGGTCGGAGGGATGGTCGCTGGTGTCCCGGGTGTGATGAGCGACGGTCATGTGTACACCTCGGCGGGATCGAGCTCGGCCCACACCAGCTTGCGGCCGTCCTGAAGCCTGTCGACTCCCCAGGCGGCCGAGAACGCGGAGACGATGTGGAGCCCACGACCGCGCTCGGAGGAGGGACCCATGACCCGGAGATCGGGCATGCCGGGGCCCGAGTCGGACACGGCGACCCGCAGCACGTCGGTGTGGTACGTGAGCTCGACGGCGCACCGCCCGGGCACGTGCTGGACGGCGTTGGCCACCAGCTCGCTGACCAGCAGCTCGGAGGCAGGCACGAGCCCGTCCAGGTCCCACTCGCGGAGCAGCTCGGAGACGAAGGACCTCGCCATCGGCACGCCGAGCGCTTCCCCGGCCAGGTCGAGTCGCGCCGCCAGCGCGGCCGGGCGGATCGGGTCGAGGGTGAGGTCCACCAGTTGGGTGACCCACCGGCGGGTCACTGCGGGGTCGTCGATGTCGACGGTTCCGGCGTGCAGGACCACGCGAGTGTGCGGGGCGACTCGCCGGACCGATCTCAGCACGCCGTGCCCGGCCAGGTCGTCCAGGCCGACGTCCATCACCAGGACTCGGGGCTGAAGCCTCTCGGCCGAGGAGACCGCCTCGCGCGTCGTGCGCACCTCATCGACCAGGTCCAGTCCCGGGCTCGCCGACAGGGCCTGCCGCACGACCCCTGCGTGGGCACCATCGGTGTGCACGAGCAGCACCCGGGTGGCCGGCGCGGCCGCGTCGGCCATCCGCCTACGCCTCCCCGTCGGTCGTCGACGGGCCGGTCGGCGATGGACCGGCCTCGGCGTCGTCGACGACGAGCACGGTCTCGAGGTGAGTGATGCTCAGCAGGCGCTTCAGCGTGGGTGAGGGGCGCCGCACGGTCATGCTCCCGCCCGCATCAGCCGCCTGGCGATGGACGTGGACGAGCACGGAGAGGCCGGAGGAGTCGATGAACGTCATCCCGCCGACGTCGACGATCAGGTGGGAGGAGCGTCCGAGGGCTTCCTCCATCACCTCGCGCAGGTGGGGGGCGGACACCAGGTCCACATCGCCCGTCACGGACACGACGGCGGCCCCGTCGACGATGTCGACACGGGTCACCAGGCTGACCGCTTCCACGCGCCTCCCCCTTCGTCCCGGTGGACCCTACCTGTGAGGGCGACCTCCGGTCAGGTGATCGCCGTGAGCACGCCGGCGACGATGAGCGCCTGGCCGACGTGGTAGGTCACCATCACGAGCAGCTGCGCCCCGTCCCACGGGTGCACGAACCGGTCGCGTGCGAGCACCGCGTCGCTGACCGCGAACACGCTCGCTCCGACCGCGATCAGCGGGACGCCGGTCGTGAACGCGTAGATCACCATCGCGCCGATCACGAGGGTGTAGACCGCGACCGGCGCGGCCAGGGCGAGCCCGCCCCGCAGGTACGTCGACGCGGCGACCTGTCGGGTCGCCAGCAGGCAGGCGCCGAGCACCAGGAAGGCGAGGTAGTTCCAGCCCGCCGGGTCGACACCGACCTGGATGAAGGAGCCGACGTACGCCAGGTGGCCGACGAGGAACGCCGCGAGGCCGAGCCGGAATCGAGTGTCGGACTCACCCAGCAGGAAGACGTCACCGGCCAGGCCGAACACCAGGGCCACCAGCAGCCAGATCCCAGCGGCGTCGTCGGTCGCCCCGAGGACCAGCGCGGTGATGATGAGCGCGATCAGGACGGCGGGCTTCGCCCAGGTCTGGGTACGTCGGTCCTGCCGCCACACGGCGTACCACTCGACGAGCGCGAGGACCGCGGGCAGCAGCCATACGGGCGAGATGCCGTTCACGGGCGCAGCATGACAGCACCGTCCGCGCCGTGTCGGCAGGGAGTGCCACAGTGGCCGCATGAACGTGAGCGAGCTGATGACCGATTCCCTCGGGCGCATCCCCGGCCTCGTGCATGGCGCCGTGGACGGGTTGAGCGAGGACGACCTGGCCTGGCGGCCCGACCCGGGGGCCAACTCCATCGCCTGGCTGGTCTGGCACCTGACCCGGATCGAGGACGACCACGTCGCCGACGTCGCCGGCACCTCCCAGGCGTGGGACGACGGCTGGGTCGACCGCTTCGCGCTGCCGCTGCCGGCCGGCGACCACGGCTACGGCCACTCGCCCACGCAGGTCGGTCAGGTCCGCGCCAGCGCCGACCTGTTGGCTGGTTACCACGACGCGGTGTCGGCGCGCACGGCCACCTACCTCGCCGGTCTCGAGCCCGACGACCTCGACGTCGTCGTCGACGAGCGGTGGGATCCTCCCGTCACCCTGGGGGTGCGCCTGGTCAGCGTGGTCAACGAGGTGAACCAGCACATCGGGCAGGCTTCCTACCTCCGCGGGCTGGTCGACCGCCGCTGAGCGCCCTCCGAGCGGTCCCAGACATGCAGCGGGCTGTGCGGCGTGGGATCCATGTGACGGGAGTGACAGTGGCCTAGATTCGTCAGCATGGCGACCCGTACGTCTTCCCCGCCGGGTTCGCGAAGCAAGGCTGCCTCCTCTCGATCGTCCTCGCGGTCGTCGAAGGGGCGCAGCACACGAGCCTCGCGATCACGGAGTACGACGAAGAAGAGATCCCGCAAGCCCTCGTCCCGGCGACCCCCGCGCGCCGTGCGGTCCGGACACGGTCCGGTGCTGCGCGGCTTCACCGCGCTCGGTCGCGGCGTGGCCGCGATCTGGCTCGCTGTCGCCCACGCGGTCGGCGCCACCACGCGCCGGATCGGCCGGACGGCGCGGGACCTCGAGCCCGAGCATCGCCGCGACGGCGTGGGGCTCTTCCTGTTCGGCCTGGCCGTCGTCACCGCCGCCGCCGTCTGGTGGGAGCTGCCCGGTGGACTGATGCAGGCCGTGCACACGGTCGTGACGGGCTCCTTCGGCAAGGTCGGCTGGCTCGTCCCGCTGATGCTGGTCTGGATCGGCTGGCGCACCCTGCGCGACCCCGAGACCAACGGCCCGGCCGGCCGACAGGTCGTCGGCTGGGTGGCGCTGGGGTTCGGCGTGCTCGGCGTCGTCCACATCGCCGCCGGCAACCCGCAGCCCGTCGCCGGCGACGCCAGCGACCTGCAGTCCGGTGGCGGGGCGGTCGGGTACGTCGTGTCGAGCCTGCTGCTCGACCTGCTGCGCACGCCGTACGTCGTCGTACCGCTGCTCCTGCTGCTCTCGGCCTTCGGGATCCTGGTGATCACCGCGACGCCGGTCTACCAGGTGCCGGTGAAGCTCCGCTCGCTCCGCGACCGCCTGCTCGGCCGTGCTCCGGCCGACGAGGACGAGTCCGACCTGCCGACCCAGCCGGTGCGCAGCCGCCGCGGGCCGGTCGACGACATCGACCCGGCGATGGGCGACCCGGCCTACGACAGCCCGGTGCTGTCCGACCGCGAGCTCCGCAAGCGCAAGCGCGGTCTGGGCCGGCTCAGCAACGGCGAAGACGCCCGCGACGTCGGCGACGACAGTGACGACACGGGGGCAACCGCCCCCATCGAGACGCTGGACGACGAGACGTCCACCGACCTCGTGCCGCCGCCGCACGCGCCGCTGCCGCAGCGCATGGAGCAGCTCGAGCTCGCCGGCGACATCATCTACAGCCTCCCGGCCAACGAGGTGCTGAAGCCGGGCTCGGTGCACAAGGCGCGCTCGAGGGCCAGCGACGACGTCGTCGGTCGACTCACGCAGGTGCTCGACGAGTTCGGCATCGACGCCCAGGTCACCGGCTACACCCGTGGCCCGACCGTCACCCGCTACGAGGTCGAGGTCGGGCCCGCGGTCAAGGTCGAGAAGGTCACCGCGCTGTCGAAGAACATCGCGTACGCCGTGGCCAGCGCCGACGTCCGGATCCTCAGCCCGATCCCCGGCAAGTCCGCGATCGGCATCGAGATCCCCAACGCCGACAAGGAGATCGTCTCCCTCGGCGACGTGCTCCGCAGCAACACCGCGCGCTCCGACCACCATCCGCTGGTGGTCGGCCTCGGCAAGGACGTCGAGGGCGGCTTCGTGGTCGCCAACCTCGCCAAGATGCCGCACCTGCTGGTCGCCGGCGCGACCGGCTCCGGCAAGTCGAGCTTCATCAACTCGATGATCACGTCGCTGCTGATGCGCTCGACGCCCGACGAGGTGCGGATGATCATGATCGACCCGAAGCGGGTCGAGCTGAACGCCTATGAGGGCATCCCGCACCTGATCACGCCGATCATCACCAACCCGAAGAAGGCCGCCGAGGCGCTCGCCTGGGTGGTGCGCGAGATGGACCTGCGCTACGACGATCTCGCCAACTTCGGCTTCCGTCACGTGGACGACTTCAACAAGGCCGTCCGCGCGGGGAAGGTGAAGGTGCCGCCGGGCAGCGAGCGCGAGGTGGCGCCGTACCCGTATCTGGTCGTGGTCGTCGACGAGCTCGCCGACCTGATGATGGTCGCCCCCCGCGACGTCGAGGACGCCATCGTCCGGATCACCCAGCTGGCGCGGGCCGCCGGCATCCACCTGGTGCTGGCCACCCAGCGCCCGAGCGTCGACGTGGTGACCGGGCTGATCAAGGCCAACGTGCCGTCGCGGCTCGCGTTCGCGACGTCGAGCCTCGCCGACAGCCGGGTGATCCTCGACCAGCCCGGGGCCGAGAAGCTGGTCGGCCAGGGTGACGGGCTGTTCCTCCCGATGGGTGCCTCCAAGGCGGTGCGGGTGCAGGGCTCGTGGGTCACCGAGGCGGAGATGCACCAGGTGGTGGCCCACTGCAAGAAGCAGCTCCAGCCGACGTACCGCGACGACGTGACCGCACCCCAGCAGAGCAAGCGCGAGCTCGACGACGACATCGGTGACGACCTCGACCTGGTGATCCAGGCCGTCGAGCTGGTCGTCTCCACGCAGTTCGGCTCGACCTCGATGCTCCAGCGCAAGCTGCGCGTGGGCTTCGCCAAGGCCGGGCGCCTGATGGACATCCTGGAGAGCCGCGGCGTCGTGGGGCCCTCGGAGGGTTCCAAGGCACGCGACGTCCTGGTCAAACCCGATGAGATCGACGCAGTGATCGCCACGTTGCAGGGCGAGATGGGGGACTGAGATGAGCACGGACACGGACCTGGAGACCCCGCCCAGCGTGGAGGTACGACGCCGGGCCGGGCTCGCCGTCGCGCTCGGCGTCGGCGCCTCGCTGGTGGCGATCGCCTACCTGGCGCGTGCGGTCAGCCACGGCGGCGTCCTCGACTGGGTGCTCTTCGTGGTGCTCGGCGCCATCGGCGTGGTCAACCTCGCCGCACTCGTCGACGCCCGCACGCCCCTGCTGGTCGCCGACGACCTCGGCGTGCGGCTGCGCCTGGGCCGCTCGTGGGTGGGTCTGCCCTGGGGCGGTCTGCACGAGGTGGAGCACCGTGCGCAGCGTGGGTGGTGGCGCGACGGGCTGCTCGTCGTACGCCCCCACTACGTGCAGCGCGTGATCGAGGACCTCGACCCTGCCGCGCGCCGTACCGCTCGGCTGAACCGGCGGCTGCACGGCGCTCCGCTCGCCGTACCCCTGGGTCTGGCCACCCGAGCGCTCGGCGAGCCCGACCTGACAGCCGCCCTGGCCGCCCTGGCCGACGGCCGGACCCCGGTCGTCGAGTCGCTGGCCGAGGAGGCGCTCGTCGAGGAAGCCCCGGTCGAGGTGGGGCCCGCCGACCTGACGCCCGTGGACCAGACGCCCGCCGGGACCGCGACCACCGTGAGCGTTGCGGACGTCCTGGCCGCCTATGGAGTGGAGGCGCCGGCGCCCGCGCCTCGTCGGCTTCGCGACCCACGCCCCGCCATCGCCCTGCTGATCGGCAACCTCGCGGCGCGCTTCGACCGCCCGGAGCGTGCTGTCGAGGAGCAGCCCGAGGCCCCGGAGATCATCGCCAGCCAGACGCCCGAGCCGATCCGCGAGACCGCCGTCGCGGCCCGGGCCGACGTCCGTCACGAGGCCCGCGCCGAGGTCGACGCGTTCGAGGAGGAGACGCAGGTCTGGGGCCAGCTCCACGCCGAGCCGGAGACCGAGCTGGCGCCGCTCCTGATCGACGCCTACGCCGCCCGGCCGGCCGCCGAACCGGTGATCGGACCCCAGTTCGCCGCCGCCCGGCTCCGCCTGGGGCTGACCGTCGACGGGCTCGCCGAGCGGACCCGGATCCGCCCCCACGTGATAGAGGCGATCGAGGTCGACGACTTCAGCGCCTGCGGCGGCGACTTCTACGCCCGCGGGCACCTGCGCACGCTGGCCCGCGTCCTCGGGGTGGACGTGGCGCCGCTGCTCGAGACCTACGACGACCGCTACGCCGACGCCCCGATCGACCCGCGCCGGGTCTTCGAGGCCGAGCTCGCCGGGGCCGGGTCCATCCGCGCGACCCGTGGCGGCCCGAACTGGTCGGTGCTGGTCGCCGCCGTGATGGCGCTGATCCTCTGCTGGTCCGTCGCTCGTCTGGTCACCGGCGGCCCCGACCACGTCGCCGACCGCGCCGTGCTCAGCGGCTCCGGCGGCCCCAACCACGCCTCACCACCGCCGGCGGCGGGCAAGCCGGTCCCGGTCGTGGTGACGGCGGACGGCGGCGGAGCGCGCGTCGTCGTGCGCAGCGGCACGGGTGCGGTCGTGTTCTCCGGCGAGCTCGCCCTCGGGCAGCAGCACCGGCTCCAGGTGTCCCCGCCGGTGCGGATCCAGTCCACCGACGGGGCAGTACGCGTGCAGGTGGCGGGCCAGGACCGAGGGCACATGGGGCCCGCGGGAAGCCCGGCCTCCGCGTCGTACGTCGTACGGCGCTGACCCCGGTCGGCCCGCGCCACGAATCCGTCCGCGCGGGGTCGGGGCGGCATACTCGACGTCGATGACCACGAACCGCGACGTCTCGGTCGCCCTGGTGACCCTCGGGTGTGCCCGCAACGACGTCGACTCCGAGGAGCTGGCCGGACGGCTGGCCGCCGACGGCTTCCGCCTCGTCGACGACCCCGAGGACGCCGAGACGGTCGTGGTCAACACCTGTGGCTTCGTCGAGGCAGCCAAGAAGGACTCCGTCGACACGCTCCTCGCCGCCTCGGATCTCAAGCAGGGCGGCCGCACGCGCGCCGTCGTGGCCGTGGGCTGCCTGGCCGAGCGCTACGGCAAGGACCTCGCCGCGTCGCTGCCCGAGGCCGACGCCGTCCTCGGCTTCGACGACTATCCCGACATCGCGGCCCGCCTGCGCTCGATCCTCGCCGGCGAGGTGCTCCACCCGCACACTCCGCAGGACCGCCGGAAGCTGCTGCCGATCTCCCCGGCCGACCGCGACGCCTCGGCCCTGTCGGTCCCCGGGCACGGGGTCGCGACAGGCTCGACCGCCGACGTCGGGGAGCACGGGCCGGCCTCGGGTCCGCGGTCCGTACGTCGACGCCTCGACGGCGGTCCGATGGCGCCGCTGAAGCTGGCCAGCGGCTGCGACCGCCGCTGCACGTTCTGCGCGATCCCGAGCTTCCGCGGCTCGTTCGTGAGCCGCCGGCCCTCCGAGGTCGTCGCCGAGGCGCGCTGGCTGGCCGGCGAGGGCGTGCGCGAGCTCTTCCTGGTCAGCGAGAACAGCACGTCGTACGGCAAGGACCTCGGCGACCTCCGCCTGCTGGAGACCCTTCTCCCTGAGCTGGCCGGCATCGACGGCGTCGAGCGGGTGCGGGTGTCCTACCTGCAGCCCGCCGAGACCCGGCCCGGCCTGGTCGAGGCGATCGCCGCTACGGCCGGCGTCAGCGACTACTTCGACCTGTCGTTCCAGCACGCCAGCGCCACGGTGCTACGACGGATGCGTCGGTTCGGTGACCCGGAGAGCTTCCTGGGGCTGCTCGACCGGGTGCGCGCCGTCGCACCCGCTGCCGGGGTCCGCTCCAACGTGATCGTCGGCTTCCCCGGTGAGACCGGGGACGACCTGCAGACCCTGTGCGACTTCCTCGTCGCCGCCCGACTCGACGTCACCGGGGTCTTCGGCTACTCCGACGAGGACGGCACCGAGGCAGAGACCATGGACGGCAAGCTCGACGACGACGAGATCCGTGCTCGGGTCGAGCAGGTGACCGACCTGGTCGAGCAGCTCACCAGCCAGCGTGCCGAGGAGCGGGTCGGTGAGGACGTCGTCGTCCTCGTCGAGTCCGTGACCGACGGCGTGACCGAGGGCCGCGCCGACCACCAGGGCCCGGAGGTCGACGGCACCACCCGGCTGACCGAGGGCGATCGCGCCTACGCGGTCGGCGACCTGGTCGAGGCGGTCGTGGTCGACAGCGAAGGGGCCGATCTGGTCGCCACGCCCGTGCGGGTCGCGGCAGGGGTCTCTGCATGAGCGACGAGGTCGGGACGTCCGGCAACTGGAACCTGCCCAACGTGCTGACCGGGATCCGGATCCTGATCGTGCCGTTCTACGGCGTGGCGTTGCTCCAGGACGGTGGCGACTCGATCCTGTGGCGCACCGTCGCGGCGCTGCTGTTCTTCGTGGCGATGGTGACCGACAAGGTCGACGGCGACATCGCCCGGGCCCGCGGCCTGGTCACCAACTTCGGCAAGATCGCGGACCCGATCGCGGACAAGGCGATGACCGGGATGGCGTTCATCGGGCTGTCGATCGTCGGCGACATCTGGTGGTGGGTGACGATCATCGTGCTCCTGCGCGAGTGGACGGTCACCCTGCTCCGGCTGTCGATCCTGCGGCGCGTCGTGGTGGCGGCGGCGTACAGCGGCAAGGTGAAGACCGTGCTGCAGGCCGTGGCGCTGACGGCGTTGTCGCTCCCGCTGCTCCTGCTGCACCCGCCGCTGCACGACGTCGGTGTCTTCCTCTTCTACGTCTTCCAGGTCGTGCTCGCCGTCGCGGTGGCGATGACGATGTGGTCCGGCTACGAGTTCTTCCGCGACGTCTGGCGGCAGCGCCAGGTGCTCCGCACCCCCTGACGCGAGGGTTCGCGGGCTGTTCACGAGCGGGCCACCGACCCGTGGCCGGGGGAGGGCTGCGTCGTACTAAGGTGACGCGCACGACACCCCGCCGGCCCCCCGTCCGGCTCTCTCGGCTCTCGGAAGGACCCCTCTCTCAATGCGACACAACTCTCGCGCGCGCACTCGACGCGCGCTCTCGGTCGCGGGCGGCCTCGCCGTCGCCGTCGCCGGTCTGGCCTCCGTCTCACCGGCGTCGGCGAACCCCGCCGGCACCGGGCTCGTGATCAGCGAGGTGTACGGCGCCGGTGGCAACGTCGGCGCGGTCCTCAACGCCGACTTCGTCGAGCTCTACAACCCGACCAGCGCTGCGATCAGCGTCACCGGTGACTACATCCACTACCGCGCCGGCACCGGCGGCAGCGGCGGCTCCCCGTTCGCCCTGACCGGCTCGGTCCCCGCGGGTGGCCACTACCTGATCCAGATGGGCGCGGCCGGCACCAACGGCGCCGCGCTGCCGACGCCCGACGCGGTGGCGCTGCCCGCGTTCACCATGGCGACGGCCGGTGGACAGGTCTACCTGCTGTCGAGCAGCACCCCGATCACCACCACCGGAGACCAAGCGGGCGCCGCGGGCGTCGTCGACATGGTCGGCGCCACCGGGGCCACGTCCTTCGAGAAGACACCGACCTCGGCAGGGGCGACGCCGACGAACTCGCTCAACCGCACGAGCACCGGTGCCGACACCGACAACAACACCGCCGACTTCTCGCTCGCTGCTCCCACGCCCCAGGCCGCCGGCACCGGGACGCCACCGCCCCCGCCGACGGAGTACACGATCGCCGAGATCCAGGGCACCGACACCAGCACCTCGCCCCACGTCGGCGAGACCGTGATCACCCAGGGCGTCGTGACCGCCGACTACGCCACCGGCGGCTTCAACGGCTTCTACGTCCAGACCGCCGGCACGGGCGGCGCGACCGATGCGACGCCCGGCGCCTCCGACGCGGTCTTCGTCTTCGGCTCCGCGGCCGCGGCGAAGGTCCACCTCGGCGACTTCGTGCAGGTGCAGGGCAAGGTGAGCGAGTTCGCCGGTACGACGGAGATCGGCGCGAGCGCCGAGAACGTCACCGTCCTGCCCGACGCCCATGACTCCGTCACGCCGGCGGCGATCGCCTACCCGACGACCGACGCCGCCCGCGAGGCTCACGAGGGCGAGCTGCTGGCGCCGACGAACGACTTCACGGTGACCGACAACTTCGACCTCAACTCGTTCGGCGAGATCGGCTTGGCGACCGGCGATCACCAGCTGGTGCAACCGACCGACGTGGCCAACCCGACCACCGACCCCGCCGGCATCGCCGCGGTACAGGCCGACAACGCCGCCCGTGGCGTGGTGCTCGACGACGGCTCCAGCACCAACTTCCTCAACAACGCCAACAAGGGCATCCCGCTGCCGTGGCTGACCACGGACAACCCGGTCCGGATCGGCTCCCCGGCGACCCTCCACCAGCCGGTGATCCTGGAGTTCCGCAACAGCGGCTGGGACTTCCAGCCCACGACGCCGGTCACCGACCAGGGGACCGCGGTCGCGACCTTCGGCGACACGCGCGCCGCCAACGCCGCGCCGCGACCCGTCGGTGGCGACCTGCGCCTGGCGACCTTCAACGTGGAGAACTTCTTCCCCACCTCGGCCGCCGACTACGAGGCGCTCGACGCCGGCAACTCCTGTACGTCGTTCGACGACCGCGCCGGCAACCCGATCACGGTCAACCAGTGCTCGCCCAACGGCCCCCGTGGCGCGTGGGACGCCACCAACCTCCAGCGCCAGCTGGCCAAGGAGATCCCGGCGATCAACAGCCTCGACGCCGACGTGGTGTCGCTGGAGGAGATCGAGAACTCCGTGCAGTTCGGCAAGGACCGCGACGACGCGCTCTCGAAGCTCGTCGCCGCGCTCAACGACGCGGCCGGTACGACCCGGTGGGCCTTCGTCCCCTCGCCGGACCCGGCGGACCTGCCGCCGACCGACGAGCAGGACGTCATCCGCACGGCGTTCATCTACAACCCCGCCACGGTGCAGCCGGTCGGCCCTTCGGTCGTCCTCGCCGACCAGTCGGACCCGGGCGAGGCCTTCGCCAACGCCCGCGAGCCGCTGGCGCAGGAGTTCAAGCGCAAGGGCGCGCTCGACTCCGACGGCTTCGTGGTGGTGGTCAACCACCTCAAGTCCAAGGGCGACAGCAAACCGCCGGCCACCGGCGAGAACGCCGACGGCATCCAGGGCGCGTTCAACGGCGACCGGGTCCGCCAGGCGCACGCGCTCGTCGAGTTCGCCGACCAGGTCGCCGCCGCGCGCGGCACGCAGAAGGTCTTCCTCGTGGGTGACTTCAACTCCTACACCCAGGAGGACCCGATGCAGGTCCTCTACGCCGCGGGCTACGTCAACCAGGCCAGCGACGACCCGAAGGACGTCAGCTACGAGTTCGGCAGCACGGCCGGGTCGCTCGACCACGTGCTGGCGAGCCCCGCCGCGACGGGCATGGTGACCGGCCGCGACGTGTGGCAGATCAACGCCGAGGAGTCGGTGGCGTTCGAGTACAGCCGCTACAACTACAACGCGACGCTGCTCTACCAGCCGAACCAGTTCCGGGCCTCCGACCACAACCCCGAGCTGGTCGGCCTCAGCGCGCCGTTCTCCCAGGAGGCCTCGACGGTCTCGGTGACGGCGACGCCCGACCGGATCAAGAAGAAGAAGGACACCACCCGGATCGACGTCACCGTCTCCGCCGCCGAGGCCACGCCCACCGGCGCAGTGGCGATCCTCGTGGGCGGCGAGCAGGTCGCCGTGAGACAGCTGGTCGACGGCCATGCGAGCGCGACCCTCGGGCCGTTCCCGCGGGCCGGCACCGAGACGGTGCGGGTTCTCTACCTCGGTGACCGGGTGACCAGGGGGAGCTTCGGCACGACCACGCTGACCGTCACCAACGGCAACCCGAAGTAGCCGGTCAGTCGGGCACTTCCCGCAGCCTGAGCGCCGCCTGCACCAAGGAGAGGTGGCTGAAGGCCTGCGGGAAGTTCCCGACCATCCGTTCACCGCGCGGGTCGTACTCCTCCGCGAGCAGGCCGACGTCGTTGGTCAGCCCGACGAGCCGGTCGAAGAGGGCATGCGCGTCGTGGATGCGGCCGGCTTCCGCGTACGCCGAGACCAGCCAGAAGGAGCAGGCCAGGAAGGGATGCTCCTCGCCCACGAGCCCGTCGATCCCGGTCTGGGTCCGGTAGCGCATCAGCAGGCCCTCGCGCATCAGGTCCTGCTCGATCGCCTCGATGGTGCCGAGCATCTTCGGGTCCTTGCCGTCGATGAAGCCGATCAGCGGCAGCATCAGGAGCGAGGCGTCGACCTCCTGGGTCGCATAGTGCTGGGTGAAGGAGTTGCGGTCCGCGTCGTAGCCCTCGTTCATCACCTCGGCGCGGACCCGGTCGCGCACCTCGCGCCAGGTCTCCACCTCGCCGGGCAGGCCGTGTCGCTCGACCGCGCGGACGGCCCGGTCGAACGCCGCCCACACCATGACCCGGGAATGGGTGAAGTGCTGGAGCGGCCCGCGGATCTCCCACAGCCCGTTGTCGCGTTCCTCCCAGGTGTCGACCAGGTGGTTGACCAGCACCCGTTGCAGGGCCCACGCGTCGTCGCTGTAGCCGAGGGACGACTCGCGGGCCTCCTCGAGCGCGCTCATCACCTCTCCCAGGACGTCGCTCTGCTTCTGGTCCACGGCCGCGTTGCCGATCCGGACCGGCCGCGAGGCGGCGTACCCGGGCAGCTCGTCGAGGGTCATCTCGGGCAGCCGTCGAGAGCCGTCGACCGTGTACATGATCTGCAGATCCGCCGGGTCGCCGGCGACCGCACGCAGCAGCCAGTCGCGCCAGAAGCGTGCTTCGTCGGTCGCGCCCGCAGAGATCAGGGAGGACAGCGTGAGCGCGGCGTCGCGCAGCCAGCAGTAGCGGTAGTCCCAGTTGCGCTCGCCACCGAAGTCCTCGGGCAGCGAGGTCGTCACGGCGGCGACGATGCCACCGGTCTCCACGTGGGTCAGCAGGTGCAGGGTCAGCAGGGAGCGTCGTACGACGTCCTGGTGGGGGACGCCCCTCAGGTCGCAGGCCTTCACCCACTCGACGTCCTCGTGGATCGTCTCCCCGATCGTGTAGCGGTGAGCGTCTGGGGTGCGCAGGTGCGAGGGGAGCCAGGTGGTGGAGAACGTCATCTCCTCGCCCTCGCCGAGGTCGAAGTCGTCCGCGTGCCGGTGGTCGATCGGCTTGGGCAGTCGGGGGCCGCGCAGGACGAGCTTGTCGGGGCCGGCGACCGCGGTGATCACGGGGTCGTGGTCCTCGTGGCGTCGGCGGACCCAGGGGGTCGCGGTGCCGTAGTCGAACCGCACCACCCACTCGTGGTGGATCCGGACGGTGCCCTTCACCCCGGTGAGCCGGCGTACGACGTCGATCCGCTCGTCGCCGGTGGGCATCACGTCGAGCAGGGTGACGACCCCGGAGTCGGTGGTGAACGTGGTCTCCAGCGCGGCAGAGTCGCCGAGATATCGGCGGCTGACCTCGTACTCGCCGACCGGACAGAGCTGCCAGTGGCCGTTGTCCTCGTCGCCGAGCAGAGCCGCGAAGCAGGCCGGGGAGTCGAAGCGCGGCAGGCAGAGCCAGTCGATCGAGCCGTTGCTGGCCACCAACGCGGCAGTGTGGCGGTCACCGATCATCGCGTAGTCCTCGATCGGGCGGCTCACTCCGAAACACTAACCGGCCGGTCTAGGGTCGGACCATGCGACGCCGCTCGAGACCCGACGTCGAGGCTGCGGAGGCACTGGGCCTGCTGCGCGGCGCCGCTGCCACCCTGGCCACGGCCGAGTCGCTGACCGGCGGCCGGCTCGCCGCGGCGATCACCTCGGTGCCGGGTGCCTCGGCGAGCTATCTGGGCGGGTTCGTCACCTACGCGACCGAGCTCAAGGAGTCGCTGCTGGGGGTCCCGGTCGAGCTTGTCGAGCAGTACGGCGTGGTGTCGGGCGAGTGCGCCAGCGCGATGGCGGCCGGGTGCCGGGCCGCCACCGGAGCGACGTACGGCGTGGCGACGACGGGTGTGGCCGGCCCCGACCAGCAGGAGGGCAAGCCCGTCGGCACGGTCTTCGTCGGACTGTCCGGCCCCGAGGGGGAGACGGTGCTGGCCATGGAGCTGCTCGGTGACCGGGCCCAGATCCAGGACCGGGCGTGTCGGGAGGCGCTGTCGGCCCTGTGTGGGATTCTTCGGGCGGAGCCGCGAGACGACTGAGGCCTCAGCACGCATCGGCGCGCATCGCCGAGATGGGCGACGTGTCTCGAAATGATGTGGGGAACAACCCTCACTCGGGTAGCGTTTCCGACACAGTCACACTTGCGTACCGGATTCCACCCGCACCGACGACCCAGGAGGACTCAGATGGCGCTGTTCCGCCGGCTGCTGGGCGACGTTCTCCGTGAGCGTCGGCTCGAGCAGGGCCTGACCCTGCGGCAGGTCTCAGCGGAGGCGCGGGTCAGTCTGGGCTACATCTCCGAGATCGAGCGCGGCCAGAAGGAAGCGTCCTCCGAGCTCCTGGCCTCGCTGTGCACGGCGCTCGACGCGCCGCTGTCCGAGGTCCTCCGCGACGTCTCCGTGGCGGTCGCGGTCGAAGAGGCCGCCAGCGCGCCGACGCCGATCACCACCCGCCGTCCTCTGGTGGCGTCCGCAGCCTCCGCCGCCTGACCTCAGAGGACACCGAGGTCGCTCAGTGCCTTGAGCACGAACCAGAGGCCGAAGGCGAGGCACGCCACCACCACGATCTGGTGGTTGTGCTTCTCGAGCCAGGTCGACACGGCCGCCAGCAGGGGTGCCGACCGGTCGGGAGCGATCGCCGCCCCCAGCACGATGACCAGCACGGGTAGCTCGGCGAGCACCACGAAGAGCAGGTAGGTCAGCGCGCGGGTAGGCGTGCCGAGGTCGGCGTCGCTGATCGCGGCCACCGCGCCGAGGGTGAAGATCCACCACTTCGCACCGATGGCGAGGATGGCCATGCCGAAGCCGAACGCCGTGGAGGGCTTCATCGACGCGGTCATCGCGATCCATCGCGGTGGTGGGGCGTCGGGGTCCTGGCCCGTGACCATCTGACGGAGCGCCGTGGCCAGGAGGATCACCCCGATCACCAGGAGGGTCGATGTCACCATCGGCCCGGCACCCGACTCGAGGTCGGGTGTCTTCGCCTGGGCGGGCACGATGATCAGGGCGAGGAGGAGACCCTGGATCAGACGGAGGACCGTCATCCCGCTCACGAAGGCCACGGCGGAACGCAGGCCGGAGGGCGAGCGGAGCAACACGAGGGTGACGATGATCTGCATCGGCAGGATGGCACTGCCGATGATCAGCGGGACCAGATTGGCCCACATGGAGGGTCGCCTTCCCGGCGGTGACTGAGGTGCGGTGGGGCGACGCTACGGAAGCCGCCGGGGAAGCGGCGTCACCCATGACGGGTGATCCGTCCCCGGCCCCGGATCGGCACAGTAGGGGCATGGAACTGACGTCGCGGCAGGTGCGCCGGGCGGTGTCCGACGGCACCGGACTCAGCGAGGAGGAGCTCGGCTTCCTGATCGCTGCGGCTGCCGTGGCGACGGGTGTGGTCATCGCGCTGCGGACCTATGAGCTGGTGACGAGGCTCTGGGCGCCGTCGGGCGGCCGCTCCTAGGTCTGGCACCGGGGGCAGGCGAACGTCGTCCGCTCGCGGCCCGCGTCACCGAGCAGCGTCTGGCGGATCGTCGTACCGCAGCGTCGGCACGGGTGGCCCGCGCGGTCGTAGACCCAGAACTGTCGACCGCGAGCCAGGTCGCCGGTCGTGCTCTGCCGGCCCCGGCGGCTGTTGAGGTCGAGCAGCTGGTGGGCGCGGACGACCATCCGTCGGAGGTCAGGCACGTCGGCCACCGGTCGCTCGGGTGCGACCCCGGTGACGAAGCACAGCTCGGAGGCATACATGTTGCCGATGCCTGCGAGCCGGGTCTGGTCGAGCAGGGCCTCCTTGACCGTGCGGTCGGGCTGCTCCCGGAGGCGGCGTACGGCCTCGTCTGGATCCCAGTCGGGGCCGAGCAGGTCGGGACCGAGGTGACCGACCAGGTCGGGCTCGCGGTCGCGGGGCACGATCTCGACGAGACCGAGCGCGAAACCCACCGCGACGGTGTCGTCGGTCGTCAGGACGACGCGGGCGGTGTGGGCGGGCCGGGGCCAGCGCGCGCCCGGCTGGAGCAGTCGCCACCCGCCCTCCATCTTGAGGTGCGTGTGGAGGGTCCAGTGCGCGTCGCCGTCGATCCGCGTGAGCAGGTGCTTGCCACGGGAGACGGTCGCGCTGACCGTGGCGCCGGCGAGGTCCCAGGTGGCGAACGCCGGCACTCGGAAGTCGGTCGAGGTCAGCACCGAGCCGGTGAGCGCGCGGTCGAGCCGGCGGGCCGCCCGCCAGACGGTGTCGCCCTCAGGCACGCAGCCTCAGCCCCCGCGGCGTCGACAGGAACCCCGCGGCGTCGAGCGCCTCGCGCAGCGGAGTCGAGCCGCCGCCGAGGATCTGCTCGCCGTCGGCCCTCTCGACCGTCAGCCGGCCCAGAGCACCGCGCCGGCCGGCCTCGGAGAGCGACTGGGCGGCCGGCCCGAGGAGGCTGGCGTCGTCCGACCAGGTCAGCAGCGTCTTGCCGCCGCGTTCGACGTAGAGGGTGAGTGCGCCGTCGACGAGGACGACGAGCGCACCCGCCTTGCGCCCCGGTCGATGGCCGCCCGCGGTCTCGCGCTCGGGCCACGGCAGCGCGGCACCGAACGGGTTGGCCGGATCGGTCGCGGCGAGGGTGACGGCGTGGGGCTTCGAGTCGCCTCCGCGTTCGTCGCTCGAGCCGCTCGAGATCTCGGCGAAGGTACGGAGCCGGTCGACGGCGCCGGCCGTGCCGAACTGCGCAGCGCCGAGCCCCTCCACGAAGTACCCGCGGCGGCAGCGGCCGGAGTCCTCGAACGCCGACAGCACCTTGTAGACCGCCGCGAATCCGCCCAGGGTGCGCTCGGAGACCACCGCGCCACGGGTGACGACGCCGTGTCGTTCGAGCATCCGCTCGGCCGTGGCGTGGGCACGACGTGTCGGGTCGGCGTCGACCTCCGGCAGCAGCGCCCAGCGACCGGACGTCGCCGGAGGCGACGGACGTACGCCGGCCCGGCTCGGTCGGCTGGGCCTGGCCCGGGGTGCCGCGCGGCGGGTGCGGTGGGTGCCCGATCCCGAGGTCAGGGCACGCAGCGGCGCGAAGGTGTCGTTGGTGACGCGACCGGCCCAGACCAGCTCCCACAACGCGTCGGCGAGCGCGCGCTCGGAGGCTCCGGTCGCCGCGGCCAGCTGGCGGAAGAACCACGCCCCGCCCGGCGCCAGCGCGTCGAGCACGGCCTCGTGGACCTCGCCGCGCTCCGGGTCGAGGTCCGGGTCGGTCAGCGGAAGCGTGAGTGGCGCCTGGTCACCGAGGTGGAGCGAGACCCAGCCGTCGTTGCCGGGCAGCGCCGCCTGTCCGACCCAGGTGACCTCGCCCGAGGCGGTCAGCTCGTCGAGCAGCGCCGGCTCGTAGTCGGGCAGCCGCGCGGGCAGGATCAGCGACTCCCAGGCCGAGGCCGGCGCGGCGTACCCGGCGAGCTGGTCGACGACCTGGAGCAGGCCGTCGACGCCGCGCGGGCGGCCACGCTGGGACCGGTTGACGTGCTGCCAGGCGAGGAGGAAGCGGCCCATCGCGGCCGGCTCGACCGGCTCGACCTCCTGCCGGAGCCGGGCCAGCGAACGACGCCGCAGCATCCTCAGCACCTCGGCGTCACACCACTCGGCGCCGGAACCGGAGGGCCGGAACTCGCCCTCGAGGACCCGTCCCTGTCCACCGAGGCGCTGCAGGGTCTGGCGGGCCACGGCGGCGCCGAGCCCGAGCCGCGTGGAGACGTCGGCGACCGTGAACGGGCCGTGGGTGCGGCCGAAGCGGCCGACCAGGTCGGCCAGCGGGTCGTCGACCGGCTCGGCGAAGGCGTCGGGTGTGCCGGGAGGGACGGGTACGCCGAGCCCGTCACGCAGGCGACCGACGTCCTCGACCGCGGTCCACCGCTCCTCGCCGGCCATCCGGACCACGACCGCGCGCCGGGCGTCGGCGAGGGCCGCCAGCCACTCGGCCGCGGGGCCGCCCTCGACGCTGCGGGCCACGACCTCGTCCACCGTCAGCGGACCGAGCCAGCGGAGCAGGTCGGCGACCCCCTCGGCGTCGCGGACCCGGCGTTCGGGGTCGGTGCGCTGGAGGGTCGCCTCGATCTCGGCGAGAACGTCGGGGTCGAGCAGCTCGCGGAGCTCGGCCCGGCCGAGCAGCTCGGCGAGCAGGCCCTGGTCGAGCGCGAGGGCGGCGGCCCGTCGTTCGGCGATGGGGGAGTCGCCCTCGTAGACGAACTGTGCGACGTAGCCGAACAGCAGGCTGCGCGCGTACGGAGACGGCTGGTGGGTGTCGACGTCGTGGATGGAGACCTCGCGCCGCTGCACCCTGCGCATCAGCCCGACCAGCGCCGGCAGGTCGTAGACGTCTTGCAGGCACTCGCGGACGGCCTCGAGCACGATCGGGAACGACGGGTACTTCGAGGCGACCTCGAGCAGGGCGGCGCTGCGCTGACGCTGCTGCCAGAGCGGGGAACGACGACCGGGGTCGCGGCGCGGCAGCAGGAGCGCCCGGGCGGCGCACTCGCGGAACCGGGAGGCGAACAGCGCGGACCCGCCCACCTCCTGGGTGACGAGGTCGTCGATCTCGTCCGGCTCGAACGCGATCACCTCGCCGGTCGGCGGCTCGGCGTCGGTGTCGGGGATCCGGATCACGATGCCGTCGTCGGAGGCGATCGCCTGGCCGTCGATGCCGTAGCGCTCGCGCAGCCGCGCGTTGATCGCCAGTGCCCAGGGGGCGTGGACGGGAGTGCCGTAGGGGGAGTGGACCACGAGCCGCCAGTCACCCAGCTCGTCGCGGAACTTCTCCACCACCAGCGTGCGGTCGCTCGGCAGCACGCCGGTGGCCTCGACCTGCTCGTGGACGTAGCCCACCAGGTTGCCCGCGGCCCACGGGTCGAGCCCGCGTTCCTCGGCGACGGCCACGGCGGTCTCGCGCGACGACGACCCGAGCTCGCGGGTGAAGGCGCCGATCGCCTCGCCGAGCTCCGCCGGCCGGCCGAGTGCGTCGCCCTTCCAGAACGGAAGTCGCCCCGGTACGCCGGGAGCGGGCGTGACGAGGACCCGGTCGTGGGTGATGTCCTCGATCCGCCAGCTGGTCGCACCGAGCGCGAACACGTCACCGACGCGCGACTCGTAGACCATCTCCTCGTCGAGCTCGCCGACCCGCCGCCCCGGACCCGACTTCTCGGTCGTCGAGCCGCCCGAGACCAGGAAGACCCCGAAGAGCCCGCGGTCGGGGATGGTGCCGCCGCTCGTCACGGCCAGCCGCTGGGCGCCCGGCCGGCCGGTGAGCTGCCCGGTCACGCGGTCCCACACGACGCGCGGTCGGAGCTCGGCGAACTCGTCGCTGGGGTAGCGGCCGCTGAGCAGGTCGAGCGTCGCGTCGAAGGCCCCGCGCGGCAGCTGGGTGTACGACGCGGAACGGCGTACGAGGTCGAACAGCTCGTCGACCGACCACGCCTCCATCGCCACCATCGAGACGACCTGTTGGGCCAGCACGTCGAGCGGGTTGGTCGGGATGCGCATCGACTCGATCAGGCCCGAGCGCATCCGCTCGACGGCCACGGCGGTCTGGGCGAGGTCGCCGCGGTGCTTGGGGAACAGCACACCTCGGCTCACCTCGCCGACCTGGTGACCTGCGCGGCCCACGCGCTGGAGCGCGCTGGCGACGCTGGGCGGCGACTCGATCTGGATCACCAGGTCGACCGCGCCCATGTCGATCCCGAGCTCGAGGCTGCTGGTGGCGACGACACACGGGAGCCGTCCGCGCTTGAGGTCGTCCTCGATCAGGGCGCGCTGCTCCTTGGAGACCGAGCCGTGGTGGGCCTTGGCGATGACCGCCTCGGCCCCGAAGGAGGCGCCCGACTGCGCCATCACCTGGGCCGGTGGCCGTCCGTCGTCGACGACCTCCACGCCCGCCCGCTCGGCCGCGATCTCGTTGAGCCTGGCGGTGAGCCGCTCGGCCAGCCGGCGGGAGTTGGCGAAGACGATCGTGGAGCGGTGCTGCTCGATCAGGTCGACGACGTGGTTCTCGACATGGGGCCAGATCGACGCGGCCTCGCGGCCGTCGGCGTCGTCGTCCTGAGCGGAGTCGTCGTACGGCGCGGGCGCGGTCATGTCCTCCACGGGTACGACGACCTTGAGGTCCCACTGCTTGACCGACGGTGGGGCCACGATCTCGACCGGCGTCGTGCCACCGAGGAAGCGCGCCACCTCCTCGAGCGGCCGGACCGTCGCCGACAGCCCGATCCGCTGGGCGGGCTGTGGGAGCAGGGCGTCGAGGCGTTCGAGACTCAGCCCGAGATGGGCGCCCCGCTTGGTGCCGGCAACGGCGTGGACCTCGTCGACGATCACGGTCTCGACATGCCGCAGGCTCTCGCGGGCCTGGCTGGTCAGCATCAGGAACAGCGACTCGGGGGTGGTGATCAGGATGTCGGGAGGGGTGCGGGCGAGGGTGCGCCGTTCCGCGGCCGGGGTGTCACCGGACCGGATGCCGACGCTCACCTCCGGCACCCGCTCGCCGAGGCGCTCCGCCGTCTGCCGGATCCCGACCAGGGGCGCCCGCAGGTTGCGCTCGACGTCGACCGCCAACGCCTTGAGCGGTGAGATGTAGAGGACGCGGGTGCCGGACGCGGGTGGGTGGAGACCCGGCTCGGTCAGCAGCCGGTCGATGGCCCAGAGGAACGCCGAGAGCGTCTTGCCCGAGCCGGTCGGTGCGACCACCAGGGCGTGCCGACCCTGCGAGATCGCCTCCCAGGCGCCGTCCTGCGCCGGCGTGGGCTCGGCGAACGCGGCGCCGAACCACGCCCGCGTCGGCGCGCTGAACCGCTCCAGCGCGGCATGGGCCTCGGACATGGGTCCATCCTCGCCCACGGCACCGACAGCGATGAGAGGGATCTACGATGGTTGATCAGGTTTTCGCCCCACCACGCCTAGGGCGGTGGACGACATGTCGGCACCGAGCGGGAGACCTCTCCTCCTGGGTCGCGAGCGGGACTCCGCCGAGTTGGACGACGCCCTCGCGCTCGCCGTGCAGGGGATCCCGCAGACCGTGCTCGTCGGGGGTGACGCCGGGATCGGCAAGACCACCCTGATGCTGGACCTCGAGCGGCGCGCAGGCGAGCTCGGGTTCACCGTGGCGACGGGGCACGGTCTCGACATCGAGGCCGGCATCTCGTTCGCCCCGGTGGTCGAGGCGGTGCGCTCGCTGCTCGCCGGCCTCGATGACCTCGAGGCACGGCCGTCGGCCCGACGCATGCTCACCCTCCTGGACCCGCAAGCACCGAGACGCGCGGAGACCTTCCAGGCGTTGGACGACCTCGCTGCCACGGTCCTGGAAGCGGCGGCGGCCGGTCCGGTGCTGGTGGTGCTGGAGGACATGCACTGGGCGGACCGCTCGACCCAGGACTTCGCGGCCGTGCTGTCCCGGACCGCCCGTGGGCGACTGCTGTTCGTTCTCACCTTCCGCAGCGACGAGCTCCACCGACGCCACCCGTTCCGGAGGACCTTGGCCGAGATCAGCCGGACCTTCGCGGCACGTCGCATCGATCTCCGCGCGTTGGGTCACGAGGACATCGCGGGCATCGTCGCTGCCAGCCGAGACGGCCCACCCGACCCGTCCGTGGTGGGTTCCGTCCTGGCCCGGTCCGAGGGCAACCCGCTGTACGCCGAGGAGCTCCTGGCGGCCAACCAGGAGGGGATCCCGGGTCACCTCTCCGATCTCCTGCTGGCCCGGATCGACGCCCTCGACGAGGGACCGCGGGCGCTGCTCCGCGTCGCCTCGGTCGACGGGAGCCGGCTCGACACCGAGACGCTGGCCGACCTTGCGGGGCTCGACCAAGCGCAGCTGGACGGCTACCTCAGGGAAGCACTCGACGCGAACGTGCTGCGTCAGATCGGCGACTCCCTGGAGTTCCGCCACGGCCTGCTGCGCGAGGCGACGTACGACGACCTGCTGCCCGCCGAACGGAGTCGGACTCACGGCAGGATGGCCGAGATCCTCCAGGCGAAGATCGACTCCGAGCCGGACCCCGCGCTGTCGACCCTGAGCCGGCTCGCCTTCCACTGGGACGCCGCCCACGACCTGCCCCGCACCCTCGCGGCGTCCGTCCGCGCCGGGCTGGTGGCGCAGCGGTTGGGACTGGCCGAGGCCCTCACCCAGCTCGAACGTGCCCTGTCGTTGTGGGACCAGGTCCCAGACGCCGAGGCCGTGGCCGGCCGTCCGCAGGCCGAGATCGTCGTACTCCTCGGGGAGTCGGCAGGCGACCAAGGTGACAACGAGCGCTGGCACACGCTGGTCCGCTCGGCGGTGGACATGGTCGGGCCCGGCACCGACCCGCTGCTGGCCAGCCGCGTGTACTCCGCCTTGGCTAGCTGCTCCTTCCACACCGAGGACACGATCGGTGCGGAGGAGGCGATCCGGCGGGCGGTCGAGTACGCCGGTGACTCACCCACCGAGGAGCTCGCACGGGCCCTGGGCGCCCAGGCGGAGTTCTTCAATCGGCACGACCACTTCGGCCAGAGTGTCGACGCCGCGGAACGAGCCGCCGACGCCGCCAGGGTTGCGGGGTGCGTCGAACCGCGGGTCGACGCCGTCATGGTCAGGGCTCTCTCCGTGGCATACCTCGGCCATATCGGCGAGGCTCTCGCGGGCCTGGAGCAGGCCATCGTGTTGGCACGCGAAGCGGGCATGGTCGGGGAGGCGCTCGACACCACCATGTATCTCGCCGTGCAGTACATGGAGGCCGGGCAGCTGGATCGTGGCCTCTCCCTCGCGAGTGAGGGCTTCGACGAGGGCCGGGCCCTGGGACTTCCGATGCAAGGGGTCATGTGCGGGGACGCCATGCTGAGGGGGCTCCTCTGGCAGGGCCGTCTCGGCGAGGCCGAACAACGGCTGGAGGAGATCGGTGAGCTCGGAGTGCCCACCTCTCGCTGGCACTGTCCGGACGCGGAGCTCTTGCTGGCGCGCGGCGACGCGCACGGGGCGGCCCCACTGGTACGCGAGGCCGCGGCAGAGACGCAGAAGGCCAGCCGGCATCCGGAGGACACCGACGTCCTGACCGAGCTCGAGCTCGCCGCGATGCTCGACGATCCGCAGGAGGCCCTCGAGATAGCGGGGTCGTTCCTCTCCAAGCTGGATGAGTGTGACTCTCCGTTGGTTGCGGCCGGTGCGGCGCGGATCGGCTTCCAGGCCCTGTGGTTCGGCCGGTCGACGCCCTGGGCCCAGACCGACGAGCTGCGGGACCTGGCAGCTGGACAGTTGGCGCTGGCAAGGGACGGGCTCACCGACGAGTGGCGCTCGGCGTACCACGGGGTCCAGCTCGCCGTCGCCGAGGCGTACGCCGCCCGGCTCGCCGGGGAGCCGGCCGTCGCGCAGTTCCGAGAGGCGACAGGGCTGGCGGAGCCGTTCGGCGCCTACTTCGCCCTCGAGCCGCGGCTGAACCTCGCCGAGGAGCTGCTTGCCCACAGCGGCCGGGACGAGGGTCGCGAGCTTCTCGTCCACTGCTGGAGCACGGCCCACGACATGGGTGCCCACGACGTCGAGCGGCGGGCGGTCCGCCTCGCCACCCGCACTCGGGTGCCTCTCCCGGGGTCGACGGTCGGCCGAGGACCTCTGAGTCGGCTGACTCCTCGCGAACGCGAGGTCCTCGACCTCCTCGCGACCGGAGCCACCAACAAGGCGATCGCGACCTCCCTGTTCATCAGCGAGAAGACCGCGAGCGTCCACGTGTCGAACCTCCTCGCCAAGCTCGGTGTCGCCAACCGCGGGGAAGCCGCCGCCTTGGCCCGAGATCACGCCGGCTGATGCTCCCGCGCGGCCTCGACGGGTGCGCCCCTAGTCCACGCCGGCGTGGGCTTCGGTGCCTGCTCCGCCGGGTGGGTCGCCCAGGCCGAGGGCTCGGGTGAGCGGCTTCGCCCCGAGACCGTAGGTCGCAGCGGTCCCCACGATCACGAGGAAGGTCGCCGGCAGGAGCTGGTCGGCGCCGCCCAGACCGAGGGCCACCAACGGGGGCGCGAAGCTGGCGGCGGTCGAGGCGGCGATGATGCCGCGTGGGTGCATCGCTCCGACGAAGATGCGCTCCTGGCGGGACAGGTCGGTGCCCCAGGTCGACACCAGCGCGACGACCGGACGCACGACGAGCACCAGGAGAACGACCAACGCGATCGACGGCAGCACGGTGCCCCGGAGGGACTCGGGTGTGACCGTGGCGGAGATGGAGATGAACAGCAGCCCGATCGTCAGCTGGACGACGGTCTTGAGCTGCCGGCGATCCTCTGGCAGGTCCTCTCCCGAGACGTTGGCGATGACCATCCCCATGGCGATCGCGGCCACCAGCCCGGTGTCCGGGGCGATGGCGTCGCACAGCCCCGCTGTGGTGAGGACGGTGGCGAGGATGGCCTCGGCCGCCAGCACACCGGTCAGCCGCACCTTCTTCAGAAGGAACCACAAGACGCTCAGACCGAGGGCCGCGCCGAACAGGCCGACCACGATGCGACCGCCGAAACCGACCAGCCCCCGAGCCACGCCGTGGGCATGGTGCGTGATCAGGATCTGGTAGACGACCACCCCGATCAGCGCACCGATGGGGTCGATGGTGGTGCCTTCGTGGGTCAGGATCACGTCCAGCCGGCGGCCGGGCGCGGCATTCTGCAAGATGGGCCCCACCACGGTCGGGCCCGAGACGATCAGGATGGCGCCGAGCATGACGGCCGCCTGCGACGACATCCCGAAGAGCAGTCCTGCGAAGAGCGCGGCGCCTCCCCAGGTGAGGGGGATGCCCAGCATGAGCAGACGGCGTACGACGACGCCGGGATGCCCGGAGAGATCGCGGAGGACGAGGTCGAGGCCACCGTCGAACAAGATGACCGCCACCGCGAGGCTCACCAGCGGCTCGAACGCCACCCCCAGGAGCTTGTCCGGATCGACGGACGGGACCAGTGCCCCGGCCAGGAAACCCGCGGGAAGCAGCACGATGATCGCCGGCACGCCGACCTTGGCCGCGATCACCTGACACACCACCGCCAGGGCAAGGATCAGCGAAAGACCGACGAAGACCTGGGAGGCGGTCATGTCCCTGACTGTGCCGCATGGTGCGAAGGGGCGGATCACCCGATCAAGACGACCCCGGCGCGAGCCTCGATTGCCAAGGACAGCCGCGAGGCGCATCCTTACCCCACGGACTCAGGAGGCGACCCATGACGTTCAAGGAGCAGTTCGACTCCGTCGAGTGGCGCACCCTCCAGTACGCGCCCTTCCTGATCCTCAGTGGTGTCTCCGGACGGTACGGGAACTTCGCCGTCGAGGAGGTGGCGGTGTTCGAGCGTTGGCTCGATGAGGCCATGCGTGCCCCCGGCAGCCTCAATCGCGAAGTGATGTCGTCTGTCGCAGCCGACATCACGGAGCTCACCAGCGAGTACGAATGCTACGGCGGGACGATCGTCAGTGGCCTCACGGCGGTGAGCGACGTACTCGTCCACCAGCCTCCGCCCGAGATCGAGGCCTTCCGCAGCGCCTTGATCCACGTCTTGGGAGCGGGCATCGGCCGAGCCCGCGGCCCGTACGGCAAGGAGCTCACGACCGAGTGCTCGCAGATGCTCGTGATGATGGAGGAGTTCCTGCGGCCCGGCATCTTCTTCGCCGCCTAGCTCCGCACCCGCCAGGAGCACGCGGACAGCGGCGTGTGCTCGTCGTGACGGAAACCGGGTGACCGCCCCGGCGCCAGCGGCATACCTTCGTGGCATGGAGGTCACCTTCACCAAGGTCGATGCCGCGAGATACTCGATCGCGATCGAGCGGGAGCACGGACCCGCCTTGGTCCCGCGGCCCGGACCCGGCTACGACGACCTGATGCCTCATGACCTCGCGCACTATCTGGTCGAGGAGCACTTCGAGATCGAGCTGGGCGTGTGGGGGCAGCTCGCGGCCGGAGGTGGCGGCATCTTCGCACCGGCACCCGAGGACAACTCCCTGAACCACCGGCGCCGGGCACAGCGGATCGCCGCGATCGGGCGTGGCGACATGGCGCGCTCCGAGAAGCTCGTGGTGATCACCGTCTCCGCCTGGGAACGCAGCATCGACAGGGTCGAGCACCAGAGCCGTGAGCTACCGATCCAGGTCGACACCGACACGCTGGAGCGTGCGGTCCGCCGGATGGATGAGGTCGCTCGTCGCTGGCGCGCCCTTCAGTACGGCGCTTCCCTGGCGTACACGTGGCCGAGCAACCTGACGTTCGAAGCCTCGAAGTCCCGGAGAGGGCGTCAGCGCGAGAAGCGACACCGGACCCTGGCTCGGCACTGACACGGCCGAGGCTCCGCGAGTCGATGAAGGGCGACTACCGTGCGGACGATGAGCAGGATCTTCACGACCAGCGTCGCGTCGGTGTATCCGCACTACGTGACGAAGGTGGAGAAGAAGGGCCGTACGACGTCCGAGCTCGACCAGGTGATCCAGTGGCTGACCGGTTTCGACGAGGCAGCCTTGAGTCGCCACCTGTCCGCGGGCACGACGTTCCAGGACTTCTTCGCCGACGCACGTCTCAACCCGAACGCGTCCTTGATCACGGGCGTGGTGTGCGGGGTGCGTGTGGAGAACGTCGACGATCCCTTGATGCAGAAGATTCGCTACCTGGACAAGCTGGTCGACGAACTGGCACGAGGCAAGTCGATGGACAAGATCCTGAGGTCGTGACGGCCCCGACCTCGCTCTACGATGCGCCGATGGTCGAGTACTCGTGGCGGGGCGCCTTCGACAGCGCCGAGGTGGAGACGCTGCACGCCGAGTGCTTCGCCCGCGAGCCGAGCGAGTGGGACTGGTCCGGTCAGGTCGAGCGGCACAGTCTCGGCTGGGTCTGCGCTCGCGATGGCGAGGCGCTCGTTGGGTGAACGTGGCGTGGGACGGAGCCGGCGGCTTCACGCCGACTCGCGCCGGCTTGATCCGCCTGTGAGCGCGGGGCAGCGCCCGGCCGTCGTATGGAATGATTTCGCGGAGGAGAACAGGCCAAGGGGGTTCGACGTCGATGCGGATGAAGCTGGAACTGATCCCGCTCCCGGTTTCGGACGTGGACCGAGCCATCGCCTTCTATGGCGACAAGCTCGGCTTCACCAAGGACTTCGACGTGCAGCCCAGCGAGGGAGTGCGCGTCGTCCAGCTGACGCCAGAGGGCTCGGGTTGCTCAGTGGGTTTCGGGACCGGACTCGACGTGTACGAAGCAGAGCCCGGCAGCGTCAGAGGGGTGCACCTGGTCGTGGAGGACATCGCCGAGGCGCGTGCCGAGCTGCTCCGCCGAGGGGTGGAGATCGGCGAGATCCGGGACTTCGGGGGCGGCGTCAAGGGTGCGGACTTCTCCGATCCCGACGGCAACACGCTGGAGCTGCAGGAGATGGAGTGGCGGAAGGGCGCGACGTTCTAGGTCTCTAGAGTTGCTCCATGACGCGTCCCTGCAAGGTCGGTGTCCAGCTGCCCGAGGTGGAGAGGTTCGTGCCGTGGCCCGAGTACCTGGACCTGGCGCGGCGAGCGGAGGAGGCCGGCTTCGACTCGGTCTGGGTGGGCGACCACCTCGTCTACGACCTGCCGGACGGGTCGACACGCGGGCCGTATGAAGCGTGGACGACGCTCGCTGCGATCGCTGCGGTCACCGAACGAGTGGAGATCGGTCCGCTGGTCGCCTCGTCGAGCTTCCATGCGCCGGCGATGCTGGCCAAGCACGCCGCCACCGTCGACGCGATCTCGCAGGGCAGGCTCATCCTGGGACTCGGTGCGGGCTGGAACCGACGCGAGTACGACGCGTTCGGCTTTCCCTACGACCGACGGGTCTCGCGCTTCGAGGAGGCACTGGCGATCATCGTGCCGCTGCTGCGGGAGGGGCGGACGACGTTCCACGGACAGTTCTACGACGTCGACGACTGCGTGCTGGACCCGCGCCCGGTCCGGGAGGGAGGGCCTCCGATCATGTTGGGCTCGAACAGCCCGCGGATGCTGAGCATCGGGCTCCCCGTCGTGGACTCCTGGAACGTCTGGTGGAGCATCTACGACAACTCCGTCGAGCGGTTCGCAGAGCTCAAGGCCGAGGTCGACGCGGCGATGCCGGAGGGGCGGTACGTCGAGGCGACGGCTGCGGTCCTGGTCACGCTCCCGGGCGGGGCGGGCCGGCTGATGGGTGAGGCGTACGACGCCAGGGTCACGACCGTGACGCCCGACGACCTCGGCGACCACGTGCGAGGGCTGGCCGACGCCGGCGTGACACACCTGCAGCTCGTGCTGGACCCGATCACGGCCGAGTCGGTCGAGACGGTCGGTGCGACGCTGGCTGATCTCGACCGTTGAGTGGCCTCGGTCCCCACACTCTGGCACCATCCGTGCCGTGACGACGACGGGTCTTGACCTCTCGGGGCGCGTCGCGGTGGTGACGGGGGCCGGGAGCCCGACCGGCATCGGCTTCGCGGTGTGCCGGCGGCTCGGTGAGCTGGGCGCTGCCGTGACTCTCACCGCCACCACTGACCGCGTGCGCGACCGGGAGCGCGACCTGCACGAAGCGGGCGTCCGCGCCACGGGCGTCGTCGCAGACCTCACGGACCCTGCCGCGGCAGAGGACGTGGTCGCCACTGCCACACGGCGACATGGCGCGGTGGACATCCTGGTGAACAACGCCGGCATGGTGTCGGTCAGCGACCACGACGCTCTTTCCGGCGGTGTCGACGGGCTCTCGTACGACGACTGGCAACACAGTCTGCGCCGCAACCTCGACACCGCCTTCCTGATGACCCGGTCGACGGTGCCGGCGATGCGACGCAACGGGTGGGGGCGGATCGTGATGGTGTCCAGCGTCACCGGCCCGGTGATGGCGATGCGCGGAGACGCGGCCTACGCCACGGCGAAGGCGGCCCTCGTCGGCATGGTCCGCTCGCTGGCCGTCGACCTGGCCGTCGACGGCATCACCGCGAACGCCGTCGCGCCGGGCTGGATCGCCACCGGCTCGCAGACCCCCGACGAGGCGCGCGAGGGGGAGATGATCCCGATGCGACGCAGCGGCACGCCCGATGAGATCGCCTGGCCGGTCGCGTGGCTCTGCACCCCTGGCGCGGCGTACGTCACCGGCCAGTGCCTGGTCGTGGACGGCGGCAACTCGGTGGCCGAGGAACGGGCGCGCTAGAAGATCTCATCGACCGGCGAGAAGAGCACCCGTCAAGCCGTCGAGGAGCAGGTCGGCGTGAGCGTCGCCGAAGACCAGCGGTGGCCGGATCTTCAAGGTGGCACCATCGCGTCCGGTGCGCCCGATCAGGACACCTCTGTCTCTCATGCCCTCGACGACACGCCCGGTGCGCTCCGGGTCTGGCCGACCGGTAGCCGGATCGACGATGTCGAGAGCGACCGCCAGACCCCAGCCGCGTACGTCGCCCACCGACGGATCATCGGCCGCGACCCCGCGCAGTGCCGCCAGCAGTCGCGCACCCGTGGCGGCCACGTGCTCGACGACGTGCTCGTCCTGGAGTGTCCGCAGCACCGCGATCGCCGCCGCACAGGCGGCCGTACCGCCGCCGAACGTGCTGAAGTAGTCGGTGCCGGCGATGAACGGGTCCACCAGCTCCGCGGGGCCGCAGACGGCCGCGACCGGGTACCCGTTGCCCATCGGCTTGCCCAGGGTCACCAGATCAGCAGGCACTCCGCCGGCCACGAAGCTCCACAGGTCGTCCCCGGTGCGCCCGTGACCCGCCTGCACCTCGTCCGCGACGTACAGGCCGCCCGCGGCATGCACGATGCCGGCGGCCTCGGTGGTCCAGCCATGAGCCGGCCCGCGGATGCCGTCGCTGGTGAACACGCCGTCGACGAAGATGGCCGCCACGCCGTGGCCTGCGGCGGAGAGGCTCTCGACCGCTGAGGCGACGCCGGCCGACGACCCCGGCGGAGGCTCGACCAGCCGCATGTGGGGCGGGGGCGGGTGGTCGCCCCAGCTCTCCGGCGAGAACGCGAAGGTCGCCTCCGTGACACCGTGGTAGGCCCAGGACGTCGCGACGCCGCCCGAAGCTCCGGTCGCATGGCGCGCGATCCGCCACGCCAGGTCGTTGGCCTCGCTCCCGGAGTTCACCAGCAGCACGCGGTCCAACCGGGCCGGGAGGGTGGCCAGCAGCCGTTCGGCCAGCTCGACGGGGGCCTCCTGCAGGTAGCGACTGTTGGTGTTGAGCGTGGCCAGCTGGGAGCAGACCGCGTCGACGACAGCCGGATGAGAGTGTCCGAGCACAGGCACGTTGTTGTAGGCGTCGAGGTAGCGGCGCCCGTCTGCCCCCTCCAGGAACACCCCTCGTCCACCCACGAGATGCACCGGCTCGGCGTAGCTCAGCTCCAGTCCGCCCAGGAGGTGCGAGCGTGCCTGCAGAAGCTCCGTCGTGGATCGCCGGCGGTGGGGCAGCCCGCGACCCACGACCGTGGTGAAGCCCGCCGTCAGCGTGTCCAGGCCGAGGTCGAGGACCGCCTCGAGGTCGTGGTACGCCTCGTCGCCGATCTCGGGCGCGAAGCCCTGCTCCTGGGTCCGCCAGGCGGTGATCACGATGGCCGCCGCGTAGCGACCGGCCATCAGGTCGGCGAGGAGCCCGACCTCCTGCGGCTCCAGCGGCGTGACGGAGTCGTACCCCGACACGACCTCGCGTGCCAGCTCCAGACCGCCGTCGTGACCGCTCAGGACGTCGGCTGTCGCCACGGCCAAGTCGCAGACCAGTGCCGTGTGGGTCATGTCGCCGAAGTCGGTGATTCCGGTGACCGTCAGCGTGTCGTCGACGAGCACGTTGGTGGGGGCCAGGTCGTTGTGCACGACCTGGGCGCGCATCCTGAGCAGCTGGGGTGTGACCCGTTGCTCGAAGCGGTCGAGCACCGCGCGCACCGTCGGACGCTGCGACTCCTCGACCGCGGAGAGCCACGGTCGCAGCTGCGGGAGGCGACGTATGTCCCAGGCGATCGGGTACGACGCAGCCTCGTGCACGAAGCCACGGAGCGCCCGCCCCAGGAGGGCCGACGTGCGCCCCCACTCGCGCAGCTGCGCGGGCCCCAGCTCCTCCGGAGCCGGGTGCCGGCCGTCCAGCCACGTCATCACCCAGGCCAGGGAACGACGGCCGTCCAGGCCGGTCAGCGCCACCCACGGGTGGCCATCTCGCGTCGGCACGACCTCGGGCACGGGTACGTCGGGTGCGACGGTGCGGATGTGGCGCAGCGCTGAGTGCTGGAGGTCCAGCACCGCCTCTCCGTCCGCGGCGTTGTGCACCTTCAGCAGGTAGCGACCGCTAGGTGTGTCGACCCGGAAGTTCCGGTCGCGTTCGCCGTGCACGGGGGTGAGCTCCCCTTCCAGACCCCAGGATGCGCTCAAGGAGCCGTGCAGCTCGGCCGGATCGAGCTCCGGCACGGACACGGTGAGTGGATCGTTGGTCCAGGTGGTCACCGGGCCATTCTGGCGGTCCGCCGAGCGGTCACGGCAAGAAGACGCTTCCCGACCGCCCATCCGGCGGTGACGCGGCTCGCGCACATCGCCATGCGAGCGCTGAGTGGAACCTCTGGCACGCCCACCACGTCGGAGAAGCGTCGGCACCCACGCCGGCGGCGGGGTCCGTCGTGGCGGAAGGAAGCACGGTGATCATCCATGGGATGTGACCGTCGCAGGGCCAGTCTCTAGGTCGGCTACAGAGGCGGCGTCCGGCGCCTCTGGCAGGTCTGTCCACAGATGTCGAGCGAGAGGTTCTCAACCCCGGCCGCCTGCCGTAGAATCGAACACATGTTCGATCACGGGGCGGCTCAGGCGGCGCCGGTCGACGCCGATCAGGTGCGAGCCTGGGTCACCGAGATAGCCCAGACCGCTGCGCACGGCGACGACCGGTCGCGGCTCGACCTGATCGAGGCCCTGGAGGAGCTGACGTGCGCGGCGGCGGGGTTGCAGGGCGACCTCGCGGTGGCGGTCGACGCCTCGATGAGGCAGCGAGCGGCCGATCGCGGTGTGGCGCCGGCGCGTCAAGGGCAGGGTGTCGGCCACGAGCTCGCGCTCGCGCGACGGGAGTCGCCCCACCGCGGTCAGCAGCACCTGGGCCTCGCCAAGGTGCTCCACGTCGAGATGCCTCATACCAGGGCCGCGCTCCGCTCAGGAAAGATCACGGAGTGGCGAGCCACGATCATCGTGCGCGAGACCGGGTGCCTCTCGCTGGCGGACCGCCAAGCGGTGGATCGGCGCATCGCCGGAGATCCACGCATCGCGCAGCTGGGCGACCGCGCACTGAGCGCCGCCGTACGCCGCATGGCCTACACGCTCGACGCCGAGGCCTGGGTCGCTCGCCGGCGGATCGCCGAGTCCGAGCGTCGAGTGACGTTGCGACCAGCGCCGGACGTCATGTCGCGCCTGACGGCCGAGCTGCCGGTGGCGCAAGGCGTCGCCGTGTTCCGCACGTTGGGCGACCACGCCGACTCACTTCGCGCGTCGGGTGACCCGCGCAGCAGGAGCCAGCTGATGGCCGACACGCTGGTGATGCGAGTGCTCGGCGTCGAGCAGCCGACCACGCTTCCGGTGACGGCTCACGTCGCGGTCGCCGATGACGTCCTGTTCGGGCACGAGGAGGACGCCGCACATCTCGACGGCTTCGGTCCGATCCCGGCAGAGCTGGCCCGCGAGCTCCTCAAGACGGCCGGCCAGAACGGTCTCGCCCGGCTTCGCCGGCTCTACGTCGCCCCCGAGACCGGCGAGCTCGTGGCGGCCGACTCGCGGTCCCGTCTCTTCTCCCATGGGCTGGCACTGCTGATCGAGCTGCGGGACCAGATCTGCCGCACACCCTGGTGCGACGCCCCGATCCGCCACCATGACCACGTGGTCGGCGTCGTCGACGACGGTGAGACCAGCCTGAGCAACGGTCAGGGGCTGTGCGAGGGGTGTAACTACGCCAAGGCGAGCGTCGGCTGGCGGGCGCGACCATCCCCGGGCGAGCGGCACACCGTGGAGATCACGACACCGAACGGGCGCACGTACCGGTCGGGCGCCCCACCGATGCCTGGCGGGGCCGACCTGCGGATCGACCTCCGCTTTCCGGTCGACCTCGTGGCCTGAGCTGTGTCCCGTCAGTCGACGACGGCGTCCAGCTCCACCTCGACGAGCCAGCGGGGGTCCAGCAGCCCGGACACGATGACCATCGTGCTCGCCGGCCGGACGACCCCGAACACCTCGCCATGCACGGCCCCGACGGCTTCCGCGATGTCGGCCCTCACGAGGTACTGCCGGGTGCGAACGACGTCCTCGAGGCGGCCGCCGAGCTGCTCGAGCGCGGCGAGCGCGATCTCCCAGCATCGTCGCGTCTGCACGGCCGGGTCGGGGTCCACCGTGCCGTCGGACCAGACCGGCGCCGTACCCGAGACGGCGACGGTGTGACCCACCCGCACGGCGCGGCTGAAACCGATGATGTCCTCGTACGGCGATCCGGAAACGGCGTGCTGTCGGTCCATGCGCCCAACCTAGGCCCGCGAGAAGGCCGTCTCACCCTTCTGGGTAGTCTCGCGGAGTGTTCACCGGACTCGGCCGGCTTGCGACCCGGCACCCATGGTTCGTCATCCTCGGCTGGATCGTGGTGTCGGTCGTCATCATCGCGACGGCGCCCAAGCTCAGCGCGACCAGCGATCAGTCGGAGTTCCTGCCGAGCAAGTACGAGTCGATCCGGGCCGCCAAGCTCCAGGCCGACGCGTTCCCGCAGCAGAGCGGGGTCGGGGCGATCCTCGTCTTCGACCGTCAGGACGGACAGCCCCTGACCGCGGCCGACACGGCCGACGTCGAGAAGATCGTGACGGACCTCGGGCCCAAGCTCGACCCCGTGTTCGCAGGGATCGTCGCCCAGCCTCCGTCGCCGAACAAGCTGGTCCAGATCGCCGCGGTCGGGATCGCCAAGGACAAGAACGCCTTCGACCCCGATGCCATCGACGCCGCCAAACAGCTCCGCGTGGACGGACAAGCGCTGGTCAAGGGCACCGACCTGCGTCTCGGCATCACCGGGGCCGCCGCCCAGGCGCTCGACTCGCAGGAAGCGTCGCAGAACGCCGAGGCGATCGTCGGCATCGCGACCCTGCTCCTGATCCTGGTGCTGATGAGCCTGATCTTCCGCAGCGTGATCCTGGCGGTCCTGCCGATCCTGGTGATCGGGCTGGTCTCGCAGGTCGCGGTCGGCCTGATCGGTGTCGCGAACAACCTCTTCGACCTCAAGACGGACAGCTCGATCCAGGTGATCCTGATCGTGGTGCTGTTCGGGATCGGCACCGACTACATCCTGTTCTTCCTGTTCCGCTATCGAGAGCGTCTGCGGACAGGGGTGGACAGCCGGACGGCGGTCGCGCAGGCCGTCAGCCGAGCCGGCGAGGCGATCGCGTCCGCCGGAGGCGCGGTGATCGTCTCCTTCATGGCGCTAGTCCTGAGCTCGCTCGGCATCTTCAAGTCGATCGGTCCGGCCCTGGCCATCGCCGTCGCGGTCACCGTGGTCGCTGCGCTGACGCTCGTGCCCGCGATCGTCTCCCTGCTCGGAACCAGGGTCTTCTGGCCCTCGAAGTCGTGGCGGGTCGAGCCCAAGGGTGCCAGGTTCGCCGCCCTCGGCGACTCCCTCGGCCGTCGGCCCGGCAGGTACGCCGTCGCGTCCGGGCTGGTGCTCGGCGTGCTGGCGGTCTTCGCCCTCGGCTTCAACCCCAACTTCGACCTCGGCGACTCGGGAGCACCCAAGAACGTCGAGTCCGCCGTCGCCCTGCGCACGCTCCAGAAGGGTCTGCCGGCTGGTTCCACCGACCCGACCCCGGTGTTGCTGCACTCCACCGACGGCCAGCCGCTCACCGAGGACGAGCTCACGGCGTACGCCGCGGAGCTGAGCAAGGCGGAGGGCGTCGGGCAGGTGGCTCCGCCCACGCTCAGCGACGACAAGACCACCGCATCGTTCAGCGTCGTCCTCAAGGAGGACCCGACCTCCGACCAGGCTCTGGCGGACGTCAAGGGTCCGATCCGCGATGCTGCGCACGCCGCCGCGCCCGAGGGGACCGAAGCGCTGGTCGGCGGCACCACCTCGGTCTTCGTGGACTTCCAGAAGGCGATGAACCGTGACTATCTCGTGGTCTTCCCCGTCGCCGCGCTCGTGATCATGCTCATCCTCGCGCTGCTGCTGCGAAGTCTGGTCGCACCCCTCTACCTGATGGCGTCGGTCGCCCTCGGCTTCGGCGCGACTCTCGGCGCGGCCGTGCTCGTCTTCCAGCACCTCGGTGGACGGGAGGGCCTGATCTTCCTGCTTCCGATCTACATCTACCTGTTCGTCGTGGCCCTCGGCACCGACTACAACATCCTGATGATCGCCCGACTACGCGAGGAGGCGCGGGAGGGAGCCGACAGCCGGCATGCGGCCGCTGAGGCCCTGAAGCACGCGGGCCCGACCGTCGCGGCTGCCGGCCTGATCCTGGCGGGCACGTTCGCGTCCCTGATGCTCGGCGGCAATGCCCTGCTCACCGCCCTCGGCTTCTCGATCTCCTTCGGCATCTTCGTCGCCGCGTTCGTGATGGCGATGTTCTTCACGCCGTCCCTGACGGCACTGATCGGCCACGCCGCATGGTGGCCCGGCCACGGCGACGAGACCCGCGAGAAGAAACCGGTGCCGACTGTCGGCGAACGTTTGTAGGGTCGGCCGGGTGTCGAGCGAAGCGATGATCCGGGCCCGCGGCCTCCGCAAGTCCTTCAGCTCGAAGTCGGGGGAGGTCGTCGAGGCCGTCAAGGGCATCGACCTCGACGTACGACGTGGCGAGGCGTTCGGCTTCCTCGGTCCCAACGGCGCGGGCAAGTCCTCGACGATGCGGATGATCGCTGCGGTCTCGCCGGTCAGCGGGGGAGAGCTCCGGATCCTCGGGATGGACCCGGCGGTGGACGGTCCGGCCATCCGGTCGCGGCTCGGAGTGTGTCCGCAGGACGACACGCTCGACGTCGAGCTCAACGTCTTCGACAACCTCTACATCTACGGCCGCTACTTCGGGATCCCGAAGGCCGAGGTGCGCGAGCGGGCCGAGGAGCTCCTCGAGTTCGTGCAGCTCACCGAGAAGCGCGCGGCGAAGGTCGAGGACCTCTCCGGCGGGATGAAGCGTCGCCTCACCATCGCCCGCTCTCTGATCAACCGACCCGACCTGCTGCTGCTCGACGAGCCGACCACCGGCCTCGACCCTCAGGCGCGGCACGTGTTGTGGGACCGGCTGTTCCGGCTCAAGCAGCAGGGCGTCACCCTGGTGATCACGACTCACTACATGGATGAAGCCGAGCAGCTGACGGACCGTCTCGTGGTGATGGACCGCGGGGTGATCGCCGCCGAGGGGTCGCCGATGCAGCTCATCAAGGACTACTCCACGCGCGAGGTCGCCGAGCTGCGGTTCCCGGTCGGCGACCACGACGCCACCGCGGAGAAGATCGCCGACCTCGGCGAGCGGGTGGAGGTGCTGCCCGACCGGATCCTGGTCTACAGCGACGACGGCGAGAACGTCCTCGCGAAGGTCCACGAGCGCGGGCTCGACCCGATCGCCACGCTCGTACGTCGCTCCACCCTGGAAGACGTCTTCCTACGCCTCACCGGCCGGACGCTGGTGGACTGATGGCGGTCTCCACCATCGCCCCGGGCCGGCGGCTCACCACCACGGACGGCGTCGTCCGGCTCTTCGACTACTGGCTCACGGTCTACAAGCGCACCTGGAAGGGCTCGATCGTCTCGTCCTTCCTGTCCCCGTTGTTCTACGTGCTCGCGATGGGGGTGCTGCTCGGCGGCTTCGTCCACGTCAGCCCCGCGCGGCTGGACGGCGCGACGTCGTACCTCCAGTTCATCGTGCCGGGTCTGATCGCCGCCCAGGCGATGACCACCGCCGTCGGGGAGACGACGTACCCCGTGATGGGCGCGCTCAAGTGGCACAAGACGTTCTTCGCCCAGCTCGCCACGCCCCTCGAGGTCCGCGACCTCACCAACGCCATGCTGCTGTTCGTGATGTGCCGGTTGGCGCTGACGTGCGGGGTGTACTTCCTGGTGATGGCGCCGTTCGGGGTCTTCGAGAGCTGGTGGGGCCCGATCCTCGCGTGGTTCGTGACGATCCTGACGGGCATGTCCTTCGCGACGCTCACCTTCGCCTACAGCGCCCACATCAAGGGACCCGAGTCCTTCGGCCTCATCTTCCGGCTCGGCCTGATCCCCCTGTTCCTGTTCTCGGGCGCGTTCTTCCCGATCACCAACCTCGGCACCTTCGGGGAGTGGGTCGCGCGCTGCACGCCGCTGTGGCACGGCGTGAACCTGACCCGGATGCTGTGCCTCGACAACGTCGTGTGGAGCACGGCGGCGATCAACCTCGTCATCCTGATCGCGGTGACGGTCGTCGGCTGGTGGCTGGCGATCCACTCGCTCGGCGCGAGGGTCCGGTCATGAGCCAGCTCGCGGCGCCCCTGCGTCCCGCCGCGGCCACCTGGATCCTCGTGACGCGGAACTACGTCGTCTACAAGGACGCCTGGAAGCTCTTCCTGACCGGCTTCCTCGAGCCGGTCTTCTACCTGCTCTCGATCGGTGTCGGGGTCGGCAAGCTGATCCACGCCTTCGAGTTCAACGGCCACACCATCCCCTACGCCGAGTTCGTGGCGCCCGGGATGCTCGCCGCGTCGGCGTTCAACGGCGCGCTGATCGACTCGACGTACAACGTCTTCTTCAAGCTGAAGTACGACAAGCTCTACGACCAGATGCTCGCCACCCCGCTCACGACCATCGACATCGCACGGGGAGAGATCCTCTGGGGCCAGCTGCGAGGCGCCACCTACTCCGCGGCGTTCCTGGTCGTGATGTGGGCGCTGGGGCTCGTGCACACCTGGTGGGCGGTGCTCGCACTCCCCGCCGCTCTGTTGATCGGATTCGCGTTCGCCGCGGTCTGCATGGCGGCGACCACGTGGATGACGTCGTGGCAGGACTTCGAGAAGATCACCCTCTTCCAGCTCCCGCTCTTCCTCTTCTCCGGCACCTTCTTCCCGATCACCGCCTTCCACGGCGTGCTCCGGTGGGTCGTCGAGGTGACGCCGCTCTACCGCGGCGTCGTCCTGTGCCGCGAGCTGACCACCGGCGTACTCACCTGGGCGTCGGTGATCTCGGTGGTGTACCTGGTGGTGATGGGGCTGATCGGGCTGGCCGTGGTCCGCCGACGGCTCGACCGCCTCCTGCTCACCTAGGCCGGTCAGCCCACGAAGTCCTGCGTCGCGTACGTCGTGCCGTTGGTGGCGTGCCATCCGGACACGCCGATCCGGTGGAAGTGCGGGTTCAGGATGTTGGCCCGGTGGCCCTCCGAGTGCATCCAGGCACTGACCAGCGCACGCGGGCTGTCGAAGCCGAAGGCGATGTTCTCGCCGGCGGTCGAGGTGTGGGGGCAGCTCAACATCGGGTGGAGGTCCTGGTGCACGAGCACCCGTTTCGTGGCCAGGTGACGCGTCCACGGCTCGGCGAAACGGTCGGGGCAGTCCGCGGCCCTGAGCGGCTTGCGGCCGTGGGCCTCGCGCCGGTGGTTGGTCAGCGTGATGACCCGCGCCTCCCAGTGGTCCGAGCGGGCCTTCACCGCGGCGGCACGAGCCACGTGGCCGTGCTCGTGACCGGCTGCTCGGGCAGAGACCGGCAGGGCGAGGGTGACCGCGGCAAGGGCGGCCCACAGCGGCAGGGTGCGCATGATGCCTCCGAGGGTGGGGGTTCGGAGCCGCACAGCCTGCCACGAGGACCCCGTCCGCGTAGCCGTTTCCACCAGCTGCCGTCCTTCATGACGGGCGGAGACCGGCCGTCGTACGCTCGGGGCATGAGGTACGCGTTCCCTCGGGGAGCACCTCCGGTGCGCGCCTTGATGGGTGTGCTCGCGATCCCGGAGAACAGCCGGTACGCCGCGCTCGACGACGACGAGCTGAAGGTGCGCCTCGGCTGGTCCTTCAGGCTCGACGCCCCGCGCGACTCCGTGGTCGCCGTGCTGCGCGACCACGACCGGATCGGTGGGATCGGCGCGCACGGGTGGCGTGGCACCTGGCTGGTGAACACGTCGTCGCACGGTCTGGCGCGGATCGTGCTCGACCCGCCGGCCCGGGCGACCGTGTGCGGCGTACCGGTGACGGTGAAGGTGCTGCGCGTCAGCGTGGCGGAGCCGGACGCCTTCCTCGCGGCCCTGCAGCACGGTTCGCAGGGGTGACCCGTCGGTGGCCGACGGTTTGCAAGGATGAGTGGGTGACCACACCGCAGGCTCCGCTCGAACCCGACACCAAGGACTGGACCTGGGTGCTCGAGCGTCGCTGCGAGGAGTGCGGCCTCGACGTCCGCGAGGTGGAGCGACACGATCTCCCGCGCGCGTTCCGCACCAACGCCCAGGTCTGGCACGCCTTGCTGGCCGACCCGGAGGCCGCGGAGCGCACGCGCGACGACCGCTGGTCGACGCTGGAGTACGCCTGTCACGTCCACGACGTCCACCAGGTCTTCCACGACCGGGTCTCGTCGATGCTCGTGGAGGACGCCCCCCACTTCGCGAACTGGGACCAGGACCAGTCGGCGGTGGAGGGCCGCTACGCCAGCCAGCTGCCGTCCATCGTCGGGCCGACGCTGGTGGCCGCGGCGTACGCCGTCAGCGACCTCTACGCGTCCGTGCCGCCGCTGTCGTGGCACCGGCGCGGGGTGCGCAGCGACGGGAGCGAGTTCACCGTCGAGTCCCTCGGCCGCTACCACCTGCACGACGTCGTCCACCACCTCCACGACGTACGCGACGCCGCGTCCGCGGCGACCGTCCGGGCGTACGACGCCTCCGCGGCGGACTACCGCGACGCCACCGCCGATGTGCCCGGCCCCGTGGTCGCGGCGATCGAGCGCTTCGCCGGCGTGCTGCCACCGGGCGCCCGGGTGCTCGAGATCGGCAGCGGCGGTGGCCGGGACGCCCGGGCGCTGGAGCGGGCCGGGTTGAGTGTGCGGCGTACCGACGTCACGCCCGGGTTCGTGGAGCTGCTCCGGGCCGGCGGCGACGACGCCGACCTGCTCGACCCGCTGACCGACGACCTCGGCGACCCGGCCGCACCCGGCACGCCGTACGCCGGGGTGTGGGCCAACGCCTCCCTGCTCCACGTCCGCCGCGAGGATCTGCCGGCCGTGCTCGGCCGTCTCGCCGGGGCGACCGCCGGCGACGGTCTGCTCTACGCGACGGTCAAGGAGGGCGACGGCGAGAGCTGGTCGGTCCACGGCAACGTGACGTCGCCGCGGCTGTTCACGTACTGGCGTGAGACACCCCTGCGCGAGTCGCTGCGTGGTGCCGGCTGGTCCGTCGAGCACGTCGGACGCCACGAAGGCTCGCGCGGCGAGCGCTGGCTCGAGGTCCTGGCGACGCGCACGTGAGGCACACGGAGTTCTGGCGCCGGATGGACGCCGCCCTCGGGCCGGCGTACGCCCGCGCGTGGTCCGAGCAGTACGTGCTCGCCGACCTGGACGGACGAACCGTCGCCGAGGCGCTCGACGCGGGCGAGCCTCCCAAGGCGGTGTGGGCGGCCGTGTGGCGGGCGCTCAGGTTGCCGGAGTCGGAGCGGTAGCCGTCAGAGTCGCTTCTGGAAGTCGCCGTACACCTGCACCACCTCGAAGCCGAGCGCCTCGTTGATGGCGACCATGTGCGCGTTGGTCTCGGCGTTCGTGGTCTCGATGAAGGTCTTGTCGGGGAATCCCTCGGACAGGGCTCGCAGCAGTGCGCACTTGACCGCCAGACCGAGCCGATGACCGCGATGCGCGCGGTCGACCAGGGTGCCCCACTGGTCGACGTGATGATGGTGGTCGTTGCTGGTCGCCGCCACGGAGTAGCCGACCACGGTGCCGTCCCCGGTGAGCGCGTACGACGCCACCCGGGTGCGTCCCGACGTCACCAGGTAGCGGTCCTGCACGGCCAGCTCCGCCGGCGTCTCCTGCCCGACCTCGACCTCGAGGTCGCCGGAGGGCATCTCGACGCCGATCTGGTTCTTCAGTGTCATGTAGGACGCCGCCAGCTCCTCGGGCACCGGCCCGACCACGGTCCGGATCCGGTACTCCTGGTGATGGGGGGCGGCCGCGGCGGCGAGCCGATCGAGCAGCTCGGGGTCGGCGGGCAGGTCGAGGCGGCGCTCGATCTCGGTGTTGGCCAGGGTGTAGCCCAGGCGCTCGGCGAAGGCCCTGTTCCCGTTCGCCCGGTCGACGCCGATCCGGGCCTGCGCATGGCAGATGCTGCGGCTCAGCGCCGCCACCCTGGTGTCGGCGTACGCCGCGAGCCGGGTGCCGATGCCGCGTCGCTGGTGCGCCGGGTCGACCCAGATCCAGACGCGAGCGACCTGGAGGTTGTCCCGCAGGGGGGCGGTGATCATCAGCTCACCGGCCATCACGTCTCCCGCGAACGCGCCGTAGGCCTCGCAGAGCTCACCGCCCGTGCCGGAGGAGAGGAGCATCGTCACCCCGTCCTCGCGGGAGTAGAGCGCGGCCTCGGCGTCCTCGGCCAGCTCGGCCGCGGCGTACACGCGCTGGAAGTCGTCCATGTCGGCTTCGGCGCGCGGGTCGAGGGGTCGGATCACGAGCTCGCTCACGTCGGCCACCGTGTCGTGGTGGGGGCGTCGCGCGCAATCCGATTGTCGGCGTGTCGGGTCCCGGGTCGAACACGTGTTCGGGTTAGATGGTGCCTGCAGACGACCCCGTCCGGGGGTTCTCCACAGCCCGCACCGCGCATCGCGCGGGTTGTCGGTGGCCCGGTCTAGCGTCTGGCCCGACGACGAAGACCGAACCCCTGCGAAGCGGGACACCGGGTCCCGGAAGAGGATGGACAGACATGGCTGGTGGAGACCGCGAGAAGGCGCTGGACGTCGCGCTCGCCCAGATCGAGAAGCAGTTCGGCAAGGGCTCGGTGATGCGCCTGGGTGACGACACCCGCGCCCCGCTCGAGGTCATCCCGACCGGCTCGATCGCCCTCGACGTCGCGCTCGGCCTGGGCGGCCTGCCGCGCGGCCGGGTCGTGGAGATCTACGGGCCGGAGTCCTCCGGCAAGACGACCGTCGCGCTGCACTCGGTGGCCAACGCCCAGCGCGCCGGCGGGATCGTGGCGTTCATCGACGCCGAGCACGCGCTCGACCCCGACTACGCGAAGAACCTCGGGGTCGACACGGACGCCCTGCTGGTCAGCCAGCCCGACTCCGGTGAGCAGGCGCTCGAGATCGCCGACATGCTGATCCGCTCCGGGGCGCTCGACCTCATCGTGATCGACTCGGTCGCAGCGCTCGTGCCTCGCGCCGAGATCGAGGGCGAGATGGGCGACAGCCACGTCGGCCTCCAGGCCCGGCTGATGAGCCAGGCGCTCCGCAAGATGACCGGCGCGCTCAACAACTCCAACACCACGATGATCTTCATCAACCAGCTGCGCGAGAAGATCGGGGTGATGTTCGGCTCGCCGGAGACGACCACCGGTGGCCGCGCATTGAAGTTCTACTCCTCGGTCCGGCTCGACGTGCGACGCATCGAGACCCTCAAGGACGGCACCGACATGGTCGGCAACCGCACCCGGGTCAAGGTCGTCAAGAACAAGGTGGCACCGCCGTTCAAGCAGGCCGAGTTCGACATCATGTACGGCAAGGGCATCAGCCGCGAGGGTGGCCTGATCGACGTGGGCGTCGAGGCGGGCCTGGTCCGCAAGGCCGGCGCTTGGTACACCTACGAGGGTGACCAGCTCGGCCAGGGCAAGGAGAACGCCCGCCAGTTCCTCAGCGACAACCCCGATCTCGCCAACGAGCTGGAGAAGCGGATCCTGGAGAAGCTCGGCGTCGGCCCGACCGTCGACGCGCCCGCCGACGACCTGTCCGACGAGCCCATCGGTGTCGATGACTTCTAGACGCCCAGTCGACCGCGAGGCACGAGCGGGCGGCGTGGGGGCGGCTAGGTTGAGCGAGCCCGCGGCTGAGCTCGCGAAGCCGCGACGGCGAGACGAAACCCATGGGTGTTAGCAGGACGGATCCCCCTGCCTGGAGGGGGGACGTCGGAGCCGGCGTCCGTGCGTGGACCGGGGAGCCCCCACCAGACGTCCAGCAGGACGGTCCCGACGCCGACCCGGAGTCGGTCGGCCGCAAGATCCTGCTCGACGCCCTGACCGGCCAGGCCCGCAGCCGCCAGGAGCTGCGCGACAAGCTCGCCAAGCGCGACGTGCCCGCCGACCTCGCCGAGCGGCTGCTCGACCGCTTCACCGAGGTCGGGCTGGTCGACGACGAGGCCTTCGCCCGGTCCTGGGTGGAGAGCCGGCAGCGCAGTCGTGGCCTGGCGCGCCGGGCCCTGGCCCAGGAGCTGCGCCGCAAGGGCGTGGACGACGAGACCGCCCGCACGGCCCTCGACGACCTCGATCCCGTCGACGAGGAGGAGGCGGCCCGCGCCCTGGTCCGCAAGAAGCTGCGCTCCCTGCGTGGTGTCGACCGCACCACGGCCACGAGGCGGCTGGCGGGCCTGCTGGCCCGCAAGGGGTACCCCGCCGGGATGGCGTTCGCGGTGGTGCGCGCGGAGCTCGGTGCGGCCGACGACGAGGAGCCGGCGTACGACGCGGAGTGACTAGCCTGGTTCGGTGCTGCCGCGACGCCTGACCGTGCGGGGTCGACCCTTCGATCGGGTCTGCGTACGGCGGACGGGAGTGGGCGTCTACCGCGGTGACGAGGCCTATCTGAGGATCGGTCCCGGGTTGGCCGGCGAGCTGGCCACCCACCGACAGATGGGCAGGCGCGGCTTCCCGGTGGCCGCGATCCTCGAGCGCGGCTATCGGGGCCGCCTGCCCTACTACGTGGAGCGGTCGCTCGGATCCGGCACGCTCGGGGACATCTTCGACGCGGAGGTGGACACGCGAGGCAGCGTCTCGGACGAGAGCTTCCAGCACTTCACCGAGGTCATCGCCCATCACGCCCGGGCGCAGGCGCGGATGGCGACGACCCGGTGGTCCGTGGGCGCGTTCGCCGAGTTCATCGGCGTGGCGCGGGCTGCTGCCCTCCACCCCGCGGTCGCAGAGGACCTGCGCGAGGCGTTCGAGGACGCGATCCGCCGGCTCCAGCAGTTCCCCGGGACCCTGCTTCACGGCGACCTGCACTCGGACAACACCTGCGTGGGCGGCGTCATCGACCTGGAGGGTGCCGGTCGGGGCGTGATCGGGTACGACGTGGTCACCGCGGTGTTCGTCCCGGCGATGACCGAGGCCGCGCCCGAGAGCGGCGCCCCGCCGTACGCCGGGTTCTCCTCGGCCCAGCTCCGGAGGTACCTGAGCCGCCTCGACGACATCTTCGGGGCCTGCGGATCAGCTCCCGTGTCGGATCAGCTCGAGCCCCTGTTGCTGTGCCGCGCGATCTCGATGTGTTCGCGACCGCATCGCGACCCGGCGATCTGGCCGATCCGGACCCGGCTCCTGAGGACCACGCTCGACACGGTGCGACGTGGTGGCGGCCTGGCTGCACGCTGGGGCCTCGACACTCCCTGACCACACACCCTCGTGCCCGGGTGCCTTTGGTCCCGCGACTCGACATGATGAGTCCATGACCTCCCACCTCCACCGGCTGCCGCCCGGTCCCGTCGACCTCAGCGCCATCCCGACCGACGAGACCCCCGGGTTCGACGGTGGCAAGAAGGAGGGCAAGGCGGCTCTGTTCGCTCTCGGTGAGGAGCTCTCCGACCTCCAGGAGCAGCTGTGGGCCGAGCGGACCACCGGCTCCCAGCGGCGGGTCCTGCTGGTGCTGCAGGGAATGGACACCTCGGGCAAGGGCGGCGTGCTGCGCCACACGGTCGGGCTCGTGGACCCGCAGGGCGTGAAGATCACCAGCTTCAAGGCGCCGACCGCCGAGGAGCGCAAGCACCGCTTCCTCTGGCGGATCCGCAAGGCGGTACCGGAGCCGGGGTACGTCGGCGTCTTCGACCGCTCCCACTACGAGGACGTCCTGATCGCCCGCGTGCACGGGCTGGCCGCGCCCGCCACGATCGAGGGCCGGTACGACCAGATCAACGCCTTCGAGACCGAGCTGGCCGCCGAGGGAGTCGTGATCGTCAAGTGCATGCTGCACGTCTCTGCCGCCGAGCAGCGCACCCGGCTGCTGGCCCGGCTCGACAACGAGGACAAGTACTGGAAGTTCAACCCCGGCGACATCGACGAGCGCGGGCACTGGAGCGACTACCAGACGGCGTACGAGATCGCGCTGGAGCGCACCAACGCGGAGCTGGCCCCCTGGTACGTCGTACCCGCGGACAAGAAGTGGTACCGCAACCTGGTCGTCGGTGAGCTCCTGCTGGAAACCCTGCGGGGGATGGGGCTGCGGTGGCCACCACCCGACTTCGACGTCGAGGAGCAGCGCCGCCGGCTGCTCGACGAGGCGTCGCCGGCGTGATCGAGACCGTGGCCGTGACCCGCTACGTGACGCCGTTGCGGGAGGGCGGCAGCCTGCCGGGCCTGGTCGAGGGCGAGGACCTCGGCACCTACGTCTGCAAGTTCCGCGGCGCCGGCCAGGGCGTGCGGGTGCTGGTGGCGGAGGTGATCGTGAGCGGACTCGCCACCCGACTCGGCCTGCACACCCCACGGCTGGTGGCGCTCGACCTCGACCCCGAGATCGCTCGCTACGAGGCCGACGAGGAGGTGCAGGACCTGCTCAACGCGAGCCCGGGGCTCAACCTCGGGATCGACTTCCTGCCCGGGGCCTTCGGCTACGAGGGGGAGGCCGCGACCCCGGCCGACTCGGCGGCTCGCGTGCTCTGGCTCGACGCCTTCACAGCGAACGTCGACCGCACCTGGCGGAACCCGAACCTGCTGCTCTGGCACGACGATCTCTGGGTGATCGACCACGGAGCGTCGCTCTACTTCCACCACGGCTGGTCCGGAGGCGTCGGCGACCCGGCTCGGTTCGCCACCCAGACCTGGGAGGTCCGCGACCATGTGTTCGGCTCCCACGTCGACCGGCTGGCCGCCGCCGACTCCGACATCGGCCTGACTGGCGCCGACGTGGAGGCGGCCGTCGCGGAGGTGCCCGACGCGTGGCTCGAGCCGGTGCCCGGGGCTGAGTCGCCCGACGCGCTGCGCGCGGCGTACGTCTCGTTCCTCTCGGCCCGCCTCGCGACGCGCGCCTGGCTGCCCGGGGTGAGCGCCGCGTGAGCGCGAAGCCGTTGTCCTACCAGTACGTCGTGCTCCGCTGCGTGCCTCGCGTCGACCGGGAGGAGTTCCTCAACGTCGGCGTGGTCCTCTACTGCGAGGAGACGGCGTTCCTCGAGGCCGCCTGGCAGGTCGACCGCGAGCGGCTGGCGGCCCTCGACCCGCGCCTCGACCTCGACGCGGTCTGCGACGGGCTGGCATTCGTCGAGGGCGTGTGCCGTGGCGACGAGAGCGTCGGCGCCGCGGCGGCCAAGCCGGCCGGCACTCGCTTCGGCTACCTCAAGGCCCCGCGCAGCACCGTTCTCCAGACGAGCGCCGTCCACGGCGGCGTGACCACCGACCCGGCCCGCCAGCTCGAGCACCTGCTGGAGAGCCTCGTCGGTTAGACCGGAACCAGCTCGACCGCGCCGACGGCGTACCGGGCCAGGATCGTGCGGGCGACGGCTTCGTGGACGCCGAGCGGCTCGGCGACGGCGACGGCGCCGGCCTCGATCGCGAGCTCCTTGGCCCGGTCGGGCAGGAAGCCAGGGGCCAGGAAGAGCGAGGCGACCGCGATGTGACGACGACCCTCCTTGCGGAAGGCGCGCACGGCCTCACCCGTGGCCGGCGGAGCCGACGAGGCGAACGCTGCGCTGACGGGCAGCTTGTGGTGCGAGCCCCAGAGGCGGGCCAGGCGCGCGACCGACTGGTTCGCGAGCGCGTCGCTCGAGCCGGCTGCCGCGAGCACCAGGGCGTCCAGCTCGCGGACCCGCGCGTCCTTGAGGGCCTCGCGCATCCGGACGTCGAGCACCTCCAGGAAGCACGCCTCGAGACCGAGGATCGAGGTGGCGCGCACCGCGATGTCCTCGTGGCGGGCGTCGGCCTCGGCCACTGCGGCGGGTACGTCGACGTTCGCGTGGTGCGCGTCGGTCAGCAGCAGCGGCACGACCACGACCTCCTCGAAGTGCGCGCGCGCGAGCTTGTCGACGACCGTGCTGAGCGTCGGCTTGGCCAGGTCGAGGAACGCCGTCTCGATGCGGAGGTCGGGGCGGAGCTTGCGTACCTCGTCCACGAGCGCCTTGATCGTCGCCTTGGACCGTGGGTCACGGCTTCCGTGAGCCAGTGCCACCAGTGCTGGAGCGGCCATCAGTGCGGCCTCCTCTCGTTGTTCACCTGCGGGGTCGTGCAACCGACGACGTTGTCGATCTGGTTCTGGATGGGGGAGTGCGTCATCAGTGGATCCCGCACTCGGTCTTGGCGGTGCCGGCCCAGCGCCCGCTGCGCGGGTCCTCGCCCGGCGCGACGCGACGGGTGCAGGGGGCGCAGCCGATGGACGGGTAGCCGTCGTACACGAGCGGGTTCACGAGTACGCCGTGCTCGGCGACGTAGCGCTCGACGTCGTCGTCGGTCCAGCGCGCGAGCGGCGACACCTTCACCTTGCCCTTGCGCGCGTCCCAGCCGACGACGGGTGCGATGACCCGGTTGTGGGTCTCGGCGCGACGCAGCCCGGTGGCCCACGCGTCGTACCCCTGGAGCCTCTCCTGCAGCGGCAGCACCTTGCGGAGCCGGCAGCACAGGTCGGGGTCGCGCTTGTAGAGCTCGGCGCCGTACTCCGCGTCCTGCTCGGCGACCGTCTGGATCGGCGTGATCGGGATCAGGTTCACGTCCATCGTCGCGCCGACGGCGTCCGCGGTGCCGATGGTCTCGGCGAAGTGGTAGCCGGTGTCGAGGAAGAGGATGTCGACCCCCGGCGCTACCCGCGAGGCGACGTGGGCGAGCACCGCGTCACCCATGGACGAGGTGATGCAGAAGCGCTTGCCGAACGTGGCGACGGCCCATTCGACGATGTCCTCGGCCGGCGCGAGCTCGAGCTCGGCGCCGACGTGGGAGACCAGCTCGCGCAGCTCCTCGGGGCTGCGGCCCTCGGTGTGGGTGCCACGGAAGCTCCGCGCCTGGGAGGTCGTCAGCGCCGTCATCGCTCGACCCCGTGGGGCCGGACCATGCCGAGCATCTTGACGGTGAACGCGCGCAGGCAGCCGCGGCACTCCCACGCACCGTGGCCCTCCTCCGAGGGCCAGAGGTCCTGCTCGCCGCAGTAGGGGCAGTGGAAGGGAACGGCGCGCTCGCTCATGAGGCCACCGCCTGTGCGCTCCGGCGGTCGAGCTTGTCGAGACGCTCGCCGCGCAGGAGGTCCTCGTCGGCGCGCGCCACCCAGGTCGCGAACGACTCGTCGGCCTGGCGGTCGGCCAGGAAGCTGGTGACCACCGTGGTGATGTAGTCGTCGAGCCCGGCGCTGGTGACCTTGTGGGCGCGCAGCTTGCGGCCGAAGCTGGCCTGCAGGCCGGTGGCACCCCCGAGGTGCACCTGGAAGCCCTCGACCTGGCGGTCGCCGTCCATCACCAGCTGACCCTTGAGGCCGATGTCGGCCACCTGGGTGCGGGCGCAGGCGTTGGGGCAGCCGTTGACGTTGACGGTGATCGGCACGTCGAGGTCGGGGAAGCGGCGCTCGAGCTCGGCGACGAGGTCGCGGGCGCGGTTCTTGGTGTCGACGATGGCGAGCTTGCAGAACTCGATGCCCGTGCAGGCCATCGTGTTGCGCCGCCACCCCGACGGCCGCGCCGACAGGCCGATCCGGTCGAGCCGGCCGAGCAGCTCGTCGATCACCTCCGGGTCCACGCCGACCAGCACGATCTTCTGGTACGGCGTGAGGCGGGCGCCGGCGACGCCGTACTCCTCGATCAGGTCGGCGAGCTCGACCAGCAGGGTGCCGGACACGCGGCCCACCGTCGGGGCGATGCCGACGTACAGCTTGCCGTCGTGCTGCGGGTGCACGCCGATGTGGTCGCGGTGCCCGACCGGCGAGGCCGGGGAGTCACAGGAGATGAGAGGCCGGCCGAGGTACTCGTTCTCGAGCACCTCGCGGAACTTCGCGACGCCCCAGTCGGCGACCAGGAACTTCAGGCGCGCCCGCGAGCGCAGCCGCCGGTAGCCGTAGTCGCGGAAGATCGAGGCCACGCCCTCCCAGACGTCGGCGACCTCGTCGAGCGGGATCCAGACGCCGACCTTCTGGGCGAGCATCGGGTTGGTGGACAGGCCTCCGCCGACCCAGAGGTCGAAGCCGGGGCCGTGCTCCGGGTGGACGGTGCCGACGAAGGACACGTCGTTGGTCTCCGGCGAGACGTCGTGGCTCGGGTGCCCGGTGAGTGCGGTCTTGAACTTGCGGGGCAGGTTGGAGAAGTCGGGGTTGCCGAGGTAGCGGCGCTGGATCTCCTCCAGGGCGCTGGTGCCGTCGATGATCTCGTCGGCCGCGACGCCGGCGACGGGGGAGCCGAGGAAGGGACGGGGCGAGTCGCCGCACGCCTCGAGCGAGGACAGCCCGGCGTCCTCGAGCCGCTGCCAGATCTCGGGCACGTCCTCGATCCGGATCCAGTGGTACTGGATGTTCTCCCGGTCGGTGACGTCGGCGGTGTCGCGGGCGAAGTCGACGCCGATGGTGCCGAGCGCGCGGACGGCCTCGTGCGAGAGCAGGGCGCCGTCGGAGCGGACCCGCAACATGAAGAACTCGTCGTCGAGCTCCTCCTCCTCGAGCATCGCCGTCTTGCCGCCGTCGAAGCCCGGCGCGCGTTGCGTGTAGAGGCCCATCCAGCGGAAGCGGCCGCGCAGGTCGGCCGGGTCGATCGAGGCGAAGCCGCGCTGGGAGTAGACGTGGAGGATCCGGTCCCGGACGTGGAGCGGGTCGTCGTCCTTCTTGGACTGCTCGTTCTTGTTCAACGGCTCGGTGTAGCCGAGTGCCCACTGACCCTCTCCGCGCTTGGGGCGCGGGATCTCGGTCCGGGAGGCCGGCGATGCGGAGTAGCGCTGGTCAGACATGGGTGTCGGTCCTTGGCTGGGGTGCCGCGCGCGACGTTGGGCGCGGAGAGGGGCGGCGGTCAGCGAGGCCAACAGATCATGCTGCGCGTACGACCGAGGTCCACGTGGCGGCGTACCACCAGGTGCGTCTCGTGTGCGCGGCTGATCATGAGGCAAGTCTCAGGGGGTGGACCTCCCTTCCACAAACCGGAATCCCATGGACCGAGACGGCATGCCAGCATGTGAGACGGGCACGCGTGCGAACCGGTCAGGTGGCGGGCCGGTCCGAGGCGTACGCCGTCAGGCGGGCCTGCAGCGCGTCGTACGCCGGCGCCGGGGGTGGCTCCCGCCCGTCACGGACCGCCAAGGCAGCCTCGACGGCGGCGCCGAGCGCGGCTCGGTAGGGCAGCGAGCCGGTGCTCACCCGGCGTACGCCCAGCTCACCCAGCCGCTCGATCGCCGTCCCCGGGATGGCCAGCACGTTCAGGGGTGGCACCACTCCCTGGGCCAGCGCTCGCACCACGTCGGGATCGCGAGCCCCGGGCACGAAGATCCCGTCGGCGCCGGCCTCGGCGTAGCGGGTGGCGCGCCTCAGGGTCGCCGCGACGCTCTCGTCCTCGTGCAGCCAGTAGGTGTCGACGCGGGCGTTGACGAACACCTCGGGGCAGCGGACCTTGATCGCGGCCACCTTCGCCGCCAAGGTCTCCGGTGGCACCAGTCGTGCGTCGGTGCTGTCCTCGATGTTGATCCCGGCCACCTCGAGCCCGGCGACGTACGCGGCGACCTCGTCCGGGTCATCGGAGTAGCCGTCCTCGATGTCGACGCTCACCGGGACCGGAAGGGATGCCAGGTCTCGTGCGAGCGCGCGGTTGGCCTCGCGTGTGGCGCGCCCGCCGTCCGGGCGCCCGAGGCTCGACGCCACCCCGAAGCTGGTCGTGCCGACCGCCGGGAACCCTGCCGCCACGAGCGCCAGGGCGGACGGCACGTCCCAGGCGTTGGGAAGGACGAGGGGGAGGGGACCCTGGTGCAGGTCGGCGAACGTCGTCGCGGCGGGAAGGTGGGGCATGGTCCTACCTTCCTCCCTGGCCACCGCGATCGCCCACGTGGCGTCGTACGCCGGCGGCGCGGCGTGACTACGCTGAGCCGCATGAGCGATGCACCGTCCGCCGAGACCCTGGCCAAGACCGCTTCGACCGCGTACGACGCGGCGCTGGAGGTGATCGCGGCGGTCGAGCCGCGGATCGCGGAGGCGACCCGTCAGGAGCTGACCGACCAGCGCGGCTCCCTCAAGCTGATCGCCAGCGAGAACTACGCCTCGCCGGCGGTGCTCCTGACGATGGGCACGTGGTTCTCCGACAAGTACGCCGAGGGCACCATCGGCCACCGGTTCTACGCCGGCTGCCAGAACGTCGACACCGTCGAGACCATCGCCGCCGAGCACGCGCGCGAGCTGTTCGGAGCGCCGTACGCCTATGTGCAGCCGCACTCCGGCATCGACGCCAACCTGGTCGCCTTCTGGTCGATCCTGGCCCATCACGTCGAGACGCCCGCGTTGGAGCGGCTCGGGGCGAAGAACGTCAACGAGCTGTCCGAGGCCGACTGGGAGACGCTGCGCCACGAGTTCGGCAACCAGCGGCTGCTCGGGATGTCGCTCGACGCCGGCGGCCACCTCACCCACGGCTTCCGGCCCAACATCAGCGGCAAGATGTTCCACCAGCAGCAGTACGGCACGGATCCCGAGACCGGGATGCTGGACTACGACGTGGTGCGGGCCAAGGCGAAGGAGTTCAAGCCGCTCGTGCTGATCGCCGGCTACTCGGCGTACCCGCGGCGGGTGAACTTCGCCAAGATGCGCGAGATCGCCGACGAGGTCGGCGCGACGCTGATGGTCGACATGGCGCATTTCGCGGGACTGGTCGCCGGCAAGGTGTTCACCGGCGACGAGGACCCGGTGCCGCACGCCCACATCACCACCACCACGACGCACAAGTCGCTGCGCGGCCCCCGTGGCGGGATGGTGCTGGCCCAGGAGGAGTTCGCGGCCGACGTCGACCGCGGCTGCCCGATGGTGCTCGGCGGCCCGCTCTCCCACATCATGGCCGCGAAGGCGGTGGCACTGGCCGAGGCGCGGCAGCCGTCGTTCCAGACCTACGCACAGGCGATCGCCGACAACGCGAAGTCGCTGGCCGAGGGCTTCCTGAAGCGCGGCGCCACCCTCGTCACCGGCGGCACCGACAACCACATCGTGCTGCTCGACGTGTCGGCCTTCGGGCTGACCGGACGTCAGGCCGAGTCGGCGCTGCTCGACGCCGGAGTGGTCACCAACCGCAACTCCGTCCCGGCCGACCCCAACGGCGCCTGGTACACCTCCGGGATCCGTCTCGGCACCCCGGCGCTCACCACCCGCGGCTTCGGTGCCGACGACTTCGACCGGGTCGCGGACCTGATGGTCGACGTGCTCCGCAACACCGAGCCCGGCACCACCAAGGCCGGCACGCCGTCGAAGGCGTCGTACACGCTCGGCGAGGGTGTCGCCGACCGCGTCAAGGCCGCCAGCGCCGAGATGCTCGACGCCCACCCGCTGTACCCCGGCCTCGACCTCGGGTGAGTCGGAGCGACGTACACGCGCGGGCAGAACACGGCCCTCCGGGCTGGTGTCAGCCGGCGCAACGGTGTGCGCAGCAAGGTTGCGTCCGGCCAGCATGTCGCCGCCCGGCTGATCGCGGCGGAGCTCATCCACAGGCGGTCAGGCGCGCTGCATGAACATCCAGCGGTGACCCTCGAGGTCCTCGGTGCGGTACAGCCGTCCGGGGCCGTCCTCGATCTCCGACAGGGTGGGGGCACCGGCCGCCACCGCCCGGGCGTAGTGGGCGTCGATGTCGTCGACGTAGACCAGGGCGCCGTCCACGACGTACGGCGGGGCCAGCCAGGCATCCGCAGCCGTGCAGTGCCGCCGATGCGCGGTCGGGCCCTCGTACGCCGGGTTGGTGGAAGCGATCATCACCAGCCCGTCGCCTGCCCGCATCTCGCCGTGACCGACCCGGCCGTCGTCGTCGAGCCACCGGGTCTGCTCCTCGAAGCCGAACGCGGAGGCGAGCCAGTCCATGGCGGCCGGGCCGTCGGCGTAGGTGAGCATCGGGACGACGTCGTTCACGCGTTCCTCCTCGAGTGGGCCTGTGCCCCACTGTGGCATGGCGCGCCGGGCCGCCACATGACCGCCGCTTCCGGGCTCCACGTCCACGACCGCTACGGCGACTCCGACCTCGCGCCGCTGACGGTGAGCAACGAGACCCTGGCCGTCCAGCTCGCGCACCGCTCGGTCCGGTCATTCCTGCCCGACCCGGTCAGTGACGACCACCTGGCGGCGATGGTGGGTACGACGCACCGCTCGCCGACGCCGGCATCGAGGGATACGACGTGAGGCTGCGCGCGTACAACCATCGCGTCGGCCTCGCCGGCGGCTGGACAGAGCGGGTGCTGCGACGCCTCGCCGGGCCGGGCAGTCTCGCGGGGCGCGATCGGATCCGCGACGCCCTCGTGGGGCTGGGCCTGCCCTCGCGCTAGACGACCGGCGTCGCCCGCGCGACGATCGCGGTGAGGTCGGTGACGGGGGAGGTGAGGGTTCCGTAGGTGCCGTCGTACGACGTGCCGAGACGCGAGCCGCAGAACGCGTCGGCGACCTCCGGGGGAGCGAAGCGCACCAGCAGGGCTCCCTGCAGACAGGCGGCCATCCGCCCGGCGAGCCGGCGGGCGCCGACCTCGAGCGCGCCGGTCTCGCCGAGCAGCTCCAAGGTGTCGTCGACCGCCCGATCGAGGCGCGCGTCGCCCCCGCGCGCGTGCCCGACCTCGGTGATCCACGCCGCCAGCGTCTCCGGCTCCCGCGCGAGCGCCCGCAGCACGTCGAGTGCGTTGACGTTGCCCGAGCCCTCCCACACCGAGTTCAGCGGCGCCTCGCGGTAGCGCAGGGGGAGCCCCGACTCCTCGACGTACCCGTTGCCACCGAGGCACTCCAGCGCCTCGGCCACGAAACCGGGCGTCCGCTTGCAGATCCAGAACTTCGCCAGCGGCAGCGCGATCCTGCGCAGGGCGGCCTCGTGCGGGTCGCCGTCCGCGTCGACCGCCGCCGCGAGCCGGATCGCCAGCGCGGTCGCGGCCTCCGCCTCCACCGCGAGGTCCGCGATCACGTTCTGCATCAGCGGCTTGTCGGCGAGCAGCCCTCCGAACGCCGAGCGGTGTGCCACGTGCCACGACGCCTCGTTGAGGGTGTGGCGCATCAGGGCCGTGGAGCCGAGCACGCAGTCGAGCCGAGTCGCGGCGACCATCTCGAGGATCGTGCGCACGCCGCGGCCCTCGTCGCCGAGCCGCACGCCGAGCGTGCCCTCCAGCTCGAGCTCGGCCGAGGCGTTGGCGCGGTTGCCGAGCTTGTCCTTGAGCCGCACGATGTCGAGCCGGTTACGGGTGCCGTCGGGCAGGGCACGCGGCACCAGGAAGCACGACAACCCCTCCGGTGCCTGCGCGAGCACCAGGAAGACGTCGTTCATCGGCGCCGAGGTGAACCACTTGTGACCGTGCAGGGTGTACTCGCCGTCGACCTCGGTCGCCCGTGCCTCGGTGACGTTGGCGCGCACGTCGGAGCCGCCCTGCTTCTCGGTCATCCCCATCCCGGCCAGAGCGCCGCGCTTCTCGGCGACGGGCCGGATGCCGGGGTCGTACGACGTCGAGGCCAGCGCCGGCGTCCACTCCTTGGCGAGCCGCTCGTCCGCCCGGAGCGCCGGGACCGCGGCGTACGTCATCGAGATCGGGCACCCGTGGGCGGGCTCGGTATGGGACCAGGCCATGAAGCCGGCCGCGCGTCGTACGTGCGCGTGGGTGGCACCGCCTGCCTGCTGCTCCCAGGGCGCCGCCTGCAGGCCGTGCCCGACGGCCCGCTCCATCAGCCAGTGCCACGACGGGATGGAAGACGACCTCGTCGATCCGGTGCCCGTAGCGGTCGTACGTCGTGAGCTCGGGCTCGTGCCGGTTGGCCAGGAGTCCGTGCTCCCGGGCTTCGGCCGTGCCGGCCTCGGCGCCGAGCGACCCGAGGTCGTCCACGACCTCCGAGCCCGCGTGGCGGGTGACCGCCTCGACCAGCGCGGCGTCCGTCGTGACGACGTTGTGCCCGACCAGGGGCGGCGGTTGGTTGGTGGCTGCCCGGTTCGCTGCAGTCATGTGGTTACCGTAGGCCCCATGCCCGGAGCCGAGCCCCCGCGCCCAGCGGTGGGCCCGGCCGACCAGCCTGAGCGTGGGTTCAGCTGGCCCGCGTGGATGGTGCGGACCCGCGAGACGACCTGGCGGATCATCGTCTCGACCGTCGCCTCCTCGATGCGCTATCGGGTGACCGGGCTGGCCGCCGAGGCGGCGTTCTTCACGGTGCTGTCCGTGCCGCCGCTGATCTTCGCCCTCGCCGGCGCGATCGGCTACGCCACCCAGTCGTTCAGCCCCGACCAGGTGGACCAGGTCCGCACCGCGATCCTCGACCTCGCGTCCCGCTTCCTCACCGACTCGGCCGTCGACCGCGTGATCCAGCCGACCATCGACGACGTGCTGCGCGGGGGGCGGTTCGACGTCATCTCGGTCGGGTTCGTGCTGGCCCTCTGGTCGGGCTCGCGGGCCATGCACGTGTTCGTCGAGACCATCACGATCATGCACGGCCTCGGCGGCCACCGCGGGATCCTCAAGACGCGGGCGCTCTCCTTCAGCCTCTACCTGCTGGCGATCGTCACCGGGATCGTGGCGCTCCCGCTGGTCGTGGCCGGCCCGACCCTGGTTCACCGAGTGCTTCCATCTCGCGCCGACTTCCTGGTCAGCTTCTACTGGCCCACCGTTCTCGTGCTCTCGATCTGCTTCCTCGCGACGCTCTACCACGTGTCGATCCCGGTCCGGACCAAGTGGCGGATCAACCTGCCGGGGGCGACCTTCGCGCTCGGCGTCTGGCTGCTCGGCAGCTTCCTGCTCCGCGAGTTCCTGACCGTGACGGCCGCGGACTCCCGTTCGATCTACGGCCCTCTCGCGGCGCCGATCGCGGTGCTGCTCTGGCTCTACATCCTGTCGATCGCGGTGCTGATCGGCGCCGCGCTCAACGCCTCGTTCGACACGGTCTTCCCCCAGCAGCGCACCGAGCACGCGCGCAGGGAGCTCGTGCAACGCCTGCGGCCCCGCCGGGCGCGCGAGTCCGGTGACGACGAGGCCGTGGACTAGATTCGCGCTGTGCCGCCGCCCGAAGTCGACCACCCCTCGCACGGGTACGTCGTACTCCCGGACCGGGACCGGTCCCCGTGGTGGGCGTTGTCGCAGCGCGTGCTGCTCGGCGTCGGCATCATCGCGTTCACCGTCGCTGCTCGTGTACGCCGAGCGCAGCGGCTACCGCGACTCCAACGACCCGCCGCTCCACGAGATCAATCTGGTCGACGCCATCTACTACTCGACCGTCACCCTCAGCACCACCGGCTACGGCGACATCGCCCCCGTCTCGGCCGGCGCCCGGCTGACGAACGCGTTCGTGATCACGCCGCTCCGGATCGCGTTCCTCGTGCTGCTGATCGGCACCACGCTGGAGGTGCTGGCCACCCAGGGTCGGCGCATGTTCCGCATCGCCCGTTGGAGGAAGACCATGAACGACCACGTCGTGATCGTCGGCTACGGCACCAAGGGCCGCAGCGCCGTCGAGACCCTCGTCAACAACGGGATCGACCGCGACCTGATCGTCGTCGTCGACAAGGGCAGCCAGGCCGTCTCGGAGGCGCACGCCGACGGGCTGGCGGTCGTCACGGGCGACGCGACTCGTTCGGAGGTGCTGCAGCGAGCCGGTGTCGCGGAGGCGCGGCAGGTCATCATCACCACCGACCGCGACGACTCCAACGTCCTCGCGACGCTGACCGTCCGGCAGCTCAACGCCGACGCCTGGATCGTCGCTTCCGTGCGCGAGCAGGAGAACGCGCCGCTGATGAAGCAGTCCGGCGCCAGCTCGGTGATCACCTCGTCGGACGCCGTGGGTCGCCTGCTCGGGCTCTCGTCGCTCTCGCCGACCCTGGGCACGGTGATGGAGGACCTGCTGACGTACGGCGAGGGGCTCGAGGTCGCCGAACGTGAGCTGCTGGTCAGCGAGGTCGGCCAGCAGCCGCAGTCGCTGCCGGACCAGGTGATCGCGGTGGTGCGAGACGAGAACGTCTACCGCTACTTCGACCCGGTGGTCACCCAGCTGGCCCGCGGCGACCGGCTGATCGTCGTACGGCCGGCCAGGGAGCTGCCGTGGGCACCGCGCCCCGGCACCCACGGTGAGGAGACCGAGGAGGACTGAGTCCTCAGCGGGTCGCGGCCGCCAGCGCCTCGCGCATCACCTCGGCCGTCACCTGACGGCCGCTGTCCGGCGGTGGCGGAAAGGCTCCGCTGGTGTCGGTGTTGTAGGGATTGCCGTACGCCGGCGTCCCGACGTCGTAGCGCCAGCTGTCGGCGAGCGGGCCCGCGTCGTAGGCGTCGTACCCGATGCTGTCCAGGAACTCGCTGACCGCCGACTTGGCGTCCGGGTCATCGCCGGCGATGGCGAGGACGGAGCGCTCGGGGCTCCCGGCCGGCTGCTGCAAGGAGCCGAGGTGGAGGTAGTTGAGGTTGTTGAAGGCCTTGACGACCCGGCTGCCCGGGAGCTGGGACTGCACCAGCTCGCTGGTCGTCAGGGTCTTGTCGTCGAGCGCCGCGATCTGCCCGTCGCGCTGTGGGTAGTAGTTCGAGGTGTCGATGACGACCTTGCCTCGCAGCGGCTCGGACGGCACCTGGTCGATGTTCTTGAGCGGGATGGTGACGACGACGAGGTCGCCGGCCACGGCAGCTTCCTCGGCCGTTGCGGCACGGGCGTGGGGGCCCAGCTCGGCCACGAGATCCCGGAGGGTCTCGGGGCCGCGGCTGTTGCTGAGGACGACGTCGTGCCCCGCGTCCACCGCCAGTCGTGCCACGGTGCCGCCGATGTGTCCGCTTCCGATGAGTCCGACTGTGGTCATGGCTCGCAGAACGGCCACGGGCTCCGGTTCATTCCGGGCCGGGGCTGGTAGACCGTCGCCGCCCGGCGCCTACGCCTTGCCGCCGGCCGGGAGCGGGACGGTGTCCTCCGGCTCCTCCGGCGTTCGGCCGGGGTCGTCCCCACCCGCGCCGACGGCACCGGCAGCCCGGCCCGCGCCGACCAGCACCTGGATGACCGCCAGGAGCACGGCCACGAAGACGGTCGACCAGACCAGCCGCGAGACCGAGATGTCGTTGCCCCACACCAGGACCACCACGCCGAGCACCCCGACCACGATCCGGAGCCACACGGCGTTCGCAGCGGTCCAGCGCCCCGCTCCGGCCACCGGGGTGTCCGCGAGAGAGCCTCCGATGGACTCCAACCCGTGGGCGAGCGTGGTGCGTACGGCGGTGCCCAGCCTCGTACCACCGGCGAAGAGCCCGATCACGACGAGGATCAGACCCAGCCAGAGCATCACGTGCTGACCGCGCTCGAGATAGGACAGGAGGGTGTCGTAGAAGACCCTGCTCGCGGGGCCGAACACGGTGCCGGACAGTTGGTTGATGAACAGCTGTCGGCCGACCGAGAGCATCAGGGCCACGAGCAGAGCGTTCGCCGCGAGCAGCACGGCGATGATCACCGTCGCGCGCGCCCTGCGGCGCGAGAGAAGCAGTCCACCCAGGTAGAGCAGGGCGACGACCGGCAGCAGCCACTTCGCGACCGGGTTGGTGAACGCGTAGATCGTGCGCACCTGCTTCAGCTGATGCGACTCCAGGAGCACGATCTGCTGGTCCGCCGCGGGGATCGGGGGCGCGTTCTGGACGAACGTGAGCCCCCGGTCGACCAGCAACGTCTTCACCTGGTCGACGACCACTGACAGGTCGAGGACGACCTCCCCGCCCTGCACCTGCACGGCGCCGGAGTCGTCACCCTTCAGCAGCTGGACGAGTCGCTCCTGCGCCCGGGTGTTCACGGCCAGCCAGAGCTGGCGGAACGCATCGGACGCGACGAAGTTCTGGACCTGTGTCTGGATCAGCCCGTTGACCGCGCCGGTGAGAGGCCCGATCAGGAGCTGCACCCGCGGCCGGTCCTGGATCACCCCGGCGAACGCCTGGGTCAACAGCGCCTGGACGTCGACCTGCTCCTCGATGGCGTCGGTGACTTTGGTGGCGATCGCGGTCTGCACCTCGGGGGAGTCCACGAGTGGACCCACCGTATCGACGTACCGCTGTCCGTCGTTGATGGTGCGCTGGCCCCAGTACGCGAACGACGCCGGCACGGTCAGGACGGCGGCGAGCACCAGGCACACGACGGCCGCGATCGCTCGCCCCCGGCCCGAGTGCTCGGCAGGTGCAGGTGCAGGTGCAGGTGCAGGTGCAGGTGCGGCCTCAGTCATCAGCTCTCCTGTTCGGGTGCCCGGGTCGACAGGTCACATACGGCGTTCTGCCTTCATCTCCGAGCCGTGCACGGTCAGCGCCAGGATCACGGTGATGTCGAGCGCGATCATGATCAGGGCCCAGAACGGCGACGCCGCCAGGAAGCCGATGTTGATGATCGCGCTGATCGTCGCCAGGATCACGCCGACCGCGCGTGCCCACCACTGACCCATGAAGAGGCAGATGCCGGCGACCGCGACGATGATGCCCGCGATCAGCTGGACCCAGCCCCACGCCGTGTAGTCGGCATGGACGACGAGCCCGGACTTGGTGACGGCGTAGTAGTCGCTGTTGAAGAGCGCGACCAGGCCCTGGATGGCGTGGAAGATGCCGAGCATGATCATGATCGTGCCGGCGAAGGCGATCCAGCCGGTCCAGGCCGAGCCCTCGTCTCCGGTCGAGTAGACCGGGCGGGTGGCCAACGGGTCCGGCGAAGAGATGGGTGGTAGGGACATCGTTCCTCCAGGTGACGTTGATGCCGATGAAGTCAGCGTGGCCCGCTGCACAGCGGTCGGCATCACCCGGCGCGGGTGACGAAAAGCGCCGTTCGGGTCTGCCCCGAGGCGCTCGGGCGCGGCGTTTTGCTCTGGTCACGGCTCTGGGGCGGGTGTACTTTGCGGCCCATCGGCGCCCCGCACTCTCGCGGGGGCTTACGCAGTCCGCGGGGCGCACTCTCGTCACCTCGGCCGCCCGCGGCGGCTGAGTGCTTGGTCGACTCGCCGATCTCGAAGCGCGGCGGCGTGCCGACATGGCGAAGCCCGCTGGAGTCTCCAGGGCTCCAGCGGGCTTCGCGCTCGAGTGTAGGTCGGGCATGAGCGCGTCACGGCGACTCCGCGTCCGACCCGGTGCAATCGCGGATGGTGGGTACGGACGGTGTGCGCCCGGCCGCTGGGTGGTTGAGGCCCTCTGCCACCGGGGGGATTGGCAGGAGCGGCCGGGCGCAACAGCTGCCGAGTCAGCCTGATGGACGTCCCGCCCGGCCCACCCGCAGCGGGGCGCCCAACTCGCCAGACGATTCCCGGGCGGGTGAGCGCCTCAACCTCCCTGCGCCCGCGATGCCCGCCGGGGCATGGGGTCACCAGCGGGCATCGGGCAGCACCCCGCAACGGGGGACACCGGGCACTACACGTCGCACGCTAGAGCTGTGCGTCGCCTGTGGGCTAGGACGAAAATCGACTGCCCTGCTCCGCCTCCAGGTGGGCCAGGGGTCGTGCCGTGCTGGTGGGCGATACTGGGTTTGAACCAGTGACCTCTTCCGTGTCAAGGAAGCGCGCTACCGCTGCGCCAATCGCCCGTGGAAAGGGTGATGCTACGAGGTGGGTACGGGATTTGAACCCGTGTACACGGATTTGCAGTCCGTTGCCTCGCCTCTCGGCCAACCCACCGCTGGATGGGCTCGAGACCCGCTCCGAGCGGACGACGAGGCTCGAACTCGCGACCTCAACCTTGGCAAGGTTGCGCTCTACCAACTGAGCTACGTCCGCTTGCTTCCCCGCACCCGAAGGCGCTCCCGGAGACGCGAAGAGAACCATAGCCGATGCCCTCGGGACCACCAATTCGGGTGCGGCGCGGGTAGTTTCGGCCCATGCGCACCTGGGTGAACGGCCGGCTCCTCACTGACCCGGAGGCTCCGGTCGTCGGCGCGAGCGACCACGGACTGACCGTCGGAGACGGCGTGTTCGAGGTGCTCAAGGTCGTCGACGGCCAGACCTTCGCGATCGACCAGCACCTCGCACGGCTGGCGCGGTCCGCTCGGGGGCTCGGCCTCCCGGACGTCGATGTAGCGGAGGTACGTCGTGGTGTCGCGGCCGTCCTGGACGGCGAGCCGCTGACGCTGGGCCGGGTCCGCATCACCTGGACCGGCGGTCCCTCACCGCTCGGGTCCGACCGCGGCGAAGGTCCGCCGTCCCTGGTGGTCGTCGCGGCGCCGATGGACCCCTGGCCCGACACCACCGCGGTGGTGACCGTGCCCTGGCCGCGCAACGAGCGGGGCGCCCTCGCCGGCCTCAAGACCACGTCGTACGGCGAGAACGTGCGCGCCCTGGCGCGGGCGCGTGAGAAGGGCGCGAGCGAGGCCGTCTTCGCCAACCTGCAGGGCCACCTGTGCGAGGGCACGGGCACCAACATCTTCTACGTCGTCAACGGCGAGCTCCGCACCCCGACGCTGGCGTCCGGCTGCCTGGCCGGGATCACCCGCCATCTCGTGCTGGAGTGGTACGGCGCCACCGAGGTCGACGAGCCGATCGAGGTCCTGGCCGAGGCCAGCGAGGCGTTCCTCGCCTCCACCACCCGCGACGTCCAGCCCATCTCTCGCTGGGACGATCGCGAGCTCGAGGCACCGGGCCCGGTCACCACCGAGGCACGCAAGGTGTGGCACGAGCGCGAGGCGGAGCTGCTCGGGCGCTGAGCCACCGCCGATGTGGTCGGCCGAGGACCGTGCGCTAAAGTCTCGCTCCGCAGTCACGACAGCGCATCGCGCGCCGTCACGGGGCGATTGGCGCAGTGGTAGCGCGCTTCGTTCACACCGAAGAGGTCACTGGTTCGAACCCAGTATCGCCCACCAGCACGAGTGCAGGTCAGAGGCCGGTTGCCAGAGTGGAACCGGCCTGGTGCGCTCCGCGTGCCCATCAGAAGCCTCACGATCACACCCATCAGGGTGTGGGGAGACAGTCCCGTCCGTCGTAGGCTCGGCGCACGCGCCTCTCGGAGTCAGCCGGTGTGTACCCGAGGGCCGAGTGTTCCGCTCCTCAAGCAGTGCGCGGAACGCGACAGTGAGGCCCGTCGTCGTAGCCCCCGTCTCCCGACGGGCCTCGCCGCGTGTCGCTCACGGGGGTGGCGACGCGCCTCGAAGCCCGTCGGTTCAAGGGGGATACCGACGGGCTTCGCTATGTCCGCGCAGCGGGGAAGGAACCGTCAGTTCTGGTGACGCACCAAGGGGCGGCTCGTTTCTACGCTGGGACGGAGCCCGCCGGTCGCCCACCGTGGCCGGCGGGCTCCACGGTGGGACGACGGTGCGGCTCCGACCGTCTCGACGTTGCTGCCCTCGATCGAACGTATGTTCGATACCCTGCGGCATGGCTGGTGGGATGGGGCGCCGAGGCGACCGTGCTTCCCTCCACGAGCGCATCCATGGCGCGCCTCCACCACGAGAGCGCGCGATCCCCGTGGTCAAGCACTGCTGGGTGACAGATCGGCACGGCCGGCTCCCTGGCCTCCTCCTCGAGTGGCGGCACACCGCCTCCGGCTGGCAGGGCCGCGTCGTCCGGCCGACGCTGGAGGCAGGCGCATGGATCGTGGTCGAGGAATGGCTACCGGCCGAGCTGTTGGAGCAGGGCTGACGGCCAGGTCTGAGGACCCATGGACAGTGCACACCACCCAGGGTGGGGCTCCCGGGGCGCGATTCCACCGCCCTAGCCTCGGGCATGCCCGGGAGACCCCAGCCCGCCGGAGCCCCGAGACTCCATCCGGGCTAGAGATTCCCCCAAGGTTCACGCTCTAGCGTGAGCGGCAGCACAGGGCCTGCGGCCATCACCCTGCCCTGAGGCCGTGTCCCGCGGCCGGGCGTTACCCCATGAATGCCCCGGCCGCGGGACACCTCGCCCGCTCGCCCCGCTACGGTGCAGCGATGAGCGACGAGACGATGCTGGAAGAGATCGAGCGCTTGCGGGTGACGGTGCGCGACCTGTGGCACGAACGTCAGGCCGCGAACGACGGAACGCCGGGCAGCCAGGTCATCCGCGACAGCGAGATCGCTGCTGCCGCACACGTCGACCTCGACACCGTGCGAGCCTTCATGGTCTCCGAGGACGGTGCTGGAATCGTCGTGAGGGGCGAGGGCGGAGAGCTGTCGATCACCAGCGTGTCGCTCGGGTACGGCGAGTAGGCCGCCCGCGAGACGACGAGCGTGTTTGAGAGGTCGGGTCAGCCGAGGACCGGCGTCACGGAGCCGGAGGGAAGCTGCGCCGCCCCGTCTTCTCCGCGTGCGGCTTCACCACGGTGCCCCGCTCGAACACGACGATGCTGTCGTAGAAGTGCATGGAGCGCGTGGTTCGGGTGAACGCGTCGACGGCGAAGTCCTCGTCCCGGGAGTGCCAGGCATTGAGCTGGTCCGTGAGCCCCTTCGCGTACTCCATGAAGGTGTCGGGCTTGCGGTAGCCCCCGCCGTAGTTCGGCCAGTAGCTGGTATGGACGTCCTCGGTCAGGAACACGCCGTCGGGTGTGAGGTGCGAGTAGAGCTCCTCGAACGTCGCGATCTGCTGGCCCATGGTGTGGCCACCGTCCTCGATGAGGACGTCGATCGGCCCGATCTCCGCCGCGATCTTCCTCAGGAAGTCCCGGTCCTCCTGGTCACCGATGAACACCTTGATCCGCCGACCTCCGAGCTCGGCGCAACGAGGGTCGATGTCGACGCCGTAGATCGTCGCCTTGCGGCCGAAGTAGTTGCGCCACATCTGCAGCGAGCCACCTTGGTTGACCCCGAACTCGAGGATCACGACCGGCTTGCCCCGGAAGCGTGAGAAGTGACGGTCGTAGATGTCGAAGTAGTGGATCCACTTGTGGATCACCCGACCGGTGTTCGCGCGGAAGTACTTCTCCAGGGGATTCTCAGTCGTGGCGACCGGAGCTCCGCGATCGGGAAGCCGCCCACGAACCCACTCAACAGGCCGACGGATCCAAGGCAGGGTAGTCACGGGCCGTGACCTTACACGCGGGTCGTGCCACGGAACGACACAGCCTCACGAGGCCGACGAGGTCTTCTCCAGCGGGATCTCGACGTGCAGCTTCACCGGGACGGGGCCCTTCCAGTGCGCGCCGTGCGCGGTGGCCTTCCAGCCGTCCGGCAGCGACGTCGCGGACCAGCCCTGGGGGAAGGTCACCGACACCTCCAGGCCCTCGGGGTCGACGAGGTCCTGGGGGTCGACGTCGAGCTCGTAGGTCATCGTGCTCTTGCTCGTCACGTCCGCGGCGAACGGGACCGTGTAGTCGGCTCCCACGTTCGCCGTCTGTCCCTGCGGCAGCAGCGTCGGGTAGGCGAAGTACTTGCGGTTCAGGACACCGTGGACCCGGGGGTAGTGCAGCGTGGGTGAGTACGACGCACCGCCGGCGGTGACGTCGCCGAGCGCAGCGAAGCGGGGGAGGAAGACGCCGATGACGGTGCCCAGGTAGCGGGTGTCGTAGCCGACCTTCGGGTCCGGCACCGGCAGCGTGTACGGCGGTGCCTGGTTGGAGACGTCGACGTTCAGATGGACCGCGGCGCTGCCGTCGGCATGCAGGTCCACCGTCGAGGCGAGCTCCCGGTGCTGCCAGTAGTCGACCTTGCTGCCGTTGAGGTTCTGGGAGAAGACGCCGATGTAGTCGTGGCTCGTCCGCGCCAGATCGCCGGAGAGCCCCACCCGAGCGAAGCGACGCTGCGTCGGTCCGCTGCGGAAGTAGGTGAAGAAGTGCCGGCCGTCTGCTGAGTTGACGATGGCCTTGAGCTTGTCGGCCATCCGGCCGCCCTCGAAGAACTTCTGGCGGAAGGCCGGGACCAGCTCCTCGTTGAGCTGGTGGCGCACCTCGACGGAGGCGAAGTCGCCGTAGCTGCCGGCCAGGGTCTTGACCAGGTTGTCGGCGGTGATCGTGCCGAAGTGGGGAAGCTCGACCGGACCGGTCACCCGGAACACGTCCGCGAGGCTCTGGAGATCGAGGCCGATCACGCCGTCGAGCTTCTGCCCGGGGTACGCCGCCTGGTAGCCGCGCAGCAGCTCCTCACCCGACACCGACCACCACGGGGAGAACGTCGCGTTGGCGACGCGGATCGGTCCCGGCTTGTGGAAGATGTTGCCCGGGACCGGCTGCCAGCGTTGCGTGACGCCACGTGCCAGGAGGTCGTCGACGTTCACGCTCTTCCCGAACGTGGCCCGACCGTGGTCGAAGTGCATCGTGGTGAACGACAGCGCGCCGCCGCCGGAGTACCGCTGCTCGGCAGGGTTGAGCATCGCGAGCAGGTAGGTGCGGGGGCCGTCGGAGCCCAGGATCGACGGCAGTGCCTCCACCAGCGGGCCGGCCTTGGCGTAGCTGTCCTGCACGGGCTGCAGATAGCCGAGCGCCGAGTCACGGGCGCGGCTCACCGCACCGCCCACGATCGGGGTGTTGCCCTGCACCTCGTTCACATCCGCCATCGCCTGGTCCAGGTGGGTGCCCATCTGGGCGGTCTGGTCCACCACCTTCTGCAGGACCTGGAGGTCGATCTGCTGGCCGTTGACCAGGTGGGAGTCCTGGCCGGACACCATCGGGTAGGTGTCGGCACCGATCTCGGCGACCGCGGTCGTCTCGTCGAGGGCGTCGACGAGGTGTCGCGCGTCGTGGACGGCCCCCCCGGCCACCGGTACGACGGACCACACGTCGGCGCCCAGTCCGTGTGCGTCCTGGTGGGCGGTGTCGACGTGGGTGCGGGCGTCGGCGATGTAGGCGCGGGCCTTCGCCAGGTGCTGCTGCGAGAGCTCGGTCTTCGCCAGCTTCAGGTCGGCCTGCGCCTGGTCGGCCTCGTGCTTGGCGGAGACCAGCGGCCGTGACAGCACGGCCAGCGCGACGCCGCCCACGACCAGGAGGAGCGCCACGAGGCCCAGGATGCGCGCGCGACGACGTGGGCGACGGGGCGCGCCGGAGTCGTCCCCCGTTTGCCCTGCCGTCGCCTGCCGCTTCCGTCGCAGGTGCACGCCATGAGTAAACAGGGTGCTCCCTGATCGCGCGGGACAATCCAGGCGAAGTGACCGATCACCTCTCGATACCATCGGCGCGTCCCAGCCTCGTCCTCACCAGGAGCAGTCGTGCCCGACCTGAAGATCGTCCTCACCCACGCCGATGCGCGTGAGGAGCGGACGGTGACGACGGGCACCAAGGCCTGGGAGCTGTATGCCGACGACCCGACCGTGATCGCGGCCCGCGTCGGCGGCGAGCTACGCGATCTGGCCTACGAGCTCCACGACGGCGACCAGGTCGAGGGGGTGGCGATCGACAGCAAGGACGGCCACGACATCCTCCGGCACTCCACCGCCCACGTGATGGCCCAGGCGGTGCAGCAGCTGTGGCCCGACGCCAAGCTCGGCATCGGGCCGCCGGTGGAGAACGGCTTCTACTACGACTTCGACGTCGAGACCCCGTTCGTGCCCGAGGATCTCGACAAGATCGAGACCGCCATGCGCAAGATCATCAAGGAGGGCCAGCGGTTCTCGCGCCGGGCGGTCAGCGACGCCGACGCCCTCGACGAGCTCCAGGACGAGCCCTACAAGATCGAGCTGATCGGGCTCAAGGGCGGGTCCGCCGAGGCCGCGGAGGGCGCCGACGTCGAGGTCGGCGCCGGGGAGCTCACCATCTACGACAACCTGCGCCGCGACGGCGAGCTGGCGTGGAAGGACCTCTGCCGCGGGCCGCACCTGCCCACCACCAAGCGGATCCCGGCGTTCAAGCTGATGCGCACCGCGGCGGCGTACTGGCGCGGCAACGAGAAGAACAAGCAGCTCCAGCGCATCTACGGCACGGCCTGGGAGAGCAAGGAGGCGCTCGCCGAGCATCTCCACCAGCTCGAGGAGGCCGAGAAGCGCGACCACCGCAAGCTCGGGCGTGAGCTCGACCTCTACTCCTTCCCCGAGGAGCTCGGGCCCGGCCTGGTCGTCTTCCACCCCAAGGGCGGGGTGATCCGGCGGGTGATGGAGGACTACGTCCGGCAGCGGCACATCGAGGAGGGCTTCTCCTACGTCAGCACGCCCCACATCTCCAAGGACGGCCTGTTCCACACCTCGGGGCATCTCCCGTACTACGCCGACACCATGTACCCGCCGATGGAGCTCGAGGGCGCGAAGTACCAGCTCAAGGCGATGAGCTGCCCGATGCACAACCTCATCTACCAGTCCCGCGGCCGCTCCTACCGTGAGCTGCCGCTGCGGCTCTTCGAGTTCGGCGGGGTCTACCGCTACGAGAAGTCCGGCGTCGTCGGCGGGCTCACCCGCGTGCGCGGGATGACCCAGGACGACTCGCACTCCTACGTCACCCCCGAGCAGGCGTCGGACGAGATCAAGCACCTGCTGAACTTCTGCCTCGGCCTGTTCCGCGACTTCGGCCTCGAGGACTTCTACCTCGAGCTGTCGACCCGCGACGACAAGAACGCCGAGAAGTTCCAGGGGTCCGACGAGGAGTGGGCCACCGCCACGGCGGTGCTCCAGCGTGCGGCCGACGAGTCGGGCCTGGATCTCGTGGACGACCCCGGTGGTGCCGCGTTCTACGGGCCGAAGATCTCGATCCAGGCCAAGGACGCGATCGGACGCACCTGGCAGCTCTCGACGGTGCAGTACGACTTCGGCCAGCCGGCCGGCTTCGGGCTGGAGTACACCGCCGCCGACGGGTCGAGGCAGCAGCCGGTGATGATCCACTCCGCGAAGTTCGGTTCGATCGAGCGCTTCATCGGCGTCCTCGTGGAGCACTACGCCGGAGCGTTCCCGCCGTGGCTCTCGCCGGTGCAGGTGCAGGGGATCCCGATCGCGGAGCGGCACCACGACTACCTCTACGACGTCGCGAGGCGGATGCAGGCGCGCGGGATCCGGGTCGAGGTCGACGAGTCCGACGAGCGGATGCAGAAGAAGATCCGCAACGCGCAGCTGCAGAAGGTCCCGTTCATGGTGATCGCCGGTGACCGCGACGTCGAGGAGGGTGCGGTCTCGTTCCGCTACCGAGACGGGCGCCAGGACAACGGCGTACCCATCGACGAGGCCATCGAGCGGGTGGCGGCGGCGGTCGCCTCGCGCGAGCAGGTCTGAGTCAGCGCACGCGCTTGGTGAACTTCCGGCAGGGCGAGGTGAAGTCCTCACCGAGAGCCGAGACCGGGTAGTCGACGTCGCCCTCGTCGGTCCAGCCCTGCCGTGCGTAGAACGCCTGCGCGCGGTCGTTCCCGCGGACCACGACCAGGAACGCGACGTCGTGCCCGGCCGCGCCGATCTGGCGCTCGGCCTCGGTCAGGAGCAGGGTCGCGACCGTCGTACCGCGGAAGGCGCGGTCGACGTAGACCTGCTCGGCCTCGTCGTCCGAGACCATGATGAAGCCGGCGACGACGCCGTCCACCTCGGCGACCGTGGTCTCGTCGGTGTCGGCGATCCGGGCGCTGACCCGGTCGCGGAAGGCCTGCTGCGTACGCCGCTCGGTCAGGCCGTCCGGCACCCGGCCCGGGTGTACGTCGTGCCAGCCCCGGTGGAAGATCTCGGCGACCGCCTCGACGTCGTCGGCGTTCGCGGGGCGGAGCACAGGGGAGGGCACGGGGGCAGCCTAGGACGCTGCCTAGGATCGGGCCCATGGTCGACGAGCGCGGGCACGTGTCCGAGCAGCAGGACGGGATCGGTGTGCCCGACGGCCTCGAGCGGCTGTGGACGCCGTACCGGATCGCCTACCTGCGCGGGGAGAACAAGCCGGCCGACGACTCGGCAGGGGAGTGCCCCTTCTGCCGCATCCCGAAGCTCGGCGACGACGCCGCGGGACTCGTCGTACGCCGGGGTGAGCTGTCGTACGCCGTCCTCAACCTCTACCCGTATGCGCCGGGCCACCTGATGGTCTGCCCGTACCGGCACATCGCGGACTACACCGACACCACGGCCGACGAGGCCGAGGAGATGACCACCCTGACGAAGGCCGCGATGCGCGTCCTGCGGTCGGTCTCGAACGCCGAGGGCTTCAACGTCGGCATGAACCAGGGGGCGGCCGGGGGCGCCGGCATCGCACACCACCTGCACCAGCACGTCGTGCCCCGGTGGATCGGTGACCAGAACTTCATGCCGGTCATCGGTCACACCAAGACCCTCCCGCAGCTGCTCCAGGAGACCCGCGAGCTCGTCGCGGGCGCCTGGGACGCGGCGGATCAGCCGACGTCGTAGGGGTACTCCTCGCTGCGGTGCTGGAAGTCCAGGATCGCGGTGTTGCGCACCCGCCCGTCGCGGATCTCGATGGCGCGGCTGAGGGTCTCGTCGGCCTCCCAGGCGTCCGGACCCTCGAGCACCGGCCGCAGGAAGGGGATCAGCGCCTCACTGATGTCCCAGGTCGCGGAGTTCCACAGGTACGACGGGGTGTGGTCGACGCCGTAGTAGTGGACCCGGTCACCGACGTCGAACATCGGGTCGTCGAACGACGTGGGGCGGGCCCACTCGAACCCCATCCCCTCGTCGCACGAGACGTCGACGATGAGGCTGCCGGGCCGGAACGCGGGGAGGTCCTCGGTCCTCAGGTAGATCAGCGGCGACGCGGGGTCCTGCAAAGTGCAGTTGACGATGACGTCGCGCTCGGCCAGGAACGGTGCGAGCGGGACGCGGCCGCGGGTGGTGATCACGTGGCTGGGTCCGCCGTCGGGGTCGTGGTCGAACTGCACGATCCGCACGGAGTGGATGGGTGACGCCACGGCGGCCACGCCGCGGGTGGTCAGCACGGCCACCTCGTGGATCCCCTGCGCGCTGAGGGCCGTCACCGCGCCGCGTGCCGTGGCGCCGAAGCCGATGACGGCGGCGGTGAGCCGACGACCGTAGTCGCCGGTCGAGCCGATCAGCTGGAGCGCGTGCTGGACCGAGCAGTAGCCGGCCAGCTCGTTGTTCTTGTGGAAGACGTGCAGGCCGACGGCCTGGTCACGGGTCCAGTGGTTCATCGCCTCGAAGGCGATCAGGGTGAGCTCCTGGTCGATGGCGAGCTGGGTGAGTGCGGTGTCCTGGACGCAGTGCGGCCAGCCCCACAGGGTCTGGCCGGGGCGGAACGAGGCGACGTCCTCCAGCTGCGGCTTGAGCAGCAGGACCACGTCGCACTGCTCCAGGATCTCCTCGCGGGTCGCGATGCCGGCCACGGAGGGGGCCAGGTCCGCGTCGGTGTGGCCGAACTTCCCGCCGTACCCCTCCTCGAGGGTGATCCGGGCGGCGAGGTCGGGCTCGAGGAGCGCCAGGTGGTCGGGGTGGATCGGGAGCCGGTACTCGTTCTCCTTGGCCGATCGCCCGAGGACCCCGAGTCGGAGCAGGCTCACCGCTTCTTCGGGTGGATCTGCTCGGTGAGTGTCTCGGGGTGACCCTTGGCGCGCTTCTCGGCGCGCTTCTCCTTGATCGACTTCGAGGATTTCTTGGACATTCCTTGCCGCGGCGACTTGTCGCTCATGCTGGCTCCATCGTCGGGAGCCTGAATGGCTCCGCCTTCCCACCGTACGCCCACGGACGCTGCGGGCACGGCGGTCAGCGGGCTCGGCGGCGACCTTCTTCGAAGAACGCCAGCACGGCGTCCGTGTCGGGCAGGTCGGAGATCAGCCGAGCCGCGTCCCGGCTGCAGCCGGCGGAGTGCCTCGTCGCCGGCCGACCACGCCGGGCGCGTCGGGTCGCAGCGAGTGTCTCCATCGGGACCTCCCGATCGCCGGGTCACGGACCAGGACAGTCTCACCACCCGGAGGACCCACGTCTCGCGGGCGGAATGGGGGCCGGGGCGCCCGGGCCGCTAACCTGCTGCCGCCATGCTCGAACGCTTCCGCCAGTTCTGGACCAACGTCTGGTCGCCGATCGGCGACCTCCTGCTGCGCCTGGGCGTCAGCCCCAACACGGTGACCGTCGTCGGCACCCTCGGGGTCTGCACCGGCGCGGTCGTGTTCTTCCCGCAGGGGTGGCTCTTCGCCGGCGTCCTCTTCATCACGGTGTTCGTCTTCAGCGACATGATCGACGGCTACATGGCCCGCACCAGTGGGCAGGTCTCGCCGTTCGGCGCCTTCCTGGACTCGACCCTCGACCGGATCGGCGACGCGGCGATCTTCGGTGGCCTGGCGATGTACTACGTCGGCCCGGGCGACAACAGCTGGGTGGCGGCGCTCGCGATCTACTGCCTCTCGATGGGCTCGGTCACGTCCTACGCCCGGGCCCGCGCGGAGTCGCTCGGGATGCAGGCCAAGGTCGGCATCGCCGAGCGCTCCGACCGGCTCGTGCTGATCCTGGCGGTCACCGGCCTGGCCGACCTGTTCCGGCTCCTCGGTGCGGACGACCGGGTGATGTGGCTGATCCCGATCGCTCTCGGGCTCCTGGCCGTGGCCAGCACGATCACGGTCGTGCAGCGGATCCTCGTCGTACGTCGGCAGGCGCTGGCCCTGCCACCCACCGAATAGGGGCGCCACACCCGGCCGCCCTAGAATCGGGGCATGGCTGAGAGCACCACCGAGACGACAGCGACGACTGGCCCCGGCACCGGCACCATCCGCGTGAAGCGCGGCATGGCCGAGATGCTCAAGGGTGGCGTGATCATGGACGTCGTCACCGCCGAGCAGGCGAAGATCGCCGAGGACGCCGGCGCCGTCGCCGTGATGGCGCTGGAGCGCGTCCCGGCCGACATCCGCGCCCAGGGCGGCGTCTCCCGGATGAGCGACCCCGACATGATCGACGGCATCATCGAGGCCGTCTCGGTCCCCGTGATGGCCAAGGCCCGGATCGGCCACTTCGCCGAGGCGCAGGTGCTCCAGAGCCTCGGTGTCGACTACATCGACGAGTCCGAGGTGCTCACGCCGGCCGACTACGCCAACCACATCGACAAGTGGCAGTTCAACGTGCCCTTCGTGTGTGGCGCGACCAACCTCGGCGAGGCGCTGCGCCGCATCACCGAGGGCGCGGCGATGATCCGCTCCAAGGGCGAGGCCGGCACCGGCGACGTCTCCAACGCGGTGACCCACATGCGCACCATCCGCGCCGAGCTCCGCCGCCTCCACGGCCTCAGCGAGGACGAGCTGTACGTCGCGGCGAAGGAGCTCCAGGCGCCCTACGACCTGGTCCGGGAGGTCGCGGCAGCCGGCAAGCTGCCGGTGGTGCTGTTCACCGCGGGCGGGATCGCCACCCCGGCCGACGCCGCGATGATGATGCAGCTCGGTGCCGAGGGTGTCTTCGTCGGCTCCGGCATCTTCAAGTCGGGCAACCCGGCTCAACGCGCCGAGGCGATCGTCAAGGCCACGACCTTCTACGACGACCCCGACGTGGTCGCCAAGGTCAGCCGTGGGCTGGGCGAGGCCATGGTCGGCATCAACGTCGACGAGATCCCGCAGCCGCACCGCCTCGCCGAGCGCGGCTGGTAGGCCGCGCCCCGATTCGGATGAGCCCTCACGTCGGAGTCTTCGCCCTGCAGGGCGATGTGCGTGAGCACCTCCGCGTCCTCGAGTCGCTCGGGGCGTCCGTGACCGGCGTACGACGGGTGGCCGAGCTCGACGCGTGCGACGGCTTGGTCATTCCGGGCGGCGAGTCGACGACCATGTTCAAGCTCGCGCGCACGTTCGACCTGTTCGAGCCGATCCGGCAGCGGATCAAGGAGGGTATGCCGGTCTTCGGCACCTGCGCCGGGATGATCATGCTGGCCGACCGGATCGAGGACGGCACGGCCGACCAGGAGACCCTGGGCGGCCTCGACATCACGGTGCGCCGCAACGCGTTCGGCCGCCAGGTGGACTCCTTCGAGGGCGACGTCTCCTTCGCCGGGCTCGACGACCCGGTGCACGGCGTGTTCATCCGGGCACCCTGGGTCGAGGAGGCCGGCCCCGAGGTCGAGGTGCTGGCCCGCATCGACGACGAGGGAGCGCCCGACGGGGCCGCCGGTAGGATCGTCGCGGTCCGGCAGGGGTCGTTGATGGCGACCTCCTTCCACCCGGAGGTGGATGGCGACGGCCGCATCCATCGGCTGTTCCTGGACCTGATCGACTGACCCGAGCACCGCCGCCGCACCAGCACAAGAAGAGGAAGCATGTCCGGCCACTCCAAATGGGCGACCACCAAGCACAAGAAGGCCGTCATCGACGCCCGGCGCGGCAAGATGTTCGCCAAGCTGATCAAGAACATCGAGGTCGCGGCCCGGATGGGCGGCGGTGACATCGCCGGCAACCCGACCCTCTACGACGCCATCCAGAAGGCCAAGAAGTCGTCGGTCCCCAACGACAACATCGACCGTGCGGTCAAGCGCGGCTCGGGTGCCGAGGCGGGTGGCGCGGAGTACACCACGATCATGTACGAGGTCTACGGCCCCCAGGGCGTTGCCTTCCTCGTCGAGTGCCTGACCGACAACCGGAACCGGGCTGCGATGGAGGTCCGGACCGCCGTCACTCGCAACGGCGGCACCATGGCCGACCCGGGCTCGGTGTCACGCCTGTTCAACCGCAAGGGCGTCGTGATCGTGCCGAAGACGCAGGAGGACCGCGAGGTCGACGAGGACGCCGTCCTCGAGGCGGCACTCGACGCCGGTGTCGAGGACGTCAACGACCTCGACGAGTCCCTCGAGGTCGTCTCCGAGGCGACCGACGTGGTGGCCGTGCGCAGCGCCCTGCAGGACTCGGCGATCGACTACGACTCCGCCGAGGTCCAGTTCGTCGCGAGCATGGACATCCCGGTCGACGCCAACGCCGCGGGCAAGGTGTTCCGCCTCGTCGACGCGCTGGAGGACCTCGACGACGTGCAGAACGTCTTCACCAACGTCGACGTCCCCGACGAGGTGCTGGCCGAGCTCGACGCCTGAGGCACCCGATGGTTGAGGAGGTCGCCCTGCGACCGTCTCGAAACCACCGCGTGAGCCCCTGGGGTCTCAGGCACCGTCACCGGATTTCGACGCGCCGGCGCGGCTTCGCCAGCTCAGCCGCAGGGCTCGCTCCATCTGCGCTCGCCGCAGCCGTTCTCTCGTTCCTCGAGAACGGCTGCTCGCTTGCGTGTCGTACGCCGTCTCCCCGACGCGTCCGGATAGCGTGACGTACGAACAGGTGTTCGGACGACCGTACGGCGGAGGGTGACCACATGCGCGTGCTGGGGATCGACCCCGGGCTGACCCGCTGCGGCATGGGCGTGGTCGAAGGGAGCGTCGGCCGGCCCCTGCGGCTGGTCGACGTCAACGTGCTCCGCACCTCGGCCGACGAGCACGTCTCCCAGCGCCTGGTGCACATCGAGCGCGGCATCGAGGCCTGGCTCGACGAGCACCAGCCCGACGCGGTGGCGATCGAGCGGGTCTTCGCGCGCTCCGACTCCAGCACGATCATGGGCACGGCCCAGGCCAGCGGCATCGCGATGGTCGTCGCCGCCCGGCGCGGCCTGCCGATCGCGCTCCACACCCCGAGCGAGGTCAAGGCCGCGGTGTCGGGCAGCGGCCGCGCCGACAAGGCCCAGGTCGGAGCCATGGTCACCCGCATCCTGCGGCTCGACGCCCCACCCAAGCCCGCCGATGCCGCCGACGCGCTCGCTCTGGCGATCACCCACATCTGGCGTGGAGGGGCCCAGGCCCGCATCGACGCCGCCCTCGCGGCGGCTGGGGTCTCGACCCTTCGACAGGCTCAGGACAAGCAGGCTTCGACCACCGGAAGATCCAGGGGATGATCGCGTTCGTGCGCGGTGAGGTCGCCGCCCTCACTCTGACCAGTGCGATCGTCGAGGTCGGCGGGGTCGGTCTCGAGCTGATGTGCACGCCGAACACCCTCGCCGAGCTGCGGGTCGGCCAGGTCGCCGCGCTGCCGACGTCGATGGTGGTGCGCGAGGACTCCCTGACCCTGTTCGGCTTCGCCGACGACGACGAGAAGCAGGTCTTCGAGCTGGTCCAGACGGCCAGCGGCGTCGGCCCCAAGCTGGCCCAGGCGATGCTCGCCGTCCTCACGCCCGACGCCGTACGCCGTGCGGTCGCCGGCGACGACGTCCGCACCCTCACCGCGGTGCCCGGCATCGGCCAGAAGGGCGCCCAGCGGATCATCCTCGAGCTCAAGGACCGGATCGGCACCCCGGTCCCGAGCGGGGCGGCGCCCCGCCTGCAGGCCTCCGAGCCGTGGCGCGAGCAGGTGCAGCAAGGTCTCGTCGGGCTCGGCTGGTCGGCCAAGGACGCCGACAAGGCGATCGAGGCCGTCGCCGACCAGGCCGCGACGAGCTCGGCCGCCGACGGCTCACCCGACGTCGCCGCCCTGCTCCGCGCGGCCCTCCGCAGCCTGAGCAGGGCGTGACATGACGCCGCGCGACGAGCTCGAGGCGCACGAGGAGGCGTACCTCGCCTCGTTGACCACCGCCGAGGCCGAGGGCGACGAGCGCGCCGTCGAGGCCGCGCTCCGCCCGCGCACCCTCGACGAGGTGATCGGTCAGGCGCGCGTCCGCGAGCAGCTCGGGCTGGTGCTCGAAGCCGCCCGGCGCCGCGGCCGCGCCTCCGACCACGTGCTGCTCTCCGGCCCGCCCGGGCTCGGGAAGACCACGCTGGCGATGATCATCGCCCACGAGATGTCCACGCCACTCCGGGTGACGAGCGGACCCGCCATCACCCACGCCGGCGACCTCGCCGCGATCCTGTCCGGCCTCAACGACGGCGACGTGCTCTTCGTCGACGAGATCCACCGGATGTCACGGCCCGCCGAGGAGATGCTCTACCTCGCGATGGAGGACTTCCGGGTCGACGTGGTCATCGGCAAGGGACCCGGGGCCACCGCGATCCCGCTCGAGATCCCGCCGTTCACGCTGGTCGGCGCGACCACCAGGGCCGGTCTCCTGCCCGGACCGCTCCGCGACCGGTTCGGCTTCACCGCCCAGCTCGAGTTCTACGAGGCCGACGAGCTCGACACGATCATCCGGCGCTCCGCCGGGCTGCTCGAGGTCGAGGCGGAGCCGGCCGGCACCGCCGAGATCGCCTCCCGCTCGCGCGGCACGCCCCGGATCGCCAACCGGCTGCTCCGCCGCGTCCGCGACTACGCCCAGGTGCGCGCCGACGGCGTGGTCACCCGCGACATCGCCCACGCCGCCCTCGATCTCTACGAGGTCGATGCCCTCGGGCTCGACCGTCTCGACCGGGCCGTGCTCGACGCCCTGTGCCGCCGCTTCGGCGGTGGTCCGGTCGGGATCTCGACCCTCGCGGTCGCCGTCGGCGAGGAGCGCGAGACGGTCGAGGAGGTCGCCGAGCCCTTCCTGGTCCGCAACGGCTTCCTGGCCCGTACGCCGCGTGGGCGGGTGGCGACGCGGGCTGCCTGGGAGCACCTCGGCCTGGCCGCGCCACCGGACCAGCCGATCGACCGCACGGGCGACGCCACCCTCTTCGAGTCGTGATTCGGGGTGGTCCCACCCACCCAGTTACACTTCACCTTCGGTCGGCCCGACCCGTGTGTCGCCGGCCGGCAACCGCCCCCATCAAAGCCGAAGGACAGTCGTGAACTCGCTGGTGACGTTCCTGCCCTTGATCGGGATCGCGCTGCTGTTCTGGTACCTCTTCGTACGGCCCGCCCAGCGGCGCCAGCGGGAGATGGGGAGCATGCAGCGTGCCCTGGCCGAGGGTGACGAGGTCATGCTGACCTCGGGCATCTTCGGCACCGTCGTCGGCTTGGAGGACGACAGGATCTCGCTGGAGGTCTCCGACGGTGTCACCCTGAAGGTGACCCGCGCGGCGATCGGTCAGGTGACCCCCCCGACGCAGTCGCTGGACGACGAACTGAACGAGGAAGCAGAGCTCACCGGCCACCCGGTCGACGAGCCGGAGGAGAAGTAGTCGATGGCACGCAAGACCGCCCGCCCGGGGCGCACCGTCGCGGTGTTCTTCATCGTGCTGGCCGTGGCCTATGGCCTGGTGGCCCTGATCGGGACCTGGAAGCCGGCCCTGGGCCTCGACCTCGAGGGAGGCACCCAGATCACGTTGACCGCCAAGGACGGCCAGAACGTGAGCAAGGACAACCTCAACGAGGCGGCCAACATCATCGACAGCCGGGTCAACGGCTCCGGTGTCGTCGAGGCGACGGTCAACACCCAGGGCAACAACGAGATCGTCGTTCAGGTGCCCGGCCCCACGAAGAACAGCCTGGTCGACACCGTCGTACGACAGGCACAGCTGCGGTTCCGGCTGGTCGCCCAGGTGCCCCCGAGCACCGGCACCACGACCCCGCAGGTGCCGCTGCCGTCGAACTCGCCGGGCGTCGGCGCCACCGTGCCGCCGAGCCCCGGGAACACCGCGCCCACGGAGAAGCCCTCCGGGAAGAACCGGCCACCGGCTCTGCTCGGCAAGGACCAGAACAGCCAGAAGAACAAGAAGCCGAGCAAGAAGCCCTCGAAGACCCCGGCTACGTCGACGCCGAGCCCGACGCCCACGCCGGGGGGCAACGCCCCGACCTCCACCAGCGAGGTCCACTACACCCCGGCGAACAAGGCGGCCTACCAGGACTCGCTGACCTGGATGAAGAACCCCGACCCTCAGTCGGTCGCGGTCTACAACGCGTTCACCTGCCCGGCGGCGACCCCGGTCGACGACAACCCGACCATCCCGCTGGTCACCTGCAGCCAGAAACCCGACCCGACCACGGGTCAGTACGTGAAGTACCTGCTCTCACCCGCGCTGATCGAGGGCACCAGCATCGACTCCGCGTCGGCAGGCATCCCGCAGAACCAGGTGCAGTGGGCGGTCAACATCCAGCTCGACGGCAAGGGCTCCGACGTGCAGCGCAAGCTGTCCACCGCGATGGCCGGCGACCAGACCCAGCTGTTCGCGATCGTGCTCGACGGACAGGTGATCTCCACCCCGTTCTTCGAGCAGCCGATCACCAACGGCACCTCGCAGATCACGGGCAGCTTCACCGAGACCGAGGCCAAGAGCCTGGCCACCAGCCTCAAGTACGGCGCGCTGCCGATCACGTTCGATCAGACCAAGACCAGCATTCAGGTCATCGGTCCCTCGCTCGCCGGCGACCAGCTGCGGGCCGGCATCACTGCCGGGCTGTTGGGTCTGTTCCTGGTGATGCTCTACTGCCTCCTCTACTACCGGGGTCTCGGCCTGGTCGTCATCGCGTCCCTGCTCGTCGCGGCGGCCACGACGTACGCGATGGTGCTGCTGTTGGCCAAGAGTGCGGGCTTCACGCTCACCCTCCCCGGGATTGCCGGACTGATCGTCGCGGTCGGCATCACCGCCGACTCCTTCATCGTGTACTTCGAACGAATACGTGACGAGATGAGAGGCGGCAAGTCGATGCGGGTCGCGGTGGAGGCCGGCTGGATCCGGGCTCGATCGACCTGTCTGGCGGCCGACTCGGTGTCGATCCTGGCGGCCGTCGTGCTGTACGTCTTCGCGGCCGGGGTGGTGAAGGGCTTCGCCTTCGCGCTCGGTCTCTCGACCATCATCGACCTCGTGGTGTTCTTCTGGTTCACCCACCCGATGGTGTCGTGGCTGGCGCGCTTCCCGTTCTTCTACAAGGGTCACAAGCTCTCCGGGCTCGATGCGGAGAACCTCGGCCTCGACCGACTTCCGGCAGGAGGGAGGGCCTGATGGGCAAGTTCAGCCGCCTCGGCAACGACCTCTACTCCGGTAAGCGGTCGATCGACTTCGTCGGCCGCACCCGACTCTGGTTCGCCATCTCGGGGATCATCATCATCGCCGCGGTGCTCGGGCTCTACTTCAAGGGCCTCAACTACGGCATCGAGTTCGTCGGAGGCGCGCAGTACACCGTCTCGGTGCCCAGCGGCGAGATGACCGAGGACAACACCAATGCACTCCGCGACGCCGTGTCGGGGACGGGGATCGACGCGGCCCAGCAGGTCGTGGTCACCACGGCCGGCAAGAACTCCATCCTCGTCGAGACCGAGCCCCTCACTCCGGCGGAGAACGCGACGATCTCCTCGACCATCCAGTCGACGGTCGGGGTCACCAAGGCCGACATCTCCATCGACGAGATCGGCCCCAGCTGGGGCAAGGAGGTCGCCAAGCGGTCGATCACCGGGCTGATCGTCTTCCTCTTCCTGGTGGTGCTCCTGATCTGGGGCTACTTCCGACAATGGAAGATGTCGGTGGCCGCCATCGTGGCCCTGATCCACGACCTCGTCATCACGATCGGGATCTATGCCCTGTCCGGCTTCGAGGTGACACCGGCGACGGTGACCGGTGTGCTGACCATCCTCGGCTTCTCGCTCTACGACACGGTGGTCGTGTTCGACAAGGTGCGTGAGAACACCAAGAACCTCCGGGAGAGTCACCAGACCTATGCCGAGGCCGCGAACCTCGCGGTCAACCAGACCCTGGTCCGCTCCATCAACACCTCGATCGTCGCGCTGATCCCGGTCGGGGCGATCCTCTACGTCGGTGCCGTCCAGCTCGGCAACGGGCCCCTCAAGGACCTGGCGCTGGCGCTCTTCGTCGGCATGGCGGCCGGCGCGTACTCCTCGATCTTCATCGCCACGCCGCTGCTCGCCTACATGAAGATGCGCGAGCCGGCTCTGCAGGAGCAGGAGAGGCGGGTCAAGGCGCGGCGCCGTCATCAGGTCGACCCCTACGCTTCCGTGCCTGCGTACTCCGACGACCTGCCGATCGCCGCAGACCCCAACCTGGCTCCGGTCCGGGGCGACGGCGAGCCGGCGGCGACCCCGTCCGGAGGCAACCGCCCGGTGCCCTCGACCGACGCAGTCGGCCGCGGACGCGTCGTACCCCCGTCGCGGGGGCCGGTCGCACCGAGCCCGGCCGCCGGGCGCGTACAGCCCACGAGGCAGACGAGGTCCAAACGGGGCAAGAAGTGACCCCATCCGGCACGGTCGACGCCGGCGCGGTGCTGCGTGACCTGGTCGTGGACGTCCCGGACTTCCCCGAGCCCGGGGTGGTGTTCAAGGACATCACCCCGATGCTCGCCGACCCGGACGCGTTCGGCGCGGTCATCGAGGCCCTGGCCGCGGCCGGCCGCGACGCCTCCGGCCGCTCGGTGGTCGATCACGTGGTCGGCATGGAGGCGCGCGGTTTCATCCTCGCCGCGCCGGTGGCGCTGGCCCTCGGTGCCGGCTTCGTACCGGTGCGCAAGGCCGGCAAGCTGCCCCGTGAGGCGTACGCCGAGACCTACGCGCTCGAGTACGGCGAGGCCACGCTGGAGATCCACAGGGACGCCCTGCGACCCGGCGACCGGGTGCTGCTGGTCGACGACGTCCTCGCCACCGGCGGGACAGTCGCGGCGACCCTCCGACTGGTCGAGAGGTGCAGCGCCGTCGCTCACGGTGTTGCCGTGCTGATGGACCTGAGCTTCCTGCCCGGGCGACAGGCTCTCGGAGACCTGCCCCTCACCAGCCTGATGACCGTCTGAGCGCTGCTGGGTGAGCCTGCGAGCCCTGCTGCCGGGCCCGTAGACTCGAAGCATGGCCAGCGAGGGCAGTCTGCCCACGGCACCGGAGCGTGCCGCGACGTCTGCGCGCGACCGCGCGGTCGACCGGCTCCCCTCCCGCCGGGCGATGCGCAACCGGCTGGCCCGGATGGGAGCCCGCAGCCCGGGGGAGAAGCCCGAGCTCGAGCCGCTGTTCCGCTCCGTCCGAGTCAACCACCCGAAGGCCGACCTCGGCCTGATCGAGCGCGCCTACCGCACCGCCGAGGAGCTCCACGGCACGCAGATGCGCAAGAGCGGCGACCCCTACATCACCCACCCGCTCGCGGTGGCCACCATCCTGGCCGACATCGGGATGACCGAGCCGACCCTGGTCGCCGCGCTGCTCCACGACACCGTCGAGGACACGTCGTACACCCTCGACCAGCTCCGTACCGACTTCGGTGACGAGGTCGCCGTCCTGGTCGACGGCGTGACCAAGCTCGAGAAGGTGCAGTACGGCGACTCCGCGCAGGCGGAGACGATCCGCAAGATGATCGTGGCGATGTCGCGCGACATCCGGGTCCTGGTGATCAAGCTCGCCGACCGCCTCCACAACATGCGCACCGTGCGTTACGTCAAGCAGTCGACGCAGGAGCGGCAGGCCACGGAGTCGCTCGACGTCTACGCCCCGCTGGCCCACCGGCTGGGCATGAACACCATCAAGTGGGAGCTCGAGGACCTCGCGTTCGCCACCCTGCACCCCAAGATCTACGACGAGATCGTGCGGATGGTGGCCGAGCGGGCGCCCTCCCGCGACCAGTTCCTCACCCAGGTGATCGAGCAGGTCGAGCAGGACCTCAAGGACGCCAAGGTCAAGGCGGTGGTCCGCGGCCGACCGAAGCACTACTACTCGATCTACCAGAAGATGATCGTCGGCGGCCGCGACTTCACCGACATCTACGACCTCGTCGGCCTGCGGATCCTGGTCGAGGAGGACCGCGACTGCTACTCCGCGCTCGGCGTCATCCACGCCCGCTGGAACCCGGTGCTCGGCCGGTTCAAGGACTACGTCGCGATGCCGAAGTTCAACATGTACCAGTCGCTCCACACGACCGTGATCGGCCCCCAGGGCAAGCCGGTCGAGATGCAGATCCGTACCCAGTCCATGCACCGTCGCGCGGAGTACGGCGTGGCAGCTCACTGGAAGTACAAGGAGAGCGGCCGCTCCGGGGTCGACACCGATCGCCTCGGCGACCTCGACGACATGAACTGGGTCCGCCAGCTCCTCGACTGGCAGAGCGAGGTCGAGGACCCCGGCGAGTTCCTCGAGTCGCTGCGCTTCGAGATCAACCGGGCCGAGGTCTTCGTCTTCACCCCGCGCGGCGACGTGATCGCGCTGCCGGTCGGCGCGACGCCGGTCGACTTCGCCTACGCCGTGCACACCGAGGTCGGACACCGCACGATCGGCGCGCGGGTCAACGGCCGGCTCGTTCCGCTCGAGTCGACGCTCGACAACTCCGACGTGGTCGAGATCTTCACCTCCAAGGCCGAGACCGCAGCGCCGTCGCGCGACTGGCTGGGCTTCGTGAAGTCCCAGCGCGCGCGCAGCAAGATCAAGCAGTGGTTCACCAAGGAGCGCCGCGAGGAGGCGATCGAGCGCGGCAAGGACCAGATCGCCAAGCTGATGCGCAAGGAGGGCCAGCCGCTCAAGCGCGTGCTGTCCCACGAGTCACTGACCGAGGCGGCCCTGCACTTCCGGCTGGCCGACGTCTCGGCCCTGTACGCGTCGGTGGGCGAGGGCAACCTCAGCGCGCAGGCCGTCGTACGCCGGGTGATCGAGCTGCACGGCGGCGAGGACGGCGCGGCGGAGGACCTCTCCGAAGGCGTCAGCATCACCGCGACCCAGACGCGATCGAAGTCCTCTGCCCCGGGCGACTCGGGCGTCATCGTCAAGGGTGCCCCCGAGGTCTGGGTGAAGCTGGCGAAGTGCTGCACGCCCGTGCCCCCCGACGCGATCCTCGGGTTCGTGACCAAGGGCGGCGGAGTGTCGGTCCATCGCCGCGACTGCACCAATGCCGCCGAGCTCCAGCGCCAGCCCGAGCGGCTGCTCGACGTCGAGTGGGCCCCCAGCGGGCGCTCGACCTTCCTGGTCAACATCCAGGTCGAGGCCATCGACCGGGCCCGCCTGCTCTCCGACATCACGATGGTGCTCTCGGACGCACACGTGAACATCCTCAGCGCGACGCTCTCCACCGGCCGCGACCGCGTCGCCAAGAGCCGCTTCACCTTCGAGATGGCCGAGGCCAAGCACCTCGACACCGTCCTGCGCGCCGTCCGTGGCGTCCCCGGCGTCTTCGACGCCTACCGCGTCACGCAATAGACCCGTCACCGCTGGTTGAGGAGGTCGCTCTGGACGGCCCCGCTGGTTGAGGAGGTCGCGCAGCGACCGTCTCGAAACCCGGTGACGGTGCCTGATGCCCCAGTTCCGTCACCGGATCTCGAGACGCGTCGCTCGGCCCACGCAGCTCGTCACCGGGGCTCTAGCCCGAGTAGTCGGCGGAGGCCTTCTGTGCCATCTCGAGGAAGGCACGGCGGGACGCGAGGTTCTCCTCCAGATCGGCGATCTTCTTCTGGTCACCGGCCGCGCGGGCCTTCTCCAGGTCGGACTCGACCTTGCCGATCGCCTGCTCGAGCTTGGTGACCATGTCGTCGGCGCGGGCGGACTTCTCCGGGTCCGACTTGCGCCACTGCTCCTCCTCGAGCCCCCGGATCTCCTGCTCGACGGCGCGCATCCGGTCCTCGAGCGGGCGGATCTTGTCGCGGGGCACCTTGCCGATGGTGTCCCACCGCTCCGACAGGTCGCGGATCGCCCGCTTGGCGGCCGCCACGTCGGTGACCGGCAGCAGCGCCTCCGCCTCGACCAGCAGCTTCTCCTTGGCCTCGGCGTTCGCGGCGAACTCCGAGTCCTGCGCCGCCATCGCCTCGTCGCGGGCTCCGAAGAAGGTGTCCTGTGCGGCGCGGAACCGGGTCCAGAGGGCGTCCTCGACGTCGCGGGGTGCGGGTCCAGCGGCCTTCCACTGCCGCATCAGGTCGCGGTACGTCGACGCGGTCGGCCCCCACTCGCGCGAGCGCGCGAGAGATTCGGCCTCCTTGACCAGGCGCTGCTTGACCACCTTGGCGCTCTCACGCTTCTCGCTCTGCTCGGCGAAGTGGGTCTTCCGGCGCCGGGTGTACGCCGTACGGGCGCCGGAGAACCGTTTCCACAGCGCGTCGTCGGAGGCGCGGTCGATCCGGGGGAGTGCCTTCCACTCGTCCAGGAGCTGCCGCAGCTTGTTCGCGCCGTTGCGCCAGTCGTTGCTCTCGCCGAGCTTCTCGGCCTCGGCGACGAGTCGCTCCTTCTCCGCCTTCGCGGCTGCGGTCTTCTCGGCACGCTCGGCGCGCCGCGCCTGCCGCTGCTGCGAGATGACCGGACCCAGCGCGTCGAGCCGGCCGACCAGGGCGGTCAGGTCACCGACGGCGTGGGCGTCGACGACCTGGGGGCGCAGGCTGCGCACCGCCTCGGTCGCCTCGTCGGGCGACAGCACGGCTGCCTGGACGCGCTGCTCCAGCAGGTGCACGCTGCCGGCGAGCTCGTCGTACCGCTTGGTGTAGAACGCCAGCGCCTCCTCGGGTGTCCCCTCGGGGTACTGCCCGACGGCTCGCTCCCCGTCAGCCGTCCTGACGTAGACGGTTCCGTCCTCGGCGACGCGTCCCCACTCACTCGTCGTCACTGTTTCCTCTTCACTCCTGTCGGCAACGCCCCATGCTAGCGACGCTCCTGGCGGTCGATAGTCTGCCGGGGTGCTGATCGCCGGGTTCCCAGCGGGTTCGTGGGCCGCCAACTGCTACGTCGTGGCCACCGGCCCCGGCGCGGAGTGCGTGGTCGTCGACCCCGGGCAGGACGCCGCCCCCGGCATCGCCGAGATCGTGCGCGAGCACCACCTCAAACCCGTGGCGGTCCTGCTGACTCACGGTCACATCGACCACATGTGGTCGGTCACGCCGGTGGCCGGCACGTACGACGCCACGGCCTGGATCCACCCGGCCGACCGCCACCTGCTCGCCGACCCGATGGCCGGCATCTCGCGCGAGACGGCCGCGATGCTGCTCGGTGGCCGCTATGAGTTCGTCGAGCCCGATCACGTCGCCGAGCTGGCGGACGGCTCCAGCCTGGAGCTGGCCGGGCTCACGGTCACGGTCGACCACACGCCCGGTCACACCGAGGGCTCGGTCACCTTCCGTACGCCGTACGCGGGCGACGACGTCTCCGACGTGATGTTCTCGGGCGACCTGCTGTTCCAGGGCTCGATCGGTCGCACCGACCTGCCCGGCGGCGACCACGCGACGATGCTCGAGACACTCCGCCGCAAGGTGCTCACGCTGCCCGACGACGTGGTGGTGCTGCCGGGTCACGGCGAGCAGACCTCCATCGGCCGAGAACGCGCCACCAACCCGTTCCTGCTCGACCTCGTCGACGGCGGCGCAGCCGGCCAGGTCAGGCGAGGACTCTGACCATGGCCAAACCCACGCCGCTCAGTGGCTTCCCGGAGCTGCTGCCTGCCGCCCGCGTCGTCGAACGTGAGGTGATCGCCTCCCTGACGAACACCTTCGAGCTGCACGGCTTCGCCAACATCGAGACCCGCGCGGTCGAGCCGCTCGACCGTCTCGCCAAGGGCGGCGAGATCGACAAGGAGATCTACGTCCTGCGGAGGATGCAGTCGACGGACGCCGGCGACGACACGGGCCTGGGGATGCACTTCGACCTCACCGTCCCCTTCGCCCGCTACGTGCTCGAGAACGCCGGGCACCTCGAGTTCCCGTTCCGGCGCTTCCAGATCCAACCGGCGTGGCGTGGCGAGCGCCCGCAGGAGGGCCGCTACCGCCAGTTCGCCCAGGCCGACATCGACATCGTCGGCCGCGACGAGCTGCCCTTCCACCACGACGTGGAGGTGATGCGGGTGATGGTGCAGGCTCTCGGCGCCCTTCCCCTGCCCCCGCTGTCGTTCCAGGTCAACAACCGCAAGCTGATCCAGGGCTTCTACCGCGGGCTCGGCATCCCCGACGTGATGGCCGCGATCCGCGCCATCGACAAGCTCGACAAGATGGAGCCGGACGCCGTGGCCGGTCTCCTCGTGGACGACGCCGGCGCGACCCCCGAGCAGGCACGGCGCTGTCTGGAGCTCGCGACGATCCGGGTCTCCGACAGCTCGGTGGTGGAGCGCGTGAAGAGCCTCGGCGTCACCGACGACCTCCTCGACCGTGGCCTCGCCGAGCTCTCGTCCGTGCTCGATGGCTGTGCGGAGGTCGTGGACCGACGGGTGACGGTCGAGGCCAACCTCCGCATCGCACGAGGCCTCGACTACTACACCGGCACCGTCGTCGAGATCTTCATGGCGGGCTACGAACGCCTGAAGTCGGTCGGTGGTGGCGGACGCTACGACGCGCTCGCCGACGACGGCCGTACGACGTACCCCGGGGTGGGCATCTCCTTCGGCCTCTCGCGCACCTTGATCCCCTTGATCTCCGACGGCGTGCTCGCCGGCAGCCGGGCCGTGCCCAGCGCGGTCCTGGTGGCACTGGCGGACGAGGAGAGCCGCCCGGGCAGCGAGCGCATCGCCGATGCGCTGCGCCGTCGCGGCATCCCGTGCGAGGTCGCGCCGAGTCCCCAGAAATACGGTCGGCAGATCCGCGCGGCCGAGCGGCGTGGCATCCCGTTCGTCTGGTTCCCGGCGGCGGAGGGGTCCGACCAGGTCAAGGACATCCGCTCCGGCAACCAGGTCGATGCCGACCCGGGTTCCTGGTCGCCGCCGGACGCGGACCTCCGCCCCACGATCATCTCGACGGCGCTCGATACGAGCATCTCGACGGCGCTCGATACGAGCATCTCGACGGCGCTCCAACCGAGCCTCACCCCCGACACCCAGGAGACCTCCTCGTGATCCGCACGCACGACGCCGGAACGCTCACCGCCGCGAACGTGGGGGAGACCGTCACGCTGGCCGGCTGGGTGGCCCGCCGGCGCGACCACGGCGGGGTCGCCTTCATCGACCTCCGCGAGGCCAGCGGTGTCGCTCAGGTGGTGATCCGCGACGAGGCGGTGGCCCACAGCCTGCGCAGCGAGTACTGCCTCGCGGTCACCGGCGAGGTCGCGGAGCGACCCGAGGGCAACGCCAACCCGGCCCTGCCGTCGGGCGAGATCGAGGTGATCGCCTCCGAGGTCGAGGTGCTGAACCCGAGCGCCGTCCTGCCGTTCCCGATCGACGACGCCGGGTCGCAGAAGGGCGGCGACGTGGGGGAGGAGGCGCGGCTCAAGCATCGCTACCTCGACCTGCGCCGCAGCGGTCCGGCCGCGGCGATTCGCCTGCGTAGCAAGGTGAACAAGGCCGCGCGCGACGTCCTGGACGACCACGACTTCGTCGAGATCGAGACACCCACCCTGACCCGGTCCACGCCCGAGGGTGCTCGCGACTTCCTGGTTCCCGCACGGTTGCAGCCGGGGTCCTGGTACGCCCTCCCGCAGAGCCCGCAGCTGTTCAAGCAGCTGCTGATGGTGGCCGGGATGGAGCGGTACTACCAGATCGCACGGTGCTACCGCGACGAGGACTTCCGGGCCGACCGGCAGCCGGAGTTCACCCAGCTCGACCTCGAGATGAGCTTCGTCGACCAGGACGACGTGATCGCCGTCGCCGAGGACGTGCTCGTCGCGATCTGGCAGCTGATCGGGTACGACGTACCGGCGCCGCTGCCGCGGATGACGTACGCCGAGGCGATGGCCCGGTTCGGGTCCGACAAGCCCGACCTGCGGATGGGCCAGGAGCTCGTCGACTGCACGGCGTACTTCGCCGACACGCCGTTCCGGGTGTTCCAGGCGCCGTACGTCGGCGCGGTCGTGATGCCCGGTGGCGGCGACCAGCCGCGTCGTCAGTTCGACGCCTGGCAGGAGTGGGCCAAGCAGCGGGGCGCACGCGGGCTCGCGTACGTGACGATCGGCGACGACGGCGAGCTCGGCGGCCCGGTGGCGAAGAACCTTGCGGACGAGGAGCGAGCCGGCCTGGCCGCCCACGTCGGGGCGAGCCCGGGCGACTGCGTCTTCTTCGCCGCAGGAGCCGTCAAGCAGAGCCGGGCACTGCTCGGTGCGGCCCGTCTCGAGATCGGACGCCGGTGCGGACTGATCGACGAGGACGCATGGAGCTTCCTGTGGGTGGTCGACGCGCCGTTGTTCGAGCCGGCCGACGAGGCGACCGCCGCGGGAGATGTCGCCGTCGGCAGCGGTCAGTGGACGGCCGTCCACCACGCCTTCACCTCGCCGCAAGACCTCGAGACCTTCGACCAGGATCCAGGCAGCGCACTCGCCTGGGCCTACGACATCGTGTGCAACGGCAACGAGATCGGCGGGGGCTCGATCCGTATCCACAGAGGCGACATCCAGCGGCGCGTGTTCGCCGTGATGGGCCTCGACGAGGCCGAATCTCAGGAGAAGTTCGGCTTCCTCCTCGACGCCTTTCAGTACGGCGCACCTCCGCACGGTGGCATCGCCTTCGGCTGGGACCGGATCGTGGCGCTCCTCTCGCGGTCGGAGTCCATCCGCGACGTGATCGCCTTTCCGAAGTCGGGCGGAGGCTTCGATCCGCTGACGGGTGCCCCGGCTCAGATCACAATCGCGCAACGGCGAGAGGCCGGTGTCGACTCACGCCCCGAGGTGACCACCCCCTGAGACGGAATCGTTACCTCGGGCCACGTTGAAATCACTTGACCTTCATCTAGAGTCCCTTTCGGCCCGGGTCTCGTGACCTGCCTTACCCGGCGGTGTTCGATCCGGGGTCCGTGCCGACGAACGATCTTCTAGGTGCAAGAAAGGTTGGCCATGGGTCTGAGTGCGACAGAGTTGGCTGAAGGTCCGGTTGCTACCCAAGAGGCCCCCGAAGGTCAGAAGCTCGCCGGCCGCTCTCCGACTCAGATCGCGTTCGAACGTCTCCGCAAGGACAAGACGGCGATCGTCTGCTCGATCATCGTCTTCCTGCTGGTCATCGCAGCGATCCTGGCGCCGTGGATCTGCAAGGCCCTGAACATCTATCCGACCACCGCGTCCGCGCCGTACAACGCCAGCGACGTGCTCGACTTCGAGACCGGACTGCCCGCGAACGGCCCGCCGAACTTCGGCTTCTGGGCCGCACACCCGCTCGGCCTGGCTCCGACCACGGGCGTGGACAACCTGGCACGGCTCCTCTACGGCCTCCGCACCGACCTCCTGATCGCGGTCACGGCCACGGTGCTCAGCATCACCGTCGGCGTCGTCCTCGGGCTCCTCGCCGGGTTCTCCCACGGCTGGGGCGACCGGATCATCATGTTCGTCACCGACCTGTTCCTCGCCTTCCCGTTCCTGCTCGGCGCCCTCGCGATGGCGCCGATCCTGGTCGAGCGGTTCGGCGGAGGCGACAACCTCAGCAGGCTCTATCGAGTCCAGTTCTTCGCGCTGGTCATGATCCTCACCGTCTTCGGATGGATGGCCCTGACCCGTCTGATCCGCGGGCAGGTGCTGTCTCTGCGCGAGCGCGAGTTCGTCATGGCAGCCCAGGTGATGGGCGTGCCGACGCGGCGGATCCTGTTCAAGGAGCTGCTCCCGAACCTGGTGGCCCCCATCGTGGTGGCAACCTCATTGACCCTGCCGGGTCTGATCACCGCCGAAGCCGGGCTGTCGTTCCTCGGCATCGGGGTCAGCGGCTATCCCTCGCTCGGCCAGACCATCGCCGACGCGCAGAACTACTGGGACTCCTATCCGCTGTACCTCTGGGCTCCCGTGATCACCATCTGTTTGTTGGTCGTGTCGCTGAACCTGCTGGGTGACTCCATCAGGGACGCGTTCGACCCCAAGACTCGCCGGTGACCGTTTTCACCGGGAGAAGTGCAACATCCACGAAAGGGTAGGCAATGCGGTTCAAATCACCGTTGATCGCCGTCTCTGCTGTTTCGATGTTGGCCCTGAGCGCCTGTGGCGGTTCTGGGTCGTCGAGCAGTCAGGCCGGCCCCACAGACAACGAAAGTCTGGGCAACACCGGAAACTTCACGGACGTGAATGCGAAGGGCCCGGTCTCCATCTCGGGCGCCCAGAAGGGCGGCACCGTGACGGTGTCGACGCTCGCCGGTCTGACCACGACTCTCGACCCGAGTGAGCTCTACTACACCGACGCCGACTCGTACATGTCCGGCCTGGTGACGCGCTCGCTGACGCAGTACAAGTACAACCCCGCCAACAAGCAGATGGTCCTGGTCCCCGACCTGGCCACCGACCTCGGCCAGCACAACGACGACTTCACCCAGTGGACCTTCACGATCCGTCCCGGTGTGAAGTACGAGAACGGCAAGACGGTCACCGCCAAGGACGTCGCCTTCGGTATGACCCGCTGCATGGACGTCGCGACCTTCCCGACCGGTCCCTGCCAGGTGTACTCGAACGTCTACTACAAGGGCGGCGCCGCCTACAAGGGGATGTACACCGACCCGGGCTCGAAGTTCAAGGGCATCAAGGTCAACGGTGACAAGATCACCATCAACATGGACCGCCCCTTCCCGGACATGCCCTACTGGGGCGCCTTCCCGGCGAACGGTCCCATCCCGAGCGGCAAGGCTTCGGACCCGAAGACCTACAAGAACCACCCGCTCTCGACCGGTCCCTACATGTTCAAGAGCTACAGCCTCGGCAAGAGCCTGGTGCTCGTGAAGAACCCCTACTGGGACGCCTCGACCGACCCGGCTCGTACGCAGTACCCCGACGAGTACGACTTCAAGTCGCAGGTTCCGACCGAGAAGACCGACCAGATCCTGCTCGCCGACACCGGCACCGGTCAGACCACGCTGACCTACGAGGACCTGCTGGCTCCTGACTACCAGAAGATGAAGACGCAGTCACCGGAGCGCCTGACCCTCGGTGGCCAGCCCTGCACGTACTACTGGGCGCCTGACAACCGGAAGATCACCGACAAGAAGGTCCGGATGGCTCTGCAGTGGGCCTTCCCGTACAAGGACTACATCCTGGCCCGGAGCTTCATCCCGGGTGTCACCGCGATTCCTGCCAGCCAGCTCATGCCCCCGGGCGTGCCGGGACGCAGTGCCTTCAACGTGACCCAGCACCCCGACTTCGCGACCGACCCCGCCAAGGCGAAGTCGCTCCTGAAGTCGGCCAACCAGCTCGGCTACGAGATCAAGTTCCTGTTCTCGACCGACGACCCGACCAGCGTCAAGGGCAAGGACGCGATCGTGAAGTCGCTCACCGAGTCCGGCTTCAAGGCCACCCCGGTGCCGACGACGGTTGCTGACTCGGCGACGGCGCGAGCCAACGCCAAGGAAGACATCAACGTCCGTTCTGCCGGCTGGTGCTCTGACTGGCCGTCCGGTGCGACCTGGTTGCCGCCCCTCTACGGGTCGACCCACCCGGACCAGACGAACTCGCTGGGTAACAACCTGGCCGCGTTCAGCAACAAGTCCGTGGACTCGAAGATGACGGCCGTCCAGTCGCTGCCGCTGGCCCAGCAGGGCGCTGCATGGAGCAACCTCGACAAGGAGATCACCCAGAAGTACTTCCCCTTGTTCCCGCTGTTCTACGGCGGCATCGCCCAGGCCCACGGATCCAGGATCCAGGGCGACTTCGATGACAACACCCTTGGTATGCCGACCTGGAAGAACATCTGGATCTCGTCGTAGTTCCGGGAGTTCGACAGATCGGTTGATCCTGACCGATCAGGTCATCCGGGTGGTGGGGTACGGCGCACGCCGTACCTCACCACCCACCCCATCCACACCAACGCTAGGAAGCAGAGATGACGGGATTCATCGTTCGCCGACTGCTCAGCTCACTGCTCGTGGTCATCTTGACCTCGATGTTCGTGTTCGTTCTCTTCTTCAAGGGGCTCGGCGACAGTCCCGCCCGTAACTACTGCGAAAAGCTGGGCCACGGCACCTGCCGTGAAGCGACCCTGACGTCGATCAAGCACCAGATGGGCTTGGACAAGCCCCTCGTCTACAACTACACCCAGTGGGCCAAGGGGATCTTCGTCGGCCGTGACAACGTCTACCAGGACGGCAAGCTCTACGAGTGCCCCGCCCCGTGCCTCGGGATCTCGATCACGACCGGCAACCCGGTCTGGACCGACCTCAAACAGAAGTACCCCGCGACCCTGATACTCGCTGTCGGCGGGGCCACGATCTACCTGACGCTGGGGGTCTTCCTCGGCGCGATGGCAGCCCGATGGCGGGGAACATCGGCCGACCGATTGATGGTGGGCGGAACCCTGCTCGTCTCGTCGATCCCGTTCTACGTGATAGCGCTGCTGGCGTGGATCTATCTGTCCCTGCAGCTGCAGATCTTCCCGAACACCGGGTACTACCCGATCACCGAGAATCCAGCCAAGACCGTGAGCTACATGATGTTGCCCTGGCTGGTGATCGGCCTGACCAACTGCACGTCGTACGCCCGGTTCACACGTGGCCAGATGGTGGAGACACTCAGCGAGGACTACATGCGCACCGCCCAGGCCAAGGGCGTGAAGACGAACAAGGTGCTGTTCAAACACGCGCTGCGCGCGGCCATCGTGCCCGTGGTCACGATCTTCGGTATCGACTTCGCGACACTGCTGGCCGGCACGATCTTCACCGAGCAGATCTTCGGCATCGACGGGATCGGTCACTGGGGCCTGCAGGCGCTGGGCACCCCGATCGACATCAACGTCATCAGCGCCACGGTGCTCGTGGCAGCGGTGCTGATCGTGGTCGCGAACCTGCTCGTCGACATCCTCTACAGCTTCCTGGACCCGCGGGTGAGCGTCGGGTGAGTAGGCTGTCCGACCATTCGTTCCGCTTCGTTTCGCAGGAGGGCTCTGCGTGAGTACAGACATCAGCGAGCGCCCCGATGACATGGCGGCGCCTGCGCATCCTGAGGACCCCTACCTGGTCGTCGAGGACCTGACGGTCAAGTTCCCGACCCACGACGGCCTCGTGTCGGCGGTCACCGGCCTCTCCTACACCGTGGAGCGCGGCAAGACGCTCGGCATCGTGGGGGAGTCCGGGTCGGGCAAGTCCGTGTCGTCGATGGCGGTGCTGGGGCTGCACGACCCCAAGCACACGCGGCTGTCGGGCTCGATCCGTGTCGAGGGCTTCGAGGTGATCGGTGCCTCCGAGGACCGGATGCGCAAGATCCGTGGCAACGACGTCGCGATGATCTTCCAGGACGCCCTGACCGCGCTGCACCCGTTCTACTCCATCGGTGACCAGATCTCCGAGGGCTACCGGATCCACCACAAGGTGTCCAAGGCGGACGCCAAGAAGCGTGCCATCGAGATGCTCGACCGGGTCGGGATCCCACAGGCCAACCGCCGCGTGGACGACTACCCCCACCAGTTCTCGGGCGGCATGCGGCAGCGCGCGATGATCGCGATGGCGCTGGTCAACGACCCGCAGCTGCTGATCGCGGACGAGCCGACCACGGCGCTCGACGTGACGGTGCAGGCGCAGATCCTCGACCTGCTCCAGGACCTCCAGCGCGAGTTCAACTCCGCCGTCATCATCATCACCCACGACCTCGGGGTCATCGCCGAGCTCGCGGACCAGACGATGGTGATGTACGCCGGTCGGGCCGTGGAGTACGGCGCGACCCGCGAGATCCTGACCCACCCCGAGATGCCGTACACCTGGGGGCTCCTGGCGAGCATCCCGGAGGTCGGCGGCGACGCCAACGCCCGCCTGATCCCGATCCCGGGCACTCCACCCAGCCTGCTGAACCCGCCCTCGGGATGCTCGTTCCACCCGCGGTGTCCCCACGTCGACAAGGTGCCCGGTGACCTGTGCCGGACCACGCTCCCGGAGCTGGCGCCTGGCGGACGGGGCGAGAACCACGTCAAGGCCTGCCACCTGGCCAATCCGGGCGAGATCTACACCGAGGAGATCCTCCCGGAGATCGCTCCCGATCTGCTCGACCCCACGACGGGCGAGCTGATCGCTGAGCTGGCCGCAGTCGACCCCGACGACATTTGAGGGCAGGATGAGCACCGTGACCAACGCAGACGTCGAGCGTGCCCCGGAGCGGCCCGGGGAACCTTTGGGTGAGCCCCTGCTCGAGGTCCGGGACCTGAAGAAGTACTTCCCGGTGAAGTCGGGAGGCGTCGTCCGTCGAACCGTCGCCCACGTGCAGGCCGTGGACGGTGTGTCCTTCTCGCTCCGCAAGGGCCAGTCGCTGGGTCTGGTGGGGGAGTCGGGTTGTGGCAAGACCACCACCGGTCGCCTGATCACCCGTCTCTACGACCCCACCTCGGGCGTGATCAACTTCGAGGGCACCGACATCGGCGGCCTGACGCGGCGGCAGATGATGCCGATCCGCAGCGAGATCCAGATGATCTTCCAGGACCCCTACTCCTCCCTGAACCCTCGCCACACCGTCGGCACGATCGTCGGCACCCCCCTCCGCGTGCACAACATGGTGCCGGAGAAGAAGGTGCTCACGCGCGTCCAGGAGCTCCTCGAGGTCGTCGGCCTCAACCCGGAGCACTACAACCGGTACCCGAGCGAGTTCTCCGGCGGTCAGCGGCAGCGCATCGGCATCGCCCGCGCCCTCGCCCTCCAGCCCAAGCTGCTGGTCGCCGACGAGCCGGTCTCCGCCCTCGACGTCTCCATCCAGGCCCAGGTGGTGAACCTGCTCAAGGACGTGCAGGAGGAGTTCGGGATCGCCTTCCTGTTCATCGCCCACGACCTCGCCGTGGTCCGGCACTTCTGCCCTGACGTCGCGGTGATGTACCTCGGCAAGATCGTCGAGATGGGCGACCGCGAGACGATCTACGAGCACCCGCACCATCCCTACACCCAGGCACTGCTGTCGGCTGCACCCGACGTGAAGCAGGCCGCGATCGGTGGCCGGCGTGAGCGGATCCGGTTGGAGGGCGACGTACCGTCGCCGATCAACCCGCCCAGCGGCTGCCGGTTCCGTACCCGGTGCTGGATGGCACAGGAGATCTGCGCCAAGCAGGAACCCCCGCTGATGCAGATCGGCAGGGCGCACAAGGTCGCCTGCCACTTCGCCGGCGAGTACGGCCAGCAGCCGGACCGCCCCGTGACCGCGGGTCTGCTCGGCGTCGACGACCAGGGCAACCCCGACGGCAGCGGCACTGCTGAGCAGGAGCTGCACGACTCCCCGGGCTTCGCCGACACCTGGTTCGACCTGAAGACCAAGTCGGTCACCCGGGCCTGAGTCACTCCCGCCCCTTCCGGTCGCGGGGTCCTTGACACCCCCTGGGGGTCAGGCGAGACTCCCAAGCGTCAGTGACCCCACTCGGAAGGTGCACCACATGGCAACCACCCAGACCGAAACAGCCGCTTTCTTCGAGCGATTCCTGGTGAGTGACCGCGACGTCACGCCGACGGAGTACCGCCCCACATCGCACAAGAAGCAGGAGCGGGACGGAGTCCTGACGCTCGACGAGTGACCAGGGCCTGAGGGCCCGAGAAAGCCCGGAGACCCGCCGTACGGCGGCTCTGGGCTTTTTCTTGCCCCGAGCAGCGTGACCCTGGAACACCCGAGACCGAGGAGGCAGACCGTGCCCGTCGCCAAGATCCTGGGCATCGCCGTCGCCGACGACGAGGCCGTCCAGATGGTGGGGAAGGCCTTGGCGGAGCGCCGGGCCGAGCTCGTCGTCTTCGAGTCCGACCGCTTCCCGTCGAGCGCGACGATCGAGTTCCACCATCCCGTCGAGAGGACCGTGCTGTCCTCCGGGTCGGTCGCTGTCGCGCTGGCCGACGTCCAGGCGGTGTGGATCCGCCGGATCGGAGTCGCGCCGGACCGGGAACGCCGCTTTGACGAGGCCCGTCGCCGAGTGATCTTCGACCAGAGCCTCGCCACACTGGTCCACTCACTCGCCACGTTCCCCGGGCTCGTCGTCGACCCGCTGTCGGTGATGGAGGCGGCCAACAAGCCGGTCCAGCTGGTCGAGGCCAGCGCGCTGGGGCTGCGGACGCCACGAACGCTGCTGACCAACGACCCGCAGGCTGCGCGGGACTTCTGTGGCGACATGGGGTCGGACGTGATCGTCAAACCCCTGCAGGCGCTGGGGATCCGAGAGGACGGCGAGCGGCGCGCCATGTTCTCGTCGCGGCTCTCGCCGGATGACATCGAGGCCCTCGACTCGCTCCAGGACTGTCCGCTGATGTTCCAGGAGGAGATCGCGAAGTCCTTCGAGGTGCGGGCCGTCGTCGTCGGTGGACGAGTGCTGGCCGCCTCGGTGGACTCGCAGGCGGTCCCGGAGGGCGAGTCGGACTGGCGTCGCGCCGGCGGAGCCCTCGACGCGCACTGGTCCCCTCACGAGCTCCCCGAGGAGGTCCAACGGTCGCTGGTGGAGCTGGTGCGCGGCCGGGGGCTGCACTACGGCGCAGTGGACCTGGCTGTCGACCGCGAGGGAGAGTACGTGTTCTTCGAGGTGAACCCGGCGGGCGAGTGGCTGTGGCTCGAGCAGCTGCTCGCGATCGGGATCCCGGACGCGATCGCCGATCTGCTCCTGGGCCGCGCCGACGACTGAGGCGGGCCCTCCGGGACCGAGGCGGCGTCCACATACCCTGTGCACGTGGACGGACTCTTCGACGCCGATGCGGTGCGGCCGGCCGCAGCGGTGACCCCGGGGGCCGGCTCGCTCCAGGCGAACACCCATGCGTCGGCGCCCCTCGCGGTCCGGATGCGGCCACGGACGCTCGACGAGCTCGTCGGGCAGCCTCAGCTCCGGGCCGAGGGCTCGCCGCTGCGCCAGCTGATCGAGGGCGGCAAGGCCCTCTCGTTGCTGCTCTGGGGACCCCCGGGCACGGGGAAGACCACGATCGCGGCGATCGTCAGCGGCCAGACCGACCGCTCGTTCGTGGAGGTCTCCGCGGTCTCCGCAGGCGTCAAGGACGTGCGGGCGGCGATCGAACGCGCCCGCAGCGACCTGACGCACCGCGGCCGCGAGACCGTGCTGTTCGTCGACGAGGTCCACCGGTTCAGCAAGGCTCAGCAGGACGCGCTGCTGCCCGGCGTCGAGAACCGGTGGGTCACCCTCGTGGCGGCCACGACGGAGAACCCCTTCTTCTCGGTGATCTCGCCGCTGCTGTCGCGCAGCCTGCTGCTCCAGCTCGACTCGCTGACCGACGACGACATCACCGAGGTGATCGACCGCGCCCTGGTCGACGAGCGCGGACTGGCCGGGGAGTTCACGCTCGCGGACGACGCGCGTGACCACCTGGTCCGCCTGGCCGGAGGCGACGCCCGTCGTTCCCTGACCTATCTCGAGGCCGCCGCCGGCGCCGCGAGCAGCCAGAGCCTGGACACCATCGACCTGTCGACGGCCGAGACCGCGGTGGACCGAGCGGCGGTCCGCTACGACCGGCAGGGCGACCAGCACTACGACGTGATCTCGGCCTTCATCAAGTCGCTGCGGGGCTCGGACGTCGACGCCGCGCTGCACTACCTGGCCCGGATGTTCGAGGCGGGGGAGGACCCACGGTTCATCGCCCGGCGCCTGGTGATCCTCGCCAGCGAGGACATCGGGCTGGCCGACCCCACGGCGTTGACCACGGCGGTCGCCGCCGCGCAGGCCGTCCAGCTGATCGGCATGCCCGAGGCACGGCTCAACCTGGCCCAGGCCACGATCGCGCTCGCGGTCGCGCCGAAGTCGAACGCCGTGATCAAGGCCATCGACGCCGCGAGCGCCGACGTCCGCGCGGGGAAGATCGGGCAGGTGCCGCCGCACCTCCGGGACGCCCACTACCAGGGGTCGAAGACCCTGGGCCACGGCACGTCGTACACCTACAGCCACGACGCGCCGTACGGCATCGCCGAGCAGCAGTACGCACCCGACGTGATCGCCGACGCGGAGTACTACCAGCCCACCTCGCTCGGCGCGGAGGCCGCGGTCAAGGAGCGCTGGGAGCGCATCCGACGGCTCGTGCGCGGGCGATAGGGTCGGGGGCTGTGACCAGGGACCAGGCCGTGTGGCTCGCCGTCGGCGGGCTGGCTGTGCTGTGCCTGGTGCTGCTCGTGGCCACGGTGCGGGCACGCCGCGCGTCGGCGCGAGAGCGGGCCGTTGCGCAGGCCGAGGTCGCCGACCTGCGGGCCCGGCTCGACGAGCTCGAACGCCTGCGGCAGGGCCCCGCCGTGGCGACGGAGGCCGAGTTCGTGATCACCGGGCTCGGCAGCGAGCCGGAGCCCGAGCCGCCGCCGGCCGCCCCGATCGACGGGCCGGCCTTCGCCGACACCGTGCTGCGCGAGACGGTGGTCAAGGCCGCGTCCCTCGCGCACGGCGTACGCCGGGGTCTGGCGCCTGCGACCCGCAACCGGATCCGCTTCGAGATGAAGCAGGAGGTACGCCGCGCGCGCCGGCAGCGCCGCGCCGACCTCAAGCAGGCCCAGCGCGACCTGCACGCCCGGCAGCGCGCGATGCTCACGGAGGAGGCAGAGGCGCGGTGAGTCCCACGTGAGACGCGGTCTCTGGTTCGTCGCCGGAGCCGGTGCCGGGGTCTACGCGATGGTGCGTGGACGCCGACTGGCCGAGGCGTTCACCCCCGAAGGTCTGCACGACCGCTGGGAAGCGCTGACGCTCGGCGCGCGGATGTTCCGCGAGGAGGTCGCCCAGGGTCAGGCCGAGGCTGAAACCGAGTTGCGCGAGCGCTTCGGCCTCATGCCTCATGGACTACCCGAGCTCAGCGCGGCGCACGTGTCCGCGGGGGGCTCGACCGGCTCGACGGACGGGCAGACCGCGCACGTGGCGGCGGTGACGGGCTCGACCGACGAGCGAACACAGGAAGGCGACGACTGATGGACACCGCGGAGATCCGGCGCAGGTTCGTGGCTCATTTCGAGCGGGCCGCGCACACCGCCGTGCCCTCGGCGTCGCTGATCCTCGACGACCCGAACCTGCTGTTCGTCAACGCCGGGATGGTGCCGTTCAAGCCGTACTTCCTGGGCCAGGAGACGCCGCCGTACTCCCGCGCCGTGAGCGTGCAGAAGTGCGTCCGGACGCCCGACATCGAGGACGTCGGCAAGACCACCCGCCACGGCACGTTCTTCGAGATGTGCGGCAACTTCTCCTTCGGCGACTACTTCAAGGAGGGCGCGATCGAGCTGGCCTGGGACTTCGTCACCAAGTCCCAGGGCGACGGCGGCCTCGGTCTTGAGGAGAGCCGGCTGTGGCCCTCGATCCTCCACGGTGACGACGAGGCGCTGCACCTCTGGATGAAGGTGACCGGCCTGCCGAGCGAGCGGATCGTGAAGCTCGGCCCCAAGGAGAACTACTGGTCGATGGGCGTGCCCGGACCGGGCGGCCCGGCCTCGGAGATCCTCTACGACCGTGGGCCCGAGCACGGACCCGACGCGGAGTTCGAGACCACCGACCGGCTCGAGATGCCGGCCAAGCTCGAGGACCGCTACCTCGAGTTCTGGAACCTGGTCTTCATGCAGGACGAGCTGAGCGCTGTGCGGTCCAAGGTGGACTTCGACATCGTCGGCTCTCTCCCGCGCAAGAACATCGACACCGGCATGGGCCTCGAGCGGGTCGCCTACCTGCTGCAGGGCGTCGACAACATGTACGAGATCGACGTGATGTACCCCGTGATCGAGCGGGCCGAGGAGCTCACCGGCCGCACCTACGGCGCTGTGCACGAGGACGACGTCCGGTTCCGGGTCGTCGCCGACCACGTGCGCAGCTCGATGATGCTGATCGGCGACGGGGTGACGCCGGGCAACGAGGGCCGTGGCTACGTCCTTCGCAGGCTGCTGCGTCGCGCCGTGCGGTCGATGCGCCTGCTCGGCACCGAGGACCGCGTGCTGCCGGAGCTCCTCCCGGTGAGTCGCGACAAGATGGGCGAGACGTACGCCGAGCTGCACCGCGACTGGGAGCGGATCTCGCAGATCGCCTACGCCGAGGAGGACGCCTTCCGGCACACGCTGCGCGCGGGGACCACGATCTTCGACCAGGCGGCCGCCGAGGTGAAGCGGTCCGGTGACTCGGTGCTGAGCGGTGAGCGCGCCTTCGCGCTCCACGACACCTACGGCTTCCCGATCGACCTGACCCTCGAGATGGCGCAGGAGCAGGGTCTCGTCGTCGACGAGGTGGGGTTCCGCGAGCTGATGGGCCAGCAGCGCGACCGGGCGAAGGCGGACGCGCGCGCCAAGAAGGGCGCCCACGTCGACGCCAGGGCGTACCGGCAGGTGGCGGACTCGCTCGGCAAGCCCGTGGAGTTCACCGGCTACCGCGAGGTCGTCTCCGAGGGCTCGGTGCGCGGCCTGGTCGCCGCGGGTGGGGTCGTCGACTCCGCCCGCGAGGGCGACGAGGTCGAGCTGGTCCTCGACCGCACGCCGTTCTACGCCGAGGGCGGTGGCCAGCTGGCCGACCAGGGCGTGATCGAGCTCGAGAACGGCGCGCGGGTCGAGGTGCGCGACGTGCAGACCCCGATCACCGGCCTGATCGTGCACACGGCCAAGGTCCTCAGCGGCGAGGTGACGCCCGGGCTGGGCGTCTCGTCGCACGTCGACATCGAGCGTCGCAAGTCGATCTCGCGTGCCCACACCGCGACCCACATGGTCCACAAGGCCTTTCGCGAGGCGCTGGGCGAGACCGCCACGCAGGCCGGGTCCGAGAACGCCCCGGGTCGCTTCCGCTTCGACTTCTCCGCGACCGGCGCGGTGCCGGTCTCGGTGATGGAGGACGTCGAGGCGCGGGTCAACGACCTCGTGCTCGCCGACCTCGGGGTGCACGCGGAGATGATGAGCCAGGACGAGGCCGTGCGCTCGGGCGCGATGGCGCTGTTCGGTGAGAAGTACGGCGACCAGGTGCGGGTGATCTCGGTCGGCGACTGGGCGCGCGAGCTGTGCGGCGGCACGCATGCGGGCCGCTCCGGCCAGCTCGGCGTGATCAAGCTGCTGGGGGAGTCGTCGATCGGCTCCGGCGTACGACGGGTGGAGGCGCTGGTGGGCGCCGACGCCTACCGGTTCCTGGCGCGCGAGCACGTGCTGGTCGCGCAGCTGTCCGAGGCCCTGAAGGCGCGGCCGGAGGAGCTCCCCGAGCGGGTGAACGACATCGTCGAGCGGCTGCGCGCCGCCGAGAAGGCGCTCGAGCAGACCCGGATCAGCCAGCTCCTCGCGAGCGGGGCCCAGCTCGCGGCCGACGCGGTCGACGTCAACGGCGTGAAGCTGATCACGCTGCGGGTCGACGGTGCCGACGGTGGCGACGTCCGCACGATGGCGCTCAACCTGCGCAGCCGCCTGACCGCCGACCAGCCGGGTGCGGCCGTGCTCCTCGGCGTGTCCGACGGCAAGGTGTCGGTGGTGGCGGCCACCAACGAGGCCGCCCGTGCCCGCGGGGTCAAGGCCAACGACCTGATCGCGGCGGTGACCCCGTTCATCGACGGCCGCGGGGGTGGCAAGGACGACGTCGCCCAGGGTGGTGGCTCCGACACCAGCCGGGTGGACGAGGCGCTGGCCGCGGCCGGTGCCGCCGTCGCACGTGCCTCCGGGGCCTGAGGTCTTGCGGCCCGGCGTACGTCTCGGGATCGACCCAGGGGATGCCCGGATCGGCGTCGCTCGCAGCGACCCGACCGGGTTCCTCGCGACCCCCGTCGAGACCGTGCGCCGGGGCCGTGGCGACCTCTCGAGGATCGCCCGCCTTGCGCGCGAGGACGAGGCGGTCGAGATCGTGGTCGGGTTGCCTCGCTCTCTCTCCGGAAGCGAGGGTCCGGCCGCCGTCAAGGCGCGTGAGTTCGCCCGTGCCCTGGCGGCGCGGGTGGCTCCGGTGCCGGTGCGCCTGCAGGACGAGCGTCTGACTACCGTGGCGGCGGAGGCTATGCTGCGCGACCGGGGGAAGAAGGGTGCCTCACGGAGGGCTGTGGTCGACCAGGCCGCGGCGGTGCTCATCCTGCAGCACGCCCTGGACACCGAGCGGGAGACCGGTCGTCCACCAGGAGAGATCGTTACAGGAGAGTCATGAGCGAGGCCCACGAGGACGAGTACGACGCCGTCATGCCCGGCGCCGGATCGGCGACCGAGCGGGACGCGACGACCAGCCAGGGTGACGACGACGACACCCTACTACCTGGGCGGCCACCGCAAGAAGAAGCGGGGCTTCGCCGGCTGTTTCGCCGTGATCATCGCTCTGGCGGTGATCCTCGGCGGTGCCTACTTCGTGGGTAGCAGGGGCTTCCACTACCTCAAGGACCACCTGTCGTCGGCCGAGGACTATCCCGGTCCCGGCCACGGGCAGGTGCTGTTCCAGGTGAAGTCCGGGGACACCGTCACCGAGATCGGGCGCGAGCTGAAGGCCCAGGGGGTCGTGGCGTCGGTCGAGGCGTTCATGAACGCCTCCGACGGCAAGACCGGCATCCAGGTCGGCTACTACCAGCTGAAGAAGAAGATGGCGGCCGAGGACGCGTTCAAGGTCCTGAGCAACCCGAACCGGATCGTCACCACGGCCGTGACCATCCCCGAGGGACTGCGGGTCGCCGACACGGTGGCGATCCTGGCGGCCAAGACGAAGTACTCCGCCGCCCAGTTCGAGACCGCGCTGCAGGACACCGGCGCGCTCGGGCTCCCGCCGTACGCCAAGGGCAACCCGGAGGGCTACCTCTTCCCGTCGACGTACGGGTTCGGGCCCAAGGAGACCCCCGCCGAGATGCTCAAGGACATGGTCGACCGGTGGCGGCAGTCGGCCGAGGAGAACGACCTGGTCGCCGGGGCCGAGGCGCAGGGCAGGACGCCGGCCGAGATCATGACGATCGCCAGCCTGATCCAGGCCGAGGGCCGGGGCAGCGACATGCCCAAGGTCAGCCGGGTGATCTACAACCGGCTCGACGGGCCCGGTGACCAGGGCGGCACCAACGGGCGCCTCCAGATCGACGCGACCGTGAACTTCGCCCTCCACCGCAAGGGCGTCGTGGCGGTGACGCAGGACGAGATCGACAACACCGACTCGCCGTACAACACCTACCAGGTCGTCGGGCTGCCGCCGGGCCCGATCAACTCGCCGGGCGACGACGCCATCAAGGCAGCGCTGCATCCGGCCGACGGGCCGTGGTACTACTACGTGACGGTCAACCTCAAGACCGGGGAGACCAAGTTCGGCACGACGTACCAGCAGTTCCTGCAGTACAAGCAGGAGTTCCAGCAGTACTGCGAGACCTCGGACGCCTGTTGAGGCGGTGACCGTGCGCTGCGCCGTCCTCGGCGACCCGATCGAGCACTCGCTGTCACCGGCGCTGCACCGGGCGGCGTACGTCGCGCTCGGCCTGGATTGGACGTACGACGCGGTGCGGGTGCCGAGCGGCGGGCTCGCGGACTTCCTGGGCGAGCTCGACGACGGCTGGCGGGGGCTGTCGCTGACCATGCCGCTCAAGCGCGAGGCGATGCCGCTGCTGACGTCGCGCGACTCGTGGGCGGGCCTGGCCGGTGCGGCGAACACCCTCCTGCTCGACCCGGACGGCGTGCACGGCCTCAACACCGATGTGCCGGGCGCGATCGCTGCGCTGCGCGAGGCCACGCCCGCCACGGTCGACCGTGCCGTCGTGCTGGGAGGCGGAGCGACCGCCACCTCGGTGCTGCTCGCGCTGGCCGACCTCGGCTGCGCGCACGCCGTCCTCGCCGTGCGCGACCCGGCTCGGGCCGCAGAGACCCGCGAGGCGGTGGGCCGCCACGCCCACGCACCGGCGGTCGAGACGGTGCTGCTGGCCGACCTCGCGGACGTGGGCGCGGACGTGGTCGTCTCCACGGTCCCGGCGGAGGCCCAGACGGCGGAGGTGCTCGCCGCGGTGGCCGGCGTGCCCGTGGTCTTCGACGTCGTCTACGACCCGTGGCCGACTCCGCTCGCCGCCGCCGCACTCGCGGACCGACGGACGCTGGTCGGAGGGCTCGACCTGCTGCTGTGGCAGGCGGTGGACCAGGTACGCGCGATGACGGGCCGTTTCGACGTACCGGTCGCGGCGATGCGCGCCGCCGGTGAGGCGGGACTCGCCGAACGCCGCCGCTGACCCGCCCGCGGCCAGGTCTCGACACGGCGGTCGCGACCTCGTTCCTCGGTCGCGCGCCTCGCTCGACCACCATCAGCGGAATCGCTCCGCGCTCCCGCTATGGTTCAGGCCGTGGACTCGACCGTGCTGGCCGTCGTCGTCGCGACCGTGCTGGCCGGAGCGGGCGGCTTCCTGGTGCCGGCCCTGATCGGTCGCATCCCCCCTCACGTCGTCCGCGAGACGGCCGAGGAGCCCACCCCGGTCGGGTCCGAGATCGACGGCACCGTCGACGCGACCTCCACGGTGGTCCCACCGGAGCCGCCGGAGCCTTTCCCCGACATCGCGCGCCTTCCCGGACTGGGCTGGAAGAGCGCGCTCGCGGCCGCGGTCGCCGGCGCGATCGTGGGGGTGGCGGTCGGCTGGACCTGGGCGCTCGTGCTGTGGGTACCGCTCGTGCCGGTGTCGGTCGCCCTGGCCGTCGTCGACTGGCGGACCCGCCTGCTGCCCACGGCCGTGATCCGCCCGACGTACGGCGTGCTGGTCGTGCTGGTGCTGGCGGGTTGGGCGGTCACCGGCGACACGGACGCGGTCGTCCGCGCGGCGCTCGGGTGGCTGGTCGCGGGCGGTCTCTACGGGCTCCTGTGGCTGATCTACCCGCGCGGCCTCGGGTTCGGCGACGTCCGACTGGCCGGGGTGCTCGGGATCGCACTCGGCTGGGTCGGCTGGGGCCCGGTGATCGTGGGCGTGTACGCCGGGTTCCTGCTCGGCGGGGTGCTGGGCGGTCTGCTGTCGGTGCTGCGGATCGTGGAGCGCAAGGGTTTCCCGTTCGGGCCGTTCATGCTGCTGGGTGCTCTGGTGGGCCTGCTGTGGGGCGAAGCGCTCTGGTCGTCTCTCGTCTCGGGCTAGGTGCCGCAGGTGCAGTGAGGCTCGCGAGCAAGCTCGCTGAGCCGCTCGCTCCGCGCCCCTCCGCCCCGGCGCTGCCCGGGCGGAGCGTCCTCCCTCGCCGTGCGAGACTGACGCCATGCTGCGCTGGCTCACTGCTGGGGAGTCTCACGGCCCCGCCCTGGTCGCCATCCTCGAGGGGTTGCCCGCGCACGTCGCGATCACCACCGACGACATCTCTGCGTCCCTGGCGCGCCGTCGCCTGGGGCGTGGCCGGGGCGCCCGGATGAAGTTCGAGCAGGACCTCGTGACGATCCTGGGCGGGGTCCGCCACGGCGAGACCCAGGGTGGCCCCGTCGCGATCGAGATCGCCAACAGCGAGTGGCCGAAGTGGGAGCAGGTGATGTCGGCCGACCCCGTCGACCCGGACGTCCTCGCCGACCTCGCCCGCAACGCCCCGCTGACCCGACCACGACCCGGGCACGCCGACCTGGTCGGCATGCAGAAGTACGGCTTCGACGAGGCCCGGCCCGTCCTCGAGCGAGCCTCGGCCCGCGAGACCGCGGCCCGCGTGGCGCTCGGGAGCGTGGCGGGCGCGTTCCTCGAGCAGACGACCGGGGCCCGGCTGGTCACCCATGTCATCGAGCTCGGTGGCGTCCGGGCCCCCGCGGGTGTCATCCCCGGCCCCGACGACGTCGGCCGGCTCGACGCCGACGAGGTCCGCTGCCTCGACCCCGACGCCAGCGCCGCGATGGTGACCGCGATCGACGACGCGCACCGCGACGGCGACACGCTCGGCGGTGTCGTGGAGGTCGTGGTGCACGGGCTGCCGCCCGGCCTGGGCTCGCACGTCCACTGGGACCGTCGCCTCGACTCGCGTCTCGCCGGGGCGCTGATGGGGATCCAGGCGATCAAGGGCGTCGAGGTCGGCGACGGGTTCGAGCTGGCTGCGACGCCGGGGAGCCTGGCGCACGACGAGATCGAGCCGTCCGGCGACGGCGTACGACGCTCGAGCGGGCGTTCCGGCGGCACCGAGGGCGGGATGTCCACCGGCGAGGTGCTGCGGGTCCGTGCCGCGATGAAGCCGATCTCGACCGTGCCGCGCGCGCTGAGGACCGTCGACACCGCGACCGGTGAGGCGGCTGTCGCCCACCACCAACGGTCCGACGTCTGTGCGGTGCCCGCCGCGGGTGTGGTCGCCGAGGCGATGGTGGCCCTGGTGCTGGCCGACGCCGTGCTGGAGAAGTTCGGCGGCGACGCGGTCGAGGAGACCCGGCGCAACGTGGAGAGCTACCTCGACCACCTGCCGGACCACCTGAAGGTGCGATGACCGCACCACGGGCGGTGCTCGTCGGGCCGATGGGTGCCGGCAAGACGACCGTCGGCCGGCTCCTCGCCGAACGGTGGGGCGTGCCGTTCCGCGACACCGACGACGACGTGGAGCGGGAGGACGGCCGCACCGTCTCCGACATCTTCGTGGACTCCGGCGAGGAGCACTTCCGCGCGCTCGAGCGGGCCGCGGTCGCACGCGCGCTGACCGACCACCCCGGCGTCCTGGCGCTGGGCGGGGGTGCGGTGATGTCGGAGGAGACGCGCACGGCCCTTGCCGGGCAACAGGTCGTCTTCCTGCGGGTCGGTCTCAGCGACGCCGCCGCCCGGGTCGGGCTGGGTGCCGCGCGTCCACTCCTGCTCGGCAACGTGCGCGGCACGATGAAGGCCCTGCTCGACGAGCGCACGCCGGTCTACGTGTCGGTGGCGGTCGCGACCGTCGACACCGACGGGCGTACGCCGGACGAGGTCGCCGACGCCGTCGCGGAGGTCCTGGGTGGCTGAGCCCCGCGACGCCACCGTGATCCACGTCGCCACCGCCGCGCCGTACGACGTGCTGGTGGGCGAAGGACTCCTCGGCCGGCTCCCCGACCTGCTCGGGGAGCGTGCCGAGCGGGTCGCCCTGGTGTTCCCCCGAGACCGGTCCGACCTGGCGGAGCCGGTGCGCGCCGGGCTGACCGAGCACTACGACCTGCTCGACCTCCCGCTGCCGCCGGGTGAGGCAGCCAAGACGGCCGCGGTCGCGGAGGACTGCTGGGAGGCGCTCGGTCGCGCCGGATTCACCCGCAGCGACGCGCTCGTCACGGTCGGCGGGGGAGCGACCACCGACCTCGGCGGCTTCGTCGCCGCCACCTGGCTACGCGGCGTCCGGGTCGTGCACGTGCCGACCACCCTGCTGGGCATGGTCGACGCCGCGATCGGGGGCAAGACAGGCATCAACACCGGAGCCGGCAAGAACCTCGTCGGCGTCTTCCACGAGCCGGCCGGCGTGCTCTGCGACCTCGACCTGCTGGCCACGCTGCCTGCTGAGGAGCTCCGTTCCGGGCTCGGTGAGGTCGTGAAGTGCGGCTTCATCGCCGACCCCGAGATCCTGAGCCTGGTCGAGAAGACCGACGATGCGGCTGCGCCGCCGCTGCTGCGTGAGCTCGTCGAACGGGCGGTCCGGGTCAAGGCCGACGTCGTGGCCGACGACCTCAGCGAAACAGGCGGCAGTGCGGAGCACCCGGGCCGCGAGGTGCTCAACTACGGTCACACCATGGGGCACGCGGTCGAGCTCGCGAGCGGGTACTCCCTGCGGCACGGTGAGGCCGTGTCGATCGGCTGCGTGTACGCCGCCGAGCTCGCCCGGGCCGCCGGACTGCTCGACGACACGGTCGCCGACCGGCACCGCACCGTCCTGGACGGCGTGGGGCTCCCGACCGGCTGGGCGGGGGCGTCGTACGACGACCTCCGCGCCCGGATGGCGGTCGACAAGAAGTCCCGCGGCTCCGAGCTCCGGTTCGTCGTACTCACGGACCTGGCGCGCCCCCGGATCCTCGCCGGGCCGAGCGAGGAGCAGCTGCAGGCGGCGTACCGGGTGATGACGGAGACGGCTCGATGAAGGTGCTCGTGCTGAACGGCCCGAACCTCGGCCGCCTCGGTCGCCGCCAGCCCGAGATCTACGGGCACACGACCTTCGACGAGCTCGTCACCCTCTGCCTCGACTGGGGTCGCGACCTCGGGCTGGAGGTCGAGGTGCGGCAGACGAACCACGAGGGCGACCTGCTCGACTGGCTCAACGTCGCTGCCGACGAGCAGACCCCGGTCGTCCTGAACGCCGCGGCGTGGACCCACTACTCCTATGCGCTCGCGGACGCCTGCGCCCAGCTCACGGCCCCGCTGGTGGAGGTGCACATCAGCGATCCAGCCGCGCGACCCGAGGAGTTCCGCCACACTTCGGTGGTCACGCCGTACGCCACGGCGGTGATCGTCGGCCAGGGCATCGACGGCTACCGCCAGGCCCTCGCGGCACTGACCTGACCGTCGTCACGCTCACCCGGCCGAGGAGGTCCCGTGGTCCACCGGTTGGTGGCGCTCGGTGCGGTGCTCGCGTCCGGCGTCCTGATGACCGGATGCACCTCTCACGCCGAGTCCGCCGGCGAGGCGGTGCCTGCTGGTGATCCCCACTACGCACTGGCCCAGCTCGCGCGCCAGAGCGGACTCGGCGACGAGAACTACGCCGAGAATCTGGCGAAGAGCCTGCCCAACCACCACTACGAGCTCAGCACCACGGGCCGCGTGGTCTCGTTCTCCGACGCGCTGGCGATCGGCACCGTGACCCGGGTGGAGAAGGGCATCGGTGTCGTCTGGCGCGACGAGGACGACTACACGGTGGTCGACTTCGACGACGCGTCGGCCGACACGAGGAGCGCCCTCGTCACGATGTCGGCCGACCACGTGGTGGGCGCGATCGACCCCGGTCCGCCGACGCTGACCTTCCGAGTCCTGATCCCGTCCCGGGCAGATCCGCAGAGGTTCGTCGAGGGCCTGGCCGGGCTGAAGAAGATCGCTGTGGTCCTCTCCAAGGACCCCACGCCGATGGACTCGACCCCTTGGCGACCGATCATGTCCGACAGCCTGATCGGAGTGATCGGCGACGACGGGTCGTTGAGCCTGCCGGCCCTCGGCACGGACCCACCCGACTTCGAGGGGGATCTCGACACCGCGGCGGCGCTGCTGGATGCCGCTCGCGCGCCCGCTTCGACGGAGCACGTCGCGATCCCCTGACGTCTCCGGCACGGTGCGCGCCCCATATTCGGTTGCCTCGACCTGGGCTCACCTTGCAGGCTCGCGCCATGTCGGCCAGCTCCGTGGAACCGCCGTACGACCAGTTCCTGGCCACCGCCGAGGCAGTGGCCAGGGAACGGCCTGAGGTGGACCTCGAGCTCGCACGCGAGGTCTTTCTCGAGGCGGCCACCCTGCTCCACAACGGGCTCGTCCTCGATGGTCTGGACGAGCACGACGCGAGCGCCGTCGTCGCCGGGCTGTGCGTCGACCTCGTTGCGCGGGATCCCGGAGCCGCCGTACGCGCTCGTTCGCAGGCGACGTTGGAGGCTCCAGGAGACCTCCACGACCCGGAGGGTGTGGCTGGCGCGTACCTCGTCGCAGCGACCATCTTCCAGCTCTGAGGGGACGACGACCGACCCCGCCCTGACGCGACCGACACGGAAAACGCGGAACAAATCGGCTCGGACAGCCCGGTCTGGTCCGATTTGTTCCGCGTTTTCCGCTCAGGTGGGTGCGCTGGCGGAGGTGTCCGCCGGCGAGCGTCGGGGTGGCACGACGGGTCGACCGGGAGGTGATGTGTCCCGTAGCGAGGGCTCCTCGGAACCGACGCCGGCTCCCGGCCGTCCGATCGGCATCGACCCGGACCCAGGAGCCCACCATGAACCGATCGGTCACCCTCAGCGCCAAGGGCGTGCTCGTCGCCCTCGTCGCCGTGCTCGCCCTCCTCGTCGCCTACCTGCTGGGCAACGGAGGCAGCACCGCCCAGGCGGCGCCCCAGGCGACCGCCGCAGCCACCGACGGCCCGCGGACGTTGGTGATGACCGGCACCGGCCGCACCGTCGGGGTGCCCGACGAGCTGACCTTCTCGCTGTCCGTCGGCCTGGTCCGCCCCGACCTGCAGGCCGCGCTGGCCGACGCGAACGCCGCGATGAACCGTGTGCTCGCCTCGCTCGACCGGCTCGGCGTACGACGGTCGGACGTGCAGACCACGGGGCTCACGATGAACGCCGTCTACGACTATCACTCCTTCGGGCCGCCCACTCTCCGCGGCTACCACGTCGGACAGAGCGCCACCGTGCTGGTCCGTGATCTCAGCCAGGGCGGCCGCGCCGTCTCGGCGGCCGTCGCGGCGGGCGGGAACGACGTCCGCGTCCGCAACATCGGCCTCAGGATCGCCGACTCCGAGTCGCTGCTCGCCCAGTCGCGCGACGCCGCCGTCACGGAGGCGACGGCCAAGGCCCAGCAGTACGCCGACGCCACCGGTCAGACTCTGGGTGCGGTGCTGTCGCTGCGCGAGGTGCACGTGACGCCGGCGGTGCCGCAGGCGCTGAACTTCCAGCGGACGTCCCTCGACGCAGCATCGAGCCCACTGCCGATCCGGGCGGGCAAGGACCGGCTCGCGGTGACGGTGCGGATCGAGTGGTCGTTCGGCTGAGCCGGGCGCCGGCCGGCGATTCCGGGCGCGAGTGGGCGCCGTACTAGAATTCGAGGTCGCCCGCCCGGACCGTGCAACGGGGGTGGGCACACCCCGCTCCCACCGGAAGAGGCACTCCCGCATGGCCACCACCAACGACCTGAAGAACGGCATGGTGCTGAACATCGACGGCCAGCTCTGGCAGGTCATCTGGTTCCAGCACCACAAGCCCGGCAAGGGTGGTGCCGTCGTGCGGTCGAAGCTGAAGAACATCGAGTCCGGCAAGACGGTGGACCGCACCTTCAACGCCGACGTGAAGGTCGACGTCGCCAACGTCGACAAGCGGACCATGCAGTACCTCTACAACGACGGCTCGTCCTACGTCTTCATGGACACCGGCACGTTCGACCAGCTCGAGATCTCGCCCGACATCGTCGGCGACGCGAAGAACTTCCTGCTCGAGAACCAGGACGCCGTCGTCGCGACCAACGACGGTCGCGTGCTCTACATCGAGCTCCCGGCGTCGGTGCTGCTCGAGATCACCTACACCGAGCCCGGCGTGGTCGGTGACAGCGCCACCGGCCGCACCAAGCCGGCGACGCTCGAGACCGGCCACGAGATCCAGGTACCGCTGTTCATCACCCAGGGCGAGAAGGTCAAGGTCGACACCCGCGACTCGTCGTACCTCGGCCGCGTGAAGTCCTGACTTCCTCAGGCGTTCGCTGATGTCCGCCCGTTCGAAGGCCCGCAAACGCGCCCTCGACATCCTGTACGCCGCCGAGATGCGCGGGCAGGACCCGGTCGCGACCCTCGACACGGCCATCGCCGACGACGAGGGCCCGACCAACCCGTGGACCGACACCCTGGTCCGCGGCGTGAGCGCCCACCGGGAGCGGATCGACGAGCTGCTGACGACGTACTCCCAGGCCTGGACGCTCGACCGGATGCCCGCCGTGGACCGCACCGCCCTCCGGATCGGCGTCTTCGAGCTGCTGTACGCCGACGACGTGCCGCCGGCGGTCGCCGTCACCGAGGCCGTGGCCTTGGTGCGCAACCTGTCCACCGACGACTCGCCGGCGTTCGTCAACGGCGTGCTCGGCGCGATGCTCCGCGACCGGGAGTCACTCACCCCGTAGGGGGTCACGTCCCGCCACACGCCGCACTAGGGTCTGGGGCATGGCAGACGTGAGCGACCAGGCCGAAGATCTCGGCCGCCGCGCCAACGACAACGAGTGGATGGAGCGGGGCGTCCGCTTCGGCATGATCTGCTACGGCGTCGTCTACCTGCTGATCGCGTGGCTGGCCGTGCAGCTCGCACTCGGGAGCCAGAACTCCAACGCCTCCAGCAAGGGAGCTCTGCAGCTGCTGGGTCAGCAGTCGTTCGGTCCGGTCCTGCTGTGGCTGGTGGCCATCGGCCTCACGGTCCTCGTCCTCTGGCGCGCCCTGGAAGCACTCGTGGGCCATCGGGAGTACGACGGTGGCAAGCGCACACGCAGGCGCCTGATGTCGGCGGGCAAGGCCGTCATCTACGGCTACGTCGCCTACCTCGCCTTCCGCTACGCCATCGGGGCGGGTTCCTCCGGCAGCACCGACTCCACCACCGCCAAGCTGATGGACCAGCCGTTCGGGCGCTTCCTCGTAGGACTGGTGGGCGTGGCCATCGCCGCCTACGGCGTGGCACAGATCCGGCGCGGCTGGACCGAGAAGTTCATGGAGAACCTCGACGCGCGTGGCTCCGCCGGCGACACCGGCAAGGCCTACCGGCTGATCGGCAAGATCGGTTACATCGCCAAGGGCATCGCCTTCATCCTCGTCGGCGGCCTGTTCGTGGCCGCGGCCATCACCCACCATGCGAAGAAGTCGGGCAACCTCGACCAGGCCCTGCATACGCTGCTCGGCTACCCGTTCGGCCAGGTTCTCCTGATCCTGATCGCCGCGGGGATCGCCTGCTACGGCTTGTTCTGCTTCGCGCGAGCGCGCCACCTGTCTCGGTGACCCAGCCGGCCAGGCCGGAACCGGCCGGCCCGTCCCTCCCCGACGGCTGGGGCTCCCGTCTGCCCGACCAGGACGACGTCCCGGCCCTGGTGGCGCTCCGGCTCGCCGACCGCGCACCCTTCACCGGGGAGCAGAGGGTCGACGGGGCCGCGATCGAGTCCGAGGTCGTCGGGCCGGCCTCCTGGACCCGGCGCCAGCTGGTGGTGACCGACGCGGACGACCGGGTCCGGGGCTGGATCTCGGTGCAGGACCGGGCCGCCGGCCGGACCGTCGTCGGGCTGTGGCTCGACAGGGACGCGCCCGACGAGGACGCCGTCGCCGCCGGCCTCTACGCCTGGGCCGACCAGGAGGGGCGCGCGATCGCCCATCTCCGCGGCCTGGAGCGCACCCGGATGGACGCCTCCCCGTTCGCCGAGGACCACCGTCAGCGCGGGTGGCTGGAGGCCGCCGGCTACGCCTGCCGGCGCCGGTGGCTGCACATGAGCCGCCCGGTCGACCCGACCGAGATGTTGTCGTCCCTCCGCGAGGGCGTGAGCGTACGCCGCGTGGCGCGGCACGAGAACGGCGTACCCCTCGCCTCCGACCTGCAGATCGTGCACCGGATGCTGGAGGAGTCGTTCCAGGACCACTTCAACTCCTACCGCGAGAGCTTCCCGGAGTTCGTGCAGCGACTCCGCGAGGATCCCGGGCACCGGTGGGACCACTGGTGGCTCGCCTGGGTGGACGACGTGCCCGCCGGCGCGATCATCTGCTCGGTCCTGGCTGCGGACCGCACCGGCGCCGAGGGCACGTACATCGACTACATCGGCGTCAACCGGGCCGCCCGCGGCCGCGGCGTGGCCAAGGGTCTGCTGCACACGGTGCTCTCGGACGCCGCCCTGCGCGGGCGCGACCGGGTCGCGCTGGAGGTGGACGCCGACTCACCGACCAAGGCGGACGGGCTCTACGTGTCGATGGGATGGGTCACCGACTACGTGACCGAGTCGTGGTTCCGCGACGTCGAGGCCGGATGACGCGTGATGGCAGGGTGGGGGAATGACGACCAGCCAGGGCGGCACCGAGTACGACGTGATCGTGGTGGGACTGGGCCCGGGCGGTGAGCACGTGGCGCTCAAGCTGGGCGAGGCCGGGCTGCGGGTGCTCGGCGTCGAGGAGCGCCTCGTCGGCGGCGAGTGCCCCTACTTCGGCTGCGTCCCGTCCAAGATGATGATCGCCGCGGCCCACACCCTGCGCGAGGCCGGCCGCGTCAACACGATGGCCGGCTCGTCGACCATCAGCCCGGACTGGACTCCCGTCGCCGACCGGATCCGCGACGAGGCCACCGACGACTGGGACGACGCGGTCGCCGTCGAGCGGCTCCAGGACAGCGGCGCCACGTTCCTCCGTGGGCGGGGGGTGCTGGCCGGCGACGGCCGCGTCCGGGTCGGCGACACGACGTACACCGCGACGAAGGGGATCGTCGTCAACACCGGGACCGCGCCGGCGGCCCCACCGATCGACGGGCTCGCGGACACGCCGTTCTGGACCAACCGGGACGCCGTACAGCTCCGCGAGCTGCCCTCGTCGCTGGTGGTGATCGGGGGCGGTGGGATCGGCTGCGAGCTCGCCCAGGTGATGGCGTTGTTCGGCGTCCGGGTGACGGTGGTCGAGATGGCGGACCGGCTGGTGGCACCCGAGGAGCCCGAGGCCGGCGAGGCCCTGGCGAAGGCGTTCGCCGCCACCGGGATCCAGGTGCTGACCGGTGTGTCGATCGGCTCGGTGTCCTACGCCGACGGCCAGTTCACCGTCGACCTCGGCGACCAGCAGCTGACCGCCGAGAAGCTGCTCGTCGCGGCCGGACGGCGTACCAACCTGGCCGACCTCGGCCTGGAGACCGTCGGGCTCGACCCGGAGGCGGAAGAGCTCGACCCCGACGAGCGGATGCGGGTCGCGGACGGCGTCTGGGCGATCGGCGACATCACCGGCAAGGGTGCCTTCACGCACGTGTCGATGTACCAGGGTGGGGTGGTGGTCAACGACCTGCTCGGGCGCGACGGTCCGTGGGCGGACTACCGCGCGGTCGCGCGCGTCACCTTCACCGCGCCCGAGGTCGCCTCGGTCGGGATGGGGGAGCAGGCCGCCCGCGACGCGGGTCTCGACGTGGCCGTGGCCACCGGCGACCTGGGGGCGCGCGGGTGGATGGCGCAGGAGGACGGGCTGATCAAGCTGGTCGCCGACCGCTCCCGCGAGATCCTGGTGGGTGCGACCGTCGTCGGACCTGCGGGCGGGGAGATCATGTCGATGCTGGCCCTGGCCGTGCACGCCGAGGTCCCGATCCCGACGCTGCTCCACATGCACTACGCCTACCCGACCTACCACCGGGCCATCGAGTCGGTGCTCAAGGACCTCGCCCCGCCGCGCTGAGCCATCTCTGCGTCCTCGTCCGGCTGGCTCTTCGTCCTTCCACCAGCCGCTGGTGCCGACTTCGACCCTTGGCCCACCTGGGTCATTGAGCCTAGTCCCAGCCGGGATGAGACTCATGTGAAAGACCAAGGGGAGGTCCTCATGCGCAAGCTCGTTCTGTCCACTGCGGGAGTCGCGGTGGCGCTTGTCACCTATGGCGCCACCATCCCGGCCCAGGCCACGCCGCCGCCGCCGCCAAAGTACGACGTGGTGGCCAGCAGCCTCGACAACCCACGCCAGCTCACCTTCTCGCCCAACGGGGCCCTCTATGTCGCCGAGGCCGGGCGGGGCGGCGACGGCCCCTGCATGACCGGGGGCGAGGGATCGACGGTGTGCTTCGGCGCCTCGGGCGCGGTGACCCGGGTGCACCGCGGCCAGCAGGCCCGGGTGCTGACCGGCCTCCCGTCCCTGGCGGACGAGTCGGACGGGGGCAGCGCACTGGGTCCGGCGGACCTTTCGGTCCCCGGCAACAACCGGCTCGTGCTCAGCATCGGGCTCGGTACCGACCCGGCGAACCGCGACTCCCTGCCGAGCCCCGGTGAGCAGATGGGGACCCTGCGAATGTTCCGCCTCAAGCACGGGACGTCCCGCACGCTGGCAGACCTCGCGGCGTTCGAGGCCCATGCCAACCCGGTCGACAACCCCGACAGCGACCCGACAGGCATCCTTCGCGTGGGCGATGACTACCTGGCCACGGACTCAGGCGGCAATACGCTGGTGCGCTCCTCCGAGAAGGGGAAGATCCGCCTGGTCGCAGCGTTCCCGGACGTGACCGCCGGCACCACGACGTACCAGGCGGTGCCGACAGACGTGGTCCGCGGGCCCGACGGCGCGTGGTACGTGTCGCAGCTCACCGGCTTCCCGTTCATCCCGGGCGCGGCCAACATCTACCGCATCGTGCCCGGCCACGCGCCAACCGTGTACGCCAGCGGCTTGACCAACGTCACCGGCCTGGCGTTCGACCATCACGGCATGTTGTATGCCGTGCAGATCGCGGACCAGGGGCTTCTCAATGGGCCGGTCGGCTCACTGGTGAGGGTCGCGCCTGACGGGTCCGGCCAGACGACGGAGTCGGTGGCGAGCGGGCTGTTCGCGCCGTACGGCGTGGCCATCCGCCGGGGTTCGGCCTACGTCACCACGTGCTCGGTGTGCGCAGGCGACGGACAGGTGCTTCGGATTCCACTGCGCTGACGCGTTCGTCGGGGACTCGGGGCCCCGGCGATGTGCCACCGGGACGACATCGAGGCGGTGCTCAACGACCTCGCTCCGGCGCGCTGAGCAGCGTCCGGCACCAGACGTCCGCCACCTGCTCGGCGTACTCCTGCGGCGTGAGTCCCCGGGCGGCCAGCAGTCCGAAGTACTCCGCACTGTTCATCGACCAGACCAGGTCGGCCACCTGCCGGTCGGTCAGGTCCGCGCGGAGCTCGCCGGTGGCTCGGAGGTCGGCGGCGAACCTCAGCATGTTCGCGGCGCGACGCTCGCTGATGGCCAGCCAGACCTTGCGGCACTCCGGCTCGGTGGTGCCCGCCTCGCGCAAGGCGTTCATCAGCGGCACGGTCGTCGGCAGGCGGTGTCCCAGCGCCTCGGCGTACGTCGTGATCTTGGCCCGGGCGCCCGGCGCCTCACGCACGGCGCGGACGTAGTCGCGCTGCTCAGCAGGGACGGGCTCCGGTCCGCCGGCCAGTGCCATGTCGTGGACGGCGAGGAGCAGCTGCGGCTTGCGGCCGACGGCGGCGTACACGGTGTCGACGGAGACGCGGGCCCGTCGGGCGACCTGGGCGACGGACGTCTCGGCGTACCCCTGGGTCGTGAACAGCCGGTGCGCTGCGGACAGGATCCGCCGCCGGGTGCGGTCGGCGGCGGCGCGGCGCGTGGTCGCGTCGTACGTGCGCGTCTTGCCGGTCCCGGTCATGAGGAGTACGTTATCAATATTCATCCGAATAGAGTTCGGATGAAAAGAGGGGGAGCGACCATGACCATCGACCAGCACACCTCGGGCGTCGTGATGCGGGAGCCGGGCACCGGCCGAGGCACGTGGGCGATGGGGTCGCTCTTCGAGCACCTGCTGGAGTCGGACGAGGCGCAGGGTCGTCTCGGCGTCGCCCTGGTCACCCAGCCACCCGGGATCGCCACCCCGTTGCACCGGCACACCAAGGAGGCCGAGGCGTTCTACCTCCTCGAGGGGCGGATGACCTACCGAGCCGGCGACGAGGACTTCGAGCTGTACGACGGGTGCTTCATGTACCTGCCCGAAGGGGTCCCGCACGCGTTCCGGATCCGGGGTGACGCCCCGGCCCGCTTCGTCGCGCTGACCGCGCCGGGCGGGCTGCTCCACCTGTACGACGAGGTCGGGATCCCCGCCGCCGAGATGAGGCTTCCCGGCCCCGACGGGCTCACTCCCGAGGTCGAGATCCCGAGGTGGGCCGAGGTCGGTCCGCGCTACGGGCTCGAGGTCGTCGGGCCGCCGATCCCGGAGTGACGACGCGCGTCCGGCACGTTGCGGAACGCCGGCGAACGGCTGGTAGGGTCGCCGCGATCGACATCCTTTAACGAGCCGTCCAGTGAGGCGGAGAAGGAGGTCCGGCACCCGAATGCCTGCGCCTGCCGCCAGCCCCGCGCCCGGTCCCGACACCGGCCGCACCGTGCTCGACTCCGGTGACATCTCCCGGGCCCTGAGCCGCATCTCCCACGAGATCCTCGAGCGCAACAAGGGCGCCGACGACCTCGTCCTGCTCGGCATCCCCTCCCGCGGCGTGCCGCTGGCCGAGCGGATCGCCGAGCGGATCGCCGCCGTCGAGGGCGAGGCGGTCCCGTCCGGCTCGCTCGACGTGACGATGTACCGCGACGACCTGCGGCTCAAGCCAGCGCGCACCCTGCTCCCGACCCAGATCCCCGACGGCGGCATCGACGACAAGGTCGTCGTGCTGGTCGACGACGTGCTCTTCTCCGGCCGCACGATCCGCGCCGCGCTCGACGCTCTCAACGACGTCGGTCGGCCGCGCGCGGTCCAGCTCGCCGTCCTGGTCGACCGCGGCCACCGCGAGCTGCCGATCCGCGCCGACTTCGTCGGCAAGAACCTCCCGACCTCGCTGGTCCAGCGGGTGCGGGTCCACCTCACCGGCGTCGACGACGAGGACGCAGTGATCATCGAGGGAGCGGGCTCATGAAGAAGCACTTGCTGTCCGCGGCCGACCTGACCCGCGAGGACGCCGAGCTGGTGCTCGCCACCGCCGAGGAGATGCGCTCGCTGGCCGACCGGCCGATCAAGAAGCTGCCGGCCCTGCGCGGCCGGACCGTGGTCAACCTCTTCTTCGAGGACTCCACGCGCACCCGGATCTCGTTCGAGGCGGCCGCCAAGCGGCTCTCGGCCGACGTCATCAACTTCTCGGCCAAGGGCTCCTCGCTGTCGAAGGGCGAGTCGCTCAAGGACACCGCGCTCACGCTCGAGGCGATGGGCTGCGACGCGGTGGTCTGCCGCCACGGCGCCAGCGGCGCCCCGCACCGGCTGGCCAACTCCGGCTGGGTCCGGGCCTCGGTGGTGAACGCCGGTGACGGCACCCACGAGCACCCGACCCAGGCGCTGCTGGACGCCTTCACGATGTGGCGCCACCTCGGCGGCCGCAACGGCGGCACCCTCGACGGCCAGCGGATCGCGATCATCGGCGACGTGCTCCACTCGCGGGTGGCGCGCTCCAACGCGCTGCTGCTCCACACGCTGGGAGCCGAGGTCACGCTGGTCGCGCCGCCGACGCTGTTCCCCGTCGGCATCGAGAGCTGGCCGGTGGAGACGTCGTACGACCTCGACGCCGTGCTGCCGAAGGCCGACGCGGTGATGATGCTCCGCGTGCAGCGCGAGCGGATGAACGGCGGCTTCTTCCCGACCCCGCGTGAGTACAGCCGCCGCTACGGCCTCGACGGCCGCCGGATGGCCACGCTGCAGGACCACACCATCGTGATGCACCCGGGCCCGATGGTCCGGGGCATGGAGATCACCGCCGACGTGGCCGACTCCGACCGGTCGGTGATCGTCGAGCAGGTCACCAACGGCGTCGCCGTACGGATGGCGGTGCTCTACCTGCTGCTCGGCGGCAGCGAACCAGCAGTCGGTACGACGGACGGAGCGGACGCGTGACCAGCTACCTGATCAAGGGTGCCTCGATCCTCGGCGAGCGCTCCGGCGACATCCTGCTCCAGCAGGGCCGGGTCTCGCTCGACGGCGACTGGGACGAGCAGGGCGACCTCGAGACCATCGACGCCACGGGCCTGATCGCCCTGCCGGGGCTGGTGGACCTCCACACCCACCTGCGCGAGCCGGGCCGCGAGGACGCCGAGACCGTCCTCACCGGCACCCAGGCAGCGGCGATGGGCGGCTTCACCGCCGTGCACGCGATGGCCAACACCGACCCGGTCGCCGACACCGCCGGCGTCGTCGAGCAGGTCTGGCGGCTCGGCCGCGAGGGCGGCTACTGCGACGTCTACCCGGTCGGTGCCGTCACCGTGGGGCTCGCGGGCCAGCAGCTCGCCGAGCTCGGCGCGATGGCCGACTCGGCCGCCCGGGTGCGGGTCTTCAGCGACGACGGCCACTGCGTCAACGACGCGGTGCTGATGCGCCGAGCGCTGGAGTACGTGAAGGCGTTCGACGGAGTCGTCGCCCAGCATGCCCAGGAGCCACGGCTGACCGAGGGCGCGCAGATGAACGAGGGCGAGCTGTCCGGCCGCCTCGGTCTGGCCGGCTGGCCGGCCGTCGCCGAGGAGGCGGTGATCGCCCGCGACTGCCTGTTGGCGGCCCACGTCGGCTCGCGGCTGCACGTCTGCCACGTCTCGACGGCCGGCTCGGTCGAGATCATCCGGCAGGCCAAGGCGTCGGGCTGGAACGTCACGGCCGAGGTCTGCCCCCACCACCTGCTGCTCACCGACGAGCTCGCGACGTCGTACGACCCCATCTACAAGGTCAACCCCCCGCTGCGCACCGCCGCCGACACCGAGGCCCTGCGCGCCGGGCTCGCGGACGGCACCATCGACATCGTCGCCACCGACCACGCGCCGCACCCGCTCGAGGACAAGGACTGCGAGTGGGCGGCCGCGGCGTTCGGGATGCTCGGGCTCGAGACCGCGCTGTCGGTCGTGCAGGAGACGATGGTCGACCCCGGCCTGCTCGGCTGGGCCGAGGTCGCCGAGCGGATGTCCTACGCCCCCGCCCGGATCGGTCGGGTCGGCGACCACGGTCAGCCGCTCGCGGACGGCGCGCCGGCCAACGTCGTCCTCTACGACCCGTCCGTACGCCGGGTGGTCGAGGCCGCCGACTCCGTCTCGCTCTCGCGCAACACGCCGTACGCCGGGATGGAGCTGCCTGGCCGCGTCGTCGCGACCTTCCTCCGCGGCAAGCCGACCGTGCTCGACGGCAAGCTCGCCTGACCCCGGGCGGCCGCGCGCTCGGCTTCCGCTGGAGGAAAACGCGGAACAAATGCTGCTGCCGCGCGGGTGTGTCGGGTACTTGTTCCGCGTTTTCCGCAGCGGGCCGCTCCACGCCGTACGCCGGATGGACCTGCCGGCTCGGCTGCTGCTGGGAGGGGAAAACGCGGAACAAATGCTGCTGCCGCGCGGGCGCGTCGGGTATTTGTTCCGCGTTTTCCCGCCAGCGGGCCGCTCCACCCCGCCCGGCGATAACGATTCGCGTGGGGCGGGGACGACCGACGAGAATGGCGCCGTGATGCCTCGGTGATCTCTCGGATCCTCCCTCCCACCAAGCTCGAGCGCGACCTCGCCCTGCAGTGCGTCCTCTCGGCGTTCGCCACCGGCTCGTTCCTGACCGGTACGGCGGTCTTCTTCACCCAGATCGTCGGTCTGACGGGAGCCCAGGTCGGCCTCGGCATGTCGATCGCCGGCGTGGTCACGCTGCTGCTGTCGCTGCCGCTGGGTCGGCTGTCGGACCATGTCGGTGCCAAGCCGCTGTGGGCCGTGGGTGCGCTGGTCGAGGCGCTGCTGTACTTCGCCTGGCCGCTGGCCGGCGGGATGACGTCGTTCATCCTGCTGCTCGCGCTGCTGTCCGCGGTGTCGGCGGCCGGCAACACCGGCCGCAACGTCTACCGGATCGCGGTCTTCCCGCGTGACGTCCGGGTCCGCGCCCTGGCCTACATGCGGGCCGCCCGCAACGTCGGCTACACCCTGGGTGCCCTCGCCGGCGGCATCGCCTTGGCCGTCGGCAGCCGCGAGGCGATCGTCGCCGTCCCGATCCTGACCGGAGTCCTGCTGCTGCTGAACGCCGCGATGGTCGCCAGGCTGCCGGCGATCCGGAGGCCGGTAACCCCGGTCGCACACGACGAGGAGACCGGACCGGCACCGCCGGCCTGGCGCAACGGCGGCTTCGTGCTGCTCTCGGTCTGCAACGCCGTCCTCACCTCCAACCAGGTGCTGCTGAACGTCGTCGTACCCCTGTGGCTCGTCGAGCGCACCGACGCCCCTCACACGCTGCTGGCGTGGCTGTTCGGCACCAACACGGTGATGGCGGTGGCGCTGCAGGTGCGCGCGTCGCGCGGCTCGGAGACGGTGCCCGGTGCGCTGCGGGCGGTGCGGTTGTGTGGGTGGTCGTTCGTGCTGTCGTGCCTGGTCATCAGCGCCACCCACGAGACCGTCGGCTGGGTCTCGATCGCCCTGATCTGGCTGGGCCACGTGACGATCACGGGGGCGGAGCTGTGGCAGTCCGCCTCCGACTGGGGCTTCCAGTCCGAGCTGTCGGACCACCGGCGCCTCGGCGACTACCAAGGGGTCTGGAGCCTGGGCTACCAGGTCGGTCCGATCATCTTCCCGGGCCTCTACACGTTCCTCGCGCTCACGTGGGGCGCACCCGGCTGGGCGGTGATCGCCGCGCTGGCGGTGGTCGCGGCCATCGTCGCCCACCCCGCAGCGCGGGCCGCGGAGCGGTTCCTCGAGCGCGCCGGCGCGTCGTACGTCGCACCAGGTCGCGAGCCCGCCACCTCCTGACGCCGGATCGTCGGGCATGCTCGGGGCATGAACGATCCCTCGACCTGGTTGCTCACCAAGTCCGAGCGGGCCAACCCCCGGACCGTGCTCGACGACTCCCATCCGGGCGACCAGGCGTGGTCGGAGGGCAACCTGGTCCGGCCGCTGATCCACGGCTCGGTCTACTTCCGGGAGCTGTACGACGCGGTCGAGGCCGCCGAGGCCGGCGACCTGGTGCTGTTCACCGACTGGCAGGGCGACGCCGACGAGCAGCTGATCGGTGAGCCGGGCAGCGAGGTGGTCGAGGTGCTGGGCCGCGCCGACGAGCGCGGGGTCGACGTACGGGGGCTGGTCTGGCGCTCGCACGTGGACCAGACCGGCTTCTTCGCCTCCGAGAACCGCCACCTCGGCGAGCAGCTCCAGAAGCGCGGTGCCGAGGTGCTGCTCGACATGCGGGTCCGCACCGGCGGCTCGCACCACCAGAAGTTCGTGGTGATCCGCTACCGCGACGACCCAGCGCGCGACGTCGCCTTCGTGGGTGGGATCGATCTCGCCCACAACCGCCGCGACGACGCCGACCACGGGGGCGACCCCCAGCCGCAGGCGCTCACCGAGGAGTACGGCGACCACCCGCCCTGGCACGACGTCCAGGTGATGATCCACGGACCGGCCGTCCACGACGTCGAGTCGGTCTTCCGCGAGCGGTGGGAGGACCCCACGCCGCTCTCACAGGCGCCGTGGCGCCGGCTGGCCGACCGGATCCGGCGGCTGGACACCTCTCCCGACCCGTTGCCCGAGCAGCGGTCCGCCCCGCCCGAGGCCGGACCCCACGTCGTCCAGCTGCTGCGCACCTATCCCAACCTCCGGCACGGCCGCGACTACCCGTTCGCCCGCGGGGGAGAGCGGAGCGTCGCACGCGGCTACAGCAAGGCCGTGGCCCGCGCCGAGCGCATCGTCTACGTCGAGGACCAGTACTTCTGGGGCCACGACGTCGCCGAGGTCTTCGCGCCCACCCTCCGTGACCACCCCGAGCTCCGCCTGGTCGTGGTCATCCCGCTGGTGCCCGACATCGCCGGCCTCAACCGCGTCCCGCAGTTCCTCGGCCGGGAGCGCGCCCTCGACACGCTGATGCGGATCGCACCCGGCCGGGTGGCGGCGTACGGCATCGAGAACCACGCGGGCACCCCGGTCTACGTGCACGCGAAGGTCTGCGTCATCGACGACATCTGGGCCAGCACCGGGTCGGACAACTTCAACCGCCGCTCCTGGACCCACGACTCCGAGCTCTCGGCGGTCGTCCTCGACCGCGACTACGCCCTCGACCTCCGGCTCACCCTGGCCGCCGAGCACCTCGACCGGCTCCAGGAGGTGGCAGCCGGCGGCCTGCACGAGGTGATGGCCGACTGCGCCGACCCGGCCGGCCTGTACGACGCGTACGCCGCGAGCGCGGCGCGGCTGGAGGCGTGGCACGACGGTGGCCGGGTCGGCGAGCGGCCGCCGGGGCGGCTGCGCCCGATCCCGTTGCCAACCCTGTCGAGGACGGCCCGGCTCCTGGCCAGGCTCCCGCTCGACGTCGTCCACGACCCCGACGGGCGACCCGGCCCCCTCCGCGGGAAGGCGCAGTACTGATGGCACGACCGACGCAGGACTACCTGGACACGACCGGCCGGGTCGACCGACTCTCGGGCGGGGTCCGGATGATCCCGGTCAGCACGCCGTCGGGGGAGTTCAAGGTCTGGACCAAGCGGGTCGGCAACAACCCCACGACCAAGGTGCTGCTGCTCCACGGCGGCCCGGGGAGCACGCACGAGTACTACGAGCCGTGCGACTCGTTCCTGCCGGCCGCCGGCGTCGAGTACTACTACTTCCTACGCCGAGGACGTCCTGATGCCGACCATGGACCAGGAGGCACTGGCCGAGATCAAACGCCTGGAGGCGACGGGTGCGACGGGCGACCCGTCGTACGAGGCCCTGCTGTTCGAGCACCACTATCGCCACCACGTGTGCCGGATGCCGATCGAGGACTGGCCCGACCCCGTCGTACGGGCCCTGGACCACATCAATCCCGACATCTACGTGCCGATGCAGGGCCCGAGCGAGCTCGGGCTGAGCGGTGTGCTTCTCGCTGGCGATCGTCGACGACCAGGAGGCGTGGTTCGACGGCCTGCTCGGCTTCCTCGACGACCTGGACACCGGCTGACCCGGGCCCGGTGCGCGAACGCCGGGCCCGGGTCCCCCCGTACTGCCGATCAGAGACGTGCTTCGTAGACCAGGTTGAACGGCGTCTCGCCGATCCGGCGGAACCGGGTGAAGCCGGCGTCGGTGCACACCTGGTGGATCGCCTTCTCGCCCGCCTGGGCGCCCAGCGCGTAGCCGCCCGGCTGGGACAGCGCGTTCGGCACGCAGAGGAAGGACGAGAAGTTGTAGTAGACGCGGCCCACCGGGTTGAGGTTCTCGGCCACCGTGTCTCCGGCCGCAGGCTCGACGATCAGCCAGGCCCCGTCGGGCGCGAGGGCGGAGCGGACGTGCTTCGCGGCGCCCAGCGGGTCGCCCATGTCGTGCAGGCAGTCGAAGCTGGTGACCAGGTCGTAGCCGGTGCCCGTGAACTGCTGGGCGCCGGCCACCTCGAAGCTCACCCGGTCCGCGACGCCGGCCTCTGAGGCGCGTTTGCTGGCCTCGTTGACCGACCCGTCGTGGTAGTCGGAGCCGGTGAACGTCGACGCCGGGAACGCCTCGGCCATCAGCACGGTGCTGGCGCCGTGGCCGCACCCGATGTCGGCCACCCGGCCGCCCTGCTCGAGCTTGGCCTGCGCGCCGTCGAGGGCCGGGATCCACTCCGCGACCAGATGGGCGAGATAGCCCGGGCGGAAGAACTGCTCGCAGCCGTGGAAGACCTGCTCGTCGTGCTCGTGCCAGCCGACGCCGGCCCCGGTGCGGTAGGCCTCCTCCATCCGTGGCACGGCCGCCAAGGAGCCGAGGGCGAGCTCGAACGCGCCCGGCAGGAACAGCGGACCGTCCGGGTCCGTGAGAGCGAACGCCTTCTCCTCCGTCATCGAGTAGGCGTCGTGCTCGGCGTCGTACTCGACATAGCCGCCGGCTGCCTGGCCCCGGAGCCACTCCGTCACGTAACGAGGGTCGGTGCCGGTCCGCTGGGCGAGCTCACCCGCGGTGGCCGGCCCGGTGGCGAGGGCGCGGTAGAGACCGAGACGGTCGCCGAGGACGACGTTGCCGGCCGAGACCGTCGCACCGAGGTCGCCGGCGAACTGGCCGACGAACTCCATCAGCTTGTCGGTGTCGATAGCCATGGTGTGGATTCCTTCCAGAGGTGGATGCTTGGTCCGAGGAGCATCGGTCGACGGGGTTGCAACCCGATTGCAACCGGTCGGGGACACGGTGTGAGCCGAGGCCGACCGAGCCTCACCGAGGGGGAGAAGCGTGCGCGCACGAGAGCCGGACCGGTCGGGGGAGGTCGTGCGCGACGGGGTGCGCATCCACTACGAGGTCACCGGCGACGGCCCGCATCCGATCGTCTTCATGCCCGCCGACACGATCGTGGACGCGCGGATGTGGAAGGCGCAGGTGGCCTACCTGTCGCGTCACCACCGGGTGGTGACCATCGACCCGCGCGGGAACGGCCTCAGTGACCGGCCGGTCGGCAGCGAGCACTACACCGACCTGACGACCATGGAGGACGCCGTCGCGGTGATGGACGAGGTCGGCATCGACCGGGCACTCGTGGTCGGGCTGTGCGACAGCGCGTGGTTCGGGCTCCTGATGGCCGCCCAGCACCCCGATCGCGTGTCCGGAGTGGTGGCGCTCGCGCCGAGCGCCGTGGAGGGGACGCCGCGGCTCGACCGTGGCCTGGACCCCGTGGCCAACTGGTCCGCGGACGTGGCCGAGCCCGAGGGCTGGCAGCTCTACAACCGGGACGTCTGGCTGCGCGACTGGCCGGCGTACGCACGCTGGTTCTTCTCCCAGACGTGCAACGACCCGCACAGCACCAAGATCTACGACGACGTCGTCGAGTGGGCCGGCCAGACCGAGGGGGAGGTGATGGTCTCGCTCAACGAGGCCGACTTCGTCGCCGACACCGTCGAGGGCACGACCCGGGTCCTGGCTGCGGTCCGCTGCCCGGTGCTCGTGATCCAGGGGACCCACGACACGTGCATGCCGTTCGCCCGGGGCGTGCACCTGGCCCGCCTGGCGGGCGCCGAGCTGCTGGTGCTCGGGGGAGCGGGCCACCTGCCGCAGGCCCGGTACCCGGTCGTCGTGAACCACGCGATCGCCGACTTCGCCGCCCGGGTGGGGAGCGGCGAGGCCAGCCGACAGGATGGACCGATCCGGGTCCGGATCGCACCGAGCGCGCTGAAGGAGACGAGCATGAAGGCACGCGAGCCCGACGACACGGGGTTCGTCGAGCGCGACGGCGTCCGCGTCGCCTGGCAGGTGTACGGCGAGCCGCAGCGGCCGGACGACCCGGCGATCCTGCTCCTGCCGACGTGGTGCCTGCTCCCGGCCGAGGTCTGGAAGCTGCAGGTGCCGTTCCTGGCCCGGCGTACCAGGGTGATCACGTTCGACCCGCGCGGCAACGGAGCCTCCGACCGTCCGGACGACGTCTCGGCGTACGCGCGGGCCGAGCTGACCCGCGACGCCCTCGACGTGCTCGACGCGACCGGGACCCAGCGGGCCGTGGTGGTCGGGCTCTCGCGCAGCAACCAGCAGGCCCTCGACCTCGCGTCCGACCACGCGGAACGGGTGGCGGCCTGGATCGCCATCGCGCCCGCGTTTCCCGATCTCGGGCCGTTCCCGCCGGAGCGGGAGGAGTCGTTCGACCGGTGGAACGAGGACACCGGTGAGGACGAGGGCTGGGGCCGCTACAACCGGTACTCCTGGCTGCGTGACTACGCCGGCTTCGTCGACTTCTTCTTCGACCAGCTCGTGCCGGAGAGCCATTCCACCAAGCTGATCGAGGACCTGGTCGGCTGGAGCGGTGGCACCGACGGCGCCACCCTCGCCCGGTCCGAGATCGGTCGCGCCCTGGCGCCCCGGTCGGTGGCGGAGCAGGCGGCGGCGGTGCGGTGTCCGGTCGTCGTCGTGCACGGCAGCGACGACCGCGTCATCCCCCACGACCACGGGGCACGTCTGGCGGAGCTGACCGGAGGCACGTTGGTCACGTTCGAGGGCACGGGTCACGCACCCCCGGGCCGGCAGCCGGTCGCGCTCAACCGGGTGCTCGACGACGTGCTCACCGGCGTCACCGGCCCGCGTCCGCCCGGACGCCGGGAGCGGGCGGCGAGCCGACCCACGCGCGTGCTCTACCTGTCGTCGCCGATCGGTCTGGGGCACGTACGCCGTGACCTCGCCATCGCCGACGAGCTGCGCAAGCAGCACCCCGGGGTGGAGATCGAGTGGCTCTCACAGTCACCGGTCACGGACTTCCTCGAGCGCACCGGCGAGCGCGTCCATCCCGCCTCGGCGTGGCTCGCGAGCGAGAGCGGCCACATCGAGTCCGAGGCCGGCGAGCACGACCTGCACGCCTTCCAGGCGATCCGCCGGATGGACGAGATCCTGGTCGCCAACTTCATGGTCTTCGACGACCTGGTCCGCGAACGCGACTACGACCTCTGGATCGGTGACGAGGCCTGGGACCTGGACCACTTCCTGCACGAGAACCCCGGCCTCAAGCGAGCGCCGTTCGCGTGGATGACGGACTTCGTCGGGTGGGTCCCCATGCCCGACGGCGGCGAGCACGAGGCTCTCCTCACCTCCGACTACAACGCCGAGATGGTCGAGCACGTCGCACGCTACCCACGGCTCCGCGACCGTTCGGTCTTCGTCGGCGACCCCGAGGACCTGGTGGCCGACTCCTTGGGCCCCGGGCTGCCGTCGATCCGCGACTGGACCCTCGAGCACTTCTCCTTCAGCGGCTACGTCATGGGCGACCGCCCCGACCCAGAGGATCGGCGACGGCTGCGCGCTCGGCTCGGGTACGGCGAGGACGAGGTGGTGTGCGTGGCCAGCGTCGGAGGTTCGCGCGTGGGGGCGCCCTTGCTCCGCCGGATCATCGACGCGTACGACGCGGCCTCGGCGAAGGTGCCGGGGCTCCGCCTGCACGTGGTCACCGGCCCCCGTCTCGACCCGGCTGCCTTCCCGGCGCCGCCGGGTGTCCGCGTCCACGGCTTCCTGCCCGAGCTCGACCTGCACCACGCGGCCTGCGACGTGGCGATCGTGCAGGGCGGCCTCTCCACGACGATGGAGCTGACGGCGAACCGTCGGCCCTTCCTCTACTTCCCCCTGGGCCACCACTTCGAGCAGCAGGTCCACGTGCGGCACCGGCTCGAGCGGCACGGCGCCGGGCGGGCCATGGACTACGCCACCGCCGATCCGGACACCATCGCCGAGGCCTTGGTGGAGGAGCTGTCCCGTGAGCTCGACTACGTGCCCGTGCCGGCGGACGGCGCAGCCAAGGCGGCTCAGCTGCTCGCCGAGCTCCTCTGAAGCAGACGGGAGTGCACGACGGCCCAGTTCCCCGGGCCGGTCGCGGCCAGGAGCGGGGCGAGCGCTGCACGAGCCCGCTCCGGCTCGCCGGCGGCACGCCAGCCGGCCGCGACCCCGTCGTACACGTCGGCGCCCGCGACCCAGGCCTGCCCGGGGTGTGCCTGGACCCCGGCGAGCAGCCGGTCGGCCTCGACCAACCCCTCGCCCGTGGCGGCGGCGAGGGGTGCCAGGCAGCGGAGCCGGTACGCCGCTCCGGCCTCGTGGCCGAGCGCGCCGAGGCCGGCGACGCAGAGCTCGGCCGCCTCCTCGCGGCGGCCGAGCTCCAGCAGCGTGGAGGCATAGCTGCCGACCGCGGTGGCGTACCACCAGGGATGGTCGGTGGGGGACGTCTCGGCGACGGACCGGAGCCCGTCGTCCGTGGCCGCCTCGAGGTCGCCCGACAGCCGCGCCAGCCAGCCTCGGTGGGCCCGGTAGAAGCCGGTGTAGGCGCCGTACCCCGTCTCGCGGTTCACCTCGAAGGCCGCGTCCACCCGGCGACGCGCCTCCGGCCAGTCGCTCGCGCCCGCGGGCACCATCGAGGACTCGAGGAGCGCCCACTGCATGAGCCACGGGAGGTGGAGGTCGGCCAGCAGCGGGATCAGCTCGTCGAGCACGATCCGGAGGGCCGCCGTGTCACCGCAGTAGGCGTGGACGGCCTTCAGCCCGTCCAGGGAGCGGGCCACCACCTCGGGGAACGCCGTCACACGTGCGGCGACCAGGCCGGCCTCGGCCCGGGTCCGGGCGTCCGTGAGCCGGAGCCGTGTCGCATCGAGCACCACCAGGCGTGAGCGGAACTCGGACTCGGCCACTGCGTCGCCCAGCTCGGCCGCGAGCCGCAGGCCCTCCTGGCTGTGCCCGATCACCTCCCCCAGCGGGCGGTGGCGAGCGACCGTGATGTCGCCGGCGAGCATCCGCGTCATGCGCATCCGTAGCCGTGGGTCGGCCCTGGGCCCTGTGATGTCGCGAGCGGCCATCAGGTCGCGCTCGGCCGCCGCGAAGTCGGCGTGGACCTCGTTCACCCGCGCCCGCTCCAGCAGCACGGCTGCCTGCAGGTCGGTGTCCTCAGCCGTCCGGGCATCGGCGTCGGCCAGGCCGAGCAGGACGAGCGCGTCGTCGAGGGCCGCCACCCGCCGGGCGCGCCGTCCGGCCTCGAGATAGCCGCCCGCCGCACGCTCGGGCTGTCCCGCCTCGTGCGCGTGGCGCGCCATCTGCTCGGGACGGTCAGCAGTGAGGTCGGCGGCGCGTCGGTGGTAGGCGACCGCGAGCGGGCGGGGCACGGTCGCGAGCACGGCCTCCTGGAGCAGGTCGTTCGCGAAGTCGTACATCTCGCCGGCGCCCGCCATCAGCCCGGCCCGGACCAGCTGTTCGCAGGTCAGCACGACCTCGACCTCGGGCCGTTCGACGAGACCGGCCAGCAGCAGCGGCTCGACGCGGGTGCCGAGCACGGAGGCCGCAGCCACGACGCGGCTCGGCTCGTCGCCCAGCCGGTCGAGCTGCGCGGCGACGGCGCCGGCGATGTCGTCCGGGACGCCGACGGTCCCGGATGCCAGCGCCTGGAGGCTCGCCACCACGCTGAGCGGGTGACCGAGGCTGCGCGCCTGCACCTCGCCGGCCCGGGCACCGAACCCCGCCGCGTCGGCCAGGGCGCCCACCGCAGACGCGGGGAGCGGGCCGAGCACCACGGTCTCGCCCAGGTTCGCCAGGTGCGGAAGCGAGGCCAGGGCCTCGGTCCGGACGGCCGCCACGATCAGGACGGGGGAGACGTCGAGGCGGACCGCGAGATGGGCCACGAGCGCGGCGGTCACGTCGGCGCCGTACTGCAGGTCGTCGACGGTGATCAGCACCGGCTGTCGCGCGGCCAGCCCGGCCACGACGGCCACCACGGCGTCGAACGAGCGGCGCCGGGCCAGCTCGTGGGACACCTCGGGGGCAGGGACCACCCCGAAGACCTCGCCCAGCTCGGGCAGCAGCCGGGTCCAGGCGGGGAGGTGGCCGCCGAGCATCGTGCGGAGGGTCGGCTCGGGAAGGGCGAGGAGGACCGGGCGCAGCACCTCCACGAACGGCTGGAGGAACAACGAGCGCTCGCCTGGACGACACCGGGCGGTGAGCACCAGGCCGCCGCTCGCAGCCGCGGCCGTGCTCGTCTCGGCGAGGAGACGGCTCTTGCCGATGCCCGGCACCCCGCTCACCACGACGAGGGACGGACGGCCCTGCGCGGCCTCGCTCCAGGCGCGGTCCAGGAGGCCCGTCTCGGCCTCGCGGCCGACCAGCGCCGCCGGCCGCCGGGACGGCGCGCCGGTCACCGGATCTCCGACCGGCTCCCCGCGCAGCATCGCGACCTGAAGCCGCTGCGTCTCCGGGTCCGGATCCGTGCCGAGCTCGTCGGCCAACCGCGCCGCCAGGGCCGAGTAGAGCTCGAGGGCGGCCGTCGCCCGTCCGTCGTGGACCAGCGCGACCATCAGGTCGCGGTGCGCACGCTCGTCGTACGGGTCGGCACCGACCGCGGCAGCGGCACTCACCCGCGCCAGGTCGGTCTGCCCGGTCACCGTTGCCGCGGCGGCCTTGACGTGCCGTGCCTCGCGGCGCAGCTCCGCTGCGCGGTCGCGGAGACCGTCCGCCCAGGTGTCGCGGCACTCCTCGGCCAGGTCGTCGCTGTCTCCGAGCAGGTCGAGCGCCCGCGTGGCGGCCGCGACCGCGAGGGTCGCCTCGCCGTGAGCCAGCCGCGACGCCGCGACGTCCGCCAGCCGGTCGGCCGCGTCGAGGTCCAGCTCCACGCCACGGCCGAGGGTGTACGACGCGGGGCCGGCCTCGACGAGCCCCTCGCCGGCGATCTTGCGCAGCCGGCTGGCGAGGGTCGCCAGGTTGCCCTGCGGGTCACGTGGTGGACGGTCGGGCCACACGATCTCGGCGAGCCGGTCGGTCGTCACGCCGGTGCTCTGTGCCGCTGCCAGCGCGGCGAGGAAGACCCGCGCCTTGCGCGTCCCCAGCTTGGGTCCGGTCAGCTCCTCGCCGTCGCGGGTCACGGTGAGGTCGCCGCAGAGAGCCACGCGTACCGTCACCCTGCGAGTATCCCGCCCGTCCAGCGGCGTGGAAATCGGTCGAGCGGATGACAGCGGCGTTGCTAGACTGGTCCCATCATGTGGAACCTCGGCTGACCCGACTCGCGCCCGCGGCACACCCGGCGAGTCCTCCCTCTTCCGTCGAAGGGCTCTCGCATGCCTGCGTCCACCGCGCTCCACCTCCCGTCGGTCCACGTCTCCGATCTCGACGTCTGGTTCGGCACCCGCCAGGTGCTGCACGGCCTCGACCTGACCGTCTCTCCGGGCCGTCGTACCGGCCTGATCGGTGAGAACGGCTCGGGCAAGTCGACCCTGCTACGGGCGCTGGCGGGCACCTTGCCGTCCCGGGCCGTCGTCACCGGAAGCGTCGACGTGCCCGACGACCTCGTCATGCTCGGCCAGGAGCCACCCTTCCGCGACGACGCCACGATCGGCGACGTGCTGGCCCGAGCGCTGACGCCCCTGCGTCGAATGGTGGCGGACGTCGAGCGGCTCTCGGGCGACCTGACCGACGAGGTCGGCCAGTCGGCGTACGCCGCGGCGCTCGACCTGGCCGTCGCGCACGGTGCCTGGGACGCCGAGCGCCGGGCCGCGGAGTCCGCCGAGCGGCTCGGCCTGGGCACCCTCGACCCCGAGCGCCGGATCGGCACGCTGTCCGGTGGCCAGCGCACCCGGCTCGCCCTGGCGACGGTGATGACCACGCGGCCGTCGTGCCTCCTGCTCGACGAGCCGACCAACCACCTCGACGACCAGGCCGTCGACCAGCTCACGGCGTTCCTGCGCGACCTGCCGGGGGTGGTGGTGCTGGCCAGTCACGACCGGGTACTGCTCGACGACGTCTGCTCCGACCTCTTCGACCTCGACCCGCTGCCCGATGCGGGGCTGGGCGCCGACGGCAACGGCGGACGCCGGTTCGGCGGTGGTTGGACGGCGTACGAGGAGCACCGCGCGGCCGCACGACGTCGCTGGGAGGAGACCTACGTCGCCCAGCAGGAGGAGCTGGACCGGCTGCGGGCCGCGTCCGCGATCGGCACCTCGGCGATCGCTCACAACCGGGGGCCTCGCGACAACGACAAGTTCATCTACGGCTTCAAGGGGGCGAACGTCGACCGGGCGCTGGCGCGCCGGAAGAAGAACGCCGGGCGGCGCCTCGAGACCGCTGAGCGCGAGCAGGTGCGCAAGCCCCGGCCGCCGCTGACGCTGGGGACGGGCCTGACCGGCGCCGGCGCGACCGGTCGGGTCGTCCAGGTGCGCGGACTCGAGGTCACCGGTCGGCTCCGGGTGGAGCGCCTGGACGTAGGGGCGGGGGAGCACCTCCTCGTCTCCGGGGCGAACGGCTCGGGGAAGACGACACTGCTCGGGGTCCTGAGCGGTCGGCTGCCCGCGACATCGGGCTCGGTGTCGGTGCGTGCGCGACGAGTCGCCGAGCTGGTGCAGGACGTGCGCTTCGACGAGCCGGGGCGCAGCGCCCGCGCGACGTACGACGCGCTGGTCGGTGCCGAGCGGTCCGCGCACACCCCGCTGCGCACGCTCGGTCTGGTGCCACCGGACCGGCACGCGGCCCCGGTCGCACTGCTCTCGGTCGGCCAGCGCCGGCGGCTGGGGCTGGCGATCGCCGTCGCCGCCGAACCCGACCTGCTGCTGCTCGACGAGCCCACGAACCACATCTCCCTGGCCCTCGCGGGCGAGCTGGAGGAGGCGCTGCGGTCCACCCCGGGCACCGTGGTGGTCGCCAGCCACGACCGCTGGCTGCGCCGGCGCTGGGAGGGTGCCGAGCTGGCCCTCAGCGCGCCACGCTGAGGCCCAGCCGGTCTGCCAGGGCGGCGATCTCGGAGTCGACCAACGTGGCCATCGCCTTCGTGAAGGGCACGTCCTCGTGCACGCCGTCGACGAACAACCGGCCCGCCTTGCGGTCGGCGGTGGCGTCGAGCTTGCCGACCAGCCGGTCGCCGTGGAGCACCGGCAGCGCGAAGTAGCCCCAACGGCGCTTCGCTACCGGCTTGTACATCTCCAGGACGTACTCGAACTCGAAGAGGTCCTCCATCCGCTTCCGGTCGCGGACGATCGCGTCGAACGGCGAGAGCAGGGCGGTGCGGCCCTCGAAGGACAGGTCGAGCTGGGCCGGGTCGACACGCCACTGGCCGGCGACACCCTCGACGACGGCCGGCTCACCCGCGTCGCCGACGTGGATCGGCTCGCCGGGCAGCACGGTCCCCTTCGCGCGGGCGATGCCGAGGCCGCGGAGGCGGCGTACGTCGCGGACCTGCCGCGCCTCCTCACGCGGCACGGCCTCGAGCCCCGAGGGGTAGACGCGCTCGGCGAGGTCCCAGAGCCGCTGGTTGCCCTCGCGGCCGTTGATCGCGACCTCGCCACGGCCGAGGAGGCACTCGAGCATCATCCGGACGTTGCGGTCGACGTTCCACCCGCTCGACCGCCAGGGCACCTGCGCGGTCGCGTGGATGTCGCGCGACAGCATCGGACCGTCGGCGTCGAGGATGTCGAGCACCTCGTTGCGGAACAGCTCGTTGGCCTCCAGCCAGTCGCGCGCGCCCTCCCAGGGTGGCCATTCCGCCATGTCGGCCAGGTGGAGAGGCAGGTCGGTGATCGGCCGGATCGCGTTGCCGTCGTCGTAGAGGTCGCGCCCGGCCAGGGCGTCGTCGAGGTCGGACGGCTCGTACGCCGCGCCCATCCGGGCCCAGGCCACCAGGTCGGGGCTGATGGCCACGGCTGCGGTCATGTCCACCGGTAGGGCGGTGAGGTGGTCGACCATCGCCACCAGGTCGGTGGGCCGCTCACCGGCCAGGAGCTGCGCCCGGACCGCGATCCGCCGGGCCTCCTGCCGCGACAGGTGGTGGACCTCGGTCATGGCGGGGACGCTAGTCGAGCCCGCCGACGGACGCGCCGGCGGCATAAAGCGGTTGTGGTGCCCGGTGGTGCCCGATTGACTGCTCCGCAATGGAGATCACCTCAGGTTCCGCCACGCTCGCTGCCGAGTCGACGGGCTCCGGCCCGGACGTGCTGCTCGTCCACGCCGGCGTCACCGACCAGCGCAGCTGGGCGTCCGTGATCGAACGCCTGCCGGGCCACCGTTGCCTGACCTACGACGCGCGCGGCTACGGGCGTACGACGTACGAGCCGGAGGACGGGTGGTCGAGCGTCGACGACGCGGTCGCCGTGCTCGATGCGTACGACGTGGGGCAGGCCGTCGTGATCGGCTCCTCGATGGGTGGGCGCACCTCGATCAACCTGACCCTGCTGCACCCCGACCGGGTCCGGGCACTCGTCCTGATCGGCCCGGCGATCAGCGGAGCACCGGAGGCGACGTACGAGCCCGAGGTGCTCGCGCTCGAGGAGGAGTGGGAGGCGGCCGAGGAGCGTGGCGACCTCGACACCGTGAACCGGATGGAGGCCCGCGTGTGGCTCGACGGGCCCACGGCGCCCGAGGGCCGGGTCACCGGAGCCCCGCGCGACCTGTTCCTGGAGATGAACGCCCAGGCGCTCGACGCCGACGACCCGGGGGACCAGGGCGACGACGTGGCCGCGTGGGACCGACTCGCCGAGATCGCCGTTCCCACGCTGGTGCTGATCGGCGAGCACGACCTGCGGTACATCAAGGAGGGCTGCACCCACGCGGCGGAGACGATCCCCGGCGCCCGGCTGGTCGAGCTGCCCGGCGTGGCCCACCTACCGCAGTTGGAGGGCGACGAGCGGACGCTCGCCGAGATCGCCGCATTCGTCGCATCGGTCTGACGCGTCGCGGGTCCGGGGAGTGGTCCCGCCACTGGTAGGGTCTGCCTCGCTCGACATCCTTTAACGATCCGTCCCGTGAGGCGGAGAAGGAGGTACGGCGTGCTGCCGCATGGTCTCGGCTCCGCTCGACCACCGAGTCTCGACTCCGCTCGACCACCGAGTCTCGACTCCGCTCGACCACCGAGTCTCGACTCCGCTCGACCACCGAGTCTCGACTCCGCTCGACCACCGAGTGCGGTGCTCGTGCTCGAAGACGGCCGGACCTTCCGCGGGGAGGCCTACGGCGCCGAGGGTGAGACCTTCGGTGAGGCGGTCTTCGCCACCGGGATGACGGGCTACCAGGAGACGCTGACCGATCCGTCGTACCACCGCCAGGTCGTGGTGATGACCGCGCCCCACATCGGCAACACCGGCCTCAACGACGAGGATCCCGAGTCAGCCAGGATCTGGGTGGCCGGCTACGTCGTACGCGACCCGGCCCGCGTTCCGTCGAGCTGGCGCTCCCGGCGTTCGCTCGACTCGGCGCTCCGCGAGCAGGGCGTGGTCGGCATCTCCGGCATCGACACCCGCGCGCTGACCCGCCACCTGCGCGAGCGGGGCGCGATGCGCGTGGGAATCTCGTCGACCGAGGCGGACCCGGAGGCGCTGCTCGCACGGGTCCGCGAGTCGGGTGAGATGGCCGGCGCGAACCTCTCCGCTGAGGTGTCCACCGCCGAGCCGTACGTCGTGCCCGCGGTCGGCGCGACCCGGTTCCGCGTCGCCGCGATCGACCTCGGGATCAAGGCCAACACACCCCGGATGATGGCCGCGCGGGGCATCGAGACCCACGTCCTGCCCGCCACCGCCACGCTCGACGACGTCCTGGCCACCTCGCCCGACGGGCTGTTCTTCTCCAACGGCCCGGGCGACCCGGCCGCGACGACCTCGCAGGTCGAGCTGCTTCGGGGGGCTCTGGCGCAGGGGCTGCCCTACTTCGGGATCTGCTTCGGCAACCAGCTCTTCGGCCGGGCCCTCGGCTTCGAGACCTACAAGCTGACCTACGGCCACCGGGGGATCAACCAGCCGGTGATGGACCGCACCACCGGCAAGGTCGAGGTGACCGCGCACAACCACGGGTTCGCCGTCCGGGCGCCCCTCGACGCCGCGACCTCGACGCCCTACGGCGACGTGACCGTCTCCCACGTGTGCCTCAACGACGACGTGGTCGAGGGGCTGGAGCTGCGCCGCGACGGCCGCCTGGTCGCCTTCTCGGTCCAGTACCACCCCGAGGCCGCCGCCGGACCCCACGACGCGGCGTACCTCTTCGACCGCTTCTGCGACCTGATGACCGGGGCTGCCCAAACGGCGCAATTGCGCGGAAATGACAGTCCGGAAACGGAATCTGCTGTCGAACCGGCGCAATTGCGCCAGAACAGCAACCCCGGAGAGGACGCCTGATGCCGAAGCGCGACGACATCCGGAGCGTCCTGGTCATCGGCAGCGGGCCGATCGTGATCGGGCAGGCCTGCGAGTTCGACTACTCCGGCACCCAGGCCTGCCGGGTGCTGCGCGAGGAGGGGATCCGGGTCGTCCTGGTGAACTCCAACCCGGCCACGATCATGACGGACCCCGAGTTCGCGGACGCGACGTACGTCGAGCCGATCACGCCCGAGTTCGTGGAGCAGGTGATCGCACAGGAGCGCCCCGACGCGCTGCTGGCCACCCTGGGCGGCCAGACCGCGCTCAACTGCGCGATGAGCCTGGCCGCGGCCGGCGTCCTCGAGAAGTACGGCGTGGAGCTGATCGGTGCCTCCATCGAGGCGATCGAGAAGGGCGAGAACCGCGAGTCGTTCAAGCGGATCGTCGAGGCTCTGCCGGCCGAGTGGGGTGCCGAGGTCGCGGCCTCGTGCATCTGCCACACCATGGAGGAGTGCCTGGACGCGGCGGACGACCTCGGCTACCCGGTCGTCGTACGCCCGAGCTTCACGATGGGCGGCGCCGGCTCCGGCCTGGCCTACGACGTGGAGGACCTCGAGCGGATCGCCGGCCTCGGCCTGTCGCTCAGCCCGACCACCGAGGTGCTCCTCGAGGAGTCGATCCTGGGCTGGAAGGAGTACGAGCTCGAGGTCATGCGCGACCGCGCCGACAACGTGGTGATCGTCTGCTCGATCGAGAACATCGACCCGATGGGGGTGCACACCGGCGACTCGATCACCGTCGCGCCGGCGCTCACCCTGACCGACCGCGAGTACCAGCGACTCCGTGACATCTCGATCGGCGTGATCCGCGAGGTCGGTGTCGACACCGGCGGCTGCAACATCCAGTTCGCGGTCAACCCCGTCGACGGCCGGATCGTGGTGATCGAGATGAACCCCCGGGTCTCCCGCTCGAGCGCCCTGGCCTCCAAGGCGACCGGCTTCCCGATCGCCAAGATCGCGGCCAAGGTGGCGATCGGCTACACCCTCGACGAGATCCCCAACGACATCACCACCCGCCCCGACGGCCAGAGCACCCCGGCCAGCTTCGAGCCGACGCTCGACTACGTCGTGGTGAAGGTGCCGCGGTTCGCGTTCGAGAAGTTCCCCGGCGCCGACGCGACGCTGACCACCCACATGAAGTCGGTCGGCGAGGCGATGGCGATCGGCCGCAACTTCACCGAGGCGCTGCAGAAGGCGCTCCGCTCCCTGGAGAGCCCGAGCGCCGTCTTCGACTGGCACCAGGAGTGGGTCGAGCTCGACAAGGACGCGCTGCTCGAGGCGATCCGGGTGCCGCACGACGGTCGGCTCAAGCAGGTGATGGACGCGATCCGGGCCGGAGCCACCCCGGACGAGATCTTCGAGGCCACCGCCATCGACCCGTGGTTCGTCGACCAGCTGGCCCTGATCAACGAGGTCGCCACCGAGGTCACGGCCGCCGCCGAGCTCACCCCCGACCTCTTGCGCCTGGCCAAGCGGCACGGCTTCTCCGACGCCCAGATCGGCAAGATCCGCGGGATGACCGCCGACGTCGTGCGCGGCGTACGCCACGCGCTGGGCATCAGGCCGGTCTACAAGACCGTCGACACCTGCGCCGCCGAGTTCGCCGCGGCCACGCCGTACCACTACTCGACGTACGACGAGGAGACCGAGGTCGCGCCGCGCGAGAAACCGGCGGTGATCATCCTCGGCTCCGGTCCGAACCGGATCGGGCAGGGCATCGAGTTCGACTACTCCTGCGTGCACGCCGCGCAGGCGCTCGGGTCCGGGCCGGGCGGGGCGGGCTTCGAGACGATCATGGTCAACTGCAACCCCGAGACCGTCTCCACCGACTACGACACCTCAGACCGGCTCTACTTCGAGCCGCTCACGCTCGAGGACGTGCTCGAGATCGTGCACGCCGAGCAGAGCGTCGGCCCGGTCGCGGGCGTGATCTGCCAGCTCGGCGGCCAGACCCCGCTCGGGCTCGCGCAGGGGCTGGAGGACGCCGGCGTCCCGATCGTCGGCACCACCCCCGAGGCGATCCACCTGGCCGAGGAGCGCGGTGCCTTCGGGCGGGTGCTCCACGAGGCCGGGCTGACGGCCCCCCTGCACGGCATGGCGTCGTCGTACGACGAGGCGGCGGCGATCGCGGCCGACATCGGCTACCCGGTGCTGGTGCGACCGTCGTACGTCCTGGGCGGCCGCGGCATGGAGATCGTGTACGACGACGGCGCGCTCGAGGGCTACATCGCCCGGGCCACCGCGATCAGCCCGGAGCACCCTGTGCTGGTCGACCGGTTCATCGACGACGCCGTCGAGATCGACGTCGATGCGATCTTCGACGGTGACGAGCTCTTCCTCGGCGGCGTGATGGAGCACATCGAGGAGGCCGGCATCCACTCCGGCGACTCGTCGTGCGCCCTGCCCCCGATCACCCTCGGCGACCGCGAGATCGACCGGATCCGGCAGGCGACGGAGGCGATCGCCCGCGGCGTCGGTGTGCTCGGGCTGATCAACATCCAGTTCGCGCTCGGCTCCGACGTGCTCTACGTCCTCGAGGCCAACCCGCGGGCCAGCCGCACGGTGCCGTTCGTCTCGAAGGCGACGGCGACGCCGCTGGCCAAGGCGGCGGCCCGGGTGATGCTCGGCGACTCGATCAAGCTGCTGCGCGCCGAGGGTCTGCTGCCCGCCTCCGGTGACGGCGGCAACCTGCCGGCCGACTCACCGATCGCGGTCAAGGAGGCGGTGATGCCGTTCAACCGGTTCCGCCAGCCCGACGGCCGCTACGTCGACACCGTGCTCGGCCCGGAGATGAAGTCGACCGGCGAGGTGATGGGCTTCGACGCCGACTTCGGCCGGGCGTTCGCCAAGGCCCAGGCCGCAGCGTTCGGGCCGCTGCCGACCTCGGGCAAGGTCTTCGTCTCGATGGCCAACCGCGACAAGCGGACCATGATCTTCCCGATCAAGGTGCTCGCGGACCTCGGCTTCGAGATCCTCGCCACCCAGGGCACCGCCGACGTCCTGCGCCGCAACGGCGTCCGGTCGACCGTCGTCCGCAAGCACTTCGACGGCCCCGGACCCCACGGCGAGCCGACCACCGTGCAGCTGATCGCCGACGGTGACGTCGCCCTGGTCGTCAACACGCCCCACGGCTCCTCCGGCAGCGGGGGATCGGTCCGGGTCGACGGCTACGAGATCCGCACCGCCGCCGTCCGGGCCAACGTCCCCTGCATCACCACCGTGCAGGGCCTCGGCGCCGCCGTCCAGGGCATCGAGGCGCGGATCCGCGGCGACATCGGCGTGCGCTCGCTGCAGGACTGGGCTCGTCGGTGACCTACGACGCCCTGTTCGACCGCGTCCTCACGCGGGTCGACCCCGAGCGCGCCCACCGTCTCGGCTTCCGGGCCATCCGAGCCGGTGCCCCGCTGACCCGGCGGCTCTCGACGCGGACCGATGGCGAGCCTTCGGCGGCACCTCAGGAGTACCGACCTGCGCGACGTCCGCCGGTGACGGCGATGGGGCTGGAGTTCCCCAACCGCCTCGGCCTGGCCGCCGGCTTCGACAAGAACGCCGTCGGGATCGACGCGCTCGCCGCCCTCGGGTTCGGCTTCGTCGAGATCGGCACGGTGACCGCGCAGCCGCAGCCGGGCAACCCGCGGCCACGGCTGTTCCGGCTGCCGCAGGACCACGCGATCGTGAACCGGATGGGCTTCAACAACGACGGCGCCGAGGCCGTGGCCGCGCGGCTGGTCCGACGGGCGTCGCGGCTCGACCGTCGCGACCGCCGTCTCAGCGGCCGGATCGGTCAGCGCCCGAGGCAGCGTCCGGTCCTCGGGGTCAACATCGGCAAGACCAAGGTGGTGCCCGAGGACGACGAGCAGGCGGTGCTCGCCGACTACGCCTTCAGCGCCCGCGTGCTCGCGCCGCACGCCGACTACCTCGTGGTCAACGTCTCCTCGCCCAACACCCCCGGCCTCCGCAGCCTGCAGGCCGTCGACCGGCTGGCACCCCTCCTCGACGAGGTACGCCGGGTGGCCGAGGCGGCCGCCGGGCGACATGTCCCCCTGTGCGTGAAGATCGCCCCCGACCTCGCCGACGACGATGTGGTCGCCGTCGCCGAGCTGGCGCGCAGCCACGGCCTCGAGGGGATCATCGCCACCAACACCACCATCTCTCGCGACGGGCTGCGCACCGACCCTGCGGCGGTCGAGGCGCTCGGCGCCGGCGGCCTCTCCGGTCCGGTCCTGCGCAAGCGCTCCGTCGAGGTGTTGAGGATCCTGCGCGCCCACGACTCCACGATCGCGATCATCTCCGTCGGCGGGATCGGGACGCCCGACGACGCCCGCGCCCGCCTCGGCGCGGGCGCAAACCTCGTGCAGGCCTACACCGGGTTCGTCTACGGCGGCCCGATGTGGCCGCGCCGGATCGTGGCCGGGCTCGGCGGATGACCGTCGACGGTCCGCCCGAGGTCCGACCGGACGGTCCGCTGCACGTCTTCGGCGAGGTGCTGGCGGCCAAGACCGCGGGTGCGTTCCGTCACCTGACCCTGGTCGCCCCCGGCATCGGCGAGCGGTCGCGGCCGGGCAGCTTCCTCGCCGTCTCGGTCGGCGAGGCCTCCTTGGCGCGCCGCGCGCTGTGGATCCACCGGGTCCGTGCCGTCGGCGGCCACCGGGCGGCGATCGACGTCGTCGTCGAGCCGCGCGGCAGCGGCACGCGCTGGCTCGCGGCGCTGTCACCGGGGACGCCGCTCGAGGTCACCGGCCCGCTCGGTCGCCCGTTCTCGCTGCCCCGCGACCAGGCACGCTGCCTGCTGGTCGGAGAGGGGTACGCCGCCGCCCCGCTGCTGGCGTTGAGCGAGCGGCTCCGGGAGCGCGGTTGCGCCGTCCGGCTGGTGCTCTGTGGGCCCGACGAGGGCCACCTGCTCGACGTCCTCGAAACCCGTCGTACGGTCGGCCGGGTCGAGGTCGTGACCGGCGACCCGACCGCCGCCGTCGTGGCGGCCCTGCCCGACACCGACGTGGTCTACGCGGCCGGCACCACCCGCAGCCTCCGGCGGTGCGCCGACGCGGCCGCGGCCGCCGGGGTCTCCTGCCAGGTGGCTCTCGAGCAGCCCCTCACCTGCGCCACCGGGCTCTGCCACGGCTGCCCGGTCCCGGTGCTCGACGACGACGGCAGCACCCACGTGGTGCGCGACTGCGTCGACGGACCGGTCTTCCGCGCCGGCCGCCTCGACTGGGACCTGATCGACCGGGTCGCCCCGTGACCGCGTGGCCGTTCGCCAACCCCGTGCTCACCGCCTCGGGCTGCGGCGGCACCGGCCGCGAGCTGGCGGCGTACGGCGGGCTGGGCGCGCTCGGCGGCTTCGTCACCCGCTCGATCACGCTGCACGAACGCGCCGGCGCCCCCGGACCGCGTCTCATCGAGGCGCCCAGTGGCCTGGTCAACGCGATCGGTCTCCAGAACCCCGGCGTCGCCGCCTTCGTCGCCGACGAGCTGCCGGTCCTGCTCGACCTCGGTGCCACCGTCGTCGCCGGCATCGCCGGACACACCCTGGGCGAGTACGCCGAGGTCGCGCGCACCCTGGGTCGCACTCCCGGCGTGGCCGCGCTCGAGATCAACCTCTCGGCACCTGACGCAGACCTGAGCGGCGTCTCCGAGGTGCGCGAGCCCTTCCAGGCCGCGGGCATCGTGGCGGCCTGTCGCCGCGACCTGCCCCACGGGGTGTTGCTGGTCGCCAAGCTGCGCACCGACGCGCTCCGGGTCGTCGAGACCGCGCGGGCCGTGGTGGACGCCGGCGCCGACGCCGTGGTCGTCGGCAACGCCCTCCCGGCCGCCATGCCCGACGGCCGGCCGGGCGGGCTGAGCGGCCCGGCGATCCGGCCGCTGGCCCTGCGCTGTGTCGAGGTGGTGGCCATGGCCCTCCCCGCGACCCCGGTGATCGGCTGCGGCGGCATCATGGACGCCGACGACGCCCGGGCGTTCCTGGGCGCCGGCGCCCGCGCCGTCCAGGTCGGCACCGCCCTGTTCCACGACCCGACGGCGGCCCACGGGATCGCCGCCGCCCTGGCAGGAGGAGACCAGACATGACCAGCTTCGGTGCCCGGCTGCATGCCGCCGTGCGGGAGCGCGGCCCGCTCTGTGCGGGGATCGACCCCCATTCGTCGCTGCTGGCCGACTGGGGACTCACCGACGACGTCGCGGGCCTCGAGCGCTTCGCTCTCACCGCGGCAGACGCGCTGGCTCCGCGGGTGGCGGTCGTGAAGCCGCAGTCGGCCTTCTACGAGCGGTTCGGCAGCCGGGGGATCGCCGTCCTGGAGCGGCTCGTGGCCACCTGCCGGGAGGCCGGCGCGCTGGTGCTGCTCGACGTCAAGCGCGGCGACATCGGCTCCACCAGCCAGGCGTACGCCGACGCCTACCTCGACCCGGCCTCCCCCCTGGCCGTGGATGCGATCACGGCCAGTCCCTACCTCGGCTTCGGCTCGCTGACTCCCATGATCGACACCGCGCGCCGCCACGGCCGCGGCGTCTTCGTGCTGGCCCTGACCTCCAACAAGGAGGGGCCGGAGGTGCAGGAGGCGCGCACCGGTGACGCCACCGTCGCCGACGTGGTGCTCGACCACCTCCGCGCGCTCAACCGCGACGCCGACCCGCTCGGCGACTTCGGTGCCGTCGTCGGCGCGACCATCGACGGCGGCGGCCACCGGCTCGACATCAACGGCCCGATCCTGGCCCCGGGGTACGGCGCGCAGGGCGGCACGCTCGCGGACCTCCACCGCATCTTCGGCGCGGCCGCCCGCCACGTGCTGCCCAGCACCTCCCGCGAGCTGCTCGGCGCGGGACCCGACCGCCTCTCCGACGCGGCCGACCGCCTCAACGACCAGCTGCGCGAGCTGCTGCGATGACGCGTGCCCGGCTCGCAGCGGGCACGGCGGGGCTGATGCTGCCGCTGCTGGCGGGCTGTGGTGGCGGCCAGAGCTACTGCGGCGCGGTGAAGGAGCATCAGTCCGAGCTCGGCACCATCGTCTCCCAGGGCGGCCAGAGCGCGCTGATCTCGGCGCTGCCGGCGTTCGAGGACCTGGCGGACAAGGCGCCGTCCGACATCGCCGGCGACTGGAAGCTGCTGGTGACCCGCGTGACCGCCCTGAGGACGGCGCTCGACCGAGGCGACGTCGACCCCGCGTCGTACGACCCGCAGCACCCGCCGTCCGGCCTCAGCGCCGAGAACCGCAAGGCGATCCGACTGGCCGCCGCGCGGCTTGCGGCGTCGGACACCCAGCAGGCGTTGACGAACGTCCAGCAGGAGGTGCTCGACGTGTGCCACACCCCGGTGGAGATGTGACGCGGCTCGAAGTGGTGGTCCGCGTTGCCGCTCCGCAACATTGCTGACTAGATTGGCGGCCACCCGCGGACTCTCGAGAACACGAAGGAAGTGCCTTGGCTCTCCCACCGCTCACGCCCGAGCAGCGCCAGGCCGCTCTCGACAAGGCCGCGGCCTCCCGCCGCGAGCGTGCCGAGGTGAAGAACCGCCTCAAGAACTCCGGCGCCTCGATCTCCGACGTGCTGCAGGAGGGTCACGACAACGAGGTGATCGGCAAGATGCGGGTCGTCGACCTGCTCTGCTCGATGCCCGGCGTCGGCAAGGTCCGCGCGCGCCAGCTGATGGAGCGGATCGGCATCGCGGAGAGCCGTCGGGTCCGTGGTCTGGGGACCAAGCAGGTCGCTGCGCTCGAGCGCGAGTTCGCCCCCGGCGAGTGAGCCTCTCCGATCGCCAGGAGCCCGGCGCCGCCCCGACCCGCCTGACGGTCCTGGCCGGCCCGACGGCGGTCGGCAAGGGGTCGGTCTCGGCCGACATCCGCGCCCATCATCCCGAGATCTGGATCTCGGTCTCCGCCACCACCCGCGCACCGCGGCCCGGAGAGGTGCACGGCGTCCACTACTGGTTCGTCTCCGAGGCCGAGTTCGACGCCTTGGTCGAGGAGGACGCCCTGCTCGAGTGGGCCGTCGTCCACGGCAGCGCGCGCTACGGCACGCCCCGGACCCCCGTGGAGGAGATGGTGGCGTCGGGCCGGCCCTCCCTCCTCGAGATCGACCTGCAGGGGGCGCGCCAGGTGCGGGAGCGGATGCCCGGGGCGTTCTTCTGCTTCCTGTCCCCGCCGTCGTGGGACGAGCTGGTACGCCGCCTCGTCGGCCGCGGGACCGAGACCGTGGAGGAGCGGGACCGCCGCCTGGCCACCGCACGGCTCGAGATGGCCGCGGAGCCCGAGTTCGACGTGGTCATCGTGAACCACGAAATTCACGCTGCGGCAGAGGAGTTGGTAACCTTGATGACTGGGCCTCTCGGCCCACCCCAACCCGACGACTTGTGAGGCATCTGCGTGTCTGCACCCACCCCCGCCGCCGAGGGCGTCACCAACCCCTCGATCGACGACCTGCTGACCAAGACCGACAGCAAGTACAAGCTGGTCCTCTACAGCGCCAAGCGGGCGCGGCAGATCAACGCCTACTACTCCCAGCTCGGTGAGGGCCTCCTGGAGTACGTCGGGCCGCTCGTGGACACCCACGTGCAGGAGAAGCCGCTCTCGATCGCGCTCCGCGAGATCAACGACGACCTGCTGACCTGCGAGGACGTCGACCCGGCCGAGCTCGCCGCCGAGGAGGAGGCCAAGAAGGCCGCCGCCCTCGAGGCCGGCTTCTCGACCGACAGCTGACCCTCGTCCCGACCATGACGCCCCGTGCCGGCTCCTCAGGGACCGTCGTCCTGGGCGTCTCCGGCGGCATCGCGGCGTACAAGGCCTGCGAGCTGCTGCGCCGCCTGACCGAGAGCGGCCACGACGTGACCGTCGTCCCGACCGACGCCGCGCTCCACTTCGTCGGGGCCGCGACCTGGGCCGCCCTGTCGGGCAAGCCGGTCGCGACCGACGTCTGGACCGACGTCCACGAGGTGCCCCACGTGCGGATCGGCCAGGCGGCCGACCTCGTCGTCGTGGCCCCCGCGACCGCCGACCTGCTGGCGCGCGCCGCTCACGGCCGGGCCGACGACCTGCTCACCAACGTCCTGCTGACGGCTCGCTGCCCGGTCGTCTTCGCGCCGGCCATGCACACCGAGATGTGGGAGCACGTCGCGACCCAGGCGAACGTCGCCACCCTGCGGGAGCGCGGCGCCCTGGTCCTCGAGCCGGCGGTCGGCCGCCTCACCGGCGCCGACAGCGGCAAGGGCCGCCTGCCCGAGCCCGACGAGATCTTCGCCGTCTGCGAGGACGTCCTGGCCCGCGGGGCGGGTCTCGACCTCGCGGGCCGCACCGTCGTGGTGTCCGCCGGTGGCACCCGCGAGCCGATCGACCCCGTGCGCTTCCTCGGCAACCGGTCGTCGGGGCTCCAGGGGGTGGCCCTGGCCCGCGCCGCGGCCGCACGCGGCGCCGAGGTGACGCTCGTCGCCGCGAACGTGTCGCTGCCCGATCCCGCCGGCGTCAAGGTCGTCCGGGTCGAGACCACCGAGGAGCTGCGCGACGCCGTCGTGTCGGCGGCCCGTTCGGCCGACGCCGTGGTGATGGCAGCGGCCCCGGCCGACTTCCGGCCGGTCACCGTCAGCGGCTCCAAGATCAAGAAGGCGGGTGATGCCGCGCCCAGCCTCGAGCTCACCCAGACCCCCGACATCCTGGCCGAGCTGAGCCACCACCGGGCTCGGCCCGGACAGGTCGTGGTCGGCTTCGCCGCCGAGACCGGCGACGACACCGGCTCGGTGCTCGACCTGGCGAGAGCCAAGCTCGCCCGCAAGGGTTGCGACCTCCTCGTCGTCAACGACGTCGCCGGGGGAGCGGTCTTCGGGGCCAGCGACAACCAGGCCGTGATCCTGTCCGCCGACGGCCGGGTGCGCGACGTACCCCTCGGGTCGAAGACGGCTCTGGCCCACGTCATTTGGGACGAAGTGGCTCAGAGCCTGCAAGATTGACCCCCGACCATCACCTGTTATCCACCCAGCCGAACCAGGAGCATCGACACCGTGACCGGACGCCTCTTCACCTCCGAATCCGTCACCGAGGGACACCCCGACAAGATCGCCGACCAGATCAGCGACTCGGTCCTCGACGAGATGATCCGGCAGGACGCCCACAGCCGCGTCGCCGTGGAGACCCTCCTCACCACCGGGCTCGTCGTGGTCGCGGGCGAGGTCAGCACCACCGGGTACGTCGACGTCAAGCAGATCGTGCGCGACCGGATCCTCACCATCGGCTACGACTCCTCCGAGAAGGGCTTCGACGGCCACTCGTGCGGCGTGATGGTGGCGATCGGCGGCCAGTCCGGCGACATCGCCCAGGGTGTGGACTCGGGTCACGAGTCGCGCACCGGCTCCGTGGACGCGATGGACAAGCAGGGCGCCGGCGACCAGGGCCTGATGTTCGGCTACGCCTGCGACGACACCGACGTCCTGATGCCGCTGCCGATCACCATGGCCCAGCGCCTGGCCGAGCGGCTCACCGAGGTCCGCAACGACGGGACGCTGCCCTACCTCCGCCCCGACGGCAAGACCCAGGTCACCATCGAGTACGACGCCGACAACCGCCCGGTGCGGGTCGACACGGTCGTGCTCTCGACCCAGCACGCCGGTGACGTCGACCTGCTCGACACCCTCGAGCCCGACATCAAGAAGCACGTGATCGACCCCGTGCTCGCCTCGTTCGACATCCCCTCCGAGGGCTACCGCCTGCTGGTCAACCCGACCGGCCGCTTCGTGGTCGGCGGACCGATGGGCGACGCCGGCCTGACCGGCCGCAAGATCATCGTCGACACCTACGGCGGCATGGCCCGCCACGGCGGCGGCGCGTTCTCGGGCAAGGACCCCTCGAAGGTCGACCGGTCCGCGGCGTACGCGATGCGCTGGGTCGCCAAGAACGTCGTGGCGGCCGGCCTGGCGCGACGCTGCGAGGCGCAGGTCGCCTACGCGATCGGCAAGGCGCAGCCCGTGGGTGTCTTCATCGAGACCTTCGGCACCGGCGTGGTCCCCGACGAGGACATCCAGAAGGCCGTCCTCGAGGTCTTCGACCTCCGCCCCGCCGCGATCATCGAGGACCTCGACCTGCTCCGCCCGATCTACGCCAAGACCGCGGCGTACGGCCACTTCGGTCGCGAGCTTCCGGAGTTCACCTGGGAGCGCACCGACCGGGTCGAGGAGCTGCGCAAGGCCGCCGGCGTCGCCGGCTGACCACCCGGATCCGTCACCGCGGCGATCGTGACCAGTTCTTGACCTGACGCGGCGCGCCCGCGATGGCTAGATTGCCTGGAGACGACGGCCACACGGCCAGACGGGGGCGATCCGTGACTCACAGGACTGGCTCACTCGGGTTCGCACTGGCTCTCGCGGTCACCACCCTCGCCCAGGTCGCTCCGTCCCCGCCGACGGATGCCGCTCGGGCCAGTCACGTCGAGCCGTCGCGTGGTGACCAGGCGCTGACCCGGCTCGCCGCCGAGTCCGCGGGGCCGGTCAGGGTGAGCCGCGGCGACGACGGGCTCGCTCGGGTGGTCGGCGTCCGTGGCGGCCGGAACCCCGTGGTCACCCGTGCCACGGCGCCTCGCGACGCAGCGCGCGCCCATCTCGCCCGGTACGGCGCCCTCGTCGGGGTCTCGGATCCCGCCACCCGGCTGGTCGGCGGCACGGTGACCCGGAGCGTGACCGGCGACGACGTGGTCCGGTTCACCGAGCGCCGGCAGGGTCTGCCGGTGATCGGGGGAGCGGTCGCGGTCGACCTGCGTCCCGACCGGCAGCTCGGCTCCGTGACCGCGTCGGTGTCCCACGCCTCGGTACCGGACGCGACGTACTCGAGTGCGGCAGCGACCCGGGAGGCGCTCGCGGTCGCCGCCAAGCGGCTCGGTCGCGGCACCGGCGTGCCTCTCACGGCCGACCCTCCGGAGCGGCAGCTCTACGACCCGGCTGTGCTCGGCGTACGACGCACCTCCGACCCGACGACCCATGCCCGCGGTGTGTGGTCGGTCGAGGTGCACGCGGGCCCCGCCTTCCACCGGCTCGTGCTCGTCGACGACCGTGCGGGCGGTGTCGTGCAGGACCTCGACCTGGTCGAGCAGGTCAACCGGGTGGTGTGCGACGACAAGAACGCCCCTGACACGACGGACGTGCCGTGCAAGGCGGACTTCGCGCGCACCGAGCACGGTCCGGCCAGCCCGGTGAAGGACGTCAACGACGCGTTCACGCTGGCGGGTGTGGTCTCGAGGTTCTACCGCCAGATCGGCGGCATCAACCTGACTCAGATGCTCGGAGTCGACGAGGGCAGCCACCGGAGCCTCTCGTCGACCGTGCGCTACTGCGACTTCGCGCTGCCGCCGGCGTTCTGCCCCTACGCGAACGCGTTCTGGAACGGCGCTGCCATGTTCTACGGCCAGGGCTACGCCTCGGCCGACGACGTCGTCGGCCACGAGATGACCCATGGGGTGATCGCGCACAACTCCGACCTCTTCTACTGGGGCCAGTCCGGTGCGATCAACGAGTCGCTGGCCGACATCATGGGCGAGATCGTGGACCATCGGCACCCGAGTCGGGGCGACTCCCCGCACAGCTGGGCGCTCGGCGAGGACCTTCCGATCGGCGCCGTCCGCAACATCAAGGACCCCGGGAGGTTCGGGCAGCCCGACACCATGACCAGCAGGCGCTACGCGCGTGGTGAGGCCGACAACGGCGGCGTGCACACCAACAGCGGCGTCGGCAACCGCACCTTCTACCTGATCTCCCAGGGCGGCAAGCAGGGCGGCCGGACCGTCCGTGGCATCGACGGACCCTCGTTGCGGAAGTCGGCGGCGTTGTACCTCGACGTGATCCAGCACCTGGTCTCCGGCAGCGACTACGCCGATCTCGGCGCCGTGCTCGACCGCAGCTGCCACGCCCTGGCCCGCCACCACCACGTCGGGATGACCAGGGCCGACTGCCGCAACGTCCACAAGGCCACCCTCGCGACCCGGCTGCGCACCACGCCTCCACGGGCCAAGCAGCCGCCCGACGCCCCGATCGCCTGCCCGAAGGGTGCCGGCCCGGTCCGCGTGCTCTTCGACTCCGAGAAGGGCGTGCCGGCCGACAAGTTCGACGCGGGTTCCACGTGGTTGCGCGCCCCCGACCTGTCGCCGTCGGCGTTCCCCCAGGTGCCGGCCAATGCCACCTCGGGTCGGAGGTCGTGGTTCTCGATCGAGCCGCAGGACACCACGGTGAGCTCCTTGACGATGCATCCGGTGGCGCTCCCGGCCGGCCGCCCGTCGTACCTGTGGTTCCAGCAGTGGCGCCTCATGGAGTCCGGCACGATCGTCGGTGGCACCCCGATCAACTATGACGCCGGCACGGTCGAGGTCGACGACACGACGCGTGGCAACGGAGCCCAGCCCGCCGAGGGACTGCGGTGGGTCAACGGACCGCGCAACGTGATCACCGACCAGTTCGGCAACCCGTCCGCGGGCCGCGTGGGCTTCAGCCGGGACAGTCGCGGGTACGTCGCCAGCCGGCTGACGCTGAACAGGTTCGGCGGGCACGCGGTGTCGCCGCAGTTCACGATGAACACCGACAACGACAGCACCGAGCAGGGCTGGTATCTCGACGACATCCGCGTCTACACCTGCGGGCGTGCGCCGGTGCCGAGGAGCACACCGCGGATCTCCGGCGTCGCCACGGTGGGGACCAGGCTCACGGCGACCACCGGGCGCTGGTCCCCGGCCCGCGCGACGTCGCACGTCCACTGGTACGCCGACGGTCACCCGATCGCCGGCGCCACGCGGCTGAGGTACGTCGTCCGGGCCGTCGACCTCGGGAAGCGGATCTCCGTGAACGTCACCGCGACCTCCCAGGGCCGGCACGCCTCGACCTTCTCGCCGGCGACGGCCCCGGTGGCCACCGGGTAGCCGAACCGCGACGGCGTCGACGGCGGCTGGTAGAACAGCCGGCGTGGCCGACCGCCGTGAGTCCCCGCCCGAGACCCTGCCGGGTCTGCGGGAGACGGTGCGTGCCGCGCGGCCGAAGCGGGTGGCCAAGACCGAGGCACCCGCGGCGGTCGACCCCGTGGCCCACGTGCTGGTCGAGACGCCGTTGGCCCACCTCGACCGGCCGTTCGACTACGCCGTGCCGGCCTCGATGGCGGAGTCCGCCGTCCCCGGGGCCCGGGTCAAGGTGCGCTTCGCCGGCAAGGACCTCGATGGCTTCGTGGTCGCGCGCAGCGCCCACACCGACCACACCGGCACGCTCACCCCGCTGCGGCGCGTGGTCAGTGCCGAGCCCGTCCTGCGGCCGGCCGTCGCCGAGCTCGCCGGTCTCCTGGCCGATCGGTACGCCGGCACCCGTGCGGACGTCCTCCGGCTCGCCGTCCCACCCCGGCACGCCACCACGGAGAAGCAGCCGTCACCTGCCGAGGAGCCGGTCGTCGCCGACCACGAAGCCGCGCTCGAGGCCTGGCATCCCTACCCCTCGGCCGAGGCCTTCCTGACCCATCTGGCCGGTGGCGGCTCGCCCCGGGCGGTCTGGTCGGCCCTGCCGGGCGAGGACTGGCCGCGGCTGCTCGCCCAGGCAGCGGCGGCCACGCTCGCGGGTGGGCGGGGCAGCGTGCTCTGCGTTCCCGACCACCGCGACGTGGCCCGGCTCGACGCCGCCCTGACCGACGCCCTCGGGCCCGGCCACCACGTGGTGCTGACCGCCGGTGCAGGGCCGGCTCGGCGCTACCGCGAGTTCCTGACGCTGTCGCGGGGGACCCGGCGGATCGTGGTCGGCACGCGGGCCGCGGCGTTCGCGCCCGTCCACGACCTCGGGCTGGTGGCGATCTGGGACGACGGCGACGACCTGCACGCGGAGCCCCGAGCGCCGTACCCCCACGCCCGTGAGGTGCTGCTGACCCGGGCCACCGTCGAGGGCACCGCGGCCCTGGTCGGCGGCTTCGCCCGCAGCGTCGAGGCCGAGCAGCTGCTGGCGACCGGCTGGGCCCGCGAGCTCGCCGCGCCCCGTGAGGCCCTGCGGGCCGCGGTCACCGTCTCCGTCTCCGGCGCCAGCGAGGGCGACCTCGTCCGCGACCCGATGGCGCGGTCGACGCGAATGCCCAAGCAGGTGTACGCCGCGGTCTCGGCCGGCCTGGAGCACGGGCCCGTGCTCGTCCACACGCCGCGCCGCGGGTACGCCGCGTCGCTGGCCTGCGAGCGCTGCCGTACGCCGGCCCGCTGCGCCGTCTGTACCGGCCCGCTGGGCGTCTCGGGCCCGACCGTGCCGCCCGCCTGCCGGTGGTGCGGCACCGTCGTGGACGCCTGGGCCTGCGCGGTCTGTGGCGACCGCGGCCTCCGCGCCCCGGTGGTCGGTGAGCGGCGTACCGCCGAGGAGCTGGGCCGGGCCTTCCCGGCCATCCCGGTGGTGGCCTCGGGGGGCGACCACGTGGTCGCGGCTGTGCCCGCGCGACCCGCGGTCGTCGTGGCGACCCCGGGGGCCGAGCCGGTGGCCGAAGGTGGCTACGCGGCCGTGGTGGTGCTCGACACCTGGCTCGCGCTGGCCCGTCCCGACCTGCGCACCGAGGAGGAGGCGCTGCGCCGCTGGTGCGGCGCGGCGGGTCTGGTGACGCCCGGCGGCTTCGTGGTGGTCGTCGGCGACCCGGGCCTCCCGGTCGTCCAGGCCCTCGTGCGGTGGGATCCCGCCGGCTTCGCCCGACGCGAGTCGGCGTCCCGGGCCGAGGCGCACCTGCCACCGGCCAGCCGGCTCGCCACGATCACCGGCGAGCCGGGGGCTGTCGACGACGCACTCACCCTCCTCGACCGACCCCCCGGCACCGAGGTGCTGGGCCCGGTCGAGGTCGACGACGGCGGCTCGCGGCTCGTGGTCCGGGTGCCGCGTGCCCAGGGCGCCGCCCTGTCCCGCGCCCTGGGCGAGGTGCAGCGCGTGCGCTCGGCCCGCAAGCTCGACCCGGTCCGCATCCAGGTGGACCCCGTCACGCTGTGACCACGCTCCCTAGACTGACCGGCGCAGTCGGTCTCGACAGGCTCGACCGGCGAGGACACGCTCGACCAGTGAGAAGAGGAGCTCCGTGCCCATCCAGCCCATCCGTCTCTTCGGCGACCCGGTCCTGCGGACGACGGCGGTCGAGGTGGTCGACTTCGACAAGGAGCTGCGGCGCCTGGTCGCGGACCTCACCGACACCATGCTCGACGCCCCCGGCGCAGGTCTCGCCGCTCCGCAGATCGGGGTCGGGCTGCGCGTCTTCACCTGGTACGTCGACGACCAGGTCGGCCACCTGATCAACCCCGTGCTCGACCTGTCGGAGGAGGAGCAGGACGGTCCCGAGGGCTGCCTCTCGATCCCGGGCCTGTCGATCGACTGCAAGCGGTCGCTGTCGGTGGTCGCGAAGGGCTTCGACCAGCACGGTGAGCCGATCGTGATCGAGGGCAGCGAGCTCCTCGCGCGGGCGATCCAGCACGAGACCGACCATCTCGACGGCGTGCTGTTCCTCGACCGACTCGACCCGGCGAACCGGAAGCTGGCGATGAAGGAGATCCGCGAGTCCGAGTGGTTCGGCCTGGCCGGCGCCCCCACGATCAAGGTGTCGCCGCACCCCACCGGCGGGCTCAGCCTCTGATGCGCGTGGTCTTCGCCGGCACCCCCGAGGTCGCGCTGCCGGCCCTCACTGCCGTGGCGGACTCGGCGCACGAGCTCGTGGGGGTCGTCACTCGCCCGGACGCACCCACCGGACGCGGGCGCCGGCTGACGCCGTCGCCGGTCGCGGAGGCGGCCGAGACGATCGGCGTACCCGTGCTGAAGCCGGGGCACCCCCGCGAACCGGAGTTCCAGGACGCCCTGCGCGGCCTCGCCCCCGACGCCTGCCCCGTGGTGGCCTACGGCGCGCTGCTGCCGCAGTCGGCCCTCGACATCCCGCCGCGCGGCTGGATCAACCTGCACTTCTCACTGCTGCCCGCCTGGCGGGGTGCCGCCCCCGTCCAGCACGCGATCTGGGCGGGCGACGACGTCACCGGCGCCACCACGTTCCGGATCGTCAAGGAGCTCGACGCCGGCCCGACGTACGGGCTGATGACCGAGACGATCCGCCCCGACGACACCGCCGGCACCCTGCTGGGCCGCCTGGCCGAGGGCGGCGCCGCGCTGCTGGTCGCCACGCTCGACGGACTCGCCGACGGGTCGCTCCACGAGCGCCCACAGTCCGGCGACGGCGTCTCGTTCGCACCCAAGATCACCGTCGACGACGCGCGCGTCGACTGGTCGCAGCCCGCGGCCGTCCTCGACCGCCAGGTTCGCGCCTGTACGCCGGCACCCGGCGCGTGGACGACGTACGCCGGCGATCGGCTCAAGCTCGGCCCGGTCTCCCTGGCCGACGGCTCGCTGCCGCCCGGCGAGCTGATGGTCGGCAAGAGCGCGGTCGTGGTCGGCACCGGGACCCGCGCGCTCCGGCTCGGCGACGTGCAGGCTGTGGGCAAGCGGCCGATGCCGGCCGCCGACTGGGCACGCGGACTACGACTCGGCGGGGGAGAGGTGCTGACGTGAGTCGCAAGGCGAAGGTCTCCGACGTCGACGCGATCTGCCGGTCGCTCCCGGAGGTCGAGCTCGGCACCTCGTGGGGTGACCGCCCGACGTACCTGGTGAAGCAGAACCCGAAGCCCCGTGGTTTCGTGCTCGCCCGCGCGCCCCGGCACGACGCCGTCGACCCCGATACCGGCGAGGAGTACCAGGACCTCCTCGTGATCCGCACCGCCGACGCCGCCGACAAGGCGGCCCTGGTCGAGGCGGACGGGCCGTTCTTCACCATCGACCACTTCCGCGGCTACAACGGCGTCCTCGTCCAGCAGAGCCGGCTCGGCGAGCTCGACGTCGACGAGCTCCGCGAGGTGCTCACCGACGCCTGGCTCGCGGTGGCGCCGAAGTCGCTGAGCAAGAGGTTCCTAGCCGGTCTCGACTCCGCACGACCACCGAAAGACCCATGAGCGCGCCCGACCCGGCCCGGCGGGCCGCCTTCGAGGTGCTGAAGGCGGTCCGGGTGAAGGGCGCCTACACCAACCTCGTCCTGCCGCACCACCTCGGCAAGTACCGCTTGTCGGGCCGTGACGCTGCCTTCGCGACCGAGCTCGCGTCGGGCACGATCCGGCGCCAGGGCACCTACGACGCGATCCTGGCCGACTGCACCGACCGGCCGCTGGCCAACACCGCGGCCAAGGTCCTCGACGTCCTCCGGCTCGGCTGTCACCAGCTGCTCGGGATGCGCGTCGCGCCGCACGCGGCGATCAGCACCAGCGTCGACCTGGTCCGCTCGGAGTCCGGCGACGGCCCGGCCGGCTTCACGAACGCCGTGCTGCGCAAGGTGTCGGCTCACGACCTCGAGACCTGGCTCACCCTGATCGACGCCGACCGCTCGACCCGGTTCTCCCACCCGGACTGGGTGGTCGAGGCGCTGACCGAGGCCGTGGCAGAGGCCGAGATCGACGCGCTCCTCGAGGCCGACAACGCCGCGCCGTCGGTCACCCTCGTCGCCCGGCCCGGACGCGCGACGACCTCCGAGCTGCCCGGCTCACCGACGCCGTACTCGCCCTACGGCGTCGTCTCCGCCGGCGGCGACCCGGGGGCCGTACCAGCCGTGGCCGACGGACGAGCGGGCGTACAGGACGAGGGATCCCAGCTCGTGGCGCTGGCCCTGGCCTCCGCCCCGATCGAGGGCCCCGACGCCCGGTGGCTCGACCTCTGCGCCGGACCCGGTGGCAAGGCCGCTCTGCTGGCCGCGCTCGCCGCCGAGCGCGGCGCGCGCGTCGTGGCGAACGAGGTGCTGCCGCACCGCGCCGACCTGGTGCGCCGCGCCCTGGGCGGCGCCGAGGGCGTCGAGGAGGTCACGGTCGCCGACGGGACCGCGCCGCCCTGGGACCGCGGCTCCTTCGACCGGGTCCTGGTCGACGCTCCCTGCACCGGCCTCGGTGCCCTTCGCCGTCGGCCCGAGGCGCGCTGGAGACGGCAGCCCGAGGACCTCGACGCGCTGCTCCCGCTCCAGCGGGCCCTCCTGACGAGCGCCGTCGACCTGGTCCGCCCGGGCGGCGTCGTCCTCTACGCGACCTGCTCGCCGGTCCTGGCCGAGACCCGCGACGTCGTCGGGTCGCTGCTGGTCAAGCGCGACGACGTGAAGCTCGGGGACGCGACGGCCCTGATGACGACCGCCGCCGGGCTGCGCGCCGACGTCCCCGACTGTGCCGGTCCGCTGCAGGGAACGGTGCAGCTCTGGCCGCACCGCCACGGCACCGACGCGATGTTCCTCGCGCTCCTCCGCCACGCCTGAGCGAGGCGGGGTTTCAAGACGGCGCCCGGGGGCGCCTCCTCAACCGGCGGTGGCGGGCCGAGTCCCGGTCGGTGGTGGAGGAGCTCGCTCTGCGAGCGTCTCGAAACCGCCGCCACGGACCGGCCCTCCGCCTCCCGGGCGACGGGTCAGTCCTCGGTGAGGTGGCGGAGGTAGGCCTCCGGGGCATCGAGGAAGTGATGCCAGTGCATGACCAGCTCGAGGTCCTGCCAATCCCGTTCGCGCAGTCCCCAGTCACCCACCTCCAGGATGGTGGCGCCGGGCAGGGCGGCGAGCACGGGGGAGTGGGTCGCACACAGGACCTGTCCGCCGTCCTCGGCCAGGGTGAGCAGCGAGCGCATCAGGCTCAGGGTCGAGGTGAAGGAGAGCGCGGCCTCGGGTTCGTCGAGGCAGTAGAAGCCCGGGATGTCGAAGCGGCGACGGATCACGGCCAGGAAGGACTCGCCGTGGCTCAGCTCGTGGAAGATCGGTTCGCGCCGAACCGGGTCGTCCGCGACCGGGCCCGGGTTCTCCTCCAGGTAGGTGTAGAAGCCGTGCATCGTCTCGGCGCGCAGGAAGAACCCCCAGCGGCCCGCTCCGAGGCCGCGCCTGAGCCGCAGGCCTCGGGACAACGGCGACTCGGACCCCCGCGTGGTGTGCCGGCTGCCGACCGAGCCACCCTCGGACCCCAGCCCGTAGGCCATCGCGACGCCCTCGACGAGGGTGGACTTGCCCGAGCCGTTCTCACCGACCAGGAAGGTGACTCCCCTGGCCAGGGTCAGCCCGTCCCGCAGGAGCTGAGCCACGGCCGGGATGTCGGCCGGCCACCGCTCCGGCGCGAGCGGTTGCTCGGGATCGGCCTCGACCCGCACCACGGGCGGCTGGTCGAAGTCCATGGGCGCACGATAGGGGGCGACGCCGACTAGGTTGGAGCCATGGCGTCGCCGTTCACCGAGGTCGAGGTGGACAACCGTGTCGTGAAGGTGACCAACCCCGACCGGGTCTACTTCCCCGAGAGCGGCGCGACCAAGCTCGACCTCGTCGAGTACTACCGGAGCGTCGGCCCCGGCATCGTGAACGCCCTGTTCGAGCGTCCCTGCATGCTCCACCGCTTCCCGACCGGCCTGTCGGGGGAGAAGGTCCACCAGAAGCGGCTGCCCTCGGGTGCCCCCGACTGGGTCGAGACCGTGCGGCTGCACTTCCCGCGCTGGAACCGCACCGCCGACGAGCTCTGCGTGACCGAGCTGGGTGCGGTGATCTGGGCGGTCCAGATGTCGACGGTGGAGTTCCACCCGTGGAACAGCCGCCGCGAGGACCCCGAGAAGCCCGACGAGTGGCGGATCGACCTCGACCCGGGCCCGCTCAGCGACTTCGCCCAGGTGCAACGCGTCGCGGCGGTGACCCACGAGATCCTCGACGAGCTCGGTGCGGTCGGCTACCCCAAGACCAGCGGCGGCAAGGGCGTGCACATCTACGTGCGGGTCGAACCCGACCACGGTCACAAGGAGGTACGCCGTGCCGCGCTGGCGTTCGCCCGTGAGGTGGAGCGCCGGATGCCCGACGACGTGACGACGCTGTGGTGGCGCAAGGACCGCGACCCCCACCACCTGTTCGTCGACTACAACCAGAACGCCCGCGACCACACCATCGCCGCGGCGTACTCCGTCCGTGGCTTCCCCGACGCCCGGGTCTCGACGCCGGTCCGCTGGGACGAGATCGACGACTGCGACCCCCACGACTTCACGATCTTCACGGTCCCCGAGCGGTACGCCGCGCTGGGCGACCTGCACGAGGACATCGACGACCACGTCTTCGACCTCACCCCGCTCCGGGAGTGGGCCGACCGCGACGAGGCGGCCGGTCTCACCTCGACGACCGGGAGCGTCGAGGACCCGGACGACCAGGAGGACCGATGAACCACGTGGTGGACCTCGCCGACAAGCTCGGGCTGTTCTCCGAGCACTGGTCGCCCAAGGTGGTGGCCCGGCTCAACGACTACGAGATCAAGCTGGCCAAGCTCAAGGGCGAGTTCGTCTGGCACACCCATGACGACACCGACGAGCTGTTCCTGGTGATCGAGGGCACCCTCACGATCCAGCTCCGCGATGGAGACGTGACCCTCCGCGCCGGGCAGCTGTACGTCGTGCCCCGAGGAGTCGAGCACTGCCCGATCACCGACGGCGACGTCAGTGTGATGCTGATCGAGCCCGCCGGCGTCGTGAACACCGGGACCGCCGGCGGCGACCTCACCGCGACGTACGACGACTCGCTGCTGGAGTGAGCGCAGATCGTCGGTCGAGGGACGCAGATCGTCGGTCGAGGGACGCAGATCGTCGGTCGAGGGACGCAGATCGTCGGTCGAGCGGAGTCGAGACCTAGGATCCCACCGTGCCCCCCGCCCCGACCGACCCCGCCCGGACGGGCACCGGCGACCCCGCACCCGCGGCCGTCGCGTCGTACGCGGCCGACCACGACGACCTGGTGCTCGCGGGAGCCGAGGCGGTGGAGCTCGTCATCAACCTCCTCGACGAGGCGGGCATCAACTACCTGACGGTCTCCGGCCGCACCAAGAGCGTCGCGTCGTTCGCCGAGAAGGCGGTCCGGTCCGTCGACGGGGTCCGGCTCTACACCGACCCGCTGCGCGAGATCGGCGACCAGCTCGGCGTCCGGGTGATCACCTACGTCCGCGACGACGTCGATGCCGTGGCCGAGCTCCTGGCCGACCAGGTCGTCGTCAACGACGACCGAGACCTCGGTCGCGAGACCGCGAGCGAGGGTCGGTTCGGCTACGCCAGCCGGCACCTGCAGATCCGCCTCGACGCCGCCCGCGTCGGCCAGCCCGCCTACGCCCACCTCGCCGGCCGCAACGTGCAGGTGCAGATCCGGACCGTCCTCCAACATGCGTGGGCGGAGTTCGAGCACGACATCCGCTACAAGGGCACCGTGCCCGCCGAGCACGCCCACGACTTCGACCGGCGTTTCACGCTGGCCGCCGGGCTGCTGGAGCTGGCCGACCAGGAGTTCGCCACCATCCGCGACCGGCTGCGTGGCCCGGTGACCAGCGCGGAGCACCTCGAGCCGGTGACCGAAGACGACGACCCGCGCCTCGACGCCCGCGAGCTCGCGGCGTTCCTCGCGGGGCAGTACGCCGACGCCGGCTGGTCCCGTGCCGACCACTACGCCTGGGTGTCCGGTCTGCTCCTCGAGCTGGGCATCACCTCGCTCGACGAGCTCGGCGACATCCTGCGCGCGACCGACGAGACCGTGATCCGGGAGCGGATGGACTACCGCTACCCGCCCGGCGCCGTACGCCGGCTCGACGACGCCCTCCTCGCGACGTACGGCTCGGCGTACGTCGACCTCCACGGCAACGCCCACCGCGTCGCCGCGCTGCGCACCCGGCTCGACAAGCTCCGCGCCTAGGATCACCGCGTGGGCATCCAGATCACGCCGAGCATCCTGACCGCCGACTTCGCCGACCTCGGCGCCGAGCTGGCACGGATACCCGGCGCCGACATGGTGCACGTCGACGTGATGGACAACCACTTCGTGCCCAACCTGACCTTCGGCCCGACCATGGTCGAGGCACTCGCGCGCAGCACGTCGCAGCCGATCGACGCGCACCTGATGATCACCGACGCCGACCGCAACGCCGCGGCGTACGTCGAGGCCGGCGCCGCCAGCGTGACCTTCCACGTCGAGGCGGCGGCCGCGCCGATCCGGCTGGCACGCGAGATCCGCCGACAGGGTGCGCGCGCCAGCATGGCGCTGAAGCCGGCGACGCCGATCGACCCCTACGAGGACCTCCTCGCCGAGCTCGACATGGTGCTGATCATGACCGTGGAGCCCGGCTTCGGCGGCCAGAAGTTCCTCGACCTGTGCCTGCCCAAGATCCGGCGCGCGCGCGAGCTCATGGACAAGCACGGCGTCGAGACCTGGCTGCAGGTCGACGGCGGAGTCGGCCTCGAGACCATCGAGCGCTGCGCCGAGGCGGGCGCCGACGTGTTCGTCGCCGGCTCGGCGGTCTTCGACGCGAGCGACCCCGACGCGATGATCCGGGCCCTGCGCGAGGCGGCGCGGGGCCAGGACGGCTGACCACCCGGTGAGACGTGGTCTCGCGGCGGGTAGGCTGGGAGCCGTAAGAGCCAAGTGCTCGCGTGCTCTGGGGGCGGTGTAACTCCGCACCGGCGGTGACTGAGTGGAAGCTTTTTTCGCTCGGAAGTCCGCGACCCGGTCCCAGCCAGGGATCGGTTGACCAGGTGGAACTCCTGGACCGACGGTCAAAGTCCGGATGGGAAGCGCACGCAGGGTGGCGGGGGTGGGTCAGCGCCCACCTCGTCGGTCGAGCGAAGTCGAGACCGCACCGTCCGCCTCGTTGCCCCGGAGTCCGCGACCGGACCGGAGGGGCACGCGACGTGAGTGGGACGTTCAGCGACGACGAGCGTGTGGCGATGCGCCGCGCCCTCGCGCTGGCGGCGAGCGACGGCGTACCCCTCGGACCGAACCCGCGGGTGGGCTGCGTCCTGCTCGACGCGCACGGCCGCACGGTCGCCGAGGGGCACCACCGCGGCGCCGGTACGCCGCACGCCGAGGTCGACGCCCTCGCCCGGGTCGGCGGCTCGGCCCCGGGCGCCACGGCGGTCGTCACGCTCGAGCCGTGCAACCACACCGGACGCACCGGCCCCTGTTCGCGGGCGTTGGTGGCTGCCGGCGTACGACGCGTGGTCGTCGCCCAGCGCGACGTCAACCCGGTCGCGGCCGGCGGCGCCGAGACCCTCCGGGCCGCCGGCGTCGAGGTCGAGACCGGACTCCTGGCCGACGAGGCGCGGGCCCTGAACCGGGTGTGGACCTTCGCGATCGAGCACGGCCGCCCGTTCGTCACCTGGAAGTTCGCCACCACCCTGGACGGGCGCAGCGCCGCGGCCGACGGCACGAGCCGTTGGGTCTCCAGCCCGGCGGCGCGGCTCGACACCCATCGCCTGCGCGCCCTGTGCGACACGATGCTCGTCGGCACCGGCACGGTCGAGATCGACGACCCCCATCTCACGGTGCGCGACGCGGACGGCACGCCGCTGCCGCGCCAGCCGCTGCGCGTGGTGATGGGGGAGCGCGACCTCGACCCCGGCCGCCGGATCCTCGATGGCGCGGCCGAGACGCTGCACCTGCGGACCCGCGAGCCGGAGGCCGCGCTCAAGGAGCTCTTCGCCCGCGACCGGCAGCACGTCTTCCTCGAGGGCGGTCCGACCCTGGCCGCCGCGTTCCTGCACGCCGGGCTCGTCGACGAGGTGGTCGCCTACGTCGCCCCGATGCTGCTCGGCTCGGGCTGGAGCGCGGTGGCGGACCTGGGAATCAGCACGATCGCCGAGGCGCTGCACCTCTCGGTCACCGATGTCACCGTCCTGGCGCCGCTCGCCGACGGCGACGACACCGATGTCCGCATCACCATGACGGCCGTCCCCTCGGTCGAGCCTGTCGAGACCACGAGAGAGGACTGACCATGTTCACCGGGATCGTCGAGGAGCTCGGCACGGTCGAGTCGCTCGAGCGCCAGTCGGACGCCGTCCGGCTGACCGTGCGGGCCACGACCGTGCTCGCCGACGCCGGGCTGGGTGACTCCATCTCGGTCAACGGCTGCTGTCTCACCGTGGCCGAGCGCACCGACGAGACGTGGACGGCCGACGTGATGGCCGAGACGCTCGCCAAGACCGGCCTCGGTGCGCTCGCACCCGGCGACCGGGTCAACCTCGAGCGCGCCGTCACCGCCGGCACCCGGCTGGGCGGGCACCTCGTGCAGGGGCACGTCGACGCCGTCGGACACGTCGTACGCCGTGACCCCGGCGACCACTGGGACGTGGTGACGATCTCGATCCCGCCCGAGCTCGCGCCGTACCTCGTCGACAAGGGCTCGATCACCGTCGACGGCGTCAGCCTGACCGTGGTCGAGGCCGGCGACGACGCGTTCACCGTGAGCCTGATCCCCGAGACGCTGCACCGCACCACGCTCGGCTTCCGCGAGCCGGGCCAGGTCGTCAACCTCGAGGTCGATGTGATCGGCAAGTACGTCGCCCGCCAGCTCGATGCCCAGCTCGACCTCCGGCTGGCCCACCTCCGACCCTCCGAAGGGACCCGTTCGTGAACCTCCTCCAGTGGCTCTACGACGCGCAGGTGACCATCGCCGGCCACCCGATCACGTGGCGCGAGATCCTCGGCAACGGTTTCGGCTTCGCCTCCGCCATCGGTGGGATGCGGCGGAAGGTCTGGGCCTGGCCGGTCGGGATCGTCGGCAACGTCCTGCTCCTGACCGTGTTCCTCGCCGTCACGTTGGACCCGGGTTCGCATGCACCGTTGTTCGGACAGGCCGGACGTCAGGTCTTCTTCATCGTGGTGAGCGTCTACGGCTGGTGGCGCTGGCAGCAGAGCAAGTCCCACCGCGCAGCGTCGGCCCCGGCGATCACGCCCCGCTGGGCCACCGCGGGCGAACGGCTCGCCTACCTGGGGGTCTGGGCCGCGGGCGTCGTGTTCTTCCAGTGGCTGTTCTCCGTGATCGGCGCCGGCTTCCCGGTGGAGCGGTGGTACTTCTGGTGCGACGCCTGGATCTTCGTGGGCTCCATCGTCGCGACCTTCGCGATGGCGAAGGGCTGGACCGACTTCTGGCTGGCCTGGATCGCGGTCGACGTGGTCGGCGTGCCGCTGCTGTGGCACAGCAAGCTGTATCCGACGGCGATCCTCTTCGTCTTCTACGGCGCTCTCGTGGTCTGGGGCTTCGTGGTGTGGCTGCGCGCCAGCCGTACCGAGATCCCGTCGACGTTCGAGCGACGTCCGGACCACGAGATCGCAGGGGGCATCTGATGGCCATCCGCCTGGACAGCGTCGAACGTGCCATCGCCGACATCGCGGCCGGCAAGGCGGTCGTGGTGATCGACGACCTCGATCGCGAGAACGAGGGCGACCTCATCTTCGCGGCCGCCAAGGCCACGCCGGAGCTGATGGCCTTCACGATCCGGCACAGCAGCGGGGTGATCTGCGTGCCGATGCCGGCGGCGATGCTCGACCGGCTCGAGATCCCGCTGATGACGCCGCACAACCGCGACCGGATGCGTACGGCGTACACCATCTCCGTCGACGCCCGCGACGGCGTCTCCACCGGGATCAGCGCCGCCGACCGCTCCCACACTGCCCGGGTCCTGGCCGACTCGGCGACCGAGCCGTGGGAGCTCACCCGTCCCGGGCACGTGTTCCCGCTGCGCTACCGCGAGGGCGGCGTCCTGGTGCGCCGCGGCCACACCGAGGCGGCCGTGGACCTGGCGCGGCTGGCCGGCCTCACGCCGGCGGGCGTGCTGGTCGAGGTGGTCAACGACGACGGCACCATGAAGCGCGCGGCCGAGCTGCGGGAGTTCGCCGACGAGCACGGCCTGACGATGATCTCGATCGACGACCTGGTCCGCCATCGGCACCGCACGGAGACCCTGGTCAAGCGGGTCGCCGAGACCACGCTCCCGACCCGGCACGGCGAATTCACGGCGTACGGCTATCACTCGACGATCGACGACTCCGAGCACATCGCCCTGGTGTACGGCGATGTGGGCGGCGAGGAGCCCGTGCTGACCCGGGTGCACTCGGAGTGCCTGACCGGCGACGTGTTCGGCTCGCAGCGCTGCGACTGCGGCCCGCAGCTGGATGAGGCGCTCGAGCGCGTCGTCACCGCCGGCCGTGGCGTGGTGGTCTACCTGCGCGGCCACGAGGGCCGCGGGATCGGCCTGGTCGCCAAGCTGCAGGCCTACGCGCTGCAGGACGAGGGACGCGACACGGTGGATGCGAACCTCGACCTGGGACTCCCGGCCGATGCCCGCCACTACGGCGCGGCGTCGCAGGTGCTCCGCGACCTCGGGGTCTCGCAGGTGCGGCTGCTGACGAACAACCCCGAGAAGTCCGAGAGCCTCGAGGACTTCGGGATCCACGTCGTCGAGCAGGTGCCCCTCACACCTCGGCCGAACAAGCACAACCTGGCCTACCTGCGCACCAAGCGCGATCGGATGGGTCACAGCCTGCCCGGGCTGCCCACCGCGAGGCCGGCCGACGCATGAACACCCCACGAAACTGCTCGCTGCGCTGGCATCTCCGCGGGGACCCCGGATGAGCGGCCACGGCGCTCCGGCCGACGAGCCGGTCGACTGCAGCGACCTGCGGGTCGCCGTGGTCGCCGCCCTGTGGCACACCGAGGTGATGGACGGCCTGGTCGACGGCGCCCGCCGTGCCCTGGCGGCGTACTCCGTCAAGGAGGTCACCGAGGTCCGGGTGCCCGGCACCTTCGAGCTGCCGGTCGTCGCCGCGGAGCTGGCCCGCACCCACGACGCCGTCGTCGCTCTGGGCGTCGTGGTGCGGGGCGGTACGCCGCACTTCGAGTACGTCTGCTCCGCGGCCACCGACGGCCTGACCCGGGTCGCCCTCGACTCCGGCACACCGGTCGGCTTCGGCGTGCTCACCTGCGACGACGACGCCCAGGCCCTCGACCGGGCCGGCCTCGAGGGCTCGTCCGAGGACAAGGGCTACGAGGCCACCGCTGCGGCCCTGCTCACCGCCCGCACGCTCCGCTCCCTCCGCGCCGGGCACGACGTCTGAGACGGGGTAGTCCCCGACGTTTCTGCTGTGGATAACCCCTTTTCCACAGCCGAAACGTCGGGGACTACCGGCCCGTCGCCACGTTCGCCCGCCACTCCTCGGCGAGCAGGGCGTAGGTGACGCCGTCGATCCAGCCGAGGTCGCGGTGGAGCGAGTCGCGTACGCCGCGGCTCTCCTGCCGCATGCCGAGCCGCTCCATGATCTTGAGCGAGGGGCCGTTGTCGGCGAACGCTGCTGCCGAGACCCGGCGTACCCCGAGGTCGTCGAAGCAGATCCGGACGAGCTCGGTGGCCGCCTCGGTGACGTACCCGTGGCCCTGGTGGGCCGGGGAGAGGCACCAGCCGATCTCGGCCTCCTCGCCGGCGCGGGCCGCCGTGTCCACCTGCGACCACGCATCGGTCACCTGGAGGTAGAGGTCGCCGATCACGACGCCGTCCAGCTCGATCACGAGGGTGCGCGCGAGCAGACCGAGCTCGCCGAAGCGCAGCACGAACGCCGGGTACGACGCGGGCCGGTCCGGCATCCATTGACCCACCTCGGGCAGCGTGCGGATGTCGAAGACGGCTCGGAGGTCGTTGCTGCTCACCGGCCGGATCGCGAGCCGGTCGGTCCGGCGCGGCCAGGAGATCCGGTCGAACGCCGCAGCGGTCACGGCCGAGCTCCGTCCGCCGACGCGACGCCGCGCCACTCGTCGGCCAGCAGTGCGTAGCCGATGCTGTCGACCCAGCCCCGTTCGCGATGCAGCGTCGTCCGCACGCCTCGGGTCTCGCAGCGCATCCCCAGCCGCTCCATGACCCGGATCGAGGGGGCGTTGTCGGCGAAGGCCGTGGCGATGACCCGGCGCACGCCGAGGTCCTCGAAGCAGACCCGGATCAGCTCGCCGGCCGCCTCCGTGGCATAGCCGCGACCCCGGTACGCCGGGTCGAGCGCCCACCCGATCTCCGCCTCGGTGTCGGTGGCCTGGTCCGCGACCTCGACCTGCGCCCAGCCGGCGGCCACGTGCAGGTAGAGCTCGCCGATGACCACGCCGTCCAGCTCCACCACCATGGTCCGCGGCAGGAGTCCTTCAGTGCCCATCCGCAGGAGGTACTCGTCGTGGGTGCCCACGGTGGAGGGCAGCCAGTACGCCACCTCCGCCTGGTTCTGGATCCGCCCGAGCGCCTCGAGGTCGTCGTGGGTCGCGGGCCGGAACGCGAGCCGATCGGTCCGGCGCGGCCAGGAGATCCGGTCGAAGGTCACAGCGGCCACCCTCGCGGTGCGAGGCGGCGCGGTCAACGAGGTTTCCGTCCGGCCCGCCACTCCTCGGCGAGCACCGCGGCCTCGACCCCGTCCACCCACCCGAGGTCGCGATGCAGGGAGCCCCGAAGGGTGCGCGACTCGATCCGCATCCCGAGCCTGGCCATCACCCGGAGCGACGCGGCGTTGTCTGCGAAGGCGCCGGCCACGACCCGGCGCAGTCCCAGCTCCTCGAAGCAGATCCTGAGCACCTCCGTGGTGGCCTCCGTCGCGTACCCGTGTCCGACGTACGCCGGGTCGAGGAGCCACCCGATCGCCGCCTGACTGCCCTCGGCACGGTCCCGCACCTCGACCTGCGAGTACGGCGCCCCGACGCCCAGGAACAGGTCCCCGATGATCGTGTCGCCGAGCTCGACCACGAGCGTCGATGCGAGGCGGTCGGGCGTGCCGTAGCGCTCGACGTAGTCGTCGTACGACGTCGGCCGCCCGGTCAGCCAGTGCGTCACCTCGGGGATCGCCCGGATCTCGTACAGCCGGCCGAAGTCGTCGGGCGTGACCGGCCGGATCAGCAGCCGCTCGGTGTGCACGGGCCAGGTCACGCGGTCGAACGGCGCGGGCTGCTCCATGCCGCCACCCTGGACGGGCTGCCGACCCGAGGTCAACCGAGAACTACCCTGTCTCGCGTGAAGACGTTCGAGCAGCTGTGGGCAGAGCTCGCCGACAAGGCCGAGCGCCGCCCCGAGGGCTCCGGCACGGTGGCCGAGCTCGACGCCGGCGTGCACGCGATCGGCAAGAAGCTCGTGGAGGAGGCGGCCGAGTCGTGGATGGCCGCCGAGCACGAGTCGCCCGCGCGTGCCGCCGAGGAGATCAGCCAGCTGCTCTACCACGCCCAGGTGCTGATGCTCGCCTGCGATCTCTCCCTCGACGACGTCTACGCCCACCTGTGAGGTCCTGATGGTCTCGACGAGCTCGACCAACGATCCGAGTGGCTCGGCCGACGACGCGTTGCTGCGGATCGCCGTCCCGAACAAGGGCGTGCTCTCCCAGTCCGCCACCGAGATGCTGCGTGAGTCCGGCTACCGCCAGCGCCAGGACTCCAAGGAGCTGACCCTCATCGACGCCGACAACGGCGTGGAGTTCTTCTACCTGCGACCACGCGACATCGCCCTCTACGTCGGCGAGGGCACGCTTGACGTCGGCATCACCGGACGCGACCTGCTGCTCGACTCGGGCGCCAAGGCCGACGAGGTGCTCGGCCTCGGTTTCGGGCGCAGCACGTTCCGCTTCGCCGGACCGGTCGGGAGGTACGCCGACCTGTCCCAGCTGCAGGGCACCCGCATCGCCACGTCGTACGTCGGGATCGTGCGGCAGTACCTCGCCGAGCGGGGGATCGACGCCACCGTGAACCGGCTCGACGGAGCCGTCGAGACCAGCGTGCAGCTCGGCGTCGCCGACGTGATCGCCGACGTGGTCGAGACGGGCAGCACGCTCGCCAAGGCCGGCCTCGAGACCTTCGGCGAGGCGATCATGGAGTCCGAGGCGGTGCTGATCACGCGGGGGAGCGAGACCCCGGCCGGGCTCGACGTCTTCCGCCGGCGGCTCGAGGGCGTGCTGGTGGCACGCAGCTACGTGATGATGGACTACGACATCCCCGAGGAGCAGGTCGCATCGGCGGTCGCCCTCACGCCGGGCATCGAGAGCCCCACGGTGTCCCCGCTGCACCGCGAGGGCTGGGTAGCGGTCCGGGCGATGGTGCCCCGGGCCGGCGCCCACCGCGTGATGGACGAGCTGTGGACGATCGGCGCCCGGGGCATCCTGGTGACCGACATCCATGCCTGCCGTCTCTGAGCCGTCCCTGCCCCACACCTGGCGCCCGCTCGGTGTGCGGCTGGCGTTCACCTTCTTCGGCGGCCTGCTCGTCGTGGTCTGCGTCGCCGGGTGGTACGCCGTCGGCGCCGAGGTGCGCTCCCGTGTCACCGTCTACCAGCAGGTCACGGTGCTCCTGATCGCCGCCCTCGCTGCCGGCGCGGCGTGGGGCCTGATGCGGTGCAAGGTCACGGCCAGCACCTCGGGCCTGGAGATCGTCAACGGCTACCGCTCCCACGCGTTCGAGTGGGCCGAGGTGCTGGCCGTGCACCTGCCGACCGGGGCTCCGTTCGCGATCCTCGATCTCGCCGACGGTACGAGCCGGCAGGCCCTGGCGATCCAGTCCGCCGACGGCGACCGGGCCAGGATCGCGGTGCGTCAGCTCCGGATGCTCCTCGCCCGTACCGCCGCCGAGTCACTCGAGCGTCCGGATCCCCCAGGAGACTGACACTTCGTCGCCGGGGTCGCCCGCGGGCGCCAGCGTCAGCAGGTCGCGGCCGCTGCGGAACGCGTCCGGCGGAGCCGTCATCGGCTCGACCGCGAGCGCCTGGCGCGGCGGGTCCCACCCGGCGTCGCCGGTGAACACCATCAGCCAGGGATGGTGCCGGTCGACCCAGAGGGCCACGCCGAGGCCGGACGCGGGGTCGCGCACCACCGCGGTGGCGACACCGTCCGCGTCTCGCTCCAGGTCCCCGAAGCCGTCGTCGAGACGGAGGTCGCGCAGCGGCCTGGCGACGCGGAAGTCGTACGCCGTATCGGTGACGTCCTCCTGGCCGACCGGGATCTGTCGTTCGTCGGCGAGCAGCCGCAGGGACGCCGGAAGCGTCAGCTCCCAGCCGTCGACCGGGGCCGGTCCGGCGCTCAGGTACGGGTGCGCGCCCGACGCATACGGCGCGGGCTGGTCGCTGAGGTTGGTCGCGGTCTGGGTCACGGTCAGCCCCTCGGCCGACAGGTCGTAGATCACGTGCAGGTCGACCGTCCACGGGTAGCCGCTCTGCGCCATCAGTCGGTAGCTCAGCGAGACCGACGTGGCGCCGTGCTCCTCGCGCGACCAGGCGGCCCAGCGGACCAGCCCGTGGATGGCATGGCCCTGGGTCGGCTCGCTCAGGCCGAGGCGGCGGTCCTTCCCGTCGAAGGTGTAGGCGCCGTCGCGGATCCGGTTCGGCCACGGCATCAGCAGCTGACCGCGGCCGGCGGACGACATCTCGTCCTCACCGAACCCGTGCAGCAGGGGCCGCCCGGCGTGCTCCAGCTCTCGGAGCGTGGCCCCGCACTCGGTCACGACCGCGCGATAACCCGCAGCGGTCAGCTCGAACTGCTCTCCCGACGGCGCCACCATGCCTCGGAGACTAGTCACCGTTGCCGCCGCTGGTGGAGGCGCTCGCTCTGCGAGCGTCTCGCACCGCTGGTTGAGGAGCTCGCTCTGCGAGCGTCTCGAACCCCGGCGACCGCACTACGGCAGCACCGACAACCCGATCGGGCCCGGGTTCCACGCGACCTCCCAGTGCACGCCGTCGGGGTCGGCGAAGTAGCCGGTGTAGCCACCCCACTCGCGCTCCTCGGGTCCGGTGACCGCGGCGCCCGCTGCCCCCGCCTCGGTCAGCACCTGGTCGACCTCGGCGCGCGTCGCGACGTTGTGGGCAAGCGTGAACGCGGGTACGCCGGGTCCCCGTCGTACCGGCCCGACCTCCTGCTCGAAGCCGGACTCGGCCCACAACGACAGCACCAGTCGCTCACCGACTCGGACCATCACCACCTCGCCCGGCACGTCGAGCTCCGGCGTCCAGCCGAGCCCGTCGACGTAGAACGCGCGGGTGACGGACAGGTCGTGGGCGGCCAGGGTCACGAACGAGATGCGTGGGTCCATCCCCCGACCCTGCCACCGCCCGGTCCACCCCGGAACCCGGCCCCGGCCTCCCGGAACACGGGCCCGTCCACCCGGAAAACGGGCCCGTCCACCCGGAAAACGCGGAACAAAGGAGGCGACACGCGGGGTGGCTCGGCGAATTGTTCCGCGTTTTCCGGCCCCGGCGGCCCGGCCTGGCGGCCCGGCACGAGCGTCGGGCCCCGAGCCGTCAGGCCCCGAGCGTCAGGCCTCGAGCGACCCGACCCGGCCGTCGAGGACGACGTCGGCCCGCTCGCGGGTCCGCTCACGGGCGAAGACGTCCTGCTCGTCGACGGCCCACTGCTTCCAGTTCTCCGCGACACCGACGCCGCCACGCTCCAGCCCGCGCGCCATCCGCAGGTCGTAGGGCACCTCCACCCAGGCGAGCACCGTGACCAGGTCGGCGTACGCGAGCGCACCCGACCCGACTCCCTCGAGCACGAGGAGCGGCGCGGTGGGGACGTCGACGGTCTCCGCCCAGGCGTCGCCCGGCCAGTCCCACCGCCGGTAGCTGCCCGGTCGGCCCTCGGCGAGAGGCGTCAGCAGCGTGCCGAGCTGCGCGCTGACCCGCGACAGCCCGTTCCAGCCCTCGAACAGGTCGTCCATGTGGATCACCGGAGCCCCGGAGAGGGAGGCGATCTCCTCGGCCAGCGTCGTCTTGCCCGACCCCGCCGGTCCGTCCACGCAGATCAGCCGGCCGGTCCCGAGCGTCGGGGGGCGCGAGCGCGCCAGCGCCAGCACCTCGACGGCGTTGCTCACCAGGCGTTCCCGCAGCCCCGGTACGTCGGCACCTCGTCCACGAAGGAGTCCCCGGCCAGGAGCCGCACGGTGTTGGTGTGCTCGAAGAGCTCACCGGACTTCGCGTGGCGGAACCAGACCAGGTCTCCGATCCGCAGCATCGCCGCCGGGTGGCCGGTCAGCGGGGTCTGCACCTCACCGGCCCCCTCGAGCCCGGTCAGGTGGAGCCCCGGGGGCGCCCACGGCACGGGCGCCCGGTCGCTCCCCGTCGGACCCGACGCGACCAGGCCGCCGCCGTGGACCGTCGCCATCGTGGGCGACGGGTGTCGCGTCACCGGCAGTCCGTAGAACGCCGCGGGGCGCGGCGCGAACGACTGGTAGTGGTCGAACAGCCCCGGCACGAACAGGCCCGACCCGGCCGCGATCTCGGTGACGGCGCCGTCGGCGGCGGTCGCCTCGACCGAGCCGGAGCCCCCGCCGTTCCAGAACTCCAGCGTCACCAGCTCGGCCAGCCGGTCGGCGATCACCCGGCGGCGCTCGCCGAGCTGGGCCATCGAGGCGGCCTTGAGGCGGCGTACGACGAGCGACTTGGCGCGCTGCGACGGTACGTCGTCGGGCACCCCTGCGACCTGGCCCTCGTAGGTCATCACCCCGACCAGCGCGAAGCCGGCCCGTTCGGTGACGTGGCGAGCCAGCCGCAGCACGTCCTCGACGTCGTGCAGGGGCGAGCGCTTCGGTCCGACGTGCTGGCCGCCCATCCGCAGCCCGGCGTCGACGTCGAGGGCCACCCGCACCTGGACCGCGCGGGACGAACGGACGGAGTCGACCACGTCGAGCTGGGCGACGTCGTCGACCATCAGCGTGATCCGGCTTGCCGCCTCCGGCGACGCCACGAGGTCGGCGAGCGCGGCGCGGTCGACGGTGGGGTAGGCGATCACGATGTCGTCGGTGATCCGCTGGCGTTCCAGCCACAGGGCCTCGCGCAGGGTGTAGCCGAGCACACCGTGGAAGCCGGGGGTGGCCAGGGCCCGCTCGATCAGGGCCGGCACCCGGAGCGACTTGGAGGCGACCCGGATCGGCTTGCCACCCGCACGACGTGCCAGGTCGGCCGCGTTGGCGTCGAAGGCGTCGAGGTCGACGACCATCAGCGGCGTCGGGGGTGGGGTCGCGAGCGCGTCGACGGCGCTCGTCAGCCGCGCCCACAGCCGGTTGCGGGCGACGTGGGAGTCGCCCGGCACGGTGCTGCGCATCAGGAGATGCCGCGCTTCTTCAGGATCGCCTGGATCTCGGCCATCTCGTCGTCGATCAACGGGTCGGGGGACGTGGTGGCGCGGACCGCCTTGGGCTCGCTGCTGCGTTGTGTCTTGGCCGGCTTGTCGGGCTTGCCGCGACGCGCGATCGCGTTCGCGCCACCGATCAGGACGATCGCCACGAAGCCGATGATCATCCCGAGCCAGGTCTGCGGACTGAAGACGAGGTGGGCGAGCCAGTTGCTCAGGGTGTCGGTGATGTCGCCGAAGACCTGGAGCAGTCCGGTCATCCAGGCAGCGAGAGGGAGAAGCGTCAGACCCGCCCCTCGCACAGCGGACACCACCCCCCGATGCCGGAGGGCCCACCACGTGTAGATCCCACCCACCACCGACAGCGACAGGGCCAGCGCTCCCCAGGAGACGTCATCCACTCCTCCAGGGTAGGCCGTGCCGGGGCAGGTCCGAAGGGGCCCGCGTGGCAAGATCCGCCGCATGCCGTCCGATCCCGCTCCCGACGCCGGTCGCCGGTCCATCCCCGACCCCGGGTTCGCGGGCGACGACGGCTCGGCCGACCCGGGCCTGGCTGCCGCGCTCGCGGCGTACGCCGCCGATCCGAGGCGCCACCTCGAGGTGTTCCTCGCCCTCCAGCATGCTCGCCTGCTCGTGCCCGTGCTCGCCCGGCCCGCCGACGCCGAGGTCGACTCAACGGGACAGGTCCGCGAGAAGACCAGCGACGTCGAGATGGCCACCGTCCTCGTGACGGGCCGCGACGGCCGCCAGGCGATGCTGGGCTTCACCAGCGTCGAGAGGCTGGCCGCCTGGCGCGCAGACGCGCGTCCGGTGCCGGTCGCGGCGCCCCTGGTCGCCCGGTCGGCGCTGCAGGAGGGGGCGGCTGCGCTGTTGGTCGACCTCGCCGGGCCCACGACGTACGTCGTCCAGGGCGACCTGCTCGAGGGCCTGGCCCACGGATGGGCCCTCGCGGACACGGGCCAGGGACTCGCCTTCGTGGAGGAGGTCGACGAGGACGAGGTTTCGGAATAGGCACCGGGCCACCGGAGTTGTTACCCTTGTCACCGACCGATCGGGTCCGTCGTCAGATGGGTCCGGTCCGACAAGTGGAGGCTCACTCCCACCCGCATCGACCGCACCAGGTCGTCGGGTCCGGTCCGCACCGTAGGTGTGACGCATGTCGTCACACCCGCGGAGCACCTTGAGCCTCCGCGCGTCGCGCGGGGGCTCTCGTCATTTCCGAGGCCTCCGTGGCGGTCCCCAACCGTTCGACCCATGGAGGACACATCAGCACCGAGCTACGCATCAACGACCGGATCCGGGTACCCGAGGTCCGGCTCGTCGGACCCAACGGCGAGACCGTCGGCATCGTCCCCACGGGCGAGGCCCTCAAGCTCGCCCAGGAAGCCGACCTCGACCTCGTCGAGATCGCCCCGATGGGCAAGCCCCCGGTCTGCAAGCTCATGGACTACGGGAAGTTCAAGTACGAGAACGCCCAGAAGGCCCGTGAGGCGCGCCGGAACCAGACGAACGTGATCATCAAGGAGATGAAGCTTCGTCCGAAGATCGACGCCCACGACTACGAGACCAAGAAGGGTCACGTCGTGCGGTTCCTGAAGGCCGGCGACAAGGTCAAGATCACCATCATGTTCCGCGGTCGTGAGCAGCACCGCCCCGAGCTGGGGTTCCGCCTGCTGCAGCGGCTGGCCGAGGACGTCACGGAGCTGGGCTTCGTGGAGTCGGCACCCAAGCAGGACGGTCGCAACATGATCATGGTGCTCGGGCCGCACAAGAAGAAGGCCGAGGCCAAGGTGGAGATGGAGGCGGCGAAGGCCGACCGCATGGCCGCCCGCGCCGCCGAGGTGGCCGAGGAGCGCGCCGAGCGCACCGCCCACAACGCGGGGCAGGCCGTGGCCCAGAAGAAGGCCCACGGACGCTCCGAGAACCTCGATCCCGAGATCGAGGCCTGAGCGAAGCGAAGGACTCGATCGAGCGAAACCGGACACACCGACGATGTCCAGAACGATGTCTCGCAGAAACGGGGTCGCACCGAGTTTCGGTGACACAGGCAACGGAGCACACAGCGCCCTGAGTCACCACCAGCAAGCGTGAGCGTCGCGAGCACCGCGGCAACACGACGTAGATGAGGAAGAGAGAACGATGCCGAAGAACAAGACGCACTCCGGCGCGAGCAAGCGGTTCAAGGTGACCGGCTCGGGCAAGCTGATGCGCGCGAAGGCCGGCAAGCGTCACCACCTGGAGGCCAAGCCCTCCAAGGTGACGCGTCGCCTGACCGGCGATGCCGAGGTTTCCAAGAACGACGTCCCGCGCATCAAGAAGCTGCTCGGCCGCTGAGAGCGACGCGCGCGCTTGCGCGCGAGCCTCACCACACGTAGATCGATCGATCCGAACCGCAAGGAGTACCACCATGGCACGCGTCAAGCGGGCAGTGAACGCCCACAAGAAGCGTCGTACCACTCTCGAGCGCGCCAGCGGCTACCGCGGCCAGCGCTCGCGCCTCTACCGCAAGGCCAAGGAGCAGGTCACCCACTCGCTGGTCTACAGCTACCGTGACCGCAAGGCGCGCAAGGGCGACTTCCGTCGGCTCTGGATCCAGCGGATCAACGCCGCTGCCCGCGCCAACGGCATGACCTACAACCGCTTCATCCAGGGCCTCAACCTGGCCGGCGTGGAGGTCGACCGCAAGATCCTGGCCGACCTCGCCGTCAACGACGCGCCCGCGTTCGCCGCGCTCGTCGAGACCGCCAAGGCTGCCCTGCCCGAGGACGTCAACGCGCCCAAGGCGTCCTGACGACCGACACCGGTGGTCGAGGAACGAGCATGAGCGAGTGTCTCGAGACCAGGTGCCTGACCCGGCGCCCCTGACGACGGGTAACTCCCGCGTCAAGGAGGCACGCAGGCTCGGCCGCCGCTCGGTCCGTACCGAGCGGCGGCTGTTCCTTGCCGACGGCCCGAAAGCCGTCGAGGGGGCGCTCGAAGCGGGGTGTGTCGTCGAGGTCTTCGCGACCGCGTCGGCGACCCAGCGGTACGCCGCGCTCCTGGCGGCTGCGGAGACGACATCGCTGGTCGACGACCGGGCGCTGGCCACCCTCAGCGACAGCGTGACCCCCGCGGGGATCGTCGCCGTCTGCTCGTTCCTCGACGTACCCCTGGAGTCCGCACTCGCGTCCGCGCGCCAGGGCTCGTCGCTGGTCGCCGTCTGTGCCGACGTCCGTGACCCCGGCAACGCCGGCACCCTCGTCCGCACGGCCGACGCGCTGGGGGCCGATGCCGTCGTCCTGGCCGGCCACTCCGTCGACGCCTACAACCCCAAGACCGTCCGGGCGAGCGTCGGCAGCCTCTTCCACCTGCCGCTCGCCCTCGAGCCGGATCCCGTGCATGCCGTGCGGTCCGCCCAGGGGGCCGGTCTGGTCGTGCTCGCCGCCGACGGCGACGGTGAGCTCGCGCTGGGCGATGCCGCCGGGCTGCTGGCGGGACCCGTCGCCTGGCTCTTCGGCAACGAGGCCTGGGGCCTCCCCGCGGAGCTCGCAGCCGTGGCCGATCACCGGGTCCGGATCCCGATCCGCGGCCGGGCCGAGAGCCTCAACCTGGCGACCGCCGCAGCGATCTGCCTCCACGAGAGCTCGCGGACGCGCTGACGAGCGCGCTCAGCCCCCGCCGTCGAGGCGCCGCTGCTCCTGGTAGTGCTCGTGCCCCAGCCGGCGCAGCAGGGTGAGGATCTCCCCGAAGACGGCCTCACCGACGACCATGTCCTCCAGGGTGCCCTGGCGGTCCTTGGTGGTGTCGATGAGGGCGATCTCGGTGCGGCACAGCTCGTCGGCGAGGCGCGCGTAGTAGGCAAGGATCTCGGTGTCGACGGTGAGCAGCTCCTCGCTGACCAGCTGGACCAGCTCGGCCAGCCGCAGCCGTGCCGCGCCGTCCTTCCGTACGCCGGTCCAGCCCACGCCGGCGATGACCTCGGTCACCTGGGGGGCGGCCACCTGATCGGGGCCGTCCACCGGCAGCGGCGGGCTCAGCGCGTCGGAGACCTGGCACAGGACGTCGTGCACGGGTCGCGAGTCGTCCTCGACCGCGTCGACGATGATCTGCAGGGCCGACACGGGAGCCCCGCCCACCTCGCGCAGCGCCCGCAGGATGCGCAGCCGTCGTACGTGCGCCTCGTCGTACTCCGCGCGCCGCGGCCCGGTCACGTCACCGGGGGGAAGCAGACCCTCGCGGAGGTAGTACTTCACGGTCGCCACCGGCACGTCGGCACGCTCCGCGAGCTCGGACACCAGCATGTGAGTCTCGATTCGGTGTGATCCATGGCAAAATTCGTGAAAACTCTGCGAAATCAGTTGCGGCCCCGAGGATAGCGCCACTATCTTACTACTCGTTCGCATTCCCGAGAGGCGAACACCGGGCGGGTCCCACGGGGGAGGGGCCGCCCACCACCACGTTGCGGGCCGGCCCCACCGGGGGGAGGGGCCGCCCCGCCAACGTGTCTCTTCTGACTAGGCTGCCGCGCGTGGATGTGCCCGAGGGTGCTCTGACCGCACAGGGCGCCGTGGATCTGCTGCCGGACGGCGTCGTCGTCGCGGACGGCGACGGGCTCGTGCGCCTGCTCAACAGTCGCGCCGCCCTCATGCTCGGCATCAGCCCCCACGCCGCCGCGGGCAGGCCTCTCGACGACGTCCTCGGGGTCACCAACCAGGAGGGTGCGGGCTGGTGCGCCTGTGTCCGCCCGTACGACGGGCTGGTCATCCGCACCGGCGTACCGGAGCAGTCCTGGGTGCTGCCGACCGGGGACGAGGTGCTGGTCGCCGCGCGGATCCACCGCACGAACCGGGGACCGATCACCGAGGTGGCCGTGAGCCTGCGCTCGGGACGTGCTCGAGCCCGGCTCGACCGCGAGCGGTCCGACCTGGTGGCGACCGTCGCCCATGAGCTTCGATCTCCGCTGACGGGCGTCAAGGGATTCGTGCAGGCGCTCCTGAACCGGTGGGACCGGCTCAACGACGAGCAGAAGAAGCTGATGCTGACCACGGTCCACGCCGACTCCGACCGCTTGAGCCGGCTGATCACCGAGCTCCTCGACGTCGCCCGGCTCGACACCGGACGACTGTCGATGCACCAGCGACCGTGCGACGTCGCGCAGCTGACCCATCGCGTGATCGAGAGCGTCCGAGCCGGAGCCCCGCATCAGATCGAGTACGACGCACCCGACGACCTCCCCATGATCTGGGCCGACCCCGACAAGTTCACGCAGGTGATGACCAACGTGCTCGAGAACGCGATCCGCCACGGTGCCGACCCGGTGTCGGTGACCGCGTCGCTCGAGGGCGACCTGGTCGCCGTCCAGGTCGACGACTGCGGCGACGGCATCGCCCCCGACATCCGGCAGCGGGCGTTCACCAAGTTCTGGACCACCGGGCAGCGCGGCGGGTCGGGTCTGGGGCTGTACCTCGTCAACGGCCTGGTCCGTGCGCACGGCGGCACGGTCACCATCGACGACTCCCCGGCAGGGGGCGCCCGGATCGCGATGACCTGGCCGGCGTTCGGCACCGATCCCGACTGAGGCCGTTCCGACCGGGCTGAAAGACCGAGCGGAGCGCCGCTGCCCGCTTGCGGTCACCGTGGGTCGCGAGTCCACCGCCGAAACCCCGTCGCAGCCGCCTGACGACCCTTCCTAGACTGGTGCCGCGCAGCCGCACCCACGACCACCGCGAGAGGCACCCATGTCGGGCCCGAACACCCAGTACGACCCGGTCGAGGTGACCCCGCTGCAGGCGGAGCAGGTCGCGGCCATGCGCGACGAGGCACTGGCGGCCGTCGCCGCCGCGACTGACCTCGACGCGCTCAAGCAGGCTCGGCTCGACCACGCCGGCGACCGGTCGCCGCTGGCGCTGGCGAACCGCGAGATCGGCGCCCTCCCGCCCCAGGCCAAGAAGGAGGCCGGCCAGCGGGTCGGCCAGGCCCGCGGAGCCGTCAACCAGGCGCTCGCGGAGCGCGCGGTGGTGCTCGAGGCCGAGGCCGAGGAGCGGATGCTCGTCGAGGAGACGGTCGACGTCACGCTGCCGACCGACCGTCGTCCGCGCGGCGCCCGCCACCCGATCACCCTGATGTCGGACTACATCGCCGACCTGTTCGTGGCCATGGGCTGGGAGGTCGCGGAGGGCCCGGTGCTCGAGGCCGAGTGGCTCAACTTCGACGCCCTCAACCTGGGTCCCGACCACCCGGCCCGCACCATGCAGGACACGTTCTGGACCGACCCGGCGTCCGACCATCTGGTGCTGCGCACCCACACCTCGCCGGTGCAGGCCCGCACCATGCTGAGCCGGACGCCGCCGATCTACGTGATCTGCCCGGGCCGCGTCTTCCGCACCGACCCGTACGACGCGACGCACTCGCCGATGTTCCACCAGGTCGAGGGGCTCGTCGTCGACGAGGGCATCACCATGGCGCATCTCAAGGGCACCCTCGACCACTTCGCCCAGCAGCTGTTCGGCGAGGGGATCGTCACCCGGTTCCGCCCGTCGTACTTCCCGTTCACCGAGCCGTCCGCCGAGGTCGACCTGGTCTGCTTCGTCTGCCGCGGCGTACCCGGTCAGGTCGAGCAGTGCCGCACCTGCAAGGGCGAGGGCTGGATCGAGTGGGGCGGCTGCGGCGTGGTCAACCCGCGGGTGCTGGCGGCCTGCGGGATCGACTCCGAGCGCTACCGCGGCTTCGCCTTCGGGATGGGCATCGACCGCTCGCTGATGTTCCGCACCGGCGCGGAGGACCTGCGTGCCCTGTTCGACGGCGACGTGCGCTTCAGCGCCGCCTTCGGGACGGAGTGGTGAGGTGAAGACTCCCGTCTCCTGGATCCGCGAGTTCGCCGACCTGCCGCCGGAGCTGTCGAGCGAGGACCTCGCCCGTCGACTGACCGCGCTCGGCCTCAAGCTCGAGGCGCTCGAGCGCCCCGGTGCGCAGATCACCGGACCGCTCGTCGTCGGCCGGGTCCTCACCGTCGAGCCGGAGCCGCAGAAGAACGGCAAGACCATCAACTGGTGCACCGTCGACGTCGGCGACGCGAACGGCACCGGTGACCCGCAGGGCATCGTGTGCGGAGCCCACAACTTCACGGCCGGCGACCTGGTCGTCGTCGTGCTGCCCGGGGGAGTGCTCCCCGGGGGCTTCGAGATCTCCGCGCGCAAGACCTACGGACACGTCTCGGCGGGGATGATCTGCTCGGCCGCCGAGCTGGGCCTCGGCGACGACCACGAGGGCATCATCGTGCTGCCGGCCGGCGCCGGTGACCCCGGCGACGACGCCCGACCCGTGCTGGGCCTCCAGGAGGAGGTCATCGAGTTCGAGATCAACCCCGACCGTGCCTACGCGCTGTCGCTGCGCGGTGTCGCCCGCGAGGCGGCGCTGGGCTTCGACACCGCCTACACCGACCCCGCGTTGCGCGACGTACCGGCCGCGAACGCCGACGGCTATCCCGTGCGGGTCGAGGACCCCACGGGCTGCCCGGTGTTCGTGGCCCGCACGGTGACCGGCTTCGACCCGTCGGCGCCGACCCCCGACTGGCTCGCGACGCGCGTCCGTCTCGCCGGGATGCGTCCGATCTCGCTGGCCGTCGACGTCACCAACTACGTGATGCTCGAGCTCGGCCGGCCGATCCACGGCTACGACGGCGACCGGCTGCAGGGACCCCTCGTGGTACGACGTGCCCGCGAGGGCGAGCGGCTGACGACGCTCGACGGTGCCGACCGGGCGCTGTCGACCGAGGACCTCGTGGTCACCGACGACTCGGGCGTGATCGGGCTCGGCGGCGTGATGGGTGGCGAGGCCACCGAGATGTCCGCCGCGACGACGACCGTCGTGATCGAGGCCGCCCACTGGGAGCCGGTTGCGATGTTCCGTACCGGCAAGCGGCACCGGCTGACCTCCGAGGCGGGCAAGCGCAACGAGCGCGGCGTCGACCCGACGATCTGCGAGGCCGCCGCCGACCGGGTCGCCGAGCTGTTGACGACGTACGGCGGCGGGTCGGTCTCACCGGGCGTCACGGTGGTCGGCACGCCGCCGGTGCCGGCGCCCATCGAGCTGGCTCGCGAGCTGCCCGGCCAGGTCGCGGGGCTGCCGATCGACGGCGACCGCGTCGTGGCGGGCCTCCGCGCGATCGGCGCCGACGTGAGCGGCGACGCGCGTCTCACCGTGGTCCCGCCGCCGTGGCGGCCGGACCTGCACGACCCGTACGACCTGGTCGAGGAGGTCGTCCGGATCGTCGGCTACGACCAGGTGCCGTCGGTGCTCCCGACCGCGCCGGCCGGTCGCGGCCTGACCCGCGAGCAGCGGCTACGCCGCCGGATCGGGCGCACCCTCGCGAGCGTCGGCTGCGTCGAGGTGGTCAGCTTCCCGTTCGTCGCCGACGACACCTTCGACGCCCTGGGGCTTCCCGACGACGACGTGCTGCGCCACGCCGTACGCCTGTCGAACCCGCTGTCGGCCGAGAAGCCGCTCTACACCACGACCCTGCTGCCCGGCCTGCTCGACGCCGCCGCGCGCAACCTGGGCCGTGGCGCCGCCGGCGTTGCGCTCTTCGAGACCGGCACCGTCGCGTTCCCGGTGGACCGCGGCCCGGCTCCGGTGTACGGCGTCGAGTGGCGGCCGAGCGAGGCCGAGCTGGGCAAGCTCTTCGAGGCCCTGCCGCTGCAGCCGCTGCTCCTGGCGGGGGTGCTGAGCGGCGAGCGGGACGCGCGAGGGTGGTGGGGCCCCGGTCGGTCCGCGGACTGGTCGGACGCGCTCGAGGTCGTTCGCGCCGTGGCCGCCGAGCTCGCCGTGGAGATCCGGGTCGAGGCCGCCGAACGGATGCCGTGGCACCCGAGCAGGTGCGCGCGGGTGTTCGTGGGTGAGCAGGAGTTCGGTCACGCCGGCGAGCTGCATCCGCGGGTGTGTACGGCGTTCGGTCTGCCCCGCGGCACCGCGGCTCTCGAGATCGACCTCGACTTCCTGATGAGCCTCGCGGTGGACGTGCCGCGGGCGCCGTCGTACTCCAACCAGCCGGTCGCCAAGGAGGACGTCGCGCTGGTCGTGGCCGAGTCCGTCCCGGCCGCGGAGGTCGAGGCGGCGCTGCGGGCCGGGGCGGGAGACCTCCTGGAGTCGGTGCGGCTGTTCGACGTCTACGCCGGGCCGCAGGTCGGCGAGGGCCACAGGTCGCTCGCCTTCGCGCTGCGGTTCCGCGCCCCCGACCGGACCCTGACCGAGAGCGAGGCCGGCGCGGCCCGCGACGCCGCCGTGGCCGCCGCCGCAGCCGCCGTGGGCGCCGTCCAACGCTGACCTGGCACAACGTCGACACTCCAGATCGCTGACCTGGCACAACGTCGACGCCGTCCAACGCTGACCTGGCACAACGTCGACGCCGTAGAACGCCGACCCGGCACCTGACGACTCGGCGTCGAGGCGGGTAGTTTCGGGGAGTGACCGATCTCGCCCCGTTGACCCTGCCCGCCGCCGATGCCGGGACCGACGCCTGGTCCGCCTGGCTGACGACCCGGACCACCGACCAGCTGGCCTCGGCGCGCGAGCTGATCGCCGCGCTGAAGACCGAGCGCCCGCGCGATGCGAGCGTGCTGCTCGAGCGCTGGAACGACATCGCCCTCGCCCTCAGCAACGCCTTCGCGGCCGGCAGCCTGCTGCAGCAGGTGCACCCCGACGCCGCGCTCCGCGAGCAGGGCGAGGCGGCCGAGGTCGAGGCACACCGCCTGCTGACCGACCTCTCGCTCGACCGCGAGGTGTACGACCTCCTGGTCGTCGACGACGCCGACCAGCGGACCTCCGGACTCGACGACGACGCCGAGCGGGTGCGCAACTTCGCTCTCCGCGACTTCCGGCGCTCCGGCGTCGACCGCGACGAGGCGACGCGTGACCGCGTCCGCGCGATCAACGAGCGCGAGACCGAGCTCAGCCAGAGCTTCGAACGCAACATCCGCGACGACAACACCACCGTGAAGCTCCGCCCCGACCAGCTCGCGGGGCTCCCGCAGGACTGGGTCGAGTCACACCCGGTCGGCGACGACGGACTGGTCGAGCTCACCCTGGAGTACCCCGACGTGGTCCCGATGCTGACCTTCGCCACCGACCGCGAGGCCCGGGTCACCCTCGCCACCGCGTTCAACAACCGCGCCTGGCCCGCCAACGACGAGGTGCTCGTCGAGCTGATGGCGCTGCGCCAGGAGCACTCCACCCTCCTGGGGTACGACGGGTGGCCGACGTACGACGCCGAGGTCAAGATGATCGAGACCGGCGACGCGATCGCGACGTTCGTCGACAAGATCAGCAAGGCCGCGGAGTCGTCCGCGATCCGCGACCGCGACATCCTCCTCGCGCGGGTCCGCCAGGACCGCCCCGACGCCGAGACGCTCGACGCCGCCGACAGTCGCTTCTACACCGAGACCATCAAGCGCGAGCAGCACAGCGTGGATGCCCAGGAGGTGCGCCGCTACTTCGCCTTCGACCAGGTCCGCCAGGGCCTGCTCGACGTGACCGGCCGGCTGTTCGGGCTCGGGTACGAGCGGGTCGACGTCCCGACCTGGCACGAGGACGTCGCGTCGTACGACGTGTCGCTGGGCGGCGAGCGGATCGGCCGGATCCATCTGGACCTGCACCCCCGCCCCAACAAGTTCAACCACGCCGCGCAGTTCACGCTCGCCGACGGTGTCACCGGGCGCCAGCTGCCCGAGGGCGTCCTGGTCTGCAACTTCCCGCGCGGGCTGATGGAGCACGACGACGTCGTGACCCTGTTCCACGAGTTCGGCCACCTCGTCCACCACGTCCTCGGCGGCCACCAGCGCTGGGCGCGGTTCTCCGGCGTGGCGACGGAGTGGGACTTCGTCGAGGCGCCGTCCCAGCTGCTGGAGGAGTGGGCCTGGGACGCGACCGTCCTCGAGGGGTTCGCCACCGACGAGGCCGGGACGCCGATCCCCGCCGACCTGGTGGAGCGGATGCGCGCGGCCGAGGAGTTCGGCAAGGGCCTGCAGGCACGCACCCAGATGTTCTACGCCGCGCTGTCCTACCGGATCCACCAGGAGCCTCCGGCCGATGGCGCCGCGATCAGCGGCCTCTCGCAGCGGCTGCAGGCGGCGTACTCGATGGTGTCGCCACTGCCCGACACCCACTTCCACGCGGCGTTCGGGCATCTCGACGGCTACTCCTCGGGCTACTACACGTACATGTGGTCGCTGGTGATCGCCAAGGACCTGTTCTCGGCCTTCGACCGGGAGGACCTCTACGACGCCGAGATCGCCGGCCGGTACCGCGACCGGATCCTGGCGCAGGGCGGCCGGCACGATGCCGCGGACCTGGTCGAGGACTTCCTCGGCCGGCCGTTCGGGTTCGAGTCGTTCGCGACCTGGCTGGAGGAGTAAGCGCGACCGCCGGTCGAGGAGGTCGCTCTGCGACCGTCTCGAGACCCGGTGCGGCCCGCGCCGACCGACTCCTGGTTGCGGGCCCAGGGCACCGTCACCGGGTTTCGACTCGCCCAGCACGGCTTCGCAGGCTCAGCCCTGGGCTCGCTCAACCTGCGCTCGCCCACGGCACGCGCTCGTGCCTCGCGCGGCTGCTCCCTTCAGTTGATCGGCTGGTGCACGATCGCGCGGAACCGATCGACGATCTTCAGGTCGCCGGCCAGGTGCGTCTCGGCGCCGTCGCCGCGCCGCCAGATCCGGGCGTCGAGCACCTCGGCGGAGCCACTGATCACGGCGTCCGGCTCGACGCCGGGATCCTCCACGACGTGGAGGTCGTCCTCGTCGCGCTCGATGCCGTCGGGGTCGGTGCCGTGGAAGTGCCCCAGCTGCACCCACACCCGGTCGTCGGTGTCGGTGATGTCGATCCGGAGGTAGTGGGGGAGCGGCGAGAACTCGCCCCAGGGCGGGCACCCGCCGTACATCACGTCGAGCACCTCGTCGACGCCGTCGGCGGCCAGGTCGACGGGGAAGGGTGAGATCGTGTGCGCCGCCAGCTCGGCGTCGCGACGGTGGATCAGCGCCTCGTGGGCCTGACGGCGCAGGATGAAGGCGACGTTCTTGTGCTCGGGGTGCCACGTCCAGGCCTCGTCGGCCGGGTCCGCCGTTGCGAGGGCGTCGACCAACGCGCCGTAGTGCTCGTCGAAGAAGGCCAGCAGGCCGGCATGGTCACCGGGACGCTCGGGCTCGGGGTAGCCGTCGGGACCCTTGGGCCGGTTCGTGACCATCCACGTCCACCAGTGCTGCACCTCGCCGAGATGCCACAGCAGGTCGTCCGCGCGCCACTCGGGACACGACGGCACGTCCGCCGTCGGGTCGCAGTCCGCGAGCACGTCGCGGAACCGCTGGGACTCGTCGCGGATGTGCTGGAGGTACGTCGTGGGGGCGAGACGGCTCATGGAAGCGAACCTAGCGAGGCGGCCCGACAATCGCATCCGTGCTGGCCGGGTGAATTCCGGATGTGAGTGAACATGCAGAGTTATGTATGATCATCCGAGTGAGCACGATCAGGGTCGCTGTCGCCGGAGCCAGCGGGTACGCCGGTGGCGAGCTGCTGCGTCTGCTGCTGGGCCACCCCACCGTGCGGATCGGCACGCTGACGGCGGGGTCGAACGCGGGCGAGACCCTCGGTCCGCTCCAGCCGCACCTCGCGCCGCTGGCCGAACGGGTGCTCGACGAGACGTGCGTGGAGACCCTGGCCGGCCACGACGTGGTGTTCCTCGCGCTCCCGCACGGTCAGTCCGGAGCTCTCGCGGCCCAGCTCGGCGACGACACGCTCGTCGTCGACTGCGGAGCCGACTTCCGCCTCCGCGACGCGGCCCAGTGGGAGCGGTTCTACGGCGGCAGCCACGCCGGCACCTGGCCCTACGGCCTGCCCGAGCTGCCCGGGCAGCGCGACGTGCTGCGGAGCACCCGGCGGATCGCGGTACCCGGTTGCTACCCGACGGTCTCCACGCTGTCCCTCGCGCCCGCGGTGGCCGCCGGCCTGGTGGCGCCCGACGTCGTGGTGGTCGCGGCGAGCGGCACCAGCGGCGCCGGCAAGGCGGCCAGGCCCCACCTGCTCGGCAGCGAGGTGATGGGCAACGCGTCGGCGTACGCCGTGGGAGGCACCCATCGCCACACTCCGGAGATCGTGCAGAACCTCTCCACCCTCACCGAGGGTGACGTGCGCGTGAGCTTCACGCCGCTGCTCGTGCCGATGCCACGCGGGATCCTCGCCACCTGCTCGGCGCCCCTCACCCCCGGTACGACGGCGACGGAGGTGCGCGAGACCTACCTCAAGGCCTACGACGCCGAGCCGTTCGTGCGGGTGCTGCCGGAGGGGGAGTGGCCGCAGACCAAGGCCGTCCACGGCTCCAACGCGTGCCACCTCCAGGTCGCGGTCGACCAGGCCGCCGGCCGGCTCGTGGTCGTCGGCGCGATCGACAACCTCGCCAAGGGCACGGCCGGCGGCGCGATCCAGTCCATGAACCTCGCCCTGGGCCTCGACGAGACCCTCGGCCTGACCTCCGTCGGAGTAGCGCCGTGAGCGTCACCGCCCCCCGCGGCTTCCGGGCCTCGGGCGTCGCAGCCGGGCTGAAGTCGACCGGCGCCAAGGACGTCGCCCTCGTGGTGAACGACGGCCCGTCGTACGACTCGGCGAGCGTGTTCACCGCCAACCGCTGCCTGGCCAACCCCGTGCTCTGGAGCAGGGAGGTCGTCAAGGACGGCACGGTCCGCGCGGTCGTGCTCAACTCCGGCGGCGCCAACTGCTACACCGGCCCGGACGGCTTCCAGACCACCCACGCCGTCGCCGAGCGCGTCGCCGAGCACCTCGACGTCGGCGCGATCGACGTCGTCGTCTGCTCGACCGGGCTGATCGGGCTGGCCAACGACCGGCAGCAGGTCCTCGCCGGCGTCGACCGGGCGTACGACGCGCTGGGCACGGCCGGCGCGGAAGGCGGGAACGACGCGGCTCACGCCATCATGACCACCGACTCGGTCTCCAAGCAGGTCGTCGTCGACGGCCCGGGCTGGTCGGTCGGCGGCATGGCCAAGGGCGCCGGGATGCTCGCGCCCCAGCTCGCCACGATGCTCGTCGTCCTCACCACCGACGCCGTTGCCTCGGCGTCCGACCTGGACACCGCGCTGCGGGCGGCGACCCGGGTCAGCTTCGACCGGCTCGACTCCGACGGCTGCATGTCGACCAACGACACGGTCACCGTCCTCGCCAGCGGTGCCAGCGGGATCACCCCCAGCCTCCCCGATCTGACCGACGCACTGACCCGGGCGTGCACCGAGCTCGCCATGCAGCTGCTCGCCGATGCCGAGGGCGCCGACCACGAGGTCGCGATCACCGTGCTCCACGCGGCGACCGAGGACGAGGCAGTCGAGGTCGCCCGCTCGATCGCCCGCAGCAACCTCTTCAAGGCCGCCGTCTTCGGCAACGATCCCAACTGGGGCCGGGTGCTGGCCAGCATCGGCACCACTCAGGCGGCCTTCGACCCCGCCGACCTCGACGTCGCGATGAACGGCGTCTGGGTCTGCCGCGAGTCCGCCCCCGCGGCGGATCCAGCGGACGTCGACCTGAAGCCGCGAGAGGTGACCGTGACCGTCGACCTGAAGGCCGGCGACGCGCGGGCGACGGTGTGGACCAACGACCTCACCCACGCCTACGTGCACGAGAACTCGGCGTACTCCTCATGACGGCACCCCTCGAGACCGCCAAGGCCGCCACGCTCGCGGCCGCTCTGCCCTGGCTGAAGCGCTATCACGGCCGGATCGTGGTCGTGAAGTACGGCGGCAACGCGATGACCGACGACGTCCTCAAGCGGGCGTTCGCCGAGGACATCGCCTTCCTGCGCTTCGCCGGCTTCAAGCCGGTCGTGGTCCACGGCGGAGGCCCGCAGATCTCGGCGATGCTCGACCGGCTCGGCATCGAGTCGGAGTTCCGCGGCGGCCTCCGTGTCACGACCCCGCCGGCGATGGACGTGGTGCGGATGGTGCTGGTCGGACAGGTCCAGCGCGAGCTGGTCGGCCTGGTCAACGAGCACGGTCCACTCGCGGTCGGGCTCTCGGGCGAGGACGCCGGACTCTTCACCGCCAAGCGCACGAACACGATCGTCGACGGCGAGGAGGTCGACCTCGGTCTGGTCGGCGAGGTCGCCCACGTCCGCCCCGAGGCGGTCCTCGACCTCGTCGAGGCAGGTCGGATCCCGGTCATCTCCAGCGTCGCCCCGGACAAGGAGGGCATCGTCCACAACGTCAACGCCGACACCGCGGCCGCAGCCCTCGCCGTGGCGCTCGGCGCCGAGAAGCTGCTCGTGCTCACCGACGTCGAGGGGCTCTACCGCGACTGGCCCGACAGCGACGACGTGATCGGCGAGATCAGCCCCGAGGCGCTGGCCGAGCTGATGCCGTCGCTCGCGTCCGGGATGGTGCCGAAGATGGGCGCCTGCCTCCAGGCCGTGCAGGGCGGTGTGCCGCGGGCGACCGTCGTCGACGGCCGCGAACCGCACGCCGTCCTGCTCGAGCTGTTCACCGACGAGGGCGTCGGCACCCAGGTGCTGCCCGGCGTCGCCACCAAGACCAGGAAGGCGCGCAGCGCATGAGCTCCCAGGACCGGTACGCCGCCTCGCTGATGAACACCTTCGGCCCTCCGCAGCTCGTGCTCACCCGCGGCAAGGGCGCGCACGTCTGGGACGAGGACGGCAACGAGTACGTCGACCTCCTCGGCGGGATCGCCGTCAACGCCCTCGGTCACGCCCATCCGGCTGTCGTCGAGGCCGTCACCCGTCAGCTGTCCACCCTCGGGCACGTCTCCAACTTCTTCGCCACCGAGCCCCAGATCTCCCTGGCCGAGCGCCTCCTCGACCTGGTGAGCCCCCCGCAGGTCGGGGAGGTCGCCGGCCAGGGACCGGCCCCCGCTGGTCGAGCGGGGTCGAGACCCGGCAAGGTCTTCTTCACCAACTCCGGTGCCGAGGCCAACGAGGCGGCGCTCAAGCTGACCCGGCGTACCGGCCGGACGCACCTGGTGGCTGCCGAGGGGTCCTTCCACGGCCGCACCATGGGCGCGCTCGCGCTGACCTCCAAGGCGGCCTACCGGGAGCCGTTCGAACCGCTCCCGGGCCACGTCACCTTCGTACCGTACGGCGACTCCGCGGCGCTCGCGGCAGCCGTCACCGACCAGACCGCAGCAGCCGTGCTCGAGCCCGTCCAGGGCGAGGCAGGCGTCGTCGTCCCCCCCGACGGCTACCTGGCCGACGCCCGTCGGATCACGCGCGAGCACGGCGCGCTGCTGTGGCTCGACGAGGTGCAGACCGGCATCGGCCGGACAGGCGCGTGGTTCGCGGCGGTCACGGAGCCGGGGGTGGAGCCCGACGTCGTGACCCTGGCCAAGGGTCTGGGCGGCGGCCTCCCGATCGGTGCCTGCCTCGGCCTCGGCGGGGCCGGCGACCTGCTGCAGCCCGGTCACCACGGCACCACGTTCGGCGGCAACCCGGTGGCGTGCGCGGCCGCCCTGGCCGTCCTCGACACCATCGAGAGCGAGGGACTGCTCGCCCGCGTGACCGACCTGGGGGAGCGGCTCCGCACCGAACTTGCCCGCGACCCGCGCGTCACGGGGGCGCGCGGGCGTGGGCTGATGATCGGGCTCGACGTCACCGTCGACGCGCCGGCCGTCGTGGCGGCGGCCAGGGCGCACGGGTTCATCGTCAACGCGACCGGGCCGCACACGGTGCGTCTCGCCCCTCCGCTGGTGCTCGGCGACGATGATGTCGACGCGTTCCGGGCCGCCTGGCCCGCGATCCTCGACGACGCCGCCACGACAGGAGCCCAGCCATGATCCGTCACTTCCTCCGTGACGACGACCTCAGCCCCGCCGAGCAGCTCGAGGTGCTGGACCTCGCGGCGACGCTCAAGCAGTCGCCGTACGACTCCCGGAGCCTGGCCGGACCGCGGACGGTCGCGACCATCTACGACAAGCCGACGCTGCGCACGCAGGCGTCGTTCGCTGCCGGCATCGCCGAGCTCGGCGGCAACCCGATGATGGTCGACGGCTCGCTGGCGGGCATCGGCAAGCGCGAGTCGGTCGCCGACGTGGCTCGCGTGCTGGGGCGCCAGGCGTCGGTGATCGTGTGGCGGACCTACGCACAAACGGCGCTCGACGAGATGGCGGCGCATGCCGGCGTCCCGGTGGTGAACGCGCTGACCGACGAGTTCCACCCCTGCCAGCTGCTGGCCGACCTGCTGACGATCCGCGAGAACAAGGGCGAGCTTCCCGGGCTGGTCGTCGCGTTCGTCGGCGACGGCGCCTGCAACATGGGCAACTCCTGGCTGATCGCCGGGGTGACCGCCGGGCTCCACGTGCGGGTCGCAGCGCCCGAGGGACACCAGCCCGAGGAGCAGTACGTCGTCCGCGCCCGCGAGATCGCGGCGGAGACGGGCGGCTCGGCCGAGGTGATGGTCGACCCGCGGCGTGCCGTCACCGGCGCCGATGTCGTCGTCACCGACACCTGGGTCTCGATGGGCAAGGAGGAGGAGGCCGCGGCCCGGCTCGCGGCGTTCGGCGCCTACACCGTCACCGCCGACCTGCTCTCGCTCGCCTCACCGACGGCCATCGTCATGCACTGCCTGCCGGCGTACCGCGGCAAGGAGATCGACGCCGACGTCCTCGACGGCCCGCAGAGCGTGGTGTGGGACGAGGCCGAGAACCGCCGCCACGCCCAGAAGGCGGTCATCACCTGGCTGCTCCACGCCTCGACGGGGTTCCTCGACGAGGAGGCACCGTGAACGGGACCGCCAAGCGGCCCAGCACCAAGGGTTCCCGGCACCAGCTGATCGTCGACCTGCTGAGCGGGCACGAGGTGCGGTCGCAGCCCGAGCTGCTCGACCTGCTCGCGAAGCAGGGGATGCAGGTCACCCAGGCGACCCTGTCGCGCGACCTGGTGGAGCTCGACGCGGTACGGGTGCGCTCGACCTCCGGCGCCCTCGTGTACGCCGTACCGGCGGAGGGCGGTGACCGGCGTCCGGCCGCCCCCGGCGAGACCGCGGCCTCCGGGCACCGGCTCGGCCGGCTGCTCGCCGAGCTCCTCGTCAGCGCGGACGCCAGTGCCAACCTGGTGGTGCTGCGGACCCCGCCCGGCGCCGCGCAGTTCCTCGCCTCGGCGCTCGACAAGGCCGAGTACGCCGACGTCCTGGGCACCATCGCCGGCGACGACACCGTCCTGCTGATCGGCCGCGACGCCGCCGGTGGCGACGACCTGGCACGACGACTCCTGGCGCTGGCCCAGCAGCCCGCGCCATGACCCAGCCGCACCGTTCGACGGTCGAGACCACACCAGCCAGCCGAAGGAGATCCTCGTGAGCAAGGTCCTCACCGCCCTGCCCGTCGGCCGCCGTGTCGGCATCGCGTTCTCCGGCGGCCTCGACACCTCGGTCGCCGTCGCCTGGATGCGCGACAAGGGCGCGATCCCGTGCACCTACACCGCCGATCTCGGCCAGTACGACGAGCCCGACATCGACAGCGTGCCGAGCCGCGCCCTGGAGTACGGCGCCGAGCTCGCCCGCTCGGTCGACTGCAAGGGGCCGCTGGTCGAGGAGGGGCTTGCCGCCCTGGCGTGCGGGGCGTTCCACGTGCGGTCCGCCGGCCGCGCCTACTTCAACACCACCCCACTCGGGCGTGCGGTGACCGGCACCATGCTGGTGCGGGCGATGCACGAGGACGACGTCGACATCTGGGGCGACGGGTCGACCTTCAAGGGCAACGACATCGAGCGGTTCTACCGCTACGGACTGCTGGCCAACCCCGACCTGCTGATCTACAAGCCCTGGCTCGACGCGGACTTCGTGGCCGAGCTCGGCGGCCGCGACGAGATGAGCCGGTGGCTGGCCTCGCACGGCCTCCCGTACCGCGACAGCGCCGAGAAGGCCTACTCCACCGACGCCAACATCTGGGGCGCCACCCACGAGGCCAAGACCCTCGAGCAGCTCGAGGTCTCGCTGGAGACCGTCGAGCCGATCATGGGTGCGCGGTTCTGGGATCCCACGGTGGCGATCGAGGCGGAGGACGTGACGGTCCGCTTCGAGCGCGGCCGCCCGGTGGCGGTGAACGGCACGTCGTACGACGGGGTGGACGGGCCGGTGCGTCTGGTTCATGCGGTCAACGAGATCGGTGGTCGACACGGCCTCGGCATGTGCGACCAGATCGAGAACCGCATCATCGAGGCGAAGTCACGCGGCATCTACGAGGCACCGGGGATGGCGCTGCTCTGGATCGCCTACGAGCGGCTCCTCAACGCCATCCACAACGAGGACACGCTCCAGACCTACCGCGACGAGGGCCGCCGCCTCGGCCGGCTGCTGTACGAGGGACGGTGGCTCGACCCCCAGGCGCTGATGCTGCGTGAGTCGATCCAGCGCTGGATCGGCTCGCTGGTGACCGGAGAGGTCACCGTCCGGCTGCGTCGGGGCGAGGACTACTCCATCCTGCGGACCTCCGGCCCGGCGTTCTCCTACCACCCCGACAAGCTGTCGATGGAGCGTGTGGAGTCGGCGGCCTTCGGCCCGACTGACCGGATCGGCCAGCTCACCCTGCGCAACCTCGACATCGCCGACTCCCGGAGCAAGCTCGAGCTCTACGCGACCCAGCCGCTGGACGAGGGCCAGGTCCTCGTCGAGCACGGGCACCTGCTCGGCGCCCTGCCCGCCGGCGGTGCGGCCCGCATCGCCAGCAACCCGGCCCTCTCCGGCGACGAGGGCGACGCCGCCCTCGACCACGCCGCCATGGAGGTCGGCACGGACTAGCGCCGAGTCGGCGCCAAGAGGCGTGCCGATCACGCCGAGTCGGCACCTGACGACTCGGCGAACGACCAGCCTGATAGGAAGACGACGTGTCCCCGGACCTCCGCCTCACCGCGCGCGTCCTGCCCGTGAACCCAGCGGGCGAGGTGTTGTTGCTGCAGGACCAGGACCCCGCCCATCCCGGGGTCCTCCGCTGGGGGAGTGTGGGCGGTGCCGCAGAGCCCGGGGAGTCTCTGGAGTCCGCCGCGCTGCGCGAGCTCCACGAGGAGACGGGTATCGAGGTCTCGGTCGACGCGTTGACCGAAGCGTTCCACCGGGGCACCTATGAGTTCTCCTGGGACGGCCGGTCCTACGTCACCGACGCCTCCTTCTTCGCAGTGCCGCTGCACGCGGACGTCGAGATCACCTTCGACTTCCTCGAGCCGGCCGAGATCGGGAACGTCGTCGCCGCCCGCTGGTGGACCGCCGACGACCTCGAGTTCGACGGAACCGCCGTCGCCGCCGAGCTCCCCGACCTCATGCGCGCGGCTGCCGCCGTCGTCCTCGAGCGCGAGGGCGCCTCGTGACCGGCTCCACCAACGAGGGGAAGCTCTGGGGCGGCCGCTTCGCGGGCGGACCCTCGCCCGAGCTCGAGGCCCTGTCGCGGTCGACCCACTTCGACTGGCGGCTCGTGCCCTACGACCTGGCCGGCTCCCGCGCCCACGCCAACGCGCTGCACGTCGCCGGCCTCCTCACCGACGACGACCACCGCACCCTCATCGACGGACTGGCATCCCTCGACGAGCAGTACGCCGCCGGGTCGCTGCACCCCGATCCGTCCGACGAGGACGTCCACGGGGCGCTCGAGCGACTGCTGATCGTCGAGGTCGGCGCCGACGTGGGTGGCCGGCTCCGCGCCGGCCGTTCGCGCAACGACCAGGTGGCCACTCTCTTCAAGGCCTACCTCCGCGACGAGGCGCGAGCGGTCGCCGCCCGGGTCCTCGATCTCGTGGAGGCGCTGGTGGTCCAGGCGCGGGACCACCTCGACGTCGTCATGCCCGGCCGGACGCACCTCCAGCACGCCCAGCCGGTGCTCCTGGCCCACCACCTGCTGGCTCACGCGTGGCCGCTGCTCCGCGACGTCGACCGCCTCCGTGACTGGGACGCCCGGGTGGCCGCGGACTCGCCGTACGGCTCCGGCGCTCTCGCCGGCTCCAGCCTCGGCCTCGACCCCCGCGCGGTCGCCGCGGAGCTCGGCTTCAGCGACTCCAGTGCGAACTCGATCGACGGTACGGCGGCACGCGACTTCGTCGCCGAGTTCGCGTTCGTCGCCGCGATGACCGGCATCGACCTGAGCCGGCTGTCGGAGGAGATCGTGCTCTGGTCGACGGCGGAGTTCGGCTTCGTCCGACTCGACGACGCCTGGTCGACGGGGTCGAGCATCATGCCGCAGAAGAAGAACCCCGATGTCGCCGAGCTCGCGCGCGGCAAGTCCGGCCGCCTGATCGGCAACCTCACCGGACTGCTCGCCACGCTCAAGGGCCTTCCGCTGGCCTACAACCGCGACCTCCAGGAGGACAAGGAGCCCGTGTTCGACTCCGTCGACACGCTCCTCGTCGTACTCCCGGCGATGACCGGCCTGGTCGCCACCTTGACGTTCGACACCGCGCGCCTCGCCGCGCTCGCACCCCAGGGCTTCTCGCTCGCCACCGACGTCGCCGAGTGGCTGGTGCGTGAAGGGGTGCCCTTCCGCGAGGCCCACGAGGTGGCCGGCGCCTGCGTACGACGGTGCGAGGAGCTCGGCTGCGACCTGCCCGACCTCAGCGACGACCAGCTCGCGGAGATCTCGGCGAGCCTCACGCCCCAGGTGCGCGAGGTCCTGACCGTCGAGGGCTCGGTCGCGTCGCGCACCGGCCGCGGCGGCACCGCGCCGGTGCGGGTGCGCGAGCAGCTCGGCGAGGTGACCGAACGGGTGCGGGAGCTCCGTGCCGCCCTCGACTGACCTGCGCGACCTGCTCGCCGGCCCGGTGCTCGACGTCGCCCCGCGGCTGCTCGGCTCGATCCTGCGACACGGCGAGGTCGCCTGCCGGATCACCGAGGTCGAGGCCTACGACGGTGCCCGCGACCCCGGCTCCCACGCGTATCGAGGTCAGACCGCACGCAACGCGGTGATGTTCGGCCCGCCCGGACACCTCTACGTCTACTTCACCTATGGCATGCACTACTGCTGCAACGTGGTGTGCGGGCCTCCGGGCTCGCCCAGCGCGGTCCTCGTCCGGGCCGGTGAGGTCGTCGACGGTCTCGACCTCGCCCGGTCCCGTCGTACGCCGGCCAGGAGCGACCGCGACCTCGCTCGCGGTCCGGCCAACCTGTGCCAGACGCTCGGGATCGGGGCCGCTCAGAACGGCCACGACCTGACTCGACCGCCCCTCACGTTGACGCCGGCCGACCTCCCGGCCGGTGACGTCCGCACCGGCCCACGGGTCGGGCTCCGGCTCGCCGCCGACCGACCGTGGCGCTTCTGGCTGCCGGACGAGCCGAGCGTCAGCGCGTACCGTCCTGCGGTGACCCGACCCCGCGGGCCGTAGGGTCCTCTCGTGCATCTCCGGGGACTGTTCGCGGACACGCGACCGCTGGCCACCCCGACCTTCCGCCGGCTCTGGTCGGCCAACATCGTCACCGTGGTCGGTGCCCAGCTGACCGTCGTTGCCGTGCCCGCGCAGATCTACTCGATCACCGGCTCCTCGGCGTACGTCGGCCTCACCGGCGTCTTCGGTCTGGTGCCGCTGGTGGTCTTCGGACTCTGGGGCGGTGCCCTGGCCGACGTGATGGACCGGCGGACGATCCTCCAGGTCACCACGGTCGGCCTCATCCTCACCAGCGCCGCGTTCTGGGTGCAGGCCGCCCTCCACGCCGACAACGTGTGGCTCCTGCTCGGACTGTTCTCGGTGCAGCAGGCGTTCTTCGCCGTCAACCAGCCGACCCGGAGCGCCGTACTCCCGCGGCTGCTCCCGCCCGAGCAGCTGCCCGCTGCCAACTCCCTCAACATGACCGTCATGGGAGCCGGCTCCATCGCCGGCCCGCTGATCGGCGGGGCGCTGATCCCGGTGCTCGGGTTCTCCGTGCTCTACCTGGTCGACACGCTGACCCTGTTCGCGACGCTCTGGGCGGTGATCCGCCTTCCCCGGCTGCCGATCGAGGGCTCGACCGGCAGGACACCCGGGCTCTCTGCGGTGCTCGACGGGTTCAGCTACCTGCGTGGACACCGGGTGCTGATGATGAGCTTCGTGGTCGACCTGATCGCGATGATCTTCGGGATGCCCCGGGCGCTCTTCCCGCAGGTCGCTCATCAGAGCTTCGGAGGACCGATCGACGGCGGGCTCGCCTTCGCGCTGTTGTACGCCGCCATCCCGGTCGGCGCGGTCCTCGGCGGAATCCTGTCCGGCTGGGTGTCGCGGGTGCGCCGCCAGGGGCGGGCGGTCGTGTGCGCGATCGCGGTCTGGGGCCTTGCCATGACCGGCTTCGGCGCGGCCGTGGGGCTGGCCCCGGAGGCGCAGCAGGCGATGCTCATCGCCTCGGTGGTGATGCTGATGGTGGGCGGGGCTGCCGACATGTCGTCGGCTGCGTTCCGGTCGAGCATGCTGCAGAGCGCCGCCTCCGATGCCGTGCGGGGCCGACTCCAGGGCGTGTTCATCGTGGTCGTCGCCGGTGGACCCCGGATCGCCGACGTCGTCCACGGCGCGGCCGCGTCGGTGATCGGGACGGCGCTCACCGCCGCTCTCGGAGGCGTGCTCGTCCTGGTCGGGCTCGCCGTGTCCGTCGCGCTCGCGCCGTCCTTCTACCGGTACCGGGTGGCGGACCCAGCACCCGTGCCGCGGCCGACTCCCGACGTGCGGCCGCCTGGGGGCGCCGGGTAGTCTTACGGTGTCGCTCCACGTGGTGGCCGCCGGTCTGCGGCGGGGCTGTCTGGGCGACGCGAGGACCAGGCCGATCCGATTTGACGCCCGCGTGGCAGGACCGGTAAGTTTTCTCAGGTTGCCCCCGAGACACCTCGAGAGAGGTCGTCCGCGTGCGCGTCTGATTTTTGAGAACTCAACAGTGTGTTTGTCGATGAATTGGTTTGTATGATCCCGTCTCCATGGTTGGGTGGCCTGTTTGTGGGTTGTTTGGTTGTGGTGGTGGTTTCTTTTTGAGTTGACGAACGATGATTCTGGCGATTGCTAGTTTTTCGTTTTTTGGCTTGGATGGATTCTTATGGTCGGAAATTGTTTTTTGGTTTCGATGGAGAGTTTGATCCTGGCTCAGGACGAACGCTGGCGGCGTGCTTAACACATGCAAGTCGAGCGGAAAGGCCTCTTCGGGGGTACTCGAGCGGCGAACGGGTGAGTAACACGTGAGTAATCTGCCCTTCACTTTGGGATAACTGCCTGAAAGGGTGGCTAATACCGGGTATTCTCCTTGCGCCGCATGGTGTGGGGTGGGAAGTTTTTTCGGTGGGGGATGTGCTCGCGGCCTATCAGCTTGTTGGTGGGGTAATGGCCTACCAAGGCTTTGACGGGTAGCCGGCCTGAGAGGGTGACCGGCCACACTGGGACTGAGACACGGCCCAGACTCCTACGGGAGGCAGCAGTGGGGAATATTGGACAATGGGCGGAAGCCTGATCCAGCAACGCCGCGTGAGGGATGACGGCCTTCGGGTTGTAAACCTCTTTCAGCACAGACGAAGCGCCTGTGAAGGTGGTGACGGTATGTGCAGAAGAAGCACCGGCCAACTACGTGCCAGCAGCCGCGGTAATACGTAGGGTGCGAGCGTTGTCCGGAATTATTGGGCGTAAAGGGCTCGTAGGCGGTTTGTCGCGTCGGGAGTGAAATCCACTGGCTTAACTGGTGGCTTGCTTTCGATACGGGCAGACTGGAGGTATGCAGGGGAGAACGGAATTCCTGGTGTAGCGGTGAAATGCGCAGATATCAGGAGGAACACCGGTGGCGAAGGCGGTTCTCTGGGCATGTCCTGACGCTGAGGAGCGAAAGTGTGGGGAGCGAACAGGATTAGATACCCTGGTAGTCCACACCGTAAACGTTGGGCGCTAGGTGTGGGATCCATTCCACGGGTTCCGTGCCGCAGCTAACGCATTAAGCGCCCCGCCTGGGGAGTACGGCCGCAAGGCTAAAACTCAAAGGAATTGACGGGGGCCCGCACAAGCGGCGGAGCATGCGGATTAATTCGATGCAACGCGAAGAACCTTACCTGGGTTTGACATACGCCGGAAAGCTCTAGAGATAGAGCCCCTTTTAGTCGGTGTACAGGTGGTGCATGGCTGTCGTCAGCTCGTGTCGTGAGATGTTGGGTTAAGTCCCGCAACGAGCGCAACCCTCGTCCCATGTTGCCAGCAGCGCCTTCGGGCGGCTGGGGACTCATGGGAGACTGCCGGGGTCAACTCGGAGGAAGGTGGGGATGACGTCAAGTCATCATGCCCCTTATGTCCAGGGCTTCACGCATGCTACAATGGCCGGTACAAAGGGCTGCGATCCCGTGAGGGGGAGCGAATCCCAAAAAGCCGGTCTCAGTTCGGATTGGGGTCTGCAACTCGACCCCATGAAGTCGGAGTCGCTAGTAATCGCAGATCAGCAACGCTGCGGTGAATACGTTCCCGGGCCTTGTACACACCGCCCGTCACGTCACGAAAGTCGGCAACACCCGAAGCCCATGGCCCAACCACCTTGTGTGGGGGGAGTGGTCGAAGGTGGGGCTGGCGATTGGGACGAAGTCGTAACAAGGTAGCCGTACCGGAAGGTGCGGCTGGATCACCTCCTTTCTAAGGAGCACACACCCCGACTCGCGGCCGTGGTCCCAGCAACTGTGCTGGTGGCCTCAGTGTTGTGGGCGCATGGTGGTGTCTCACTAGTGGAATCATCGACATCTTCGTTCTTCTGCCGGCCTCCCTTGTGGGGGTCGGGTGGGGGGACCGGGACCCCGCCTGGTGAACCAGGGGGTGGGGACACACTGTTGGGGTTCTGAGGAATCAGGCCCGCTACCTGCCCGGGGGTGACCCTGGGTGGGGCAGCGCTCTGGGGCTTCGGTACCAAGAACCCGGCCAGTCCTGGGTCGCGCGTGTGCGTGGCTTGTGGGTTGGTGTGGGGTTGTTGTTTGAGATCTGGATAGTGGACGCGAGCATCTTTGTAGTGTGTTGTGTGCACTGCCACGTCTGGTTCATCCCGTGTGGCTGGTTGGCTGACTTTGAAGGCTTCGCTGTGGCTTTCGTTCCTTCGTTTTTTGTGGGGACGGATGGTCGTGGTGGGGTCTTTTTTGTGTTGGTGGGCTGGTTGGTGGGGTGGGTTGGGTTGGTGGTGTGTGTGACAAGCTGTGAAGGGCACATGGTGGATGCCTTGGCATCAAGAGCCGATGAAGGACGTAGGAGCCTGCGATAAGCCCTGGGGAGTTGGCAACCGAGCGTTGATCCGGGGGTGTCCGAATGGGGAAACCCAGCTGGAGTCATGTCCAGTTACCCGCGCCTGAATGAAATAGGGTGTGTGGAGGGAACGTGGGGAAGTGAAACATCTCAGTACCCACAGGAAGAGAAAACAACAGTGATTCCGTGAGTAGTGGCGAGCGAAAGCGGAGGAGGCTAAACCGTGCACATGGATAACCCGGCAGGGGTTGTGTGTGCGGGGTTGTGGGGTGTGTTTGTTACTGGTCTGCCGGCCGGTTGCGGAGTAAAAAAGGTGTGGTGAAGTTGAAGTCCATTGGAAAGTGGCACCGTAGAGGGTGATAGTCCCGTAGGTGTAAGCCGCACTCTTCGTGAGCATATTCCCAAGTAACACGGAACTCGTGAAATTCCGTGTGAATCTGGCGGGACCACCCGTCAAGCCTAAATACTTCTTGATGACCGATAGCGGACAAGTACCGTGAGGGAAAGGTGAAAAGTACCCCTGGCGGGGAGTGAAATAGTACCTGAAACCGTGTGCCTACAATCCGTCAGAGCCTGGCGCCTCCTTGTGGGGCGGGTGGGTGATGGCGTGCCTTTTGAAGAATGAGCCTGCGAGTTTGTGTTGTGTTGCGAGGTTAACCCGTGTGGGGGAGCCGTAGCGAAAGCGAGTCCTAACAGGGCGTAGCCACTTGTGGCGTTGAGTAGCACGATCAAGACCCGAAGCGGAGTGATCTATCCATGGGCAGGTTGAAGCGTCGGTAAGACGACGTGGAGGACCGAACCCACCTAGGTTGAAAACTGGGGGGATGACCTGTGGATAGGGGTGAAAGGCCAATCAAACTCCGTGATAGCTGGTTCTCCCCGAAATGCATTTAGGTGCAGCGTTGCGTGTTTCTTGCCGGAGGTAGAGCACTGGATAGCCGATGGGCCCGACCAGGTTACTGACGTTAGCCAAACTCCGAATGCCGGTAAGTCAGAGCGCAGCAGTGAGACTGCGGGGGATAAGCTCCGTAGTCGAGAGGGAAACAGCCCAGACCATCAGCTAAGGCCCCTAAGCGGTGACTAAGTGGAAAAGGATGTGGAGTCGCAGTGACAACCAGGAGGTTGGCTTGGAAGCAGCCACCCTTGAAAGAGTGCGTAATAGCTCACTGGTCAAGTGATTCCGCGCCGACAATGTAGCGGGGCTCAAGTCATCCGCCGAAGCTATGGCATTCACGCGTGTACCCAGCATCATCCCTTCGAGGGTGGTGTTCAGGTGTGTGGATGGGTAGGGGAGCGTCGTGCCGCCAGTGAAGTCCCGGAGTGATCCAGGGGTGGAGGCGGCACGAGTGAGAATGCAGGCATGAGTAGCGAATGAGGAGTGAGAAACTCCTCCGCCGAATGATCAAGGGTTCCAGGGTCAAGCTAATCTGCCCTGGGTAAGTCGGGACCTAAGGCGAGGCCGACAGGCGTAGTCGATGGACAACGGGTTGATATTCCCGTACCGGCAACATGGCGCCCCTGACGAACCCGGTGATGCTAACCATCCGAAACCACACCGACCGGACCCTTCGGGGCGAGGCGGTGTGGCAGAGCGTGGGATCCGAACCGGTAGTAGTCAAGCGATGGGGTGACGCAGGAAGGTAGCCCAACCGTGGCGATGGTAGACCACGGGCAAGGACGTAGCACGGGTGGTAGGCAAATCCGCCGCCCTCACTTCAATGTGGAGTGTGAGATCTGACGCGGAGCCGTCTACGGCGAAGTGGGTGATCCTATGCTGCCAAGAAAAACCTCTAGCGAGCCATGCGCCGCCCGTACCCCAAACCGACTCAGGTGATCAGGTAGAGAATACCAAGGCGATCGAGACAACCATGGTTAAGGAACTCGGCAAAATGCCCCCGTAACTTCGGGAGAAGGGGGACCCGGATCGTGAGCCCACTTGCTGGGCAGAGCGTGAAGGGTCGCAGAGACCAGGCCCAAGCGACTGTTTACTAAAAACACAGGTCCGTGCGAAGTCGCAAGACGATGTATACGGACTGACTCCTGCCCGGTGCTGGAAGGTTAAGGGGACGAGTCAACCCGACCTTTGGTCGAGGTGAAGCTTTGAACTTAAGCCCCAGTAAACGGCGGTGGTAACTATAACCATCCTAAGGTAGCGAAATTCCTTGTCGGGTAAGTTCCGACCTGCACGAATGGAGTAACGACTTGGGCGCTGTCTCAACCATGGACTCGGCGAAATTGCAGTACGAGTAAAGATGCTCGTTACGCGCGGCAGGACGGAAAGACCCCGGGACCTTTACTATAGTTTGGTATTGGTGTTTGGTACGGCTTGTGTAGGATAGGTGGGAGACTGTGAGACCTGGACGCCAGTTCAGGTGGAGTCAACGTTGAAATACCACTCTGGTCGTATTAGATGTCTAACCTAGGCCCATGATCTGGGCCAGGGACAGTGCCTGATGGGTAGTTTAACTGGGGCGGTTGCCTCCTAAAATGTAACGGAGGCGCTCAAAGGTTCCCTCAGCCTGGTTGGCAATCAGGTGACGAGTGTAAGTGCACAAGGGAGCTTGACTGTGAGACAGACATGTCGAGCAGGGACGAAAGTCGGAACTAGTGATCCGGCACCACCATGTGGATGGGGTGTCGCTCAACGGATAAAAGGTACCCCGGGGATAACAGGCTGATCTTCCCCAAGAGTCCATATCGACGGGATGGTTTGGCACCTCGATGTCGGCTCGTCGCATCCTGGGGCTGGAGTAGGTCCCAAGGGTTGGGCTGTTCGCCCATTAAAGCGGCACGCGAGCTGGGTTTAGAACGTCGTGAGACAGTTCGGTCCCTATCCGCCGCGCGCGCAGGAAACTTGAGAAAAGCTGTCCCTAGTACGAGAGGACCGGGATGGACGAACCTCTGGTGTGCCAGTTGTCCCGCCAGGGGCACCGCTGGTTAGCTACGTCCGGACGTGATAACCGCTGAACGCATCTAAGCGGGAAGCACATTTCAAGATAAGGTTTCCCACCCACTAGATGGGGTAAGGCCACCCGCAGACCACGGGATTGATAGGCCGGAGGTGTACAGCAGCAATGCCCAGCCGACCGGTACTAATAGGCCGAGGGCTTGTCACCCACCCACCTCACCACACGTTGCTACGCGTCCACTACCCAGAATCTGAACCAACAACCCACCCCCACCACAACACCCAACCAACACCACAGTGTTGACACGATGTTGAAAAAGGAGGGGGCCACCGGGTTGCTGTTCACAACAGAACAGAACAAACGGTTCACCACGTTACGGCGGCCATAGCGGCAGGGAAACACCCGGACCCATCCCGAACCCGGAAGTTAAGCCAGCCAGCGCCAATGGTACTGCACCCGACAGGATGTGGGAGAGTAGGACGCCGCCGAACATTCTTTTCCCGAAGGGGTCACCGCGAGGTGGCCCCTTCGTGGCATTTCCGGGCAGCTGTCAGCAGCCACTTTCTCTCCCCGTTAGCGCTTCTGGCTGCCCTTTCCACAGGGATCGGACGCAAGGCACGGCGTTGTCGGCGCCGGCCCGAAGGCTGACCGCTGAGGAGGTGATGCGCATGAGCGCACACGAGAGTCAGCCCGACGAGGTGAACGAGGTGACCCTGGTCGGGAGGTTGTCGCAGCCGGCCGAGGAGCAGGTGCTCCCGAGCGGGGACGGGATGTGGAAGTTCCGGGTCATCGTCGGGAGGCACGGGGCCGCGGCCACGCGGGCCAGCGTCGACGCCCTCGACTGCGTGGTCTGGGCCAAGCGCCCGGCTCGATCGGTGGCGACCTGGCGGGCGGGAGATGTGGTCGAGGTCCGGGGGAGCCTGCGGCGCCGGTTCTTCGCGCCGTCCGGGGGCGGACGCGTGTCGCGCTGCGAGGTCGAGGTGGCCTCGGCCCGCCTCATCCGTCGAGCAGCCGGATGAAGGATCCGAGGCTGGGCTTCGGCTGGAACGACGTTGCCTTCTCCGGCAACAGCCCACCCGCGCGCACGACGCCGATCACCAGGTCGAGCTCGACGGCGGGCAGGAGGGCCGCCGTCACGCGCCCCGGCTTCACCTCGTCCAGGGCCTGGGGGAGCGAGTGCGCATAGGTGATCTTCGAGGGGCGCTTGGGCAGCCGCTGGAGCAGCGCCCCCTCCACGAGCTGCACGACGGCATGGCCCGGGGGCACCTCCAGCCGGACCGCGGCCCACGCCTTGCCGTCGGTGAGGACCAGCGTGTCCGGAGCGAGCGCCGCTACCGCGGACTCGTTCCCTTCGTACGACGTCACCTCCGCGCCGGCCGCGGTCGCGGCCGCCATCAGGTCGCCGATCCGCACGCCGTGGAGCAGGCGGTGGATCGCCCCGAGGAAGAGCGGTGTCTCGTCCTGGTCGATCACCATCACGAGACCGTCGCTGTGAGTGGGCCCCGGGTCGCGGTCGTGCAGGGCCACCGAGGCGGCATACCGGTGGTGTCCGTCGGCGACCAGGAGCCGCGCCCCTTCGAGGGCCGCGCCGATGGTGTGCAGCTGGTCGGGGTCCCGGATGCCCCAGATCCGGTGCTGCTGGCCCGCGTGGTCGACGTACTCCCGGTCCGGCGTGGCGGTGCGCACCTGCCGGCTCACCTCCCGCACCGCGGCGGGTCCGCGATGGACGAGCAGGATCGGTGCCGGGTTGAGCCGCATCGTGCTCATCCGGGCCGCGAGCTCGACGACCTGCTGCGGATGGACGCCCTCGTGGGGGAAGACCTGCCGCTCCGCAGGAGTCGTGGCCAGCCGCGACAGGTTCAGAGTGCCGACGAGCCCGCGGACGGTGAGTCCGGAGTCGGAGTACTCGTGCAGGTAGACGGCCGGCTGCTCGTCACGGGTGGCCAGTCCGCGCTTCTGCCAGGTCTGCAGACGTTGCTGCACGCCACGGTAGGGTCGCGCGAAGGCACGTGCGGACGCCGGGTCACCGACCCGTCGCGGCGCCAGCGACAGCGCCCGGAACGGCGAGAGCTGGAGCGGGCCGGCGACGTACGGCGGGACCGTGGGGCGACCGGACTCCATCGGTGCATCGTAGGGGCAACGAGCAAGGAGCTGGACGGTGGCCGACCCAGGGGGCGAGCGCCTTGCGACGTCGTACGACCTGGTGATGTTCGACCTCGACGGTGTGGTGTACCTCGACGGCCACGCGGTGGACCACGCGGCGGAGAGCATCGCCGACGCCCGCCGGGGTGGCTCACACATCGCCTTCATCACGAACAACGCCTCGCGGACCCCTGAGGAGGTGGCCCAGCAGCTGCGCGAGCTCGGCATCGACGCCGACTCCGACGACGTGGTGACCTCCGCCCAGGCCGCCGCGCGGCTGCTGCTCGACCGGTACGGTCCGGGCGCCCGCGTCGCGGTGCTGGGGGCGGACGGGCTCGTGGCGGCGCTGCGGGAGGCGGGGCTGGAGCCGGTGCCGGTGGGCACGGACGACGCGGTGGCGGTGGTCTCGGGCTACGCGCCGGAGGTGCGCTGGAAGACGATCATGCGCGCCGCGGTCGAGATCAGGAACGGGCTGCCCTGGGTGGCCACGAACACCGACCCCACCCTCCCGACCGGAGACGGACCTGCGCCCGGTCACGGCACGTTCGTGAAGATGATCAGCGGCTTCGCCGGCGTCACCCCAAACGTGGCGGGCAAGCCGGAGCGGCCCCTGTTCGAGGAGACCCTGCGCCGGGTGGGCGGCCAGCGGCCGCTGATGGTCGGCGACAGTCTGCACACCGACATCGCCGGTGCCCACAACGCCGGGACCCACTCGTTGCTGGTGATGACGGGCGTGACCACGCTGTCCGACCTGGTGGCGGCCCGTCCCGACCAGCGACCCACCTGGGTGGGGAGCGACCTGAGGGCGCTCGGCCGCCCCGGCTGCGCGGCCTCCGAGGTCGACGGCAGGTGGGGGGCCGGCGGATGGTCGGCGACCGTGCAGCACGGCCGGCTCACGGTCGACGGCGACGGGCCGCCGGAGGGCTGGTGGGCCGTGGTCGGTGCCGCGGCCTGGGCGTACCTCGACCAGACCGGCGAGACGGCCGACGCGTCGGGCCTGTCCGCTCCCGGTCCGGACGCCGCCGCGGGGTAGCCTGCGGCCATGACCGAGCAGGTGCCACCGCACGCGGCGGAGGACGTCGACCCGGACCACGACGACGTGGGTCAGCACGATGTCCCCTCCGGATCGGAGGAGCCGACGCGGACCGGGGTGCCGGCGGTGGACGACGTACTCGCCGACGTCGACCGTCTCGACGACGTACCGCTCGACGAGCACCTCGCGGCGTTCGAGCGCGCCCACGAGTCCCTGCGGTCCGCCCTCGACGCCGACCCGGGCGAGCCGGCGTAACCGGTGTCGCCGCGCCGCCTCCGGCTCGACGCGGAGCTGGTACGCCGCGGACTGGCGCGCTCGCGCGACCACGCCGCGGAGCTGATCGCCGACGGCCGCGTGACTGTCTCGGGAGCCCCCGCCACCAAGCCCGCCACCGCCGTGACCACCGACGTGGCGCTGGTGGTGGCCGCGGACCCGGCGATCCCCGGGGGGCAGGAGTACGTCTCGCGCGGAGGACACAAGCTGGCCGGTGCCCTCGCGGTGTTCCTGCCCGACGGGCTGGTCGTCGCGGGTCGCCGCTGCCTCGACGCGGGTGCCTCGACCGGCGGGTTCACCGACGTCCTGCTGCGCGAGGGCGCCCGCGAGGTGGTCGCGGTGGACGTCGGCTACGGCCAGCTCGCCTGGCGGCTCCAGCAGGACGACCGGGTGCTGGTGCGCGACCGGACCAACGTCCGCGACCTCGACCTCGACCGGATCGGTGGCCCGGTCGACCTCGTGGTCGGCGACCTCTCGTTCATCTCGCTGACGCTCGTGCTCGACGCGCTGATCGCGGTGACCGGCCCGGACGCCGATCTGGTGCCGATGGTGAAGCCGCAGTTCGAGGTGGGCAAGCAGCGGGTGGGCAAGGGTGGCGTGGTGCGTGACCCCGCACTGCGGGCCGAGGCCGTTGCGATGGTGACCGACGCGGCGGCTGCCCGCGGCTGGGGCGCGCGGGCGGTGACGGTCAGCCCGCTCCCGGGACCCTCGGGCAACGTCGAGTTCTTCCTGTGGCTGCGGCGCGGGCCGGGGTCGGTCGGGCGTGCCGAGATCGAGGCTGTGGTGTCGGCCGGTCCTCCGGGGGCGCCTGGTGAGAAGGTGTCACCGTGAGCGAACAACGGCGCCTGCTCCTGCTGGCGCACCCCGGACGGGCGGAGGCTCGCGCCGTCGCGCGCAAGCTCGTCGACGCGCTCACCGGGCATGACATCCACGTCCGGGTGCTCCGCCATGAGGCCACTGCCCTGGGGCTCGGCGACATGCCCGGTCTGGAGCTGAGCGACGGCGACGACCCGTGTGCCGACTGCGAGCTGGTGGTCGTGATCGGCGGCGACGGCACGATCCTGAGGGCTGCGGAGCTCGCCCACGACAGCGGTACGCCGCTGCTCGGCGTCAACCTCGGGCATGTCGGGTTCCTGGCCGAGGCGGAGTACGACGACGTCGGCGCCACCATCGAGGCGATCGTCGAGCGCCGCTACACCGCCGAGGACCGGCTGACCATCGACGTCGCGGTCTTCCAGGACGGCGAGCTCGTGACCAGCACCTTCGCGCTCAACGAGGCCAGTGTGGAGAAGGCCGCCCGCGAACGGATGCTCGAGGTGGTGGTCGAGGTCGACGGGCGGCCGCTGTCGCGCTGGGGGTGCGACGGCGTCGTGTGCGCCACGCCCACCGGCTCCACGGCGTACAACTTCAGTGCCGGCGGGCCGGTCGTCTGGCCCGGGGTCGAGGCCCTCCTGATGGTGCCGATCAGCGCGCACGCACTCTTCGCCCGGCCGCTGGTGGTGGCGCCCACCTCCGTGCTGGCCGTCGAGGTCATCTCGCGACAGGCCTCCGGTGTCCTCTGGTGCGACGGGCGACGCACGGTCGAGCTGCCGCCGGGCGCCCGGATCGAGGTACGCCGCGGTGCGCGTCCGGTGCGCCTGGTGCGCCTGCACGAGGCGCCGTTCACCGACCGGCTGGTGGCGAAGTTCGGCCTGCCGGTCGAGGGCTGGCGGGGCACCAGCGAGCGCCGTCGCCGCGGTGAGACCGATGCTTGAGGAGCTCCGGATCACCGGGCTCGGGGTGATCGAGTCGGCCACCCTGGAGCTGGGCCCGGGGCTGACCGTGATCACGGGCGAGACCGGCGCCGGCAAGACGATGGTGGTCACCGCGCTGGGGTTGCTGCTCGGTGGTCGCGCGGACAGCGGAGCCGTCAGATCCGGCAGCCGCGCCGCACGCGTGGAGGGGACCCTCCAGCTGGGCGCCCTGCCCGAGGTGGCTGCCGCCGTCGACGCGGCCGGCGGTGAGGTGGAGAGCGGGCGCGTGCTGCTGGCCCGCAACGTGTCGGCGGAGGGCCGGTCCCGTGCGTTCGTGGGCGGCGCCTCGGTCCCCGTCTCCCAGCTGGCGGGTGTGGCCGAGCCGCTGGTCGCCGTCCACGGCCAGGCCGACCAGCACCGACTCCTGCAGCCGCGGGCGCAGCGCGAGGCGCTCGACGCCTTCGGTGGCGAGTCGATCGCGCCGCTGCTGGCCGACTACCGCCGACTCCATGCCGAGCTGCTCGAGACGGAGCGGGAGCTCACCGAGGTGGTGGCGACCGCCCGGGAGCGGGCCCGCGAGGCCGACCTGCTGCGCTTCGGCCTCAGCGAGATCGAGGCCATCGCGCCCGAGGCCGGCGAGGACGTCTCGCTCGCCGAGGAGGAACAGCGGCTCGGTCACGCCGACACCCTGCGGACGGCCGCCGAGTCGGCACGTACGGCGCTCTCGTCCGACGACGGCGGTCCCGACGCGCTGGCCGCCGTCGCGGCGGCTCGCACGCTGCTCGACGGCGTACGCGACCACGACCCGGCGGCGGCCGCGCTCGCCGACCGGGTGGGCGAGCTCACCTACCTGCTGTCCGACGCCGCCGCCGACGTCGCGTCCTACGCCTCGGGCCTCGACGCCGACCCCGCCCGGCTGGCCGCCGTCTCCGAGCGCAGGGCGGCGCTGACCGCCCTCACCCGGAAGTACGGCGAGACCGCGGCCGAGGTGCTGGCCTGGGCCGAGACGTCCGCCGTGCGCCTGGCCCAGCTCGACGACACCGACGACCGGATCGCCCGGCTCCGTGAGCGGCGCGACGAACTCCGGGCCCGTCTCGGACCGGCCGCGCAGGAGCTCTCCGAGGCGCGCACCTCGACGGCTGCTCGGCTGTCCACCGAGCTCACCGGCGAGCTCGACGTGCTCGCGATGCAGCACGCCGTCCTCGACGTGGTCGTGCGGCAGACCGCGACCGACGACGGCCTCCCAGTGGGTGGCCGGACCGTCCGGTTCGGCTCCTCCGGGGTCGACGAGGTCGACTTCCTGCTGGCCGCCAACACCGGCAGCGAGCCGCGCCCGCTCCACAAGGGCGCGTCGGGTGGCGAGCTGTCGCGGGTCATGCTCGCCCTCGAGGTGGCCCTGGCCGGCACCAGTCCGGTCCCGACCTTCGTCTTCGACGAGGTGGACAGCGGGGTCGGCGGCAAGGCCGCCGTCGAGGTCGGCCGCCGCCTCGCGAAGCTGGCCGAGTCGGCGCAGGTCCTCGTCGTCACCCACCTGCCCCAGGTCGCGGCGTACGCCGACCGCCACGTCGTCGTCGAGAAGGCCAGCGACGGCTCGGTCACCACGTCCGGTCTGACCCTGCTCGACGCCGCCGGCCGCGAGCGGGAGCTGTCGCGGATGTTCGCGGGGATGGAGGAGTCCGAGACCGCGCTCGCGCATGCCCGTGAGCTCCTCGAGGCCGCCGGACGGGCCACCGGCTGAGGGTCCCGCGGGCCGACACACCCGGCTGCCGAGCCTGCCAGGACTTGCCTGCCCCGGCTGGCACGATGACGCGAGTGGTGAAGCTCAGGACACGTCTCCGACCGGACGCCTCGGGCGTCATCGGCACGGCCCGTACCGACCGTCGTACGCCGGCCCTCGTCGCGCGCCTCTCGACGGGTGACGTGGCCGTGCTCGACCAGGTCGACCTCGACGGTGCCACGGCCGATGCGCTCGTGGAGGCCGGGGTCGTGGCCGTGCTCAACCGTTCGGAGATGATCTCGGGCCGGTTCCCCAACCGCGGCCCCCAGATCCTGGTCGACGCCGGCATCGCGATGGTCGACCAGCTCGGCGCCACCGGTGGAGGCGACCCGCTGTCGGTGATCGGTGACGGGCGGCGGGTGCGGGTGCTCGGCGGGTCCGTGCTGATCGGCGACGAGGTCGTCGCCGAGGGCCGCGAGGTCACGGCCGACGTCGTAGCCGCCCAGCTCGGTGCCGCCCAGGGCGGCCTCGCCACCCAGCTGCAGACCCTGACCCACAGCAGCGCCGAGTTCCTGCGTCGCGAGGAGGCGCTGCTGCTGCACGGCCAGGGGCTGCCGCGCCTGCGCACCAAGCTCGAGGGCCGTCCCGTCGTCGTGGTCGGCCAGGGCCCGGACGACGCGGCCGAGCTGCGCAGCATGCGTCGCTACCTGCGCGAGATGAAACCGGTCGTGATCGCCACGAGCGACGGGCTCGACGTCGCCCACGCCGCGGGGCTCACCGCCGACATCGTGGTACTCGACTCGCGCATCGAGGAGCTGCCCGCGGCCCGTGCGCTGCGCTCGGCCCGCGACGTCGTGGTCACCGAGCCGCCCGGGACCGCCCGGAACGGCTCCTCCACCGAGCGCTTCGAGCGCGTCGGCGTTCGCGTCGTGGTCATGCAGACCACCGCGTCCCCGGCCGACGCCGCCCTGTTGCTGGCCGACGGCGCCGACGCGCGACCGATCGTCGCGGTCGGGCTCCGGGGCACGATCGAGGAGTTCCTCGACACCAACCGCGACGGGCTCGGCAGCGGCTACGTCACTCGCCTCAAGGTCGGTCCCAAGCTCGTCGACGCCACGGCGGTGCCGATGCTGTACTCCGGCCAGCTGCGCGCCCGCCACGCCTACCTCGTCCTCCTGATCGGCCTGATCGCGGTCGCCGCGGCCATCGCCACGACCCAGGTGGGCCACCAGTGGGCGCTCGACCTGCGCGACCAGGTCGAGCAGCTCGTCACGGACCTCCGCGGGCGGCTCTCGTGATCCGCTCGCGGGTGTACGCCGTCCCGCTGGTCGCCGTGCTCCTGGCGCTGGCCACCGGCATCGCCCTCGGCGCCGGGCCGATGACCTCCACCCGGTCCAGTGCCGACCCGGCTCCCGCCACGGCCGCGCCGACCCCTGCCGCGTCGTACGCCGACACCTTCGCGGCCTCGGTGGCGGCCAGGCTCTACGCCAACGGTCTGTCGCGCCGACCGGTGGCGATGGTGACCCTGCCGGGCGCCGATGCCGCGACGGTCTCGGCGCTGACCTCCCAGATCAAGCTCGCCGGCGGCACCGTCGCCGGCACCTACCCCATCGGCTCCCAGATGGTCGACGCCGAGCAGAAGAGCCTCGTCGACACCCTCGGCATCCAGCTCGGCAAGCAGCTGCACGGCCAGATCGACAAGAACACCAGCACCTACCCACGGATCGGCCAGCTGCTCGCGGTCGCCGTCGCGACCCGCGGCAGCACCGTCGGTCAGCAGAACGACGACGTGGCCGCGGTCCGCCAGAGCCTGGTCGCCGCTCACCTGCTCGCCGTGCCGAAGGGTGGCCCGCCGACCGCGCCCCTGGTCCTCGTGGTGACCGGCAGCGAGGTCGACCAGGCCATCGCCGACGGCCTGCTCTCGGGCCTCGCGACCGGTGCGCGAGGTGTCGTGGCCGTCGGGCCTACGGCTGCGGCCAACCTGGCCGGGCTCGAGGCCGACGGCGTCACCAGCCACGTCGCGACCGTCGACGGGGCCGAGACGAGCGCAGGTCGGGTGGCGTCGGTCCTGGCCCTGATCCACTCCTGGTCGAAGCCGGGCGGTGCCTACGGTGCGTCGGGATCCGACGGATCGGTTCCGCTCGGGTAGGATGGAATCCCGTGAAGCAGGCGCCCGTCACCAAGCACGTGTTCGTCACCGGGGGCGTCGCCTCCTCACTCGGTAAGGGCCTCACGGCCTCCAGCCTCGGGCGGCTTCTCAGCTCCCGCGGGCTCCGGGTCACCATGCAGAAGCTGGACCCCTATCTCAACGTCGATCCAGGGACGATGAACCCGTTCCAGCACGGCGAGGTCTTCGTGACCGACGACGGCTCGGAGACCGATCTCGACATCGGTCACTACGAGCGGTTCCTCGACACCGAGCTCGGCCAGAAGGCCAACGTCACGACCGGTCAGGTCTACTCCAGCGTGATCGCCAAGGAGCGCCGCGGCGACTACCTCGGCGACACCGTCCAGGTGATCCCCCACATCACCAACGAGATCAAGGAGCGGATCCTCGCGATGGGCGGCCACGGCGGTACGCCGGGGGTCGACGTGGTGATCACCGAGATCGGCGGCACCGTCGGCGACATCGAGTCGCTGCCGTTCCTGGAGTCGGCCCGCCAGGTCCGCCAGGACATCGGCCGCGACAACTGCTTCTTCCTCCACGTCTCCCTGGTGCCCTACATCGGCCCGTCCGGCGAGCTGAAGACCAAGCCGACCCAGCACTCGGTCGCTGCGCTCCGCTCGATCGGCATCCAGCCCGACGCGATCGTGTGTCGGGCCGACCGCGAGATCCCCGAGGGGATCAAGAAGAAGATCTCCCAGATGTGCGACGTCGACCAGGACGCCGTGGTCACCGCCGCCGACGCCCCGTCGATCTACGACATCCCCAAGGTGCTCCACCGCGAGGGCCTCGACGCGTACGTCGTACGCCGGCTCGACCTGCCGTTCCGTGACGTGGACTGGACCACCTGGGACGACCTGCTGCGCAAGGTGCACCACCCCAAGGAAGAGGTCACCGTCGCCCTGGTCGGCAAGTACGTCGACCTCCACGACGCCTACCTCTCCGTCGGCGAGGCACTCCGCGCGGGGGGCTTCGCCCACGAGGCGGCGGTCAGGATCAAGTGGGTGCCCTCCGACGAGTGCGCCGACCCGTCGGGCGCGCACCGCGAGCTCCACGACGTCGACGCGATCTGCGTGCCGGGCGGGTTCGGCGTACGCGGGCTCGACGGCAAGCTCGGCGCCCTCACCTACGCCCGCCTCCACGGCATCCCGACGCTGGGCCTGTGCCTGGGCCTGCAGTGCATGGTGATCGAGTTCGCACGCAACGTCGCGGGTCTCGAGAAGGCCGCGTCCACCGAGTTCGACCCCGACTGCCCCGAGCCGGTGATCGCCACCATGGAGGAGCAGAAGTCCTACGTCGACGGGGCCGGCGACCTCGGCGGCACGATGCGGCTCGGGCTCTACCCCGCCGAGCTGGGTGCCGGAACCATCGTGCGCCAGGCCTACGGGGAGGGCCGGATCGAGGAGCGCCACCGTCACCGCTACGAGGTCAACAACCACTACCGCGAGCAGCTGGCCGCAGCCGGGCTGGTCTTCTCGGGCATGAACACCGACCTCGACCTGGTCGAGTTCGTCGAGCTCCCGCGCGACGTGCACCCGTACTACGTGTCGACCCAGGCCCACCCGGAGCTGCGGTCGCGGCCCACGCGCCCCCACCCGCTCTTCGCGGGACTGGTCGGAGCCGCGATCGAGCGCCAGAAGGCGGAGCGCTTCCCGATCGACGAGTCCGGACTGCGTCGCGAGGTCGACGACGACTGAGCTCCGCCGCCCTGGCGGTACGGCACCCGTACGAGGATGATCGACGCGTGTCCGACCGCACCGAGCTACGCGCCATGATCACGGGGTTCCGGCTGTCCGCAGCCCTGAACGTCGCCGCCGAGCTCGGTCTCTCCGACCTGCTCGCGAGCGGACCGCGGACGGTGGCGGAGCTCGCGGCGGAGTCCTCGGCCGACGAGGACACGCTGCACCGACTGCTGCACGCGCTCGCGACCGTCGGGGTGTACGACGAGCGCGAGGACGGCCGCTTCGCCCTCACCGAGCTGAGCGAGGGCCTGCGCTCCGACGTCCCCGGGAGCCTGCGCCCGCTGGCCCGGACCCTGAGCTGTCACGCCCTGTGGTCGGCGTACGCACACCTCGGTCACAGCGTCCGCACCGGTGAGAACGCCTTCGAGGCGCTCCACGGCCACGACGTCTGGACGCATCGTCGCGGTCACCCGGACGAGAACGAGATCTTCAACCAGAACATGACCGCGCTGACGTCGCTCGTGGCCGAGGCGGTGGCCGAGTCGTATGACTTCTCGGGGGTCTCCACGGTGGTCGACGTCGGTGGGGGACAGGGTCTGCTCCTGGAGACCGTGCTCACGCGTCATCCGCAGCTGACGGGGACGGTCTTCGACCAGGCGCACGTCGTCGCGACGGCGCCGATCTCGAGCGCTCTCGCCCCGCGGTGGGCCGCGGCGAGCGGGAGCTTCTTCGAGGAGGTGCCGGAGGCGGACGCCTATCTCCTGAAGTCGATCCTCCACGACTGGCCCGACCAGGAGTGCATCGACATCCTCCGGACGTGTCGGCGCAGTCTGCGGACGGGCGGTGCCGTCCTCGTCGTCGAGACGGTCCTGGGCCGGCCCGGCTTCGAGGTCGACGCGGCCTTCTCCGACCTCAACATGCTGGTCCTGCCCGGTGGCCGGGAGCGCACCGAGGAGCAGTACGCCGCGCTGTTCACCGCCGCTGGCCTCCGGCTGACGCGGGTCGTGGACACACCGACGCGGATGTCGGTGCTCGAGGGTCGGGCGGGAACTCCCGCCTGACCCGACGGCTCACGCAGCGCGGGCGCGCTCGCGACGCGAGAGCGTGTCGATGCCGATCAGGATCGCGGCCCGGATCGTCGGGTCGCAGGAGGGGTCCTCGGCCATGCCGCCGGCACGTTGCAGGAACGCCTGGTCGGCGACCTGCGGGAACATCCCGAACATCAACCCGAACACCATGAGCATCCCGCCGCCGGCCAGCCGCGGCACCTCGTCGAGGAAGCGGTCGGCGTAGGGCCGCAGCAGGTCCTCCTGCTCGGGCTGCCAGAACGCCCGGATCAGGGCACCCAGCATCGGGCCACCCGGCACGTTCTTCTTCTCGAACAGCTCGGTCCAGGCCTCCTCCTTGGCCTCGGGGAAGGGTCGGGCGGTGCGGACCGCCAGGGCTCGCACGAGGGCGTCGGGGTCGGGGTCGCGCTCGAGGAGCGACTCGACCGTGTCCTCGTCGTACCGCCCGATCGCGGCGCGACGGATGGCGACCCGCCAGGCCAGGTCGACGTCGGAGTCCGCGGCCCGGTCGAGCAGCGCGAGGTGCTCGTCGGTGGATGCCGCGGCGGCGAGCGTGCGGAGGGCGGGGGTCGTGAGGTCGGGATCGTCTGCCAGGGCGGCCGCCACCTCGGCGAGCTGCTGGAGCCGGTCGGCGATCCGGTCGCTCGGCGTCCATCGCTGGGCCAGCTCCAGGGCGACGTTGAGGAACGGCTCGACCACGGCCGGGCTGTGCTCGCGCCGCAGCACCTCGAGGACGCAGGCGAACAGGTCCCCGCCGCCGAGCTCCCCGTCGCAGACCATCTGGAAGCCGGTGACGACGGCGAGGGCTCGGTCGACCGCCTCCGGCAGGTCGGCCGCATGGTCGAGGAGTGCTCGGACCGAGGCGGGGTCGGGGCGTACGGCGGCGAAGGTGAGGTCACCGGCGTTCAGCAGGTGCAGGTCGGCCTCGGGGAGGCCGATGGCGGTGGAGGTGCCGCTGGTCTCCACCGGCGTGGTGCCGACCAGGGAGAGCCCGCCGTCACCGACGGCGTAGCTGCCGACGTCGAGCCGGTGCGGCCGCGGGTCGTCGTCGTCGGGCGACACGGCGCTGATCGCGCCGTCGGTCAGCCGGAGGGTGTCGGTGCCGGCCCGGTCCAGCCAGGCGACCGTCCACCCGCTCAGGTCACGACCGGCTGCCTCGCCGATCGCCGAGGTCAGGTCGTCCAGCACGGTGTTGCCCCAGGCGTGCGTGCGGAAGTAGGCGCGCAGTCCCTCGACGAACGCGTCCTCGCCGACGTAGGCCATCAGCTGCTTGAGGACGCTCGCGCCCTTGGTGTACGTGATCGCGTCGAAGTTGGCCATCGCCTGCGCGACGTCGGGCACCTCGCCGCGGATCGGGTGGGTCGCCGGCGACATGTCCTGGCGGTAGCCGCCCATCTTGCCGGCCGCCAGGAAGGTCGCCCACTCGTCGGTGAAGTCGGTGGCGTTCACCCCGGCCCAGGTGGAGGCCCAGGAGGCGAAGGCCTCGTTGAGCCACAGGTCGTCCCACCACCGCATCGTGACCAGGTCGCCGAACCACATGTGGGCCATCTCGTGGAGCAGGATCTGGGCACGCACCGCCCGCTGGCCGAAGGTCGGGGTGCTGCGGTAGAGCACGCTGTCGGTCCAGGTGACCGAGCCCCAGTTCTCCATGGCCCCGCCCATGTTGGGCACGAACACCTGGTCGTAGCGCTCCTGCGGGAACGGCTGGCCGAAGCGCTCCCCGAAGAAGACCAGGCCGCGCTCGGTGAGGTCGAACAGCTCCTCGGCGTCGCGCTCGAGGAACTGCTTGAGCGACTGCCGCCCGAACAGGCCGAGGTCGTAGCCGGAGCGGGTGGACCTCAGCTCGTGGAAGGGGCCGCCGTTGACGACCGTGACGTACGTCGACAGCGGCGGCGTGTCCGCGAACGTCCAGCGCCGTCCACCGTCGTCCACGTCCTCGACCCGGTCGGGAGCCGAGTTGCTGGTGACCGTCCAGCTCTCGTGCGCGTCGACCACGAAGCCGTGCGGCGCCTTGAGGTCGGGCTGGTCGAAGCAGGCGAACGCGTAGCGGGCCATGTCGGGCTCGAACGTCGACCAGACGTAGACGAGCTTGTCGTTGGGGTCGACCGTGCGCAGGATCGCGTTGCCCGACGAGGTCTCGGCCTGGGTCGAGCTCACCACCAGGACGTTGTCGGCGTGCAGGTCGGGGAGCGGGAGCCGCCCGCGTTCGGCGGTCGCCGGGTCGAGGGGCTCGCCGTTCAGGGTCGCCGAGACGACCCGGCCTACGCAGTCCACGAAGGTGCTCGCACCCGGCTCGCTGCAGGTGAAGGAGATGGTGGAGGTGGCGGCCCAGAGGTCGCCGTCGTACAGGCCGCGGAGGTCGACGTGGACGTCGTACCGCTCGATGGAGAGGAGATGTGATCGCTGCGCAGCTTCGTCCCGAGTCAGGCTCGCCAGATCGCTCATCGAGCAACCGTATCCTCCGTGCCAGAGGCCGCGAGGGTAACGATCCGACGTCCAACGTGGGCGGGGGTCCTTGACTCCACCCTCTGGGCCGACCACTGTGACCCCAGGCCGTTTGGCCTCTTTCGTACCGTGGAAGGAACTACCCGCTATGCGCCTCACGCGTTCCCTCGGGCTGATCAGCGCAGCCGTTCTGGCAGCCACTCTGGCAGCCTGCGGCTCCTCCGACTCGTCCTCGACGGCTACCGATGCCGGCGCCAGCGGCGGCGCCACCAAGATCGGGAACTGTGACATCACCAGCAAGCCCAACAGCATCTCGCTCACGCCGGTCACGGCAGGCACGTTGACTGTCGAGACCACGCTCCCGGCGCCGGGCTGGTGGAACGGCACCACCCCCGAGTCGATCAAGGACGGCTACGAGTACTGCATGGCCGCCGAGCTCGCCAACATGGCCGGCCTGAGCTCGGTCACGGTCAAGAACGTCTCGTTCGACGAGCTGGTCGCCGGTCACACCAACGACTTCGACCTCGCCCTGGCGGAGATCTCGATCACCCCGGAGCGCGCGAAGGTCGTCGACTTCTCCAAGCCCTACTTCGACTCGAACGTCGGCGTGATCGTCAAGAAGGGTGCGGACGTCACCGAGGACAACATCACCTCGAAGCGCTGCGCCGCCTACTCCGGAACCACCTCGGTGCCCTTCATCCAGGACCAGCTGAAGTGCAGCGACTCCAAGATCTACCCCGACTCGCAGACGCTCTACCAGAGCGTGCTGTCCGGCCAGTCCGACGCGGCCTTCCTCGACACGGCGATCGTGCTCGCCGAGGCCAAGCAGACCAACGGTGCGCTCGAGGTCGTGGGGCAGTACAAGACCGGCGAGCAGTACGGCGCGATCTACCCCAAGGGCTCGGCCAACAAGGACGCCCTGGACCAGGGGATCGCGACCATGCTGAGCGACGGGACGCTGGACAACCTGTCCAAGACCTACCTCGGCCCCGCCTTCGGTGGCGACCCGGCGTCGGTGCCGATCTGGACGATCCAGTAGTACGCCGACCATGAGCGCCTCGATCCTCGTCAACGAGGAGCTACAGCAAGGTCCGACACCCAGCCCGCCCCGCCCGGTCTTCGGCCTGGCGGCGGTGGGGCTGGTCCTGGCCATCGTCGCCACGCTGATGATGGTGAAGGCCGGCATGATGCTGCGGGCGTTCAACCACGACGGGCCGGTCTCGACGATCGTCGCCATCGTGCTCGTGGTGCTCAGCCTCTACGCGTGGGTACCGGCGGTCCGGGCCTTCGGTGGTGCCCGTCGGAGGTCGGCGCTGCTGAAGAACGACGAGCTCGTGCCGGCTCGTCGGGTGGCGGCGCGTGGGCGTGAGGATGCACTCATCTCGATGGGGTACGCCGCCGCCTCGGCGTTGGTGGCGCTGCTGCTCATCTTCGTGCTCGCCAAGAACGGTGGCGTCGCCACGACGTTCTTCAACCTGGCGGACATCAAGCTGTCGTTCAGCCAGGTCGTGCACGCGTTCTGGACCAACATCTGGGTCGCCTGCGTCACGGAGGTCCTGGTCCTGATCTTCGGGCTGCTGGTCGCGATCGTGCGGATGCTGCCCGGCCGCGCCGGTGCACCGCTGCGCGCGATCGCGGTCGTCTACTGCGACACCTTCCGGGCCATCCCGGCGATCGTGGTGATCCTGCTGATCGTCTTCGGGCTGCCGCTGACCGGGGTGACGTTCTTCCAGCACCTGCCCACGGTCTGGCTGGGCATCATCGCGCTCACCTTGACCTACACGGCGTACGTCTCCGAGGTCTACCGGGCCGGTCTGTCGTCCATCCACCCCAGCCAGAGCGCTGCGGCCCGCTCGTTGGGGCTCAGCTACGTGCAGACCCTGCGCACGGTGCTCGTGCCTCAGGCGGTCCGTCGGGTCATCCCACCGCTGCTGAACGACTTCATCAGCCTGCAGAAGGACACCGCGCTCCTGTCCACCGTCGCAATCTCCGAGGCGTTGCTCGTGGCGAAGCTCTGGGAGTCGAAGCTCTTCAACCTGTCGCCGGTCACGCTGGTCGCGTTCCTGTTCATCCTGATCACGATCCCTCAGGCTCGAGCCGTCGACTGGCTCATCGACCGAGATGCCGCGCGTCGGGCCGGAGGCAGCTGATGGCCTTCCTCGAGATCGACGAGGTCCACAAGTCGTTCGGCCACAACGAGGTGCTCAAGGGCGTCTCACTGAACGTCGAGCGGCACGAGGTGGTGTGCCTGATCGGCGCGTCCGGCTCGGGCAAGTCGACGTTGCTCCGCTGCGTCAATGCGCTCGAGGAGATCAACGCCGGTGAGATCCGGATCGAGGGCGACACCGTCACCGGGGCCGGGGTCGACCTGAACGCGCTGCGACGCGACGTGGGGATCGTCTTCCAGAGCTACAACCTGTTCCCCCACATGTCGGTGATCGACAACGTGATGCTGGCGCCCACGCGGGTCGGCGGCGTCTCGAGGAGCGAGGCGCGCACCCGTGGGATGGCTCTGCTCGAGTCCGTGGGCATGGCGGAGAAGGCGCCGGCGTACCCCGACAGCCTCTCGGGCGGCCAGCAGCAGCGGGTGGCGATCGTGCGGGCCCTGGCGATGCAGCCGCGGGTCATGCTGCTCGACGAGATCACCGCGGCCCTCGACCCCGAGCTGGTCGGCGACGTGCTCGAGATCGTCCGCGAGCTCGCCCACGGTGGCCTGACCATGCTGCTGGCGACCCACGAGATGGGCTTCGCCAAGGAGGTCGCCAGCCAGGTGTGCTTCCTCGACGCCGGCCAGATCCTCGAGCGCGGCTCGGCCGAGCAGATCTTCGAGGAACCCCGCGAGGAGCGGACCCAGCAGTTCCTGACGCGGGTCGTGAAGTCGGGGCGCCTGTAGGCGTCCCGGTACCGTCAGAGCGTGCCCACGCCGAGCGACCGGATCGCCGACAACCCGGAGAGCTGGCCGGTCGAGGAGTCACGGGACCTCTACCGGGGCGACTGGCTGATGGCGCTCCGCGCCGACCGTGTACGACGTCCCGGCGACGCCACGGGAGCGCCGTTCGACCGCTGGGTCTTCGAGCACCCCGGCGCGGTCGTCGTCCTCGCGGTCGACGACCACGAGCGCGTGTGCTGCCTGCGCCAGTACCGCCATCCCGCGCAGGCCCGGTTCGTCGAGCTCCCGGCCGGGCTGAGGGACTCCGACGGCGAGGAGCCGCTGGCGACGGCGCAGCGCGAGCTCCGCGAAGAGGCCGAGCTCGAGGCGGATGAGTGGCGCCGGCTCTTCGACCTCTATCCTTCGGCCGGCATCACCAACGAACGCCAGGTCTGCTTCCTGGCCCGCGACCTGCGTCCCGCAAGCCGCGGCGACTTCGCCCTGGAGCACGAGGAGGCCGACATGGAGCGCCTCTGGGTGCCCGTCGACGACCTGATCGAGGCCGTGCTCGACGGGCGGGTCGGAGAGTCGCCGATCGCCGTCTGCGTGCTGGCGTACGACGCGCTCCGGCGCCGCGGTCGCCTGTGAGGCCGGCCAAGGTCGGTGTGGCGGCTCCGACCCGGAGCCGTGGGAGTGTCGTCGGAAAGGCGCCCACGGAGGATGCCGCGAGGCTGAGCGAGGAGCCGCGGGGCGTGCGCCCTGCTCCGACGCGCACCCTGGACGACCGCTGGCCCGACCGCTTCGCGGCCGTCATGTACACCTTCGCGGCCTTCTCCGTGGCGGTCAGCTGCGTGTCCGACTGGCGCGCGTACTTCGCCCGGCCGGAGGACGTCGTCTCCGCGCTGACCATCCCGGTCGTCCCGAGCCTGGTGTACGCCGCGCTGCTCGCGGTGATGGGGGCGGCGCTGCGTCGCCGCATCCGCGCCGCCTGGTGGCTGACGTTCATCTGGTGGCTGGTGATCCCGTGGCTCGCCCGGATCGCCTTCCTGGCAGAGGAGTTCGACCCGGCCTCGGTGATCGGGCTGGTGGTCGTGGGTGCCGCGATCGTGCTGGCCTGGCGCGTTCGCTACCAGTTCGTCGTACGCCACGTGGCCGGCAGCGTGCGAGCCGCTCTGGCGATCTTCGTGATCGGTGCGGCGGCCGTCCTGGGTGTCGGAGCCCTGCTGGTCGGGCGCTTCGGCCACAGCGGCAGCGCCGACGAGACACAGCGCTACGTGCTGCGGCAGATGCTGTCGGAGGTCGGTCGCCACGGCAGCGAGGGCACCGCTGTGTCGGCGCCGTTGTGGGTGCACGGGGTCATCGGCGTGCTCGGCGCCTTCGTCGTCGTGCTGTCGGCCCTGGTGCTGTTCCGGCCGACCCCCGACACCCGGAGGCTCTCGGCGGAGGACGAGGCGCGGGTCCGCACGCTGCTGCGTGAGTACGGCGACCTCGACTCGCTGGGCTACTTCGCGACCCGCCGCGACAAGGCGGTCGTCTGGGACCGGGACGAGCCGACCGAGGCGCGCGCCGGGGTGTCGTACCGGGCCTTCGGCTCGATCAGCCTGGCCAGCGGCAACCCGGTCGGAGACCCGCACGCGTGGGACGCCGCGATCGCCCGGTGGCGCGACCACGCCCGCGGGGCCGGGCTCAGCATGGCCGTGATGGGCGCGGGCCCCGCCGGTGCCGCGGCGTACGCCCGCGCGGGCCTGAACGCCTTCGAGATCGGCGACGAGGCGATCCTCGACCTGCGTGGGTTCTCCCTCAACGGGCCGGGCATGAAGCAGGTGCGTACGGCGGTCGCGCGCCTGCACCGCCGCGGTTACACGACGCTGGTCCAACGCCACCGCGGGCTGGACGCCGCCGGATTCGCCGAGATGGCCGGCGCTGCCGCCCAGTGGCGCGGCGACGGAGGCGACGAGCGTGGCTTCTCCATGGCCCTGGGCCGGGTCGAGGACCCGCTCGACGACGACTGTGTGCTGGTCACCGCCCGAGACACCGACGGTGTTCTACGCGGCTTCCTGAGCTTCGTGCCGTGGGGCCGCAACGGGCTGTCCCTCGACCTGATGCGGCGTGACCCGACGGCCGACAACGGGCTGATCGAGCTGATGGTCTCCGCCCTGGCCGAGCGCTCGGCCACGGTCGGGGTCGGGCCGGTGTCACTGAACTTCGCGATGTTCCGCGAGGCGTTCGAACGCGGCGCCGAGATCGGAGCGGGGCCGGTGGCGCGGCTGTGGCGGCAGGCGCTGCTCCTGGCCAGCCGGAACTGGCAGCTCGAGTCGCTCTACCGCTCGAACGCGAAGTACCAGCCGGCGTGGCAGCCGCGGTTCCTCTGCTTCGAGTACGCCTCCGACCTGCCGCGGGTCGGTGCCGCCGCCGGAAGCGCCGAGGGCTTCCTGTCCCGGCCCTCCCTGTCCAGGTTCCTGCGCCGCGGGGGCGCGGTCGAGGGCGGCACCCTGGCCAGCGACACCCTCGAGTACGCCGACCGCGTGCGGCGCCTCATCCCGCCGCCCGAGGACGCCGTGGCAGCGGCGCTGGCGTGCCGGCGCGTGCCCGAGCAGGTCCGGGTGCGCAGGGCGAAGCTGGACCGCCTCAGGGCCCGCGGGATCGACCCCTACCCCGCGACCTGTCCGCGCAGCCACACGCTGGCGGAGGTGCGGGCGGTTGCGGGCCCCCTCGAACCGGACACCTGGACCGGCACGCGGGTCTCCGTGATCGGTCGCGTCCTGCTCAAGCGCGACCTGGGCGGCCTGGGGTTCGCCGTACTGCGTGACGGGAGCGGCGACCTGCAGGTGATGGTGAGTCGGGACGTCGTCGGGTCGGAGGTCCACGAACTCTGGCGTCGCGACGTCGACCTCGGCGACCACCTCGGCATCACCGGAGAGGTGATCACCACGCGGCACGGCGAGCTCTCGGTGCACGTGGAGTCGCTCCAGATCATCAACAAGTCCCTGCGCCCGCTCCCCGACAAGCACAAGGGACTGGTCGACCCCGAGGCGCGTGTGCGGCAACGCTACGTCGACCTGATCATGCGGCCCGAGGCCCGCGACGTGGCCCGGATCCGGTCCACGGTCGTCCGCAGTGTGCGCGACTCCCTGCATGCGCGCGGGTTCATGGAGGTGGAGACGCCGGTCCTGCAGCGCATCCACGGCGGGGCGAACGCCCGGCCGTTCGAGACGCACAGCAACGCCTACGACCTCGATCTCTCGCTGCGGATCGCCACCGAGCTGCACCTCAAGCGGCTGCTGGTGGGTGGGATGGAGAAGGTCTTCGAGGTCGGGCGCCAGTTCCGCAACGAGGGCGCGGACTCGACCCACAATCCCGAGTTCACCTCGCTGGAGGTCTACGAGACCTGCGGCGACTACCACTCGATGCGGCTTCTCACCCAGGCGATCGTCCAGGAGGCCGCCACCGCCGTGTACGGCGCGCCGGTCGCGCGCCGTCCCGACGTCGACGGCCGGATCGTCGAGATCGACCTCTCCGGCGACTGGCCCGTGCAGACGGTCTGCTGCGCCGTCTCGGCCGCCCTGGGCGAGGTGGTCACGCCCGACACCTCTGCCGCGGACCTGCACGGCCACGCGTGCCGGATCGGACTCGACCTCGACCCGCGTGCCCCGTGGGGCACCGTCCTCGAGCAGCTCTACGAGGTGCTGTGCGAGAGCGCCACCACGACCCCGGTGTTCTACACCGACTTCCCGAAGGAGAACGCGCCACTGACCCGGCAACATCGCCTGGACCCGCGGCTCGCGGAGCGGTGGGACCTGGTGATCTTCGGCTCGGAGCAGGGGACGGCGTACAGCGAGCTGATCGACCCCGTCGACCAGCGGGCCCGGCTGACGGCGCAGTCGCTGCTGGCCGCAGCCGGCGACCGCGAGGCGATGCAGGTCGACGAGGACTTCCTCCAGGCGCTGGAGTACGGCATGCCGCCGGCCGGCGGCATGGGTCTGGGCATCGACCGGTTGGTGATGAACCTGACCGGCCTGTCCATCCGCGACACCATCCTGTTCCCGCTCGTCCGGCCCGAACGAGGACGCTCCGGCCCGGGTAGCCGGGCCGGAGGCCCGGCTACCCGGGCCTGAGCACCGCAGTGAGCAGCGAAGCGAGCGTGCTCGCGAGGCGCCACTAGGCGGACGGGCATGATGGCGGGCATGGCCACCGCCGACGAGATCTCAGAGCTGTTGCGCCGGCACCCGGTGATCGACGGCCACAACGACCTGCTGTGGGAGCTGCGCGACCTCGTCGGCTACGACTTCGACCGCTACGACATCGGGCAGCGCCAGACCAGGACGCACACCGACCTGCCGCGGTTGCGGGACGGGGGAGTCGGCGCGCAGTTCTGGTCGGTGTTCGTCCCGACGAGGGAGGGGGAGCGCGCCGTCACCTCGACGCTGGAGCAGATCGACGCGGCGTACACCATGATCGGGCGGTACGCCGACCAGCTGGCACCGGCGACCACCGCCGACGAGGTCGAGTCGGCCTGGTCGAGCGGCCGGATCGCCTGCCTGATGGGTGCCGAGGGCGGGCACCAGATCGCGGAGTCGCTCGCGGTGCTGCGGCTCTACCACCGGCTCGGGGTCCGCTACCTGACGCTCACCCACAACGACAACGTGCCGTGGGCCGACTCGGCCACCGACGAGCCGGTGCTCGGCGGCCTGAGCGACGTGGGCCGCGGGGTGGTGGCCGAGATGAACCGGATCGGGATGATCGTCGACCTCTCCCACGTGAGCCACGACGTGATGCGCGACGCGCTCGACGTCGCCCGTGCCCCGCTGCTGTTCTCCCACTCCTCGGCCTACGCCGTGTGCGACCACCCGCGCAACGTGCCCGACGACGTGCTCGCTCGGCTGGCCGGCAACGGCGGGACCTGCATGGTGACCTTCGTGCCGCGGTTCGTCACCCAGGCGGTGCGCGACTGGGCACGTGAGACCGAGCGGCGCGCGGTCGCGGAGGGCGTCGACCTGCGCGACCTCACGGCGTACCACGTGGTCGAGCAGGCGCATCAGGCCGACTCGCCGAGTCCGGGCTCCACCCTGGCGGACGTGGTGGCGCATCTCGAGCACGTGCGCGAGGTCGCCGGCGTCGACCACGTCGGGCTCGGTGGCGACTACGACGGCGTCGGCCGGCTGCCGGAGGGTCTCGAGGACGTCTCGTCCTACCCACGACTGGTCGCCGCACTGAGCGAGCGGCACTGGTCCGACGACGACCTGGCGAAGCTGACCTGCCGCAACGTGCTGCGCACCATGCGCGGCGTGGAGGCGGCCGCGGACCCGCGCTGACCCGCCCCGGGACGTGCTCGGCGCCACAACTCGATAGTGTCGGACCGGCTCACACGAGCGTGGGCCACAGAGCGAGGAGTGTGTCCCGTGAAGGTCGGCGTCCCGAAGGAAGTCAAGAACCACGAGTACCGCGTCGCGATCACGCCGATCGGCGTCCATGAGCTCACCGCGCACGGTCATGAGGTCTTCGTCGAGAAGGGCGCCGGTGTGGGCTCCCAGATCGACGATGCCGAGTTCGTCGGCGCGGGAGCCAAGATCCTCGACGGTCCCGACGAGGTCTGGGGCACCGCCGACATGGTGCTCAAGGTCAAGGAGCCGATCGCCGAGGAGTACCACCGGATGCGAGAGGGCCTGACCCTCTTCACCTACCTGCATCTCGCCGCCGACCAGCCGCTCACCGAGGAGCTCCTGGCCCGGAAGGTGACCGGGATCGCCTACGAGACCGTGCAGCTGCCCAGCGGCGGGCTGCCGCTGCTCTACCCGATGTCCGAGGTGGCCGGCTGCCTCGCGCCGCAGGTCGGCGCCTACTCGATGCTCAAGGCCCAAGGCGGCCGCGGCGTGCTGATGGGCGGGGTCGGTGGTGTCGCGAACGCGAAGGTCGTGATCATCGGCGCCGGGGTCTCGGGACAGAACGCCGCCAACATCGCGCTCGGCATGGGTGCCGACGTGACCCTGCTCGACACCGACCTCGACAAGCTGCGGATGTCGTTCTGGCGCTACAACAACCGGGTCCACGGACTGGCGTCCTCCCAGCTCGCGATCCAGCAGCAGGTGCGCGAGGCCGACATGGTGATCGGCGCCGTGCTGATCCCTGGCGCGAAGGCTCCCAAGCTGGTCACCAACCAGCTGGTCTCGGAGATGAAGCCGGGCTCGGTGCTCGTCGACATCGCCGTCGACCAGGGCGGCTGCTTCGAGGACACCCACCCCACCACGCACGCGGACCCGACGTTCACGGTCCACAACTCGATCTTCTACTGCGTGGCGAACATGCCCGGCGCGGTGCCCAACACCTCGACGTACGCCCTGACCAACGCGACCCTGCCGTACGCCGTCGCGCTGGCCGACAAGGGCTGGGTCGACGCCTGCCGCGCGGACCACAGCCTGGCCCTCGGCCTCAACACCCATGACGGCACGTTGACCAACGTGCCGGTGGGCGAAGCCGTCGGCATCGACGCCGTGTCGCCCGACGAGGTGCTGGCGGCGCTTGGCTGAGCCGGGCATCGCCCTGCGGACCTACCTCGACCACCTCGCGGTCGAGCGTGGGCTCGCGGCGAACACGCTGTCGTCGTACCGCCGCGACCTGCGACGGTACGCCGGGTTCCTCGACGAGTCCGGGATCGAGGACCTCGACGCGGTGACCGAGGCGACGGTCTCGTCGTTCCTGGTGCGTCTGCGCGAGGGGGACGCCGAGCACCAGCCGTTGTCCGCGACCTCGGCGGGCCGGACCGTGGTGGCGGTACGCGGCTTCCACCGGTTCTGCGTCGCCGACGGGCTGGCGGTGAACGACCCCGCGTCGGCGGTGCGACCACCGTCGCCGGCCCGGCGGCTGCCGAAGGCCCTGCCCCTGGCGGACGTCGAGGCCATCCTCGAGTCCGCCGGGGCGGCCGGCACCACCCTGGCACTGCGCGACAGGGCGCTGCTGGAGGTCCTGTACGGCACCGGGGCCCGCATCTCCGAGGCCGTGGGCCTCGACGTCGACGACCTCGACCGGGTGGACGGCACCGTGCTGCTGCGGGGCAAGGGCGGCAAGGAGCGGTTGGTGCCGGTGGGGTCCTACGCCCTGGCCGCCGTCGACGCCTACCTCACCCGCGGGCGCCCGGAGCTCGCCGCGGTCGGCTCGACGGAGCGGGCGGGTGCCCTGTTCCTCAACGCCCGTGGCGGACGGCTGTCGCGCCAGTCCGCCTGGACCGTGCTGGTCAAGGCTGCCGACCGGGCCGGGGTGACGCGCGACGTCTCACCGCACACCCTGCGCCACTCCTTCGCGACGCACCTCCTGGAGGGCGGCGCCGACGTGCGCGTGGTCCAGGAGCTGTTGGGGCACGCGTCGGTGACCACGACCCAGATCTACACGCTGGTCACGGTGGACAACCTCCGGGAGGTCTTCGCCGCCGCGCACCCCCGGGCCCGGAGGGAAGCGGACTAGTCCGAACGGACCATGGCCGATCCCCGATCGGCCCACTTCTTTGCCAAACCCAGGGCAGGCGTCCCATCGGATGCCTATGGTGGCAGAGCCGGGCGCCTCACGCCCGACCATCACTGACGCCGGTCATGGATGCGGGTTGCACTCGAGTGTTCCTGGAGTTCCGTTGCTGAAGAATCGCCGTGACGCCATCTCGGGCGCGTCCAAGGCCTTCCGCGTGTCCGAGTGGTCCGTGCGCCGCAAGGTCGTTGCGGTGCTGGCCCTTCCCGTGATCCTCGCCGTCGTGTTCGGTGGCCTGCGTGTCTCGTCCGAGCTGACCTCCGCCAGCGACTACTCGACGAACCAGCAGCGCAGCACCGTGCTCGGCCCCGCCGTCACCTACCTCGCCGCCACCGAGCGGCTCGCTCTGCCCGCGTCACTGGCCGACCGGATGGGCGGCGACGGCCACGGCGACGCCGACCAGGCCTACGCCGAAGCGCTGGCCGCCCTCAAGCGGGCGGCCTCCTCGGCCAACCTCGACAGCGCCCAGACCGCTCTGATCAGCGAGACGACCCAGATCGGCGACACGCTGCGCAACGGCTCCGGCACCGGGATCACCGCCACGCCCACCGCGCAGATCAGCGAGATGGCAGGCAACACCAACTCTCTGATCGTCTCGACGCTCAGCACCAAGGGCACCCCTGACCCCCGCGTCCAGGGCCTGGTCCAGGCGGTGAACGGACGACTCTCCCTGGTGAAGCAGCAGCTGCTCATCGAGGACAACAGTCAGTCGGACTCACTGCTCGGCGCGGTCTGGCTGCCGGCCGAGATCGGTGTCGAGGGCGCTGCCCTCGACACCCTCAAGGGCAGCGCCGGCGGCTCGAGTGGTCGGCAGGTGGCCAGCCTGGCGTCCGCCAACACCACCCGTCTCGGCCAGGCCGCCTCGTCCAAGGTCACCGCACTGCAGGCGACTCCGGGCATGTTCGCGCAGTACGACCGCGTGAACTCCAAGCTCCTGACCAGCATCTACGGTGCGGTCGCGGACCGGGCCTCGGCCGCCAAGTCTCGTGCACTCACCGACACGGGGATCATCCTGCTCGCACTGCTCGCCTCCGTGCTTCTCGCGCTGGTCGTGGCCCGCGCGCTGATCAACCCGCTGCGCCGGGTGCGCGCCGGTGCTCTCGACGTGGCGCACGTGAAGCTGCCCGAGACGGTCGAGCGGATCCGGAAGGGCGAGGAGCCCGACGAGATCGTCCCGATCGACGTGCAGACCGAGGAGGAGCTCGGCCAGCTCGCCCGCGCGGTCGACGACATGCACCGCCAGGCGGTCTCGCTGGCGACCGGTGAGGCGCAGCTGCGGACCCAGGTGGGCGCCATGTTCGTCACCCTGTCGCGCCGCAACACGACCCTCGTCAACCAGCAGCTGGCCCTGATCGAGTCCCTGGAGCAGGACGAGGAGGACCCGCAGCGTCTCGAGCAGCTGTTCAGCCTCGACCACCTCGCCACCCGGATGCGGCGGACGGCCGAGAGCCTCGTGATCCTCGGCGGCACGACGGGTCGCACCGCCAGCTTCGAGGAGCTGAGCGTCTCCGACGTGATCCACGCCGCGGTGTCCGAGGTCCAGGACTACCAGCGGGTGCGCATCGACGCGGCCCCCGACCGGTTGATCGTGGGTCGGGCAGCCTCCGACGTCGTCCACCTGATGGCCGAGCTGATCGACAACGCACTGTCCTACTCCCCGCCCGGAAGCCCGGTCACGATCCAGGCCGCAGAGGACAACGGCAAGGTCGAGATCGAGATCATCGACTCCGGGCTGGGCATGGCCGGCGACTCGCTCGCCCGGGCCAACGACTCGCTCAAGAGCGGTGGCGAGGTCACCATCGACACGGCTCGCCGGATGGGCCTGTTCGTGGTCAGCCGCCTGGCCGAGGAGCACGGCCTCAAGGTCAAGCTCCGCCGGAACGCCAACGGCGGCGGCATCATCGCCTCGATCATGCTGCCCGCCGACGTCCTGGTCGGCGACGGCCCCGTGGAGCACGTCTCGCTCATGGACGCCCCCGAGCAGGTCGAGGAGCCCGAGGTCGTCGTCGAGCCCGAGCCCGAGGAGGAGTACGACCCCTACCTCGAGCGCATCGAGGAGGCGATCGCAGCCGTCACGGGTCTGCCCCGTCGTCGCCCCGGTGTCGGAGGCCCCGAGCCGGAGCCGGTCGCCACGCCGGCAGCCGCCGCCGCAGTCAGCATGTTCGAGGCGCCTCCCGCCGTCGCACCTGCCTACGAGCCGACGGCCCTGCCCAGCCAGTACGACGAGTCGCCCGTGGCGACCGACGAACCGGCCGCGACGTACGACGAGCCCGAGACGCAGTCCAACGTGTTCAGCCCGGTCTTCGGTGGCGTGCGCCGCGACGAGCCGGTCTCCGAGACCGTCGTCGAGGACCAGCCCGAGCCCGAGGCGCCTGCCGCCGAGGTCGACGAGCCCGTGGCGGCCCCGACGTACAACGGCTGGACGGACACGGCAGTGGAGGAGCCGGCCGACGAGCCGGAGACCCCGTCCGCCGAGGTCCACGAGCCGCAGGCGCCTGCCGCCGAGCTCGACGAGCCGGAGGCTCCCGCCGCCGAGCACGACCAGGACTGGTACGACGACGTTCTGGGTGGCGCTCCGGTGCCTGTCGCCGAGGACGAGCCGGTCAGGGAGCCGAGCCCGCCCGCGGCCCACGAACCGGCCGACGACTGGGGCGACAACCCGCTCGGCACGCCGGCCCCGGCCCTCGACGAGCCGGCTGCGTCGGCCGCACAGTCGGCACCCGAGCCGGCCCGCACCCCCGCACCCGCATCTGCACCCGCATCTGCACCCGAGGCGCCGCTGGCGCCGGTGGCGATGGCCGGGCCTGCGGTCGAAGCCAACGGGGTCGGCCCTCACACCGAGGCGCCGGTCCGGCTCACGATCCGCCGGCCGCTGTCCGCGACACCGGCCGCGGCCGCGCTGGAGAGCGATCAGGTGCCCGACGCAGGTCCGCCGAACACGCCGATCTTCGGAGATCTGCGCTCCAACTGGCTCAACGACGACGACGACGAAGCCGCCGAGACGTCGTGGTCCGACAACGAGGTGGACCGTGGCTGGACCGCCGCGGGCCGCGCCGAGAGCGCCGACGCCGACACCGAGGGCCACACCCGCACCGGACTGCCCGTACGCCGCCCCGGCGGCCGCCTGGTCCCCGGTGGTGTCACCAACGAACCGACGGTCGTCGCCCGTGATCCGGACGCGATCCGCAACCGTCTCGCCGCCCACGCCGCCGGCGTGTCCCGCGGCCGGGCGGCAGCTGCTGCACAACCCGTCAGCAACGACTACGCGCACGAGGAGACAGGCCCAGCATGACCGAGAGCCTCCAGGCAGACATGACCACTGTCGAGACCGAGACCCGCGAGCTGGACTGGGTCGTCAACCGGTTCGTGGACAGCGTTCCGGGTGCCGCCCACGCCGTACTGGTGTCGGCCGACGGCCTGCTGATGGCCGCCAGCATGCGGCTCCCCGCGGAGCGCGCCGAGCAGGTGGCGGCCGTGTCGTCGGGGCTCGCCAGCCTCGCGACCGGTGCCGCCCGCCTCTTCGAGGGCGGCGCGGTGCTGCAGACCATCGTCGAGATGCAGAACGGATTCATGCTCCTGATGAGCGTGGGCGACGGTTCTCACCTCGCGGTGCTGACCCAGGCCTCTGCCGACATCGGTCAGGTCGGCTACGAGATGGCCCTCCTCGTCGAGCGCGTCGGCCAGATGGTGCAGGCGCAAGCCCGAGTGCATGGGGGGTAACGGGTGCCATGTCAGACGATGAATCAGGGATCGAGCAGACGAGACCGGCCAGCCCGCCGGCGGCACGCATCGTCCGGCCGTATGCGCTGACCGCTGGCCGGACCCGCACCACGGTCGACCTCCCGCTGGAGGCGACCCTGCGGCTCGACACCTCGGCCACGCGTCGTGCCTGGGGCGAAGACCTCCAGGGCAAGATCATCGGCCTGTGCGACCTGCGCTCGGTGGCGGAGGTCTCGGCGCTGGTGAAGACGCCGATCGGCGTGACCCGAGTGCTGCTGGGCGATCTGGTCCAGCAGGGCTACATCCACGTGCAGGCGACCCTGACCGAGAACTCCACCGACGACGAACGCTTCGACCTTCTTGAAAGGACCCTCCGTGGACTCCGTGCTCTCTAACGGCAGCCGAACCGCCGCCTCGACGAAGATCGTCGTGGCGGGCGGCTTCGGGGTCGGCAAGACCACCTTGGTGGGTTCGGTGTCGGAGATCGTCCCGCTCCGCACCGAGGCCCTCGTGACCAACGAGTCCGAAGGCGTCGACGACCTGGCCAACACCCCCGGCAAGTCGACCACGACCGTCGCGATGGACTTCGGGCGGATCACCCTGGCCGAGGACCTCGTGCTGTACCTCTTCGGGACGCCCGGGCAGAAGCGGTTCTGGTTCATGTGGGACGACCTCGTGCGCGGAGCGATCGGCGCGATCGTCATGGTCGACACCGCACGGCTCGATGCCGCCTTCGCACCGCTGGACTACTTCGAGTCCAAGAGCGTCCCGTTCATCGTGGCGGTCAACGAGTTCGAGGGCGGCCCGAAGTACCCCCTCCACGAGATCGCCGAGGCGCTCGCCCTGCCCGAGGACGTCCCGCTGATCACCGTCGACGCACGCGACCGCGCGTCTGCGAAGCGGGCGCTGGTGCGGATCACCGAGTTCGCCCTCACCCGCCTCGCCGCAGCCCAGCGCCAGGCCGTCATCTGACACCTGACCCCGACCCGCCGCAACGGCGGGCCGGGGAACAGGTCGTTCAGTCGGTGGTACGCCGGATCTGGTAGGTGCCGTCCGCGAACTCGCGGCGCAGCACCTTCTTGTCGAACTTGCCCACCGAGGTGCGCGGCACCTGGTCGATGAACGCCCACGCGTCGGGCAGCTGCCACTTCGCGAACGACGCTCCGAGGTACTCGCGCAGGTCGTCGGGCGTCGTGGTCGCCCCCTCGCGCAGCACCACGGTCGCCAGGGGCCGCTCCTGCCACTTCTCGTCCGGGATCCCGACGACCGCGGCCTCGACGACATCGGGATGGCTCATCAGGGCGTTCTCGAGGTCGACCGAGCTGATCCACTCGCCACCGGACTTGATCACGTCCTTGGCCCGGTCGGTCAGCGTGATGTAGCCGAGCGGGTCGAGGCTCCCGACGTCACCGGTGCGCAGCCAGCCGTCGTGGAACTTGTCGTTCACGTCGGGGTCGTCGGAGTTGTAGTAGCTGCTCGTGACCCACGGCCCCCGGACCTCCAGCTCACCCACCGACTCGCCGTCCCACGGACGCGGGACGCCGTCGTCGCCGACGATCCGGCCCTCGACACCGCACAGCAGCCGGCCCTGCGAGCCGCGGTACCGCCACTCGTCCTCACCCTCGACGCCGACGGGGACCATCCCGGCGGAGGCCACCGGTGAGGTCTCGGTCATGCCCCAGGCCTGCCGGACGTGGATGCCGTGTCGCTCCTGCAGGGCCTTCTGCAGCGAGACGGGGACCGCGGAGCCGCCGCACAGGATGGACGTGAGGGAGTCGAGCTTCACGTCCGGGTGCTCGTCGAGGTAGCGGAGTACGTCGTTCCACACGGTCGGCACCGCGCCCGACATGGTGGGCCTGCTCGCCTGGATGAACCGGACCATCGGCTCGGCCTGCAGCCAGCGGTCCGGCATGCACAGCGACGCCCCGTTCATGAGGGCGGCGTAGGCCAGTCCCCAGGCGTTGGCGTGGAACATCGGCACGATCGGGAGGATCCGGTCGTGGCTGCTGATGCCACTGACGTTGCCGGTGCTGACGGCCAACGAGTGGAGCCAGGCGGAGCGGTGGCTGTAGACGACACCCTTGGGGTTCCCGGTGGTGCCGCTGGTGTAGCACATCGCCGCGGCGTCACGCTCGTCCACCTCGGGCCACTCGAACTCCTCCGGCTGCCCAGACAGCAGGTCCTCGTAGAGCAGGACCTCCTTGCCGGAGGCCCGCAGCGCGTCGAGGTCGGCCGAGGCGGCGTCGGGCCCGGCGACCAGCACATGCGTCACCGTGGTGAGCTGTGGCAGCTGAGCGGCCAACAGGGGTACCAGCGAGTCGTCGACGATGACCACCTGGTCCTCGGCGTGGTTGGCGACGTAGACCAGCTGCTCCGGGAAGAGCCGGATGTTGAGGGTGTGGAGCACCGCGCCCATCGACGGCACCGCGAGATAGGCCTCGAGGTGCTCGACGTTGTTCCACTGGAAGGTCGCGACCCGCTGGTCGCCGGTGATGCCGAGGCTGCGCAGACCGTGGGCCAGCTGCGCGGCACGGCGTCCGAGCTCGGCGTACGACCGGGTGCGGACGCCGTCGGCGGTGGCGGTGACGACCTCGGCGTCGTTGTAGACCGTCGTCCCGTGCTTCATGAGGGAACCGATGGTGAGCTGCGCGTCCTGCATGGTGCTCTTCACGGGGGCTCCTGGGTCTCGGGAGGATCTGCGACGAGGCCATCTTGCTCCGCGACGGGTGAGGGCGCACCTGTCCGCCCCGGGACGGTTCCTATGCTGGGCCGGGTGACCATCCTGCTGCGGCTCCTCGACGAGGTGTCGTACGCCGGGTCCCCGGTCGCCGGTGCTCGTCCGGCCGACCTCCTCGCGGCCCTCGCGCTGCACCCGTCCGGCATCGCCGACCGGCGGCTCGTGGACGAGATCTGGGGCGACGACCTGCCGGCCGTGCCGAGCAAGGCGCTGCAGGTGCTGGTGTCGCGGCTGCGCACCCAGCTCGGTGCCGAGGCGCTGGCCCGTGCCGACGGCGGCTACCGCCTCGCGCTCGAGCCGGACGCGGTCGACGCCTGGGTCCTCGAGCGGCTGGTGACGGACGCGGGCCGAGCACTGGTCGACGGCCGCGCGCAGCAGGCGCTGGTCCTCGCCGAGGCCGCCGAGGGTCTGCTGACTGCCGCCGGTGACGCAGCGGGGGAGGGCCCGCTGGCTCGCCTGCGTCGCTCCGCGCTGGCTCGGGCGAAGGCGGTCCACCGCATCCGTGGGCTGGCCCTGGGTCGCACCGGCAGCGACGTGGCGGCGGTCGAGGTGCTGCGCGAGGTGCACGCCGATGATCCGGACGACGCCGAGGTGCTCGGGGCGCTGCTCCGCAGCGAGGCCGCCGCGGCCGGTGCCGCGCCGGCCCTGGCCCGGTACGACGCCTATCGCCGCGCCCTCGCCGAACGACTGGGGGTCGACCCCGACCCCGCGCTGCAGCGGATCCACCTCGAGCTCCTCGCCGCCGACGAGCCGGTCCGCAGCGGGGTGCTGTACGACGCCGACGAGCTGCTCGGCCGCGACGCCGACCTGGCCGCGCTGCGGGCCCTGGTGCGGACCGGGCGGCTGACCACGATCCTGGGCCCCGGTGGCCTCGGCAAGACCCGCATCGCGCACGTGCTCGCCCGCGAGGCGACCCAGCCGCGGGTGCACTTCGTCGAGCTGGTCGGCATCTCGGCCGGGGAGGACGTCGTCTCGGAGGTCGGGTCCGCCCTCGGCGTGCGCAACTCGGTGACCGGACGTCGGTCCCTGACGTCCGCTCAGCTCGCCGACGTGCGCGGCAGGATCGCTCAGGAGCTCGACGTCGTCCCGACCCTGCTCGTCCTCGACAACTGTGAGCACGTCCTCGACGCGGCCGCCTCGCTGGTGGCGTTCCTGCTGGCCACCACCCGCGACCTGCGCATCGTCACCACCAGCCGCTCGCCGCTGGGGATCGCGGCCGAGCGGGTCATCCTGCTCAGCCAGCTCGCCGCCGACGACGGTGCCGAGCTGTTCCGTCGCCGGGCACGCGCCGTACGCCCCGATGCCGAGCTGCCGGACGACGTGGTCGCCGACGTCGTGGCCAGGCTGGACGGCCTGCCCCTCGCCGTGGAGCTCGCGGCGGCGCGGATCCGGACCATGTCGGTGGAGGAGGTACGCCGTGCCCTCAGCGACCGGTTCGCCCTGCTCCGTGGACGCGACCGCTCCGCCCCTGCGCGCCACCAGACCCTGACGTCGGTCATCGGGTGGTCCTGGGACCTGCTGTCCGCCGACGAGCAGCGCGCCCTCACCTGGCTGTCGGTCTTCCACGACGGCTTCTCCGCGGACGCCGCGGGCGCGGTGCTCGGGCCCGACGGCCCCGATCTGGTCGAGGCGCTGGTCGACCAGTCGCTGCTCACCGTCTCCGAGGAGGGTGGCGTCGTCCGCTACCGGATGCTGGAGACGGTGCGCGAGTTCGGCGGCCACCGGCTGGTCGAAGCCGGGGGAGCGGACCAGGCGCGGGCCGCCCAGACCCGGTGGGCGGTCGACCTCGCCGCGCGGGTGCGACCGGACGTCTTCGGGGCACGGCAGATCGAGGCGATCGACCTGCTGTCCGTCGAGGAGGGCAACCTCACCGACATCCTGCGCGGCCGGCTCCTCGCCGGCGACGCCGCCAACGCCGTACCGCTGCTCGCCGCCGAGGGCGCACTCTGGGCGATCACCGGGAACAACGCGCGCTTCTTCGTGCTCGCCGACCTGGCCGAGCGGGTGCTCGTCGACTTCGAACCACCACCGGAGCTGGTGCAGGTGACGCTCGAGGCGGTCGGGCTGCTGGTGGTGCACATCGGCTTCCTGCGACCCGACGGTGTGGACGACCTCGCGTCGGTGCTGGCTCGGCTGGGCACCCCCGAGCAGCCGTGGGCCCGGGTGATCCACGCGTTGTTCGGGCCAGGCCTCGCGCCGATGGAGCGCGTCGAGGCGGCCCTCGCTCTGACCGACGACCCGGACCCGATGACCTCGTCGATGGCGTGGCAGTGGGCGGCCGTGCTGGCGGAGAACCAGGGCGAGCTCGACGCGGCGCGCACCTACGTCGAGAAGGCGCTCGACGGCGTGGACGACTCGACCACCACCTGGCAGGTCGCAACGCTCCACACCCAGATGGCGATGCTCGACTTCAACGCGGGCCGGCACCTCGACGCCGCCGAGCACGCGCGGATCGCCGCCCCGCTGCTCGAGCGGCTGCACGCCGACGAGGACGCGCTGAGCACCCGCACCAGCCTGGCCCTGGCCGCGTTGGAGGACGGCGACCTCGACCAGGCCGAGCACCTCCTCGCGGAGTCCGGGGACCTGGCGGCCACGGACGGCACCGGAGCGATGGTGCTGCACCAGGTGCGTGCCGAGCTCCTGCGGGCGCGCGGCGACATCCCCGCCGCGCTCGATTCCTACGCCCGGTCCGTCGACGTGATGCGCTCGATGCGCTTCGCGGGGGTGGAGTCCAACGGCCTCGAGCCGTGGGTCGTCGTCGCGCTGGCCACCGCCCTGACCGCCCACGTGCGCGACGCGAGGACGCCCGTCGAGCAGGCGCGGACGCAGGCTCTGGCCGGCGACGCCGCCCGCGCGGTGGAGGCGCTGATGACGGGTCCGGAGGGAGCCGTCGACTACCCGGTCACCGGGATGGCGTTGGCCGCGCTCAGTGCGAGGGTGCTGACCACGGCGACCACCGACGAGGCCCGGGACGCCGGCGTACGGCTGCTCGCGATCGCGGTGACCTTCGGCTACAACCGGTGGTTCCCGGTGATGGCCTGGGAGCCGCTGCGGGCGCACGCCGATGCGGCCGCGCCGGGCCGTCTCGCCGAGGTGAGTGACGAGTACGAGTCCCGACGCGGCCGCGAGCTGCACGGCGAGGTGCTGGCCGCACTGGCTGCGGGCGGGCTCACATCTTCCGGCTGAAGCTCTTCACCGACAGCGGCGCGAAGATCGCGACGACGACGGCGCAACCGAGCAGCGCCCACCCGACCTGGGCGGTGACCTGGCCGTCGTTCGCCAGGTCGCGGATCGCGGAGATGATGTGCGAGACCGGGTTGGCGTTGGCGAAGGCCTGCAGGTAGGGCGGCATCGTGTCGGTCGGGACGAACGCGTTGGACAGGAAGGTGAGCGGGAACATCACCATCAGCGAGATGGCCTGCACTCCCTGGGCGCTGCGGCCGACGGTGCCGAACCAGGTGAAGATCCAGGCCATCGACCAGCCGGCGACGATCGCGAGCAGGATGGCGCCGATCACCCCGGGTGCGCCGCCGCCCGGGCGGTAGCCGAGCACGATCCCGGTGCCGAAGGTGAGCGTGCTGGCGATCGCGTAGCGGAGCATGTCGGCGACCATCGGCCCGGCCAGCGGCGCGATCCGGGCGATCGGCAGCACCTTGAACCGGTCGAACACGCCCTTGTCCATGTCCTCGCGGAGCTGGACACCGGTCGCGACGCACGCGGTCAGCACGGTCTGGCCGACCAGCCCCGGGATGATCACCGGGAGGTAGTCCTCGACGCTGCCCGAGATCGCGCCGCCGAAGATCCCGGCGAACATGGCGGTGAACAGCAGCGGCTGGATGGTGACGTCGAAGAGCGTCTCGAAGTTGCGGCGCATCTTCATCGTGGCCCGCCAGGCCATGGTCATGGTCTGCTGGAACGTGGCGCGGAGACCGACGTGCGGCGACAGCCCGGCGCCCGGGTCACGCAGGGTGGTGGTGAGGGCGGTCATCGGACGGCCTCCAGTTCGGGTGTCGGGTCGGTGGTCTCGTTGTCGTGGGGGACGCCGGTGTCGTGACCGGTGAGCGCGAGGAACACCTCGTCGAGCGAGGGCTTCTGGACGTTCACGGAGTCGATGGCCAGGCCGCGCTCACGCAGGCTCACCAGGACGTCGACCGCCTGGTCGCCGCGTTGGAGCGGCACGGTGAGCCGCCGCGACTGCGGCGTCATCGCGGGCTTCTCGCCGGTCAGGCGCTCGGCCACGTCCGCGGCGGTCGCGAGGTCCTCGACCGAGTGCATGCTCAGGGTCAGCGTCGACCGGCCGATGGACGACTTCAGCTCGTCGGGCGTGCCCTGGGCCACCTTCCGGCCGTGGTCGATGACCGCGATCCGGTCGGCGAGCTGGTCGGCCTCGTCGAGGTACTGCGTGGTGAGCAGCACCGTGCAGCCGTTCGCGACCAGCCCGCGGATGGTTCCCCACATCTGGCCGCGGGTGCGCGGGTCGAGGCCGGTGGTCGGCTCGTCCAGGAAGATCAGCGGTGGTCGGGTGATCAGGCTGGCGGCGAGGTCGAGGCGCCGGCGCATGCCTCCTGAGAAGGCCGAGATCGGCTTGTCGGCCGCCTCGCTGAGGTCGAACTGCTCGAGCAGCGAGCCGGCAGTGGCTCGCGCGGTCTTGCGGTCCACGCCCTGCAGCCGGGCGAACAGCATCAGGTTCTCGGTCGCGGTCAGGTTCTCGTCGACGGAGGCGTACTGGCCGGTCACGCCGAGCAGCTGGCGCACGACGTGCGGCTCCCGGCGTACGTCGTGGCCGAACACCTCGGCGCGGCCACCGTCGATCGGCAGCAGCGTGGCGAGCATCTTCAGCATCGTCGTCTTGCCGGCCCCGTTGGGCCCGAGGACGCCGAAGACCTCGCCGCGGCGCACCTCGAGATCGACGTGGTCGACGGCACGCTGGTCGCCGAACGTCTTGAGCAGGTCCTCCGCGAGGACAGCGGGTGTCGTCTCGTTCATGGGACAAGTCTGCGGGGCCGTGGTTACGCGGCGGTTTCACCGCACCTTCAGCCCGGCCACACGCCGTCCCCGGCCCGTGCGACCCCGCGCCGCCGCCGCTCAGTACCCTGATGCTCATGTCCGACGTGGTGCCCCGGCGTGCCCGCCCTTCGCGGTGGGAGCCGTTGACCGTCGGGATCGACATCGGCGGCACCAAGGTGCTGGGCGCGGTGGTCGACCCGCTCGGCACCGTGATGGCTCTGGAGCGCCGCCCCACCGAGGGTCACGACGTCCAGGCCGTCGAGGACACCATCGTCGACCTCGTGCAGGGTTTCGCCCGCGAGTACGACGTGGCGGCGGTCGGGATCGGGGCTGCGGGCTTCGTCGACGTGACGCGCACGGTCGTGATGTTCTCCCCGCACCTGAACTGGCGTCGTGAGCCGCTCCGGGCCAAGGTCGCCGAGCGCGTCCGGCTGCCCGTCGTCGTCGACAACGACGCCAACACCGCCGCCCTGGCGGAGTGCCGCTTCGGCTCCGGCCGCGGCCACCGCTTCGTGCTCTGCGCGACCCTCGGGACCGGCATCGGCGGCGCCCTCGTCTTCGACAACCGGGTCTACCGAGGCGCCAACGGGATGGCCGGCGAGTTCGGCCACATGCAGGTGGTCCAGGACGGCCACCGCTGCGAGTGCGGCAACCGGGGCTGCTGGGAGCAGTACGCCTCCGGCAACGCCCTGGTCCGCGATGCCCGCGAGATGGTCCGGGCCGACTCGCCGATGGCACACCGGCTCCGCGAGATGGTCGGCGGCGACGCCGCACGGCTCGAAGGGCCCCAGATCACCCAGGCAGCTCGCGACGGTGACCCGTTGTCGATCGAGCTGCTCGCCGATGTGGGCCGCTGGCTCGGCGTCGGGCTGGCCGGCATGGCGGCCGCCTTCGATCCTGGCTGCATCATCATCGGCGGTGGGCTCTCGGACGCGGGGGAGCTCCTGATCGGCCCCACCCGCCAGGCCTTCGCCCGCTCCCTGACCGGGCGCGGCCACCGCGCCGAGCCCGAGATCGTGCAGGCGGCACTCGGCCCCAACGCCGGCTTCATCGGGGCGGCCGACATGGCCCGCTCGGCCGCGCGCCGCTCGCGCCGGGGCCGCGTACGCCGCACCCGCACGCCACGCCGCCGCCGCCTGTTCGAGCGGACCGGCCTGGCCGGCACCGACCTGACCGGCACCGACTAGGACCGACCTCAGTCCACGGTGAAGGCTGCGCGGAACGCCTCGAGGGCCGCGACCGAGTCACCGGAGGCCCACGCCTCCATCGCGACGACCCCGTCGTAGCCGGTCTCGGCGAGAGCGGCGGCCACCGCGGGGTAGCGGATCTCGCCGGTGCCGGGCTCGCAGCGGCCGGGCACGTCGGCCACCTGGACCTCGCCGACGAGGTGGATGGTGCTGCGCACCAGGTCGATCAGGTTCCCCTCGCCGATCTGGGCGTGGTACAGGTCGAGGTTCATCCGCAGGTGGGGGCTGTCGACGGCCGCGACCAGGGCGGCGGTGTCCGCGGCGCGCGCGAACGGCGTACCCGGGTGGTCGACGGCGGTGTTGAGGTTCTCCAGCGAGAAGACCACGCCCTCGCGCTTCCCGAGCTCGGCGATCCGGCCCAGCGTGTCGACCGCGGCCAGCCACATCGCGCCCGTCACCGTCTCCACCGGGTGGACGGGCAGGCCGTTGGGGTCGAGGCCGGTGCCATGCAGGTTGAGGTTCGGGGTGCCGAGGACGCGCGAGGCCACCACCGACCGCTCGGCCGAGGCCAGCAGCGCGTCAGCCCCCTCGGGCTCGGTGAGGGAGCCGTCGACGTAGCCGGTCATCGAGGTGAACCGGGCACCCGTCGCCGCGAGCGCCGGGAGGTCCTTGGTGGTCCAGTCCCAGATCTCGACGGCGAAGCCGCTCTCGTGGAGCAGGCGGGCGCGCTCGACGATGGGCAGGTCGCGGTGGAGCATCTCGGCGCAGGCGGCCAGGACGAAGCTCATCGGAGGTTCCTCTCGGGGTCACGGCAGGGGAGCGCAGGGATCGGCTCAGCGGTCGACGAGGGTGGTCTCGTAGGCGTACCGGTCGGGCCGGTAGAGGTGCCGGCCGTGCTCCACGGCCCGTCCCTTGTCGTCGTACGACGTGCGCTCCATCGTCAGCACCGGGTCGCCCTTGCGACCGCCGAGCAGGCGGGCCTCGTCCGCGTCGATGGTGCGCGCCCCGATCACCTGGTGCGCGACGCGCAGGTTGATCGCCTGGGCGCGGAAGTGCTCGTAGAGACCGGTGTGGTCCAGGTCGACCCGAGCCAGGTCGGTCACGCCCTCGGGGATCAGGTTGTACATCAGTGCGAGCGGCTCGTTCTTGACCGCGCGCAGGCGACGCAGCCGCCAGACCTTGTGGCCCACCGGCAGGTTGAGCTTCAGAGCGCCCGCCTCGTCGACGGGGATCAGGTCCAGGCCGAGCACCGTCGTGGTGGGGCGCAGCCCGCTGCGCGTGAGGTCGTCGTACAGGCTGGTGAGCTCCACCGTGCGCCGGATCGGGGCGTTGACCACCTGGGTGCCGACCCCGCGCTTGCGCACCAGCATGCCCTTGTCGACGAGGGTCTGGATCGCCTGCCGCAGGGTGGGCCGGGAGAGCCCGAGCTGGTCGGCGAGGGCGACCTCGTTGGCGATCCGATCACCCGGCGCGAGGTGGCCGTCGTGGATGGCCTGCTCGATCTGCTCGGCCACCTGGAAGTACAGCGGCACCGGGCTGGAGCGGTTCACGGCCAGCTCGGGCATCGGCATCGCCGGGTCCTCCTCGGTCGGATGCGGGAACGACACTCGCAGCATGGGCCGTACTTGTCGGTACGTCAATATGTCAGGACAAACTATTGACAGGTCAACTGACGTGTGACGACAATCTCATCCGTGACGCAGGACACCACGGGCGCTGTGACCCAGAGCCCCGACGACCGCCGGCCCGTCCGGGCCCGGATCGCGGGAGCCCCGATCTCCTGGGGCGTGTGCGAGGTGCCCGACTGGGGGTACCAGCTGGAGGCCGGCACGGTGCTCGAGCAGATGCGCGAGCTGGGGCTGGCCGCCACGGAGTTCGGCCCCGACGGCTTCCTGGAGGTCGCGCCCGCGGCGAAGGCCGAGCAGCTCGCGTCGTACGGGCTGCGCGCGGTCGGCGGCTTCCTGCCCGTCCTGCTCCACGACCCCCAGCACGACCCGATGCCCGAGGTGAACCGCTTCATCGACAGCTGTGTCGCGTGCGGCGCTGGCGTCGTCGTGCTGGCGGCGTACACCGGGGTCGAGGGGTACGACGCCCGGCCCGAGCTGGACGACGCCGGCTGGGCGACCTTGCTCGGCAACCTCGACCGGATCGCCGACCACGCCCGCACGCGCGGCGTGGTGGCGGCGCTCCACCCCCACGTCGGCACCATGGTCGAGTCGGGCGACGAGACCGAGCGCGTGCTCTCCGGCTCGCACGTGGGCCTGTGCGTCGACACCGGCCACCTTCTCGTCGGAGGGGGCGACCCGGTCGCGCTCACGGCTGCCCACCCGCACCGCGTCGTCCACGTGCACCTCAAGGACGTCGACGCCGCGATGGCCGCGCGGGTGCGCTCCGGTGACACGACCTTCGGTGCGGCGGTCCGCGACGGGATGTTCCGGCCGCTCGGCGAGGGTGACATCGACATCGCGGCGATGGTCCGCACCCTGGAGGCCGCGGGGTACGACGGCTGGTACGTCCTCGAGCAGGACGTCGTCCTCGACGGCGCGGCCCAGAGCGGCGCGCCGTACGCCGACGTCGAGACCAGCCTCGCCTTCCTCACCGGGATCGCCGGATGACGGACTCGGTGAGGACGTCCGGCGTGCACCTGGAGGTGCTCACCATGGGTCGGGTCGGAGTCGACCTCTACCCCGAGCAGATCGGGGTGTCCCTCGAGGACGTCACCACGTTCGCCAAGTTCCTCGGCGGCAGCCCGACCAACGTCGCGGTCGCGGCGGCCCGGCACGGCCGGTCGGCGGGAGTCATCACCCGCACCGGCGCGGACCCGTTCGGCCGGTACATCCACCGGGCCCTGCGCGGCTTCGGGGTCGACGACCGGTTCGTGAGCCCGGTGCCCGACCTGCCGACGCCGGTCACCTTCTGCGAGATCTTCCCGCCCGACGACTTCCCGCTCTACTTCTACCGGTACCCGAGCGCGCCGGACCTGCAGATCCACACCGACGAGCTCGACCTCGACGCGATCGCCGCGGCGGACATCTTCTGGGTGACCGGCACCGGCCTGTGCCAGGAGCCCTCCCGGGCGGCGACGATGGCAGCCCTCGAGGCCCGCGGCTCCCACGGCATCACCGTGCTCGACCTCGACTACCGACCGATGTTCTGGTCCTCCGCCGAGGAGGCGCACCCCTTCGTCCGGGCCGCGGTCGAGTACGCCGACGTGGCCGTGGGCAACCGCGAGGAGTGCGAGGTGGCGATCGGTGAGCGCGAGCCCGAGGCCGCCGCGGCCGCCCTGCTCACTGCCGGTGTCGACCTGGCGATCGTCAAGCAGGGGCCGGCCGGCGTCCTGGGAGTGCGCGGCGGCGAGTCGGTCGTCGTACCCCCGGTGCCGGTCGAGGTGGTCAACGGGCTGGGCGCGGGCGACGCGTTCGGCGGGGCGCTGTGCCACGGCCTGCTGGCCGGGTGGGACCTCGAGCGGATGCTCCGGTTCGCCAACGCCGCCGGCGCGGTCGTGGCCGGCCGGATGGCCTGCGCGGACGCGATGCCGACCACGGACGAGCTGGAAGAGATCCTCGGGAGGGTGTCATGAGCGTGGGTCTGACGGACCTGGTCAAGGTGCGGGCCGACCAGCCCGGCCTGGTGGCGCAGATGGCAGCCGGACGCGAACGCCCCGACTCGCTGATCGGCAGCACCGGGCGCCTGATGCTGGTCGCGGCCGACCACACCGCCCGTGGCTTCCTGCGCGCCGGTAGCGACGGGCTCGCGATGGCCGACCGGTTCCGGTTGCTCGAGCGCCTGTCCGTGGCCCTGTCGCGGCCGGGCGTGGACGGCGTTCTCGGCACCGCCGACATCATCGAGGACCTGCTCCTGATGGGAGCACTCGAGGGCAAGGTCGTGATCGGGTCGATGAACCGCGGCGGCCTGGCCGGCACGGTGTTCGAGATCGACGACCGCTTCACCGGGTACGACGCGGACGCCGTCCAGCGGATGGGCTTCCAGGGCGGCAAGATGCTGATGCGCATCGACCCCGACGACCACGCGACCGCTCCCACCGTGGAAGCCTGCGCGAACGCCGTCGGTGCTCTCGCCGGGCACGGCCTGATGGCGATGGTCGAGCCGTTCATCTCCCACCGCATCGAGGGTCGGGTCCGCAACGATCTCTCCACCGAGGCCGTCGTTCGCTCCGCGACGGTGGCTGCGGGGCTCGGCTGGACCAGTGCCCATACCTGGCTGAAGATGCCCGTGATCGACGACATGGAGCCGGTCCTGGCCGCGACCACCCTTCCCGTGCTGCTCCTCGGCGGCGAGGTCGCCGAGGACCAGGACGCCCAGTTCGCGGCCTGGGAGAAGGTGCTGAGCAACCCCCAGGTCCGCGGCATGGTCGTCGGCCGCTCGCTGCTGTACCCACCGGACGGCGACGTCGCCGCCGCCGTGGACGCCGTCGTGGGGATGATGTGATGACCGCTGCGACCGTTCTCGGCAACGACCTGCACCTGCGGGCGGGGTCGGCGAGCACCGAGGAGTGCGCGCTCCAGGTGACGCCCGAGTCGGCGGGCTGGAGCTACAGCGGGCTGTCGGTGGTCGAGCTCGAGCCCGGCGGCTCGGTGACCTGGCAGACCGGTCCGGCCGAGACCCTCGTGATGTCCCTGTCCGGCTCGTGCGAGGTGACCTGCGACGGCGAGACCCTCAACGTGCAGGGTCGACCCGACGTGTTCAGCGGCCCGAGCGACTTCGTCTACGTGCCGCGCGACGCCGCGATCGTGATCACCAGTCCGGCCGGCGGTCGGTTCGCGCTGCCCTCCGCGGTGTGCGACGCCCGGCTGCCGTTCCGCCACCAGCCGGCCGACCGGGTGCCGGTGGAGATGCGCGGGGCCGGTGCGGCGAGTCGCCAGGTCAACAACTTCTGCACGCCCGACGCCTTCGAGGCCGACGCACTGATCGCGTGCGAGGTGCTGACGCCCGCCGGCAACTGGTCGTCGTACCCGCCCCACAAGCACGACGAGGCGAGCGCGACCGAGAGCGTGCTCGAGGAGATCTACTACTTCGAGGTCGCCGACGGTCCCGCCGGGCCGGGCATCGGCTACCAGCGCGTCTACGGCCACCCGGGCAAGGAGATCGACGTCCTGGCCGAGGTGCGCAGCGGCGACGTCGTGCTGATCCCGTTCGGCTGGCACGGCCCGTCGATCGCGGTGCCCGGCTACGACCTGTACTACCTCAACGTGATGGCAGGCCCGGGCGACGAGCGTGCCTGGCGGATCTGCGACGACCCCGCCCACGGCTGGATCCGCGACACGTGGGCCGACCAGGCCGTCGACCCGCGGCTCCCGTTCGGCCCTGCCAGTCGCGGGGCCGGCCACGAGGGGGTCCGATGAGCGTCCGACTGACGGTGTCGCAGGCGATCGTGCGCTTTCTCGAGGTGCAGTACGTCGAGCGCGACGGCGTCGAGACCCCGTTCTTCGCCGGGTGCTGGGGCATCTTCGGCCACGGCAACGTCGCGGGTGTCGGCCAGGCCCTCCTCGAGCGCGAGACCGCCGAGAATGCCGGCGGGGCAGGTGCGGAGGGGCACGTGCTGCGCTACCACCAGGCGCGCAACGAGCAGGCCATGGTGCATGCCGCGGTCGGCTACGCCCGGCACCGTGACCGTCTCACCGCGTTCGCGTGCAGCGCCTCGGTCGGTCCGGGCGCGACCAACATGGTCACCGGTGCCGCCCTGGCGACGATCAACCGGATCCCGGTGCTGCTCCTGCCCGGCGACGTCTTCGCCACCCGGGTCTCCAACCCGGTGCTGCAGGAGGTCGAGGACCCCCGGACCCTCGACGTGAGCGTCAACGACTGCTTCAAGCCGGTGTCGCGCTTCTGGGACCGGATCAACCGGCCCGAGCAGCTGCCGCTGTCGCTGCTGGCCGCCATGCGGGTGCTGACCGACCCCGCCGAGACCGGCGCGGTCACCCTGGCGCTGCCGCAGGACGTGCAGGCCGAGGCGTGGGACTGGGAGGACGACCTCTTCGCCCGCCGGGTCTGGCACCAGCCCCGCCAGCCGCTCGCCGACGACGCCCTGGCCCGCGCGGTCGCGGTGCTGAAGGGCGCCCGACGGCCGCTGATCGTGGCCGGTGGCGGCGTCATCTACTCCGGGGCGACCGAGGCTCTCCGCGCCTTCGCCGAGGCGACCGGCGTACCGGTGGCGGAGTCGCAGGCCGGCAAGGGCAGCCTGCGCTACGACCACCCGTTGTCGGTGGGCGCGATCGGCGCGACCGGCACCACCGCCGCGGACGAGCTGGCCGGGGAGGCGGACGTCGTGATCGGCGTCGGCACCCGCTACAGCGACTTCACGACGGGGTCGAAGACGGTCTTCGGCGATCCGGACGTGCGCTTCGTCAACCTCAACGTGGCGTCGTTCGACGCGCACAAGCTCTCGGCCGTCGCCCTCGTCGGTGACGCACGACGCGGGCTCGAGCAGCTCACCGAGGCCGTCGACGGCTGGAGCGCCCCGGCCGAGCACTCGGCCCGCGCCACCCGCCTCGCGGGGGAGTGGGACGACATCGTGCAGAGGTCGCACGACCTGCACCACGAGCCGCTGCCGGCGCAGTCCGAGGTGCTCGGGGTGGTCAACCGGCTCACCCGCGAGCAGGACGTGGTCGTGTGTGCGGCCGGCTCGATGCCGGGCGACCTGCACAAGATGTGGCGCACCCGCGACCGCAAGGGCTACCACGTGGAGTACGGCTTCTCCTGCATGGGCTACGAGATCGCCGGCGGACTGGGCGTGAAGATGGCCGTCCTCGATGCCGGTGAGGACCGCGACGTGGTCGTGATGGTGGGCGACGGCTCCTACCTGATGATGTCGCAGGAGATCGTCACCGCCGTCCAGGAGGGCGTGAAGCTGATCGTGGTCCTGGTCGAGAACCACGGGTTCGCCTCCATCGGAGCCCTGTCGGAGTCCCTGGGGTCCCAGCGCTTCGGGACCCGCTACCGCTACCGCACGCCGACCGGGCTCGACGGCGACATCCTCCCCGTCGATCTCGCTGCGAACGCCGCCAGCCTGGGCGCCCGCGTGACCTCGGTCAGCGGGATCGCCGAGCTGGAGAAGGCCTTCGCCGACGCGCAGGCGGCCGACGTCACGACCGTGATCCACGTGGAGACCGACCCGCTGGTCCCCGCGCCCGACAGTCCCGGGTGGTGGGACGTGCCGGTGGCCGAGGTCGCGGCGCTGGAGTCGACGCGGGATGCTCGGGCGACGTACGACACCGAGAAGGCGAGGCAGCGCAGCCACCTGCGCCCCGTCACCGACGAGAGGGACCAACGATGAGGACCATCGACCACTGGGTCGGCGGCAAGTCCACGAGCGGCAGCGGCGAACGCCGTGGGCGCGTGTGGAACCCCGCAACGGGCGAGCAGCAGGCCGAGGTCGCCCTGGCGAGCCGCGCCGACGTGGACGCCGCCGTACGGACGGCGAGCGAGGCGTTCACCGAGTGGTCGCAGGCCTCCCTGAGCCAGCGGACCAAGGTGCTGTTCGCCTTCCGGGAGCTGGTGAACGCCAACGTCGGCCGGATCGCCGAGGCGATCACCGACGAGCACGGCAAGGTGCTCAGCGATGCACGCGGCGAGGTCCAACGGGGCCTCGAGGTCGTCGAGTTCGCCTGCGGGATCCCGCAGCTGCTCAAGGGCGACTTTTCGGCACAGGTCTCGACGGGGGTCGACCTGTTCTCGTTCCGCGAACCGCTGGGCGTCTGCGTCGGGATCACGCCGTTCAACTTCCCGGCGATGGTGCCGATGTGGATGTTCCCGGTGGCGATCGCGTGCGGCAACACGTTCGTGCTCAAGCCCAGCGAGCGTGACCCCTCGGCCGCTCTGATCCTGGCGGAGCTGTGGGCGGAGGCGGGCCTGCCCGAGGGCGTCTTCAACGTCGTCCACGGCGACAAGGAGGCGGTCGACGCCCTGCTGGAGCACCCCGACGTGGCGGCCGTGTCGTTCGTCGGCTCCACGCCGATCGCGAAGTACATCCACACCAGGGCCACCGAGAACGGCAAGCGCGTCCAGGCCCTCGGCGGCGCCAAGAACCACGCCGTCATCCTCCCCGACGCGGACCTCGAGTACGCCGCCGACCAGCTGGTCGCGGCCGCCTTCGGGTCGGCGGGAGAGCGGTGCATGGCGATCTCGGCGGCGGTCACGGTCGGCGGCGTGGGCGGCGACCTCGTGTCGTTGGTCTCCGAGCGGGCCCGGGCGGTCAAGGTCGGCTCCGGTCGCGACGCCGAGAGCGACATGGGACCGGTCGTCACGCCCGAGGCGCGCGACCGCATCGTGGGCCTGATCGGCTCCGGTGAGGAGCAGGGCGCCAGCCTCAGTGTCGACGGGCGCGGACTCAGCGTCGCCGGCCACGAGGGCGGCTTCTTCGTCGGTCCCACGGTCGTCGACCGGGTGACCCCCGAGATGGAGGTCTACACCGAGGAGATCTTCGGGCCGGTGCTCACCGTGCTCCACCTCGACGACGTCGACCGGGCCATCGACCTGATCAACGCCAACCCCTACGGGAACGGCACCGCGATCTTCACCTCCAGTGGCGAGGCGGCGCGTCGCTTCCAGCGGGGCGTACGTGTCGGCATGATCGGCGTGAACGTTCCGATCCCCGTCCCCATGGCCTACTACTCCTTCGGCGGCTGGAAGGACTCCCTCTTCGGGGAGCACCACATCCACGGGCCGGAGGGTGTCGCGTTCTACACGCGCGCCAAGGTCGTCACGGCCCGCTGGCCACACGTCGACCTCGCCGAGCACCAACAGGCACAGTTCAGCTTCCCGACGGCCCGATGAGCCACCCCGGCTCCCGGTCCACCCAGTAGTAATAAGTCCGCGAGATGCGGTTGAGAAGGAGAACACCATGAGAATCCGACGGTTGCTCACCGCGGGTATCGCGGCCGGGCTGCTCGTACTGACCGGCTGTGGCAGCAACAGCAGCAGTACCCCGAACGCCGACGCCAGCAGCACGGGCGGCGGTGCGTCGTCCAGTGACATCCGGATCGACGTGATCACCCACGGCGCTCCCGGCGACTCGTTCTGGGACGTCGTCAAGGCCGGTGCGGAGCAGGCCGGCAAGGACGAGGGCGTCGACCTGCACTACCAGTCGGACCCCGACGTGGGTAAGCAGGCGACCCTGATCGACAACGCGGTCGCGGCGGGCACGGACGGCGTGGTCGTCTCGATGGCCAACCCGGACGGTCTGGAGAAGAGCATCAAGGCTGCGGTCGCCGCCGGCGTCCCGGTCATCACCATCAACTCCGGTCTCGACCAGTGGCAGCAGTTCGGTGCGATCACCCACGTCGGCCAGAGCGAGACCCTCGCGGGCAAGGCCGCCGGTGAGCAGATGAACAACGCCGGCGTCAAGAACGCGCTGTGTGTGATCCAGGAGGCCGGCAACGTGGGCCTCGAGCAGCGCTGTGCCGGTGCCAAGTCCACCTTCAGCGGCACGCTGACGAACCTGCAGGTCGACAACACCGACCTGGCCGGCTCCGAGGCGACCATCGAGTCGAAGCTCCAGGCCGACCCGACCATCGACGGCATCCTGTCCCTCGGTGGCGACATGTCCGGTCAGGCCGTCAAGGCCGTCGACGCCACGGGCGCCGACGTCACCGTGGGCACCTTCGACGTGAACGCCGACGTGGTGCAGAACATCGAGGACGGCAAGATCCTCTTCGCCATCGACCAGCAGCCCTACGTCCAGGGCTACCTGGGAGTCACGGGCATCTACCTGAAGGCGCTCAACGGCAACGACATCGGTGGCGGCCAGCCGGTCTACTCCGGCCCGGCCATCATCACCAAGGACAACGCAGCAGCCGTCCTGAAGTTCGCCCAGTCGGGCACCCGCTGAGCTGACGGGAGGGGTCCGGCTCGGGCCGGACCCCCGACCGTCCCATGGCGGACAACAGCCCCGAGGAGGGCACCATGAGCACCACAGCAACACCGTCACCGGTAGAAAAGAAGCAGACTCCACCCGAACGCGATGAGCGGGTCGGCGAGCACGCCCGCCTGGCGGCCGTCCTGCGCCGCCCTGAGGTCGGCGCGGCGGTCGCGGCCCTGCTCATCTTCTTGTACTTCGCCTTCTCTACCACGGCCTTCGCCCTTCCGGCCGGTGCGAGCACCTGGCTCTTCGAGTCGTCGGGCTTCGCCGTGATGGCGGTCGTCGTGGCCATGCTCATGATCGGTGGGGAGTTCGACCTCTCCGCCGGCGCCATGACCGGCACGACGGGCCTGATCACCGGTGTGATGATGTCGCACTGGCACATCAACGTCTGGGTCTCGGTCTTCACCTCGCTGGTCGTCGCCCTCTGCATCGGCTTCCTGAACGGGGTGCTGGTGATGAAGACCGGGGTGCCGAGCTTCATCGTCACCCTCGCCACCTTCTTCGTCCTGCGGGGCGTGAACCTGGCCGGCCTCAAGGCGGTCATCAACCAGGTGTCGGTGGTCGACTTCCAGCAGTCGGCGGGATACTCCGCGGGCAACAAGCTGTTCGGGTCCTACATCAAGATCGACCTGACGTGGCTGCCCTGGGTCGACATCCCGGCGACCGGCTTCCTTCGGATCTACGCCGCGACCTGGTGGGCCCTCGCGGTGATCGCCATCGGTTCCTGGGTCCTGCTGCGGACCCGCGCCGGCAACTGGATCTTCTCGGTCGGTGGCGCCCAGACCAGCGCCCGGCAGGTCGGCGTTCCCGTGTTCCGGACCAAGGTCGGCCTGTTCATGGCCACGGCCTTCGGCGCTTGGATCGTGGGGATGCTGACCCTCTTCAAGACGACCACGGCGCAGTCGACCACCGGAGTCGGCGCGGAGTTCATCTACATCATCTGCGCCGTCGTCGGTGGCTGCCTGTTGACCGGCGGCTACGGGTCAGCGATCGGCGCCGCTCTCGGCGCCCTGATCTACGGCATGGTCCACCAGGGCATCATCTACGCCGGATGGGACAGCGACTGGCTGTTCTCCATCCTCGGCGTGATGCTTCTCGGCGCCGTCCTGGTCAACAACTTCGTCAAGACCCGAGCGGAGCGTGTGCGATGAGTGCGGAGCAGATCGAGCCGGAGACCCTCGAGGGGGGACAGGCTCCCGAGACCGCCGGAGGTCCGCCGCTGCCTGCGCCGGGCACGGCGATCATCGAGGTGACCGAGATCGGCAAGAGCTATGGCTCGGTGATCGCGCTCCGCGAGGTGACCACCACGGTGAAGGCCGGCGAGGTCACCTGCGTGCTGGGCGACAACGGCGCCGGCAAGTCGACGTTCATCAAGATCCTGGCGGGGGCACACGCCCACACCAGTGGCGACTTCCTGGTGGACGGGACGAAGCGCACCTTCTCCTCGCCCCGTGAGGCGCTGGCGCTCGGGATCGCCACGGTCTACCAGGACCTCGCCGTCGTCCCGCTGATGCCGGTCTGGCGCAACTTCTTCCTCGGCTCGGAGCTCACCAAGGGTGCCGGACCCCTGAAGCGGCTCGACATCACCTCGATGAAGCGGATCACCAAGACCGAGCTGAGTGCGATGGGGATCGACCTGCGCGACGTCGACCAGCCGATCGGGACCCTGTCGGGTGGTGAGCGACAGTGTGTCGCGATCGCCCGGGCGGTCTACTTCGGCGCCCGCGTGCTGATCTTGGACGAGCCGACCGCCGCTCTCGGGGTCCGCCAGTCCGGGGTCGTGCTCAAGTACGTCGCCAAGGCGCGCGACCGCGGCCTGGGCGTCGTCTTCATCTCCCACAATCCCCACCACGCCTACCCGGTGGGCGACCGGTTCATGCTGCTCCGCCGCGGACGCAGCATGGGCAACTTCCCCAAGGCCGACATGTCTCTCGAGGAGCTCGTCCAGATGATGGCCGGCGGTGCGGAGCTCGAGGCGCTCAGCCATGAGCTCTCGCGTCAGCTGCCTGACTCCGAGGTCTCCCGGAGCATGGAGTCCGAGGTGGCGGAGACGCTCCACCAGGGGACCGACGAGCCGACGGCGGAGAGCACCCGCCCATGACCGCAGCCCCTGAGATCGGGGTCGCGGTGGTGGGGTTCGGGTGGATGGGTCAGGTGCACACGCGCGCGTGGTCGCGCCTGGCCCAGCACTACCCGGACACTCCGCTGCGCCCCCGGTTCGTGGCGGTGGCGGACCCCGACGCGGGCCGTCGGCAGCAGGCGATCGACACCTACGGCTTCGGCGACCGCGGTCGAGGAGTGGACCGAGCTCCTGGAGCGGGACGACGTCGACGTGGTGAGCGTCTGCGGCCCGAACTTCGTGCACCGCGAGATCGGCGAGGCGGTGGCACGCTCGGGCCGCCACCTGTGGATCGAGAAGCCCGCGGGCCGCAGCGCCGCCGACACCGCTGCCATCGCGGCGGCCGTGCGCGAGGCGGAGGTGTGCTCGGCGGTCGGGTTCAACTACCGCAACGCACCGGCGGTCGCAGCACGCCCGTGAGCTCGTCGCCGCCGGGCGGCTCGGCACGCTGGAGTCGGTCGACGTCCGGATGCTCGCCGACTACTCCGCGCACCCCGACGGGGCGCTGTCGTGGCGGTTCGACCCGGCGTACGCCGGAACGGGTGTGCTCGGCGACCTCGCCAGCCACGGCTTCGACCTCGCCCTGTACGTCGGAGGCGACTCCCTGGGTGGCCTCACCGAGCTCGTGGCGGACCAGGCGACGTTCATCACCGAGCGCCCGCTCGCCAGCGGGGCGGTCTCGCACTACGCGCGCGGCGGTGACGGGCCGCGCGGCCCGGTCGGCAACGAGGACGTCGCCTCGGCGCTGCTGCGGTTCGGCTCCGGCGCCCGCGGGCTCCCTGACGTCGTCCCGCGTGGCGGTGGGGGAGCAGTGCACCTACGGCGATCGACGTCCGCGGGACCGAGGGCGCACTGTCCTGGGACTTCCGGCGGATGGGCGAGCTCCGGCTCTGCCTCGGCCAGGACTACCAGGACGCGCCCTGGGAGACCCGGCTTCGTCCAGGCCGGGCGACGGCGACCTCGCCGCGTTCCAGCCCGGCTCCGGCATGGCCATGGGCTTCGACGACCTCAAGGTCGTCGAGTGCCGCGCCCTGGTGGAGAGCATCCACACGGGCAAGCCGCACGGCGCGACCATCGACGACGCCGTGGTGGCGGCGGAGCTGGTCGACGCGATGGTGCGTTCCTACGAAGAGAGACGATGGGTGACCACATGACCACCAGCAGCGACGCCGTGCGGATCGGGGTGATCGGCACCGGCGCGATGGGCGCCGCGCACGTCGACAACCTGTCCCGCTGGGTGCCCGGCGCGCCGGGTCTCGCAGATCTTCGACGTCGACTCCGAGCGGGCCAAGGCGTCGCCGAGGGCGTCGGCGCGGTGCCGCGGCCCGTCGGCCGAGGCGCTGATCGACTCCGACGACGTCGACGCCGTGCTGATCGCGGCCCCCGACCCGCTCCACGAGCCGCTGACGCTCGCCTGCATCGAGCTGCGGCAAGCCGACCCTGCTGGAGAAGCCGATCGCCAGCACGCTCGACGGGCGGCCGACGCGTCGTCGACGCCGAGGTGGCGGCCGGCCGCCGGCTGGTCCAGCTCGGCTTCATGCGGCACTTCGACCCGGCGTACGTCGCGCTGCGCGAGGCCGTGCTCGGACGGCTCCATCGGCCAGGTCAAGGCGGCCCACTGCATCCACCGCAACGCCCGCAGCCACCCCAGCCACACCGACGAGAGCGTGCTGTTCGGCTCGATGATCCACGAGTTCGACAGCGTGCCGTGGCTGCTCGACGACCCGCTCGCGGCGGTGACCGTCTTCGCGTCGCGGGTGCCCGACGGCGCGCTCAAGGACCTCCAGGTGGCGGTCTCGAGACCGCGGGCGGCGCCGTCGTGACCATCGAGGTGTTCATCAACGCCCAGTACGGCTACGACATCCACACCGAGGTCACCGGCACCGAGGGCACGGTCTCGCTCACCCCGCCGTACGGCGTCTCGGTGCGGCGCAGCTCTCCGAGACCTCGGGCGTCGACGGCCGGGTGGTCGACCAAGGACGGCACCGAGCGCTACCTCGACGCCTACCGGATCGAGGTCGGCGCCTGGGTCCACGGCATCCGGGCCGGCCGGCCGACCGGGCCCTCCGCGTGGGACGGCTACCTGGCCAACGTGGCGGCCTTCTCGGCCGTCGAGTCGCTGCCACGGCGCCGGCCGCGTCGAGATCCCGCAGGAGCCGCGCCCGGCGCTCTACGACCCGGCCTGAGGGGTCGCCGCGGGCGGTCCGCGAGTGCACAGGGTTGTGCACAGGCAGGGGTCCTCCCTGTGCACTCCCCTCCTGGCTCGTGCACACGCTCTGCACAGATTCGGGCCCGGGCCTGGGGGAATCCTCCGACGTGTTGTGGCCGCTCGGCGCGCCCTCCTACAGTCACGGCGTACGTCGGGGCACGATGTCGGAAAGTCGACATTTTCGCTCGAGCAGCGCCAACACCACACGGGAGCACACATGAGCGGGACCTTCTTCAGCGGTCACCACGGCACCACCGCACCCGCGATGCCACCGCAGGCCCCGGTCCCGCACGCTCCGGTCGCCGACGAGGCAGCGGAGCCGACAGCCCCCCCCTGCCCTTCGACCCGCACCAGCGTCCCCGCCGAGGAGGCCGTCGAGCCGGTCGCCGACACGATGGTCACCGACGAGGCGCTCGCCGACGGTGGCGACGTGCAGCCGCTCGGGCCGACCGGCCGGCCGATGCCGGTGTTCCCCGACCCGTCGCCGGTGACCGGCCCCACCCACGCCCGGGTGATCTCGATGTGCAACCAGAAGGGCGGGGTCGGCAAGACCACGACCACGATCAACCTCGGCGCCTCGCTGGCGGAGTTCGGCCGCAAGGTGCTGCTGGTCGACTTCGACCCGCAGGGCTCGCTGTCGGTCGGCCTGGGGCTGAACCCCCACGAGATCGAGCTGACCGTCTACAACCTGCTGATGGACCGCGAGGTCACCCTCGACGACGTCGTCGTGCCCACCGGCGTACCCGGCATGGACCTGCTGCCGTCCAACATCGACCTGTCCGCGGCCGAGGTGCAGCTGGTCCACGAGGTCGCCCGCGAGCAGACCCTGCAGCGGGTGCTGGCCCCGGCGATCGACCGGTACGACGTGATCCTCATCGACTGCCAGCCCTCGCTCGGCCTGCTCACCGTCAACGCCCTGACCGCCTCCGACGGGGTGATCGTGCCGCTGGAGTGCGAGTACTTCGCGCTGCGCGGCGTGGCGCTGCTCAAGACCACGATCGACAAGGTGCGCGAACGCCTCAACCCGCGCCTGGAGATCGACGGCGTGCTCGGCACGATGTTCGACGGCCGCACCCTCCACAGCCGCGAGGTGATGCAGCGGCTGGTGCAGGCCTGGGGCGACAAGGTCTTCCACACCGTGATCCGCCGGACCGTGAAGTTCTCCGACTCGACCGTCGCCGGCGAGCCGATCACGTCGTACGCCAGTCGCCTCGGGCGGCGCCGAGTCCTACCGCCAGCTGGCCAAGGAGGTGGCGCTGCGGTGTCTCGACGTGTGAGCCTCCCGACCGCCGACGACCTGTTCCGCCCCACTGACGACCCTGCTACGAACCCCACCGAGGTGCCGGCGCCCCGCGCCGAGCGCCGGGTGCGCGCCGTACCGGCGGCCGTCGACGGCGACGAGTCGCGCGCGCGGCGGCCGAGCGGGCGGGTCCGGCACGACGAGAAGATGACGGTCTACGTCACCGCCGACGAGCTGCTCGACCTCGAGCGACGCCCGGCTCGCCCTGCGCCGTCGAGCACGGCCTCGCCGTCGACCGCGGCCGGCTGGTGCGCGAGGCGATCGCGCTGGTGCTCGCCGACCTCGAGGAGCACGGCTACGACAGCCTGCTCGTGCAGCGGCTCGTCGAGGAGTGAGCTCTGCATGACGCTCGCCGCCAGCCCGGACGTGGGCACCGAGGCGGGGCTGGAGTCGGCGTTCGAGGTCCGGCTCGACAACTTCGAGGGCCCCTTCGACCTGCTGCTGAGCCTGATCGCCAAGCACAAGCTCGACATCACCGAGGTCTCGCTGTCGCGGGTCACCGACGAGTTCATCGCGCACGTGAAGGCCGGCGCCGCGGCCGACGGTGCCTGGGACCTCGAGCAGACCACGTCGTTCCTGGTCGTCGCCTCCACCCTGCTCGACCTCAAGTCCGCCCGGCTGCTGCCCCAGGGTGACGTCGAGGACGAGGACGACCTCGCCCTGCTCGAGGCGCGCGACCTGCTCTTCGCCCGCCTGCTGCAGTACCGCGCGTTCAAGCAGGTCGCCTCCGTGCTCGAGAAGCGACTGGCGGGCGAGTCGAAGCGACACCCGCGGGCGGTCGGCCTCGAGGAGCGGTACGCCGGGCTGCTCCCGGAGGTGCTGATCGGGATCGGCCTCGACGCGTTCGCCGCGCTGGCCGCCAAGGCACTGGAGCCCAAGCCGGAGCTGGAGGTCTCGCTGCAGCACATCCACGCGCCGGCCGTCAGCGTGCGCGAGCAGGCCGAGATCATCGTCGACCGGCTCCGCCGTGCGGGCACGATGACCTTCCGGGCGCTGTGCGGCGACGCGCCTGACACCCTGACCAAGGTGGCGCGGTTCCTGGCACTGCTCGAGCTGTTCCGCGAGAACGCCGTCGCCTTCGAGCAGATGTCGCCGCTGGGTGAGCTGTCGGTGCGCTGGACCGGCTCCGACGACCTCGACGTCGAGGCGGACGTCCACATCGACGAGTTCGAGGGCGCGCCCGAGCCCGACCCGTCGGTCGAGCCTGTCGAGACCACGCCCGACCAGGAGGAGACGCCATGACCGAGGACGTGCTGGAGGTCGCGGTCGCCGAGCTGCGGCCGTCGCTGGAGGCGCTGCTGATGATCGCCGACCAGCCGCTCGACGAGACCACGCTCGCCACGGCCGTGGGTCACCCCGTGGCCGACGTGACCGGTGCGCTCACCGACCTGGCCGCCGAGTACGCCGAGCAGGGCCGCGGCTTCGAGCTCCGCAACGTCGCCGGCGGCTGGCGCTACTACACCCGGGAGGAGCTCGCTCCGGTGGTCGAGGCGTTCGTGCTCGACGGCCAGCAGGCGCGGCTGACCCAGGCCGCGCTCGAGACGCTCGCCGTCGTGGCCTACCGGCAGCCCGTCTCACGGGCCCGGGTCTCGGCGATCCGGGGCGTCAACGTCGACGGCGTGATGCGCACCCTGCTCACCCGCGGCCTGGTCGAGGAGGCCGGGCACGACCACTCGTCGGGCGCCAACCTCTACCGGACCACCTCCTACTTCCTGGAGCGGATCGGCGTCACCTCGCTCGACGACCTGCCCGAGCTCGCGCCGTACCTCCCCGACCTCGACGACCTCGGCGACCTCGAGGACGAGAGCGCGGGGGAGTGACCACCCCCGACCTCGACCGCGACGAGGACGGCCTGGTCCGGCTGCACAAGCTCCTCGCCCGCTCCGGGGTCGCCTCGCGACGCAAGTGCGAGGAGCTGATGCTCGCCGGCGAGGTGACCGTCGACGGTGAGGTCGTCACCCGTCTCGGCACCAAGATCGACCCGACCCGGGCGGTGATCCACGTCTCCGGCCAGCGGCTGCCACCGGTCTCGCCCAACGTGTACCTGGCTCTCAACAAGCCCACCGGCGTGGTCTCGACGATGTCCGACCCGCAGGGCCGGCCCACCCTCAGCGACCTGGTCGCCGACCGGCCGGAGCGGCTCTTCCACGTCGGCCGCCTCGACACCGACACCGCCGGGCTGCTGCTGCTCACCAACGACGGCGAGTTCGCGCAACGGATGGCCCACCCGTCGTACGAGGTCGACAAGACGTACGTCGCGGAGGTCGCCGGCCGCGTCTCCGCCGAGACGCTCGACACCCTGCTGGCCGGGGTGGAGCTCGACGACGGTCCGGTCACCGTGTCGTCGGCGAAGCTGGTCGGTGAGGGCGCCCAGGACAAGTCGATCGTGGAGCTGGTCATCCACGAGGGCCGCAACCGGATCGTGCGCCGCCTGCTCGACCAGGTCGGCCACCCGGTCCGCAAGCTGACCCGCACCGCGATCGGGCCGGTGCAGGTCACCGGGCTCAAGGTCGGCTCGTTCCGCGAGCTCACCGGCGACGAGCTCGGCAGCCTGTTGGACGCCGCCAGCCTGTAGTCCCGCCAGGAGCAGCGGGACGGCGAGCACCCGAGGACCGCGGTGGCGCCGGCCACCGCTCGGAGGACGAGTTCGTTAGGTCGCTCGCCACTCCAGTGTCCTCGGGTGCTCGGGTCGGGCCGGGGCCGATGGCCCCGGCCCGACCCGGTCATCGGTTCACCAGGGGCTGGGAACCAATGCGCCGGTGTGACCCGCTCCCTCGCCGTTGACGAGGTTGGTGCCGCCGACCTCGGTGTGGGTGCGGAGGAATGGCAGGTGCCACAGGTCGTTCGGCACCGGGAGGTCACCGGGCATCACGTTCTCCGGGAAGATGTACTCGAAGACCGGGGCCTGGTACTGGCCCGCCTTCAGACCGTTGGCCACGCGCCTGGCTCCCGAGAAGCAGGTGTCGAGACCGGCCTGGTTGATGGTGGTGACGGTGGGGTCCACCGGGGTCGGCAGGCACAGCGTGCGCTGGGCCACCCGGACGGTGCGGCTGGGTTGGCTGAGCAGTCCGGCCGGCGCCTTGGTCGCCCGGAGCCTGGCCCGCTGAGGCTGGGCTCCGGTGTTCTGGGTGGTGATGCCACCGGTCGGACCGGACAGCGGTGTGGCGTTCTCACCGGTCATTTCGAACGGTGTGATCCAGCGGTTGAAGATCGATCCGTCGGCACGCGAGTCCATGTAGTAGATGTCGACCGGCGTCTTGACGTCGGTGGTCTCGGACTCCAGGAAGATCCGGTCCTGGGTCTCCTGGGCCGCACCGTTGACTGCCGTGGCCGCAGGGTCTGCGGTCCCGACACCGAACTCACCGATCGCCATGTAGGCGGGCTGGGTGCCCGGCTGGGTGTAGATCCCGAGGTTCGCCTCGATGGTGTGGGCGGAGACGAAGTCGTTGCCGTTACCGTCTTGCATCAGCGAGCCCGAGTAGGAGACGAAGTCGCCGACCTCGAACGGAGCCTGCTGGCGGGCGTCGGGACCTGTGATCGCCGTGGTGTTGTCGGCCGGGGCTGCGGGCATGACGTACTGCGAGCAGTAGACCTGACCGGCGCGAGGCGGGGTGAGCTCACCCGCGGCAGGGGGAACGACGCCGGCGACGCTGAAGTTGCGGCAGGCCGGGATCCCGGTCGGGTTGGGCGACGGGGGTGCCAGCGGGCGGTTCGCCTGCGGGCACAGCGGGTCGTTCGCGGTGCTCGGGTCGGTGCGCGGGATGCACATCGGGTATCCGGTGGAGGCGTGGATGGTCGGGTTGTCCTGGTCGACGCTGAACCGCGGGTCCGGCGACTGGCCGGCGCTGAACCGACCGGTCGGGTTGTTGTTGGAGTCCACGAGACCGTCGACGACCGGGTCGTTGATCTGCACTCGCACGTTGGCGCCGCTGCCGTTGTCGACCAGCATCGTGCCCCGGGTGTAGTCGAAGCCGGTGATGGTGCCGGTGCCGACGTTGACCGACTGCTGGGAGGCGTAGGCGAGACCGGCGATGTGCCTGGTTCCGACCATGTTGCCGACCACGCGCAGCTCCAGGCCCTTGACCGGGAGTGTCCCGGCGCCGTCGGAGCCGTTGACGAACTGTGCCCAGGTCAGGGTGTTCGCAGGCATCTGCACGATCAGGTTGCAGGGGATGGTGAACACGATTCCATTGAGGGTGACGGTGCCCCCCCAGGTGTCGGCGTCGGCGGAACAACCGGTGCCGTCGAGCGGCCCGGCGCTCTCGATCAGCCCGGTGTCGTCGAAGCCATGCAGGTTGGCGGTCGCGACCGAGAACGGCGGGTCGCCCAGGGTCGGGATGACCCACGGGGAGACCGCCCCCTTCGGGGGCTTGGCGGTGCCCCCGCCCCCCTTGGCGTTGGCTGCGCCGACTCCCGAGACGGTGGCGAAGGTGATGACCAGCATCAAGGCCGCCCACCACCTCATCTTGGTGAACTGTGGCTTTCTCATGATCTTCCTTCTCTTCGGTGCTCGTGGGTTTCCATGGGAGGCGTTGCGCCGGGCCCGCTCCGCCGAGGAAGAAGACGGGTCTTGCGTGGACAGGGTCGAGACTGCGCAGAGGCCACGCACGGGTGCGAGAACGGCCGACGCGATCCGCGTGAAGACGGTCGGCCGGCATCCCGGCAGCCTGGTGAGGGTGATCGGGTGGGTGCCGATCCGCAGGCCTGCTTGAACGACCTCATTGCGACACCCCCCCGGCCCGTCGGTCTGTCCGAATAGCGACTCGCCAACAGTGCGCCCAACGACTCGGACGCCGCCATCGGACGAGTGGCCTAGGCCAGGAGGAGGAGGCAGGTCGACCACAAGTATTTCTCAAGTTCCCTCGCCGAGTATCCGAACCAGATTCCGCCTTGCTCGGTCGCCGGGGCCGAACGACGCAGACCTCACGCTGGGACGACACGCCATGCAGATGACCGAGGAGAAGGTCTGGACACGCGCGGTCCTCGCGGACGGCACGAGCGCTCCGCAACGTCGCAGTGAACGGTCGCGGCAGACCACGCACCGGATCCTGGCCGGTAGCCTCGGCGCGCTACTCGTCCTCCTGGTCGCGGGCTACGTGATCGTGGCGCAGGTCGCTCGACATCAGGCGCTCGCCGACTCGCGGCACGTGACCGAGCTCGTCGGCGAGACGGTGATCGAGCCCCAGCTGACCTCGGCGTTCCTCCGCGGGCGACCGGGAACCCTCGACCGGCTGAACGCCGTCTTGGAGGACGAGGACGGTCTGGTCCACCACACGCTGATCCGAAAGGTGAAGATCTGGTCACCCGACGGGAAGTTGCTCTACAGCAACGACCCGTCCGAGATCGGCCGGTCCTACCGGCCGGACGATGAGCGTCAGAGCGCCCTCGACTCCGGTCGCACGGTAGCCACCGTGAGCGACCTGAGCCAGGCCGAGGACGTCTCCGACCGGTCGCTCGGCACGCGCATGGTCGAGGTCTACACGCCGCTGGAGAGCGCGAACGGAGAGCACGTGCTCTTCGAGACCTACATCAGCTACGACGAGGTCAAGCACCGTCGAGCCTCCCTGTTCACCACCTTCTTGCTCGTCACGGGCGGACTGCTCGCGGTCTTCGCGTTGTTCCAGGTGAGGTTCTTCTCACTGAACCTGCGCTGGCTGCGTAAGCAACAGGTAGAGCTCGCGTCCGCCGCGGAGGAGGTCTCGACGCGAGAACGACGCAACGTCGCCCGCGACCTGCACGACGGAGTCGTCCAGGAGCTCATCGGCACGTCGTTCCTCGTCGAAGGGGCTCGTGCGTCGCTGGGATCTGGCGACACCGCACGCGCCGACATGCTGCTGGGCGAGATGGGAGAGTCCGTGCGCTCCAGTGTGCAAGCACTGCGCTCCACGCTGATCGTGGTCTACCCACCCAGCCTCGCCGAGGACGGGCTGGCTCAGGCTCTCGACGACCTGGCCCAGCCGCTGCGGACACGCGGGGTGGAGGTCACCGTCGACGCCAGCATCGGCCGCGGGCTGCCGGGCCCGGCCGTGGAGGCGACGTACCGGGTCGCCCAGGAGGCGCTGCGCAACGTCGGGCGGCACGCCCACGCCGCCACCGTGTCGATCCGGGTCTCCGTCGAGGAGCAGCGCCTCTGCCTGGTCATCCGCGACGACGGCGTCGGGCTCCCGCCGGAGCTCCTGGCTTCCCTGGGCAGGCATGACGGCCACCTGGGGCTCCGCAACCTCGTCGACGCCGCGCACGAGGTGCACGGCCGCCTCGAGGTGAGCAGCGCGCGTGACCGCGGCACCGAGATCAGATGGGAGACCCCGTTGTGACCACCTCGCTCCTCCTCATCGACGACCACCCCGCGATCCTGCTCGGACTGGAGTGCGTCTTCGCGGCCGAGCCCGACCTCGAGGTGGTCGGCACGGTCCAGGACTCCCGTGAGGCGTCGGAGGCCTTCCGGAGGACCGAGCCGGATCTCGTCGTCCTCGACCTGTCGATGCCCGGATGTGACGGGGAGGCGGTGATGCACGATCTGCGCGCGCTGCGTTCGGACTGCTTGATCCTCGTGCTGACCTCGAGCGTCGACCCGGCCACGGTCCGGCG